>CAVVVQ010000027.1:0-264772 GCA_963751725.1 uncultured Verrucomicrobiae bacterium
GGTCGCCGCAGCGACCTACGGCGTGGCAGGCGGGATTCGAAACCGTGTTACCCGCTTCGCGATTCTACGCGAATCCTACGCAATGCTGCGTTGTTCAGCGCGCCTGCCGCGCCGCAGCCCTGGCGAAGGCGGGTTAACTGCAACGAGAGAAAATCACCATTTTGCAGCAACGCGCAGAATTACGCAGTTCTCTTGTCCGAATTTGTCCGAAAAGTTCGCTTATCGCAGGGTTAGACCTTTACGCGATCGCTGTGTCTTTTCCGACATGGTAATCTCTGTGCTCGATGCAGAATGTGCGTAGACTCTCCCATAGACGCTCGGCCAGCGCTAGAAGACTCTCGGGTGTCGGGTACGATTTGTAACCGCTGATGCTGTATTGCACGGGAGACGCGATCTGACGCCCCGTCCACCATCCCTAACAAGGCGCGGCGTTACAAGACGACTTGGCTGGTGCGGGTACTCTGCAATTCCCACAACTCACCTCGCAGCTTCAAGGCGTTTGCGCGCGCCGATTCCAACGCGGCGCGATGATCTTCCACCAGCTGATATCGGCGGCGGCTCTTGAGTGAATTCGTGACGCGTGCCAGCACTTCCGCCAGGTCGAACGGTTTGGTCAGGAAATCGGTGACACCAGCCTGGAGGACAAGCAGCTTTGTCTTTGGATCGCAATCCCCGGTCAGCACGATAATGGGCAACACCAAATCGCCGTCGGCGCCGCGCAATGAGTCAATCACGGTAAATCCGTCGACGTGCGGCATGATCAAATCTAGTAGAACCAAATCCGGCTGAAAGTCTTTGCTCACGTCCATCGTGCACCGCGAATCCGTGACCGACTTCGTGCACCTGAATCCTGCGTCGGCGAGGATCGCTTGCAACAGCTCGACGTTGGCCGGGTCGTCATCAACGATCAGAATCTTCATTTCCGTTAACGGACGCGCATCAGGTCTCCAGCAGTTCTCTGGCTCTAGCTGCGGCATGGCAATTGCCGGTCGTGAAGTCATGGTCATCAGGCAACGCCGGGGCTCGGAGTCGACCTTGCTCTCAACGATTTCGATTTTTCAATTACACGGAGAAACTGGTCGATATTCTCAATACAGACCCAATACTCGCGCTGTCGAACGTTCTGAAACATTGCTAAAATACTATTCGGAGAGCACCTGTTATGCCCGGCTCAGACCGATGTTAACTTGAACGCCCGAGTGTCGATGGAAAGTTCTGACCCGGATCTCCATTCTTCAAATGCAAACGGGCCACAAGCCCGTGGCTACAGCCGAACCGCAGAGCAGCGTCAGGGTCTCCTGTGCAGCGTTGTGGAGTTTTTCCAAACCGGTTCTGATTTGCTTTGCGCTCCCAAGACGCAGCTGCTCGAAGCGCGACCTAGCTTCCGAAGTAGCTTCGCCGCGTGTCGTGGAACTAAGACTGGCCTTCGTCTTCACGGGAGATGCAGAAGTGGACTAACGCGAATAAGATCAGCGACGGCTACCGAGAGCGAGCGCAAATCGAAGTGAAGTGTTTTAATCATAGGAAAACGTAATCACGCAGCAGTTAGCCGTTCGCCTGCATCGCAGGGGTTAGGTCTTTGTGAACCCTGTTTTTAACGCTTGTCTTCCTTTGGTCTTAGGCTCCACGAGATACATCCAGTGAAGATGATCCCCCATATGGCGACGTCGATTTCGTCCATCTGCGCCACGAAGGGAGAGCTCGCCACGGCGAGTCCGCCCGACGGCGGACAAATGAAAGTGCAGGATCAAAGGTAAGCGACCCTAACCCACCTCCGTCCCCGGCGGATGCGAGACTATGGCGCGGCGGGCGGGATTCGAAACCGTGTTACCCACTTCGCGACTTTGCGCGATTTCGGTACAACGATACGCTGTCTAGCGGGTTATCTGCAATCAGCGAGAATCACCATTTTGCAGAATCGCGCAGAATTACGCAGTTCTTGTGTCCGAATTTGTCCGAAAAATGTTTGATCTCTGCCGGTGTCTGATTCAGTCTCGCCGATCTTCACGGCGTAGGACTTGGTGTTCGGTCCGATGGCTGGATGGTGCAACGACGCTTTCTTTAACAATCTGCGTTAATCTGCGAAATCTGCGGATGATCCAATCCGGACGAGAGCAAGTGTAAGTGAAAGTGCAGGATTAAAGAAGGCTCCGGAGGAGCTGCGACCCTAACGGGATTCGAACCCGTGTTACCGCCGTGAAAGGGCGGTGTCCTAGGCCACTGGACGATAGGGTCAGGAAGGAACGCCCAATATCAGAAGCGGGCACCCCTGATGCAAGTTATTTGCTGGGTCTTTTGCCAAGGCGCCCGTCGCCCAAGGCTTATTTCTTGCCACGGAAGGCACATGGATTAACACGGATTTTGCACTCCCGCTCGGCGGCTTGATACCTTTGTCCGTGTTTGATCCGTGTTAATCCGTGACTTCTTCCTGCACGCGATACCCGACGGCCCTCTGGCCCGTGGCTACAACGAATTTACGGTTGCAGGGCCATCACTAAGGACGCAGTTCGAGTGGTTGCGCCGGCATGCGCGGCGAGCGCAGCCTGCGCGTTCGCGACCAAACGCGCGCCGGCAGCGGGATCGGAGAGAAGCCGCTTAATTTCCGTTTCCAAGCCCGCAACGTCCGCGACCTGAACCGCAGCCTGATGCGCGATCAGATCTTCCGCCAGTCCCGCGAAGTTTTCCATATGCGGACCGAACACGACCGGTTTACCGGCCATGATCGGTTCAACGGGATTTTGTCCTCCTCGTGCAGTCAGACTTTTCCCAACGAACACAACCGTTGCGACTCCGTACCAGTTCTGAAGTTCACCGGTAGTATCTAACAAGAGACAATCAAACGACGAATCACCGTCGATCTTTCTTCGACTGCGTAAGGCCACGTTCAACCCGAGCTTTTCCAGCTCAGGCCGAATCTGCGGAACACGTTCAACGTGACGCGGCGCGATAATCAATTTCAATGCCGGAAATGTTGCCCGAAGACTTTGAAATATCTGAGCGAGAATCAGCTCTTCACCAGGATGCGTGCTCCCCCCTAACAAAATCGGCGCTTCCGAATCAATTCCGAATTCGCGCAGAACCTGACGCGGACTCTCAGAGTTCGACACGCCTTCGGTTGGATCGTACTTGATGCTTCCAACGTGCCGAATTTTTTCCGGCGACACGCCAAGCGCAACCCAGCGCTGAACATCTTTCGGTTCCTGAACACAAATCAGATCGAGACAACGAAAAAAGGGCGCCACCAAAAATCGGAATCGGTGAAACCGTCGCTCCGAGCGGGGAGACAACCGGGCGTTGACCAGCGCGATTGGGATATGTCGGTTTCGAGCTTGAGCGGCAAGGTTGGGCCAGACTTCAGCTTCAACCAAGATTACCCGGACCGGCCGGATCACTGCGTAGGCTTGGCGGGTAATCGGCCAGAAATCGAGCGGATTATACATTACCTCGACCTGATCGTTCCTGGTGCGACTGGCAAAGGCGAAGCCGGTGGTTGTGGTCGTGGTCAACGCGCAAAAGAAATCGGGGTCCATCTCCTGCAATTTCGCGATCAATTTCAACGCAATCGCGACTTCACCGACGCTGACCGCATGGATCCAGGTGCAACGATGCGACGCTAAACGCGACCGCACGTCGTCATCATAAATTCCAAACCGTTGCCCGAACTTGTACCGGTAATTGCCGCGTCGGAGCAATTTCGAAATCTGCCCCGGGAGAAAAAGGAGCAGGCCAATCGGGTAAAGAAGGTTGTAGAGAAATCGGATCATTCAGCTGGCCTGCACTTCGGCGGAACGTCCGGCCCGTTGCAGGAACAGAACTTCGGTGGCGCCGTATGCTCTGGATCGAACAACTTCCCACAACGAAACCGGCGGCATTTCTTCCGAAGGCCGTTTCTCAAGGACAAAGATCCCAGACGGCTCCAACATCTCGATCAGACGGGCGTTACCTAACAATAACTTGGTGTATACCTCGCCCCCTTTTGTCTTTTCATACGGCGGATCGGCGAAAATAATGTCAAACGGATCGCGGTTTACCGCGGACTGCAAGAAACCGAAGACATCCTGTTTACGGACTGCGCCTCGCAGTTTCGTTTTGACCAGGTTACGTTCGACCACGGTGATGGCGGAGGCATCGTTGTCAACGAACAACGCAGACGCAGCACCACGGCTCAACGCTTCTATTCCGAGCGCGCCAGTTCCAGCAAACAAATCGAGCACTCGCGCGTTGATAACTTTTTCGCCTAAACTGGAAAAGATCGCGGCTTTAACACGATCCATGGTTGGGCGGACATCAGTTTTGGGGACATCAAGCCGAATACCGCCTGCCATCCCGGCAATCACTCTCATGGGGAAGGTTGATGGTGGATGGTTGATTGTTGATCGAAGAAGCAAGCCCGCGGCAGGCCAATGAACACGAACGTGGACATATTGGAGTCGCATCTGCTCCTCGAAAAAAATCCGTGTTTCATCCGTGTTAATCCGTGGCCCGATCCATTTTTCGACAGAATTAACAAAATTTACAGAATGTTTTGGTAATCCTCCTCAGCGACGCAAATAACACAGGAAGGGAATCTTTGACAGAACGAACCGAATTCAGAAAATCCTGACGCACTCTTGCATTCTGTTGATTCTGTCATTCTGTCAAAATTTCCGGATGTCTACGGTGTCGGTATCGGTGTCGCGCTTTCAGTCGGCACAGCCGAGACGGACGGTTCAGCGGTCGGCGCAGGTTGTTCGGCTGCCTTTTTCTTTTTCGGTTTACCGGATTTGATGAAGGTGTTGATCACGCTCCCGAGATCTTTCAGGTCCTGCCCGATCAACTTATCCATTAGATTGGTTTTGGGCCGGTTAACCGTCCCGCTAACCTGGAAACTAACAGCCGCGTAACCCGGATCATCGATAGGCTTAAAATTTTCGCGAATCGTTCGGAAAAGTTGCCCCCGCAACTTCTCATTCACAGCTAACTGAGATTCGAGCTGGAGTTTGCCATTGAAAGAAATGGTTCCAGTGGCTGAGAGCCGGATGTTAGGGGAACGAAAAATCAGATCATCAATATTAACAACACCTGCTGTGACGTGATACTTTACCTGGGCCTGATCGAAGTGAAGCTTCTCGAGTTCGTCAATTTGCAGGAGTTGTCCAAGGGCAACGAGTAAACTGTATTGCTGGACTTGTCCGTCATGAAGAATGATTTCGCCGGTCCCAGCCAACGCGTTTTCATCAGCGGTGGCGCCACTGGCATCAAGGTAACCTTCCAACCGACCGGTCACCATTCCGCGAGTGCCTCCCGCGTCTGCGAGTAAACGATCGGCTTCGATTCCGCGAAACTTGACCTCGAGGGTGAATGGAGAATTTTCTGTCTGCGGCAAAAGGGTAAACCGCCCGTTGATTTCGCCGCCGCCTGCGCGCGCCGTGATTTGAGAAAAATCCATTTCATCCGGCGAATAGCTGACGGGAGACTCCAACTGCTCGAGAAAAAAGCGATCGCGAAGTCCGGTCTTAGCGATGCTGATTTTGCCACGCAGATCAGAAGCGGTTCGAAACTCAGAGCGGAACCGGACATCATCAAAAGTAGCGACATTTCTCAATTTTTCGTCGAGGAACCGGAATCGGCCGTGACTAAGGTTGACTCGTTGCACTTCGGGCGTAAACGGCGGCGGACCACTCGCATCAGGTAACGAGTCCAAGTCGCTTCCTGACGCCGTTTCCATCATCGGCGGTGTTTTTTCCTGGGCCGGTGAACTGGAAGGATTCGCGGTGGAAATCGTCGCATCATTTACCGCAGCAATCGGCGGAGTGGACGGGATCCTCCATTTTCCATCTTCGTTCTGGGCCCAGAGGACATCGGGGTTGATCAACGAAACTTCTTTTATGACAAGGCGTCGCGCGAAGAGGGATTTAAATTGGACGCGAAGCCGGAATGTTTTCGCAGTAAGAAAATCACCGGGAACACCGGGCTGACTTTGCGGAATGGTGATCCCGCTAAGTTTTAATCCCGCCCATGGCGTAACGCTGATCCTGCGTATCTTCAGGGTGGTCCCAAGACGCTGGCTGAGTTCCTGCTGAATCCGCGCTTGTGTGCCTTGCGACTGCACATACAGATTCACTCCTAGCAAAATGAGAATCGCCACACCCAGGATCGCGCCCAATGCGATGAGCAACGCCCGGCCCAGTTTTTTCACGCCGGAACGTTACGCTCTCTGAGTTTGAAGAAAAGAGCAAAGCCGACTGACTATTTCCGTGAAAGACACTGTTGTTATCTTGAACCCGGCTGCGCGTGGGACCCGGGCCAGCCGGTTACTCTCCCAGGTTGAGTCAATTACACGTGGGGCGATTCTGCATGCGACGTCGGAATCTGGGGACGCAGAGGTTCTGGCCCGGCACGCCGTGGCGGAAGGTTACGGGAAAATCGTCGCAGCCGGGGGGGACGGCACGATCAACGAGATCGTGAATGGGATTGCCGGGAAAGACGTCGCACTTGGGCTATTGCCGCTCGGAACAATGAACGTCTTCGCAACTGAGCTCGGTTTGCCAGCAAACGATTTGAAACGGTGTTGGGAGATCATTCAGAACAACCAGGTCCGTCCGGTGGATTTACCGAGCGCCAATGGAAAGCATTTTGTTCAGTTAGCGGGTGTCGGTCTCGATGCGCAAGCGGTGAAAGAAACCAGTCACGCCTTCAAACGAAGTTTCGGTCCGCTTAGTTATATGATTTCGGCAGCACAAATTGCGTCACGGCCGCCGCCACGACTAAAAATCGAGTCGGCCGACGCGCAAACGGAAGAGGGCTCCTTTGTCCTGATCGGGAATGGCCGGTTGTATGGCGGGCGCTTTCCGTTTTTCAAGCAAGCTGTGATCGATGATGGATTGCTTGATGTGGTTGTGTTCAAGAGATTGAACTACATGGAGATTATTCGGTACCTGCAAAATGTGATTTTCACTCCACAGATTAGTTCCCCCGAAGTGGAATATTTTCAAACCCGCCGGGTCCGGGTAACGAGCGATGAAAGTGTTCCGGTAGAAATCGATGGAGAATTGATTGGGAATTGTCCGGTGGAATTTCGGATTCAAGCTGGCGGGTTACACGTGTTGGCACCGACGCCTAGGGAAGCTAAGGCTAAGGGCTAATTGCGGATTTGAAGGTGGAATGTGAAAATGCGAGTCCGGCTCGACCTCCGGGCACGTTGCTAAAATAAGAGAGCCGCTCGCGCGGGCACGTTTGCCATTTTCACGGGCCACGCTTTTGGCGCGGTTGTAAGCGGCGCTTCTGTCGCATGAGCGGCGCCGGATATAAGCGTGACCGACAGATCGGCCGCCCAAGATGATCCTCAGATCAACCCACTAGGCGCTGTCACAGAAGCGCCTCTAACTATCCGTGACGAACTCCACTTGAGGCGCTTCATCAGAAGCGCCCCTACAACACACAAAAACTTACCCTTTTAACGCCTCAGGAAGAACGCTTTTCATCGACAAAAAAATTCGAGTGCGGTATCCTCAATTACATGCGCCTGTCTGGCCGGAAACTCCCATCGTTCACACGATCGTGGACGCCACGGTCCCGGGTGGTTTTGCTCGGGTTAATCGGCGCAAACATTGGAGCTTTTTGCGGTCAACTTTTGCTCGACGCCTATCAGCCGGGGTTCGTTAGCGAGTTTCTCGGGTTAAGCGACGCGGGTCTGGGTTCTGCCTATGCCTGGCAATTTTTCACCGCAATTTTCCTGCACAACGGGCCGTGGTATCTCGCGGTAAACATGCTGGTTCTGTATCTCGTCGGGCGCGACGTGGAATCGATTATCGGTCAACGTCAGTTCTTTCTCCTTTATCTTGGAGGGGCACTCGGAGGTGAGCTCAGTCATCTGTTTCTGATGCCATCTGATACGGTGCTTTTTGCCGGATCAGGGGGAGTGGTCGCGGTCTTGATTGCTTACGCAACGATTCTTCCAGAACTGGAAATGACTGCCCTGATTTTCATGATCCTACCAGTGCGAATCAAGGCGAAACATCTCGGTTACGGCGTGTTTTATCTTGGTTTACTTGGTTTAGTTTTCGTTCGACAAGGAGTCGTGACTCACAGTGTAAGCCTTGGAGCATGCGCCGTTGGGTGGCTTTACGCGCATCTACTTGGGTTTGGACGACCTTCGATTGTTCAGCGGCGCGTCCAGCAACGCCGGATCGAAGTGGATCGCTATCAGACGATGAGTTCGGAACAATTCATCGCCGAAAAAGTAGATCCAGTGCTCGATAAGATTTCCCGGGAAGGAATGGAAAGCTTAACCTCGAGCGAGCGGCGGACTCTGGCCATGGCCCGGGAAAAGATCGAAGGGAAGAAGAAACTTCAGGGTCCGAAGCCGAAGGCTGCCGGAAGTTAGCTGGTTGGCGCAAGCCACCGGTTTTCCACATATCATTAGCCCCGGTAGGGCGTCGCTCAAACGATGTTTCAAATAACGATTCTCGAGGGTAAGGTCACATGGCGACTATACGCGCGAACCCACAACGTTAAACACAGCTCCTGCCGGGGCTGCTAACCTTGTTCAACCCGTAACCGGTCGCTTTCGCCGACCGTGTAATTCCGATGACCCTCCGGGTCTGGTGATTCAGCGGGAACTCAGCACCAGCCAGGATTGCTGTGCTACAATCTCACCGATTAATGAACGCGGTCTCAGATTGGATCCAAGCCAAAGCAGCGGAGGCGCTTTATCCGGCCCAGGTCGAGAGCACCTTGGAACGCATGGCGCAAGCATGGCCTGCCGACAGCGCCGCGCCGCTGCCCGATGTGATCGAATCGTTCCCGCTCGGTCCTGATGCACTGCTTCATCTGATCTCGGTCTCCAGCATCTGCGCCGCGCGACTGGCACGAGAACCGGACATTCTCTTCTGGCTTTCGAATCCAGATGTTTGCGTAACGCCACGTTCGCATGGCGAAATGCTGAAAAACCTCCGAACCATCAGCGATGAACCTGTCGCGGCGAAGAATTTCCATGCGCTTCGCCTTTGGAAAGGAAGAGAGATGCTTCGGATCGCCTTGCGCGAGGTGGCTGAGGCCGCGCCGCTCGAGGAAACGATGCTCGATCTATCGTTGCTAGCGGAGATTTGTCTTCGTGAGGTTTACCAACATTGGAAAACAGAGCTGGAACGTCTTCGTGGAATCCCGGGGACAGATTTTGCGATCCTGGGTCTGGGAAAACTGGGTGGGCGCGAATTGAATCATAGTTCCGATATTGATCTGATCTTCGTCTACGGGGACGAAGGACAAGTTTCCTCCACCCTTTCAAATCACGAATGGTTCAACTTACTTGGATCAAAGATTCTCGATACGTTTTCGGCGTCGAATCCAGCCGGAACACTTTTTCGAATCGATTTGCGTTTGCGCCCTGAAGGAACAGCCGGCCCGCTCGCGCGTTCGCTCGAAAGCATGGAAAATTATTATGCCGGCTTCGGCGAAACCTGGGAACGACTCGCGTTGATCAAAGCTCGCGGGGTCTGTGGCAGTCGCGAATTGGCTTACGAATTTCTCCGGCAACATCAGCCATTCATCTATCCGAAGGGACAGACCGCCGATTTATTGGATGAGGTCGCCCGGATCAAACGACGTATCGAGCGCGATGTGGTCGGTTACGAAAACATTGAGCGGGATGTGAAGCTAGGCACCGGTGGAATTCGCGAGATCGAATTTGTTGTTCAAGCGCTCCAGCTCCTGCACGGAGCTCGTCATGCGTTCCTCCAGGAAACGAGCACACTCAAGGCTCTCCCCGTTCTGGCGCAACTCGAACTCCTCCCCCGTAATGAAGCGCGCGACTTGGAGGTCGCTTATCACTTTCTCCGGCGCGTGGAGCACCGGTTACAGATCGAAGCGGAACAACAAACCCACACCCTTCCAGAGAACAGCGCGGCGCTTCACCGCCTCGTCTGGAGCCTCGGATTTAGGTCGACTGGCGATTTCCTTGGAACCCTCCGTGATCATATGCAGCAGGTCCGCGCGATCTTCCACCGGGTCATCGAAGCTCATGGCGGAGGAACGGATTCGTCTCTCGAAAATCTCCAAATTTTTCGAGACGAAAAATCGGCCGCCAAAACTCTAGGGGACCTTGCCAAAGGAACGGGCGGGTCGCATGTCGCGGCGCGCACTCGCCAGGTTTTGCGCAATCTGCGACCACACTTGTTTAGATGGCTGGGGCGCACGGCGGATCCAGACACGACGCTCAACCAATTTGTCCGCTTCGTCGAAGCCTACGGATTGCGCAGCATGCTTTTCGAGTTGCTCGTGACCAATCCGAAATTGCTCGAACTATTGATCAAGACGTTCGACGCAAGCCGATTTGCCGGTGACCTCTTGATCCGAAGACCGCAGCTCCTGGAAGATATTACCCGCGGGGGAATGTTCGACCGTGGGATCTCGGTCGCAGAACACCTGCAAAAGCTAGATGCGCGGAACATTTCTATTAGCTCGCTTGATCGCCTTCGAGCCTATCGACAAACACAATTGTTGCGAATCCTTCTGCGCGATGTTCTCGGCCTGGCAAATCTCAACGCGCTCTTAGAAGAACACTCGGCCCTGGCTGAAGCCTGTCTGACTTTTGTTAACCGGCTTCACGGAAATGAAGACACCCTCACCATTATCGCTCTTGGAAAATTTGGGGGTGGCGAAATCGGTTACGGTGCTGATCTCGATGTCATTTTCATTGGAGAAGATATTCGCGCTGCCCAAAATCTGATCGTCACCATGGGACAACCCACTGCGGAAGGGAGTATCTATACCGTAGACGCGAGGCTGCGACCGGATGGCGAGAAAGGCGTGCTTGCTTGTTCAATCGCCGCTTACGAAAACTATTACGCAACGCGGGCGCAACTCTGGGAAGCACAGGCATTAACTCGAGCTCGCGCCATCGCTGGCCCACAACGGGAAGAATTCATGGCGCTGGCTCGTAACGTCTGGGGTCGGGTAGCGCAACGTCCCGACCTATTCGGACAGATTAGTGGAATGCTGCAAAGGATCCGCCACGAACGCGGTAGCGCGGCGGACTTCGTTGAGTTCAAGACCGGCACCGGTGGAATCATCGAGGCAGAATTTCTGGTTCAAGCGCTTCAATGGCGAGCCGGGATTTGGAATCCGCACACGATGAGTGCAATAGATGACCTCGGCAAACACGGTTTGTTGCTTCCGGAAGAAGCGGCATTGCTGAAGAAGCATTACGAACATCTTCGGCTGATCGAGTCCGTTCTGCGTCGGTGGGAAAACAAAAGCATCTCGACGCTGCCATCCGATGAAACCGAGCAACGGATGTTGGCAAAACGAATGGGAGCCGAAAATTTCGAAGCGTTTGGGAAACGTTATCGCGAAGCGCGCGAAACGATCTTTTCGATTTCGGTGCGATATTTGACCTAAGTGGCGGGGAGAAGAGAAGACTGTGGGGCAATGGGCGTGTCCCATTCTCGCCTCTCCCTTCTCAAGGGAGAGGGTAGGGTGAGGGTTTCATAGGCGTCCTCCCTGAAGGCAGAGAGCGGCCCCTCACCTCAGTCCTCTCCCCACACGCGGGGAGAGGAAGGAATCGCAAATAATGCGACAGGGTTCGTGCGACCGCAGGTCAAAACAGAAATCGAGCAATTTCCCGAAACACGAGAAAACTGACCACCATTCCACCGCAGACAATCATTCCGAGAACGACAAGCACACCGACGACAAAGAACCAGTCGCTTCGTCGTGAAACACCGGGGACGGCAATGTGATTCCGAATCAATTCGTAATTGCGTACGTTTGATTTAAACCAGAAGGAAAACGCATCCCCCACAACTGGTATCGCCCCAATTAATTCGTTGATCAGAATGTTTAACGACATCCTGGTTAGAACAATTTTCGGAATACCGCGGCGAGCCGCTTGAATCAGGGCAAAGGCAGAGAGTAAAGCGGAACCGGTATCACCCAGGCCGGGAATCAAACCGATGATTGGATCGAGGCCGAACCGGATCTTGGTGCCGGGAACACGAATGAATTCATCCATGATCAACGCCAACCATTTGAACAGTGGCGTAAGCTCCGAAGCCGCTCCCTTCGTTTCCGGCGGGAGAACTTCCCATTCAACTTCGTGCAACGGTGTTTTTCGACCGCTGGACGTTGGAGGTGCTGGCACGATTAAATGCGGCGCGTTTTCGCCGCTCCCGGTTTCCGATTAACCAGGGATTTCCTTGAGCATCTGCGTGTTCGTTGGGAATTTCTTCACGAACATCAGAAGACGCTCAATAGCTTCACCCGGTTTATGTCCTGCAAGGCCGCGCCGGATCATATTGATCTTATCGAGCTCCCACGGTTGAAGAAGCAGTTCTTCGCGTCGGGTTCCGGACAAGAAAATATCAACAGCTGGATAGATGCGTTGATCGCTGATCTTACGATCGAGCACGAGTTCCATATTACCGGTGCCCTTGAATTCCTGGAAGATCAGCTCATCCATGCGGCTACCGGTTTCAATCAAAGCGGTGGCAACGATCGTGAGCGATCCAGCTTCCTCGGTGTTTCGCGCAGCGGAAAAGAGCCTGCGCGGTGTTTCCATGGCGCGGGCATCAATACCACCGCTCATGGTGCGACCGCCGCCCGAGATCGCATTATTAAATGCGCGTGCTGTTCGAGTGATCGAGTCGAGCAGGATGAAAACATCTTTGCCAGCTTCGACCAGGCGTTTGGCGCGTTCGATTGCGAGTTGCGCGATGCGAGTATGGCTCTTGATGTCGCTATCATTGGAGCTCGCCATCATTTCCGCTGAAGGCACCGTGCGCCGAATTTCGGTTACCTCTTCGGGACGTTCGTCCACGAGGAGGATGATCAGCTTCATCTCCGGATGATTTTTGACCACTGCATCGGCGATGTGTTGGAGCAACGTTGTCTTGCCCGTTCGCGGCGGCGCCACGATCAGACCGCGTTGTCCCATTCCGAGCGGCGTCATCAAATCCATGATTCGCGTCGTGTATCGATCGGGAACGGTTTCGAGCTTGATCCGACGATTTGGATTGATCGTGGTTAGTTCTTCAAAGGGACGAAGCCCCTGATATTTCGTTGGCTCTTCATCATTGATCTTGAGAAGCCGAGTCAACTGCGGTCCACGATTGCCCCGTCGGGTTTCGCCGTGAATCCACATGCCGTCCCGCAATCCAAAGCGGCGGACGATTTCAGGGGTGACAAAAATGTCCTGCGGAGTCTGAACAAAATTTCTTTTCGCGTCGCGAAGGAAACCGAAACCTTTTCCGGAGATTTCGATGATTCCGTCACCGAATTCTGGTTCATGCTCGGTCTCGCCGTTTTGATTTTGAGATTGAGATTGATCCTGATCTGGGCGCTGTTGATGGTCGCGATCTGCATCCTGGCGGTCGGCGTTGACACCGGCCCGATCGTTCTCGGAATCAATGCGGTCGGCTGGTCCATTGAGATCGCCCCGCTGCGGTTCTTCAGGTCCGCGGTTACGTGGACCATCATACCGTCGATGAAAACGTCGGCGAGGGCGCCGTGGGCGGTCTTGAGCCACACTGGTTTCAGGCGGGCGTTGGTTATCAGTTTCTTCGCTCATAATTACAAAACAAAATTGATTGGTTCTGCCGAAGCAGTGGGCTGTTCGCGGGCAACAGCTTTGCCTTTCTTTACGCTGGCAATTTCGCCAGCAACTCGTCGGAAATATCTAAATTTGAATAGACGTGTTGAACGTCATCGTCATCTTCGAGGCTATCGCACAGGCGCAAGATCTGCCGCGCGACCGTCTCATCGGTGACCGGAACTGTCGTATCAGGGATGAATGTAAACTTTTGCCCATCGGTGGTGACGCCCGCTTGTTTGAGCGCCTCAGCTACAGCGTAGAGCTGATCATGGGAAGTAGTAATAACATACTGTTCCTCGTCAGTTGTCAACTCCTGAGCGCCAGCTTCTAGAGCGACCTCAAACACCCTTTCTTCATCCATTGTCCCGCGGGGAACTGTGATACGTCCCTTTTTATGGAACATATAAGAAACACTGCCACTGCTGGCGAGATTCCCCTCATTCTTGGTGAAGATTCTTCGAATCTCGGCGGCAGTTCGGTTCTTATTATCGGTCGCCGCTTCCACGATCACTGCGACCCCTCCCGGCGCATAACCTTCATAGACAATCTCTTCAAAATTTTGGGCTTCGGCGCCTTCTCCCGTTCCCCGTTTGATCGCACGTTCAATGTTGTCATTGGGCATGCTTTGACCCCGGGCAGAAAGTATGGCGCTCCGAAGGCGCGCGTTGCCCGCGGGATCTCCGCCGCCAATCCGCGCGGCCATGGTAATTTCCCGCGATAATTTGCTAAAGAGCGCGCCGCGTTTGACATCGATCGCACCCTTAAAGCGCTTAACCTTGGACCATTTGCTATGTCCCGACATGAGATGGGAATTGTAGATAGAGGTTGCCGGACAGACCTTTGTTCACGAGAAACCCGGAACCGGAACGCCTCAAAATTGAATGGAATCGAGGAGGCAAACTAACCGCCTTATTCAATCGCTTTTTGCTGTCCGTGTCAAGGAATCGAGGCTCCCGAAATTTCGGATTTTACAACGCAGATCTGAGGGAGAAATAGCGTAAATCGGGCCGACAAATCCAATACTCCACCAATCAGTTTGCTTAGTATTACGAAACGCGATGTCCGCCTCTCCCCGCACGCGGGGAGAGGACTGAGGTGAGGGGCCGATGCGCTTCCCTCCCTTCAGATGAGAGCCAAGCGCTACATCTCTCAAACCCTCACCCTACCCTCTCCCTTGAGAAGGGAGAGGCGAACAATGAGACAGGCTCCACCGCCTCTGTGAAACTGCGCACGATACCGGACGGCCCCAGGGCCGTGGCTACAACACAGCACTCCACCACGCCCATACTCCATCACTCCAATACGCTGCCGAAAGATTTAGGACCGGCCCGTCGCTAGATTTGTCCGTGTTTAATCCGTGTCCGTCCGTGGCCTCTCTTTTTTTTCCACGTGGATAGGTGGGCGAATCGCGAAATTATTCGCGAGCCAGCCGCCCTCCTTGTCCGCCAGAGGACGGACTCGCCATGGCAAGAACCTAACGCAAGGTCAACCTGCAGCGAAGCCAATGCCGGACGGCCCGCAGGGCCGTGGCTACAACACAGCACTCGGATTAAGCGGCGGTTTGCGATCGCTTCCTCGCAGTCGGGTCGAGAACCCGTTTGCGCAGCCGAAGCGATTTCGGAGTCGCTTCGACAAATTCGTCCGGGCCAATGTATTCAATCGCTCGCTCCAAGGTCATGCGTAATGGCGCTTCCAGTTGAATCCCCTTCCCGTCCCCCTGGCTTCGCATGTTAGTCAGATGTTTTGCCTTGCATGGATTCACGGGGAGATCTTCCGGGCGCGAATTTTCTCCAACGATCATACCAACGTAGATTTCTTCTTGCGGCCCAATGAAGAGTCGACCGCGCTCCTGGATATTGTTCAAAGCGTATGCGGTGCTCGTTCCAGGTTCCATCGATATCATCACTCCGCGATTGCGTCCTTCGAGCTCGCCCTTGAAAGGAGCGTATTCCTTGAAGAGATGGCTCATCAATCCTTCACCTCGCGTGAGGTTGACCAGATCACTTTCAAAACCAATTAGCCCGCGAGTCGGAACCACTGCTTCCACCGAAACCCGCGTGGCATGATGTTCCATACTTACGATTTCACCTTTTCGTCCGGCCAATGATTGCAGGACGTCTCCAAGGTTGTCGTTCGGCACTTCAACGTAAAGGTTTTCCATCGGCTCAAGTAGACCGCCGTTTTCATCGCGGTGGAATATGACCTCCGGCCGCGAAACCATCACTTCGTATCCTTCGCGTCGCATTTGTTCGACCAGGATCGCAATTTGCATTTCGCCGCGAGCGTTAATTTCAAATGCGCCTGCCGCCTCCGTATCCTTCATCTGAAGCGAAACATTCCCGCGCGTTTCGCGAACCAATCGCTCGCGCACATGTCGGGCGGTCACGAATTTTCCTTCGCGTCCGGCAAACGGTGAGTCGTTCACGAGGATCCGCATTCGAATGGTCGGCGGATCAATATCAACAAATTGGAGGGGCGAATTCTCTTCGCGATCGGTCAATGTTTCTCCGATATAAACGTCCTCGAATCCGGTGAGACCGACGATATCACCAGCGCTGGCGTGCTTTAGTTCGACCTGGCCCAATCCGGCAAAGGTATGAAGCCCGGTTACACTTGCGCGCTCACGGCCGCCATCCCGATGAATGCAGACGATTGAATCTCCAACATTGACTCGGCCACTGACGATCCTCCCCAGCGCGATCCGACCGAGGTAATCGCTGTAGTCGAGATTCGAAACCAGCATCTGGAAGTGCGATTCCTTTGAAACCGTTGGCGGCGGCACATGTTGCACAATCGCTTCGAACAACGGCGTCATGTCTTCGTTGTTCTCATGCAACTCGTGCATGGCAAAGCCGCTCTTGGCGCTGGCGTAAATTATTGGAAAATCGAGTTGCTCATCGGTTGCATGCAATTCAACGAAGAGATCAAAAACCAAATCCAACACCTTGTGTGGTCGGGCGTTTTCCCGGTCAATCTTGTTGATCACAACAATCGGTTTGGCCTTGTTCTCGAGAGCTTTGCGTAAAACAAATCGCGTCTGCGCCTGAGGACCATCGTGCGCGTCCACTACCAAAAGGACGCCATCCACCATTTTCATGATGCGTTCGACTTCACCACCGAAGTCGGCGTGCCCCGGCGTGTCCACGATGTTGATTCGATAACCGTTCCACTGGAAAGCGGCATTTTTCGCGCGAATTGTAATCCCCTTTTCGCGCTCCAAGTCCATCGAGTCCATCATGCGTTCCTCGACTTTCTGATTGGAACGAAAGGTGCCGGACTGGCGAAGTAATTGATCGACCAAGGTAGTCTTTCCGTGGTCGACGTGCGCAATGATGGCGATGTTACGAATTTTGTCCATAGGACGGGTTTTCCTCGAGTGAGGAGCGCGCAATATGGTCGCGAGGCCCCCTGTCGTCAACTTGATGTGAACTTT
The DNA here is from genome assembly GCA_963751725.1 of uncultured Verrucomicrobiae bacterium. Lineage (GTDB taxonomy): Bacteria > Verrucomicrobiota > Verrucomicrobiia > Chthoniobacterales > UBA10450 > AV80. Next base: position 17,004 of record CAVVVQ010000027.1, read on the forward strand.
GTTGCAGCTTATTATTTGTCATGCGCCCACGCTTTCTTATCTCCTGTGGCCTCCTGTTTCTTGGCGTGTTATCGCAGGTTGTGGGAGAGGAACCGACAGCTACGCCAAAACCAACAGCGGAAACCGCTCTTGAGGGGATAATTTCGATAGGGCCGGTCAAAGGCGGACCCCAACGAGGCGGCGAGACGAATTCAAGGCCGTTGGCCGATGCGGAATTCGATGTGCAATACAACGCCAACGTAGTGGCTTCACTTAAGACAAATGGCGAAGGCCGTTTCCGGATTTCGTTACCAGCGGGTCACTACCGAATTACTCGGACAGATGCCGGCGCGACTGGATTAGGAATCTGCTCTTTTGAAGTCGATCTCACTGCCGGCCAGGTCAAACGGGTCGAGTGGGAGTGCGATACTGGAATCCGTTAGGTATCGGTGCGGTTTCGTTCCGCGAGCCATCACAAAAGCCGCGACGACTTGCACTTGCACTTTAACTTTCACTTACACTTGCGGGTGATCTTTCTTCGAAAACGTGGACCGCACTTGTTGTTGTTTGTTTAGTTTAGAGGAATTGGTTTTCAAATTGCAATGGGGATAGGAAACCGAGAGCGCTATGAAGGCGACGTCGGTTGTAAAAGCTTTCGATGTAATGAAAGAGCCGGAGACGGGTCTGCTCGGCGGAGGTGGGTTGGCGTTTTCCAAAGCACTCGATTTTGAGAGTAGCAAAGAAGCTCTCCACGAGCGCATTGTCGTAGCAATTGGCTTTTCTACTCATGCTGGCAGTGGCGCCGATGGATTGGAGTAGTTCACGGAAACGCTTACTGGCATACTGAATACCTCGATCAGAATGGTGGAGAAGCCCCGGACCAGGGCGACGGTTACGCCAGGCTCGCTCCAGAGCATCTGTAACCAAAGTAGAATGCAAATTATTGCTGGTAGCCCAGCCAACAATTTTGCGACTGCAGGCATCCAATGTGACAGCGAGATAGAGCCATCCCTGGGTAGTAGGTAGATAAGTGATATCGCTCTGCCAGATCTGATTGGGTCGATCGGGAGTAGGTACCTTGGCTAACCAATTATGGGCGATAGCCAAAGAATGCTGACTCAGAGTGGTCTGAGGTCGAAACGCTCTCTTTTGTCGCGCTCGCAACCCAGCAAGACGCATCAGACGTGCGATGCGGTTTTTCCCACAATTCCATCCGCTCGCTCGCAGCGCCTTACAAAGTCGAGGGCTACCGTAGGAGCGTTCACTTTGAACAAAAAGCTTCTCAACTCGTTGAAGTAATTGCTGGTTCTGCTGATGGCGGCGGCCCTGGAACTTCTGTCCATCAGCATAGTAGCCGCTCTTGGAGACTCCAACGTCTTGGCCAAGGCTCTTATGGAATGTTCTTTTGCGAGCGCTTTCATCAGGACGAAACGTCTTTGGGCATCCCGGCCAATAAGATGCCCAAGGCTTTTTTTAAAATGTCGCGTTGCTCACGCAGATATTCGTTCTCCTGGCGCAACTGACGCAGCTCACGCTCGGTTGCGCTCTGCTTTGATTCACGTACGGCAGCCTTTTCACCGGCGTCGACCCAACGGCTCAACGAACACTCCGAGACCCCGAGATCGCGCGCTACATCGGCTATCTTGCGTCCCTCTCTCACCAGTGCTACCGCGCTCTGCTTAAACTCCCTGTCGTACCGTCTTCCACGGCTCTTGTACTTCTGCACAGCTCTGTATTACTCCTTTCACAGTGCTGTCCGCAAAATCGAAGAAACCTCAGGGGGGGCGTCTCGCCCTACCAAAGAAGTGAGGCCGAAGCGGCCTAATATTCTAGCAACGTGCCCGGTCCGAGCCGGACTGGCGTTTTTCACGTTCCACCGCCGATTTTCAATCGACCCGAAGAATTCCAAATCCTGCGCTCTCTCGCCACGGCGAGCCTTCGGCCTGTTTCAGAAGGCATGTGTTTCTGCTCAATCCGCAATCCGAAATTCCCATCCCCCTCCGTTCCCTCTGTTTCCCCCTGTTTAGATCTTTGTTTCCTCCTGTTAAAAACAGAAAAGCCTGGGCGTTTTCGCGCCCAGGCTCTCCGAAGATACTAGTTAATTGGAATTACTTTACGGGCAGGTCGCGTCGGTGATCGAGATGGTATCAAACCACCAACCCGGCGCTGCCGTTGCTTCATCCGTTCCAAACCGGAACCGCAACGTAACAGTTTGTCCGGCCAGGTTCGGTCCCATATTGATCGTTGTCGTGATCCAGCCGCTGGAATTTGAACTCCACGCCATCCGTCCTGAGAGCGGATTGGAGGCGTCACCGCTGATCTCGCCTGTATAACCACCCCCAGTGATGCTTCCGCCCACATGTGAATCAGTGATGTCCAAGAAATCGCCACCACTGATGCTTGGTGTCGAAACTTCCAGCACGCCGCCATCCCAGAAGACGCCATCACTGAACTCCGTGTTGAAGTTGTTGCGGAACGTCATCACGGAATTAGCCGTTTGGATATTGATTGGACGGCTATCGAGCACTTTGTCGCTGATTCCATCCTGATCGGAACAAACGCGGCATTGGGAGCCGTATCGTTTGGTGATGTCACTGTGGTAAACATTGATCCGTCACCTGGGTCCGGATTGCTCGCAACCCAGCCCGGAGGCAACCCCGGTGCAGCCACGCCATCGAATGCTTCGGCGCAGGTTCCACCACCACCCGGTGTTGCGGTTGGAGTCGCAGTTGGTTCCGGAGTTGGTTCCGGAGTTGGAGTTGGTGTTTCGCCCGGAGTGCGCTGTTGGCCCTGGGGTTGCAGTCGGTCCAGGAGTCGGTGTCGGACCACCCGGTTGCGGGTTGTCATACACTTCGATCAATCCCAGCCCAGTTCCGTTGTTGGCTCCGAAGAGCACCGCTGTATACGCTCCCGGACTCAATGTCTCTGCCAGGGCGGATTCCAACGGGTCAGTCGGGGCAAGGTTTACTCCACTGATGATTGCAGCCTGTGAAGGATCATCCTGCCAGTCGTTGTTAGACCGGATCAAGGTTCCGTCGCTGTCACGCAACTCGAGTCGTGGATCCGCTAACACTGGTGAGAGTCCCGCTCCGGCAAGGCTCGGTCCAATGCCGCGCACAATGGTCGGATCAGTGTTGCTTCCTCCACCAAGGATGAAGCCACCAATCACAACATCGTTACCCGTGTTGACAAATGCGCGCGTGCTGATGTTTGCCAGCTTCGAGTTCGCGTCCGGACTCAAGTCGTAGATTTCAACCAGCGCAGCGCCGCTGCCACCATCGTTTCCGCTTAAGACCGCTGTGTACGATCCTGGATCCAACGTTGCCAGAATCGCTGACTCAAGATCATTGGTCGGCGGAATGCCGGTATCGATGATCTGTTGTTCCTGGTTGTCGCGCCAGTTGTTGTTGGTGAGGGTGATAAATCCACCGCTGCCGTTCAATTCAAGCTTCGGATCAGCCAGCGGATTTGGAACACCGAACTCTACAAGCGACGGTCCAATACCACGGATTAGCACCACTTTCGGATCGGTCCCGGTGATAATGAATCCACCGATACCGACGTTGTTGCCGGTCTCAACGCGCAGTCGCGTTGAAAGGTTCTGTGCGTGAGTAATACCGGACGGTGTTGGAGTCGGGGTCGGTGTCACCGAGCCTCCCGGAGTTGGTGTAACTGTTGGCGTAACACTTCCACCCGGTGTTGGGGTTGGCGTTTCGCCTGGTGTCATGGTCGGTGTCGGTGACGGAGTTACGGTTTCCATTGGCGTCGGCGTTGGTGTTGGAGCAGGTGTTCCGCAACCACCGCTAATCGATAGCGTGTCGATTCCGATGAAGTCGGAGTTCACTCCGCTCGGGCCGCCGTTCTCAACGAAGTAACGCATTGCAAGTCGACCAGTGGTCGGGGATGCGATACCGCTCAATGTCACCGTGAACTGTGTCCACACATTCGGATACCCATCGATTGTGTAAGTCGGATTGATATCCAAGAGCATCGTTGTGAAGTCACCAACGTCAGTTGCCGTCGTGCCCACGTTCGTGCTCGCTCCATTGGTGCTCATACGCACCTGCAACCGATCCGGGAACGCAGGTGCATCCACCGTGCGTGTCCAGAAGCTCAACACCACTCCGTTCTGCAACGACACTGGCGGTGTCAGCAACCAGTTGCTCAAGGTCGATGTGCCGGTGCCATTGTTGAAGTTGGTTCCGATGTAGGACGTAGCAGCTCCTCCCTGGGCCGGGAACACATCACTGTTGCCCTGGAACCAGTTGGTTGTTCCAGGTCCAGGCTGGCTGTTGTTCTGCATGAACCATCCTGCTGGCACTAGTGTTGTGATGTCATCGAAGCCTTGGGCCAATGGTGTGCACCCTGGGGTTGGCGTCGGTGGCGGTGTGGTCGGTGTTGGCGTTGGTGTGCAGCCTGCGCACGGTGTCGGTGTCGGGCCGCAAGAACCACCTGTCACTGTCACGTTATCGATCCGCCAGCCCGTGCCGTTCACACTCGAATCCGAGCACATCCGGAAACGAATCTTGATCGTCTGCCCGATCACGTTCGGTCCAAGGTTGGCAACCGTGTTGATGTAACCACCGGAGCTTTGGCTCCATGCCATTCGTCCACCAATCGGGTTCGAGAACGATGTGCTGATCGTTCCGTTGTAACCGCCGGTAACGAAACTGCCGCCCACCGCCGCAGCCGTGACATCGGTAAAGGCGCCACCGGCAATGTTCGGTGAAGAAACTTCCAGCACAGCGCCGTCAAAGAAGTTCGCTCCGCCGCCGATTGGTTCGAGCGCATAGTTGTTACGGAAGCTTACTTGCGCACCCGCCTGAGTGATGGTGATGCCAGGCGAATCAAGTCGCTTATCGCTGACCACACTTGGATCATTGATGAACGCTGCGTTAGGCGCGGAGTCCGGTGTGGTAGTCGAAGTGACCCAGAGGACGCCATCAGGGTTAACTGCGTTGCTGGCAACCCATCCCGCTGGGAGCGCCGGTGCTGTTACGCCGTCGAAGTTTTCGTTCAAACTGCCGCATGGCGTCGGCGTCGGTGTTCCTCCAGGTGGCGTCGGCGTCGGTGTTGGGGTCGCTGTTCCTCCACCAGGCGTCGGCGTTGGGGTGCATCCTCCACTTCCAGTGACCTGCAGTGTATCGATCCCGATGTAATCGGAGTTCACTCCGCTCGGACCACCGTTCTCAACAAAGTAACGCATCGCCAACCGACCCGATGTCGGTGAGGCAACCCCGCTCACTGTTACGTTGAACTGTGTCCAAACATTCGGGATACCCGCTCGTTGTGTAAGTCGGATTGATGTCGAGCAGCACCGTGGTGAAATCACCAACGTCAGTTGCCGTTGTTCCCACGTTCACGCTCGCTCCGTTGGTGCTCATGCGCACCTGCAACCGATCCGGGAACGCCGGTGTAGGCACTGTGCGTGTCCAGAAGGTCAGAACCGTTCCGTTCTGCAACGTCACTGGCGGCGTCAGCAACCAGTTACTCAAGGTCGATGTGCCGGTGCCATTGTTGAAGTTGGTTCCGATATAGGATGTGGCTGCGCCTGATTGCGCTGGGAACACGTCGCTATTGCCCTGGAACCATCCCGTTGTTCCCGGTCCAGGCTGACTGTTGTTCTGCATGAACCAGCCAGCCGGTACCAGTGAGGTAATGTCATCGAACGCCTGACTCAATTGCACTCCGCCCGCGCACGGTGTCGGCGTTGGAGTTCCAGGCGGCGGTGTCGGAGTTGGGGTGCAAGCGGCGCACGGTGTTGGCGACGGGGTCGGTGATCCGCAACCGCTTCCGGTCACAATCACGTTATCAATCCTCCAGCCCGTTCCATTCACACTCGAATCCGAGCACATCCGGAAACGCAGCTTGATCGATTGACCGTTCACGTTCGGTCCAAGGTTGGCGACCGTGTTGATGTAACCACCGGAGCTTTGGCTCCATGCCATTCGGCCACCAATCGGGTTCGAGAACGATGTGCTGATCGTTCCGTTGTAACCGCCGGTGACAAAGCTGCCGCCCACGGCCGCATTGGTGATGTCGGTAAACGCGCCACCGGCAATGTTCGGTGACGAGACTTCCAGCACGGCGCCATCGAAGAAGTTCGCTCCGCCGCCGATTGGCTCGAGCGCGTAGTTGTTGCGGAAGCTTACCTGCGCTGCTGCCGAGTTAATTACAATACTCGGCGAATCCAGCCGTTTATCGCTGACCACGCTTGGATCATTGATGAACGCCGCGTTAGGCGCGGAATCCGGCGAGCTGGTTGAAGTTACCCAGAGAATTCCATCCGGATTTGTTGCGTTGCTGGCAACCCATCCCGTTGGGAGCGCCGGCGCAGTCACGCCGTCAAAGTTCTCCGATAGTCCGGTGCCGCATGGCGTCGGAGTCGGAGGTCCAGCTGTTGCCGTTGGCGTTGGGGTAGCCGTTGGCGGCGGGGTCGGAGTTGGAGTGCAGCCCGGGCAAATTGTTGGTGTCGGGAAGGGCGTTGGTGTCGGCTGTCCGCAGCACATAAATCCAGTTGTCGCGATCTGGATAGTATCCACCTGCCAGCCGGTGCCATTCACGCTTGAATCCGAGCCCATCCGGAAACGGAGTTTGATCGTCTGACCAGCCACGTTAGGCCCAAGGTTAGCGACGGTATTGATATAACCACCGGAGCTCTGGCTCCATGCCCTGGCGTCCACCAATTGGGTTCGAGAATGAGGTGCTGATTAAGCCGTTGTAACCGCCACTCACGAAACTGCCGCCGACCGCAGGACTGGTGATGTCAGTAAACGCGCCACCAGCAATGTTCGGTGACGAAATTTCAAGCACGGCGCCATCGAAGAAGTTTGCGCCACCGCCAATTGGCTCGAGAGCGTAGTTGTTACGGAAACTCAGCTGCGCCGAGTTGGAACCGATGAAAATGCCAGGCGTATCAAGGCGCTTGTCGCTGATCACGCTCGGATCATTGACGAACGTTGCGTTAGGCGCAGAGTCAGGGGTGGTGGTCGAAGTAACCCAGAGAATGCCGTCAGGGTTGACTGCGTTGCTTGCCACCCAGCCTGCCGGCAGTGCTGGTGCTGTAACGCCATCGAAGTTCTCCGTGAACGAAACTGTTGAAGTCGGAGTTCCACTGAGGAAGTTAAACGTTACCGTTCCGAGATTGGTTGCACCATCTTGCAACTGGAAGGTGGCGGTAATGGTCTGGCCGCAGGTTGAGCCGGCGGCGGTGAAAGTAAATGGACGCGTTATCGTTGGACCGCCCGCTACCACCACTCCGTAATTTTGTGGGCCGCTCGGCGATGTCACACCACCGGTCGGTTGCAAGGTCGCAACCAAACTGCTGGTGTTCGCAGTTCCACCATTCGACAGGCCGAAGTTAATCGTGACGGTCTCGTTCGGATCAACGATATTGTTGGCAGGCGCGCAGCTTTCCGCGGTGATGGTTGATCCACTTGCGAGGATAACTGGTTGCGGTGTTGAAGTGCACTGGGTGAATTTGAAATTACCGATGCGGGTGCGCCAGTTGAAGGTGGTCGTTGTGTCGTAGTACTCGGTGGTGAACCAGAAAGTGCAATCATCCACCGGATCAATTGTCATAGCACTGTAATCGCCCCAGCGGTTGCCGGTTCCCGTCTGACTGCCCGTTCCAGCGAACAAGGTCGCTTCGCCTTGTGGCAAAGTGCCCAGAGGATCATTGACCAAGCGGCCAGTGTACCGAATCTGGGGATTGATGGTTGCGCTCGACGCACTGTAGCCAAGGGCAAGGTTCCCGTTTTGGTCCATGGCAAGACTGCCCATCCAACGCCAGTCGGTATCAGGTTGAAAAGTGCTTTCCTGGAAGATCGTGACCGGACCATTGGTCACGTTCGCAATTCCACCCATCGGATTCCAGATACGCCTCCAGCACTGACGCTAAAGTTTGCTACAACAGATTCGTGAGATCCGAAGTTCCGATAAGCGATGCGATGCATGAATCGATCTCCGATTCCATCCAAGCGAGTGGTTGTGCCGAGTTGAGGCACGCAATTTCGAGTGCCGGTGCAAAGCGAAGTGAAAGCAGCGGCCGTTGGACTGGAGAACAGCGTGAATGTTGTATTTGAGGGAGTAACGAAATCAGCATGGAAATGGTAAACTTTGTAGGCGCCGGTACTCGGCCAGCCAACGAATGTGGCCGGTGCACCACCGGGAGGCTGAACAACGCCATCTAAATCGGCCGGCAAATAATACGCTTCTGAAGCACCATTCGTGATCCCAGTCGTCACAAAGGTAGCTGGCTGACCAGCCAACATTTTCGCACGATCAAAAGCAAACGGTTGTGGACCAAGACGCGCTGTTCCACCTGAATTGAACACGTTGTCAGCCATGTAGTAAGCGTCAGGCCAGATCGCCAGATGCGGGTAATCGAAGAAATTGGTCCCGAGAACGAAACCGTAACGGTTATATGTGCCGGTGGCGTCCGGCGTGGTCGAGATAGCGATACACTGGTTGGTCGGGATGCTTGGACCAGCGAACTGGCTGATCAGCCAGCGATTTGCCATGTGATCATACAAAACAACAGGATCACCGGAACCATTGAGTTCGCATGCCCCACCCATGCCGGCCCAAAAGGTGGAGATACCGACCGGACCCAGAACCGAAGCGCCGGTTGCCTTGTTGAAGACCTGAATGCCTTCGTTGACCATCTGAACGTACTGCGTCTGTCCCACTGCGCCGTTTGTGTCAGGCGGTGCGCAATTACATCCAACTCCCGGAAACGGAATGCCACTGAAGTTTAGAATAGGAGATGGAATATTGGGATGCGGCTCGAGGTTCCTGAGATAAAAGCTGTCTTGAATAACCGGATCCGGACGATCGACGTGATCATGCATCCATAACGGGTTTAGGTTCGCTTCACGTGTTTCGACTTCTTCCTTGGTCTGCGGCGGCCAATATAACTTCATGTCACGCAGGGCCGGTGACACATCGTTGTAATAGGAACTCCCAACCTGGACTGGCTGAGGCTGAGTTTGTTGGGCTGGCGCTGGCGGCTGGGCCGAGGAATCCTGTTGGCCTTCAGCGGCACGCGCGTTTCCACCCGGAGAAACGCCAAAGGCAAATAATGCCAGCAGCACGGCGATCAAACAAAAGCTGAAGCCGAGTAGAAGGCGTGAGTTAAAGAAGGCAGATCGTGAAGTAAGATTTTTTTTCATGTGACTTTCTTGTGTGGACCGCAACGGCGCTCATGCACGCGGGCGCGGCAGGAGGCGACGTGGCCATCTAAATAACAATCGCCGTCCGAAGGACAAGAGTTTTTCCGCAGTATGACCAAAATGTCATCTTGTTACCCTTTCTACCCTCGTAAGCGTATGTTCGTAGTGCTCTTACCTAACGATTATAGACGGCCCGTTGCTAAGCTTGCGCAAAGGGAAGGCGTCATCTCGCCCACCCCTCTGTTTCCTCTGCGGCCTCCTGTTCAAGATTGCGCGCGGTCTGTTTCAAAAAACAGAAAAGCCTGGGCGTTTTCGGCGCCCAGGCTTTCCGCTAGATAATATTAATTGGAATTACTTTACGGGCAGGTCGCGTCGGTGATCGAGATCGTGTCGACCCACCAACCCGGTGCTGCGACCGCTTCATCCGATCCAAACCGGAACCGTAACGTCACGACTTGTCCGGACAGGTTCGGTCCCATATTGATGATCGTATCAATAAATCCACTCGAACTACCGCTCCATGCCATGCGACCTGAAAGCGGATTCGATGCGTCGCCGCTGATCTCGCCCGTGTAACCCCCGCAGTGATGCTTCCGCCCACGTGCGAATCGGTAATGTCGAGGAAATCGCCGCCACTGATGCTAGGTGTCGAAACTTCCAGCACGCCGCCATCCCAGAACACGCCATCGCTAAACTCCGAATTGAAGTTGTTCTTGAACGTCATCACGGAATTAGCCGTTTGGATCGTGACCGGACGGCTATCGAGGACCTTGTCGCTGATTCCATCCTGATCAGGGATGAACGCAGAATTCGGTGCCGTATCATTCGGCGACGTCACCGTGACGAACACAACTCCGTCACCTGGATCTGGATTAGTCGCAACCCATCCCGCTGGTAACGCCGGCGCAGCCACGCCATCGAATGCTTCGGCGCAGGTTCCACCGCCACCCGGGGTTGCAGTTGGTGTGGCAGTTGGTGCCGGAGTTGGAGTTTCGCCCGGAGTGCCTGTTGGCTCAGGTGTTGGTGTCGATCCTGGTGTTCCAGTTGGTCCAGGAGTCGGTGTTGGACCACCCGGTTGCGGATTGTCATACACTTCGATCAATCCTAACCCGGTTCCATTGTTGGTACCGAACAAGACCGCCGTGTAAGAATCAGGCGCCAATGTCTCAGCGATGGCTGATTCCAAATCATTGGTCGGGGCCAGGTTTACTCCACTGATGATTGCGGCCTGCGCTGGATCATCCTGCCAATTGTCATTCGCTCGGACAATCCCGCCGTTGCTGTCGCGCAACTCCAATTGTGGATCCGCCACTACTGGCGAGAGTCCGAAGTCGGCGAGGCTCGGTCCGATTCCGCGGATGATGATTGAATCAGAGGCGCTTCCACCACCGAGGATGAAGCCGCCGATGACGACATCATTACCCGTGTTGACGAACGCGCGTGTGCTGATGTTGGCCAGTTTGGAATTGGCGTTCGGGCTCAAGTCGTAAATTTCGACCAGCGCTGCTCCGGTGCCGCCATCGTTTCCACTTAGAACCGCGGTATACAATCCCGGATTCAACGTCGCGAGAATCGCTGACTCGAGATCATTGGTCGGCGGGATGCCGGTATCGATGATCTGTTGTTCCTGGGTATCGCGCCAGTCGTTGTTCGTAACGGTCGTGAAACCGCCACTGCCACTCAATTCAAGCTTCGGATCAGCCAACGGATTCGGAACACCAAACTGTCCGAGGGACGGTCCAATGCCGCGGATCAACACCACTTTTGGATCGTTGCCGGTGACAATGAATCCACCAATACCGGCGCCATTGCCGGGCTCAACGCGGAGACGAGTTGAAAGGTTCTGTGCGTGTGTAATACCGGACGGTGTTGGGGTCGGTGTCGGTGTCACCGAGCCTCCCGGAGGTTGGTGTAACTGTTGGCGTAACACTTCCACCCGGTGTTGGGGTTGGCGTTTCGACTGGTGTCATGGTCGGTGTCGGTGACGGAGTTACGGTTTCCACTGGCGTCGGAGTTGGGTTGGAGAAGTGTTCCGCAACCACCGCTAATCGACAGCGTGTCGATTCCGATGAAGTCGGAGTTCACTCCGCTCGGGCCGCCATTCTCAACGAAGTAACGCATTGCAAGTCGACCAGTGGTCGGGGATGCGATACCGCTCAATGTCACCGTGAACTGTGTCCACACATTCGGATACCCATCGATTGTGTAAGTCGGATTGATATCCAAGAGCATCGTTGTGAAGTCACCAACGTCAGTTGCCGTTGTGCCCACGTTCGTGCTCGCTCCATTGGTGCTCATACGCACCTGCAACCGATCCGGGAACGCAGGTGCATCCACCGTGCGTGTCCAGAAGCTCAACACCACTCCGTTCTGCAACGACACTGGCGGTGTCAGCAACCAGTTGCTCAAGGTCGATGTGCCGGTGCCATTATTGAAGTTGGTTCCGATGTAGGACGTAGCAGCTCCTCCCTGGGCCGGGAACACATCACTGTTGCCCTGGAACCAGTTGGTTGTTCCAGGTCCAGGCTGGCTGTTGTTCTGCATGAACCATCCTGCTGGCACTAGTGTTGTGATGTCATCGAAGCCTTGGGCCAATGGTGTGCACCCTGGGGTTGGCGTCGGTGGCGGTGTGGTCGGTGTTGGCGTTGGTGTGCAGCCTGCGCACGGTGTCGGTGTTGGGCCGCAAGAACCACCTGTCACTGTCACGTTATCGATCCACCAGCCCGTGCCGTTCACGCTCGAATCCGAGCACATCCGGAAACGAATCTTGATCGTCTGCCCGATCACGTTCGGTCCAAGGTTGGCAACCGTGTTGAGGTAACCGCCGGAGCTTTGGCTCCATGCCATTCGTCCACCAATCGGGTTCGAGAACGATGTGCTGATCGTTCCGTTGTAACCGCCGCTAACGAAATTGCCGCCCACCGCCGCAGCCGTGACATCGGTAAAGGCGCCACCGGCAATATTCGGTGAAGAAACTTCCAGCACAGCGCCGTCGAAGAAGTTCGCTCCGCCGCCGATTGGTTCGAGCGCATAATTATTACGGAAGCTTACTTGTGCACCGGCTTGAGTGATGGTGATGCCAGGCGAATCAAGTCGCTTATCGCTGACCACACTTGGATCATTGATGAACGCTGCGTTAGGTGCTGAGTTCGGTGTGTTAGTCGAAGTGACCCAGAGGACGCCATCAGGGTTAACTGCGTTGCTGGCAACCCATCCCGCTGGAAGCGCCGGCGCTGTTACTCCATCGAAGTTTTCGTTCAAACTGCCGCATGGCGTCGGCGTTGGTGTTCCTCCAGGTGGCGTCGGCGTCGGTGTTGGGGTCGCTGTTCCTCCACCAGGCGTCGGTGTTGGGGTGCATCCTCCACTTCCAGTTACCTGTAGTGTATCGATCCCGATGTAATCGGAGTTCACTCCGCTCGGACCACCGTTCTCAACAAAGTAACGCATCGCCAACCGACCCGATGTCGGTGAGGCAACTCCGCTCACTGTTACGTTGAACTGTGTCCAAACATTCGGATACCCGCTCGTTGTGTAAGTCGGATTGATGTCGAGCAGCACCGTGGTGAAATCACCAACGTCAGTTGCCGTTGTTCCCACGTTCACGCTCGCTCCGTTGGTGCTCATGCGCACCTGCAACCGATCCGGGAACGCTGGCGTAGGCACTGTGCGTGTCCAGAAGGTCAGAACCGTTCCGTTCTGCAACGTCACTGGCGGCGTCAGCAACCAGTTACTCAAGGTCGATGTGCCGGTGCCATTGTTGAAGTTGGTTCCGATATAGGATGTGGCTGCGCCTGATTGCGCTGGGAACACGTCGCTGTTGCCCTGGAACCATCCTGTTGATCCCGGCCCAGGCTGACTGTTGTTCTGCATGAACCAGCCAGCTGGTACCAGTGAGGTGATGTCATCAAAGCCCTGACTCAATTGCACTCCGCCCGCGCACGGTGTCGGTGTTGGAGTTCCAGGCGGCGGTGTCGGAGTTGGGGTTCCCGGTCCCGGAGTTGGAGTCGGCGTTCCGGTTGGGCCAGGAGTCGGTGTCGCAACTCCGCAGCAAGCCGATCCGCCGGACACTTGGATTGTGTCAACGCGCCAACCAGTACCATTCACACTCGAGTCGGAGCACATCCGGAAACGGAGTTTGATGGTTTGTCCTGAGACATTCGGGCCGAGATTCGCTACGGTATTGATGTAACCACCGGAGCTTTGGCTCCATGCCTGGCGTCCACCAATTGGGTTCGAGAACGAAGTGCTAATTAAGCCGTTGTAACCGCCAGATGCGAAACTACCGCCCACAGCGGCATCCGTGATGTCAGTAAATGCGCCACCGGCAATGTTTGGCGAGGAGACTTCGAGGACTGCGCCATCGAAGAAGTTTGCGCCACCGCCAATCGGTTCGAGAGCGTAGTTGTTACGGAAACTAACTTGGGCGATCGGCGAACTAATGAAGATGTCCGGCGTATCGATACGTTTGTCACTGACCACACTTGGATCGTTGATGAACAAAGCGTTAGGCGCAGTGTCCGGTGTCGATGTTGATGTGACCCAAAGAATTCCATCGGGGTTAACTGCGTTGCTCGCGACCCAGCCCGATGGCAGTGCCGGTGCGGATACGCCATCGAAGTTTTCGGTGAACGTGATGAGGGTCGTTCCAGTCTGGAAAGTAAATGTAACCGAGCCAAGGTTGGTCGCCCCATCCTGGAGTTGGAAGGTCGCGACAACGGGTGTGCCGCAGCTTCCTCCAGAGGTAAATGTAAATGGTCGAACAACTTCTCCTCCACCTGCGACTAATGCGCCGTAGTTTTGTGGGCCGCTTGGGGATGTCACACCACCGGTCGCTTGCAATGTCGCGACCAGGTTGCTGGTGTTAGATGTTCCAACATTCGACAAACCAAAGTTAACCGTGACCGTTTCACCTGGATCGACCTTGTTGTTCGGCGGGTTGCAGCTTTCCGCGGTGATCGATTGCGTTCCAGCAGCAACAACCGGTGCCGGTGTTTCAGTAGCATTGTAAACCACGAGCGCGAAATCCTGATCGAGCGGCGATCCATTCCCGGGGACGCCGTCGCCGGCAATGTTGGTTGCCGTGACTTTGATCACATATGAACCGCTGACGCCCGCTGGAACGAAAACGCTTTCAGTGTTGTTCCGAATATCAGCTACACCACCGGTGGATGAGAACGCTCCGGTAAAGACGTTACCTTTGTAGGTGTTACCACCGACAGTGACTTCGAGGTCGAGGTTGTTGATGAACGAATTGCCGGTGGTAGATCCCGGTGGCTCGGTCCAAGCGAGGACCACGCGAAACGGCTTGGTGTTGCTGCTAACTGTACCGGCAATGGTTCGTTGCTGACCGGTCGCGGTGAAAAGGTCACCGGCGGTTTGGTCATGGAAAATGTGAGCCGTGGCGAAGATGTCGAAGAAGTTGTTGAGGTTCGCTTCACCCATTCCCTGATTGTTTGATGGAAGCGTGTCGTTAGCGCCGACGCCGGTCATGAAACGGGCTCCGTTCATCAGCAACGCCTTGGTCAACGCGGGCGATGGCGGCGTCAACGAATGGTCGGTGAACCATTGTCTGTAGAGGGCCGCGGTTCCCGCTACCGCAGGACAAGAGTGGCTGGTTCCGGAAGATGCGGTGTACCATTGCTGGCTGAGAGGGAAGAAATCACTACCACCAGGACCGGCGCACACGCCGGAGGCGTTAAAGCAAGCGAGCACGGTACCGTTGCCGGTGCGTCCGGGATTGGCCACATTTTGCGGTGCAGCTCCGGAAATGTGCGTTCCGGGCCCCATGATATCGGGCTTCTTGCGTTGATCGGTGGTTGGACCGCGGCTGGAGAACGGAACGATGTCATTCGCGCTGTCGGCCTGTGCGTCCGTTGTGCCGCAACCGTCGGCACCGCCGAACGCGTTAACGCCTTCCGCCGCACCAACGCAGATCACGTTCTTGGCTGTGCCAGGTGAACCGATCGTCTGTGCGCCGGATCCGCTGTTGCCGGCGGAAAAAACAATGATGTCTTCCTGGTTGCCCGCGGTGCCAGACTGCGCGTCGCGCACCAGCGCATCATACGTTTGCGCGGTCGCGTTGTAGGCGCCACCCACTGCCGCGCCCCAACTGTTGCTGCTGATGCGAGTTCCGCTTTGATAAGCGGCAGATTCCAGGGCGGGGATGTTCGGATTGGTGAAACTGCCTGTAGTAGTAAAGATTACGGACAAACCGACTTTAACGAATGGAGCGATACCAAGGCCCCATCGGAATCCGGACGCATCCGCGTGAGGGAATGCGCCGAAATTGACGCCACCCACGGTTCCGGTCGGCACGTATCCTCCGATGATTGAGGTATTGAGGTTACCGTGGCCATTGCAGCCCGGCAGATCACTGGGGCTAGCCGTTCCTTGAGCCGTTACATAAAGGACACGGCTTCCTGCGGGATTAGTTGCGTCACCGTTGGTGTAAAGAAGGAATTGAAACGGCGTCGTGGTGCCGTTGTCCAAGCCAGTATCGGAAACGTTCACACCGAAGTTAGCTGCGGTGCCCAGATTGAAGCCATGGCTGGTAAGATAGGCTATGTAATCGCCCGGAGTCGGCAGATTCCCAGTGAGGTTTCCCGCCATGATCATGTCTTGCCGTTCGCAGTTCAGGGTCGGAGTAACCCATGGCTGAATCGAAACCACATCGCCACGTTCTGCGATCTGATTAATCGCATCTTTCGGCAAGGCAACGTTTACATTGTAATAGCCAATGATGTGGTCCTCAGAAATGACCGGCTCAAGTTTCCGTTGATCGATCAACGCCTTGGTGACGGCGTTCTCGGAGGGGTCGTCCACCATCTGAATGGTAAACTGCTCGTTCCCGGCCGCGGAATGATTGTTGATTGGTTCTGCTCCCTTGGCATTTGCGCCGCTGATGGTCGGATGAATTCGCCATGCAGCCGTGTACTCCGCGTCCCATTGAGCAATCGTCGGATCAGCCGCAAGCGACTGTGCTGCCTGAAGGTTCCCTTGGTTGCCGTAAACCAGATAGGTATTCTGAGGAATGTAAGTGACAACCTGAACGCCAGTGGCGACCAACGCCTGATACCATTCAGGTCGAACCGGACCGGCAAATTGGATCAGCCGCATTTGTTTGCCCGGCTTCCATTCACCTAACATTCGCATGGCCTGCGCCTCAACCGTCTGCGTATCAATCGTGGCGGCATTCAGGAAAACCAGGTTGTTTTCATCGGCTTTTCGGATGTAGCGGCTCTCCGGCAGATTGTTCACCTGAGCATCGCTCACGTTGAACATGGTGAAGCTGCCGTAATCCGCGATCAACCGAGCACCCCGGGACTTCAACGTCTCGGCAACCTGTGGATCGGTCACCGAAACCTTATGAAGTCCGGATTTTTGAACTTGGTCTTGATCCGAAGCATTGGCCGAGGCGCCAGAGAACGCCCGGAATGCAAATAGGCCGCCTGATAAGGCGGCCACGAAGAGAATCGCGATCAGGACGCGTGGATTAAAAAAGGCAGATTGGGAAGCAGGCTTTTTTTTCATTTAGAGTTTTTTTGGCTTGTTCATCTTGTCAGCGGAAACGGCTGATGTTTTGCGAGAGTATCGCCAAGTAAATCGTTGTCACGCATTTTTTGTGACAAAATTGTCATGTTAAGAATTGGCCGTCGTCCGAAGATTTTCGGTGTTTTGCCTGAGTAATCGGCGGAATCCAGAATTCGCCGGGATCCATGGGCTCCTTTAAATCCTTACAGATTTTTCATCATCACGAATAGGTTGGCGTCTAACCCCAGCTTTTCGTATTGCTCCAAGGTCTTCGTCATGAGCTCTTCTCGTCCAGAAACATCTATCCTGCGCCAAGGTTGGATTTCTCTCGCGATCTGGATCGCATTTGGAATCCTGATTGAAGGCTTCATCGGGTTCCGGACACCAGCCGTGCTCGACGATTCGGTTCGTCGCGAACTATTTCGACTTGCTCACGCTCACGGGACATTGCTGAGTCTTGTCCTGATCGCGGCGGCGATCTGCGCGCGACTAGAGCTGATTCTGTTCGGAAAAATCTCGTCTCTCTGCCTTCGATTGTCGGCGTTACTGTTACCGCTCGGTTTTTTCTTTGGGGGGCTTGTGGCATTTTAAAGATGATCCCGGATTAGGGATTCTTCTGGTTCCGTTAGGCGCGGTCTTGTTATTGGCCGCGGCGATCCAGCTTGCCTGGTCCGTTCGTTAGAAAGATTCGCGGAACCCAGCCCAAGGTGGATTGGAGCGCGATTAAGTCCTCGCACAAAAAAGAAGCGGTCCCACCTTGGCGGGACCGCTTCCCTAATTCTTAATTATCGATTTGGATTACTTAATCGCAGGTCGCGTCGGTGATCGAGATCGTGTCGACCCACCAGCCCGGTGCTGCAACTGCTTCATCCGAACCAAACCGGAACCGTAACGTCGCGGTTTGCCCAGCGAGGTTCGGTCCCATGTTAATCGTCGTGGTGATAAATCCGCTCGAACTACCGCTCCACGCCATGCGGCCTGAAAGCGGGTTGGAGGCGTCACCGCTAATCTCGCCGGTGTAACCGCCCGCAGTGATGCTTCCGCCAACGTGCGAATCAGTAATGTCGAGGAAGTCGCCACCGCTGATGCTAGGTGTAGAAACTTCCAGCACGCCGCCATCCCAGAAGACGCCATCGCTAAACTCCGAATTGAAGTTGTTCTTGAACGTCATCACGGAATTTGCCGTTTGAATATTGACCGGACGCGAGTCCAGCACCTTGTCGCTAATTCCGTCCTGATCAGGAATGAAGGCAGAATTCGGTGCGGTATCGTTTGGTGAAGTCACCGTGACGAACACAACTCCGTCACCTGGATCTGGATTGCTCGCAACCCATCCTGCTGGCAATGCCGGCGCGGCCACGGAATCGAATGCTTCCACGCACGTTCCGGGGGTGCCACCTGGTGTTGCAGTTGGAGTGGGTGTTGGCGGCGGAGTCGCGGTTCCATCCGGTGTTGCAGTTGGAGTTGGCGTTGGTGTGCCTGGCACCGGTGTTGGCGTCGGCGTGCAGTCTGCACAAGGTGTCGCCGTTGGTCCTGGCGTTGGAAGCGGGCCACCACCCGGATTATCGTAGACTTCGACCAGTCCGTTTCCGGTGCCGTTACCCACGCCGGACAAGATGGCGGTATAAGATCCGGGCGGCAATGACTTGATCAACGCGGACTCAAGCGCGTTTGTCGGCGCAAGACCGAGGTCTTGCAGTTGCTGGGCTTGCGACGGGCTATCCTGCCAATCGTTATTCGCGGCCACCTGTGCTCCCTGAGCATTACGCACTACCAGAATTGGATCTGGCAGCACATTCGGCACACCGAAGTCAGCCAGGCTTGGTCCAATTCCACGCACCACGATCGTGTCGTCCGCGGTACTGTTCCCAAGGATAAAGCCTGCGATAACAGCGTCGTTTCCGGTGCTGACGAAAGCGCGGGTGCTGATGTTACCCAGCTTCGACACAGGCGAGACACTCAAGTCATAAACTTCAATCAAGCAGACGCCGTTACCGCCATCCTGGCCTTTGATGATCGCGGTGTAGGCTCCCGGATCTAGCGTAGCCAGAATCGCCGACTCGAGGTCATCGGTTGGTGGGATACCGGTAGCGATGATTTGTTGTTCCTGGTTATCGCGCCAATCATTGTTGTTAAGGGTGATGAATGATCCCGGGCCATGAAGCTCGAGCGCCGGATTAGCGAGCGCATTCGGAACACCGAACTGAGTGAGCGAAGGTCCGATACCGCGGATCAGGATTGTTTTCGGTAAGTTACCCAATACGATGAATCCGCCGATACCGTTGCTATCGCCGCCTTGCACCAGGAGACGTGTCGATAGGTTAACTGCCTGTGACGGTGGGATCGGGGTCGGAGTTGGCGTCGGGGTTGGAGTCGGCGACGGCGTTGGGGTCGGAGTTGGGGTTGGAGTTGGCGAAGGCGTCGGAGTCGGGGTCGCGCTCAAGCAGCAGGTATAGAAATTCGCCGCGAGCGAGATGTCATCGACCTTACAACCGTTTTGACCTGTAGAGGTGCTACCGTTGTCAGTAGCAATACGCCATTTCAGTTGGATGTTTTGTCCACCGGAACCTGGGGGCAGATTCACCCGGGTCGTGATGTAAGATGGGGTTGCAACAGTCCCGCCTGACAGACCACTCCATGCCATCCGTCCACCGATGGCGCTTCCGTGGCCCGTGTCGATGGTTCGGTTGTATCCACCGGAAACAAAGGTGCCTCCTGCGGTAATGATGTCACTGAACGGTCCACCGTTAGTACTGATTTCGAGGACCATTCCGTCAAAACCATTATCCATATTGTAAAGGTTCTTGAACCGCAGTTGGAATCCATCGCCGGCCGGAACTGCAATCGAAGGGCTAACCAGTTCAGTTTCACCAACAGCCGAAACGTCTGGTGCAAAGGCGGCGTTGGCCGGGCTAAAGGCATTCGTCGTTGTGGTCACCCAAGCAACCTCAGCGCCGCTTGCGCTCGTGGTCCAACCAGTCGGGAGCGTAGGAGCCGGAACGCCATCAAACTTCTCTGACGTCACGGGTGTCGTGGTTTGCAGGCCCAGGTTAAAGGTGAAAGTTACTTCACCAAGATCAGTCGAGCCATCCATGAAATGAATGGTCGCCGTCACTACGTCGCCGCAATTTCCCGTTGGCACAAAGGTGAACGCCTGACATCCGGTCGCTCCGGCTGCAATCACGCCAAAGTTTTGTGCACTGCCGCCGGTTACGCCGCCGGTATCCTGTAATGTCCCAACAAGATTTGCGGTCGGGGCGTTCCCAGCGTTCAAGACGCAGAAACTAACTGTAACCTGCTCGAAAGGATCGATAACATTATTCGGGGGCTGGCAGCTTTCGGCGGTTAGACTCGAGCTGTTCGAAAGAATCGCAGCGTGCGGAGTCGAAACGCACTGCGAAAACTTAAAGTTGCCGATACGCGTCCGCCATTGCGAGCCGACGTATTCGCTGGTGAACCAGAAAGTGCAGTCGTCTACTGGATCGATACTGAGTTGACTGTAATCACCCCATCGGTTTCCGGCGCCGCTTTGACTGCCCGTGCCGTCAAACAAATGGGCTTCTCCCTGAGCGAGGGTGTTGACCGGGTCGGATACCAATCGGCCGGCATAACGAAGCTGTGGATGGATTGTTGCGTCAGAGGCGCTAAAGCCGAGGGCCATGTTGCCCTGCGCATCCATCGCAGCGCTTCCCAGCCAGCGCCATGTTGTGTCGCCAGGCTGATATGTGCTTTCCTGAAATACCACTGGCGTTGTGGTGATATCACGAAGCTCGAACCAACGAGGCGCTGCAATGCCGTTGGCGTTTACCGTATAATTTCCCACGACCGCTTCATGACCGTCTGCGAATTTCCGATAAGCGAGCCGGAACATGAGACGATCGCCAAGCGCATCCAGGTTGTTCGCCGCGGCCACTCCCAGCTGAGGCACGCATGCACGCGTCCCCGGACAAATCTGTGTAA
This sequence comes from uncultured Verrucomicrobiae bacterium, assembly GCA_963751725.1. Lineage (GTDB taxonomy): Bacteria > Verrucomicrobiota > Verrucomicrobiia > Chthoniobacterales > UBA10450 > AV80. The sequence goes on from CAVVVQ010000027.1 coordinate 37,646, forward strand.
ACGCCGCGGCCATTGGAGCTCCGATTTGCGTGAATGAACTGTCATCCGGGCTGGCAAAGTTGGCCTTGAAAAGCCGAACCTTGTAACTGCTACCTGGACTTGAAACGTAGGGGTTTCCGGAGTTTGTGGCCGGGAAATAGGTCCCATCGAAATCGGCTGGGAGGAAATAGGCCTCAGACGAAGCCAGATTCCCCGGAGTAATGAAAGTCGCAGGCAAACCCTGGAGCATTTTCGCTCGATCGAAAGCGAACGCCTGGGGACCGAGTCTCGCCGTGCCCGCAGCGTTAAACACGTTGTTCGCCATATAATAACCGTCAGGCCAAACGCCAAGGTGCGGGTAATCGAAAAAATTCGGTCCGAGGTGGAATCCATAACGATTCCAGGTTCCGGTAGCGTCCGATGTGGTCGAAATCGCGATGCACTCGTCGGTCGGCGTGCCTCCAGCAAACTGACTGACTAGCCAGCGATTGGCGATGCGATCGTAAAGGACGACTGGGTCACCTGCCCCGGAGCTCTGACAGAGTCCGCCGAAGCCGGCCCAGATCGATTGAATCCCAAGTGGTCCCAGGACCGAAGCGCCCGTCGCTTTATCGAAAACCTGGTAGCCTTCGTTTACGCTCTGGACAAACTGCGTCAGACCGACAGCACCGTTTGTGTCCGGAGGGAAGCAGTTACATGCAACACCGGGGAACGGAATGCCATCAAAGTTTAAGATAGAGGGCGGCATCGCATTGGGCGCGACGAGGGTGAAGATATTGCTCTGGATAAGCGGGTCCGGTGCATCCACGTGGTCCATCATCGGATATCTCGGATTCAAATTTGCCTCACGCATCTCCTCCGGATTGCCCCTCCATTGGCTGGGAGGGAAACTCCCGGCCAGGTCACGCAATGCTGGTGACACGTCGTTTTTGTACGAGTGACCAACTTGAAAATGTTGTGGCCCATCCGACCCCTGAGGAGCGGCGGCTCTTGCTTGTGACAGCCCGAGGGAAAGAACGAGACCGAGGACGACACGTGGACTAACGAAGACAAACCAACTATTTGTTTTTTTCATAAGAGAAGCCTTTTCCGCCTCGAATCTGGGAGAGGCGGTCATACCTTGCGGGCGCACGCTCGCTAATAATGGCATCATTGGTCAATCACTTTCTGCTAACATTACGTAAATGTAATCTACTGCTTGACCGCATTTTGCCGATTTTTCCGGTTCAATTTCCGCTGACTCGAAGCTTGCGAAGATAGCATTGGTCCGCTCTAAAACGATGCAAAAATTAGTGGTCTCAGTGTTTTCATGAAAAGTAGCCTTCGCGGACGGTAGCCGTGACCAAAAAAAGAAGCGGTCCCACTTTCGTAGGACCGCTTCTCTAATTCTTAACAGACGAGTTGGATAACTTAGTCGCAGGTCGCGTCGGTGATCGAGATCGTGTCGACCCACCAGCCCGGTGCCGCCACTGCTTCATCCGATCCGAACCGGAACCGTAACGTCACTACTTGTCCGGCCAAGCTCGGTCCCATATTAATCGTCGTGGTGATAAAGCCACTCGAACTACCGCTCCATGCCATGCGACCTGAAAGCGGATTCGATGCGTCACCGCTGATCTCGCCGGTGTAACCGCCCGCAGTGATGCTTCCGCCCACGTGTGAATCGGTGATGTCGAGGAAATCGCCGCCACTGATGCTAGGTGTAGAAACTTCCAGCACGCCGCCATCCCAGAAGACTCCATCGCTAAACTCCGAATTGAAGTTGTTCTTGAACGTCATCACGGAATTAGCCGTTTGGATCGTGACCGGTCGGCTATCGAGCACCTTGTCGCTGATTCCATCCTGATCAGGAATGAACGCCGAATTCGGTGCGGTATCGTTTGGTGAAGTCACCGTGACGAACACAACTCCGTCACCTGGATCTGGATTGCTCGCAACCCATCCTGCTGGCAACCCCGGTGCGGCCACGGAATCGAAGGCTTCCACGCACGTTCCGGGGGTGCCACCTGGTGTTGGTGTTGGTGTCGCCGTTGGTGGCGGCGTCGTTGGCACCGGTGTTGGTGTTGGGCTGCAGCTTGAGCAAGGGGTTGCTGTTGGCGGAGGCGTCGGTGTCGGTGGTCCCGGTGTTCCAGTTGGTCCTGGAGTTGGGGTCGGTCCTGATGCTGGGTTATCGTAGATTTCAACCACACCGATACCGGTGCCGTTGTTCGCACCCGCGAGCAACGCCGTGTAGGCGCCCGTAGGCAACATAGCGACCAAGCCGGCTTCCGCTGGATTAGTTGGTGCCAGATTTGCGGCCTGCAACAGAGCAGCTTGGGTAGGATTATCCATCCAGTTGTCGTTGCCGATGATCAATTCACCGTTGCTGTCACGCAGTTCGAGTGTGGGATCGGCCAAGACCATTTCGCCCGGGAAGATGTCCGCGAGGCTCGGTCCAATTCCACGGACGATGACTGTGTCCATGTTAGGCCCGCTGCTGAGCACAAAGCCAGCGATAACGATGTCGTTACCAGTGTGAACGATGGCTCGCGTACTGAGGTTGGCGAGTTTCGAACCACTCTCTGGATTGAGGTCATAGATTTCAACCAGCCCAACACCGGCGGTGCTACCAAGACCTTTCACCACAGCGGTATAAGATCCCGGATTCAGCGTCGCAACGATGGCGGACTCAAGATCATTGGTCGGCGGAATGCCGGTATCGATGATCTGCTGCTCCTGGTCGTCTCGCCAGTTATTGTTCGTTATGGTAGAGAAAGGCGGTTCGCCGTGGAGTTCGAGAACCGGATCAGCTAACGCATCGGTGATACCGAATTGCGTGAGCGATGGTCCGATTGCGCGGATGATCACCGTCTTTGGCTGGCTACCGGTGACGATGAATCCGCCGATGGCCACGCCATTGCCGACATCAACGCGCATACGAGTCGACACGTTAATGGCCTGGGTTCCTGGCGTTGCTGTTGGAGCAGGCGTTGGTGTTACCGATCCACCTGGAGTTGGTGTTGGCGGTGGTGTTGTTGGAACGGGCGTTGGTGTTATCGATGGAACCGGAGTTGGGGTTGGGCTTGGCGTTGGCGTTGGGGTCGGTGTTGGCGTTGGGGTCGGTGTTGGCGTTGGCGTCGGTGTTGGTGTTGGCGTTGGCGTTCCTGGGATACACATGCCATTGACGTTAAACACAATGTGCATGTTCGGGAATCCGATCGTCGTCACGTCGGTCGGCGTCGTCAGTCCGCAATCGACCGCGCTGATATAGCTCGGACCGCTTTGCGGAGCGGCGTTCGATCCGATGAAGAACATGTTCATCAGTGTCCGTCCATCAGGTGAATTGACTTCCATGATCAACTCAGCGGTTCCAGCCGGCACGAAGGCAGTGATCGGTACTTGCAGAACCGTTCCAGTCTGATCGGCCACATTGACTGTCGCCGTTCCAATCTGAGTGCGAGTCCCACCAGGGAATGGCGTCCCATTTTGCGCATGGAGACGGACGATGATCGGTTGATCGGCGGCGGTAGCGTTGCAGCTTTCAATTCCGAACGAAACGGAACTGATGAGGTAGCCGTTAGTCGGACCGACTAAGGTCGCCATGTGGAACGCTCTCCAGTAACTATTGTCGGTATGGAATCCGGTTCCAGTCTGCGTGCAGCGCAGCTGAATTACCGGTCGTAACCGTCTGACTGCTGGATTGCGTAAGTGTTGGCGCACATGTGCCAGCCGGTGTTGCGGTTGGCGTAGCCGTTGGAGTTGGAGTCGGCGTTGGCGTTGGCGTCGGAGTCGGCGTCGGCGTCGGCGTTGGCGTCGGAGTTGGCGTCGGTGTAAGGCTCGGCGTTGGGGTTGGCGTTGGCGATGGCGTTGGCGACGGAGTCGGCGTTGGCGTGCAGGCCGGGCATGGAGTTGGTGTCGGACCAGTGATGGTAATTAATCCATTCACCTGGGGCGGAATGTGGACGCCAAGGCTGTCATCAATAAAAAAGAAAGAGTCAGGATCTGGTTGCCAAGTCAGGGGAGTCGAAACCCCGCCACTTTGCGCTACCCGAAGAATATTCAGGTTGTAGAGTAATCCGGAACCGCTGAGCGGGGTGAAGTCGAGCGAAAAGGCAGAAACGCGGAGGACGCGGATCGGGCCAGGGCCGGGCAGAATATTTCCGGAGACATTCCAAGCGCCACTGGTGAGGCCAGCCTGTGACACTGGGGGGTTGGCAAACGTAATGACAGTTTCATTAAACGCGAAATCACCTTGGAAACCGACGTAGTTAAATGTGCCGGTGGTCTGCGTCATCGTCACCGGTTCCGGAATGACATTCGTAATCGGCACCGAGGTATCGATGCTTGCGGTTGGGAGAGTGACCGTTTCAGGCGCTGGTCCAGCAAAAGCGATCCCTCCGAAGACAAAGGAGAAAGCACTGATTGCGAGGATAATGGCCTTGCGCGTGACGTGATTAAATTTCGTTTTCATGCGAATAGGTTTTCTAGTGGCTACTTCTGTTTACCTGCAAATGAATTGCGGAACCGTCGAGAGACAGCACAGCAAAGGGGATATTTTACCTTGGGGTTCCATGGATAAGAATCGCACAACACAACGTCTCACTTACCCTGACCGCCTGTCGCGAAACGCCAGCGATTAGAGGGCAAACTCGAACATCGCATGGATGCGATGAAACTGTTTCTAAGGACGCTCTGAAAACGCGTCAAGACCTTTTGGCGAATTTTCTGGAATTATTTTCCTAAGCCAGATCAGCTTCTCTAGCGTCGAGAAGCTACGAAAATCCGCCCGTTACGGTGCCGGAATTGGAGTCGAGACAGGTAATTTTTCCGTGTTTCTCCTCGCCTCAGCCGCTTTTTCCGTCGCCTGACGGAGTCGTTCTGAATCGGCCTTCAAATTTTCAGGATTAGGCGTGGGTCCCATGGTTTTTGCATTGTTATCCGAGGAAGGAGAACAAGCGCCCATAAATACCAGCGTGATTCCCAGTGAGGCAGCGAGCAGAAACGTCTTCATCGTCTTCATAATCAAAAAACTACGGATTGCAGATTAGAGTGACACCACTGCTACAGCGCGTCGAAGGAATCGGCAACGTTATATTGATCAAGAACTAATACCGATAATAGCGCGGCGCGTAGTATCCGTGGTGTGGAGCGTAATATCCGTGAACCCAAACGCGATGACCATAACGCCAACGCCAGTGGCCCGGCACCCAAACGTAACGCGTCCTATGATGCCAGTAATACGGCCCATGCGAATAATACGGGCGATCTCCGAGTTCGACTACTACCGATGCTGCCTGAGAAATCGTCGGCGTGAGCGGTCCCACGCAAAGAAGCGCGGCTAGAATAAGGGTAAGCTTGTATTTCATAGAGGATTCCTCCGTCTCTTAGTTTCGTATTCTGACGGAATCTGGCCGCATCTATTCGGCAATTGTTGGGATCCTACGCTGGTAGAGACTCGGCCAGGACCGGCGCGCTAGACGGGTCGACCCATTTACCGTGCTCGCGGATCAATTCCTTGAGACGTTCAACCGCTTCGGTCTCAGGAATATTAAATTTCACCGCTGTCTTCCCGACGTAGAGGTTCACTTTGCCGGGAGCACCGCCAACGTAACCGAAATCAGCATCGGCCATTTCGCCTGGGCCATTTACGATGCAACCCATGATTGCAATCTTCACTCCTTTAAGGTGGGAAGTCGCGGCTTTGATCCGCGCGGTTGTGGTCTGAAGATTAAACAAGGTTCGTCCGCACGACGGACAGGCCACATAGTCCGTCTTGAAAATGCGGGACCCCGCTGCCTGCAAGATGTTGTAACTCAAACGCAGGGATTGTCCGGGAGCCTCTTCTCCCTGAATCAGGACCGCATCCCCTATCCCGTCGCAAAGGAGGGATCCCACGTTTGTGGCCGCGACCAAAAGCGTGCGAAGAAAATCAGCGTCACTATCGGTTGATGACGCGTTAGGCTCAGGTTTTTCGGCAAACACATCTTTCAACAGAATGGAGTGTTGCGGTGCAAGCTTTGCCGCCAACAACCGGTAGGCGGGGATGATGGGCAAACCAACCTCATCCCGGATCGTGACAAATTTCGCAGTAGCCGCGGCGTTTAAGCGGTCGACGGCGGCGTCATCGCGCGGGTCGACTTCGATCAGATCGGCTTTTTCATAAACAATCTCGGGTTGATAGTCGCCGAGACGATCAAGCTTGTGTGCAACCGCATCGTAATTTCGTTGCCGAACAACGATCCGAATCAATTCTTCCCCACCCAGTTTTACTCCATCGCGTTCGATAGTTCGTGACGCGCGTTTGGTGTAGGAAAACGGATCGAAAGAGAGAGGCGGAGGTTCATTGCTAACACCGAAAGTCTCTCCGACAGCCGTCGGGGCCTTTTCCGTCGGAGTTGCTGATAGCTTTTCAGATGCGGCGGGCTTGGTCGTTTCAATCAAAGCGCGTGCTACTGGAATTTCATGAATACTATCTTCGGTCAGTGACACACGGATCGTGTCTCCGATTCCATCTTGAAGAAGAGAGCCAATTCCTATGGCGCTCTTGATTCGCGCATCTTCTCCTTCACCGGCTTCGGTCACACCGAGGTGAACGGGATAATTCCAATCACTCCCTTCGTCGGCCAGGCGAGCGACCAGCAATCGATAGGCGTTGATCATCACCTTCGGGTTGCTGGATTTCATCGAAAAGACAAAAGCGTGATAATCGAGGTCGCGTGCGATCCGGGCGAACTCGAGTGCGCTTTCGACCATGCCAAGTGGCGTATCGCCGTAGCGGTTCATGATGCGATCGGAGAGCGAACCGTGATTCGTGCCGATCCGCATCGCGATGCCGCGTTCCTTACAAATTTCTACCAGCGGCGTGAAACGATCCCGGATCCGTTCCAATTCCCCGGCGTACTGTTCGTCGGTGTATTCAACGATCTTGAATTTTTTTGAATCGGCGTAGTTCCCGGGGTTGATTCGAACTTTCTCGACCCACTTGGCCGCTTCCATGGCCGCATCGGGTTTGAAATGGATATCTGCGACAATTGGGACCTTACAGTCGCGTTGACGCAATCCACGGACGATATGCTCGAGGTTAGCTGAGTCTTTGACCGTGGGCGCGGTAATTCGAACGATCTCGCATCCGGCTTCAGCCAGCTCGATCGTTTGGGCGATCGATGCTTCGGTGTCCATCGTGTCGCAGGTAATCATCGACTGGACGCGGATCGGGTTTGTGCCACCCACACCGACATTCCCGATCATCACTTCACGGGTCCGACGCCGTTGATGAAGGTAAGGAGAAGCGCAGTATTGCATCAGGCGTTCGGAACGGGCTCAACCAAGACTGCGGTTCCGTAACAAAGGACCTCAGTCACGCCTTGCATGATTTCTGTCGCGTCGTAGCGCAAGCCGATAACGGCGTTTGCCCCGAGGCTACGCGCATGTTCGAGCATTCGCTCCATCGCATCATGACGGGTCTGCTCACAAAGATCGGAAAAGAGCGAAATGTTTCCTCCAACCAAAGTTTGCAGGCCGGCGCCAATCGTTCCGAAGATTGAACGGGAACGAACAATAATTCCACGGACGACCCCGAGATTTTTCACTATGCGATAACCGTCCAAGGTAAAGGCTGTGGTAGTCATGGCTGGGTTCATGGCCTTATATATTAAATGCGGTTACGCCGAAACGCATCTGTGATGATTTGGCGGGTTGCTGGCTTCCCCGGCTGTAGCGGCGCTTCTGCGAAGCGCCCAATGAGTTGACTTCGATCGGTCTTGGGCCGCGAATCTGTCGGTCACGTCCATATCAGGGCGCTTCACAGAAGCGCCACTACAACCGCAGACCGGTTGCTACAACTTCTACGGATTTGGCGTCGCCTCGGCCGCCACATCTTTCTTCGGCAGGAATCGCGGTCCACGGTTCATACCGAACAAATCCTGCACATCGAAAAACGCAATGTAAGCCATGAACCCGATGATCAACACCGCGCAAGTAGTTTGCACAACTTCGAGCACCCGAATGTTAACTGGGCGCCGGCGAATCCCTTCAACAATTGCCAGAACGATATGTCCACCATCGAGCACTGGGATCGGCAACAGATTTATTAGCGCAAGGTTTACATTGAGAACCACGCTGAACCAAAGCGCCATCCGCCAGCCATCGGTGCTCTCGAACATCATATAATAAACGCGGAGCATCATGATCGGCCCGCTCATATGCTGCAGTTTCACTTCCGATTTACTCGATGCGATCGCGCCCACGGTATTGACAATCGACATCGTCCCCGCACGAATCTGTTCCATTGGATCAGGATGAACACGCTTCATCTTTCCGTAGAGATCGAGCGACATCCCGAATTCTTCGTCCCAAACCAAACCAATCAGAGGAACCTTGTATCCTTCCGGCGTTTCCGGAACGACCGTTACGGTAAATTCTTTTCCGTCGCGCAGCACTTTCAGCGAAATGCTCTGACCCAAACGCGCCTGGATGTAATCGGAAACGCTGCCGGCGCTCGGGATTTTTTTACCGTCCACTTCGACAACTTCATCGCCTTTCTTCAGGCCGGCGCGCGCGGCTGGTCCGTTCTCCCAGATTGAGGAGATCCTTGGGTAACCGGGTTCAAACGGAAGAGCCAGTATTTTGCCACCTCGTTCAACCGTCAGAGTCAGCGGTTCATTCGAATGGTTGCGAATGTAATCGGTTAGGCCTTGAATATGATATAAGCGTTGGCCGTTAACTTCCGTGATCGCGTCGTTCGGAATCAGACCGGCTTGTGCGGCCGGGCTTTTCGGAGCGACTTTGGCGATTACAGGGGTTTCGGCGGCAACAATCTCGATTTGCCTCAGGCCTTTGCGCATCCAGGATTTAGTTGGCGGCACAGTTGGGTGAGGTTCCGCCGTCAAAACTTGGCGCGCCCCATTTTCCTCGCGCTCAAAGGTGATTGGAATAGTTTCGCCTTCGCTCCGAACAATTCGCCAGGTGATACTGTCGTCGCCCATCCCACCAAAACGCGAAACGGGTTGTCCATCCACGGTCAGAATCTTGTCTCCCGCTCTTAGTCCGGCCTGACCGGCTGGCGATTTGGGACCGACATAACCAATGGTGGTGGTCGATTCCGATTCGCCCATCGGCCGGCCGACCATGAAAACGATCACCGCGAAGACAATAGCAAGAAGGAAACTGAATAATGGACCCGCGAACGCGACGATAATCTTATCGAGTGCGGAGATAGGTGGAAGCGTCTCGCGATCGAGGTCTGCTTCGCCTTCGATGATATCCATCGGCGCCAACTGCGGCAACTTAACGAAACCGCCAAACGGAAGTGACCCTAACGAATACTGGACGCCGTTTATCTTCTTTTTCCAGAGTGGTTTCCCAAACCAAATACCGAACCCTTCAATATACAGTCCGCGCCAGCGCGCCGCCAAGAAATGTCCCAGCTCATGGACAACAATGAGCAGATTGAAAAGAACGACGACTTCAAAAACGATAAAAATGACGCGTAAGCCTTGAGTAAGCATGTCTTCTCTTTCCAGCCACGGAAGAAAACCGATTCAAAGATCCATGATCGATTTTCGATTTCCGTTTTCTATCCCTGTTTCATCAGTGTTAATTCCCCAGTCAGCCTGGTCGCTTCGGTCCGGGCCCATTGGTCGGCCCGCAATATCGCATCGAGCGTCGGGTTGGCAATGGAGGTATGGGCATTCATGACTTGTTCAACCGTCTCCCAAATTCTAGGAAACGATATCTGGCCAGCAAGGAAAGATGAGACCGCTACCTCATTGGCCGCGTTCAAAACAGCCGGCAACGTTCCACCCTCAGTCCCGGCGCGCCGGGCAAGATTCAACGCCGGGAAATCCCCATAACGTGGAGTGGCAAATTCGAGGCGGTTGAGCTTGCCGAAGTCGAGCGGAGGCAGGGAATTAGGAACGCGCTCTGGCCAGGTCACAGCGTATTGAATTGGGAAACACATGTCTGAATGGCTCAGCTGAGCCAAGATCGAGCCATCTGAGAACTCAACCATCGAATGGACAATGCTTTGCGGATGAATCACGACCTCGACTCGCTTCATTTCCACCCCAAAAAGCCAATGCGCCTCGATCATTTCGAGTCCTTTGTTAAATAAAGTCGCAGAATCGATCGTGACCTTCGGTCCCATGTTCCAGGTGGGATGTCGCAAGGCTTGTTCAGGGGTGACTGACTCGAATTCGCTGGCCGGTGTCTGACGGAATGGTCCGCCTGACGCCGTCAATATCAGGCGCCGAATATCTTCTTTCTTAATCTTCGACCTCGAAGCCTGAACGCGGCCGTCCAAGCACTGAAAAATTGCGTTGTGCTCGCTATCGACCGGCAACACCATCACGCCCCTGCGTTCGGCTGAGCCCATGACCGTTTCGCCGGCCATGACCAAGATCTCTTTGCTAGCCACGGCGAGATCTTTGCCCGCCTCGATTGCGGCCAAAGCCGGGCGCAGACCACCGGTTCCAACCACTGCCACCAACACCACTTGGGCCGCGTCTAACGTCGCGATCTCGATTAAACCTTTTTCACCGAGAAAGATCTTCGGTTTGTATTCGAGTAATTTAGTTAGCTCGTCGGCTTTCGATTCGTCGACCAAACAAACCGCTTCCGGTCGCACCTGATTCGCCTGAAGCAGCCAATTTCTTCGCGTTGCTATTTGCTGCCACCCCGACGATTTCCATCCGCTCCGGGATATCATGCGCAACCTTGAGCGCACTCTCCCCAATTGAGCCAGTGGCTCCGAGGACGACTACACGTTTACGGCTCATTTAGACAGAATGAAACAAAATTTACAGAATAGAAGAGGGGGAGAGTCATTTTTCGACAGAATGAACAAAATTTGCAGAATGCTTGAACCTCAGAAGGAAACGGATTGCAGTTTCGCGGTTCGGAATTTTTTCTTGTACTCAAGCCGTGCTGCGCCAAAATTGAGGAGTAGACCTTCGTCGATTGAAGTAGCGGTCAGGTAATTGACGAGCTGGACCTCATGGATTTTTATCAGGGTCGAAATCGCTTTTAATTCCAAGATCAGACACTCATTCACGAGGATGTCAGCCACGAACGAACCGATAATCTCGCCATCGTATCGGACTGTAATTGCTTTGCTGACCTCAAATTGAATCCCAGCTCGCCGTAGTTCGATCGCAAGAGCATTTTGATAGACCGATTCAAGAAAACCTGGCCCGAGCTTTGAATGCACATTCATCGCCAGTCCAATGATTCTGCCAGCTAAGTCGTACTTCGGCTTCAAGTTCCTCTTATTCTGTTCATTCTGTCCCAAATTCCCATCGTCGTTAATTCTGTCTAATCCAATCGAATGACCAGACGCAGGTAGAAAAAGAGGAGCGGCGCGGTAAACAAGAGGCTATCGACCAGATCCAATGCGCCGCCGATCCCTGGCAGGAGGTTACCGGAATCTTTCACGCCACAACTCCGTTTCACGATTGATTCGGCCAGATCGCCCACCACTGCGGCAAACCCGAGCAGTAACCCAAGCACAGTCGCATGTGTCCACGTCAGGACGGAAAGATGAATCGGCATCAGTTTGAACATTCCCCAGCTCGCCATGAGCGAGAAAACCAGGGCCCCGAAAAAGCCTTCCCAAGTTTTCTTCGGGCTGATGTGCGGAATCATCTGGTGACGTCCGATCAGGCTTCCGGTCAAATAAGCGCCCATGTCACTGAACTTGGTCACCGCAATCAGATACAGGACATAGAACTGACCAGTTACCGCCCCGGTTGGAGCTCGCGGGACAACGTAAACGATCTTGGTGACGAAGTTATAAAGCCAGAGCACGTAAAGCAGACCAAAGATGGTGTATGCCATCGTCCGTAACGGCGCGTCGTCCCGAAGACGTTCGAACATCTGCCTGGTAAACACCGTGAGCAGAAAAAACAGCAACACCGCCACCTCGAAATCGTAGGAGTGCCCCGGACCGATGCGGGAGAAGTAATAGAAACTTCCGCATAACATCACCGTCCCACAGATCATTGCAGTGACCTTGAAGTTCGGGAGCCCTTTGTGATCCAGCATCAGGTAAAATTCCCAGAGCGAAAGCAGACCGATCGTTCCAATCAGGATGAAGAATGCGATCTCGTATCCGGAAAAGATGATGCCCAGCGCGATCGACCAAAGGACGAGCGTGCTGGCGAAACGAAAGATAAAAACAGAACGCGCGGTCGACGGTTTGGATTCGGCGACGCGCTCAAGCGTCTCGGCCATTCAATTCACCATCCGAAATCAACAGGACAAAGGCAAGCGAAGAAGGATCCTAGACCTGACTAAGATGTCCCGGCAGATTTGGACAGAATGCACCAGCAATTAACAAAATACAGAACGGATGGAAATGGGATCGAAGCTTTGGTTATTTTGCCAGTTCTGCCATTCTGTCTACAAATCCGGGAAACGGCGTGCTAAAATCTTTGCGCGAACCGGCCGGTCATCTATTCTCGATCTCGTGAGTAAGACGATGAAGGCGTTGGTGAAACGCGATCCGAAACCTGGATTGAATCTGGAAGAAATCCCGATCCCGGAAGTTGGGCTTAACGATGTCCTGATTCGGGTTCAACGAGCATCGATCTGCGGGACCGACCTGCATATCTTCAATTGGGACGCTTGGGCCCAAAAAACGATCCCGATTCCAATGGCGATCGGACACGAATACGTCGGTATTATCGATCGCGTTGGGGGCGGAGTGACCGACTTCAAGGAAGGGGAGTTGGTTACGACAGAGGGCCATATCGTGTGTGGTCATTGCCGGAATTGTCTCGCCGGACGGCGTCACCTTTGTCCGAACACATTGGGCATCGGTGTCAATCGCCCCGGTGGTTTCGCCCAATACGTCTCGGTGCCAAGCACAAACCTCTGGCGATGCGATCCGAAGATCTCGCTCGATGTCCTTTCCTGCTGCGATCCGCTCGGAAACGCCGTGCACACTGCCCTCGCTTTCGACTTGGTAGGTGAAGATGTGCTGATTACTGGAGCGGGACCGATTGGCTGTATGGCAGTCCCGATCGCCCGAATGGCCGGGGCGCGAAAAATTGTGATTACAGACATCAATCCCTATCGACTGAGTCTGGCCCGCCAGATGGGGGCAACGCTGGCTTTGGATGTTCGCGAACGCACTTTGCACGATGCCATGCACGAACTCGGAATGCGGGAAGGATTCGATGTCGGCTTGGAGATGTCCGGGAATCCCAAGGCGTTTACCGATATGCTCGACGTCATGGTAAACGGAGGCCGAATCGCCATGCTCGGGATTATGCCCGGCAGCGCCGCCATTGATTGGAATCTGGTTGTCTTCCATGGCCTGACGATCAAAGGCATTTACGGACGAGAGATGTTCGAAACCTGGTACAAGATGACTGCATTGATCCAGAGCGGGCTCGATATCTCACGCGTGATCACTCACCGTTTTCCGTACCACAGAATTTCAACAAGCCTTCGAGCTAATGAAATCCGGAAACTCAGGCAAGATCGTGCTGGATTGGTCGATCTAATTTTCCCTTAGCCCTACTCTTTCACTTGTCCGCCGTTCGGACGGACTCGTCCGTGGCGAGCTCTTGCTCTTGGGGAATATCGCCGCTCGTTTTCGCGAGCAAGAGCAAGTGAAAGAGCAGGATTAAAGAAATCTGCTAATCCAAACCCGCCGCTGCGCTTTCGTCCCCCTGCAACTCAAGGACCATCCGCTGAATGTGGCGGTAACTTTGATGTCTGGATAGCAATTGCAGACTCTCTTCCGAACTACCCCAACGCAGGATCTGAATGTTCTCCTGGCGCGCGCCCCATTCTTTCATTGAGCCTCGGGTGGGCATATAAAGATCGATCGTGTTCCGACCGGCCAAGGCCCAGCCGTAATCGTCAATCTTGTAAACTTGCCCAGTGGAAACTAAACGGAAAACCGTTCCTGCCGGCCAACGCGACCAATCAGCTGCAGCGCTGCCAATCTGCGGTTTAACCGTGACCACCACTCGTTTTTTCCCGTGCTTCGTCTTAACGATCTTGGTGACCTTGTGCGATTCCATCGAGAACGGAAGCACCTTGCCGGGACTGTACGATGCCTGTCGGTAATCAGATTCCGTCGTCGCCTCGCGCTCGCGCGATTTGTTACTCGACGCGTTGAATCACGCCGGTCGCGGCCTGCAACCGGCCGCCCAGCGCGTTGTGATTACTGAACTCCCGGTGATCAGCCTCAGTATGCGTATAGGCTGTGGTCTTGACGTTTTGGAATTCGCGTCTTTCGAGCGGCGGCTCGTAAGTTGGCAAGGGCGACCGACGCGCGGTACTGACGTGGAAGTCGTTCCGCAGGCGGTCAGAAAGACCGTGACCAGGAAGAGGTTAAGGAGGAGGAGAAGTTCCGGCAATCGCACCGGGGAAAAGTTATTAACAGTTATTCACAATGTCACAAGTGATATTTTTTCGACAGATCGAACAGAATCTACAGAATGGCTAAAACAATCTTCATTCTGCTGCTCCAGCTCAATCTGCCTTAATTCCCATGCTCGAGAAATTCGATCAACAACTCGCCAACACCCTTGCTGAGATCCAGTCACAGGGTCTCTACAAAACCGAACGCATCATCACCAGCCCACAACGGGGACGAATAACCGTCGCCGGCGGCCAAGAAGTCCTCAACATGTGTGCCAATAATTATCTGGGCCTGGCCAACCACCCAGCGCTCGTCGCGGCCGCCAAAGAAGCGCTCGATACCCACGGCTTTGGTATGGCGAGTGTCCGTTTCATTTGCGGAACACAAGACATCCACAAAGAACTCGAGGCGGCGTTGACGAAGTTCCTCGGAACCGAAGACACGATTCTCTATCCATCTGCCTTCGATGCGAACGGCGGGTTGTTCGAAACAGTGCTCGGCGCCGAGGATGCCGTCATCTCAGACGAATTGAATCACGCATCGATTATCGATGGAATCCGGCTCTGTAAGGCCCGTCGATTTCGTTACAAACATAACGACATGTCGGATCTCGAAGCGAAATTGAAAGAAGCCGGTGACTCCGGCGTGCGCCTCATCGCAACTGACGGCTGTTTTTCAATGGACGGAACCATCGCTGATCTCGAAATCGATCTGTGAGCTCGCGCAAAAATATGGCGCCCTGACCATGATCGACGACGCGCACGCGACGGGGTTTCTTGGCAAAACGGGCCGCGGGACCCACGAATATCGCGGGGTCATGGGCAAGCTCGACATTATCACCGGCACCCTCGGGAAGGCGCTCGGCGGTGCGAGTGGCGGATTTACCAGCGGGCGCAAACGGATCATCGAACTGCTTCGGCAACGATCGCGTCCCTATCTTTTTTCGAATACCGTCGCCCCATCGATTGTCGCCGGAACGATCAAGGCGCTGGAATTGTTAAGCAACTCAACTGAGTTGCGGGACAAACTGGAAGAGAACACGAAATTTTTTCGCGCGGCTCTGACCGAGCGTGGTCTAACGATCAAGCCCGGAACACATCCAATCGTCCCAATCATGCTCGGGGACGCCACGCTCTCTCAGAAATTTGCGGCGCGCATGTTGGAAAAAGGCGTTTACGTCATTGGCTTTTTCTATCCAGTGGTGCCGCATGGAACCGCACGGGTGCGGACGCAGGTGTCAGCCGCGCATTCGCGAGAAGACCTTGAGTTTGCGGTGAATCGCGTTCGCTGAGAGAATCGAATGCCGGAGATTGGACTGGCAACGAGCGATAAAAAAAGTTCAAGGATCTAAGGTGCCGCATGAAGGGTTGACGCAGGTGTTAGCCGCGATTGGGGAAGATGAGTTTGGGTGGAAGCGTTCGCGGAAACAAATGCCGAGCTACGACAAGTTTAGCATCCCAGATTTGCCGTTACCAGATTATTTCAGACTGCAACTAGCGTCTCAAAAACTGTTCAATCTGCGTCATCTGCGGATCTAATCTCCCTTAGTCTTCGTGCAGCGCGATATTCGAGCCGACCCAGGTCTTTTCCTTGTTAAAATCGACGCCCATCATTTTCCCCTGACTCATTCGGACGAGATTGTTCACCAGCACCGGCTCTTTTCCATCCGGCCAGACGAACATCATCCGAATCTCAGCTTTTGAGCGGCGCCCATCGACAGTTGGAACAAACTCCGCGTAAGTAACTTTCTTTTGCAGAATCCATTCGCTCGGCTTTTGCCAGGGCGCGAAGTTTTTCGCGACGTCGGTTCCATATCCACACCCAATCCAGCGAACGAATAAAGTGGTTTGAGGACGTAATCTTCCAGCGATTCGGTTTCGGGAAACTGGTCAGCGAAAAACGCGGGCGCAGTATGCTCTGTCTTCAAAAACGGTAACGAATGTTTGCTGATCCGAAAATACCAATTCGGATGACCGACCCATTTCACATCGAGCTCATCCTGGAATCGAAACGGCGGCGCTATGTCCGGACGCCGAATCAGTTCATCGAAGATCACTCGGTTGTAGATCCGTTCGATCCGCGTTTCGCGTCCGTCGCGATCGTAAAATAATTGCGCACCCCGCTTCCGAATCTTCGTCAGGCAAACGGCCTGGATCCCGAGCAGTTTCTCCGTGCGGGCAAAATCAATTCGCGTTTTCTGCTTTTCCGGTTCGATCTCCAGTAGGATGACGTTCTCCGGCTTCGAATTTCCAAGAATCACGCTGCGCAACAGTTCGAGGTAGGCTTCGTCTTTCAAGCCGCCGAACGACGATGTCCAATTCCGCGGGATGGATGGGAACGTCTCGCGCAAACATCCAAGGAAAAACAACTGGAAAGCATAAAGGCTGGGAAAAGCTTGCAGCTCGATCAACCGTGGCGTCAGTCGTCCATCAACCTCACAAACTCCAAAATCGACGACCAGAAAATTCGGATGCGCGGTTTCGTTCGGTACTTCTAATCCCTCGGGAATCGCGTTGGCCGCGTGACGCGCGAACTCGGGTGTTCGCACGGCTTTCGCGATTGTCGCCGCAGCGCCGGTCAGCTCTTCGGTGAACGCGTTAGTTAAGAAGATCGGTGTTTCTGAAATCCGGAAATCGGCCGGCCATTTTTCCGTTTCATTCACGCAACGCAACAGCGCCGCGTACTTGTCGGGGGAAAAGTCTGCATTAAATCGCGCGCGAAGCTCCGGATCCACGTTAGTGATCCGTTTCGTTAGGCAGACTCCGGCGACTTGATCACGCTGTTAATATGCAACGGTCCGAGAAGGGCAACGCCCCCGTCGTCTGCCTCAACGGCAACAGTGTTTCCTCGCGGCGTGATCCAAGCGTGATCCACCGTTGGAATGCGGTACTCATGTCCGTCCGACGTTCGAATCGAAAATGGCACAAACGGAATTCTTTCAAGCTGGAGGGCAACTTCTTTAATCATGCCAACACTATATCAGAAACTTTCCGGCTTTCATCACTTGCTCGCCGTCAAACCAGATGTCGAAATCTCGCCCAACACAATCAATGTGTGTCTTCGACACCCAATCCGCGCCGGTGTGTTCGGCATACGGATGTCCAAACGCGATGTGAACGCCCGGAATTTTTTCGTCCTGTAAGATATGTCCGATGACCTGGGTACAGGCGATGTTGGTTCCGATGGCAAATTCACCCACTCGATCGCTGTTTTCGTCGGTGCTGGTGTAGCGCTGAAATTCGTCGACGCAGCTCTTTGTTATCGGATTTCAGCGAACGAATCCGATTGTTCTCAACTTCGATCGTTAGGGGACAATCCTTCAGATCACCGTATCGTTCGCAGAGGTAATCGCCCACCACACCGTCCACCACGAAAATGCCATTCGTGTTCAACGGCGAAGTAAAAATTTCGCCGCCAGGGCAGGTTGCCCCATTTCTCTTCCTGAATGATTCCGCTGGTCTTGAGCCATTTCAGTTTCGGCGAGAGCTTGGCTTCGAATTCTGTCCCGTGAGGCGTTTTGCAGGTGATCCGTTCGGCGCGTCCGAGCCCGTTCGACCAGGCGCTGGCTGAGCTCATCGACCTTGAGGAAATCTGCCCGCATTCCTTCGCGCATGATTTCTCGGTTGATGTTTACCATGTGACCATGACGAATCCGGTGACGATCCACTACCGCCGTCATTTCGCGGCGTGAATCCAGTTCGCCCGGCTGCGTTAACGCGGCAAAGACGAGACCTGGGAGGTGGCGAGATCCTCGAGAATCGGTTTCGGCATGAATTTCAGTGGCCGTTGCGCGTGATGTTCCAGAACAAACACGCTGTGCTCCGAACCGATTCGCTCCACCTCGTTGCTGAAGCGCCGCTGCGATTTCGCGGGTCGCTTCATCCGTAATAATGGTGATCCGTTCCTGTTTTTTCAGGCGCAGGCAAACCTCGATGGCATTGCGCGCACCCGGGACCAATTCAGGATCGATTGGATGTAAAAAGGCACGGTCCGGCATAAATAAGAGCGTTAGATTTACCGCAGAAAGCGGATACAGCAACTGCTACAATATTATGCTGCTGGCCTCACGTTAAGGCCCTCGTAAGTCTCCCCCACAATCTGGTCGACCACCGCTTTCATATCGTGCGTCCGTTCCCAAATCGCCACCTGCCGGTCCGCGCCCGTCCCCTCGCGCATGATCCGTTCGATGTGTTCCATCTCCCGCACACTCCCCAGTTCAACAATCTCGGTCGGAAACAAATTCAATCAACTCGTTCAACAAACTCCGAGTCTCGACCTCCATTTCCCGGCCGAAATCGATCAGTTTGCCATCGATCCCATAACGCGAAGCGCGCCAGCGATTTTCGTCCAGCAACCGGCGTCGATAAACGCGGAAGGTGGTGTTTTGTCGGTGCAATTTGTAAAGCTTGGCTATCACCGCCTGGATCAACGCCGCCATCGCCAGCGTGTCATCGACCCGCGATTGCGCATCGCACACCCGCATCTCAAGCGTGTTAAAGAACGGATGCAACCGGATGTCCCACCAAATCTTCTTCGGATTATCGATGCACCCAGTCTTGACCAGCAGTTTGCAGTAATCTTCGTACTCGGAAAGCGATTCAAAGGCGTCCGGGAATCCCGGTTCGCGGGAAACGTTCGAACACTTTCAGGCGATAACCTTTCAGACCGGTATTGCGTCCGACCCAGAACGGCGAGTTAACCGAGAGCGCATAAATGTGGGGAAGGAAATAGCGCGTCTGATTCATTATTTGAATGGCGGAATCTCGATCGGGAATCCCAACGTGAACGTGCAATCCGAAAATCAGATTCGCACGGGCCAGCAACTGCATGTCTTTCACGATTTCCTCGTAACGTTCGCCCCTCGGTTATCTGCTGATCGTGCCAGTGCGAAAACGGATGCGTCCCTACCGAAGCAATCAGCAAACCTGACTGGCCCGCGAGCTCCGCCAGTTTGCTGCGAAGCCCAATGACATGCTCGCGCGCGTCCACCACCGATTGGCAGATCTCCGTGCCCAACTCGACCACCGATTGGTGCATCTCCGGTTTGATCTGCTCCTTGAGCGTGATTTTCCCGCCTTCAAGGATCTCGTGAATGTGGGATCGCAACTCGCGCGTCTTGGGATCGACAATCGCGAACTCTTCCTCGATCCCAAGGGTATAAACGTGATCCTTCATCATGCCTTCCTCACTTGCACTTACACTTTAACTTTCACATACACTCAACGACCCGGCAGAACCGCACATAACGCGGAAAAGCGATCCGCAAGTGAAAGTGAATGTTAACGTGCAATGCAAGTGGGTAGTTAGGTCAGCCCGCTCAATGTGCGTCCCGTCGCGCCAGCCTTGATAAATTTGCCCCAGCTCAAGTTGTCATGCCCGGGTCGATGTTCACGCGCCTTGCGAATCGCCATGTCTGAGACCGCTTCGACTACCCATTCGAAATTCCCCTGACCGACTGAGGCCGCCTCCGCGTCCGGAGCCGGATTACAGAAATCAATCGCCATCGGAACGCCATCGCGAATGGCAAACTCGACCGTGTTCAAATCGTACCCGAAATATTGGTTCAAGATCAGCACACCCTGCTCGACCTGCTCGAGGATCTGACGCGGCGCCGCCCATTCAGTTTGGTAACGCAAATGATACGGATTCCGCGGTTCGTACGGCATGACCCGGACGTTACGTTGATCGATCGAGTAACAACGGAAGTACATGTCGAATTTCACTTCCTCCTGCAACATCATGACCAGATGTCCGGTCTCTGAATAGGCGCTGAAAAATTCGTCCGGGTTATTCAGGCGATAGACGTTTTTCCAACCCCCACCGGCGAATGGTTTGAAAAAAGCCGGCCAACCAATGTAGGAGAAAATCGATTCCCAATCGAGCGGGTAAGCGAGGTTCCGGAACGAATTCGCATTCGTGTCCGGCGGCATCTCGTGGGACGGAAGCAGGACTGTGCGCGGAACATTTACGCCGATCTTCGTCGCGAGCGCGTTGTTGAAAAACTTTTCGTCGGCGCTCCACCAAAATGGATTGTTTACCACGGCGGTCCCGGTCAACGCTGCATTCTTCAGGAATCCACGATAAAATGGAACGTCCTGTGAGATCCGGTCAATGATGACATCATAACCGCACGGCTCGCCCTGGATCACTTTGTCGATCCGAACGAACTCGGCCTGAATATCTTTGCCACCAGTCTTGCTGTTGACCCGATCAACGAATGCCGGAGGGAAACTGCCTTCCTGACCAAAGAGAATTCCGATTTTTTTCATAGTAATTATCAATCAGCGCCAATAGCGCACAAATGGACTCCCATTAAGGCCCAAGATGCGGTGGTCGCCAAGTTCTTTTGGCAGTGCGTCTGTGAGCCGCAGCTTTGAGAATACGCATCGCGGACCGACATTCGCTGTCTGATGGCGTTTTCCCGTTAGCTCAGAAAGCGGCAGAGCGCTGCCGCGCTCCAAAAACCTAAATCTTCGACAAATAATACGGCAGCATGTCGCGCCAGTAATTCCAGTCGTGGCCACGCCACCGTCCGTCGTCGAGCCAATGCTGAATCCCTTTGGAGTTCAAAATCTCCGAGAGCCGATAAGATTCGTGACGGGTGTTATCCCATTCGCCGGTGCCCAAAATGATCCCCATGTGATTGTATTTCCAGGGATCGTCATGTTCGGCAGATACTGATACGGGCTGTTGAAATAAATGTTTTCGTCGTGGTAGCCGTCGAAAAATGAACTGATATCGAACGCGCCACTGAGCGAGATGAGGTGACTGACTGCATCTGGGTGTCGAAAGGCGATATTCGCGGCATGATACGCACCAAGGCTCGCGCCGCACACCATGACTCGCGGGACGGAACATTCCCGCCGCGCGAGGTCGAAAACATCGTTAACGATCACGCGCTCATAGGCGTTATGCGTCCGCATCCGATCGGCCGGATGAATCGCTTTGTTGTAAAAACTGTCGAGATCGATCGAGTCCGGGCAATAGATCGTGATCTTTCCCGCATCGACATATCCGGCAATCGAATCGGTTAATCCGAAATCCTTGTTTTGGGTGTGGCGACCGAAAGAGGTTGGAAACAGAACCAGCGGCAGACCACCTCCGTCGCCAAAAGCAAGCATCTCGAAATCACGGCTTAAGTGAGGGGTCCACCAGCGAATATAACGTTCGTTCATATCAATTTGGGCGGTCCACTACCTACGCGGAGTTGTCTGCGTATGCCAAGTCGAAACGGCCTCCGGCCAGCCTTTCAATCGACCGCTGCTTTCAGCTTGCTCTTGAACGTTCGGTCCGGAGTTGCCGTCACACCCTCGGAGCATGCCAACGGTCGAAACATCAGGATTGAACATCGAACATACAAGATGAACCGCGGCCTCTGGACAACACCCATCTCTTCGACCATACCTCTTGTTCAAAATGCCGCCAAACACCCTGACGGGAAACATTCAACGCCACCTCGCTTTCCCTTCAAAAATTCTCGGGAATCAGCGGGACGTCCTTGTTCATCTCCCGCAAGGATATCGGCGTTCGAGAGTCCGGCGTTACCCGGTTCTTTATCTGCACGACGGCCAAAACGTGTTCGATGCGGCGACTGCTTTCGCCGGAGTTGAATGGGGCGCGGACGAAACAGCTCACCGATTGACCGCCGCGAAGTTGATTGAACCGATCATCATCGTCGCCGTGGCCAATACCGGTGAGGATCGCATCCACGAATACGCGCCCACGGCCGGCCGGATCGATGATGCCGGCGAAACAACGAAGCAAGGGAACACTGCGAAGTTACGGACGCTTTCTGATCGAGGAACTGAAACCGTTCATCGATCGGAAATACCGGACCAAACGAGAAGCCGAATTCACCGGACTCGGCGGCTCGTCGCTCGGCGGGCTGGCCACACTGGTGTTGGGCATCTGGTTTCCAAAATATTTCACCCGCCTGGCCGTGATGTCGCCCTCGATCTGGTGGGACGATTGCGCCATCTACAAAATCGTGGATGCGAATCGACGAAGAAGCGCGGCCGCCGCTGAAAATCTGGCTCGATACCGGCACGCTCGAGGACGGATGGGAACGAGCGCGTGAATTGCGCGATCGGCTCGTGGATAAAGGCTGGCGACTGCACGATGACCTGCATTATCTGGAAGCGGACGGCTCCGATCACAGCGAAGGGGCATGGGCGGCGCGGGTGGATCCAGCTTTGCGCTTTCTCTTTCCGCCGCTGCCTCCCGGCGAAGCCACTCCCGTTCGACGCAAACTAACGAAGGCGCGCCAGCTGGTCCAGAAAGCTCTTTTCGTAACGACTGCGTGCTGTCATTCGATCGGCAGACACGCGCTACGGACATGCACGGACGTTAAACACTGGAACAAAGGTGTCAGTGAGCGGAGCTCGTAGTTGTGCCAAAAGTCCGCTGTATTAATCCGTGTCCACTCCGTGGCTCTCGGCCAATCAGGAACCTGTAGAATCGCCGCTCACCCGGTCGAGCCCATCCCCTGAATCATCTCGACATACCGCCCCAGTTTCCGGAATTTTTCGTAGCGTTGCTGCAGCAATTCTTCGATCGGTTGCGCCGTGATCCGTTCCAGATTCTGGCGAAGCGCCTCCCAGATTCGCCGCGGCCAATTCTGGATCGCGATGCGCGCCCCCTTCCGGTTCCGGCACAATCTCATCGACGACTCCGAGTCCAATCAAATCTTGCGCGGTCAGTTTCAATGCCTCCGCCGCCTCCGCGGCATGCCGCCGATCCTTCCACAAAATCGCCGAGCACGCTTCCGGACTGATGACCGAGTAATAGGCGTTCTCGAGAATCAGCACGCGATCGGCCACCCCAATCCCAAGCGCGCCGCCGGAGCCGCCTTCACCGATGACCACCGCGATCGTCGGCACCCGGAGATTCATCATTTCTCGCAGATTGACCGCAATCGCCTCCGAAATATGGCGCTCTTCCGAACCGATCCCGGGAACGCTCCCGGCGTATCGATCAACGAAATAACCGGCAGCCCAAATTTTTCCGCCAGCCGCATCAAGCGGAGCGCCTTGCGATAACCCTCGGGGTGGGCGCAACCGAAATTCCGTTTTACGTTTTCTTTCGTGTCGCGGCCTTTTTGATGCGTGATGACGAACGCATTTGATGTTGCCCGAGTTTGGCCAGACCGCTCGGCATCGCCTTGTCATCGCCAAAAACACGATCGCCGTGCAGTTCGATCCAATCGGTGAAGCAACGCGCGACATAATCGAGCGCGAACGGGCGCTGGATATGGCGCGCCAGTTGCACCCGTTGCCAGGCCGTGAGGTTATCGTAAATCGCGCGGCGCGTTTCGCGGATCTTGTTTTCCATCGCCTCGACTTCGGAATCGAAATCGAGCTCATGTTCGTCCGAATGGTCCTTCAGATCCTGAAGTCGTCTTTGCAACTCCAGGATCGGTTTTTCAAAATCCAAGGGATGGAGATCCATGGCTTGAGGTTCAATCGTCAGAGCGTCAAATCGTTAAAGCCCAATGCTTCACGATGTAACAATGTCGTTCCTTTAACAATCGTAACTTCAACCCCTTAGTGCCGTAATTTCAGTGGAAACCTTGCTACCGCTATCGAAACTCTGTACACCTCTAGTCCGTAATTGTGACAGCGTCTTTCCGCTGACAAGGCTGCTCAGCTCCTCCACGTCGGACGCAGCCAGCCCAAGCCCGGAGGCGCAGGCTGACCCGACTCATCGCGATGCGTGGCATCCGGCTCGGAATAGAGAAAATAGCCGGGCTGATTCAACCGAATCCAGCGCGTGCTTCCAACGTATTCCTTGGTGCCGAAGCCAACGCGTTTGCCATCCTTGAACGCCAGAACCTCCGCGACCCGCGTATTGATTCGCGGCGGTTGCTTCGCCGAAACCTGCACCGTTTTCACATGGTAGCGCTTGAAAAATTGGCCGTGATCCAGCAGCACGACGATCTGGGCTTTCCGCTGGATAAACAATGAAAAATCCGGATGCGAAATGAGCAGACGTTGACCCACCTGGAGCATCGTGTTGTTCAGATTATTCGTGCGCATGATCAGCTCCGGCGTGGTCTTCGTCTTGGTTCGCGATCTTGGCCAGGACGTCGCCACTTCGCACGATGTATTCCTGCTTTTCGGGCGAACGATAATTCGAAAGGAGGATCTCGGTGTTCACGTCGCCGAGGAGATCTTTCGCTTCCTCGACGTGCAGACCACTGGGGTATTTCTGGAGGAAAAAGCACCAGCGCATCCCGCGCTTCCGTCAGCCTGTTTTCCTGGCGAAGCTTGGCAGCGCTTGAAATTCCGGGAGACTGATGTCCGGCACCGGTTCGACCGGAATCTCGCCGCTCTTTTCGGCGCTTATTGTCCGCTCCGGCTTGACGAAAAGATCGTAACTAAAGTAACGCGGCCCCGCCGAAAACTAGCGACCGCGAGCAAGAGAACGAAGAGCCATTTCATGATGATGAACAAAGCGATGGTTACTCGTCTATGCCGTGCTCTCTGACTCCGCGTCCGACTCCAGTGATTTCACCGCGCTGAGGTCCGGATGGAGGTCCTAGTTCTCGCCGTCCTTGCTCCAGGTGAAGTGGCAATCCTGGCAGTAAAATTCTTTTTGGAAAATCTTCAGCGCGAAAAGAACGCTCGCGATGCGAAGGAGTAATAAACTTCCGGGTCAATTGCGGATACTCGATCCGGGGCGATTTGCATTGCGGGCAGCGGATGGCCGAGCCGATTTCCGGATCGCTCGCCTCCCATTCGACCATCAACTTGTTGGCCGCTTCGAAATCTTCCTCGGTGACCAAGACTTTCGCATTCGCCTGAGGTTTGGACATGAAAGCGACCTTTTGCAGGTGCCCTTCATTATGAACATCCGCCTTCACGCCAGCTTCCTGGAGACGCGATTTAAGATGCTTCGCTTGAGAGGGTTCGTTGAATGTCGCAATCGTCACCATAATTTCGTTCAGCCCAGCGGGCTTCGGACTGCCTCATCAAACATCAACTACTGACCGAGTGCAAGATTCGGTGGTGGGAACCATTTATAGACCATGAAATAAACAAGCACGCCGGTGACGGAAACGTAAAGCCAGATCGGCATCGTCCAGCGCGCGATGCGCTTATGGCGTTCCCAACGCCGCCGGAACGCCGGGATCAAGCGTGAGGATGACGAGCGGCAAGCGTGACAAAGGCGAGCAGGATGTGCGAGATCAACATGGCAAAATAAAGATACCGGACGATCCCCTGCGCGGTGAAATGCGTGGATCGCTCGCCGACATGCAGGTGATAGGTCACGTAGCCGGCCAAGAAACAGCGTCGACGAGATCACGGCGGTGATCATGCAGGCGATGTGCCGCCGCCAATGCCCGCGGCGGATCAGATACCAGCCGGTCGAGATGAAGATCGTGCTCACGAAATTGAGCGAGGCGTTTATCGCCGGCAGATCCGAGATGGTCAATGGCATTAGTCTAACGTTGAACCTGCTCTTCACTTACCTTAGTCGTTCGTGAAGGCGAAAGCCAGCTCGAACCGTCGAGTTCGATCTGGATCCACGTCTTTGAGCAAGTGTAAGTGAAAGTGCAGGTTAAGGCACGCTTGCCGGCCCACCCCTCTCGACAGAGGCAAGTTTGTCCCGTAGGACGATGAGTCGTGCCTTCACTCTTGGAACCAACTCCGCCATCCCTGGCCCGCCAGTTTTACCGGCGCCGATCGAAGGCGTATCGCGCGGGCGCCCGAGCCTGTGCGCTTCTTTCTTTTCGTCGCCATCGATCGCGCTGGCCTGGAGCGGATGGTACCTGGCCAAGCGCGGGTTTGGCCGGCAATGGCGCGACCGCATCGTCGAAGAACTTCACAAGCGCGGCGTCGAAGCCTCGGTCGGCCGGCTGACGCTCGATCCGGTCCGCGGCTTGATCGCCCAGGACGTCCGGATTTTCGATTTCAAGAATCGCGAGAACACCCTCGCGGTCATCAGCGAAATCGCGCTGGATATCAATTACGCCGCGCTCCTCCATCATCAGCCTTTCCTCAACGCGCTCGATGTCCGCGGCGCGCAGCTGACCATTCCGACCAACGTCCCCGGAGAACAGGCGCCGAACCCGCAGATCACCCAATTCCGCGCCCATGTCTATTTTCCGCCCGAACAAATCTATGTCAGCCAGGCGGAAGGAATGTTTTGCGGTCTGCGAATTTCCGCGACCGGTCAACTGATCAAACGCAACGACTACAAGCCTTCCGAAGAAGTTTCCGAGGAAGAGTTGGAGCAACGGATGATGCTCATTCAACGCGTCGCGGACGAACTGCGCCGATTCAATTTTCCCGGCGAGCCGCCCTCGCTGCAGGTGAAATTTTCGGGCGACCTTTCCCGGTTCGAGACCGCCCGCGCGGAAGCGACTTTGCGCGCGCGACCGATTGCAGCGCGGCCCCTACGAAATGAAAAACCTGGCCGTCGCCGCGGAGTGGGCGAATCAAACGCTCAACATCACTCGCTGCGAATGGACGGATCACGCCGGAAGTTTTTCCGGCCGGACGAGCTGGAGTCGCGAAACGAAAGCGGCCGATTTTCAAGCCCGCAGCACGCTGGACGCAAAGCAATTTCTCGCCGCGTTCGGCTTCGGGCAAATGTTGAGCGATCTCGCCCTCACCTCTCCGCCACTGATCGAGCTTTCCGGATCCGGCAATTTCGCCGGACAACGCCGCGAGTAAGCGTGATCGGCCGCGACCGTCGTCGAAAATTTCTACCTACAAGACTGTCCCGTTCCTGAAACTGACCGGAGATTTTTCCTGGGACGGCGAGCGCGGGATGCTGCGCGGTCTTCGGCTGCGACATGAATCCGGCGAGCTCACCGCCGATCTGCTCGATGCGCCGAATGATTTTCGCTTCAATCTCGAAAGCGGCCTCGACCCCACTGTGCTGCGCGCGATCGCTTCGCCCGGAGCTAGGCCGGTTTCTCGGCGAATGGGAATGGCGCCGGCCCCCATCGGTTCGATTCACTCTTCGCGGCGCGAGCCGCGCCCCGGAAACGTGGATCGGGCGACGGCACGGTGGCACTTCAGCGCACACGTTTTCGCGGCGCTTGGATGAACAGCGCCAACGCCAATGTCCATCTCGAAAAGTGGCGCGCTCACTTTCGATAATTTTCGCGTGACGCGCGACGAAGGGATCGGCACCGGATCGTTCACCTACGATTTCGTGAAACGCGAAGTGCGCCTCAAGGATGTCAAGAGCACCCTGCGACCCGACCGAAGCGATCCTCTGGATCGAGCCGAAGTTCTTCAAGGAAGTCGCGCCCTACAAGTTCCGCCAGCCGCCCAACGTCGTGGTGAACGGCGTCATTCATTTCGGCGCGCCTAACGATCACCTCGAATTGACGGTCGATGCGCCCACCGGAATGGATTACGTCTTTCTTGGCAAGACGCTGCCGGTCGATCGCGTTTCCGGGCGTCTTCTCTTCACGGACAATCGCCTTCAACTCAGCGAAATCCAGGGCAAGCTCTTCACCGGCGACGTCCACGGCGACGCCGATATCTCCCTGGCCAAAGGCGATCCGCATTATCAGGCCAACCTCGCCGTCGACGGCGTCGATTTCCCGCGCGTGGCCGATCTCTATTTCAAATACGAAACCTCCCGGGGCCAGTTGAGCGGGACCTATGATTGGACCGGTCTGGGCAGCGACGCCCGCAGCATGCGAGGCAAAGGAAATGCCCAGAGTGATCGACGGCGACATTTTCGCCATCCCGGTTTTCGGGCCGCTCTCCGGAATGCTTTCCGCCATTATTCCCGGCGCCGGCTACAGCCAGGCGCACAAAGCGAATGCCAGCTTTCACCATCAAGGAAGGCGTCATCCACACCGACGATTTCAAAGTTTCCGGCAAACTTTTCGGCATGATCGGACACGGCGACGTGCGATTCCTCGACGACAAATTGGATTTCGACATTCGAATCGACGCAAACGGCCCCGGCGTGTTGCTCACGCCCGTGTACAAACTTTTCGAATACAAAGGCGAAGGCAGCATCTCGAAGCCAAACTGGCACCCGAAGAGATTCTAGGAATTTCGGATTGCGGATTGCGGATTTCGGAATGAAGAAATCGCTCTTCCCGATGCTCAAGTCAATCGCCAGAATTCAGTTCGACGAAAACCAGAATGCACGGACGAGCCTTCGCCTCACAGCATCCGCCGCAATCATTCCGCAATCCGAAATCCGCAATCCGAAATCCTTCTCGGCGCTCACATGTCGATCGGCGGCGGCGTCCATCGCGCCATCGAGCGAGCCCGTTCGATCGAATGCACGCGCGATGCAGATTTTCGTGAAGAACAATATGCAATGGTTCGCCCGGCCGTTGGAGCTCACCGGAAATCTCAGCGTTTCTCGATCACGCCCAGCGCGCCGAACTCCATTTCGTCTTCGCTCACGCGAATTACCTGATCAATCTCGCCGCCACCAATCCGCAGTTTCACGCCAACTCGCTTCGAGCGCTTTCGGAAGAACTGATGCGGGCGGATCAATTGCGAATTGCCGTTTCTGGTTTTGCATCCGGGCGCGCATTTGGGCGCGGGCGAAGAGGCCGGGTTGGCCAAGATCGTCCAATCGATCGATCGAGGTGTTTCGGCGGATTCCCAAAGTGAAAACGAAAATCGCCCTCGAAACCACCGCTGGGCAAGGTTCATGTCTTGGGCATCGCTTCGAACACCTCGCCCATATCATGGCTCAAGTCCGTGAACCGGAGCGGCTCTGCGTTTGTCTCGATACCGCGCACGTTTTTGCCGCCGGATACGACATCACTACGGAGACAATCAACGCGACGGATCTTTCGCGAATTCGACCGGATCGTCGGGCTGAAGCATCTCGTCGCGCTGCATCTGAACGATTCGAAAACCGGGCTGCGGTTCCCGGGTCGATCGGCACGAACATATCGGGAAAGGCCGGATCGGGTTGGAAGCGTTTCGTTTCATCATGAGCGACCGCCGTTTTCGCAAAATCCCGAAAGTGCTCGAAACGCCGAAAGGCAAAGAGCTGAAGGAAGACGTGGTGAATATGCGAACGTTGCGTTCGTACTTCGCATAACGACGTAACGACGGACAAGTCTGACGATTACGTCGAATGATAGACAGGATTAACAGAATTTTACAGGATTAAGTCAAAGGTCTCAATCCGGTAAATCCTGTTAATCCTGTCTATTGTCGACCTGGATCACTCATCCGTTGTCTTACGCTTTGACCCGCTCGATATGCGCGCCGAGATCGCTCAGCTTTTCATCGAGATGTTCGTAACCACGATCGATGTGATAAACCCGGCTGACCTCCGTTATTCCATCAGCCTTTAACCCGGCCAAGACCAACGCAGCAGATGCCCGGAGATCACTGGCCATGACCGGCGCTCCATGGAGCTTTTCCACACCTTGAATAAGAGCAGTCGCACCTTCCAGCATAACGTTAGCGCCCATCCGTTTCAGCTCGGCCACATGCATGTAACGCTGCGGAAAAATATTCTCGGTAATCGCGCTAATGCCTTCACTCGTGGAGAGCAAGGCGCACATTTGCGCCTGCATATCTGTTGGAAACCCAGGATACGGTTCTGTCGCGATCTCAACCGATTTTACTCCACCGTTAGGCGAAACCGTAATCGAATGGTCGGTTGCTTCGATGATGTATCCACATTGGGTCAAAACGTTGGTCACGGCTTTAATGTGTTCCGGCACCACCCGTTTGATCGTTACGCCTTGGCCACAGATTGCGCCGGCCACAAGAAACGTTCCCGCCTCGATTCGATCGGGGATGACATCGTGCTCGGCCCCGTGAAGCTCAGAGACGCCTTCAATAATCAATCGACGCGTCCCAGCACCTTCGATCTTTGCTCCCATCTTGTTCAGGAAATTTGCGAGATCGACCACTTCCGGTTCCGCTGCGGCGCCTTCAATTACGGTCGTGCCTTCGGCGAGCACGGCGGCCATCATGACGTTATCTGTCCCAAGAACTGTCGGGCCAAACTTACCTCGAAGATTCACCACCGCTCCGGTCAACTTCGGCGCAAAAACCTTCACGTTCCCGCTTTCGACTCGCACGGCCGCCCCGAGAGCTTCGAATCCCCTCAAATGCAAATCGATCGGGCGATCTCCGATAATGCAGCCACCCGGCAATGAGACTGTTGCCTCCTTGCAACGACCTAACAATGGACCAATCACACAAACCGAGGCCCGCATTTTTCGGACTACATCGTAGGGCGCGACCGAATTGATCGTTCCCGCTGTCACTGCAACCGTTCCGCTGGCTCGCTCGACCTCGGCCCCAAGGTGGGTCAGAATCTGCAGCATGTAATTCGTGTCGCTTAGATCCGGGACATGATGCAAAACGCACGGCTCGCGTGTCAGCAACGTCGCCGCCAAAATGGGCAACGCCGAATTCTTGGACCCGCTAATATTAATCGACCCGGAAAGCGGGCGGCCGCCGTGAATAAGAATCTTATCCATACCTGCTAAAGAGGAATCGCACTATTCCGGAATAATCCGATAGCGCCTGAATGTCGTTATAATTGTTCTCGCGAAGGAACGAAGTCAACCTATCTGCTTGTCCAATACCGATTTCCAGCGCAAGCATCCCACCGGGATTCAGATATTCACGGGCGGTTTCGACGAGGGTTCGAACCAATTCGTCCCCCTGATTGCCGGCGAAAACCGCGCCCGGCGGATCATGTAAAACCTCGCGGGAAACGTTCACCCGATCCCCTGCAGCCACATATGGCAGGTTCGCCACAATCAAATCGAACTTTCCTTCCACGGTCGAAAGCAGGTCGCCTCGAACGAAATCAACCCGATCTGGCAAACCGAGGTGTGCGGCATTGTCCCGGGCGAGCGCGAGTGCATCATCTGAGAGATCGATTGCCTGCACTTGAGCCGACGGAAATTGGGCAGCCAAACTGAGAGCGATAACACCGCTGCCAGTCCCAACATCCAAAATGGTTCCTGGCGGAGAGTTGCGTCGCATTTCAACAATCCGTTCGACCAATTCCTCCGTTTCCGGTCGTGGAATCAACGCTCGTTTATCGCAAAGAAAGACTCGTCCGGCGAACTCGACTGTCCCAAGCAGATGTTGGAGCGGTTCGCCCTGGCCCCGTCGCCGAACCAGGTCACGCAAAGGCGCCAACTCCGACTCAACCAGAGGCCGTTCGAACTCGAGATAAAGCTCGATTCGTTTGCGGTTCAATGTGTGCGCCAGCAAATGCTCCGCGTTGAGACGCGGACTTTCGATCTCACGCTTTTCAAAGTAGGCGGTGGTCGATTGCAATATGTCCAGCACGGTCATAGTCACTTCGGTTTCCCGGGTCTAAATGCGTCTATCGAATCGTCATGACGCAAGCGTCGATTCCTTCAGCCGTTCCTGTAAATCCGCTGTTTGAAGTGACTTGATCAGCTCCACCAAGTCTCCTTCCATTACCCGGTCCAGATTATAAAGGGTAAGCCCGATCCGGTGATCCGTGATCCGGTTCTGTGGAAAATTGTAGGTCCGAATCTTTTCCTCGCGTCCACCGGAACCGATCTGCGTCCGTCGATTGGCCGAGTATTTCGCTTCTTCTTCGCGCTGTTTTTCTTCGAGCAACCGTGCCCGCATGATGCTCAACGCTTTCTCTTTGTTCTTCTGCTGGCTACGCCCATCCTGACAACGCACGATTCGTCCAGTCGGGATGTGCAGAATCTGCACTGCCGAATCGGTCGTGTTTACCCCCTGACCACCGGGCCCCCCAGATCGACAAACTTCAATCCGCAAATCTTCCGGCTTCAATTCCAGATCGACTTCCTCAGCCTCTGGCAAAACCGCCACTGTCGCTGTGGAAGTGTGGATGCGCCCTTGCGCTTCCGTTGCCGGAACCCGCTGAACACGATGAACGCCGCTCTCAAAACGGAGTTTCCGAAAAACGTTCTCGCCTGAAACCTTAAAGATCGATTCCTTCAATCCGCCCAATTCCGAAGGACTGGATTCGAGATCTTCCACCTTTAACCCGGCCGCTTCCGCATAACGATCTGTACATCCGATAAAGGTCAGCTGCGAAAATTGCCGCTTCATCACCGCCGGTTCCCGCGCGAATCTCGATGATGGCGTCGCGGTTTTCGTTTTCATCGGGCGGTAACAGCGCAATTTGAAAATCGCGCTCAAGCTCAGCGACACGTTTCTGCAGATCAGGGATTTCGTCATCGGCCATGGCCGCGATTTCGACGTCGCCCGATTCAGCCAGCTCGCGATTGTCGTCGAGTTGCTGACGGACCGCTTCCAGTCCGGTCCATTTTGCCAGTAACTCCTTGAGATTGGCGTGTTCTCGCATGATTTCGCTGGCCCGTTTTCGATTTTCGAAAAGAGCGGGATCAGCGATCTCGCGTTCGACCTGTTCGAAGCGTTCCCGTTTGCGCGCGATTAAGGAATTAAAATCCATAAAAAAGCAACCCGAGTGCAATCGGGGTCAGGCCAGGGTCGTCCAAACAACCCCAGCAACAAAAGCCTAGTTAGGCCTTCCGCGGAGCGCCGGCACGAGTGGCCTTGGTGCTGCCATAGCGGCGCGCGAATTTTTCGACGCGACCCGCCGTATCAACAAACTTTTGTTCGCCGGTGAAAAACGGATGGCAAGCCGCACAAATGCCGATTTTAATGTCCCGCTTGGTCGAACGCGTGTGATAAACAGCGCCGCAGGCACAGGCAATCTCGGTCTCGTAATATTCAGGATGAATGTCCGTCTTCATTTTGGAAACGAGTGGCGAATCTAGGCGTGCTCAAGGCAGTGCGCAAGGGATGAAAATGAGTGAAATTGATGAACTGATCACAAGGTGGGAAAAGACGATCGAGCGGCTAACCCTCGGAGCGCCAGCGATCTACGATGCAAACAGAAAGTCGCTCCGGACATTTGGTGAAATAGAAGAAGAATCACGCCAGTTTCAGCAGGATTGGCTTGACCATTTTAAACCAGGCGAAACCATCGCGATTCAAACCGGGAATCATGCGGCATGGCCTGCCCTTTTCCTCGCCTGTCTCCGGAGCCGTTTGGTTACGCTTCCTCTTGAACGAAGCATGGCCGATCGCGAGCGCGACATCTCTCAAGTATGCCGCGTCGCAGCCATTATCGAGACTATTCATACCTACGAAAAGGGCGATTCAATCACGATTCGGCCATTGTCCCATGAGCCGCCCGACTGGGGATCAAACCCTCCGACCTTGCTAAAAATAACCTCAGGCACCACCGCTGCCCCGCGCGCCATTCGTTTTCGCAGCCACCAACTCCTGTCTGATTGCGACCAAATTTGTCAGACGATGGGAATAACTGAGAGCGATCTCAATTACGCTGTCATCCCACTTTCGCATTCATACGGTTTCAGCAATCTGATCACTCCGCTCGTTGCCCGAGGCGTGCCCATGGTTTTAAACCAGGATCGAATGCCGCGCGCAGTCCTGAATGGCCTCGCTCGAAGTAAAGCGACCGTTTTTCCCGGGACTCCCGTTTTCTACCAGGCGTTCTCTGAAATGACTGATTTGCCTCCCCTGCCAGACTTGCGCCTTTGCATTTCTGCCGGCGCCCCTTTGCCCTTGGAGATTGCCCGGAAATTTCGAGAGCGTTTTCAAAAATCAATTCATTCTTTCTATGGCGCTTCCGAGTGCGGCGGGATTTGTTACGACCGTGAAGCAAATCTCCTGAAGGAAGGATTCGTCGGTCCAGCAATGCACGGGGTTGAACTGAAATTCATCGACCCAACTGCGGCATCCAGTCGAATTCATGTCCGCAGCACCGCAGTCGGCGACGGATATTTTCCTGAGCCGGACGAAGAAAAGCTCGGACGTAGTCAGTTTACGCCTGACGATCTGCTCACAACCGACGGCGACGGACATCGGATCGTGGGACGAATATCTGATCTCGATTAATGTTGCCGGTAAAAAGGTTAACCCCGCGGAAGTTGAAGCAGCGTTGCTCCGTTTTAACGGGGTTCGTGCGGCCGTGGTGTTCGGTCGCGAATCGACCTTGCGCAACGAGGAGGTCGCCGCGTGCGTGGTCGTGACACCGGAAATTCGGGAATCGGATTTGTTGACGTATTGCCGGCAATGCCTCAGTCCATGGGCCGTCCCAAAACAGATTTTTCTGGTCGACGAAATTCCGACAACCGAGCGCGGAAAAATCAATCGTCGCGAATTGGCCAACCAGTTCCGCGGTAATTTAGGCACGCTCAACTCTCGTCCGGGCTCCGAATCAGGGATATGCGAAAATTAGTTATCTCAGCGCTGGGCGCGATCATACTTTTGGGTGGATTCAGTAGCTGCAGCACGACAGTGAAGACCGACGAGGGCCACGGCGTAACCGCCGGTGTTCACGCACGGTAGTGGCGGGTCGATGGCGTTGTAGTGGCGCTTATGTGAAGCGCCCTGCATATGGACGTGGCCAACATATTCGCTGCGCACGACTGACCGAAGTCAACTCACTGGGCGCTTCGGCGAGAAGCGCTGCTACAACTGCGTCGTCCGACGGTTCGGCTCGGGCGCGATGCATCTATTTGGCAACGCGCCCGGGGGTCGTGTTCCGCCGTCCCTTCCGTTGTGTAGCATTGAGCCTTTGTGCTAAGGCTAGAGTAAACACGCAGAGTTCGGAACCGCACCCAGACACAAAAGTCTCGATCCGCCCTTGCCAATTCCACCTGTGTGCGAAAAATGCTTTTCATTTGCCGGGAAGCAGGCATTCCTAATTAGAGGACATGGCTCGCGACTCGAACTGACCGACGCCATGCCCACTCTTGAACCGTGAATACATCAAATCCTCAGAATTCGGCAGACCAGGGTGGGCGCATCCTCGTCATCGAACCGGAACAAGAACTGGCCGCACGAATCGGTGCCGCCTTACATCAAGCGGCCCCCGGCGCTCGAGCCGATCTGGCCCGGAACATTGAGGAAGCCCAAGGTTTAGTCGTAAATAATCGACCCGACCTCTTTGTCCTCGATATCGAGGCCATACCCGACCTGAGCAAAGACTTCCTGTTCGACCTTCGGACCAGCCACCCAAGAGCCCGCGCTATTGTCCTGACAGGTGCTCACATGGCCGGCCACCGCGAACAAGCTGCCAGCCTCGGTGCCATTCATTTTCTCGAAAAACCGTTCCCGCACGAAGATTTCGTTGATCTCGTCCAGGCTCTTCTTTCCCCATCTGCCGCACCGGATAGCGAAAAATTCCAGGGCACCCTGAGTGATTTACATCTGGCGGACATCATCCAATTGAAATGTATGAGCGGGTCATCCGCCGCTTTGCAGTTCACCGGTCCGCAGGGCGAAAAGGCGCGAGTTTATTTCGAGAGCGGCCAGGTTCGGCATGCCGTGGCTCCCGGCAAAGAAGGAGTCGCAGCCTTCAATGAAATTGTTAGGTGGAAAGGTGGGCAAATTTCCGAAGTGTCCGGCGCTCCGCAAGTCCCCCGCACAATCGACCACGATTGGCAGATCCTCCTGATGGAAGCGGTCCGGAAGATGGACGAAAAACTTGATCCCGGCTCCGACGCTCCGACCAGCACCACTCCTAGTTCGGACGCAAAGAAAATTCTGGTGATCGATGACAGCCTAATGCTGCTCAGTTTCGTGAAGGAAATTCTAACCGAAGCGAACTATCGCGTAGTTCCGGTCGCGACCGCCGAAGAAGGTCTAGTTTCAGCAGCGACCGATGTGCCGGATCTGATTTTACTCGATTACATTTTGCCGGACATGAAAGGGGACGAAGTCTGCAAACATCTGTCCCAAAATTCGATTACCGCGAAAATACCGATCGTTTACATGTCTGGTTTCGGCGCCGATTTGAAACACGACAAGCTCGGCACGGCCAATGTCATTGGTTCGTTAAACAAACCGTTTACCTCCGACCTGTTGCTGAAAACAGTTGATAGATATATCCCGAAGACAGCTGGTGAACCGGGGCGCGAGATGGCCGCATCAACAGCCGTCTCGGAACCGGTCCACGATTTCGCGGCCCCGCTCGAATCATCCTGGCGCGCGCCGGAACCGATTCACACACCCGAGCCTGCACGAGTAAGTACACCTGCGCAGCCCGAACCCGTCAGTTTCGAATCACCGTGGGCCAGGCCGGAACCTCAAGCCATCGTCAGCGAACATGTTAGTTCACCCGAGTCGGCCGGCAACCGCTCCGAGCGCAGTCATTGAAGACGAAAGCGTTTCTGCGGCAGTTGGTGCAGGGGACGCATGGTGGAGCGCGCCGGTCACACAGCCGCAACCAATTCAACCAGTTGAGCCGGTCCAGGAACAAACGTCCTGGATGGAGCCTCAACCTGTCGCAACGAACTGGCTCCCTGATGCACCAATCGAAACGCATTCACCCATTGCTCATTCAGAGGAATTCCCACCAGCCGACGGCGCGTTTTTCTCCGGAGACACCAGTTTCTTTTCTCTGAACGGTGCATTGCAGGCTATCGGAAAGGAAAAGTTAACCGGCACACTCCGATTGTTTTGGAACAAGGAACCGGTCGACCTGTTCGCTCGAAGCGGAGAAATCATTCTCGTTACCACGCGCGATCCACAGCTCTATTGCCCTGAAGCGCCGGTCACGCTGGTCAATGTCGCTGCTGAAAAAACGGAACAAGCGCGTGAACGCCAACGCGAAACCGGTTGCCCGATCTTTCTCACCCTGGCCGCAGATCAATCCATCTTGCACGAACCGGCAATCCAACTCGTCCAGCATTATGGTCAGAAACTTTTTGTCCAACTCTGGACTGCGCCCCGGGTTCGTTTCGTTTTTCAACAAAGCGACGCGCTCCCGGAATTTTGTAATGGCATTTCCGGTGAAGCAGACATTGATCACTGGATCCTAAGCACTCTGCGGTGCATCCAATTACAAGACCTTGGATCAGAAGGCGAAATCGAATCCGGCAACATCCCGGCATACACCCGCGATGGATATAGCCGCGTTCAGGGACTTCGTCTCACCGTTGCGGAAGCGCAGTTTGCATCCCAATTCAACGGCGCTCGTTCCGTTGCCCAAATCGCACGAAACCTTCGGCTAGATTTGAAGTTTGCCCGGCTCACCCTGTTTCGTTTCCTTGCGCTCGAAATCGTCGAGTGTTGGCCGCCCATGCCGGCCGCGAAGCAGGAGAAAAAGGGATTCCTAAAAACCATTGGATTTGGGGATTAATTGCGCATTGTGAATAATGAGCCCGAGACCGGAATCTTCGACTGCAGAAGAGCCGTCGAATATCGTCGCTCTTCCCGACACAACTGAGCAGACCAGCGTTTCCCGTTTTTCCAAACCGGAAAACTTCATCAATCGCGAGCTGAGCTGGCTCGAATTCAATCGACGCGTCCTCGAAGAAGCCCAGGACCCAACCCAGCCGTTGATCGAGCGGGTTAAGTTCATGACTATCTTCAGTTCGAACCTGGACGAGTTTTTCGAAATTCGGGTCGCAGGAATCAAACAACAGATCGAAAGCGAAACGAGCGACGTCGGCGCTGACGGGCTAAGCCCCACCGAAGTGTTCAACGCTATTCAACGGACAGCGCACGAGATGGTTGCAACGCAATATGCGCTTTGGAATAACGATCTCGCCCCCGCCCTGGCCAAACAAGGCATCCGGGTCCGCGAACCCGAGGAATTGAATGCGAAACGGGCCGCATGGGCTCAACGCTTTTTCCGGGAGGAAGTTTTCCCGATGCTCACTCCGCTGGCAGTGGATGCGGCACACCCGTTTCCACAACTGCTAAACAAGAGCCACAATCTCTTCGTTCGCGCGCGCACTGCACGTGGAGGCGAACTCTTTCATGCCATCGTTCAGGTCCCGCGCGCGCTACCGCGTTTGATCCTGTTGCCTCGCGGAAAGGGAGATGGCGAACCGTGGGAATACATTTATCTCTCATCGCTGATCAAACATCATATTGCCGATCTTTTTCCCGGCATGATCCTGGACGGCGCCCACGCTTTCCGCGTCACCCGCAACAGCGACCTCTATATAGATGAAGAAGAAGCGGACAACCTTCTTCGCAGTATTGAACAGGAGCTGCGACGGTCCAGTCGCGGAAACGCCGTCCGCCTCGAAGTCTCGGCCGATTGTCCAAAGGATTATCGTGAACTGCTTCTAGAATTCTTCGAGCTCGGCGAAATGGATCTGTACCGATTGGCCGGTCCCCTCTCGATGACCCATCTCCTCCCGTTGGTCCAGAATGATGCGTTCGCCAAACTCAAGGATCGTGTCTTCCAACCGGCCCGCGATCCTGCTTTGC
Organism: uncultured Verrucomicrobiae bacterium; assembly: GCA_963751725.1. GTDB lineage: Bacteria > Verrucomicrobiota > Verrucomicrobiia > Chthoniobacterales > UBA10450 > AV80. The sequence continues at coordinate 76,181 of CAVVVQ010000027.1, forward strand.
CAACGCACGCAAACATCTTTGAGGTCCTCCGCAAACAAGACATCCTCCTGCATCATCCCTACGAAAGTTTTGATCCGATCGTCGAGTTCATCGAGAACGCGGCTCAAGATCCGCAGGTCCTTGCAATCAAGATCACTCTGTATCGCACAAGTGGTGATTCGCCAGTGGTCGAGGCCCTTATGCACGCGGCTACCGCCGGCAAACAAGTGACTGCCATCGTCGAACTGCGAGCCCGCTTCGACGAAGCCGCCAACATTCAATGGGCCCGTCGCCTCGAAGAAGCCGGCGCGCACGTGGTTTACGGTGTGGTCGGACTAAAAACACACTGTAAAGCACTCCTGATTGTTCGCCGGGACACCGATCGCCTCCGCCAATATGTCCATCTTGGAACCGGAAATTATCATCCGCGAACGGCAAGGATTTATACCGATTTTGGTTTGCTCACGACCAATCCAAAAATCACCGAGGAAGTCGCGATTGTCTTTAACACTCTAACCGGCCTGGCGAGTTATCCAGGTTTGGAAAAACTGTTGGTCGCTCCATTCGATCTCAAGGAACGTCTCATTCAAAAGATCGAACGCGAACGGGATCACGCTGCTTCCGGAAAACCGGGCCACATCACGGCAAAACTCAATTCCCTCGTCGATCAGGAAATCATCGAAAAACTTTACGAAGCTTCCTGCGCCGGCGTGACGATCGATCTCATTGTCCGCGGAATCTGTTGCCTCCGCCCTCGAATTCCAAATCTCAGCGAAAATATCCGCGTCATCAGCATCGTCGGCCGGTTTCTTGAGCACAGTCGGATCTATTATTTTGATGATGCCGGTAATCCGGAAGTTTATCTGGCCAGCGCTGATTGGATGCCAAGAAATTTCATTCGCCGGGTTGAGATCGCTTTTCCGATCGAGAACCAGACGTTGCGAGATGAAATCATCAACGAAGTTTTACCCTGTTTCCTGAACGATCACATCAAAGTCCGTGAACTTCAGCCGGACGGCACGTATGTTCGATTGAAACCTAAGAAAGGTGAGGAACGTTCGCAGGCGCAGCTGCATTTCCGCGAACGTTCTCGCGGTCAATTGCGTAAACTGGCCGAAGCGCAGCCCAAACCGACGGCCAAGCTCACTCCCATCAACGTCGTTCGGAACGAGAATCCATGAGGAGAATTCTCGCGATCGACATCGGCGGGACAACCGTGAAGTTGATGATCTCCCGGACGGGAAAAACGGAAATTCGAATCCGGCCCGAGGCTTTCGCCCCGACAACTGATTGCCGGCGTCAAAGAATCAGTCGAAGGCTGGAAATACGATGCGATCTCGATCGGTTTTCCGTCCGTGGTCCGGGATGGCCGGATCGTGAAAGATCCAAAGCATTTGAGCAAAGGTTGGGTCGGATGGAACTTCAGGAAATCGTTAGGTAAACCGGTTCGCATCATGAACGATGCCGCCCTGCAGGCCCTTGGCAGTTATCATGGTGGCCGCATGCTTTTTCTCGGACTCGGCACCGGTCTCGGATCCACTTTGATCTGGCCGAAGAATATTCTTCCGCTCGAACTCGGCGATCTCCCGTATGAAGGTGGATTAATCGAAGACGTTCTTGGTAAACCCGGTTTCGAATTCCTCGGCCGAAAAGCGTGGGAGCGGGAAGTTCACTTTTGCATCGAGCACCTCAAACTTTCGTTTATCGCCGATTACGTTGTGCTCGGCGGCGGCAACGCAAAACTCTTGAACAAACTCCCGAAAGGTTCCGAGCTCGGTCATAACCGGAACGCTTATCTGGGCGCTGTTCGAATGTGGGAAACCGATCCCCGCACCAAACGCCCAAAGTGGAGCGTTATTTAGCTCTCCCTCTCTCCCCTTTAATCCTGCTCTTTCACTTGCTCTTGCTCGAGCAGGGTGCGCTGTGCCGCAACGCTTGCCGTACCGGACCATTAATCGCGCCCCTACTGTACCGCTAGGCTCCAAATTCGCCCACCCTCATAGAGCAAGAGCAAGTGAAAGAGCAGGATTAAAGGGGAGAGAAGACAGCGTCACCACTGATGTTCGCGAGCCAGTTTCTCCGGAATCCATTTCACCAGCAGATCCATCACCTCCCCGCGCGCTTCTTCTAAATTGTGCCCGGCTCCCTTGAATAATCGGAGTTCCTTCGGTTGCCGCGCTTCCGCATAAATCTCCTCGGAACAAGACGACGGCAGGACGGAATCCGACGTGCCGTGAATCAATAACATCGGCCGCGGCGAAACGTGCGCCGCAAAATCGGTTCCATCTGTCTGGCTCGACATCGGCACAACCGCCCAAACCTTCGACGAAACCGCCCCAGCCGAAATAACGACCGCGCCGCCAAAACTGTGACCGACCAATCCGATCCGGTCGATCCCTTCCCCGGAAAGAAATGCAATCCCGCAAAGCGTGTCGAGAACGCAGTGCACCAAATAATTCGGACGCCGGTAATGCAAATGGAGGGACGCGATTCCCATCTTCTGCAGTCGCTCGCAAACCGTCGGATAAATTGTGACGGGCGGCCCATCATCCGAACCATGGTTGCCCGCTCCTTCAACCCAGACCACACCCATCCGCGCAGAAGCATCACTGTTCGCCGCTGGATAATATTCGGCTCTGATCTCTCCCCGGCTCGTCTTCAGCCTAACCGGAACAAATTTTCCTGCGCCGCTTTCGCGAACCGTCCCGGTCCATTCGAGGTGATATAACCCGATCGAAATTGTTTCCGGCGGCGCCCCAACACCTCGATAACCAGGCACAACGCATAACGCGCAAACGGCAACCAAGACGGAGCGCCATCTCATCTTAGAGATAATGATCGCTCGCGATTGATTCAATGGCCAGCCCGATCGCCGCGGGTCGAGATCGTGTGTAGTGGCGCTTCTGCGAAGCGCCCTGATATGGACGCGATCGACAGATCGGCCGCTCAAGACCGATCGACCTCAACTCCCTGGGCGCTTCCGCTAGAAGCGCCCCTACAACTGCGTCGTCCGACGCCAAGGCTACGCGACGCTCAACCCCGCCCAGAAGACCCTGGCCACAATTCGATATTAATTCACCAATTTCCGTGTTTAATCCGCCTGCCACGCCGTAGGTTTGGCGAAGGCGGGTGTCAATCCGTGGCCCAAATTTCCTTTCTTGTCGCCGATATCCCTTTCACAAAACTAGTGGAAACAAAATCGCTAGCCGTCTAGTTTTTCCGCTCCCGGGTCCGGGTAACCTCTATGCAACGCACTGCTCTTATTATCATCGGCCTTGTTTTCATTGTGGCCGTAGGAGGCGGATACGCGTTCTTCAAATGGAAACAGACACAGGCAACCGAGTCAGACCAGCCCGCTCATCCCGATCGTTGAAGCGACACCGACGCCCGCCCCAACTGAAACACCCAGCACCAACGGAAACTCCAGCGCCGGCTCCCACGGAAACCCCGGCTCCTGCCGCTGAAACACCAGTCGCTACTGAACCGCCGAGCGCCACGGAACCAACAGCTACCCCCGCCCCTTCACGACAAATCAGCAGCACGCCAGAAGCGTTGCACATTCGCGGCGGCGCCAAGGCCAAGGTTACCCTCGAAGAATACGGAGATTTCCAATGCGCCCCTTGTGGCCGCGTTTATCCAATCCTCAAAGCAATCGAACACGATTATGGCGACCGATTACGCGTGGTCTTTCGCCATATGCCCATAACCAAACACGAACACGCACTCTTGGCCGCACGCGCCGCTGAGGCCGCTGGATTACAGGGGAAATTCTGGGAGATGCACGATCTTCTTTACGAAAACGCTCCACGTTGGACCAAAGGAATCGATACCATTGGACCGGAACCATCTCCGTCACGCCGGTTTCTCTCGCCCATCCTTGCCATGGATATCGAAGTGCATGACGTCTTCGCGCATTACGCCGAAGTTCTGAATCTCGACGTCGATCGATTCAAAGAGGCTCTCGACAGCAATGCGCTGAAGGCAAGAGTGGAATCGGATCGCTGCGCGCGGCGCTGGCCAGGGAATCGATCGTACCCCAACCATCTACGTTAATGGTCACATCGTTCCCGCTCCAGCGGTTCTAACAGACGAAGGGCTTCGTGGCGCGATCGAGGCCGCGATGCAGGGCAAAGTTTACGTCCCACCACCAACACCGGTCCCGGCCGCAACACCGAAACCGGCGACTAAATAATTAGGGAACAAAAGGCATTAACCACGAATAGACACAAATGCACACGAATGGGATAACACCAACGGGGCCTTCAGCCCGCCTTAGGTTCGTGTCAATTAGCGTCCATTAGTGGTAAAAAATTCGATGGAATCGGACTCCACCAATTTTCATCCGAAATTGCACGGCGTGATTGCGTTCCTGGCCATCGCTGGCCTAACTGATTCCATTTATCTCTTGATCAAGCATCTGACCGGGGAAGACGTAACCTGTATTGCCTCTTCCGGATGCGGTGAAGTGTTATCCAGCGCCTACTCGAAAATCGGATCGATTCCACTCGGTGCGGTTGGCGCGCTGGGTTACTTCATTGCGTTCAGTCTGGCGTTGTTGACCGCGTTTGGCAGCTCGGGCGCCCGAACCCTTCTGCGCTTGCAGGTAGCGGGGATGTTTTGCATCACCCTCTGGCTTCTTTACGTGCAAGCCTTCATCCTCCATGCTTTTTGCGACTACTGTTTGTTATCAGCGGCATTGACTACCACCATCACCGCGCTGGTCGTGATCAGTTTGTTTCTCGGGAAAAAACAGCAATCCACCGGGAGCCAGCCAGCCACTGCAGGATTGCGCTAATTTCACACGATGCGACGCATTCTTCCTTTTCTGATCATCATCGTTGTCGCTTTGATCGCGACAGCGAGCGGAGTCTATCTCTTCCGGGCAAAATCAAAGCCACTACTCAAGATCGCAACCGGCTCGCCCGGTGCCGAACCACCGCATGTCCGCGGCGGAACAAAGAGCGCTCGGGTAACTCTTGAGGAGTTCGGTGATTTTCAATGCCCGCCCTGCGGAATTCTCGCTGCCACGCTCCTGACTATTGAACATGATTACGGCGACCAAATTCGAGTGATTTTCCGAGAGTTCCCGCTCGCCATGCACGCACACGCATTCACAGCCGCGACCGCAGCCGAAGCCGCCGGGTTGCAGGGGAAATTCTGGGAAATGAACGATCTACTATTCGAGCACGCGCCATATTGGAGTAAGGAAGGTCCGCCGCCCGGGCCTCAGGCAATCCCGACTGAAGAGCAAACCGCGCGAGTGAAAGAAATTTTCTCCGAATACGCGAAAGCGCAGCGGAGTGGATCTTGACCGTTTCACAAAAGATATGCAAAGCGAAGAAGTCGATCGTCGAATCAAAGCCGATCAAGCACGCGGCGCTTCCATCGGAGTCGATCGCACACCAATGCTCTTCATCGATGGCGTCCAAATTCCATTCGCTTCTTTCAATGTCGAGTCGCTGAAAAAAATAATCGACGACGCTCTTGCGGGAAAACCGCCCGAGCCTCCTCCCACACCAACCCCAACACCAGCCTCGCCCTAACCTCTTTCACTCATGAAACTCTTCCTGTTGCGTCACGGAAAAGCGGATTGGCCCGGCTGGAATAAACCGGACGACGAACGGCCCCTAACCGATGAAGGCAAAAAGGAAGTTGCAACAGTCGCCAAATTCCTGGCGCGCCTCGAAATCGAGCCTCGTCATTCTCACCAGCCCGTTGCCACGCGCTAGTCAAACAGCAGAAATCGCCGCCAAACATCTAAATGTCAAAGTTCGGACCGAATCATCGTTGCGACCGGGATTTGAGGTGAAACAACTTCGAAAAATCCTCAAAGATTTCTCCGGGAAAAGTCTGATGCTGGTCGGACATGAACCCGATTTTTCGCACACGATTTTTCAACTCACAGGAGGGAACGCGAAAATGTCCAAAGCTGGAGTGGCGTTGATCGAATTCGAACCTGATTCGATGCAAGGAGAACTGCGTTGGTTGTTCCCGCCGAAAATCGCGAAAGCGTGAGCCGCCCGCGTCTTGGAGTGCGGCGGTGCTCCGCCGCTTTGGGGACGAGCTTCGCCACAGACAGTCGTGACCTAACGTCACGTACCGCTGGCTATTCGCCATCAGCCATCAGCTGTTAGCCCTCCTGCTGCTCACGGTCTCAAGCGATGCCGCAACCGAAACTCCTGCCTCACCTCCGCGCCGCCACCGTCGCCAATCCCGCCAAAAGATCGGCACGTAGTCGTCCTGGTCTGGGATGGGATGCGTCCGGATTTTATTTCCGAAAAAAACACACCCACACTTTGGAAGTTTGCTCAGGAAGGGGTGATGTTTCGCAAACATCACTCGGTTTATCCAACAATGACCGACGTGAACGGCGCCGCCATTGCCACAGGCGCTTACCCAAATCGAAACGGTCTTCTGGCCAATCAGGAATACCGGCCGCGCATCGATGCACTAAAGATATCTGAAACCGCTAACCTCGATGTCATTAGGAAAGGCGACCAGATCAGCGAGAACAAATATCTCGCACTGCCAACCGTCGCCGAAACCGTGCGCGCTTCCGGTCGCACTACCGCGATTGCCGGAACAAAATCCGTCGCGTTTCTTCATGATCGTTCCTCTGAATGGACCAGCGCGGTTTCGCCCAATGGTCTCATCCGATTCGCCGCAGCTCCGATGCCATCCAGTGCACGCGAACAACTGATCAAACTTCTCGGTCCGTTCCTGATCGAAAAGACCGATACCAGCGACGCGCGCAACGCCTATGCGACTCGCGCCATGACCGAACTTCTCTGGCGCGACGGTGTCCCCGCCTACTCACTCCTCTGGTTAAGCGACCCCGACCTAACCCAACATGAACATTCACCCGGCGCCGAGCCGTCCCTCTCGGCGATTCAAAGTTCCGATCGCAATCTCGCCGCAGTCCTCGATGCGCTTTCAAAGAAAAACGTTCGGGACAAAACCGATCTCTTCATCGTTTCTGATCACGGTTTTTCCACCATCGAACGCGCAATTAATTTTCCAGAAACATTGCGAACAGCCGGATTCGATGCAGTCGCGGCCTTCGAAACCACCCCGAAACCGGGCCAAATCATGGTGGCCGAAAACGCCGGCTCAATTTTGTTCTACATCACTGAGCACGACCGCGCGGTGGCCACGCGTCTCGTTGAATGGCTGCAACATTCAGATTTCGCAGGAGTAATTTTCGCTCGCGAAAAATTTGAAGGAACATTTCCGCTCGAATCAGTCAATGCAAACACCCCTGACGCGCCCGGACGTGATGGTTGCACTGCGTTGGAATTCGAAACCGAATCGCTTTGGTATTCCCGGTCAAATCATCACCGATCCAAGCCGTAAAGCCGGCCAAGGGAGCCACGCGACTTTGAGCGAGTATGACGTGCACAACACGCTCGTCGCAGGCGGTCCACATTTTAAGCGAGGATTACAAAGTGACCTTCCCAGCGGCAACATCGATCTTGCTCCAACGATTCTTCACATCCTCGGGCTCGAGCCGGCGGCAAAGAAGTTTGATGGTCGGATTTTGCTCGAAGCATTAACGGGCAACTCCGACTCGATACAGGTGAAGAGCGAAACGTTGGAAGCCAAACGAAATTTCGATCCCGGCGAATGGCGTCAACATCTCCGAATCTCCCGAGTCGCCGGCACAACTTACATCGACGAAGGCAACGGCGCGTTTCTGGAAAAATCTGATCATTGATTTCATTAGTCCCATGGGTCCTATACGGTCACATAAGACGCATGATTTGCGAGGCAACCAGAACGTCAACCTCGTAGCGCAACAACTGCGCTACAGTTAGGGCACTCCAAATGCCTCACAAGCGAAGCCATCGCACCAACAATCCGACCTTGGCCTAAACCACGGCGACCTCGTCCACGTCGCAGGCCCGCCAATCGCGTTTGCCGCCGAGATCGATGCAGTCGTCAGCAATATCGATCATTTCTGGATCACCATCGACATCGGCAATAACCGAACACTCCGCATCGCTCTCAGCACCCACTCAAGACAAAACGCGGTCGCCGGATTCGATCCGCGACTTAGAGTCGGCATCCTGACCTCGACTTGGACTGACCTGCCCGTCACAGGCATCGAACAACACAAAGGCCTCGATTATGCCGAAATCGAAAAGGACGAAACGATTGACTACACTTCTTATGAGCGCCCAATCTTGGAAAAGCTCCTGACCGAAAAAGCGACCCGCGCTATTTTCATCGAAGCGTGGGGCGAATTTTATTTTCGAAAAGAACACGGCATTCACCAGGTCCATAGCCGCCGGGCAAGTTGTAGCGTCCTCCGAGATGAAATCGGGCGCGATGGCGCGATCCGATTCTATTTCGGCGATACCGCGAACCGCCGAACTGTTGCTCTTCAAATACTGCGGACAACCGTAAGACAACGCCACGGACGGGGACGGAGGCGCCACGGAAGGACAGCGGATTAAACACGGAATTCTGAATTATTTGTACGTCGAGCTCCGTCACTTCATATTTGCCCTTTTTCCGCGTTTATTCCGTGTAAATCCGTGGCTTCCCCAATCCTCACTTTTTTAAAGTCCCTACAACCAGACCTCCATCCTCAAACGATTGGAAGTAACGGCCCAAATTGAATGAGAGGTCCTGTGAGGAAACTTTTAGCCAAAGAATTCCCGAACTGCGGGTTACTCCCATTTTCTCGTTTCATTCCCCATCCCCAAACGCCGGTGTCCCCGGAATCGCAATCCGTTTGGGCCTGGAGGTCCGTTGATCTAATCCACACAGCCTATGAAGAAACCACCGCTCGCCCGAGTCAAAGACCCTGGAAATGGCGCCACTCTAAACGGTAATTACCTCGACCAGCAGCAGTTACTCGCCGCGTTGACCGCTTTCAAACGCGGCGATTTCTCTGCCCGATTGCCCGATGATTGGACCGGATTGGCCGGTAAAATCGCCGATACCTTTAATGAGGTCATTGGGATCAACCAGCGAATGGCCCAAGAGCTCGACCGGATTGGCCAGGTCGTCGGAAAAGAAGGGCGAATTTCGCAGCGGGCCTCCATCGGCGAGGTCTCGAATTGCTGGGCCGATGCCATTGGTTCAGTCAACGGTCTCATCGGTAACCTAGTCCATCCGACCAGCGAAATGGCGCGGGTCATCGGTGCTGTCGCCAAAGGCGATCTTTCCAAAACGATGGCCACCGAGATCGAAGGCCGCGCTCTCCAGGGTGAATTCCTGCGCACCGCAAAAACGGTCAACACCATGGTCGATCAGCTCGGCGCGTTTGCCTCGGAAGTGACCCGCGTGGCTCGCGAAGTCGGTACAGAAGGAAAATTAGGCGGCCAAGCCAAGGTCAAAGGGGTCGCCGGCACATGGAAAGATCTGACCGAAAACGTCAACCTGATGGCCGGCAATCTTACCGCGCAAGTCCGTAATATTGCGACAGTTACGACGGCAGTCGCGAACGGCGATTTGACCAAGAAGATCACGGTCGACGTCAAAGGCGAGTTCCTCGAACTGAAAGACACGGTCAACGTCATGGTCGATCAGCTTCGTTCGTTCGCTTCGGAAGTAACACGTGTCGCGCGCGAAGTCGGTTCGGAAGGAATTCTTGGCGGCCAGGCCCGCGTCGAAGGCGTTTCTGGAACGTGGAAAGATCTGACCGATTCGGTGAATTTCATGGCGCGAAACCTGACCAGCCAGGTCCGTAACATTGCCAACGTGACCACTGCTGTCGCGCGAGGCGATCTTTCCAAGAAGATCACGGTCGACGTCAAAGGCGAGATCCTGGAATTGAAAGACACCATCAACACGATGGTGGATCAGTTGAGTTCGTTTGCCTCGGAAGTGACTCGCGTCGCTCGCGAAGTCGGCACGGAAGGAAAACTCGGCGGCCAAGCCGATGTGAAAGGTGTCGCCGGAACCTGGAAAGATCTGACTGACAGCGTGAATTCAATGGCGGGTAACCTAACCGGTCAGGTCCGTAACATCGCCGAAGTCACCACCGCTGTGGCCAACGGCGATCTCTCCAAGAAAATCACAGTCGACGTTCGCGGCGAAATTCTTGAACTCAAGGACACGATCAACACGATGGTCGATCAACTCCGCTCGTTCGCTTCGGAAGTAACGCGTGTCGCTCGCGAGGTAGGTTCGGAAGGAAAACTCGGCGGTCAGGCTGACGTCCGCGGCGTGGCTGGCACATGGAAGGATTTGACCGACAACGTCAACATGATGGCCGGTAATCTGACCGACCAGGTTCGTAACATCGCGGAAGTCACCACCTCAATCGCAAATGGCGATCTTTCCCAAAAGATCACGGTCGACGTTAAAGGCGAGATTCTCGAAATGAAAAACACGATCAACACACTGGTTGATCGACTTGGCTCTTTCGCTTCGGAAGTGACTCGTGTGGCGCGCGAAGTCGGTTCGGAAGGAATTCTTGGCGGTCAGGCCGAAGTAAGCGGTGTCGCCGGTACCTGGAAAGATCTGACCGACTCGGTAAATTTCATGGCCGGTAACCTAACCGGTCAGGTCCGTAACATCGCTGAAGTCACCACCGCCGTCGCGAACGGTGATCTTTCCAAGAAAATCACGGTCGACGTTAAAGGAGAAATTCTTGAACTGAAAAACACGATCAACACCATGGTGGATCAGCTCAGTTCGTTCGCCGCAGAAGTCACCCGTGTCGCCCGCGAAGTCGGCACCGACGGACGTCTCGGCGGTCAAGCCGAAGTAAAAGGCGTCGCTGGCACCTGGAAAGATCTCACTGACTCGGTTAATTCCATGGCCGGCAACCTGACCGCTCAGGTCCGAAACATTGCCGAAGTTACGACTGCGGTCGCTAACGGCGATCTATCGAAAAAAATCACGGTCGATGTCCGGGGCGAAATCCTACAGCTCAAAGATACGATCAACACGATGGTCGACCAACTTCGCTCGTTCGCTTCAGAAGTGACTCGTGTCGCACGGGAGGTCGGTAGCGAAGGTAAACTGGGCGGTCAAGCTGACGTCCGCGGCGTAGCTGGCACCTGGAAAGATCTGACTGACTCGGTTAACTCGATGGCCGGCAACCTAACCGGTCAAGTCCGTAACATTGCCGACGTTACCACCGCTGTGGCCCGAGGCGATCTGTCCAAGAAGATCACGGTCGACGTCAAAGGCGAAATCCTTGCCCTGAAAAACACCATCAACACCATGGTGGATCAGCTCAGTTCGTTCGCCTCGGAAGTCACTCGTGTCGCGCGCGAAGTCGGTTCTGAGGGAATTCTCGGCGGTCAGGCAGACGTCGAAGGCGTCGCCGGCACCTGGAAAGATCTGACCGATTCAGTGAATTCAATGGCCGGTAACCTAACCGGCCAGGTGCGTAACATTGCCGAGGTCACCACCGCGGTGGCGAACGGCGATCTTTCGAAAAAAATCACAGTCGATGTCCGCGGCGAAATTCTGCAACTGAAAGACACGATCAATACGATGGTCGATCAGCTTCGTTCGTTTGCCTCGGAAGTAACACGCGTGGCGCGCGAAGTAGGTTCGGAAGGAGCTCTTGGTGGTCAGGCCCGAGTGGAAGGCGTCTCCGGCACGTGGAAAGATCTGACCGATTCCGTGAACTTCATGGCCAGTAACCTGACGACTCAGGTCCGTAATATCGCCGCGGTCACAACGGCGGTCGCTACCGGCGATCTTTCCAAAAAAATCACGGTCGATGTTAAAGGCGAAATTCTTGAACTGAAAAACACCGTCAACACGATGGTGGACCAATTGAATTCGTTCGCCTCGGAAGTGACTCGTGTGGCGCGCGAAGTCGGCACGGAAGGAAAGCTCGGTGGCCAGGCGGTTGTGAAAGGCGTCGCCGGCACGTGGAAAGACTTAACCGATTCCGTGAACTTCATGGCCGGCAACCTGACGAATCAGGTGCGCGGTATCGCCAAGGTCGTGACCGCCGTCGCCAACGGTGACCTGAAGCAAAAACTACTGGTCGAAGCCAAAGGCGAAATCGCAGCCTTGGCTGATACGATCAATGGCATGACCGACACGCTGGCCATTTTTGCTGATCAGGTCACGAGCGTGGCCCGCGAAGTCGGCGTCGAAGGAAAACTCGGCGGTCAAGCTCACGTGCCCGGCGCTGCGGGAACATGGCGCGACCTAACGGACAACGTGAACCAGCTCGCCGGCAATCTTACCTCACAATTGCGAGCAATCGCAGACGTTGCTACCGCGGTGACAAAAGGTGATCTGACCCGATCGATTCAAGTCGATGCTCAGGGCGAAGTCGCATTCGTCAAAGACAACATCAACGAAATGATTCGCAACCTGAAGGACACGACGTTGCGCAATGACGAGCAAAACTGGCTCAAAACGAACCTGGCCAAGTTCACCCGAATGCTTCAGGGCCAACGAGATCTTCTCACAGTTGGTCGACTCATTCTATCCGAGCTGGCTCCGGTCGTTTCCGCTCAACAGGGCGTGTTCTATATCATGGATAGCACCGGCGAGGAACCAGAACTCCGTTTACTCGCAAGCTATGCGTTCCGTGAACGCAAAGGTGTAAACAATCGCTTCAAACTCGGCGAAGGATTGGTCGGTCAGGCCGCGTTCGAGAAGGAACGCATTCTTCTAACCAGCGTTCCTCCGGATTACGTCCAGATAAGTTCCGGTCTCGGTGAAGCGGCTCCGATGAACATCGTTGTCCTTCCAATTCTCTTCGAAGGTCAGATCAAAGCCGTCATGGAACTCTCGGCCCTGAACCAATTCAACCCCACTCACCAGGCGTTCCTCAGTCAGTTGACGGAAAGCATCGGGATTGTCTTAAACACAATCGAAGCGAACACCCGCACGGAAGACCTGTTGAAACAATCGCAGTCTCTCGCCTCGGAATTGCAAAGCCGGCAGGAAGAATTGCAACTCACCAACCAGGAACTCGAAGAGAAAGCGCGGCAGCTGGTCGAACAAAACGAAGAAGTCGAACGCAAGAACCGGGAAGTCGAACAAGCTCGACAGGCGCTCGAAGGGAAAGCGAAACAGCTCTCGCTTACTTCGCGTTACAAATCAGAGTTCCTGGCCAACATGTCCCACGAGCTGCGCACGCCGCTCAACAGTCTGCTCATTCTGGCTGATCAACTTTCATCCAACCCTGAAGGCAATCTGACTGGGAAACAGGTCGAGTTCGCCCGCACCATCTGCGGGTCCGGCAAAGATTTGCTCAAGTTAATCAACGACATTCTGGATCTCTCCAAGATCGAATCGGGCACAGTCACGATCGACGTCGGTGAAGTGCGCTTTGAAGACATGCGTCAAACCATGGAGCGCACTTTCCGGCATGTCGCGGAAGGAAAAGGAATCAGCTTCCGAATCGATGTCGATCCGAATGTTCCGTACGCGGTTCACACCGACGCCCAACGATTGGATCAGGTGCTAAAAAACCTCCTCTCGAACGCCTTCAAGTTTACCGACCGCGGTCATGTGACCCTTCGAGTTTCCACCGTCCAAAATGGGTGGTCAGTGGACAACCTGAACCTGGCTCGTGCGCGCAATGTTATCGCCTTTTCCGTGAGCGATAGTGGAATCGGCATTCCACAAGACAAACAGACAACAATTTTCGAAGCGTTCCAACAAGCTGATGGAAGCACCAGCCGCAGGTACGGAGGCACAGGGCTCGGCCTCGCTATCAGTCGCGAACTGGCCCGAGTCCTTGGCGGCGAAATCCGCGTCGAAAGTCTCGAAGGACGCGGCAGCACGTTCACTCTGTTCTTGCCGGAGAATTTCATCACTTCCCCTGTCCAACCTGCAACTTCGCCGGCTCTGCCAGACCAGGACGAGATGGAGGCGACTAACGATAACAATCAACCGGGAGCGACTCTTGAATTCACGCTGACCGATGACCGATTAAATATTATACCGGGCGAAAAATCGATCATCATTATCGAGGATGATCGCGAATTCGCGCAATGGCTGCTGGATGTCGCCCGCGCAAATGGGTTTAAGGCTGTGGCCACACCGCGCGGAAAAATCGGCCTCGAGCTGGTGCGTGATTTGGTTCCAACCGCCGTTACCCTCGACCTTAGTCTGCCGGACATAGATGGATGGCAAATTCTTGACCGGTTGAAATCCGATTTGGCAACCCGGCACATCCCCGTCTTTGTCATTTCAGCGCGAGACGAACCCCAAAATGCTCTCAGACAAGGAGCCTTGCGGTTCCTAACCAAACCAATCGACGAATCTCAGATCAGACAGATTTTTGCCAAGGCAACCCGGATGCGGGAAACCAAAGCGAAAAAATTGCTCGTCATTGAGGATGACGAAAATCAACGAAACGGGATTCGAGAGCTAATTGGGAATGGGACAGCCGAATTGATCGATGCCGCGAATGCCCGCGCCGCCTTGGAAGCGTTGCAGCACCAATCGATCGATTGCGTAGTGCTTGACCTGATGTTGCCGGACATGTCCGGGTTCGACTTAATCGAAAAAATCCGGCGCGATAATTCGGATCTTCCCATCATCGTTTATACCGCCAAGGATTTGTCCAAGGATGAGGAACGACGGCTGAATCACGTTGCCCAGACCACCATCGTCAAGGATGTCCGCAGTCCGGAAAGACTCTACGACCAAACCGCGCTATGGTTGCATCGAGACGCTGCCACTCTCCCTGAAGATAAACGGGAAATATTGCGTCGTTTGCACGATCCGGATGCGATCCTGACCGGCAAGAAAGTCCTCATCGTGGATGATGATATTAGGAACATCTTCGCGATGACCAGCATGCTCGAACGTTACAAAATGTCGGTTCAATCCGCCGAAACGGGTAAGGCCGCTCTCGAGTTCCTGGAAAGTGAACCGGATACCGATCTTGTTCTGATGGACATAATGCTTCCGGAAATGGATGGCTACGAAACCATGCAGGCCATCCGGAAAATGTACGGCTTTGAACAACTCCCGATTATCGCGCTGACTGCAAAAGCGATGAAGGGCGACCGGGAAAAATGCATCGCGGCCGGTGCAAGTGATTACATTGCCAAACCCGTAGACACTCAGCGCCTGCTGATGCTGTTGCGCGACTGGCTCCATCGTTAATTATGGCCGAGGAACTTACCAACAACGGACTGGTCGAGGAAAAGGTCAATATCCTCATCGTGGACGACCGCGCGGATAAGCTGCTCGTCCATGAGACGATTCTGGCCGATCTGGACCAAAATCTGGTTTGCGCTAAATCCGGAAAGGAAGCTCTCCGTTGTCTACTCAAGCAGGATTTCGCCGTCATCCTCCTCGACGTCAACATGCCGGTAATGGATGGGTTCGAGACCGCAGCCATGATCCGGCAACGACCGCGTTCGGAAAAAACTCCGATTATTTTCATTAGCGCAGTTAATGACACGGACACCCACGTCTCGAGAGGTTATTCGTTAGGTGCAGTTGATTATATCCTCACCCCGGTTGTTCCCGAGATTCTCCGAACCAAAATTGCCGTCTTCGTCGATCTCTACAAGAAAACGGAACAGGTCAAACGACAGTCCGAAGAACGTGAAAAACTGATCCGGGAACAGGCTGTCCTCGCTGAAGCCGAAGCCCGTCAGGAACGCCTCCGATTTTTGGCAGACGCCGGCAACGTTCTCGCCAGATCGCTTGATTACCAGACGACATTTCAAAATTTGGCCGACCTAACCGTTCCGCGCCTGGCCGATCTCTGTGTGGCTTTTTCCGTCGAAGACGATCTCGGTTTGCGACAAATCGCCGTCGCTCATTCCAGTTTCGTCGAAAAGCCTGTCCTCCGAAAATTGGCTGAAGCATTTCCTTCCAGCTCGCTAGCTCAAAAGGGAGCAGAACAGATTATCAAAACCGGCCAGCCGGTCTGCTGTGATACCGCCAATGGAGCCTTGCAAAAAATCTATGACCTTGAGGAGGATCGGCAACAAATCCTTTCCTTCGCGCCGACATCGCTCATTGGCGTTCCGTTGATAGCTCCGGGCCGCACTCTTGGTGCGCTCCTGATGATAAACATGGAAGGACGCATCTGCGGCACCGAAGAACTCGTGCTCGCAGAAGAACTGGCCCATCGCGCCGCTCTCGCACTCGAAAACGCAGCTCTTTATAATTCGGCCCAAGCCGCGCGAGCTGAAGCTGAGCGAGCTAACCTGGCGAAGGATTCGTTTCTTGCCATGCTCAGCCACGAACTGCGGACACCTCTCACCCCGGTTCTCACTTCCGTCCTCGCTCTCGAACAAGAGAAAGGTCTTTCAGAAGAAACGTGCGCTTCTCTCCAGATGATTCATCGCAATATCGAACTCGAAGCCCGGTTGATCGATGATCTGCTCGACCTCACCCGGATCAGCAAAGGCAAGGTCCAGTTGAAGCCTCGAGAAAGTCGATGCCCATCTCTTGCTGGAAAGCGCTCTGGAAATTTGTCAGACCGACATCGCGCAAAAAAATCTCCGGGTTGAAAAAAATTTCGCCGCAAGCCAAATCTGTCTGGACGCAGATTCTGCTCGTCTGCAGCAGGTCTTTTGGAACCTGATCAAGAACGCAGTCAAGTTTACTCCGGACCAAGGGCATCTTCGCCTTCGGACTATCGAATAACGACGGACAATTGTGCGTGGAAGTTTCTGATAGCGGCGTCGGAATTGATCCCGAAATGTTGCCGAAAATTTTTAACGCGTTTGAACAGGGAGAACGAAAGCAATTCGGCGGCTTGGGACTTGGCCTTTCCATCAGCAAAGCGTTGGTTGAAACCCATCAAGGAACATTGGTCGCGGAAAGCGACGGCAGGAATAAAGGCGCTACCTTCACCGCTACTTTCCCGTTGGCTGCCGACCAGTCTCTCACCAACGCGACCGCCGCCCCAGTCCAGCCAAAAGAACGCAAATCTGTTCGTATCTTGTTGGTCGAAGATCACGAGGACACTAACCGATCTCTCACCAAATTACTGCGACGTTCCGGTTATTACGTGCAGGCCGCGCACAGTGTTCAATCCGCGCTCCAACTTGCCGCCAATGAAAAATTCGATGCCTTGGTCAGCGACATCGGTTTACCAGATGGCAGCGGAATGGATCTGATGCAGGCGATGAAATCTGAGCAGCCTATTTTTGGAATTGCCCTAACGGGATTTGGAATGGAGGACGACGTGCAGCGAAGTCGCGATGTCGGTTTCCATCATCACCTGATCAAGCCAATTGATCTGGATCGGCTCGATGCGCTGCTCCAGGGAAGTAGTATTTGTTTGGCGCCGGAGCCGCAGGTTTAGTTCCACCGGAGCGCGCTGAAAGCGCACTTCAATGTTAGCCTGCGCCAACGCCCGAGGGCGTATTTGGCGTGAGCTTGCCTTTCTGAAAATAGCCCAGCGTTTCAACGCTGGGATTTGAAATGAGAAGGGTATAAGTCCCGTCAGGGACGACAGACCCGACGCTAGTCGATGGCGCTTCTGTCGTCCCTGACGGGACTCAAGATGATTGTGACGGGTCGGTACCCAGCGTTAAAACGCTGGGCTATTTCCAGGAAAGATCGACACGCTAATGCACATACACGCTCCAAGTCGCACCGGCTCGAGACACGTCCCATTCCAAAGGTAACAGCAACCATCGCTCTCACTTCACGTTCGACACAAAGATCGTTTTCCAATCGTCTTTCATACTAACGACCGTCCAACCTTTTGCCGCAGCTTCGTCCAGGCCTTTGTCGAGCTGGCCGATCTGTGATTTGCGATCGTACGCAAACTCGCGTTCGGCATCGTCGTGATGAACGAAAAGACAGAAACGCGAACCACTCCCCGCCCCTGTCCATTGCAGCATTTGCAAATCGCCATCGGAATTGCCGAAGGCAGCGATGGGACGACGCCCAATGTGCTGCTGAATGCCGACAGGCTTGCCCGTCTTGTCGTCGATGAAATTGATTTCCGGCAGCTTTATCAATACCGGTTTGCCATCCTTCATCTCAAACTTCGTCTTGCCGCTGCTGCCAACAACCTGTTCGGGCGGGATACCATAGACCTTCTCCGTCCACGGCCGCATGAATTCGATCCCGCCCCCGGAAACGATAAAGGTCTTGAATCCATTCGCCCGTAGGTAGGCGAGCAATTCAATCATTGGTTGATAGACCATTTCGAGCAGGAGCCGGCCTGTCTTCGGATTTTTCGCAGTCGCGATCCAATCCTTGACGAGTTTATCGAACTCATCGGTCGTCATGCCGGAGTGAGTAGTCATCACAATCTGGGCGATGGCAGGTTCACCGCCGGCGAGCGCACCCTTCAAGTCACCTTTGAGCAGTGAAGCAAACGGCTCCTTGGTTTTCCATTCGGGATGCTGAGGAGCGAGGACTTTCACCCGGTCGAGTGCAAAAAAGAATTGGAAATACATCGGCTGCTCGGCCCAAAGGGTGCCGTCGTTATCGAAAGTCGCGATGCGCTCGGCCGGTGGTACAAAATCGGGTGTGCCTTCCTTCGTTATCTTTTCGACAAAAGCCATGATCGCTTTCTTCGGCGCAGTGTCGTTCCAGGACGGGAGCGGATCCTGGGCAAACGCGGGGGTAAGCCCGACGAAGACAATCGCCAGCTGGGTAAATACTAAAGAAACAGGCTTCATTGGTCTGATTAGTTTGCTGCCGCGTTAATTAAAAATACACCGCCAAAATTGCACCAAATTCGTTACTCGCCGAAACCGGCGGCTTTTGTCCATCGCACCTCACATCGTGGCTGGGACCGACCAAGAGCGGGCGGTCCATTTTGAGATCCGCCCGCTCCGGAGAGTTGTTCCTTCTTAGTTGCTAGGGCCTTTGCTAGCTGCCTCGGCTTGAGCCATCTTTTTAGCCATCTCTGCTTTGACAGCGTCGAGATTGAAACTCGCGCCCCGCTGCATCGGCGGGTAATCGATGAAGGTCTGTAGTTCCTTGCCCACTACCTGTTGAACAAAGACAAAGCGCCAGAATTGGAACTTGAACCAATCGAAGTATTGCTGTCCACCTTCCTTCGTTCCATTGTTAGGCCAACCCTGCCGCTCGAATGGATCGAGACGCAGGTTCGTCAGGTAAGGCACATCAACATGCGTTTTTTCGCCTAACCATCCGTTGGGCTGATCGATGAAACGATATTTGTAGTCGTCAATTCTTATAGCTCCGACCGAGCTTTCGCCGAGGTAGAAAATTTCGTGACGCGTAGATGGTCCTTTTCCGGTGATCGCGGCTGTCTGATCGTACCCGTCAAGGTGGTTCTTGTAGGTGCGGTCCCCGAGTTTTACTCCCTTAAGCAATTGATCCGTGATGTTTGGATTGCCGGCAGCGGCTAAGAAGGTGGGGAACCAGTCCATACCCGGAAAAGATGCCGTTCTGAACGGAGTCGGCAGGGACGTGACCGGGCCAGCGAAGGATGGCCGGCACCCGAAAACCGCCTTCCATGATCGTTCCCTTGCATTGCGCGAATGGAGTCGTTCCGCCATCTGGCCAGGTGAACAGTTCAGTTCCATTGTCGGTGGTGAAGACGACGATGGTGTTGTCGTCTATCCCCAGGTCCTTGAGCTTCTGCAGCACGAGACCAATGTCATCATCAAGCTGGGCCATTCCTGCCTCTTCTTCCGACCAGCCGTTCTCTGAATTTCGCATTTTCTCATATTTTTCCGAGAGATGGGTCACGATGTGCATCCGCGTCGGATTGAGCCAGCAGAAAAACGGTTTGCCGTCCGTCTTTGCCTTTTCGATGAATTTGAGGGCAAAATCACGAATCTCGTTGTCAACGGTCTCCATTCGTTTCGGATAAAGAGTGCCGGCGTCCTCGATCTTTTGTTTGCCCACTTTTCCCCAGCGGGGCATGTCGGTCGGGTCATCGGTCTCGCTCGCATAGCTGTGGACCATGTTGCGTGGGCCGACTTTATCTAACAAGTCCTGTGGATAATTGGGATGCGCGGGATCTTCCATCGCATCGAGGTGATAAAGATAGCCAAAGAATTCATCAAACCCATGGACGGTCGGCAGGAACTCGTTCTTGTCCCCAAGGTGATTCTTTCCGAACTGGCCGGTTGCGTAGCCCTGTGCTTTGAGAGCAGTGGCGATAGTGCAAGCCTCGGCAGGCAAGCCAGTCGGCGCACCGGCTTGGCCGACTGTGGTCATCCCGGTCCGGATCGGAAGCTCGCCTGTAATGAAGTTTGCCCGACCTGCTGTGCAACTGGCTTCGGCGTAGTAATCCGTGAACAACATTCCTTCCTTGGCCATCTTATCGAGATTTGGCGTCCGCCCGGCCATCATGCCACGATGGTAAGCTCCGATGTTCCACATACCGATGT
Source organism: uncultured Verrucomicrobiae bacterium (assembly GCA_963751725.1). GTDB lineage: Bacteria > Verrucomicrobiota > Verrucomicrobiia > Chthoniobacterales > UBA10450 > AV80. Next base: position 96,400 of record CAVVVQ010000027.1, read on the forward strand.
CATCGCCCATGATGAACAGGATGTTGGGCTTCTTATCCCCGCTCGCTGGAGCTGGAGATGCAGCATAGGACATGGTCGGGGCGCCGAAGAACGCCAGGCCGATTGCGACCAACGACAACGCCTTATTGCGCACTGTTAGATTAATAAGCTTCATAAATAATTGGATATTTTTATAGTTTCGTCGCTGAGGATCAGAAAAATCGGCGGCCCTGAATATAAGACCTTGGTCCTACAGGTTTTGAAATCACGATGAGCGACGCCCCCCAGACCAATCCGCGACTTCTGAATAGAATTCGCCGAGCGTTATTTGCCGTGGTGCTTGTGGTGTTTCACCGCGTTCTCATCCACTTCAAGAGCGAGGCTGAGGCAACTGCCTTCCTCTCGATCCTCGAGGTCGGCGAAAAGTCCCTCGTCCGAAAGATCGAGCGGGTGGGAGTTCTCCCAGTCGTGCTTGGCAATCTCCCCAGCCGCTCCACGATCTCTTCGTCGTGGACTTCGATCGCTAGCTCACGACGATCGTCAAAACTACCGGGCGCTAGATTGATCGATCCGATAATGGCGCGCGCCTTGTCGGCCAGAAGCATTTTTCCATGAAGCTTGAGATGCTTGAGCTTGTGAATCTTGATTCCTACGTCGTCCATGATGCGGAGACCACCGACGCCTTCGACCAGTTTCTCCTTTTTCAAGGAATGGGGCGGCTTAGCCAGAACATGGACTTTCACTCCGCGCGTAGCCGCGCGGACCAACCGCTCGATGATGACCGAATCCTGATATCGCTCATTTTCGACAAAAAGGGTGTGCTTGGCTCCATCGATCAGGCGGGCGATTCGCTCGCGGCCGTTGCCGCGACACCAGATGAGGTGGGCGTCATGGCCGGGCTCGAATAGCTTCCGATTCCAGTCCGCTTCGAAGCCAGCGATCACTTCATCGACCTCGTGCTGATGCGAGGTAACGATGGCGTAGTCGCGTGTGACGGTGAGGTTTTTCGTTTCCCAGTTGAGCGATTTCACGAAAGCCGTTTCATCGTCTACCACCATTGATTTTTCATGGGTAATGCCAAAGTCGGGATTACTGTCCTTCACATCGATCCCGGCTTTTTCGAGTGCCTGACGAGTCTCAGCGTTTTCCTCTTTCCCGCTGCGGCGGGCCGGGTTGAGCATGACGTGAACCTTGATTCCGCGTTTTTTCGCTGCGATCACAGCGGCAAGCAGATCAGGGTCAGAGAAAACAAACATCTTGATTCGCAGCGATTTTTTCGCGGCATTGATCGCGTCGATGATTGGTTTTCCGGTGTCGTCCGGGAGAACAATGATGGATCGGTTGGACATGGCGTTAGATTGGGTTGGTAATTAGGCGAGAGGCGTGGAGCCGGCCTGGATTCGGTAAAGTTCGGCGTAGATGCCGTTACGAGCGGTTAGTTCGGCATGCGTACCTTCTTCGGCGACGAAGCCGCCTTTCAGAACAACGATCTTGTGTGCATCGCGGATCGTGCTCAACCGATGCGCGATCGTGATTACGGTGCGGCCTTCCATCAATCGTTCGAGCGCTTCCATAACGAGTTTTTCAGATTCGGTATCGAGCGCGGCGGTGGGTTCATCGAGAATGAGAATAGGTGAATTGCGAACAACAGCCCGGGCAATGCCGATCCGCTGGCGTTGTCCGCCGGAAAGGGTGAGCCCGCGCTCGCCAACTAACGAGTCGTACCCGTGAGGCATCTGGGAAATAAATTCGTGCGCGTTCGCCATTTCCGCAGCAGCCATGATTTCCTCGGGCGTCGCATCCGTCCGACCGTAAGCGATGTTGTCGCGGATGGTTCCGGCGAAAAGCACTGTGTCCTGAAGAACAAACCCAATCTGATCGCGAAGGCCGGCGAGTTTGTAATTGGCCACGTCCGTGCCGTCGACCAGAACGCGGCCCATCGTAGGATCATAAAATCGCGGGATGAGTGAGAGGACGGTCGATTTGCCGCCACCGGTCGGGCCACAGACGCCAACTCGCATGCCTGGTTTGATCGTGAGATTGATCTCGCGCAAGACCGGCGCGGCTGGATCATAGGAAAAAGCCACTTTCTCGAACACGATCTCGCCTTTGACTCTGCCCGGATCATGAGCATCAGGTTTTTCCGGGATAATGGCATCGGCTTCGAGAATCGTTTGCACGCGCTCCAATCCGACTGCGGCTTGCGCAATGACGTTGGTCATTTTCGCCAGGTCCTGCACCGGCTTGAAAAACTTGCGCAGATAAGAGAGGAAAACAGTGAGCGCGCCGATCGTCATCGCGTCCGCTAAAATCAAACTCGTTCCACGCCAAAGAACAAAAGCTACGCAGCACGCAACGGTGACCGAAACGATGGGCGAGAGGAGCGACTTAACCCGCCGCGCCTTGAGCGATGCCTCCACTGTTTGTTGGCTCGCTTTGTTGAGCCGATCCTCCTCTGTGTCCTGCCGCCCATACGCCTTGACCGAGCGGACCGATTGCAAACCCTGTTCGATTACACCGACGATTTGGCTCTGCTGCTTGCGCACTTCATGCGTGGCTTTTTTGACCGCCTTTTTGAAGTGCGAAATGAAATACAAAAGAACTGGCGTCACCACTACAACGATGAGCGCGAAATCGAAGTTCAGGTAAAGCATGACTGCGAGCATGCCCAGGATGGTTAGGCCATCGACCAGGATGCTGAGCAGCGCCGTCGAGGCGAAGCTCTGGATCGTACTGACGTCGGAGGTGATCGTGCTCACCATGTTGCCGATCTGATGCGTGTCGTAATACTTCAACGAGAGCCGCTGGAGATGGTGATAGAGCCGCTGGCGTAGATCGTTGGCCACATACTGCGCGACGCTTTCGGTGTAGTAGCTGTCGATGTACCCCGCCACCGCGCCGATCCCGGCAATGGCGATGACACCGAGTGCTGCCACGCGCAGCCAGCCCCAGCGTGTGTTCGCCCAGAAGAAAAATCGCGTAACCAGGTCAGAAACTCCGGCAGCTTGTGGTGGCCGATCACATTATCGAGAATGATCTTCAACGGCCACGGCGCGGCGATGCTCATACCCGTCTCGATGATCATCGCAATGAAGACGACGATCAGCCATTTGCGGTAAGGCTGGACAAGTTCGAGGACGAAGCGGAACATCCCTTTGGACGGCCGCGTTTTGTCCGCGGATGAATCTGAGCGGTGGCTCACAAAATCTAACGCGAGTTGTTTAACTTGACTCTTGCTCCACCAGAAGCCACCGGCGACCAGGAGGATGACCACAAGCCGTGTGACCGAAGGGGCTGGAAATCGCCGCGCCGTCGAACTGGGATTCGGTTTGCGGTTCACCAGGTTCGGAAGGCGAAGGTTCACTTTTGACTTTGAGTGAAAAGGCGGGCGGCTCTTCCAAGCCGCCCGCCAGTCATTCAACAAGTGTAAATCACTTCCGGCTATTGGCTCGGGTGGTCCTTGCTCATCTCTCGAACCTTCTCGAGGACTTGTTCGAGGTTGTAGCTCGCGGCCATCTGGAGCGGCGGGAAGTCAATGTAGGACATGAGTTCCTTCTCCCAGAGGAGCTGGCCGATGGGCAGAAGGTTCCAGTCATATAGGTACGCCGTACTCGGGGCGGCCAGGGCTCCGCCAATCGACAACGCGCCCTTCTGTTCATTCCCGACGTTACTCTCGAACGGATCGCGCATGATGTTCTGGACCTGGGTCCAATGGAATGTCTCGGCCGGCCCGAGCGCCGAGGCGCCGGTCGAGCCCATCATCGCATAGTAGAACTTCCAGTTCTTGTAGCGCACGGCCGAGGGGAGCGTGCCCTGATAGTAGAAGAAGGTGTCGCGATTTGATGTCTCAGACTTTCCGGTGAGATAGTCAATCTGGTTGACCCCATCGAGCTTGGTCTTGAGGATGCCCTTAGTATTTGCCCCCCATGATCTGCTTGTTCAGTTCATCCCCTTTGGGGCCGCCGGCGATTTCCACGAGGGTGGGCACCCAGTCCAGCGAGGAGAACATCTGGCTGAAGACAGTGCCCGCCTTAACCACGCCCGGCCAGCGGATGACGCACGGAGCGCGCATGCCGCCTTCCCAGGTGGTCAGCTTCCCGGCTTTGAACGGGGTGATGCCGCCGTCCGGGAAGGTTTGAACCTCGGCGCCGTTGTCGGTGGTGAAGACGACGATGGTGTTGTCGAGTTCGCCCATGTCTTCGAGCTTCTTGAGGACGACGCCAATGTTGTCGTCCATCTGCTTCATGCCGGCTTCGTTGATGCCCCAGTCTTTGCCGCCCTTGGTCCCAATCATGTCCAGATACTTCTGCGACAGGACGGTGGTGATGTGCATGCGGGCCGGGTTATACCAGCAGAAGAACGGCTTGTTAGTCTTCTTGGGATCGTTTCGATCCAGAAAGTCCACCACGTGAGAAGAGATTTCTTCATCCACCGTCTTCGAGCGTTCGAGGGTAAGCGGGCCTTCATCCTTGCCCGTCTGGCTCTTGGCTGTGCCATCGGGGGACTTCATCCAAATGACTGGACGCGGCGCAGTCATGCAAGTGCCGGTCTTCGGGTCAACACCGCCCGGCGGGTTCGCGATTCCAGGAATCGGGACCGATGTGCAGGGTGGCACGACGGCCTGGTCGGTCGGGCTGCTGTTGATGTCCGGGAAACTCACCTGTTGCATCGCATCGAGGTGATACAAGTAGCCCCAGAACTCCTGGAAACCGTGAGCCGTGGGTAGGGAATCGGGATGGTCGCCCAGATGGTTCTTGCCGAACTCGCCGGTGCTGTAACCCTGATCGAGCATGAACCTGGCGAGCGCGGGTGTGCCGGGCTTCAGATAGGAAATGGCGCCCGGCAACTGCGGCATGACCATGCCCGCGCGGTACGGATGCATTCCGGTGAAGAAGGCCGTGCGCCCGGCCGTGCAACTCGACTCGGCGTAGTACTGCATGAAGATGCCGCCTTCCTTGCCGATGCGGTCAATGTTCGGGGTTTCCCCGACCATCAGGCCGCGATGGTAAATGCTCGGCTGCATCCAGCCGATGTCATCGCCCATGATGAACAAGATATTGGGTTTCTTATCCGAGCTCGCTGGAGCCGGAGATGCAGCTTGGGTCGCGGTCAGTAGGCCGAAGAATGCGACGGCGATCGCCAATCGCGACAACAAACTCTTGGTTAGTCTTGGGATTATGAATTTCATAGTCAATTAGTAGTGAAGGTCTGTGTTGGTGTGTGGCTAAAGCCGATGATGAGAAAAATTGGCCGCTTCGGATATTGGACTTTGGTCTTACAAACCACGAGCAAAGTCCCTAACAATGGCGACGCGACAGATCGGTTAGGTTACGACCGGAATCGTATAATCAACGCGCGGACAATATGGTTTTCCCGCGTTTTTATGGAGGAGCGAGATGTAACCCTCTCGCTTCCTCGTCTATACAAACCGAACGTTCCTGAAGTATAAATCAGAACCGGCGGCCATAGCCATAGAAGCCACCGTAGAAACCGGGTCCCCAGACGTCCCAACTATTCATCGCGTTGTCATTCATTTGAGCAGCCATCAGGTTGTCATTGCTCATTTGTTTGGCCAGACGCAGTTGCTGATAGGCTTGGTACTCTTTCGGCGTGCCAACGTACGCTTGATTGTTAGCCACGTCGGGCTGCACATAGAAGTGCTTCTTTTTCCACGTGATCAACGAGAGCTGGCCGGCCGGCAACGATTTTAGCAGTTCTTGTTTTTTCGGTGTGTCCGCCGTGATCAACCTTAAAGCCGGCTGCGGATAACAGATCCGTATGGGTTGTGGATGTGGTGGCGCAACCCACGGCTAAGACCAGCACCGCAATAGCGCCAGCAACTCTGAATAATTTAAGTGAATGTTTCATCGATATTGGAGAGTGAGTGTTCGACGGGAGTCCGGTATATAGGACCTTAGTCCCACACGGGTCCTCCGATTCGAGTTTTAGTTCCTAACGAAAATCAATTCGGCTCGGATTGGGTATCAGCGACGGGTCCGAATTCTAGTGGCCCCATTCCATCAAATTCGTCCACCATAACGTGGTTAGGGCCAGCGGTCTCCCCACTAATTTCGGGTGCCGTTCCATACTGATTGATCGGCGTATTTGTATGTGCCGCTAGCATCCTTTTATAAGCATCGTAATGGACTTGCTTGCCGACGAGGATGTGGTCTCTCGTGTCCGTCGGAAAAACGTAAAAGAGTTTTCCTTTATATTTTACCGCGGAGACAACCCCGGTTGGCAATTTCTCAGCCTGTGTCTTCAGCTTCGGATTAGTAACGGCCTTGGTCACAAACCCGGCCTTGGCGAGCATCACTTGTTTTTGTGACGAGGTAACACCTGCAGTGGTGCTGGTGGTGGTGGCGCACCCGGCGAGGCTAAACAGCATCGCGGCCACGCACATAACGCTTACGGATATTGGTAGCTTCATCGATCGTACTTTCATTTTTTTTGGTTGGTTTTGACTGCGAATTACCCCCCAGCCTATTGATCGATACCGGTGACGGTCTATAAGACCTAAGGCCTACAAAGAAGGCTAATGGCTGATGGTTAATGGCCGATAGCCAGAAAGAAAACGGGAAACCATTCACCTATCACCCGCCTTCGCGCAGCGAAGCGGTTCGGCGATCGGCCGGAAATGCCGGGGAGGGGACTCGAACCCCTAAGGATTGCTCCACCAGATCCTAAGTCTGGCGCGTCTGCCAATTTCGCCACCCCGGCGCGCAGCAAAGCCAATTGTACCAGACTCCCGTCGAAAATCTATTCCCGTCCTCGTCCTCGTCCTCGTCCTTCGAAACGGAGCTGCATAAAAAGCGATGAACCGTGAAAGGGCTACCTGCCAACCGGTAAAGGCGCGATTGAACGAGATGATAGTCGGTTCGGTCGCCAGGCATTCCCATCAACCTCGTTCTTCTATGCATTCCTTGCTCTCATCGTTTGCCCCGCGCAGATCGAGGACGAGAACGACGACGAGGACGAGTAGGAAAACCTGCGACAAGCGGACAAGGAATCTTTTCTTTTGACACTCCCTCCAAAGGCTAATTGCATCGACACCACTGTACGTGACACCAATCGAAAAATTTTATGACACTTTGACACCGATTTTGACACTTTTGCTGCCCCTTCGCGCAAGGTGGGCACTGGGATGATTGCGTGGCTGTACCCGACACTGTTCAGAATGACGTCCACTGCCGCGAAAAGCAGCATCAGGGAGGCGGGAAAGCCTAACAGGTCGTTTTGACCCCAAACGAGGGTGAGGAATGGTCAAAAACTGGGGCAGAATTAGCACCCGACTAGCACAATCGCCTGTGAAGGCGGCTTTTCACGAGGGAAGGACTGCTCAGACGCGCCAGACTTGACGTTGCCGGGAACAGTTACGGCGTGGCTTGTCTGCGGCGGAGCGTAGCTTGGCCTTCTCATTGCCCTCAATGGTGGAAAGTTGAACTGAAGGTTCAAGTCTGGCGGTTTCACACACGGCCGAACTAACCTTTGCGCTTTCGCCCTAACTCTTCAAGAGTTCGATCTGAATTTGTTGGATCTCAAAAAGACGATTGTATTGCCGCCGCAAGAGGTGATCGAGTTTTTCGTGCAAATGCCGAATTTCGAGTTCCGCTTTCAGGTTGATCTTGTAATCGCTTTCTGCGCGCAACCGGTCCCGAGCTTCAGCGCGGTTCTGACTCATCATGATGATTGGTGCCTGGGCCGCGGCGAGACATGAGAGAATGAGATTCAGTAAGATAAAAGGATACGGATCGAATGCACGCCTCGCAATGAGAACACCGTTCGTGGCGATCCATACAATCAAAACAGCACAAAAGATTATCAGGAATTTCCAGCTTCCCCCAAACTCGGCCATTCGATCGGAAAGCCGTTCACCGAACGTCAATTCGCGCTCAAACTGTTGTTCGATATTACTCGAAACAATATCGTTCTGCCGCAGACTCTCGACGACCTCATTTTCCAATTCAGACAATTCGCCCAGTTCGTCCTTTAGCACTTCCTTCACGTATTCGCTGCGGTAGTGCGCGATGTGATCAAAGCAAACGAAGCCCGTCCCATCCCATTGCGGATGTTGCTTTCGAATGAATTCATGAAGTGACGGTCGAATCAATTCGGCTGCCTCGCCCTTTTGCGGGGGTCTAGCTTGATTACAGATCTGACAAATGTTCGTTTGACTCATGTCTTCTGAAAACCTACCGACTCCGCCAATACTTTATTCGCCTCAGCCGCACTCGAACAAGTAATCGTTTGAACGTTATTTCGATAGTGGAAAAGCGACATGATTTGCAAACCAATGTCGCGACTCGGTTCCGGAATAATCCTGACGATGATTGCCACGCCATAAGCATTGCAAACATCCATGATCTCGCCGATCGAAGTCGCGCATCCGAGGTCCATTGATTGCAAGTCCGTCAGGTCGACCAGGAGCTTGAATTCTGACTGAAGATGCTGCAATTCCGAGCGGACAGCTTCAAGGCAAGTCACAACTGCCGCCGGTGAAATCGCACCTCGATAACAAATTGTCAGAAGATTCCTCTTACGGTCTGTGGTTACACGAGCCTGATCAGTAGAGACCGTATCCGCCTGCGCTGTTTCCATGACCGTCTTAATGAAATACAGATTTTGAATGCGTAGGCACAACCAAGACCGGACAGCAAGCAAACCGGGCGACAAACTCTGCTGTGCTTCCCATCAAAACATGTTTCAAACCGGTTCGCCCGTGAGTAGACGTGACGACAAGGTCAGCCTGTCGGTCCTCTGCTCGGTCGCAAACCTGTTGACCCGCGTGTCCAATCTCGATTGTTGATTCCACTCTAATACCATCCCAATTGGTCATCTTGATCAAGTCTCGCATTTGTCCTTGCGCGACCTTCGTCACTTGATCGAGAACTCTCGGAAAGTCATAGCGCGCCGATTCTTCGCTAGAAACGTAGTATTGCAGATCAACGGAATGCAGCAGAACAAGCGTGGCGCCAAATTCCCGTGCGAGGGTCTTTGCATACGCGAGCCCTTTCATTGAGCAGTCGGAAAAATCGATCGGTACCACGATCTTGCGGAATGACACCGCGGCTACGGGCAATCACTTGCTACGACCAACCTGGACCGGTCCTCTCATCACGAGTACCGGACAGGGCGCGTAGCGCACGACGCGTTCAGCTGTGCTCCCAAGAGCCAGATGCTTCAGACCCGTATTCCCTCTGGTCGGAATGGATAATCAGATCAACATCAGTCTCACGCGCGAGCCGACAGATTTCCGCAAATGGAATGCCTTTCCTAACGTGAATGTGCTCGGGACGTAACGGCAGTTCATGACACTCCGCTACGTTCCGAAGGTGTTTGCGTGCGCGAAGATTGACTTCCCTATCCGGAATATAGATCGGATTGTCTTTCGTTCCCGCAAACAGGGACTGCGGTTCGAAAACATGAACCAGGTTCAATTCCGCACCGAGACGCGTTGCGACACTTGCGGCATAGTCGATTGTCTTAAGGGATGCCTCGGAGAAATCGATGGGCACAAGGATCTTGCGAATGCTAATTTTCTTCGTGCCATTCCGATTGAAATCGCGCTTCGTAGAGACCTTACGCTCGCGTGGATTTTTCAGAGATGCCGTTTTCATGTCTACAATATGCAGCGGGCGCATGCATCTTGACTTCACCTTGCTTGTCAAACATCGGCCAATTCTTGTGCAAGAGGGGGGGGGGCAATCGCAATCACTGCAGTGCGCCTATCACGCTCTCTGACAACATTGCCTTGTGAGTAATCCAGCTACGTGGTCGCGAGTTGCACGCCTGATTGAAGAACATCCCACCGTAAAACAGGTCCGCCTCGATCAGGATGGACATCGCGTGATGGTTGGATTTTACGAGCAGCCCTCCGCGGAGACGTTGGAGCGAATCGAATCTGCGGTGCGGCACGAACTCTCCGGCGAATGGGACATCTCGCTCGTCCCGGATCAACGCTGGCCATCGCTACATCTTCATAGGATCAGCGATCGTGTTTCGGAGATTCATCGCGCGCATTCCGCTAATGAGCCACCGTTGATTTGGAAACGAATTCCATTGCCGGCTTGGCGGAACCGACCGGTTCCGCGACTGGTTTCGCGAGATCATCGACTCATGCTTCTCCTCGCGATTGTTTGCGGGGTGAGGTGCTTGCCGGTTTTCTATTCCAACACGCTCGCCTTGATTCAACGATTGCCGCCATTTTCTTCGTCATCGCGTATCTAACCGGCGGCTGGTTCGCAGCGCAAGATGTGTGGAGCGGACTAAAACAGCGCAAGATCGACATCCAATTCTTGATGATCGCTGTTGCGCTGGGCGCGTTGTTCGTTAGCGCATGGACTGAAGGCGCAACACTTCTCTTTCTTTTCTCGCTTAGTAACGCGCTCGAACAGTTCGCGAATTATCGGACACGCAAGTCAATCGAATCGCTTCTCAAAGTCGCTCCCAAGAAAGCGTTGCGACGCTCCGGTGCAAATTGGACTGAAGTTGCTGTCGAACAGGTCAGCCCCAGCGACGAGTTGCTCGTTAAAGCGGGTGAACTTTTCCCGGTCGATGGAGTGATGATCGAAGGCGCTACTTCGGCCGATGAATCCGCCCTTACCGGCGAAGCCATTCCCGTCTCAAAACAAATCGGCGATTCCGTGAGTGGGGGCGCACTCAACCTGGACGGCCAGTGCGTCATCCGAGTAACACGCGCCTTGGAAGAAAGCGTGCTGAATCGCATTCTCGAACTGATCGAAACCGCACAACAACAGAAAGCCCCAGCACAACGGTTCACGGACACGTTTAGCCGTTATTACACCTGGTTTGCGCTTACCCTCGCCGTTGTTGTGTTCGGGGTATTGCTCGCGATGTCGCGTCCAGTCTCCTTCGCATTTTATCGCGCTATGACTGTCCTTGTGGTCGCCTCGCCCTGCGCGCTTGTTCTGTCCATCCCGTCGGCCATTCTCGTCGCCATTGCCGCCGGCGCCCGCCGCGGCATTTTGTTTCGAGGAGGAGTGGCAATTGAAAACTTGGCTGCCGCCAATCAATTCGCTTTCGACAAAACTGGAACCCTAACCAAAGGCACACTCATGAGTATCGCGCATTGCAGCCCTCGCCGCGGAAACAGAAGACAACACACTGCAACTTGCGGCGTCGATCGCGCAATTTTCTACCCACCCACTGGCCCGCGCCATCGTCGCTGCAGCGGAGAGCAAGAACCTCGTGTTGCTTCCGGCAACAGATTTCCTCAATGTTCCTGGCTTAGGAATGGAAGCGTCACTCGACACAAAACGAATTTACATCGGAAGCCGACGAATGATGATCGACCATAACGTCCTGTTACCGAGTGTTCCGTCAACCAGCGAAGCCGAAGTGTGGATCGCAAATACGCAGGCCATCGGCGTCATTTATCTGCAAGATGAGATCCGATGAGCCGCGAAAACCGTTATCGCTTTCTTGAAACGCTCCGGTGCGGCAGTGACATTGTTAACGGGTGATCGCACCGAGCCTGCAACAATGGTGGCCGATGCGGTTGGGATAACCGATGTCCACGCTGAGCTCAGTCCCCAGGCAAAGCTCAAGTGCGTTTCATGATTGGCGGGCGGCGGGCATGAAGGTCGTCATGATCGGCGACGGCATTAACGACGCGCCCAGTCTGACCGCAGCTGATGTTTCGATCGGCATGGGCGCGCGAGGCTCAGACGCCGCTCTCGAACAAGCCGACATTATCCTGATGCATGACAAAATCGAAAACGTCGAAGAGGCCATTTGCCTTAGCCGACGCGCGCGAGCGTGTTATTCGAGAGAACATCGTGATTTCGTTGGGCGTTATTTTAGTCCTGATCGTTTCTGCGTTAGTGGGAAAGATAGGTCTAACTGTGGGTGTCATCGGCCACGAAGGTAGCACCGTGATTGTAGTTCTAAATGGTCTCCGCTTGCTTCGCGTAGTCGTCGTGAGTGAAAAAATGACCGGCAAATTATTGGAACGCTTTTCCGGAAGAAAAACGATGGACTCACCACTCGAGGGGTTGAGTGATCGTGAACTCGAAGTATTTCAACTGATCGGGCAAGGCAAGACGATGAAGGAGATCGGGGACGAACTCCATATTAGTCCAAAGACTGTTGAAGTGCATCGTGCGCGAATTCGCGAGAAACTTAAAGTTACCAGTGCGGCTGAACTGATTTCATATGCCGCACGCTGGACCGAGACGCAGGCTTGATCATTCGGGCCTTTATTTCTCCACGCAGACCCGCAGAATAGCGGCTTTGCGTTTGGCATTAGCGTAGCGACCAAAACAGCGGAATTCCACTTCCCGAATTTCGGCAGTGCGCTATTCTCAGCGGTCATTGGCGATGAAACCGCCCAACTTCTTGGCCGAACTGAAGCGACGTAATGTCTTCCGCGTGGCGGGACTGTATCTCGTGGGTGCGTGGCTGGTGATTCAAGTTGCGAGCACTGTGCTGCCGGCATTTGAGGTGCCGAATTGGGCGCTGCGAGGATTAATCATCACACTCGCACTGGGCTTCGTGTCAGCGCTGATCTTTAGTTGGGTGTTCGAGCTGACATCCCAAGGCTTAAAGCGCGATGAGGATGTGAGCGCCGGAAGAATCGATCGCGCGGCAGACCGCGCGGCGGATGGATCGCATGATCATTGCGGTGCTCGTGCTCGCGCTGGCGTATTTTGCTTTCGACAAATTCGTGCTTGCGCCCCGCCGAGCTTCGCTCTGAATGGCTATAACCTCCAACGACCAGCGCCAAGTCAATCGCGGTTTTGCCTTTCGAGAACTTGAGCGAAGACAAGGCGAACGCTTACTTCACGGAGGGCATTCAGGACGAAATCCTGACCCGGTTAGCAAAGATCGCGGACCTGAAGCTTATCTCCCGCACTTCGACGATACATTTCAAGAGTTTGCCGGACAATCTCCCCGAGATCGCGCGTCAGCTCGGCGTGGCGCACATCCTCGAAGGCAGCGTGCAGAAAGCGAACGACCAGGTGCGGGTCAATGTGCAGCTGATCAATGCGAGCAGCGACACGCATCTCTGGGTAGAACAGGACGATCGAAAGCTAACCGACATTTTTGCGGTCGAGACCGAGATCGCCAAGGCGATTGCCGAGACGCTGCGAGCAAAACTGACCGGTTCGGAAGAAACCTTGATTGCGAAAAAGCCCACCGCGAATCCGGAAGCATACGAACTTTATCTCAAAGGCCGGTTTTTTTGGAACAAGCGTGGGGCGGCCAACCTGCGGAAATCAATCGACTACTTCCAGCAGGCGATTGAAAATGATCCGAACTACGCGCCGGCCTATGCAGGATTGGCCCAAGCCTGGGTTGTCCTCCCAGGTCATAACGGTGGCGCTCCAAAAGATTGTTATCCTCAAGCCGAGGCGGCCGCAAAGAAAGCTCTCTCGTTAGACGACGATTTAGCCGACGCGCGCACGACGCTCTCCGATTTCAAAGCGCTCTATAACTACGATTTCGCGGGGGCGCAGACCGAATTCGAACGCGTAATTCAACTTCACCCGAATGATGCGATGGCCCATCACTGGTTCGCCAACGACGTTCTGACACCGTTGGGTCAGAGCGAATACGCGGTTGCAGAGATGAAGCGCGCCCTGGCACTCGATCCTCTCTCACTCATCATTAATTCAAACCTGGGTTACGCCTACCATTTTGCCGGCCGGGCGGACGAAGCCATCGCACAATTGCGCAAGACGCTCGAGATCGACGGTGGATTGCTTTAGCTCACGCCGCCTTGGGGCAGGTGTTCGAGCTGAAGGGACAGATTCCGGAAGCAATGGCTGAGTATCAAAAGGCGGTCGCGTTGAGCGATGATCCGAATTCTCTCGGTTTGTTGGGTCATATCTACGGCATCATCGGACGCAAGGATGAGGCCACCAAAATTCTCGAACAACTAAAGGAGAAGCGACAGCATGACTACTTCGATGCCGTCGCCCTCGCGCTGGTTTCTCTCGGTTTGGGCGACCGCGACCAGGCGCTGATGCTTTGGCTGGAGCAAGGCTTTCAGGAGCGCTCGAATTGGGTTACCTACATCCGAATAGAGCCGTTGCTGAAGCCACTGCACGGTGATCCACGCTTCGAAGCGCTGGCGGAGAAGATTTTTCCTGCGCGCGAGTTCGCCAAATCTGCGACGACGCCAAAGTGAATGGATTTCCTGCAACGCTCGAAGCAGCGCATGCTTATCGCGCTGGAATGAACGAGAATCGCCTAACGATGTTTCAGTTTTCTGCATTACAGAAATGGCGGAGCCTGGGGGTTCGAACCCCCTTGTGCTAGAATTTGTGCTAGAACGAACGTCTTTCTACTCGTCATTCGTGAAAGCGGCGGACATGCGCAGAATTCTCGGCTGCGGGCGACTGATGGCTCGCTGCTTCGTCGAAGCAACCATGAATGTTCTCGCAAACCGATGTCGGTTTCGAGGTCGTGCTGAAAAGCACCGGCATCGCAAGATTTTTCGGTGCTGGATTCCTCGGCATCTGGCTGATCGGATGGATCGTCGGCGAGACGTTTGCACTATGGCTTGCCGGGGCTGGCGCATGGTCGTTTCTTACCGGTCAACCGCCGGGCGCCGGCCACGAACCGGTTAGTCTTGGAATCGCAATCGTCGGAGGATTGTTCCTCTTTTTTTGGCTCAGCCTCTGGACGGTTGGTGGCATCGCGGCCATTTGGGAATTTCTGCGACTGCTCTGCGGCAAAGATCGGATCGAGGTCACGGCTGATGGCGTTAGGATCGAAAATGGATACGGGCTTTTTCGTTCAACAAAAAATCTCCGACGCGATGAGCTGCGGTGTTTCTACAATCGGCCGAATCGCGCGGCGCTGTGCGTCGATACCGTTCGCAGCACTATCGAACTCACCCGAGTCGGCACTTGGCAGGAACGAGTCGCGCTCGCACAGAAACTTAACGCTCAGTTCGATATTGCTCCGGAACATCGCGAAGGCCAACTGCCAACCGGTTGGTGCGAGGTTTCTTCACCAGAACGTGAGAACATTCTGGTTAGAAGATCCGAACGCGCGTCGGAAACAAGCTGTGTTTGCGTGGACGATCTGCATAATTCTGAGTTCCACTACGGCATACGTTCTTGGCTCGCCTACGGTGTCACCAAATCCTACGTCGCTATTGATTTTTCTTGTTACCATCAGCGGGCTCGCCGCCTGGGGCGCGCTCTGGCTCAGCATGGGACGCGTGGAATGGTTGCTCGAGGCCCGTCACCTAGCGATGCAGAAACGTTTCGGTCAGAACCGGACAAAAAAATTCGATGCCACCGCTCTCGAACTTATCGAGGACAATTCCGGGGATGGCGGGCCGGACTACAGACTGCTCGCCGTCGCTCCTGAGGCCGGGCCGCGACCGTCGAACTCCAATCGCCTCGGTAAACATCGCCACGTTATTTACAGCGAACCCAACGATCCGACATCTCCGCGCAATCTGGGTTTATGGCTGAGCCAACGATGTTCGATTCCGTTGAGGGATGAAACCAACGCAGAAGTTAAAGCGAAACAGCTTGCCGAAATCCGTGAAAAACTCGCCGGCTCTGGCGGTTTCGGCCGCCTCGCGCTGCGATTGGTAGATAGACTCGCGTCAAACCGCAGCAACATGGACTAGCGATATTTTGTAGAGACGTGTAATCGGTTGTGCCTGCGCCCTCCCGAACTGGGGCGTTATCGCCGTGAGGTATGCCCGACTACGCCAGTGATTCGTGTTGGTTGAAAGCGCTGAACCAACTTACCATAACCGAACTCTAGTGCGTTTGTGTGCCAGTATTTGTGCTAGAACGAGCCTCGTTCTAGTCGCCATTCCGGGAACTGATGTGCGCCGAAACCAGCGCTTTCCCCTCGTAAATCAGGGTCGATTGTGAAACAAAAGGGATGATTTTGGAATCGACGATTTCGCAATCCTAAGTCTGGCGCGTCTGCCAATTTCGCCACCCCGGCTTGGAGTGTCCCCACGCTACGAACAGATATCTAAAGGAGCAAACAGAGAAAAGGGAGAGTGGCCGTTTGGGACAAATTGAACGGAATCGACAGAATGGAAGAGATACGTTTGAGGCGTGGCAATGTCGCCGCTCATCACGTTGATTGGCCGTTCGTCATTATTTGGAACAAGGCGGGGCGGTAAATTGATAGGAATCGCAAATGCCAAAGATCAACGCCATTCCTCAAATCATTCTTGCCATGTCTCTCTTCGCTTCCACCAGCATTGCCATCGAACCGCGCCAGCAGGCGGCAGAAATTGCCGCGAAAATTCGAAAGGCCGATTACGAAGATGATCGCGAAGCACTGCGAAAGTTCTACACCGCGCTCAATCCATTCGTCGACGAAAAACAAATTGGTGTGCAGGTCCGCTACTGGCGCGGCTTCGCCATGTGGCGGCGGGTCGTCAACGGATTCAATGATGGCGTAGCCAAAGAAGAGATGGAGAACGACGCAAAGCTGGCTCTGGCGGAATTCCAAGCAGCTAACGCACAGGAACCGAAATTCGTCGAAGCAAAGATTGGCTCAATCGCCTGTCTCGGACTGTTGCTTTTTCTCAGCCAAAAAGATGCGGCGCATTCGCAAGAGTCGATGTCGGAGATCGGGACGTTGACCCAGGAAGCGCGCGCGGAGGCGCCGGATAATCCGCGGCTGGCGTGGGTCATGGGTCCTGGTCTTTGGTGGGTGGGCGAAGAGCGCGGAGGCGGACAAGCGAAGGCGATCGCGATCTACGAAAATGCTCTGCCCGCTGCACATCGCCAGAGAACGGAGGCGCGCGATTCACTCGAGCCTTCATGGGGCGAACCGGAATTGCTCATGAGTCTGGCGTGGTCGCATTTGAATCGGACAAAGCCCGATCTGGCGAAAGCAGAAGAGTATGCCCGTTCTGCCCTGGCAATCGTCCCGAATTGGCATTACGTGCGCGATATTCTGATCAAGCAAATCGCGCAGGCGCGAGAAAAATTTAATACGCGTTAGGCATAATGAGACAGGTCATAGCGGTCGCAGCCGGATTCATCCTTTGGTCGGTTGGATGGCTTTGCTACAACGCGTCGTTGCGAAAGTTTGGTTTAGTTTCATCGGACCAGACGCAGCCGATTCACTCGGCCATGACTCTTCTCGCGTTGCTCGCCGGTAGTTGGATCCTCTCTCTGCTTGCCGGATTCACGGCAGCATCTATCGCGCGTAGCTCGCCAGTCTCAGTGGGCATCGGCCTTGGCTTGTTGTTATTCGCTGTCGGTCTCTTCTTTCAGATCCAACTGTGGCGATTGATGCCGTTTTGGTATCACCTTCTGTTTTTAGTTTTCCTCGCCCCAATTTGTTTCGCCGGCGCGTGGCTCCGAAACGCGATGACATAGGCTTCACTCGCCCGCACAATTGGTGAATAATCTTGTTCGCGTGAACAAGGATTCGATCGTGCAGCATCGGCATGCGGTTTATTGGGCCTGCCAAATCTGCGGCTGGTCGGTGCATTGTGTCATCAGCATCATCGCGTCGCAAAGCTTCACCAGGATCACTTTTCGCATCGTTTGGTTTTACCTTTTCCTTAGTGTCTGCGGTTTAATTCTGACGCACGGCTTTCGCGCGTTCGCGCGAAACCGACGATGGATAGTTCTGCCGCTGGGTCGTTTGTTACTGCGCGTTACTTCGGCGAATCTGTTGATGTCGTTTGTCCTCGTCGCCCTCGGTTTTGCTTACTCCGCGTTCATCGCGCGGCCAGGATTAAACGCCAGCATGGAACAGAGCCCCACCGCACGGGTGGCGGCCATCGTTTTTTTTATTTTCAACGACTTTACCATCTTCAGTCTCTGGAGCGTAATCTACTTCGGCGTCGGCTACGCCGAGCGAGCGCAACAAGTGGAGCGAGATCGCTACACTGCGCGCACGGCCATGGCGGAAGCAGAGCTGCGCGGGTTGAAGCGCCAGCTCAATCCGCATTTTCTCTTCAATGCGCTCAACAGTCTGCGCGCGTTGATCGTGGAAGACCCATCGCGGGCGCAATCGGCCGTCACCCAACTTGCCGGAATTCTGCGTTACCATCTGACTTCCGGCGAACGTTCTCTCGTTAGTTTGGAAGAAGAGCTATCGACCGTGCAGCAATATCTCGCGCTCGAATTGATGCGCTTCGAAGACAGGCTTAGTGTGACAACGAAGACGGACGAGCGCGCACGGGATTGCCTGCTGCCGCCGCTCGCGCTGCAAACGCTGGTGGAAAATGCGATCAAATACGGACTTTCACAAAATGCGACGCCGGTCGCATTACCCTGCAGGCAACGCTGGAGATTGATCGCCTCGTCGTGATCGTGGGTAACACCGGGACGTTGCACGACGGAAATAACGGGCAAACTTCAACCGGTCTGGGACTGGCGAATTTGCGGACGCGCCTCAAGTTATTATTTGGCGAAGAGGCGTCGCTCGAGCTGGCTGAGACCTCCGCCAACTGGGTGGAAGCGCGGCTGACTTTGCCGGCCACGCAACAACTCACGAACGCGCCGTCATGAAAGCATTAATCGTGGACGACGAACGGCTCGCCCGCGTTGAGTTACGCCGCCTCCTGCGCGCCCACCCGGAAATAGAGATTGTCGGGGAAGCGAAAAATGCCGTCGAAGCCGAGCAGAAAATCAAAGAGCTTCGTCCCGATCTTATTTTTCTCGATGTGCAAATGCCGTCGAGAAACGGCTTCGAATTATTGCAGGATATGCGCGATCCACCGCGCGTCATCTTCGTCACCGCCTACGATCAGCACGCACTGCGCGCCTTCGAGTTCGGTGCGGTCGATTATCTTCTCAAGCCTATTGAGCCTGCGCGCCTTGCGCAATCGCTCGGACGCGTAGCCGCCATGAGCACGACACCGTGCTCTACTTCATCCTCGCACACTACTTTGTCGGAATACGATCAGGTCTTCTTGAAAGACGGCGAACGCTGCTGGGTCGTGCGCGTGGGCGAGATTCGCCTGCTCGAATCAGAAGGAAATTACACGCGCGTTTATTTTCGGGAAAATCGCCCGCTGCTGCCGCGCGCTTTGCAAGCACTCGAGATGCGGCTTGATCCCAAGTTGTTCTTGCGCGTGAGCCGGCGGCATCTGGTCAACCTTCGTTTCATCAACAAAATTGAACCCTCCGTTGATGGCGGACTTAATCTACATTTGGGCGAGCGCGATCCGGCGGTCAAGGTTAGTCGCCGCCGTGCACAGTGATTGCGCGAACGATTGACCTTGTAGCCTCCGGGCATGTGTCTTTGTTTTTTGCCAGAGCTCCTCGTTTTTGAAGTAAGAGTAGCCAAGGAGGAAACTCGATATCGGAGTTTGGGACAGAATCGGTTCCGTTATCCGAGCCTCGGACTACCGCGGTGTAAGCTCCGGGAGCAAGTGTGCGCACAATCGCGGACTCCAGATCGTTACTCGGCGCAATACCTGTTTCTTCAATTTCGACTTGCTGCGCGTCCCTCCAATTGTCGTTGGTCGCTAACAACGCGCCGCCAACATAAAGTTCAAGAGTCGGATCAGCCAGGGTTCCACCGATGCCGTTGGAGAGCGACGGGCCGATTGCCCGAATATTACCCGTTTTGAATCGACCCCAATGATAATGAATCCACCGATCGACGCGTTATCTCCCGTTTGAACGCGAAGTCGAGTTGAGACATTCACCAGTAGAGCAGCAGGCACTTCACCAATTGATATTGTCTGAGAGAATTCTGATGTGTTTCCGTCGGAATCAGTCGCCCTCGCTGCGATGGTGCGAGTTCCTGCTGGGTAAATCCCCGCAAAGGAAAGGTCCCAACTCCATCAGCTCCAGTCGGCGGAAAGAGATTTTGAGGCCACTTCACTAACTGAATCTCATTCGGGCGCCATTTCTTCGTTCTCATGGCTCCCGCCGAATGGGCATTTTGAGCGCACCAAGCGCGACAGTTTGTGCTAGAACGAAGGTCTTTCTACTCGTCATTCGGGATAGCGGATGACATGCGCAAAATCGGCGTTTTTCCCTCGTGAAACGATTTTGCTTTGAAGAGGAGAGCAGAGCATTGAGACACGCGATTTCGCAATCCTGGCGCGTCTGCCAATTTCGCCACCCCGGCGCGGACGCAACTCTACCCCACGAAAAAGGATTTTACAGAAGCAAACGGATGAAACAGGCCAAGCGCGACAGTTGGGTGCGGCCTAGAAATTCACTCCCCCCTGAAGAAACGGACCATTCAAGTCGGTCTTATTGGTGAACCCTTCAGAAACAAAGTCGGTCCGCAGCCAACGCCAGCCGGCCTGCAGCCAGAACCACCTGCTGACTTGAAATTCGAGGCCACCTTGAAGCTGATAACTCCAATCCTCGCTCGATCTCGGCGTTCTCACGAGCGTCGCTCCCTCGCGACGAATCTCATAAGCCGAGTCGGAATTGACATCGAACCCACCGATATCACCTTCGCCATAGAGAGATGTCGCCTTCCAAATCTTCATCTTCCCGCGGACTCCGATGACGGGATCGACCCAATCGATCGAGCCTTCTGCATCCAATTTCCCAGGAATTCCGAGCAGCTCGCGCAGACGAGGAAGGCGTGGGTCGCCGTTATCTGAGATGCTTAGGCTAATTCCTTCGTAATTGTAGCGCGCGCCGGCAAAGAGAGAGAGGTAACCTTTCTCGCAATTGATCACCCGGTAACCAACGAAAGCTTCCGCCAATCCGTCTTTAAGGTGAACATTCGCGTTGGTAAAAAGTAACCCGGGTAGAGTCGCAGAAGAGCCGACCTCAATATACTGACCGTCTCCAAAAAACTCCCAACGCTTATAGCGAAGGTCAAGGCTGAGCACAATGGGGACATGAGTCAGATGGTGGAAAAGCTCGCTGAAGCTTACATCCGAGGAGTCCACTAAGCCCAGGACTCCACTTTCGCCGGATATGCCGGATAACCACCCAGGAGCACCGATGCGAACTTCCCATTCCTTCGGCGTTTCAAGTGTCGGCGCGGGCACCGTTGACTTGGAGTCCACGATGTCCGAGCCAGCGAGCGCGGCCGCGTGCGGGAGGAGGAAGACGGTAACGAGTAAGGCTAGCCAATTCTTATTCATATGTACCGCTTTCCGGGAATTCCCCCTTGTAGTCAAGTACCGAACCGCTCTGATAGGCATTCACGAACGCCCCGACGCCATGCATCAGATCAAGGTAGTCGAAGGCCTTGGCCCCGGTCTCTTTGCTCCGCGCGCTGTTCTTGTATTGCAACGTGCCGATGCTGGTCCCGACTTTATCGGGAGTATTAATCGAAAGCGGGATTTCGGTCGACGGGCAACGAGACTAGCTCACCTAGTGAGAGCCCGACCGCCGTGACGACCAGTTTCGTTTTCATGTTCTTTTACGACTACCGAGTCAGCTTGCCTTCTTCGGTTTTGGCGGCACTTCACTGGGTCGCATTTCCGACTGCTTGCGTTTGTTTCTTGATGAAGTCCGCCTCCGTTGCTCCAAGAGTGGTTGTCGTCGTTTTCATTTGTGGTGTCGGTTGATTCTATTTAGCAGACGTCCTCGCCGTATGTTCCGGCTCTGGTTTGTGGAGCGGGTAGAGCAATGTAAAATTCAAGCGCACACCCCAATCGGGGCCGCCGTCCGGAGCTTCGGCGTAATAGCGAACACCGGCTTGAATGCTGACAGGCTGCTTTCCGATCTTCAGAATCTGACTGACAAAGAGGTTAATTGGTATGGTCCACTGTGGGTTCTCCCAATCGTAAGTAGACTCGGCGTTAATCCCGAAGGTCGTATGGCTCTTCGTGGTGTAAGTGACGAAAGGCTGAAGAAACGTCGAGCTGATGTTTCGTTCATCGTGGTCGCCGCTAACACTCCAGATCTGGTTGGCCAGGACGCCGATAGTCCACTCTTTTTTTTGCACCAGCGCGACAACCGTCGGCCCGACGCCCCACTTATCCGGCCCGAGAAGATTATCTGTATTTGTTGGGTAGTAACCGACCGGGCCAACGCCCCAGATGATCCCACCGGGACCGGGTGCTTTGGGCGAGAAAAAGAAGCTCTGCGTGGTGTTACCAAGACCGGACTGGGTGCCAGACGCGCCAAAGACATCGCGTTGCGAGATGACGGGCAGAATCGTGCGCAGGATCATGTTCCAATCTTTGCTGATGGAGATTGGGATAACCGGCTGAATGTTTAGTGTGAATTTGTCTCCGTTAGCCGTCCCGATATTAAAATCCTCGTTTGCCTGGAAAGGCACGCTGATTAGCGCCGCGATGGGATTCGAGAGCTGTTTGGCGAGCTCGGCGGCTTGGTCCTCGCCTGCGTCGCTGCCCGCGGTGGCGGAAGGCTCAGCCGAAAAGGCCACATCAGAAGATATAAGAAGAGCTGCCGCAAGCGCGGGACACAGGACGATTTTCAGACCGAACCCCGAATGTTTTCTGTACCTGAATATTTTCATCACTTGAGTTCTTTCAGTTTTGCTAGGTTTGCGATCGATGTGACGGACAGATTGGTCCTCCCGACATATCAAAGTCAACTCTCTGGACGGCAGAAACGTCCCTGCAACTGCATCATTAGACCTAGAGGACGCGACGCTAAGCACATGCTTGGCAAGATGCCTGTGCTACTAATGGATCACTCCAAATGAACACCAACATACTAAGAACATTTGTCATTACCGTCCTGTTTATCCTCCTGACGACGATCGCGACGGCGCCGGCCCAACAGGTCGCAGTTGAGTCAGCCGGAATGACCGTGAGCGATATGGATCGTGCGATCGCTTTTTATTCCGCTCTTACTTTCCAAAAAATCTCTGATGTCGAAGTCCTGGGCGACGAATACGAACATCTTCAGGGTGTTTTCGGTGCCCGGATGCGAATGGTCCGGATGCAGCTCGGGAACGAATACCTCGACCTGACCCAGTATCTTTCTCCGCCAGGCCGTCCCGCCCCGATCGAATCCCACAGCAACGATCTTTGGTCTCAGCACATCGCTATTGTCGTGAAAGACATCTATCTCGCTTTTGGAAAATTACGGGAGCTAAAAGTCCAGTTCCTTTCCAACGCCCCACAAACGTTCCCCATGGCAACTCCCGATGCCGCAGGAATAAAAGCGTTTTGTTTTCGAGACCCGGATCAACACACCCTCGAGATCATCAGTTTTCCACCAGGCAAAGGCGACCCGCGCTGGCAGGAACAAACTAACAAATCGTTTCTCGGAATCGATCACGCCGCCATTGCCATTTCGAACTCCGAAGCAAGCCTCAAGTTCTATCGCGATCTGCTTGGCTTGCGCAAAGTTACCGAAGCCGACTTATTCGGCACCGAAACAGAGCATTTGCTTCAGGTCGCGGGCGCGAAGCTTCACACCACCAGCATGCGCGGCAACATCGGACCCGGCGTCGAGCTCTTCGAATATCTTACGCCCCGAGACGGCAAACCGCGCCCAGCCGACGCGCGCGCGAATGATTTGATGCATTGGCAAACTACGATCGTGACGGATGATTTGGAAGCGCTCACAAAAAAACTGCGCGAGGGACGGGTTGATTTCGTTTCCTCGGGTGTCATCACCATGCCGAACCAGGCGAATTATTCCAAAGGCGCGCTGGTCAGCGATCCGGACGGACACAATTTGTTGGTAATCCAGAAATAGCGCGTGGCGAATTCAGAATCTAAGACAGAATGAACTCCGAAAGTCTTCGCGAGCTGGCAGAATCAACAGAATAGAGGACGATATGTCACATAGGACTAATAGGACACATTCTCGGCGTCGTTTTATTGCGACTGCCGGTATACTGACCGCCGGGGCGTGGATCGCGCCGGGTCAACTCTTCGCTGGTGAAAATATTGTGGCCACGGCGCGTAAACGCGCGGAAACAACTGACCTAACAGTAGAAACCTTGCGCGGAAACGTCAGCGCCATAATCGGGTCCGGTGGAAATATTGCCGTGCTGACCGGTGCGGACGGGAAGATCATGATCGACTCGGGCTACGCGACGTCGCGCTCCAAGATTACTGAAGCTTTGGTGAAGATGAGCTCCGAACCGATCAAACATCTCGTCAATACACATTGGCATTTCGATCACACGGATGGGAATGAATGGATGCACACTGACGGCGCTACGATTCTCGGTCATGAAAACACCCGGAAACACCTCGCCACATCAACACGCGTCGATGCCTGGGACTTTACCTTCCCGCCAGCACCTGCCGCCGCGATCCCGACCGATATCGTCGATAAGGAAAAAACGCTGATCTGAACAAGACAACGATTCTTATTTCCTACTACGGCCCCGCCCACACCGATGGTGATCTCTCAGCTTACTTTGTCGAAGCCGATGTCTTTCATGCCGGCGACACATGGTGGAATGGGCGTTACCCGTTCATTGACTATTCAACCGGCGGTAACATCAAAGGCATGATCAAAGCCACTGAAACCACGCTCTCGAAAATCACCGACAAAACGATCGTTATTCCAGGACACGGCAAAATCGCCGGCAAACCAGAAGTGACTGAATATCGCGACATGTTGGTCGCGATTCACGACCGCGTGGCCGCTTTGAAAAAGGAAGGCAAATCAGTCGAGGAAACAATCGCCGCGAAACCAACTGCATCCTACGACAGCAAATGGGCTGGCACCTTCGTTAACGGCGAAATGTTTACGAAATTGGTTTACGCGGGAGCGTGAACGCGGCGACGGAATTAGACAGAATGAACAGAATTAACAAAATAGAGGACCTTAGATTTCAAACCTTCCTCCTGATTGCACCTCAAAGATTCTGTCTATTCTGTCATTCTGTCTAAAATAAGTCGGTTCAGTTCAGCGATGCAGATGCAAGATGCGCTGGATTTCCGCGATCGCCTTGGGATCGCTCAGGGTGCCGCTGTGATTCGATGGCGCGATCACCTCGGATTTCGCGCCGTCGAGATGCGAACTCCAATAGGCCACCACCCCGTCACTGCTATCCGGGCTATCGCCACGCCCACGATCGCCAATGATGGAATGATACGGAATACCGGGTGTAATCGGATACTTGTTGATCGCAACGACAAAGCGATTCGTCGGTGAAAGAGTATCGATGCTGTTGGGGAAGCGTTCCAACGGCTTAATATTAGCGGTCGGCATAACGGCAGCGTTGACGGCTTGGAAAGGAATGCTGGCCACAAAGAACGGGATCCGGATCAAACTCGTTCCGATTTTCCCGATCCAATTGGAAGCCATGTCACTTCCGCGATGCGGCGCACAAACAAAGACGACCCTGCTTACATCCCGGCGGTGGTTAAAAATTAACGTTTGCTCGAGCAATTTCTTAGTTTCTTCCGGGAGATTCGTTTGGGCCGGCGGCGTTCCAAAAACGCCTCGCCACATCTTATCGCCCACATCGGTAATCATCAGCCGGCTGATCATTCCTCCCATGCTGTGGCCAATCAGGACAATATCCTTATGACCCGGAAACGCGCGGTCCACGCCATCGAGTTCCTGACGAAAAAGCGATGCGGCATAAGGATAAGGATATCCGCTGGGATAACTGTAGACCCAGAACTGATACCGCTCCCGAATTTCCTGATCTTCTCGCAAAGCATTGATGATCGGGACCCAACAAACCGGCGTGTCCTGCAATCCGTGAACAAAAACTACTGGAATGCGATTGGGGTCGTACCCCTGCAAACGAGTCAACCGAGCAGTAGAGTTGTATTTTTCGGGGCGAAGCATCCGGGCAATGGCGATTTTCTCCGGACGTTCGCGCGTGAGTCCAACTGCCGGAGCAGCAGTAAAATCTGCGGCTAACGGGTAGGTGCGCCCGTTTAATGAGACCCGCTCGGTTGCGAAGGGTTGATGAAACTCAAGGTCCGCCTTTTGCCCCTTGAAACGAATGATCCCAGTCGCGGTGGCATAAAGTTTTTCGGAAGTAAAATCCTTGCGGAAATTATCCCGGGCATGACGGCTAATCGCGACCACTGGGGCGCCGAGTCCATCGGCCTTCACGCGTTCTTTAATGAAAGCGCCACCAATCGCGAGGGTATCGGCTGGAATGATTTCGTATTGTGCCGGATCCCGGTCCGGATCAGCATTTCGAATACAAGTTAGGTTACAGGAACCATTAGGCATCGAAACCTTGAGCGGCTGTTCCCAGACGTTGAGATGTGCTTGCTCGATGACGCCAATTGTTCGGGCAACGCTGAAGTTATAGAGATCGCGGGTTGGTTTGTCTGAAGGAGTTCGAGCCAGTTGTTCGGAAGCGTTCCGGGCTGAGGCCAGATACAGACCAAGCGCTCGGGAGGGGTCACTGGATTCGTAACTTCGAGCTTCGCTCAATTGTTGTTCAGCCGACAGGGCTTCCGGCGTTTCCGGCTGCCGGGCAACGAATCGTGGCGTGACCGGTTTGACGGTTGCGATCCCAGTGCAGCCAGCGCACGCAAGGAGGGCAGCTACCAACAGGCAACGCATTATTTGATTCCGTCTCATATTGGATGATCGCGATTTCTTTACTCAACAAATCGCGGCACACAAGCCTTCCTGGTGGAGTGGTGGCTGATTTGACGGCTGGTTGGGAGCGGCGAGTGAATGGGGATCGGTGATATGTGAATGGGAGCAGGTATTCAGCGTTCATCACTCAACCTCCATCCCTCCATCCCTCCATCACTCCGCCACTCCACCACTCCACCACTCCGCCGCTGCCCCTTGGGCGTAGGACCAAAGTCCCATTCTCCGGTTGCCGTTTTTCGTTACAATCGTTTCCAGCGAGGTCCAAAAGAATCGAGATGAGGTTTCCGCAATGAACGAGCGTGCTCCAACTGGAGAGGTCTGCCTCGTTGATGACGATCCGTCGGTCCTGCGTTCCATGCAGTACCTTCTTGCCTCCGATGGAATAAAAGTCCGCGCGTTTAATAAGCCGCAGGAATTTATCGCTTATGCTAACTCTAATTCGGTGTCTGTGGTTGTGACCGATATCTGGATGGAAGGCGTTACTGGTCTCGAAATCCTCGCCCGAATGTGCGCGCTTTCCCCTCGCCCTCGCGTTATTGTCATCACAGCTCGCGAAGACCTTGCCGCACGCGCAACCGCCATGGCAATCGGCCCGGTCGCTTTCTTTATGAAACCATTCGATGATGAGAAATTTCTTGCGGCAGTACGCGACGCCTTGATGCAGGCCGAGGTAAACCGATGACGACAAAAAAGAAGCTGCCAAAACTTCCGCCGGGTTGGCTGTTTCATCATGACGTTCACGTGATGGTCTTTAGGCCACGTGGAATCATTTCAAAGAAGCGATTGGATACAGCCATAACGCTTCTTGAAGCAGCGGAAAATCAGGCCCAAGTCCCGTTTAACCGTTTCACTGACATGTCGAAACTCGACGCCATCGATATCGATTTCAAAACAATGTTTCGTTTTTCGCTTCACCGGCGACTTTTCTATGAGCAACGGGATCCGGTGAAATCCGCGATTTTGGTTACCAGCCCGGCGGCAGCGCACGTAGCCAAGATCCACGCGTTGTTGACGGATTTTTCGCCGTTGCAGGTGAAATTATTTGAGACGTTTTCTGCCGCTGCGATGTGGCTCGATGTATCACGGGAGACTTTGGAACTAGATCCGTGGGCGAAAGCAGATGAAGCGATAGAAATGGAGTGATTCGGGGGTAGAGTGTTGGACGCCTGAACGCTTTAACGCTTTAGCCCTTTAATCTTACCATCATGCGTTGGGGAATAGTTGCATTCTTAATCGCACTCGCCGCCTGCGTCGTGATCGTGATCGCGAAAGCTGGCAAGGGCTCTGCCCCGGACGGGATGGTCTGGATTCCCGATGGCGAGTTCGCCATGGGCGCGAAAATTAACGGACATGGCGAAGCCGAAATGCCCATGTCGTCCAACGACGCAGAACCGATCCATCGCGTCGCACTGGATGGTTTCTGGATAGACAAAACCACCGTCACCAATGAGCAGTTTGCCAAATTCGTTTCTGCGACCGGTTACATAACCATCGCTGAAAAAGCTCCAACCAAAGAGGAATTCCCAACCGCGCCAGAAGAAAACCTGGTCGCCGGTTCGGTGGTCTTTGTGCCTACCGATCACGAAGTTCCGCTTAACAATCATTTCCAGTGGTGGACCTACGTCAAAGGCGCGAACTGGAAACATCCACTCGGCCCTGAGAGCGACATCAAAGGGAAAGAAAAATATCCGGTCGTCCATATCGCTTACCCGGATGCGGAAGCGTTCGCCAAATGGGCGGGGAAACGTTTGCCAACCGAAGCGGAATTCGAATTCGCCGAGCGCGGAGGACTTGTCGGAAAAACCTACGCCTGGGGCGACGAGTTGCGCCCCAAAGGGAAATGGATGGCCAATACATGGCAGGGAAAATTTCCGGTGAAAGATGGCGGGGACGACGGTTTCACTGGTCTTGCGCCGGTGGCGCAGTTTCCGCCGAACGGGTATGGCCTGTACGACATGTCGGGGAACGTCTGGCAATGGTGCAGCGACTGGTATCGGGCTGATTATTATGCCGAGCTGGCCGAGGTCCGGCGAGATAACGCGCAACCCACAAGGGCCTGCTAGTTCGCTCGATCCGGCGGAACCTAACGAACCTAAACGCGTCCACCGAGGCGGGTCATTTTTATGCAATGAACATTATTGCTCCCGATACATCGTCGGGACCCGCGGCAAAGGCGAAGTGAATACCGGCACGAATCATCTTGGCTTTCGTTGCGTTAAATCCAAGACTGCTAATCCGCAACCCGATTCAACTAACGAAAAACACTGATTTAATCGAAGACAGCCAACCTCAACCTCACATCATTATGACCACCAAAAAAACTACAAACCTAACCATCGCCCTACTTCTCACATTGTGTACCGCTTTACTCGGCGGATGCGCGACCACCTCGGAACACACAAACAACGTCTCACTTCTGACCGCCGCTGGCTTCAAAGTTCGCACGCCGGCAACCGCAAAGCAGAAAGAGATCTATGCAGCATTACCTGATCAACAGGTGATGCGCGCAACGATCAAAGGGAAAGGCGTCTATTACGTTTATAAAGACGCAGCCCACGGTATCGCCTATGTCGGTCGCGAAGCTGAGTATCAACAATATCACAATCTCGCCGTTCAACAGCAGATCGCTCAGAATTACTACATGGCTGCGGAAATGAATCGGGACGCAGCCTATGGTTGGTACGGCGCCTGGGGTCCTCGCGGCATTTGGTATTAATCCAGGTTCAGATCGTCCTCGTTCTCGTCCTCGATTGCTTTCGGGGACGAGCACGAAGGACGAGAAGACAAATACTGCAGCGGACTGCAGCAGGATCAGGCAGGCGTTTCTGCCTGATTGTGCATCATAATGACGCCGAACGTGCGTAGGCCTACGACCGTAAATCACGCGTCGGCCAACTTGATGTTGGCGAGACGACAGATCGGTCCTGGATTAGTCGTTGGAGAACCAAAGAAGTTTAGGAACTAAATGATTAAGAAAATAATACTAAGACTGGTGCCGGTCAGCCTACTGTTAGGCTCATTTCCGTTTCCGTCCTCTGCTGACACTACGCTTGCCCCGGCGGAAGCGCGCGCTATCGCCAAGGAGGCCTACATCTATGGTTTCCCGATGGTAGACAGCTACCGCATCCAATACGCCTATTTCGTCGACACAAACAATCCCGAGTACAAAGGCGGTTGGAATGAGATTCACAACACGGCCCGCGTTTTTACTCCCGAGGACAAAGCGGTCCAGACCCCGAATTCCGATACCCCTTATTCCATGCTTGGCGCCGACCTACGGACGGAACCAGTTGTCCTTACTCTGCCGGCGATCGAGAAAGAACGTTATTTTTCTGTTCAGTTTATCGACGCTTATACCTTTAATTTTGCCTACTTGGGCAGCCGGACCAGCGGCAATGAAGGCGGCAACTTTCTCTTGGCCGGACCAACATGGAAGGGAGACAAACCCGCCGGCGTCAAGGACGTGATTCGTTGCGAAACCAATCTGGCCCTCGCCGCCTACCGCACACAACTCTTTAACCCAGGCGATATTGAGAACGTCAAAAAAATCCAGGCCGGCTACAAAGTTCAAGCACTCTCGACTTTTCTCGGTAAGCCAGCCCCCGCTGCGGCACCCGCGCTTGATTTTATCAAGCCCCTTACCCCTGAAGAACAGCGTAGCTCACCTAAGTTTTTTCAGATCCTGAATTTCGTTCTCAGCAATTGTCCACCTAATCCAAGCGAAAAGGAGACCCTGGCACGGTTTGCTAAACTGGGAATCGGTGGCGGCCTTTCGTTTGATCCCGAAAAATTATCTGTCGACGTCCGGCAGGCAGTTGAGGCTGGGATTGGTGACGCGTGGAAAACGTTTGCGGAGTTTCGGGATACACAGGTCGACAAAGGGAAAGTAACCTCAGGCGATCTATTTGGCACCCGACAGTACTTGAAGGGCAACTATCTCTATCGGATGGCTGCCGCCGTCCTCGGCATCTTCGGCAACTCCAAAGATGAAGCTATGTATCCAATGTACGGGGTGGATGCGGATGGCCAGAAGCTCGACGGAAGTAAACGTTACTCATTACATTTCGGCTCCGGACAATTACCGCCAGTCAATGCGTTCTGGTCACTTACTCTGTACGAGATGCCGGCGAGTCTGCTCTATGCGAACCCGCTCAATCGGTACCTGATTAACTCCCCCATGCTACAAGGTCTGAAACGTGACACCGACGGTGGCCTAACTATCTATGTACAGCATGACTCGCCCGGAGCCGACAAGGAGTCGAACTGGCTCCCCGCGCCCAGCGGTCCTTTTACCTGCGCGATGCGCTTGTACTGGCCCAAAGCGGAAGCGTTGAACGGAAAGTGGAAAGCGCCGCCGCTGAAGAAGGTTGATAATTAGCTGAGAGCCCATTGCCAACTGCGGTCCTCAGGCGAGCAATAATTTAAGAATGATCGCGGACGAAACGCTGGACTCAATAAAGCAAGAGCGGAAAAAGGCAGCCGACAAGCAATAGGAAGCGAAGTCTGATCACTCGATTATTTGCTGACTTATTGGTTCCCGGATGGTAATACCGACAGCTTAACGGAGAAATTCACCTCAACGAAAAGACAAATATGAAAAAACCTTTAATGCTAATTGCCATTCCAGTCGCCGCGATGGCATTCGCCTCATGCACAACGACCAGCACCACCACTGCTCCTGCGCAAGACCGTTTCGCACAGGCAGACACGAATCACGACGGAAAGTTGAGCCCAACCGAGTCGAGCAATTATTTCGTGACTAATATCTTCGACAGCCGCGACCTGAATAAGGACGGCAAACTCACCTGGAGTGAATGGAACGTTCCGGGTTCGGGTCGGAGCAAAGCCAAGTTCGACGCGGCAGACACGAACAAAGACGGCTCTGTCTCTCTCGAGGAAGCGCAGGCTTGGGGCCAAGGGCACGGAGTCTTCAAGAAGGAGTTTGAGGAAGCGGACACAAACCATGATGGATTTGTGACAAAGGCAGAGGCGCAAGCGTACTACGCCAGCAAAGAAGGTCCGCCCCGCTAAGCTGCTGACCAATGCAAACAACCTTACTCAGATCACTTGCTCAAAACTGGTGGGTCCTGCTTTTGCGTGGGATCTTTGGCGTTCTCTTCGGTTTGTTTGCCTTCGCCTGGCCGGGAATAACTCTTCTCACGCTTATCCTGGTTTACGGCTCATTTGTCGCCATAACCGGGGTCTGTGAAATCATCTCTGCCATTCGCGGTGGAACGGCCGCGCCGCGCTGGTGGCTGGCGTTGGCTGGGATAATCGCGCTGCTCGCTGCCGGAGCGACTTTCCTCATGCCCGGAGTCACTGCCCTAGTGTTGCTCTATATAATAGGTGGCTGGGCAGTCATGCACGGGGTCTTCGAAGTCGCGGGTGCGATTCAGTTGCGCAAGGAAATCGACAACGAATGGGCGCTCATCCTCAGCGGAATAATTTCGATCCTCTTCGGACTTTGCATCTTCGTCTGGCCACGGGCCACCGCACTTTCACTCATTTGGTTGATCGGGTTCTACGCAATTCTCGGAGGCGTGCTCGGAATTGTTCTAGCGTTTCGTTTGCGAAAACACGCCGCGTAGTTTTTTGGTAGGCAAGACTTGGGCTGGCCACGCCTCGTTCTCGTCCTCGTCCTTCGAAACAAAGCTGCACAAAGAACGATGAACGTCGTCGGGCACACCCGTCCAATCCGTTTCTCTTCGTTTTCCATGCTTTCGGGGTCAACCCCGCGCAGATCGAGGACGAGAACGAGGACGAGGACGACAACGAGGACATGAGCGAGGAACCCCAGTTTGATCACGAGAAGCTGGATGTCTATCAAATCGAGCTCGCGTTCCTAAAATGGGTTACCGAACTTCTAATCGAAGTTCGAAAGGCAAGGGGCGATTTTCACCGCGAAGTTTGCGATCAACTGGATCGGTCCAGCCTGTCGGCGTTGTTAAATACCGCAGAGGGAAACGGTAAACGCCAGGGAAAGCAACGAGCAAGGTTCTTCGATGACGCACGCGGTTCAGCCGTAGAATGCGCAGGTTGCCTCGATGCGTTAGTGGCAAAGAAGCTCACACGACGAGAGCGCGTTGTTGACGGGAAAGCGATGTTACTGCGGATTGTTCGAATGCTGACAAAGCTAGTTGATCGCTTCGATGTGCCATCTTCAGTCCGCGAGGATCCCGATTCAACTGATCTTTCTTAATCGTCCTCGTCCTCGTTCTCGTCCTTCGAAACAAAGCTGCACAAAGAACGATGAATGTCGCCGGGCATAGCCGTTCGATCCGAGTCTCTCCGTTTTCCATGCTTTCGGCCCCAACGCTGCGCAGATCGAGGACGACGACGAGACCGAGGACGAGGACGAACACGAGCACCAGGACGAACACGAGCGCAGATCGAGGATTAGGACGAGCTTGCGCCGCTCAATCCTCTCCCTGATTAGTCACAGCATGAGTTGGGCGGTCCTAATCGGACTCATTCACCTTGCCGGGGTAATTGCCGCGCTTAACGCGGTGATGGGAGTGCGGACATCGCAAGGAGCAATCGCGTGGGCGGTAGCACTCATCACCTTTCCATATTTGAGCCTCCCGGCCTATCTGGTGTTTGGTCGAAACAAGTTCCACGGATACACCGTTAGACGTCGCAACACCTTCTTCAAAACAGATCCCGTGGCCAAGAAATGCGCCGCTCAATTACTCGAACGCGGTTTGCTCGCCGCTCCGCAACGCGATCGCGCTTTCCTGGTCGAACGTCTCGTTAGTTTACCGTTCACCACTCACAATGACGCCGAGCTCCTGATCGACGGCGAAGCCACTTTTCGCTCGATCTTCGCCGGAATCGACGACGCGCGGGAATATGTTCTGGTTCAATTCTATATTCTGCGCGACGATGCGCTTGGACGCGAATTACAGAAACGCCTTATCGCAAAGGCACGTGAGGGCGTCGCGGTTCGCGTCCTCTACGACGAGGTTGGGAGTAATGATCTCTCAAAAAGTTATAGCGAGGAACTGGCCGGAGCCGGTGTGGCGATTCATCCATTCAATACCCGACAAGGTCCATCAAATCGTTGGCAACTGAACTTTCGGAACCATCGCAAAATTGTCGTGGTAGACGGGCATTCCGCCTGGATCGGCGGCTTAAACGTTGGCGATGAATATATCGGGCGAGATCCGAACTTTGGCGCATGGCGGGATACTCACGTGAAATTAACCGGTCCTTCGGTAGCCGGCGCGCAGATAACGTTTCTTGAAGACTGGCACTGGGCCACGCATGAAGTTCTCCCTCTCCGCTGGGAAATGGAACCTGCCGAAAGCGGCGGCCAATGCATCGCCCTTTGCGTTCCGTCCGGACCGGCAGATGACCTCGAAACCTGCACTCTATTTTTTCTGCACGCGATCAACATGGCAAGAGAACGGCTCTGGATCGCTAGTCCCTATTTCGTTCCGGACGAACAGTTCATCAGTGCTTTGCAACTTGCCGCGCTCCGCGGAGTTGATGTCCGGATCCTCATTCCCAACAAATCGGATAACAAACTCGTTCAGCTCTCCATCTGGTCCTACGTTGCCGAACTCGAAGCGGTCGGTATCCGCATGTTCAAACATCGGGACGGTTTCATGCATCAAAAAGTCATGCTTATCGACGACAAGTTTGCCACCATCGGAACGGCCAACTTTGATAATCGCTCGTTTCGTCTGAACTTTGAGATCACCGCTGCGATCGTCGATGAAGACTTCGCTGGCCGCGTTCAAAAGATGCTGGAGGATGATTTCGCTGAGGCCCGCCTGATCACCACAGCCGAGCTTAGGTCACGCGGATGGTGGTTCCGGCTGTCTTCGCGCATTGCGCGATTGATGGCTCCGGTTCAATAAGAATCGCGGATTGCGGAAAGCTGAGTGCGGACTTGCGGATTGCGGAATCACTACGCTCCTGGCACTCTTCGCTTACTCCTGCTCTTTCATTGCTCGTGCTCTCGCAGAATGCGCAATGCCACACGTCGTCTCGTCGAACCCTCAATTGCGCCATCAAACAATCGCCAAGCCCCGAATCCTCACTCCACCAATACCAAGAGCAATGAAAGAGCACCAATCACAATCACCAATCTACCAATCACCAAACACCCAACATCACCGTTCGTATTTGCCCGCTAGCCGGATTTCCTGTAGCTGTCCCATCATGAAGATGAAACTTCCGCCGGACGCACTCTTTCACCATGACCTGCGGCTGTTTGTTTTCAGGCCCCGCGGAGTGCTAAGTCCGAAGGTGGTCGACCAAATTATTGAGTTCCTCGAAAACGAGGAAGCGAAAATGGAGACGCCTTTCAACCGATACACCGACCTATCGAAACTGGCCTCGATCAAACTGGATTTCGATTATGTCATGCGCGTCTCCCTCCATCGCCGCCTGAGTTACATGAAATATCCGCCGGTAAGATCGGCCTTTTATGTTACGACCGAGGAAGCAGCGCACCTTGTCAATGTGCACATCCTGATGACCGACCATTCGCCCTTACAATGTGCAATGTTCGAGACCATTCCAGAGGCGGCAAAGTGGCTGGATATTTCCGAAGAGAACCTGCGCATCGGTGAGTGATAGAGTCACATCACTTGCACCTGCACTTTAACTTTAACTTGCACTTACGGGCCTTGCCTCGCTTTGCGGATGGCGCTGCAGCAACGTCACCGCCGAAGTGTAAGTGCAGGGGTAGGAAGCCCGGAAGCCAATAACAAGGAGGGGCGGATGCCGATCCGCCCCCTATCGACATCGGATAAGATTTCTACTTCTCTGTTACCTTTGTTTTAGAATACCCTCAAATAAGACTTGGCGATCTAACGCCAACATGAAAGGAATTCGTTATGTCGATTAGCAACATTATTGTCTGGCTGATTATCGGAACACTGGCTGGAACATTGGCCGGTCGGTTGATGACCTTTAGGAAACAAGGATTCGGGTTCTGGTCCAATATCGGTGTCGGAATGATGGGGGCAGTCGTAGGCGGAGTGTTGTTCTGGCTGTTTCAGATCGATCTTGGTATTGGCGAAATAAAGATCAGCGCTGAGGACCTTATTTCCGCGTTCGTCGGTTCATTGATCTGCATGATTATCTGGCGACTCATTTCCTTGGCGCGTCCGCCCCGTAAATGATGGGTTGCCCATCGCTGATGCTCCACCGGATTCCGAAAGTTTCGCGAGCTGGCATTGGTGAATTATCGCAGATCTGAAGAAGGCACGCTCCGCCAACGCGCCGGAGCAACAAGTCGCAACCGCACAGGATTTCCAGCGTAAAGCACAATTCTACCTTGATTTTATTGAGGCGGAAAATTCTTCCGGGTTCCATGCCCCGGACGAAGCGTTGCGAATCTTAGGCGAATCAATCAACTTCGCTGGAAAAGGGCAATTGGCATTGCGCTCTCAATAGCAGATGATTGAATGCAAAGCTTGGGAACAGCGGCCGTGCGGGCGGGGCAAGAGGCAAGGGTTTTTCCAGACTCGCCAGGTAGGCTATGATAAGATGGAGAGGATTACATGAATTTTCCGCCTGAAATCCAGTTTCACGAAGACGTTCGACTGTTCGTTTATCGGCCTGTCGGTTTAATAGATGAAGCGGCGATTGACAAGGTCGTCGGTCTGATCGGCGAACTTGAAACGGCTTCGCAAGCTCCTTTCAACCGATTCGCCGACACGCTTGGAGCCGATGAAGTGGAACTCAATTTCCAGTTCATCATTCGCATCTCACTTTTTCGACGCCTGACTTATGCTGGCAAGCCGCCAGTGAAGTCGGCCATTCTCGCGACCGATTCCGCGCTTATTCACTACGGGAGGTTGCATGCCCTGTTGACACAAGGTTCACCAATTCATGTTCAGGTCTTTCAGAGTCGCGAGGACGCGGCTGATTGGCTTGAAGTACCAATCGAACGGCTGATCAAGAGCGGCACTGATAAGGCGACGATCTGACTCGATTGTGACCAGTGGTCGAGGACGAAGGGAGAAGAGGAGCTTGAGAGGCACCCTGCTGATTCCCTTTACGGTCGCAACGTTCGCCATCCCGAACTTTGTCTTCGCGCAATCTCAGGAGAAAAACGTTGTCCCTGTTACAGTGGACAGTTTTGTTCGGGCCGAGTCGGACATGTATCTGGGTAACATGCTCAAGGATAGTTCTCTTGGGAAATTTGGTCATCGTCGCAAGCCCTCCTCAATCGATAACCAGACGTTAACAAACCAAAACCGTGATACGCTTTATTCAGCGGCGGTATTCGATCTCGAGGCTGGGCCGGCAACTATCACGCTTCCGGACGACCGAAAGCATTTCATGTCGATGCAGATAGTGAATGAAGACCACTACGTGCCGATGCTCTTCTATGGACCGGGTTCCTACACTCTCGACCAGGCAATAGTCGGAACTCGTTATTCAGCTGCAGTTATTCGAATTGTGGTTGATCCGGCGGATGCAAATGAGGTCAAGCAAGGCATTGCACTTCAAGATGCGATAAAGGTTGATCAACCAGGACCTGGCAAGTTTGACATCCCAAACTGGGATCAGGTTAGTCAAAAACGAATGCGTGACGCGCTCATCATGCTCGGGTCGAGCATATCGGATTTTAAAAAAGCCTTCGGTCAAAAGGAACAGGTCGATCCAGTTCGCCATCTCATTGGTACCGCGCTGGCATGGGGAAGCAGTCCGGTCACCGACGCGACCTATCGCAACATTACACCCGGCCGAAATGACGGCGTCGCGATTCACAAACTCATCTTGAAAGATGTGCCACCCGATCTTTTCTGGTCGATCGGAATCTTCAATGCCCAGGAACGTTCCCCGTCGCGTGAGGAAAACAACAGCTCGCTCTGCAATGCAACTGCACAGCCAGGCAAGGACGGATCAATCGTTGTGCAGTTTGGCGGATGCGATGGCAGAATCCCGAATTGCCTGTCGATCATGCCGCACTGGACTTACACAGTCCGCGTTTATCGCCCTCGAACAGAAAGCCGGGATGACAAATGGCTTTTCCCGCAGGCGCAAGCAGTACCGTGATGGCCCAACGCCCCTACTGCCTCACACAAAGGTCACAAAGGAACACAAAGAGAGTTCGGATTTCGGGAATAAACCTAACTCGTCATGGTGATATAAGACCAAACTGGTAGGCGACCATATCGCCTCACTTTTTGGTAGGGCGATTGAAAATCCTTGCCATCCACTCGCTTCCTTAGTGTCCCCTTTGTGTTCCTTTGTGTGAGACCCTATAAGCGTGGCTATCCTGTTATTTTAACGGCCCAGGGGATAACCTGTCTTCCACCTTGAATCCTCGTGATTCAAGCTGCTGCCGCAGCGTCGGTGAGACGACCCCGCTAATCGCAACAAGATACTTCCCCTTCCCGCCGTTCTGTCGTTGTAAATCATCCGCAAACCGTTTCGCTAATGGCGTCCAGGCCGCGTAATCCCATTGCAAAGCCACGACCACTGTTCCGTCTTTGCCGACGCAAATCGGGAAATTTTCGTTTAACGCAATCTTCGCGAGCGGCATTTCGCCCTGGTGCAGTTTGCTCATCAAACCAGCAGTCTGAACACAGAAAATCGCGTCCGGCTCACTTGAGCTGGTTTGTCCCGCGAGCCTGATAAACGCCCGTCTGTTTTCGACGCCATCGAGTGTCTTCAGATTCAGAACAAAAGCTGTTTGAGCGCTTGGCGAAAAGGCATCGTTATCGAGTAACTGATTGGCTTCCTTTTCGGATGCACCCATCGCGATGAGCGCTTTTCGATTCATGATCTTGAGATCGTTGGGCGATTTTTCGCGCAAAACATTCTCGAGCGCTCCGGAAACATTCGTGGTGGTCAAGGCAATCCCGGCCGCCCCTCCGATAGGCATAGTGGCAATGGAAAAGGTGGCTTTGCCGGCATAGGCCGCCCATGAGATTTCATCCAGTTGCTCCTGAAGAACGGTGTTACTGCTGTACGGATCGACTCCTAGATCTAGCGCTTCCTTTCTTTTCGCGTCCGAAAAACCGATGATCTCTTTCGCCTTACTTGCCCCTCCATCGTCGGAACCGTCTTTCTGGCCGATGCTCTTGATTGATTCACCAGCGCGATTCATGAATTTCATGATGCCTTTGGGAGCATTCTTAATCGTGCCTACCGGGTCCTTGATGATGTGTTTGGCTGCATTCAACGGACTTTGAGCTGCCTGCACCAGTGCGTCCTTGTATTGATCCGTTCGGGAAACGTCTTTCAACTTGGCAATTGCATTGATCTCGTGCACACGCCGAACGAGCATTTCGTTTCCGTCAGCCTCAAAGAGGCCGAAATGGGAATCGATCATGTATCGATCGGCTCCCGAGTAAGTGGGAACATCTTCCCGAACTTGATGATGCGGGCCATTCAAATAAACGTCTCGGAGAATTTCGCTTGCTTTCAGGAGTGGCAAGTCCTCGAATCCGTCAACGTTCCCGGGTTGATCGGGAGTGGGCGAGTTCGCTAGTTCCTGCGCCCGAACGAGACTCATAAGCGAAAGCGAAACGATTAGCGTTAAGAGGGTCTTCATCATGATAGGTTAATCAGGCGTTTGGGGCGAAGATCAAGCAGGTTTGTATTTCGAAGCGAAGTGGCTCTGAGACAGGATTTACAGGATTATACAGGATTGTTTCTCCAAATCCGGTTAATCCAGTTAATCCAGTCCATTCAATCGTCTATACCTCAGGGCACAACGAAACGAACCTACAGTTTAACCGGATGAGCGAGGTGAAACACCACTTGTCGACCTACTGAAACGGAATAGCTCGCGCGCGAGACCTTCGAACTATTTCGTGTAGTTACACCAGTCGCATCCAATTCAACGGCGCCGGTTGTTTTAATTGGAACGGCGCGTCCACCGACGGCGGCCTGGGTAATATCCATCGTTAGTTTTTGCGTGCTGCTGACGGTTCGTCTCGAAGTGATAATCTTGCCAGTCATCTGAGTACCGGCGTGTAGGACCACTTTCCCGTCCACGGTCACATTGTTTTGGAGTTGGAGCGGAACGATGGTCCCGGGGTTATCCTGTGAGGAAACAGCCTGCAATGTCCGGACAACTAGGCTGGTACCGGCGGGAATTGTCCCTGCCGAAATTGGATCTGTCGCGAACGAAACGAGAGTCGTGACAGCAAGGTAAAGTAGAAGAGATCGCCTGCTCATGGTTGACTCGAGTTTCTGCCTCTAGAGGTAATTGGGCTATGGGACTTTAGACCTACATGCTAAACGGCTAATTGGCTCCGGACTGCAAGACACTCGGTTTAATAGCGGCGGAGCACCGCCGCACTCCAAGACGTAGCCGATCTATCAGACCCCAAGATTCGCTTGCGTTGTGGAGTGCGGCGGTGCTCCGCCGCTTTGCGCGTGAAAGCAAGAAGCCGTTCGCATAACGCAAACCCAGGCGAAACGAGCCGGCCGCTCGCTACTCGCTCCTTCGAAACAAGATCGCCACCCCTCCAACCGCAGCCATAAACGACGCAGCCAGAATTCCAACCTTCGCTGTCTCCAAGATAGGCGGTTGATCAAAGGCAAGGTCAGCCATGAACAGTGACATGGTAAATCCGATTCCACCAAGCAACCCAACCCCCAAGATCTGTCGCCAATTCACTTGGTCCGGTAACTTGGCAAACCCGAGCGCCGTTGCCAGCCAGGAGAAACAAAAGATTGCGATTGGTTTACCTATCGTTAAACCGAAAATGATTCCAAGCCCGACGGGATGAATAAGCTCGCGCGCCACTCCGGTCCCCAAAGCAACACCCGCATTGGACAAAGCAAACAACGGCATGACCAGATACTTGATCCACGGAGCAATCGTATATTCGAATCGCAGCATGAGGGGTTGGGCCTGAGCACAGTCATTCGCCAACATCCGCAAGGCTTCGCTCTTGTTTACGTCCGCGTTGACCTGATCGGTATCTTTTTCGGCTGACTGGAATTCGCTCAGAATCCGATCGCTTCGTGCGAGAAAGGCCTGGTCATGGAGCGGGCGTCGCGCCGGAATGGTTACCGCCAGCAAAACACCGGCGACAGTTGGATGAATCCCGGAATGAAGAAAAGAAATCCAAAGACCAAGACCAAGCAAAACATAAGTCATCGGTTGCCGGGCACCGGCGCGATTGAGGACGAGGAGCACCAGAAAAAACACACCCGCCACGCCCAGGCGAACCCATGAGATGGCATCCGTGTAAAAAAAGGCAATAACCAACACGGCACCGATGTCATCGGCAATCGCTAATGCAGTCAGGAAAATCTTGAGGGCGGGTGGGACACGACTACCTAACAACGCCAGGACCCCAAGCGCGAAAGCTATATCCGTCGCCATCGGGAATGCCCCACCCCGCTGCGCCCGGTCCATCCCGGTTGAACAAAAAATAAATCGCCGCCGGAACGACCATTCCGCCGAGCGCGGCCGCAATCGGAAGAGCTGCCTTCCCGAACGAAGTCAGTTCGCCGACCAATAACTCTCGTTTTATTTCCAGGCCGACAACCAGGAAAAACAACACCATCAGTCCATCGTTAATCCAAAAGTGGAGCGATTCGGTAAAGGTCGAACCGCCAAAACCGAGCGTGATCTCCGAGTGCCAGAGATGAAAATAACCCGCGCGCCCACGGTGAATTCGCCCAAAACAAGGCGACAACCGTGCAAGCGATCAGAAGGATCCCGCTGGAAGCCTTGAGCTCGGCAATCTCCTGAAATGGGCGGACTAGCCGCTCTATCGGTGTCGGGTTGCCAAGTCGTTCATCGATCACGACGCGACCGATTCAGAGACGTGCGTGTCTTCTCGCTTTTTTTGCGGAGGCAGATCGTGATCGAGAAAACCAAGCGCATGCGGCGGTTTAATCACGCGAACGCCGGCAGCGCGTTGCTGTTCGACGATCATATCCCGGAAAGCCTGCATCTTGGTCCAATGCACTTTGGGTCTGAAATGATGTTCAGCATGATAACCGTTGTAGAACCAAGTCCAGTTGTACAACTTGTCGTAACTGCTTACTCCCCACGCGATCGGTTCGTCCGGATTTCCGCCGTAATGCCGGTAGTACCCATTCAGGTAAGAGAGACTGTGCCCAAAGTAATAGAACGGAATCAGGAAACAGATGTAGTGCCAATTCAAAATCCCCAGCGTAACGAACGTTCCGACAAAAAGCGCAAGCTCCGCCACTCCCAAGATACGCTTCGCGCGGATTCTGCCGCTTCAATTCCTTGAAAACCGTTTTTGGATCTTCCCGGAAGAAACTGAGGAAGGTGTAGGTGAGCGGATGTTCCGGCTTCGCCTTCGTGGCCATGTTTGTAAATTGAAATCCAATCGACGGTCTGCCCCTCTTCATCCGGCCGATCGGCGTTTCCTTTATGATGTTGCATATGGATGCACTCATAAAAGATCTGGCTAAACCCAACCGTGAGCGATTCCAGGAAGCTAAACAACCGATTGAGCAGTGATGACCGGAAGTACGGGTTGTGAATGAAATTATGTGAGATGCCATTGATGTTCCACGAAATGCTCACCGAATAGATGAATCCGAGAATGAGCATGACCCAGAGCGGAACTCGCGGGAACAGATAGAACATCCCGAAGAAATAGACGCAGTGCAAAATAGCGGCCAGGACCGGAATCACGTCCCAGCGAGTGTGCGCAAAAATCTTCGAATTGGTCGTCGGCCGTTCGACCACGATTTCGTTCGCTTTCATTTAGGAACTTACGGCAATTTTGCGAATTCGCAGGAAGAATTTATAGGACCAAGGGCCATGTGCATCCTGTCTGGCCCTGTGATCTCATGAAAAAGAAAGAGCAGGGCCCGAAGACCCTGCTCGTCCGTAAAATAGCCGCGCGTTGGAGCTTACATATAGTTGAGCGCGCCACAGCGCCAACACGTAAACCACGACCAATTCGAGTGAACGTAGTTGCCAGCCCCGTCGTGCCAGCAGGTGTAAAGCAAACGCCGGGACCGGCCGCCCGCCTCTTCGCTACCCTCTTTTTCGGCACCGGTGCCGCCCTCTTTATCGGGTTTCTTGCCTGATTTTTCGTCAGCCATAAATCGTATCCTTTCGTCGTTGTCGTTGGTTTACTTTTTATTGTTACCGCCAGATCGCGAATCGATCTGACAGCGGGGATTCTGATTGTCTCAATTTCGATCTCGAAAGACAAGCGTATGTTAGAAATAAAGCGCCGTCATCCTGAGGGATCTATTCGATATTGAAAGAAGCCAGGGATGGACACGGATTAAACACGGATTCTATTATCCACAACTCCGCCGCTTTGATCTTATGTCCGTGTTCATCCGTGGCGAAAAAACGGAACGAAAATATGCCCAAACTCGCCATCGACCTGGCATTTTCGAGAACGGTGCTCTCCGGCATTTAACGATTTTGATTGTTTCATATCCGGGCCACAAGCGCTACCTACTTGCACTGGGCGCCCGCGGGCGTAAATGACAGGTCCACCTGCATTTGTTCCATGAAAATTCCTTTTACGAAATCGTTCCCAGCGCTCCTATCAGCGTGTCTGATTTGGACGAATGCGGTTGCGCAAGAAACCAAGGACGAA
Source organism: uncultured Verrucomicrobiae bacterium (assembly GCA_963751725.1). GTDB lineage: Bacteria > Verrucomicrobiota > Verrucomicrobiia > Chthoniobacterales > UBA10450 > AV80. Next base: position 139,322 of record CAVVVQ010000027.1, read on the forward strand.
TCGCGATTTCTTTCCAATACCCGGCAGTTGACGTTCGAAGGGAGACGCAGCGGGGAGGCTTATTTCTCACCGGACGGCAAGGCACTGATTTTTCAAAGCGAACGCGAACCGGAAAACCCGTTCTACCAAATTTACCTTCTTGACCTGGTTACGGGTGACACTCATCGCGTTTCACCAGGCATCGGAAAAACAACGTGCTCGTTCTTTCGGCCTGGAAAAGATGAGGTGTTATTTGCGTCCACCCATCTTGACCCGAAGGCGCGAGAAAAACAAAAAGCAGAACTCGATTTTCGGGCGACCGGGAAAGAGCGCCGTTATTCATGGGATTACGACGAAGCGATGGACATTTTCAGCGCAAATCGGGACGGCTCGAATCTCCGGCGCCTAACTACAACTGAGGGATATGATGCCGAGGGGAGTTATTCTCCGGATGGAAGCAAGATTGTTTTCTGCTCGCTCCGAGCGGCGTTCCCGCTCGACAAACTCTCCGCCGAGGACCGCAAGCGTTACGAAACTGATCCTTGGTACTTGGTGATATCTATATTATGGACGCGGACGGATCGAATCAACGCCGGCTGACATCGACTCCAGGCTACGATGGCGGCCCGTTCTTTTCTCCGGATGGCAAACGAATCATTTGGCGACGTTTCGATAAGACCGGCGCGATTGCGGACATCTATACGATGAAGATCGACGGCTCGGATGTGCGTCAGATCACGAACTTCAAATCGATGTCATGGGCGCCGTTCTTTCATCCGACAGGTCAGTACATCATATTTACTTCAAATAAGCTCGGGTTTTCCAATTTCGAACTGTATCTGGTTGACGCCGCTGGCGAACACGAGCCGGTCCGGGTCACCTTCACTGAGGGCTTCGATGGGTTGCCGACTTTTTCTCCGGACGGCAAACAGCTTTGCTGGACAGCGACTCGAGCTGCCGATGGAAAGTCTCAACTTTTCCTGACGAACTGGAACCACGAAGCGGCGATGAAAGCGATCGCTGAATCGCCACGCGCGGGTAGTTCCTCAGCGTCCGCTGCACCTGCGAATGAATCCAGCGCCACTCCTTCCTCGGCAGCGTCGTCAAATACCAGTGCGGCGGAAATTACGGCGGCTGACCTGCGGGCTGAGGTTAATTTTCTAGCCGCAGAAGAACAACAGGGACGAATGACTGGGAGCGCCGGCGCAAAACAGGCATCGGAGCAGATTGCAACGCGTTTTGAAAAGGCTCAACTGAAACCAGCTGGAGACGACAAGACTTTCTTCCAAAAACTTCAGTTCAATTCCGGGATCAAGGTGTTGCCGGACCGGAACGAACTGGTTCTGCATCGGACCGGAAAAGAGGAAACTGTCCCGTTTCAGATCGACAAGGATTTTGCGCCACTCTCGTTTACCGAAAGCCAAAGTATCGACGCCGAAGTCGTTTTCGTTGGTTACGGGTTAGCTGTGCCGGGGAAGGGATCCGAAGGTTACGATTCCTATTCCGGGGTCGATCTGAAAGGCAAAATTGCGCTGGTATTGCGTTATGTCCCCGAGCAAGTCGATTCGAAACGTCGACAGGAACTGAATCGCTATGCTGGTCTGCGTTATAAAGCAATGCTGGCCCGCGAGCACGGAGCCAAAGCGGTCTTGTTCGTTACCGGACCAAACTCTCCCAACGCAGGAGAACTGGTCAGCGCCTCATTCGACAATAGCATGGCGAATTCCGGAATTGTGGCAGCGAGCATAACCGGCAACGTCGCAGATGCGCTTCTCGAAGGATCGGGAAAAGATTTGAAGTCGCTCCAATCCGCGCTGGATACCGAAAATCCGCACGCAGAAACCGGATTTTCGATTCCGAATTCGAAGATTCACCTTTCGACAGCGGTTGAGCACATCAAGAAAGAAGATCGCAACGTCGTGGCCATGATTCCACCATCAGGCCCGGCGGATCAGGCCGAGTATATCGTCGTCGGCGCGCATTACGATCATCTCGGGCTCGGCGAAACCGGCGCGATGCTGCGGAAAGGCGAAGAAGGGAAAGTTCATCCCGGTGCTGATGACAATGCATCAGGGACCGCTGCCGTGCTTGAGCTGGCGGATTCCCTCGCGGCAGAACAAAAAGCCCATCCGAAAGAATTCCGACGCGGAATCATCTTCGCGTTGTGGTCCGGGGAAGAGATTGGTTTGATCGGGTCGTCTTTCTTTGTCGAACACCCGCCGGTTCCGTTATCGAAGATTGTTGCTTACGTGAACTTCGACATGGTCGGCAGGCTTCGTGATAACAAACTAAGTCTGCAAGGGATCGGGTCGTCGACAACCTGGCGTCGGATGATTGAAAAGCGGAACGTCGCTGCCGGGTTTAATCTTTCGCTTCAGGACGATCCTTATTTGCCCACGGACGTTACCGCCTTTTATCCGAAGAATGTTCCGGTCTTGAACTTCTTCACTGGCGGGCACGACGATTATCACCGACCAACGGATTCCGCAGATAAGTTGGATTACGACGGCCTGGAACGGATCACAAAGTTTGCTCGGACTTTGATCGTTGATTTGGTCACAGGTACAGAAAAACCGGACTACGCGAAAGTCGAACACGCGGAGGCACCGGGCGGCCGTGAGACGTTACGGGTTTTTCTTGGGACGATTCCGGATTACGCGACCGAAGTTTCCGGCGTGAAACTGTCCGGGGTGCGTGCGAATAGTCCGGCAGAGAAAGCGGGGTTAAAGGGTGGCGACGTGATTATCGAATTCGGCGGACAAAAAGTATCCAATATTTACGATTACACTTACGCGTTAGACGCGGCGAAGATTGGGCGACCGGTGGAGATTGTCGTGATGCGCGAAGGACAGCGGGTGAAGATTGCTGTTACGCCAGAGGCAAGGAAGTAGAGCCAGGTCAAGCGAACACAGAGAAACAGAGTTTCTAAAACAAGTGCGTTCCCAAACTGAGTTTGGGAACGAGGAACAAGTTCCGTGTTTAATCCGCCTGCCACGCCGTACCTGGGCGAAGGCGGGTGTTAATCCGTGCTCTTCTTCGGCATCGCCAAGAATTCGGGGAGCCTACCCTGTTTCAGTGTCGATACCGGACGGCCCACAGGGCCGTGGCTACAACGTGGCTGCGCCGCCCGATCCGCAATCCGCAATCCGCAATCCGAAATTCTTTGGTGACCTTGGTGTGAGGAATTGGGGATGACCACGGATCAGTTGCTCGAACGCAGCCTGTTCGGTCGCGGGAATTTCTTCCGGAAATTTAGCCCGTGAACGATTCCATTTTTCGAGCCAGACCGACCCGAGCAAGTCATGTCGACATAACGAAGGATCAGGACACGCGGCCGGCGTTAAGGCAATGGTCGTTTCCAGCTTTTCTCCGGCGTTTCGACCACGAGCCACATAAAAACCAGCAGCCAATAGAGCGACGCGGTTCGCCGTCGAACAACTGTAGGTGAACAGTTCGGCAGACCGCCCAGCGCAAGCATGAAACAGTTTGCGGAATGCGTTCAGCGTCCACTGGTCGCCGGATGTCTTGGTCGAAAACATATCAAAGAAAATCAGGTCCGGTGGCGCCGGCGCGTCTGCCATCGTCTCGAGAAAATCGCCCGATAACAAACGCCAACTCAGTCCGGGAAATTTTCGGGATTGCCAGACGCCGTTTTCCAAAATTCCAGCGGGACCGCTGTGACGCAGATAAGGAAAATCACGGTTATGTCGAAAGGCGAGTCGGAGCGAGTCGAGATCGTTTTCGAAACTGATGATGGTAAGAGCTCTGACCGGATCTTGTGCGGCGACCGTTTCGTAACAGTAGATCGCCGCCATCGCATTCGCAGCGGCACCGAGTCCGACGTCCCATATAACCAACGGCGCGCATTGGCCGTTATCGCTGTCAGGCTCACACACTCGCATCGCCAGATCGGACTGTTCGACGTAAAGTTTTTGCGCCTCTTCCATTGGCGGCGTCCGCGAATGCATGATTTCACCGGATGAAATCTGGCGGATACTGGCAAAACCTTCCCAGGCCATGTGAATTTCGTAATTCCCAAGAGCGCGCAGTTTTTTGCGATTCGGTTTTTGTGGAAGAATAGGGTTATCGAGATCGGGCTCATGGAGGAAAGCGCGCTTCTCGCGGTAAAGATCGAGGAAACTGTCGTTCACGATGCTTTCACGGATTTCGCGCATGAGCTGGTGATAGAAGTGGATGTTATGTTTTCCGAGCAACTGCCACCCGAGCGTTTCCCCGGTTTTTGTTAGGTGATGAAGATAAGCCCGCGAATATCTGGTGCAGGTTGGGCATGAGCAGGTCGGGTCCAGTTTTTCATTCGAGAATTTGTAAACGCTGCGGCGCATCTGCAGAAATCCACGCGAAGTAAAAACGGCGCCACGCTGGGCGAGTTGCGTCGGCATGATGCAGTCGAACATGTCTACGCCGCGATGAACGGCTTCGAGAATATCGAGCGGTGTTCCAACGCCCATCAGATACCGCGGCTTATCCGCCGGCAACAGGCGCGCGGTAAACTCGCAAACATCTTCACGTTCGGATTTCGCTTCTCCTACGGCCAGGCCACCGATCGCCAGACCATCGAACGGCATTTCTCCGAGCCGTTCTGCACTTTCTCTGCGCAACTCCTTGAATAAGGCGCCTTGGACAATGCCGAATATTGCCTGCGGCGAATCGCCTCGTGCGGCAAGGCTCCGCGCCGCCCAACGGTGCGTGATTTCCATGGCGGCGCGCGCGGTTGTTTCATCGGCAGTCGATTCGATGCAATGATCGAGCGCCATCATGATATCGGCTCCAATGGCGATCTGAGTTTCGATACTCACCTCGGGACTTAGCAGAATCGTTTTCCCATCGAGGTAACTCTGAAAGATCGCCCCTTCCTCGCTCATTGATCGCGAATGCGGCAGTGAAAAAATTTGGAACCCGCCGGAGTCAGTCAGGATCGAACGTTTCCAACTCATGAAGCCGTGAATGCCGCCAGTGCGTTGAAATACTTCGGGCCCCGGGCGTAACAACAAATGATAAGTATTAGCGAGGAGAATTTGGGTGCCGGCGTCTTCGAGAGTTTGCGGCAATTGCGCTTTGACGGTGGCCTGCGTTCCGACCGGCATAAAGAGTGGTGTTTGCACTTCGTTATGCAAAGTACCAAACGTCGCCGCCCTCGCGCTGGTGCCGGTTGCGTGCGCTGTCAGTTGAAAATTCAAACGCGAAGGGATCACGCGATGTTTGTCGATACACTGGTTCGGGAGAGCGATCAAAAACTTGTCCCAAATTCGGAACAACAGTTTCCCGGTCGCGAAACAAATTCAAACCGTCATAAAAAAACGCGATCAACTCAAGTGGCTAGAAACAAGATAGTTACAACTCAATTTTAGCTGATGGCACGAGCTGTGCGTAAGGAGCAGTCGTCTACCCTATCAGGCTTATGAAAACAAATATTCTTACCGCTGACAGTTTCGAATCGACCTACGCGTTGTTAGTTCGTTCGGAGGAAAAGGAACGCGATCTTTTTGAAAGCATTGCTTATCTGGTGCTGATTCTGAGCGCCGTGTTCTCAATTTGCTACATGGTGCAACAGCCCGTAAGCGCCGCTACTCACGCCGCGGCTTCCCGGCAAAATTCCGAGATCTGTCAGCGCGCTTAATTGCAGAATAGTTTTTGGAGGACTTCGTTTTGCGATTGTTCATTCCGATCCTTTTTGCATCAGCGTGGATTTGTCAGGGCGCGGAAAAAGAGAGCGCAGCTGGCCGCTGGGAAGGCTCGGCCCAGCTTCCCGGGGCGGAACTGCGTCTGATCGTCGATCTGTCGAAGGATAACGGGAAAGATTGGATTGGTTCCATTATTGTTCCTGGCCTGAGTGTGAAAGGGGCGCCGCTGACGGACATTGTCGTCAGTGATTCGGAGATGACGTTCACAATTAAGGACGCTCTTGGGACACAGCGAACCGGACAAACGAAACTCAAAGCGCGTTTGACTGAGGACGCCAATCTCACGGGTGACTTCATACAAAGCGGAAACACTGCTCCCTTTGTTCTGAAGAAAACCGGACCGGCTCAGGTTGATCTTCCCCCTCGGAGCACGCCGGTTTCCAAGCAACTCGAAGGCGAATGGAAAGGCGAATATGAAATGCTCGGATATGCGCGTCATGTCACGCTCAAGTTTACCAATCGTGGGAAAGAAGGAGCCGCAGTCGAATTTGTCATAGTCGGCAAACGGACGAACAACGTGCCGGTAAGCCTCGTCACGCAGGAAGGCGACCTGGTCACGCTGAAGTCCGATGAACTCAGGATCACATACGAAGGCCGTTTCGAAAACGAGACGGGTGAGATCAAAGGAACATTCGTTCAGGGTCCATTTGAATTGCCGCTGGTCATGCGGCGTGCACGCAACACTTCAACATGATCATTTCCCGAGTATCGATTGTCGTGGCGCTGTCCGTTTCGTTTGGCGGACTGGCCGACGGACAATCGATGTTCCGTGGCGACGCGGCGCACTCGGGCAGTTATGCGGGTCAAGCTCCACGGCAGTTTCATAAGGTCAAATGGGTCTTCCCGACAGGCGATCGCATTGTTTCTTCTCCTGTGTTGCAGGATAAGACCCTCTATTTCGGCGGCGACGATGGAAACATCTATGCGGTTGATTCCGAAACAGGTCGCCAAATCTGGAAACGAACGACCGGCGGCCCAGTTCCATCAACGCCAGCAGTCGCGAATGGAGTCGTTTACGCCCCTAGTTATGATGGAAAGTTCTATGCACTCGACGCGCAAACTGGCGCGATCCGCTGGAAATTCGCAACAGAAGGGGAGCGCCGCTTTGAAGCGAAAGGAATTCACGGGCTCGAGCCGAAGAATCAAACCATCGTCGACCAATATGATGTATTCCTTTCGAGCCCGGTGGCCGTTGATGGCTCGGTTTATTTCGGAAGCGGCGACGGAAATCTGTACGCGCTTGATGCGGTAACGGGTAAGTTGAAATGGAAACTCAAGGCCGGCGATGTGGTTCATTCATCGCCGGCTTTCGCTAACGGAATTCTCTACTTTGGAGATTGGGACAGCGTTCTCTACGCGGTTGACGCGTCGACAGGAAAAGAGAAGTGGAAATTTCAGGCTGGCCAGGACGACATGATTCACAATCAAGTGGGATTTCAGTCCTCGCCAGCAGTGGCGAACGGCGTGGTCTACGTCGGCTGCCGTGATTCAAATGTTTATGCGCTCGATGCAGCGACGGGCCAGGAAAAATGGCGATTCAACAACGAGATGAGTTGGGTGATCAGCTCACCGGCCGTGACCCAGGGCAAAGTTATTTTCGCAACGTCCGATTCCAGTCTTTATCACGTGCTCGATGCCGCTAGCGGTAAATCAGTCGTTCGCAAGGAGGACAAGGCTTACATGTTCTCTTCTCCGACCATAGTGGGGGACGTGGTGCTGCTAGGCGTTCTCAATGGCTCGCTGATGGCGCGCGACCTGAACAGCGGAGACGTGCTCTGGGAATTCCAGACGGAAGCCTCAAAGCAGAACAAAGGTTGGGTCCTGACCGCCGATCGCAAGTTCAACGCTCCGATGCTTTATTACTCGAACTGGCGTGAAGCGCCGACGGTTGCCACTGAACGCCAATTCGGGATCGGTGCCATTTTTTCAAGCCCATTGGTAGCCAATGGCGTGGTCTATTTCGGAAGCACGGATGGGAATTTGTATGCTTTGGAATAATCCCATCCCTGAAAGACAAAAAGATGCTTCTGCGGCGTCTGCTCATCGGGAGAGCGCCGAATTGCATACTTTCTTGAATCCAAAGCAGCGCCTGGCCGCATCCTATATCGTGACGATGAAAACACGCCACGCGCTTTCCTCCCGTCCTACGTTGTTTCTTCTCGGTCCATCTGACGACGGTCAGCAGGGCCGTGGCTACAGCGATGTCAGTCCTTCTGACGGCCCACAGGGCCGTGGCTACAACGATGTCAGTCCTTCTGACGGCCCACAGGGCCGTGGCTACACCCCAACCCCTAACTCCTAAAAGTCTATGATCCTTGATTCATTTCGCCAGGATGTCCGTGTCGGGTTCCGTGTCCTGTTTAAGGAAAAAACGTTTTGCATCATCGCGGCGGTGGTCCTTGCGCTCGGTATCGGCGCGGTCACGACCCAATTCACTGTCGTAAACGCATTTGTTCTGCGTGGATTTTCATTCCCACATCCGGAGCAACTAATGACGGTCGGTTTGATCGACCCGTTAGCCAAGGATAACCAGAACAACAACGGCGTCGGCAACATCCCGTCTTCGCAGGACTACGAAGATTTGCGCGCGGCTCAGCAATCATTCGCCCTGATGTCGGCCTATATCAATGGGTCCACGATCAACGTTACCTACAAGAACAATCCCCAGCGTTACACAGGCGGCTATGTCACGGACGAGTTCTTCAAGATCATCGGTGTCTCGCCAATCATGGGACGCGATTTTACGCCCGAGGATAACAAGCCGGGCTCGGAGAAGACCACCATCCTTGGATACGAAATTTGGCAACGCGATTTTGGCGGCGACCCAAACATTGTTGGACAGAGTGTTCGCATCAATGGGCGGGCCGCAACCATAGTCGGAATTATGCCGGCTGGATTTAAGTTCCCGGTTTCGGAACAGCTGTGGGTGCCATTCTTTAATGAGTTTCCGGTCAAACCACGCGGCGACCTATCGGGGATCGGGCCGCAGGTAATCGGTCGACTTAAAGATGGTGTGACGATCGATCAGGCGAATGCCGAATTTGTTGGGCACGCCAAGCGATTGGCCAAAGATTTTCCGGCAACTAACAAGCAATTTATCTCGGCTAGTGTCCAACCGATGCTGACGAGCTTTATCGGTCGACAGACGCGTCAGATGCTCTACGCGATGTTGGGTGCAACGGTGATGGTATTACTCATCGCCTGCGTCAATGTGATGAATATGCAGTTCGGACGGGCCGCGTTACGGGCGAAAGAGTTGGCTATTCGCGGGGCTCTTGGCGCATCGCGTTGGCGGTTGATGCGACAAATGCTAACGGAAAGTCTGCTCGTCGCGACGATGGGAGGTGTTCTGGGAGTTATTGTCGCTTATTACTCAGTCGATCTTCTGGTCGGCGCGATCAAGAATCTCCCCTTCCCGCTGCCCTATTGGGTCACGTTCGAGATCGACGGGACGGTCTTGCTCAGCACGCTCGGCGTTATCCTGTTAGCGACAATTCTTTCGGGCCTTATTCCAGCGTGGTTAAGTGCGCGAGCTAATCCTGCGGACGTGATGAAGGAAGGTGGTCGTGGGAACAGCAGTCGTTTGGTGAACGTGATCACGCGCGTGCTGGTGATTGCGCAAATTGCTTTTACCGCTGCGCTCCTGGTCGGATCGATTCTGCAGGTCAAATCAATCCGAAACCAAACAACCGTCGATTACGGGTACGATGAAGAAGGCGTTTACAGTGCGCGAATGGGTCTTTTTGAAGGTGATTATCCAACGACCGAGGCCCGCCAACAGTTCTTCACCAAGGCTGTTCGCGCTTTGCGCGCTAACCAAGCCTTCGACGGCGCTGCCATGAGTGACCGTTTCCGGATGACGTTCTCCAACGGAGGTCAATACGAAGTCGAAGGCAAAACATACGAGACCGAACGCGATCGGCCCCGTGGAAATTTTGAATCTATCTCTGACAGTTATTTCGCCACCATGGGGTTGAAGCTTCTCGAAGGACGCGATTTCACTTCTGAGGATAACGACGCAAAGCAACCAGTCGCGATTGTTAATATGAGTTTCGCCAGGAAATACTGGGAGAAAGAAAGTCCGATCGGACGTCGGATTCGTGTCTTCAACGTGGCTACTCCGCAACCATGGCGCACTATCGTTGGGGTTGTCCCGGACACCTTGATGCAGGGACCTTTTGATCAACAGACGGGGCCGGCTGGTTTTTACCTGCCACTGCTCGGTGTCCCGCCTTCACCGCAATTTGTAACGATCGTAGTCCGTCCGCATCCGGGGCAGCGCGCAGACACACTGGCACCCGCTCTCGGTGCAGCGGTGAGTCAGTTGGATTCAAATCTTCCGACTTACTTCGGTGGCACACCCAGCCGTCTGCATAATGAAATTCTTGGGGTCAACCGGATCACCGCGACGTTGTTCACCATCTTTGGCTTGGTTGCGGTCGTGCTCTCGTCAGTTGGGCTCTATGGCGTGATGAGTTTCGCGGTGAACCAGCGGACCCAGGAGTTCGGCATCCGTATGGCGCTTGGCGCGAATGCAGCGCGAATTCTTCGGATGGTCATGACGCAGGGAGCGTTCCAATTGGCCATTGGTCTTGTTATTGGCGGCGGCGCGATTGCTTTGCTGCTTAGGGCTGCCGGCGGAGAAGCGTTGCAGAATTTTCTCTTTCGCGTGAATGCGCTTGATCCGTTCATCTACCTCCTGGTCGCAGCGTTGCTGGCAGTGGTCGCCACGTTTGCCTGCTTTGTGCCGGCGCTCCGCGCGACGCGAGTGAATCCGATGGTGGCGTTAAGGACGGAGTAGGTAGGAAGAGCTGATTGCAGATGGCTGATGGCTAATTGCCAAACAGGCGCGTGCCCATTCGTTCAATCCACGCCAAAGAGGCGGCGGCGCGCTAAAGTGTAAGCTAAAGTTAACGTGTAAGTGCAAGGAATAGGAGATAACGTTCGGGCATGAATGCTCCGGATGTTATTGTCCAGGGGGATGCCGCAGGGTTTACCCAACAGATTGAAACGGGTCCACATCGGTTTTCTGCTGATGAGCCAATTGAAGCCGGCGGAAAAAATTCAGGGCCTTCCCCATACGATCTACTTCTGGCGGCGCTTGGTTCCTGCACGTCGATGACAATTTCCCTCTTACGCGCGATCCCGAAAATGGCCGCTCGAAAGTGTGACGGTGAACCTCAAGCACTCAAAGATCCACGCAGCGGATTGTCGAGATTGTGAAACGAAGGAAGGCAAGATTGACCACATCGAACGGGAAATTCATCTGGTTGGAAATCTCAGTCCGGAACAGCAGAAGAAGCTTCTCGAGATCGCGGACAAATGCCCGGTTCATCGGACATTGCACTCGGAGATCAAGATCGAGACGAAAGCGGTGTGAGGACGTGCTCACACCAAGAGCACAAGGAATACGACCGAGTCGTAAGGACGAACGACAACTAGTCCATGGTGAATTCATCGTCTGCACCACTAAGAAAGTTGGCTGAATGTCGTATCTGTTAAGCGTGAAATCCGCGAAGCGCCAATAACGCTGCCGGCTATTTTCAGGATCCGGACAGCGACGACGACCCATTCTGACAAGCGGTCGGTCGGCGCTTCCTGTATGACGTGTCCGACTCACAGAATCCAGCGTTCGCGAGCGTGGTCTGCGGCTTGCTCCTGCCAAACTTGCTGCGACGCTATACGTTAACGGACACGCCGGTCGAATCGGTGACTCTCGTTGCGGCTCGACAGCGTCTCGCCCTACCGAATTAACTAAACAAAAAGGCCGACCCGAAACCGGGCCGGCCTTTCGGAAAACTGAATAAACCCGGAATTACCTACGACTACCGGGCTGGCAAGCAGTCGCGGTTGGTCCCTGAATCTGAACCTGGATTGGCGCACCGGACTTAAAGAATCCGACCACCGCATATGTGCTCTGCGGCGGCTGCGTTGAATCGAACCGGAAATTATACATTGTGCCCCAACGCAACGCGTTCGCGTTCGGATCCGCCGACATGGTATCGGACTTCCAGCTGATCGAGCTCGAGTTCTGATTTACTGCCCACGCCGCATTGCTGTAGCCGGCACTATTAACTCGTGCCGTCGTTGGCAATTCCTGGAGGATTTGTTGGCGCATGGAATCCGACATTGCTCAGGTTATTCCGCAGCCAAGCGGGATAGTGAATGATTGAACGCCGCGATCGAGGTTCTGGTTACTAATGGCATATTCATAGTGCCAGACACCGCCAACCGGGCCAGATACCTTGTAGCCGAGAAGAGCGCGTCCATCGACTCCCGGAGCGGGCTCGATAGGGCTGATCGTTGCACCCGTCCATGCCATGATCGCTGGTTGCATTCGCACGGTGGATCCGACTGATGAAAAGCTGAAACTGGTCGTGCCGGAGACGTTGAAACGGCGGTAGGACGCATTGTTATACATGTTGCACTGGCCGGCGTGCGACTGACACCAGGTGAACTCGTGCGGTGAAATGTATTGGGCCTCCCCAAAATAGGTGGCTCCCGGGTTTTGAGTAGTGTTGAGATCCGCCATCTCGACTAAGAGACGATGGGTCGTGCCGCTGTGGCTATGGCCGGTGTGGCTGTTTGAGGTCGACGGGTAAGCGCCCGTGAACGGGTTCACCCACGCGCGGGAGCCGAGTCCGGTCTGGCCAGCGTTCAGGCTTGAGCCATATGGATCCGAGCAACCCACGCCAAGATGAGAACCACCTACTCCGTTACAACCGAAGCCGCAGGCGTTGTCGGTTAACGCAGTAAAGGCATGCTTCAACCAGGATTGCCCGATCTGTTCAAAACGATCGGTGTTAGTTCGCGCCCCCGCTCATCCGATAAAGATTTTGTGGAATGACCGGGTGATCGACCTGTGGTAACGCAAACCAGTTCAGGTCCACTGTGCCATTGTTGCAGGATGTGGTTCCAATCCCGAGGCCAACCTGGGTTCCGGCGGTGCCGAATTGGTCCATCGACGGCAAGTCGCCGACGATAACGTCCGGACCTGGAACGGAGTCCGGATCATCTGGATTTGCTCGCGAAGGAAGCACTGCCGATTGGGTTGCGCCATTTACGATCGTGCTGACTTCGTATGAATTCACACTCGCATTGATCGAGAGCGTGCCGACTCGGGCGCCCGCGTCCGCGGAACGTCCAAGCTGCGCAGCCAACTCTGGTGAGATTAGAAGTCGTGCGTCTGCGACATCGAGCGAGTGCTGGCTTGCATTAAAGTCGTAGTTGATCCCTTCGATGTTGAAGAACAGGAACCCTGTTCGTCCATCCCTAACAACGAGATCAAACGCGCTCCCTGAATTCGTCTTTTCGATGACGAGTTGATCAGCTGAGGCATTCAATGGCGCCGGAAGCGTCGCTGAATTTCCCCAGAGCAACTTCATCGTCCCGGGCTGCGGCCCGCGGAAAGCATGATCGAAAGCGAGAACGGTGAAGAACGAATTGGAATCGATTCCAAACCGGAACGTGTCCAAGCTCGTTTCCTGTGATCCTCTTCCTTGTAACCGATTTAGATCGAGATTCAGTGCGACGTTTCCGCCGGCAACGATCATCTTTTCCAATGTTCCCGTTTGTGCCTCAAGGCTCTGCTCGGGGTTTCGGGCCAACGATGTTGCAAGCCCGGCAGATGAAATCAAAAGGGCCGAGAGTGCAAAACGACTTAATGTTTTCTTCAACATACAATCCTCCAGTTAATAACCGCAGACGTTTCGAGTGAAGTAGTCCGTTGTCCTCACGGCTGTGAGTTAACGTGTGAGTCACACGGGCTTCGTCGGACCTTATATACCTGTTTCCCGGAAATGTAGAGAACTTTTTTGGGGTAATTTTGTAACAGAAACGTTACGGAATTGTAAGGAATTGTGTAGCACTAACGACGTATGAGTGGGTGCAGAGAGCTGACGTGGCTGACAAGATTACCCCTCGGTTCCGGGCTGCAAGACGCTCGGTCTAAAAGCGGCGGAAACACCGCCGCACTCCAAGACGTGGCCGACTTATCGGTCACCATATGTTCGCTTGCGTTGTGGAGTGCGTCGGTGCTCCGCCGCTTTCCGCACGATAGCAAGGAAGTCAGCTCTTTATTTCCGTCCGCCAACCGTGCAGGCAGCCCCGCTCGGTACCTGGATCGGCACAGTGATGGGCGCTCCGGTTTTGTAAAACCCAACAACGGCATAGCCCATTTGGGGCGGCCGATTGGAGTGGAAGCGAAAGTTATAGAGCGTTCCCCACCGTAACGCGTTGGCGTTTTGGTTTTGAGCGAGCGTTTCTGAACTCCAACTGATAAAATTGGGATTCTGGACCACCGTCCAAGGCGCGTTGCTGTATCCGGCATTGTTAAATGTGCCATCCTCGGAAATCCCCGCTTGATTAGCCGGGGCGTGGAAGCCGACCGCCGTCAGAGTAGTTCCGCATCCAAGTGGGATGAGAAAGGATTGAATGCCTCGGTCGAGGTTCTGGTTCAGGATGGCGTACTCGTAAACCCAGTCCCCCGCCGGGACAACTCGATAGGCGACAAATGCGCGCCCATCCACGCCCGGAGCCGGCTCGATCGTATTGATGGTTGCGCCGGTCCAGGCAGTCAGCGCAGGCGCCATGCGCACGGTGGAACCGACAGCAGAATAGGTAAAACTCGGTGGAGTCCCATTGACGGTGAACTGACGATACGAGGCGTTATTGTACATGTTGCACTGGCCGGGATGACTTTGGCACCAGGCGTACTCGTGTGGAGTAACGTATTGGGCTTCGGCATAGTAAGTCGCCGGCAAGGGACCGGTCAGATCGGAAATGTTCACGATTAACCGGTGCATGGTGTCATCGTGGCTATGCGAGCCGTGATTACACGAATTCGAAGGGTATGCCCCGGTGAAAGGATTAACCCAGGCCCGCGAGCCAAGACGACTCTGGCCTCCATTCAAGCTGCTACTATACGGATCCGAGCACCCAACCCCGAGATGCGGACCACCAACTCCGTTGCAACCAAATCCGCAAGCATTCTGCGTTAGGGCGGTGAAGGCGTGCTTCAGCCAGGATTGTCCAATCTGCTCGAACCTGGTAATCTCAATCTCCGTGGTTAGCCGGTAGAGGTTCTGTGGAATAACGGGGTGATCGACTTCCGGTAAGGCAAACCAATTCAAATCGACTGTCCCGTTGTTACAGGAGGTCGTCGCAACAGCGAGAGCGACTCGTGATCCGTCAGTCCCGAATTGGTCCATCGCGGGCAAATCTCCAACGATGACATCCGGTCCGGGAACGGACGTCGGATCGTTAGGGTTTTCACTTTTGTTTCGTGCAGGTAACACCGCCGATTGCACCGCTCCATTGACGAACTTGGTCACTTCGATCGGAACGACTTTCGCGTCGATTGAAATCGTTCCAGCCATCGTGCCTGCATCGGCCGGGCGCGATAGTTGTCGGGCAAGGTCCGTTGAAACGAGAAGGCGTCCACCTGCACAACGAAGCGAATGCGCCGAGGCATCGTATTCATATTGGTTCCCAACGATATTGAAGAAGACGAATCCGGTATTCACATCGCGCATCACCAGATCAAATGCGTTATCGGCCAATGTTTTTTCGATGACAAAACGATTCGAAACTGCGTTGAGCGGTGCTGGAAGTGTGGCGGCATTTCCACCGAGCAGTTCCATCGAACCCGGCTCAGGACCGCGAACGAGGTTGTCAAAAATAAGGACGACGAATCCCGAATCGGGTTTCACCCCGAAACGAAACGCCTTGAATGCCGGAGACGAATCGATTCCTGAAAGCCGATTCAAATCAAGATTCAAGACGACGTCGCCGGTCGTCACGATCATTTTTTCCAGTGTTCCGGTCTGATCTTGTTCCGAGGTTTGCGCCGCGGATGCTTTCAGATCACTGCCGAATAGCAGAACTAACGGAACCACGAACCAACCCAATAGATTCTTCATCATATTCCGATCCTCCGATTCTGATGTATTTGTAAATCATAGATCGGCTTCGTCAGAAAGCAGAGCATTTTTTCGCAGAGAATTCCGAGGTTGCTGTGGTGGCGCTTCTCCGAAGCGGTATCCGTTTAGCGTCAGCGAGGAAAATCCCAACGGGATTTCGTCCTCCAGCCCAGGGTTGCCAGAATGAGCAACCCTGGGATCAGATAGGGCTTAGGCATCAACCCCAACGGGGTTGTGGCCGAGCGATTGGGCCCCCTTGCTTCACCCCGAGCGGTCGGGAAAGATCCGGAATCGAGCGTAGGTCGAAACAACCCCGTTGGGGTTGGATCGTTAGGACATTGGGACCCAGGGTACGCCGCAGGAGCGGGCCAACCCTGGGCTGGAGGGCTTAATCCCGTTGGGATTGCAGAAAGTTGTGGGCCGAATTGGCGCTCAAGACAAATCGAGGGCAACTCTCTGGGCGCTTCGAAGAAGCGCGCCGACATGTTAGGTGCCTACAGCTATTTTCGTCCGCCGACCGTGCAAGCAGTTCCGCTCGGAGCCTGGATTGGGACTGTAATCGGCGCGCCGGTCTTGTAGAACCCAACCACAGCGTAACCGTTTTGGGGCGGGCGGTTTGATCGGAATCGGAAGTTGTAGAGCGTTCCCCATCGGATGGCGTTCGCGTTCTGGTTTTGGGCAAACGTTTCTGAACTCCAGCTAACGAAGTTCGAATTCTGGGCCACGGTCCACGGCGCGTTGCTATATCCAGCGTTATTCAAAGTGCCGTCTTCTGAGATCCCGGGATGATTTTGGGGTGCATGAAACCCAATGGTGTTCAGGGTAATCCCGCATCCCAGCGGGACAAGAAACGATTGAATCCCTCGGTCGAGATTCTGGTTTAGTATCGCATATTCATATTGCCAGGTGACGGAGTCGGTCAACCTCACTCTGTAGGCGACATAGGCCCGGCCATCCACTCCAGGGGCAGGCTCAATCATATTAATTGTCGCTCCAGTCCAAGCGGTGAGGGCGGGTGCCATTCGGACGGTCGATCCAACAGGCGAGAAGGTAAAATTCGGTGCGGTACCGCTGACATTGAACCGCCGATAAGACGCATTGTTGTACATGTTGCATTCCCCCGGATGACTCTGGCACCAGGCGTATTCATGCGGAGTGACGTACTGCGCTTCAGCGTAGTAGGTAGTCATTTCCGATGGGGCAAAATCGAAATCACTCGAATCGACGATCAGCCGGTGCGTCGTATCCGTATGACTATGGGAGCCATGGTTGCATGAATTCGACGGGTATGCGCCGGTGAATGGGTTTACCCAGGCCCGCGAACCAAGACGGCTCTGGCTTCCATTCAAGCTGCTACTATACGGATCCGAGCACCCAACCCCGAGATGCGGACCACCAACTCCGTTGCAGCCAAATCCGCAGGCATTCTGGGTCAACGCGGTGAAGGCGTGCTTCAGCCAGGATTGTCCAATCTGTTCGAATCTCGTCACGTCGAATTTTCCAGTTAACCGATAGAGATTCTGCGGAATAACCGGGTGGTCGACATCAGGCAACGCAAACCAATTGAGGTCAACCGTCCCGTTGTTACAAGAAGTGGTCGCAACAGCCAAGGCGACGTTTGTTCCGTCGCTACCGAATTGGTCCATCGCGGGCAAATCTCCGACGATGACATCCGGTCCAGGAACGGACGTCGGATCGTTAGGGTTTTCGCGTTTCCGTGCCGGTAACACCGCCGATTGCACCGCTCCATTGACGAACTTGGTCACTTCGATCGGAACGACTTTAGCGTCGATTGAAATCGTTCCAGCCGTCGTGCCTGCATCGGCTGGGCGCGATAGTTGGCGGGCAAGGTCCGTTGAAACGAGAAGGCGTCCGCCTGCACATTGAAGCGAATGCGTTGACGCATCGTATTCGTATTGGTTCCCAATGATGTTGAAGTAGACGAATCCGGTATTCACATCGCGCACCACCAGATCAAATGCGTTATCGGCCGATGTTTTTTCGATGACAAAACGATTCGAAACTGCGTTGAGCGGCGCTGGAAGTGTGGCGGCATTTCCACCGAGCAGTTCCATCGAACCCGGCTCGGGACCGCGAACGAGATTGTCAAAAATAAGGACGACGAATCCCGAATCGGGTTTCACCCCGAAGCGAAACGCCTTGAGTGCCGGAGAGGAATCGATTCCTGAAAGCCGATTCAAATCAAGATTCAAGACGACGTCGCCGCTCGTCACGATCATTTTTTCCAGTGTTCCGGTCTGATCTTGTTCCGAGGTTTGTGCCGCGGATGCTTTCAGATCACTGCCGAATAGCAGAACTAACGGAACCACGAACCAACCCAATAGATTCTTCATCATATTCCGATCCTCCGGTTCTGATGTATTTATAAATCGAGTTTGCCGAAAAGCAGAGCATTTTTTTGGCACACGCTGCGTCGCATTATATTTGCCCGATGGCTTCCTCTCCTCCCATGTGGGGTTTAGTGTGGCTTCACTAGACCCGGAGGGTCATCGGCGATTAGCCGGAAAAAGCCAGTCCGGCTCGGACCGCAAGCCACCGGTCACATGTGGAAGGAAACATCAAGCCCCGGGAGGGGCTGTGCCTAACGCTGCTCGTCGCCGTATATGGCGTCGTTAAGCGACGCCCCTTCCGGGGTTAACGACATTACTGCGCAGAATACCGGTGGTTTGCAGTCCGAGCCACGGGCAGGCCGGCTAATCTCCGGTCAGCCCTCCGGGATTTAGACGCTAAACATGTACCCTTGAGAAGGGAGAGGACACGCGCATCTACACGCACGCCCAACTACAACAATCGGACCTACCTGCGTCCACCGGGTGCACTACATGCCGCCGCGGTTGGTCCCTGAATCTGAACCTGGATCGGCGCTCCCGATTTGTAGAAGCCGACGATGGCATACATCGTCTGTGGCGGGCGATTCGAATCAAAACGGTAGTTGTAAGTCGTTCCCCACCGCAACGCGTTGGCGTTCTGGTTTTGGGCAAATGTCTCCGCGCTCCAACTGATCAGATTCGCGTTTTGATTTACAGTCCATGCTGCATTGCTGTAACCGGCGCCTGCATTGGTTCCATCCTGTGCAAACCCAGGTCCGTTTGCTGGCGCGTGAAATCCAACGTTGGTTAAAGTTATCCCGCAGCCGAGAGGAATCGTGAGCGACTGAATTCCGGTGTCGAGGTTCTGATTATTGAGGGCGTATTCATAATGCCAGATTCCAGCAACTGGCCCCGTTACTTTGTATCCGACGAAGAATTGCCCGTCCTGACCTGGGAAAGGTTGAACAGCGTTAATGGTCGCTCCGGTCCAGGCCATGATTGCTGGCGCCATCCGATTAGTGGAGCCGACGGCTGAAAAGGTGAAACTGGTGGTGCCGGTGACATTGAATCGGCGATACGAAGCATTGTTAAACATATTGCATTCACCGGGATGCGTCTGGCACCAGGCATACTCGTGCGGTGTGACGTATTGCGCTTCAGCAAAGTAAGTCGCTCCCGGATTCAGAGTGGTGTTCAAGTCGGCTTGTTCCACCAAGATCCGATGCGAAGTGCCAGAATGGCTGTGACCCGTGTGAGTGTTGGCGGTTGACGGATACGCGCCCGTGAACGGATTAACCCAAGCGCGCGAGCCCAAGCCGGTCTGCCCCGCATTCAATCCGGATCCGTACGGATCGGAGCACCCGACCCCGAGCATCGTCCCGCCCACGCCATTGCAACCGAACCCGCACAAATTGCCGCTGGCCGCAGCGAAAGCATGTTTCAACCACGATTGTCCAATTTGTTCAAACCGCTCCGTGTTATCGGCACCCCCGCTGACCCGATAAAGATTCTGCGGTATGACTGGATGATCGACGTTCGGCATTTGGAACCAGTTCAGGTTAACGGTCCCGAAGTTGCAGGAAGTGGTGCCGACAGCGAGACCGACTTGCGTCCCGGAAGTGCCAAATTGATCGAGGGTCGGCAAATCACCGACGATAACGTCCGGACCCGGATTTGATTGTGGATCGTTAGGTGTGCTATTCCGAGGCAGGGTGGCTGATTGCGCAACACCATTCACGATCGTCGTGATCTCGATGGGATTGAGGGTGGTGTTGACCGAAATTGTGCCCGCTACCAGGCCGACATCTGTTGGTCGACCAAGTTGTTTCGCAAACTCCGCCGAAATCACGAGCCTGGCATCGCTAATCTTGAAGGCATGCGTCGATGCGTCGTACTCATATTCGCCACCAGAGACATTAAAAAAGACGAACCCAGTTCGATTATCACGAAGGACAAACTCGGATGCGCTGCCGGCGTTAGTTTTTTCGATCGCAAGCTGATTGGCCGAGGCATTGAGCGGTCCCGGAAGAGTTCCGGAGTTGCCCCATAACAGGGGCATGGTGCCAGGTTCGGCCCCGCGCAGCTGCTGATTGAAAGCGATGACGGTGAAAAACGAATTGGCGTCGATTCCAAAGTTGAAGGTGCTCGACTTTGATTCGTCGGCGTTTCCCTGAAGCCGGTTTACAGCGAAATTCAGAGCAACAGTTCCGTTGGCGACCACCATTTTTTCCAGAGTGCCAGTCTGGCTATTCAGCGTTTGGTCGGGAACCGACGCTGCTGACAGACCCGAGTTAATGCCGACACCGAGAAGCACGAGCGCTGCGAGCGTAAAATGACCCACCCATTTCTTGATCAACATAAGTAATCCTCCAATTGAGATTTTAGACGTTTGATAAGGTTTATAGGTCGATTCCGTTCAAAAGCGGAGCAAAATCTTTTGGACCACGGGTCGTTCCGCATTACTCCAAGCGTCGCGGCTCTGCCGCCCTGGATTTACTTCAGCGATTCTTAAATCGCCCAAGGAGCGCGATTCCGATTGCCGATCTAACCCACAGTCCCGACAGCTGTCGGGGCTCACTTCTCCTCCGACAAGCGCTACCCATAATTTAACAAAAAGGCCGGCCCATTGGGGCCGGCCTTTCGAAAACTGCAAATTAACCAGGATTACCTGCGGCTGCCGGGCTGGCTGTTGCAAGCCGTAGCGGTTGGTCCCTGAATCTGAACCGCGATTGGCGATCCAGACTTATAGAAACCAACGATTGCATACATGGTTTGCGGTGGCCGAGTAGAATCAAAGCGATAGTTGTAGGTGGTTCCCCATCGCAATGCATTCGCGTTCTGATCCTGGGCAATCGTTGGCGAACTCCAGCTTACGAAGTTCGAATTTTGATTAAGCGTCCAGGCCGCGTTGCTGTATCCGGTGTTGCCATTCGTTCCATCCGCTGGGAAGCCAGGGTGATTCGGTGGCGCGTGGAACCCGACGTTGGTGATATTAATTCCGCAGCCCAATGGCACCATGAACGACTGAATCCCGCGATCGAGGTTCTGGTTGTTGACCGCATACTCGTAGTGGTAGACGCCGCCGACTGGGCCACTGACTTTGTATGCGACGTAAGCGCGTCCATCGACGCCCGGAGCGGGCTCAATTGTGCTGATCGAAGCGCCGGTCCATGCTGTGATTGCTGGCTGCATCCGGACGGTGGAACCGACAGCAGAGAAGCTGAAGCTCGTTGTTCCGCTTACGCTGAACTGACGATAGGAAGCGTTGTTGTACATGTTGCATTGTCCAGGGTGCGACTGGCACCATGCGAATTCGTGCGGGGTCACGTACTGCGCTTCTGCGAAATAGGTTGCACCCGCGTTTTGAGTGGTGTCGAGGTCAGCGGCTTCGACCAGAATCCGATGCGATGTGCCGGTGTGGTTGTGACCGTTGTGATCCGATGAAGTCGAAGCATATGTGCCGGTATAAGGATTAACCCACGCACGCGAACCCAATCCGCTTTGGCTCGCGTTCAAGCTGGCGCCATATGGGTCAGAGCAGCCGACGCCGAGGTGAGTGCCACCGACTCCGTTACAGCCAAACCCGCAGGCATTCTGCGTTAACGCGGTAAAGGCGTGTTTCAACCACGACTGCCCAACTTGCTCGAAGCGGTCGTTGTTATTTGCTCCGCCGCTCATCCGATACAATCCCTGTGGGATGACCGGGTGATCAACCGCCGGAAGCGCGAACCAATTCAAATCCACATCTCCGTTGTTGCACGAAGTAGTGCCAACTCCCAAACCAACCTGGGTTCCGCTGCTGCCAAATTGCTGCATCGAAGGCAGGTCGCCAACGATCACATCCGGTCCGGGCACGGAATCGGTTCCATGAGGAGCTCCACCACCACGAGGCACCATGGTTGAGGATTGCGGGGCTCCGTTGACTACGCGTGTGATTTCAACAGGAGCGACGTTCGCATTGACATTCAGGGTTCCAACTGGCTTGTCCGCAGACCGCCCGAGTTGGCGAGCAAACTCTGGTGACAAAATCAGTCGACCGGTGACGCTCAGGGAGTTCGTTGACGCGTTGTAATCGAATTGGTTTCCTTCAACATTGAAGAAAACGAATCCAGTTCTTGCGTCGCGAATCGCGAGTTCATACGCCGCATCCGGCGCGAGTTTTTCGAGAACGAGCTGTTGCGCTGAAGCATTCATCGATCCGGGAAGTGTGTTCGAGTTTCCCCAGATCAACCCCAGCTCGCCTTGTTCCGCATTGCGCAGTGCATGATTAAAAACCAGGACCGAGA
Organism: uncultured Verrucomicrobiae bacterium; assembly: GCA_963751725.1. Taxonomy (GTDB): domain Bacteria; phylum Verrucomicrobiota; class Verrucomicrobiia; order Chthoniobacterales; family UBA10450; genus AV80. Next base: position 161,539 of record CAVVVQ010000027.1, read on the forward strand.
ACATCGAATTCGGGTCGGCTGCAAACCGATACGTGTCTGAATCGACAGACAATTCGACGTTGCCGCTGGCAACCGTCATTTTTTCCAAAGTCCCGGTCATCGTATCCGCATTTGCGGGGATGCCGGCCGCCGAAATCTCCGAGCCTGCGCAGAAAAGCAGCACGGCAGGGAGCGTGAAATAACCAACCATTTTCCTCAACATAGTGTTAGAACTAACCTCCAGTTATTAGGGATCAAAAAAAACAGAACTCCGCGAAACAAGCGTTGGTGTGGGTGTATACGTTGCGGGTCGCGGCCTGTTGGATGAGGTTCTATATATATACGTTTTTAAGAAAAGTAGAATACTTTTTCGCGAAATTTTCGGTGCTCCGAACCATCGGGGCAAGAGGCGGGCAAAACCATCGGATGATTTTTACCGTCAAATACGCATAAATATACCAGCACATGAAACTCGGCTGCGAAGATCGGCGCCCCGTTAAGCCCGGCCAATCACCCCCAAAAGTCACCGCCACCGGTATCCGCAAGTCTACCGCCAGTCGGTGGCGCGCCGCCGTCCTCGGTTTGGTCAACCTCTTCATGGTCGCTCACGTGATCCAATGGTGGATTACCGGACGAACTGTCTCCCCGATCGAGCCTTCCGAAACCATGCACACCCTCCAGCGCGGAGCGGTCAATGCCGGGTTCATCTTTTTCAGTCTCGCCATCCTGGCCACGCTGATTTTTGGCCGCTTTGTCTGTGGCTGGGGTTGCCACATTCTTGCCCTCCAGGATTTCTGCGCATGGCTTCTCAAGAAAATGGGAATCACGCCGAAAGCGTTCCGATCGCGACTGCTGATTTACGTCCCGCTCATCGCGGCGTTATACATGTTTGTTTATCCAACGGTTTACAGGTTCTTCGTTAAGCCGCCATCGGAAGCGCTTCTACCGACATTTACCAATCATCTGATCACGACCAACTTCTGGGAAACCTTTCCGTCGGTCGCAGTTGCTATTCCGTTCCTATTCATCTGCGGGTTCATGACCGTCTATTTCCTTGGGCAAAAAGGATTCTGCACCTACGCCTGTCCTTATGGAGGTTTCTTCGGTCTGGCGGACAAATTGGCGCCGGGAAAGATTCGGGTGACCGATGCGTGCAACCAATGCGGACATTGCACTGCGACCTGCACTTCGAACGTCTTGGTTCACGCGGAGGTCCGCGACTACAAGATGGTGGTTGATCCGGGTTGCATGAAATGCATGGATTGCATCAGCGTTTGCCCTAACGATGCACTTTATTTCGGTTTCGGATTACCGACCATCGTCAGTCCTCAACCGAAAGCGAAACCGGCGCCGCGCAAGTATTCACTGACCTGGCCCGAGGAGATTGTTGGGGCGCTTGTTTACCTCGCGAGTTTTCTGGCGGTCCGGGGTGTTTACGCGCTGGTGCCATTTCTGATGGCATTGGGGTGCGCCGCTGTTACGACGTTTCTTTTTCTGAAAACGTGGCGGCTCTTCCGGACATCGGAGTTATCGTTTCATCGACTCATCCTGAAGAGCTCGGGGAAAATCCGAAAAGCCGGATGGGCGTTTCTGATATTTGCAGTGCTTTGGATCGGGTTGAATGCCCACTGCGGCTGGGTTCGCTATCACGAGTATCGGGGTGATCAGGCGTTTCAACGGATTCAAATTCCAGACGAACTGGCGTTGGCTGAGGGGCACCCGGGGAACTGGCTTACTCCTCCCGATCGCGAGAACGCCGAGAGCGGGAAAGATCATCTGCGAAAGGCCTCTGACATAGGTTTCTTTGTTAATGCTGAGACAGCGCCGAAACTGGCGTGGTTTGAATATCTGACTGGCGACTCGGAACGCGCCACAGCAGTGCTTGAGACGGCAGCCAAACACCAAAAGGGTCAGGCGAAAGCCATCAGTCTTTATTATCGCGGCACGATTCTGAATCGGCTTGGGCGTTACGACGAAGCACTGGATAATCTCGATGCATCGCTGCGCGAGCGGGAAGATCTAATTCTCGCCCGACAGGAGAAAGGCGAAGCGCTCTGGCAATTGGGCCGCAAAGAACAAGCGATGACGGAATGGGCAGATGCGCTGATACGGAATCGCAACCTTGCTTTGGTCGGCAACCAGCTCGCCGCTGCCGAACGTGCTTTAGGAAAAATCGATGAAGCAAACGCACACGAAAACCAGGCGGACCAGGCTACGCCGGATGATCCGCTTTACCATTGGATGCTTGGGCTCCGATTGAAAGCGCTTGCGATGAGCGACTTGGCCGAAAAACATTTCCAACGAGCGATCCAGCTCGATCCTTCGTATCAATCGCGGCCGCGGTAGCAGGCAGTTTTTCAAAAACGTGCTGCATCGCTGATCTGCCGAGGCAGGCTTTCTGTTTAGCGTCGCACGCATAAACCCTATGTTGCATATTTCCGCGATGGCCTCCTCTCCCCGCATACGGGAAAGGACTGAGGTGAGGGGCCCAGTCGCTTCACCTTCAGAGAGCAACCGAGATTCACGCCTTTCAAACCCTCACCCTACCCTCTCCCTTAAGAAGGGAGAGGCGAACAATGAGACCCACCTTTTCACAGCCACATTGTGCTCCCTTTTTTCCTTCCAATGCCGTCCAACAGTAAACTGATACAAGGGCGGAATCGGCTGAACGTCGAACCAGTCACAACGATCTCCGGAATAAAAATCCGTGGCAAGTGAGGCGCAGTCCAAAAACTCTGTCTCCTCTGCCCGCTCTCCTGTTGGATTTCTGAAAGTTAAAGTGTAGGTGCAAGGGAATCACTTTTCATGACGCGCGAATACACTCTTCAACCTGTTCCGACTACAACGACGGTTCACATCGATTATGCGATGGAACTAAACGAACAACAGCTCGCGGCCGTGACTGCGTCTCCCGGTCCGCTTCTGGTCATCGCGGGCGCGGGCAGCGGCAAGACACGCACCCTCACTTATCGCGTTGCTTATCTACTCGAGAACGGAATCGATCCACGCAACATCCTGTTGCTTACCTTCACCAACAAAGCAGCGCGCCAAATGCTCGACCGGGTCGCGAGTCTTCTCCCAGTCGACGCGAGCGGGCTTTGGGGTGGAACGTTTCATTCGATCGGGAACCGAATGCTGCGGCGGCACGGAAGCGCCCTCGGTTATTCCAGTGGGTTTTCCATCATGGATCGCGAAGATCAAAAGGATCTTCTCGATACCGTCGTGGCGGCGGCTGGCATCAATCCTAAGGAAATTAGGTTTCCGAAAAGCGATGTGCTTGCGGAAGTCTTCAGCTTCGTCGTGAACACGGAGACGCCGATCGATTCGTTGTTGGCTGAGAAGTTTCCTTATTTCCTGCCGTTACTGGACCAGATCAAAGAGGTCCAGACCCGCTACGAGAAGAAGAAGAAGGCCACTAACTCGATGGACTTCGATGATCTCCTGGAAAAAACGTTGCGGATGCTGAAGGAAAACGACGAGATCGCGGATTATTATCGCCGTCAGTTCCAATTCATCCTGGTCGATGAATATCAGGACACGAACAAGATTCAGGCAGACTTCATCGACACCCTCGCGTCAGAACATCGCAACGTAATGGTCGTCGGCGACGACGCGCAATCGATCTATTCGTGGCGTGGCGCCAATTTCAAAAATATCCTCGCGTTTCCCGAGCGTTATCCGGATGCGCAGGTCTTCAAGATTGAAATGAATTACCGAAGCGTGCCGGATATTCTCCGAGTCGCGAATGCTGCGATCGCGGCGAATGTGAAGCAATTCCGGAAACAACTAACTGCGACCCGTTCCTCTAACGCTTTTAGGCCAGCGGTCGTAGGATTAAATGATGGCAGCGAACAGGCCAAGTTCGTTGCGCAACGGATTCTCGAGCTGCGCGATGAAGGTATTGAACTGAGTGACATCGCTGTTTTGTATCGCGCGCATTATCACGCGATCGAGCTTCAACTCGAACTGTCACGACGCGGAATTCCTTACCAGATCACGAGCGGTGTCCGATTTTTCGAACAAGCCCACATTAAAGATGTGACTTCCTTCATTCGGTTTGTGGCAAATCCGAAAGATGAAGTTGCTTTCAAACGAATGGTGAAACTTCTGCCCGGAATTGGGAACCGAAGTGCGGATAATCTCTGGACCTCTTGGGAGCGATCAGGCGCTCCGAGTTCCGATCCCAGTGTCGGCAACGAAATGGAAGCGGGGACAAGTTCAGCGGCAAATACTGCGCCCGCGCCCGGACCCGGCAGCAACTTTGGCGAACGACTCCGAGCATTCGCAGTCGGCGCAAAATCGAAGAAAGCGTGGGAACAGCTCACCGTCACTCTGGACGAGATCGCACCGGACGGTCAGCCGAATCCGCCTTCAGAAATGATTACGTCAGTCGTGGAAGCTATCTATGATGATTACGCTCGCGCCAACTTCACCAATTACGAGTTGCGCCGGGAAGATTTGAATCAGCTAGCGGCATTCGCCAGGCAGTTCAAAGACATTCACGAATTCCTTTCCCAGCTCGCGTTGATTAGCAATGTCGATACCGAACCTAACCTGGACAAAACAAACGACAATGAAGCGGTCAGCCTATCCTCGGTCCACCAGGCGAAGGGTCTCGAGTATCACACCGTTTTTGTGATTTGGCTCACGGACGGGATGTTCCCAAGCACCCGATCTATTGAAACCCGAGAGGCGATCGAAGAAGAGCGACGATTGTTTTATGTCGCCATTACGCGGGCACGCGACGAGCTATATCTCACGTTCCCGCAAATGCGTCTCAACGCCGGTTACGGGGATGTTTTTCAACGACCCTCACGTTTCTTAAAGGAAATTCCACCAAACCTCATCGAAGACTGGCAGATTCGACGCCGTTAATCATGTTCCCTTTCGTAAATGAAACTCCCGCCTGAGAAAAAAATCGGTGGAGTTCTAGTGCCACTCTTCGCGCTCCGGACCGAAACGGATCTAGGGGTCGGTGATTTGGAGGGTTTACACCAGTTTATTGACTGGGCGGCGGCAACGGGATTCAAGGTCGTCCAGCTCCTGCCGATTAACGAGATGGGCAGCGACCACAGCCCATACAACGCGATCAGCGCCATCGCACTTGAACCTACGACACTCCATATCGCGCCCCGGTCACCGGACGACCTTTCCAAACAGGATTTTGATGAGGTGGTTGGTCAATATGACCTGGCGAAGCTTCGGACCGGCGCGGTCAAAAACCAAAAGGTTCGCAAGCTGAAGCTCGAGCTCCTCGAACGCGCCTTCGCCAGTTTTGTCCGGCGCGGTGAAGAACATCCAGCCTACTGGAAAGCGTTCCAGGAATTTTGCAGGGCTGAGAGTGCATGGCTGGATGAATACGCCCTCTTCCGCGCGTTGATGGAGAAGAACAAAAATCGGGAAGCGTGGGAACAATGGCCTGAGGAACATCGCACGATCGATGCAGCTGGAAACTGGATGGCTGGCCTCAATCAAGCGAAGCTGAAACGGTTTAACGAGCGGTTGATGTTCCATCGTTACGTCCAATGGATCGCCTATTCGCAATGGATCGCTGCTCGATCACATGCCGAAAGTCGAGGGATCGCCTTGATGGGTGATATTCCGTTCGGCATCAACCGTTGCAGTGCGGATGTTTATGCGCGTCGGGACGAATTCACCTTGGAATGGTGCGGCGGCGCACCACCAGAACCGTACTTCAAAGACGACGAATTCACTCAGAAATGGGGACAAAACTGGGGTATCCCGCTTTACCGTTGGGAGATGATGCGGACACGCAATTTCGCATGGTGGCGCCAACGAGTTCAAAGTGTCCGAAAGATATTTCATCTCTTTCGGATCGATCACGTCCTTGGGTTCTATCGGATCTACGCTTTCCCATGGCGTCCGATGCGTAACCGGGAATTTCTATCGCTCTCATGGGATGAAATGCGCGGCCGCACCGATGGCACCTTCCCGCAATTTTATCCAAGGGACGATTCTAACTGGGAAAACTGCCTGGCGAACTGTCGGGAAGGCGAAGAGTACCTGAAGGTGGTGCTTCAGGAATCGGGCAATGCCCGAGTCATCGGTGAAGATCTCGGGACGGTGCCGCACTACGTCCGGCCAAGTTTGCGTTCTCTCGAAGTAGCAACATTCAAAATTCCGCAATGGGAAAATTACGATGACGGGCGATCGATCCCGGGCCGGGAATATCAACGGCTATCTATCGCCACTTATGCGACGCACGATCACAAACCGCTGCGGGCGCTTTGGCAGGACGCGTTCGATCGACGGATCGCTTCAAATCATCAAACCGAACATCAAGCGAAGCATACACTCGCGAAGATCCGTGAGTTTGCTGGTTTGCCTCTGCTGGATACAAATGTTGATTTCGAGAAGGATTTTTATCCGGGTGTGATTGAAGCGTTGTTTCGAAGCGAATCCTGGATTGCGATGTTAATGATCAGCGATCTACTTGGGCGCAAAGATCGTTACAATGTTCCGGGAACCACAGCCCGTTCCAACTGGAGTCGGCGCATCAGCGAAACGGTCTCTGAATTGGCCACGAGCTCGACTATTCAAAAGCGGATGAAGGTAATTCGCGCGCTGCTGGAGAAAACAGGCCGCGTTTCGTCGTAACGCGGTTGTAGCCACGGCCCTGCGGGCCGTCCGGTATCGACGGCCGCATCCGGTCCGCGACGCAAAAGGATGAGACGGGGACAGTCGACGCATCTTGCCTTTGATTCGTGATGGGAGCAGGGTCCGCCTTCCGGTTCCTCTTCCTGGGTACAAATCTGATATGACGCCGAATCCCAGACGGCCCACAGGGCCGTGGCTACAGCACCCAAATGAAAATCTCGGTTTCATCTCCGCGCATCTTTGGCTAAATAAGATAGATGATGAAACAACCTATTAACGTCGCGATTACCGGGGCTGCCGGGCAAATTGGTTATGCGCTCGTGTTCCGCGTTGCGTCGGGAGCGATGTTTGGCCCCGAACAACCGGTCGCGCTTCACCTCATCGAGATTCCGCCCGCACTCGAGGCACTCAAAGGCGTCGTCATGGAGCTGGATGATTGTGCGTTTCCCCTCCTGAAGAAAGTTGTCGCCACTACCGACCTCAATGAAGGCTTTAGCAACGTCAATTGGGCCCTCCTCGTCGGCAGCGTTCCACGCAAAGCAGGCATGGAACGGAAAGATCTGCTCGGAATCAATGGCAAGATTTTCATCGGACAAGGCCAAGCCATTGAAAAGAATGCCGCGAAAGATGTTCGCATCCTTGTTATCGGAAATCCGTGTAACACGAATTGTTTGATCGCGATGAACAACGCGAAATCAATCCCGAGCGATCGCTGGTTCGCCATGACCCGGCTTGATGAAAACCGCGCCAAGGCACAGATGGCACAGAAAGCCGGCGTTGATATTACTGAGGTCGCAAACGTAACCATTTGGGGCAACCATTCGGCCACGCAATACCCCGACGCTTACAATGCCAAAATTAAAGGGCGTTCCGCTGCTGAAGTAATTAATGACGACTCCTGGTTGAAGGAAACATTCATCCCCGCCGTGCAACAACGCGGTGCCGCCATTATCAAAGCGCGCGGTTCATCCTCGGCCGCTTCCGCCGCGAACGCGATCGTCGATACTGTTCGTTCTCTAACAACCGATACCGCCGAAGGCGACTGGCACAGCGTGGCTGTTTGTTCCGATGGCAGCTACGGCGTCGAGAAAGGACTCATCTGCTCATTCCCAATCCGCACCCGAAGTGGTAAGTGGGAGATCGTCCAAAACGTTCCGTTGAACGAATTTGGTCGCGCCAAGACCGACGCTTCAGTGGCGGAGCTGAAGGAAGAAAAATCGCTCGTGAGCGATCTGATCAAATAGCAGGTAGAATGCGACCCCCGTAAGTGCTTTACCTTTAAAGCCCAGAGGGCTGGCAGGAGATTAGCCGGTGGTGCAAACCACCGGGTATTCCGCGCAGTAACGTCATTCGCCCCGCAGGGGCGTCGCTCAACGACGCCATATACGGCGACGAACAACGTTAGGCGCAGCCCCTGCCGGGGCTAATGCCTTACATCCATTCGTAACCGGTGGCTTGCGCAACCGGCTAATCTCCGATGACCCTCCGGTCTATTGATCCAGGACGACGTGTTAACTTCGTCCTCGGGAGGCCGAATCCACCTCGTTTAAACGGACCTATGAAGCAGTGAGTCGCTCGAGCGCTTCACGATACTTTTGTGCGGTTTTCTCGATGATCTCCTCCGGGAGATTGGGCGCTGGCGGGGTCTTATCCCAGTCCAACGTCTCGAGGTAATCACGCACGAATTGTTTGTCGAAGCTCGGCGGGCTCTGACCCACCACATATTGGTCGGCTGGCCAGAAACGTGATGAATCCGGCGTCAGACATTCGTCGATCAACAGCAGGTCGTTCTCGAAAAGTCCGAACTCAAACTTGGTGTCCGCCACGATGATTCCGCACTTTGCCGCGTGATCTCGACCCGCCGAATAAATCTTCAGACTCAAATCCCGAACTCGCTCGGCGACATTATCGCCCAAGTAGTCGGCAGCATTCTTTCCAATCGATATTTTCATCATGTCCAACATCGCTCTTGGTCGATGGCGTGAAAATCGGTTCCGGCAACTTCGGACCAAGCTGAAGCCCGGGAGGAAGAGGAACTCCCGAGGCCGTTCCTTTTTTCTGGTATTCCTTCCAGCCTGAACCAGCCAGATAACCACGCACCACGCATTCCACCGGCAACGGCTGCGCCTTACGCACGATCATCGACCGATCACGTAGTTGATCCGAAACTGAGTGAGATCAGCGGGAAACTTCTCAATCTCGGCCGTGATCATGTGGTTTTTCACAAATGTGAACCGCTTAAACCAGAAGGCGGAAAGCTGACTCAGGACGGCGCCTTTGCCAGGAATCGGGTCAGGGAAAACAACATCAAACGCCGAAAGTCGATCGGTCGCAACGAAGAGTAGCGTTTCGCCGAGATCAAAAACTTCACGGACTTTTCCGCTGCGCAGTTTCTTTATTCCGGGAAGATCGAGTGAGGTAATTGGAGTGGTTTGCAAAGTTGGCATGTAATGTATTGAGCTAGATGGCTGATGGCTATTGCTGATATTGGATTACTTCATCACGATCATCAATTCAACCTTTCAACTCTTCAACTCTTCACCTTCCCAATGGCCGGCCTTGTTATCAAACCTCGCGCGCGAATCCTCCATGGACACGATTGGGTTTTCTCCGGTGAAGTCCTCAAAGCCTTCGGGAACCCGGCTGATGGCGACGTCATTTCCCTTAAGGACGGACGCGACCACCTGATCGGGAGCGCGATCTACAACTCGAAATCGCAAATTGTTGCTCGTCGTTTTTCCCGCCGAAAACAGGGGCTCGATCTCGATTTTTTTCAAAGACGGATTGGGCAGGCGATTGAATACCGCACGCGTCGCAAGATCAATCCACGGTTGTGCCGGCTGGTCTGGAGCGAAAGCGACGGGTTACCGGGTGTAATCGTCGATCGTTATGGGGATCACGCGGTCCTGCAGACTTTGACTCTGGCCATGGACATGCGGAAGGATCTCATCGTCGAAGCGCTAAAGACCGCGCAGGGTTCATTGCCATTGGAATCGATCGTCGAGCGGAATGACGCTCCGGTTCGGCGCGCTGAGGGGATGGGATTGCAAACCGGTTTGTTATTCGGCGCGCCGCCCGCTGAAATTGAAATCGAGATCGCCGGTCTTCATTTCAAGGTCGATCTACTGCATTCGCAAAAGACCGGGCTTTACCTGGACCAGGTGGGGCACTACGAGACCGTTGCCCGTCACGCCAGGGGACGGCGCGTGCTCGATTGTTTCACGAACCAGGGAGCGTTCGCGCTCAGCTGCGCCCGTGCCGGTGCATCCAATGTCACAGCGGTGGAAGCAAGCGGTGACAACATCGCCAGCGCGCGTCGGAATGCGGAGCGTAACAAACTCTCCGTCACCTGGGTTGAACAGGATGTGTTTCAGTTTCTGCGCGCCGCCGAGAAAACAGAGACCGAATACGATCTAATCATTCTCGATCCGCCATCGTTCACCAAGACGAAGGGCGGGTTGCGAGATGCGTTGCGCGGTTATCTCGAGCTGCACGTGCGCGCGTTTCAAGCTGCTCGCACACGACGGCATGCTAGCGACGTTCTCTTGTTCGCATCATGTGAACGAGGCCGTCTTCAATCAAACGATCGCCGATGCGCTGGTTGATGCGCGACGTTCAGCCAGACGATTGCACCGATTCGAACAAGCACTCGATCATCCCGTCCTGCCGACCTTACCTGAAACGGAATATTTCAAAGGCGTTTTGCTCGAGATGATGCCGGGAAGGTAAATTCATGTTCATTGGCCTGCCCCGCTCTGCTGAAGAGCAAGAGCAAGTGAAAGAGCAGGATTAAAGAGGGGCGTCATTCCAGAGATTTTCGCCACGCCAGCGTGTCCCCTTCAGGCATCTCCGCCCATTCGTAACCGTGCCGACCAATAAACGCATGAGCTTCCCCCCGATCACCCGCTGAAAGATGCTGGTGTTCATAAAGGATTAACGCCGGCTTCAGTTGACCGAGATCGAACTGCCGCAAAATACGCCAATCCCATCCTTCTGTGTCGATGATCAGTAAATCGAGCGTTTCAACCTGATTCCGCGTAAGCAACGTCCTGACCGTTAACGATGGAACTGCCTCCGAAATAATCCGATCGGCCGATTGCCCCATCTGAATGACATTCCGCGCCAGAACTTCGCGATCCAGGGAAGCAAGCTGCTCCAACCATAACGGATCGCCTTGCTCGGTTCGGACCCGAAAAATTTCAACGCGCCCATCGGATTCACCGACAGCAGCATTCACCATCTGAATCCTCCGCTGGCTCCCGTAATGTTGTTGAAGTTGCGCAAACAAATGATGGATCGGTTCCACCATGACTCCCCGCCACTTTGATCCGGCTGGACGAGTCAAAATCCCATATAACGGGTCACCGGTTAGTCCATCGTTTGCGCCGATCTGAATGAATATTGCATTCGGCAATGCTTTCGCGAAAGCAGCGAGCAAAGCATCACAATGTTCGCGTCGAAAAATGTTCGATCGTAATTCGCGCTGAAGAAGATGCCGTCGAAGAACCAGTTTCCATCGCTCCAACGGATTTAAAGCGAAGCGTGCACGAAAACCAAGCAGGGCCAGGTTTAATCCGCTAACCACACGACGACTCAGCGGCAACTCCGGCGGTCCCTGTGGCAATGGATGTTCCAGCGCGATCTCCTTTCCGCCAAGGCGCACCCGGACCAGAAGCCCCTCTTCCCCAGTATCTTCGCGACGACCGGTCCCGGAGAATCCTTGAGCGAACCGGCGCGTCGGAAAAACACGGACAACGTCCGGCCGATCATAAAATTTTAGGGCGCGACCTAGATTTGATGGAACCCAGATTCCATCCACTTCCTCATCAGCCACGATCCAGCCGTTAATCTTGAAGTGTGAACGGGCGGTTCGCTCGCTTGGCGAATCAACGTGGAGGATGAAACCGTTCTGCTCGATCATCGGATTGCACTGGTCCTATTGCGGAAGATGATCAAAACCTTCCGTCAACGTTGAGGGTCCCCCAACCTTCAATATAAGAACACGTTCGTCGTTCGTCCGCCAAACAACCGGCACAACAGGAGTCGCTATTCCTCTAAAATCGGCTAACACCGACAGATTCGACGTTTTTGTTTTCCAACGATCCAGATACCCGGACCAAACCGCCGGATCAGCCGCGTGTCGCAGATCAAACTCACTTGTTACCACGTAATCGAATGGTTGTTTTTCGAGCGCCTCCGCCGCGTCTCGCACCGAAACAACTGTCACAGTGGCCGGGACGCGTTCCCATTCACCAGGCAAAATCGCTAATTCACGAACCCCGAGAATGGTTTCGTTTTTCCTGGTATGATCACGAAGCCAATCGATCGCCTGCAGTCGCGTATCCCGATGCGCCATTCGATGGCGAACTTGTGCGATAGACGAAAACGCAAGTGACCCGACGCAGCCGACAATCAGGAAAATCGGGATTCCAATCCGCAACCAGCGGCTACCTCCTTCAATCGCCCAACCAATCAAACAGGAGATCGCAAATGCCGCACCGATACAGAGGAGCGGAACCAGGGAGAGGAAACTGCGAAACGGTCGGAACGATGAATTGGCATACAACGCAATCAGAACCAGCGCAAAGAGCATCCACGAAATCGCAATCACACGGGTGTTCGTTCGCCGCAACAGCAGGATGATTCCCGTAACACCGATCAACAATAGAGGCAGACCCAATTCAGACATCGATATTGCTTGAGCAAAATAACCTTGTGGCGAGTAGATCGTCGCGTAGGCCCGGATATTTTCCGTCACATCCCGCCAGACCGCAGAAGGTTTGAGGAAGGTCATCGGCACTCCTAGTAAGATCCCGCTAAGAATCCCAAGCCCCGCGAGTAACATCAGTTGGAACCGTCGAATCCACGAAAGTGAGAGTGACAGAAGCGTTGTCAGCAAGACAACGCTGACCGCTGCAATCGGATATTTCGAGGCAAAGACAAGCCCGGTCGCCAGTCCGGCAAGGAAAACGAAGCTGTAGCCACTGGCCTGCCTGCCACGCCAAAGCTGCGCGACGGCGGGCGGTCCGTCGGGATTATTCGTCGCTTCCATCTGAAGGCCCAGAGGGCCGTGGCTACAGCGAACACAAAAGTAAACAACCAGCAGCACGAAAAACGCCGCAAAGGTATCGACAATCACGATCGACGCTCGTGTCACCAGCGCAGGACAAATTGCCACCAACAGCATTGCAATCAGACCTGCTCGATCGTTGGCCAGTCGCCTGGTGATCATCCCGGCCAAAACAATCGTAGCAATACTGAGAGACGCCGTTATGGCCCGACCGATCACCAACAATTCCACCGGCGTAATGAGGTCGTAATTAAACTTCGAACTCGGAACTGTCCGATCATTTGGCAAATCCCTCTGGAACCTGTGCCCGTGGAAATGCCGGTATATCGGCCCATAAAGAAAGAGGACCGCACCGGTCGAATAAGCCGGAAGTGTGGGCAGACCGTACCAATAGGCGTCGAGACTCTTGTTGTTGAACGCATCGATCGTCTGGTGAAGGACATGCCCTTCATCGACATAATCGCTGTAAGGCAGCCCGGACCCAATCGGCAGCAGCCGCAACAACACCCCAACAACAAGAATGGCAGTAACCCAAATCCAGTAAGGAATCGGACTCTTTGGCAATGTTGCGCTGAATGATTCCGTCATGTCATACTAAATAGTGCAGTGGTTCTTTGCCGTAACTGAAGATTCGACCTGTTTTCAGCCTTACGCTGAGATGATCATGGTGGCGGTCCATACGGCGAGAAAATTTACCTCGCTCGTTCCGAACTGCGTTTACGATGGTGGAGACAACGACCTCACCGCCTGGCTCAAGAAGCACAATGTCCGAATCGTGCGGCACCGCAGTTTCATTCGGGAACAGCTAACGGAATTGGGTCGACAAAAAGATAATCCGCATCTGGCAGCGGGATTGGCCGGTGCATTCGCGCGGGTGGAACTTCCCGATCTTGTCGTCAAACTCGGTAACCCTTCCCGCATTCTTTACACCGATTGCGACGTATTTTTTACCGGCGAAGTCGTTCCGGAACTGGAAGCCAGCTGTTGCGAGTACTTCGCGGTCGCCCCCGAGACCGATAAGGAGGATTACGTCGCCATGAACACCGGTGTGATGCTGATGAACATGGAGCGCCTCCGGGAAAGCCTTCCGGATTTGCGGAAATACATCCTGGCAAACCTATACGAACTCGAAAAAGAATCGTGGGACGAAGCCGCTTACCGTTGGTATTACCGCGATGCGAACGGCCCGCTTTGGGATCGGCTCCGACCAGAACTGAATTGGAAGCCTTATTGGGGCGACAATCCGCAGGCCAAAATCATTCATTTCCATGGGCCAAAACCGTTTCAGCAAAACCACTTCGACTCACACTGGCCCAGCCTGAAATACCTGACCGGCGGCGCATTCTGGCCGACAGTGAAGAAGTGGGAGGAGTTGCTGCAGGAAGCGAAGGCCAGTTAAAAATTCAAAGTCCGAATGCGGGAATGATCGAAACGGAAACCTTCCTTCGGATTTCGAAATTGTCCCCGTTTATCTCTCCGCGATAGCAAAGAGATGCACATGAATCGGAATGTCATCTCTGCTTCGTAACGGGTGTTCGCCGTAAGGAAACACTTCGGCGCTCCTAAAATACCGCGTCAACAATTTGCGAAGGTTCCCGCGGGTAAAGAAATTCTTGTGATCGCCCTCTAGTAGGTGCCATGGAACAACGCCCCACCCATGCAGATACGGGAGGACCTCCATGTTCGGCACTGAAAACAAGACGCGGCCCCGGGTTATCCGAACGATTTCTTTCAGAAACGCATCGGGATCTTTGACGTGCTCGAGCACTTCAACGCAGATCGCGCAATCCCATTCGCCATCCGTGCACGGCAGATTTTGCGATTCCAGATCCACCTTTCGAAATGGCAACTGACGTCGTTGCAAGATGTCGCAACAAAACGGATTGGCTTCCAAACCGAACCATTCGTGGCCAGCAGCCATTAGACCCGGGCCGTACGCACCCGCTCCGCAACCGACATCAACAACCGATGCGCCGTCCGGCAAATATGCCCGGAGCAACGCATACGTTTCCGGTCCTGGATCTTCCAAGGGCGGACCTGATCCATAGATGTTTTCGCGGTGTAACATCTTCTCGTTCTCCGGATAAACGACTTCGCCATAAGGTCGTTGCCGCAAAAGAGATGGAACCACATGGACTGATCGTTCCGAGAGAATGTGCTCGACGCCATCACCCCAGGTTGCCGTGATTCGAAGAATGGCGTCCCGTTCTTCAGTGAAGACGGGCTCGGCGCGACCAAGAAAACGAAACCCGGTGACAGTTCCACGCGGCAGGGCGAGTTTTTCCGCGACATCGGATCTCCCGGCAAGAAGGTGCGTTTCCGCCACATAATTCCCATCGATATAAGCCCGAACCTGACAAGAAGACTGTTCCTCGGTCTTCGCCGTAACCCAGCCAGACATCAGGATCGCCTGATCATATATTTTTTGTCCTTCGGTAGGCGCGTCGAGGTGCGATTGAATTCCTGAGACCCCGGTTGCTAATTTCACACTTGAGTCGGGCATACGCGTTTCTTCGATAGTGATTGGTGATCAGTTGATGAACGAAGCGTGATTTGAAATTCGTCGCTCGTGATTGGCAATACCAAAATTAAAACTAAACCAATTCAACGCTTCAACCCTTCAACTCTTTCCCGCCCATCAACCATCGCCCAACCGGTTCCCGCAACCGTGTCAGACGCGTTTCAAAGAAACGGTAGAGCAATGCGCTAACTACAAAGGTCAACACCATCTGAAGGCTAAACAACGCAAACGCCTGAGGGAGTGACGTCTTCCAGTCGTGAAAAAGGTAATGTTCCGTAAAGGTGTAGACCGGTAAATGCACTAGATAGATCGCATATGACCAGAGCGCGATCTTCCGAATCGACAGACTGACCGCGTTTTCATGCTGCAGCGTCCATCCGGATGCAGCCGGCAGGAGAAAGGCGAGACAGAGCGAAATAATGTTAAACCGGAACGTCCGCGCGAAAAACGAGTCCGGAGCGAAAGCCAACCGACCGTCATGAAGTCGCCACAGTGAAAAGAACAGAATTACAAGGAGGATTCCGCCGATGAGGGCAAGCGGCCTGGCGTACTCTCGCCATCGGACTGGCCAACGGCTAGCTACCCATGCTCCAAACATTCCGATCATCAGAGCGTCGAAACGGTTTATCACAATCATCCGTTGCCATTGATCCCAGGTCGAATGTTCAGCGGGTGCCATCGCAATTCGTGAAATGGTGGAGAAAAGGTAAAAGGAAGCGGCGGCCACCAGGAAAACGCGATCAAACTTTCGGAACAGGAACACGCCAATCGCCAGCGCCGCGGGAAAAAGCAGATAAAACCATTCTTCGATCGCCAAACTCCAGGATTCGCCAAAGAACGTGATTCGATTGGCATAAAAGGTTCGAACGAAAAGCCCGTGCTGCAGCGATTTCACCCGTCGAAAGCGAATGATGTCGCAACCGGAACTCGATCAGCAAGTTCACCGCAAAAAAGAGAAGAAACAACGGGAGCGTGCGAAACCAGCGGCGGACGTAAAAGAGCAGTAAATTCCGAGGCTGACCAATCTCAAGCCCGGTTCGCAGCAATATCTGTCCGATCAGGAATCCGCTTAGGACGAAAAACAATTCCACTCCGTAGAAGCCGAGATGCCCGAAGAATCCGAGGTAATCGCCGAAGTGCGGATAGAGAAGAACGAAGTAGTGGGCCAGAACAACTCCCATGATCGCCGCCGCTCGGAGCGCATCGAGACCGAACACACGACGTTCGTTGTGCTGCTTGCTCTCCTGACCCAGTTCGCTCATGAAGCCGCAACTCTATTGCGGTAAATTTCTAGCGCGAGCCATATGTCCCATGAGACTTATAGGCCACACGCGATCGGCGAAATATTTTCCAGATTACATCGCGCCCAAATCCTTTTTGTAAAACTAGTGGAATTCTAATGACTCATCACTAATGTCAGATTCGTCGGGCTCGTCGGAAAGATGCGAGCCCGTCTCCGTGTCAAACGATACAAATGATTGAAAGAGTACGACCGGTGGAACAAATGGAACTGAACGACGAAGAGGAAATGTCGCCGGAGCATCTCGATTCCCAAGTGCAAAAGGCGCAGGAACAACTCCTGCATTTAAAACGGCAATCGGAGCAGATCGAAAAACAAAAGCGCGAGCTGGAAGAACTAAGCCGGCGCCAGGAAGAACTTGAACGCGGTCGCGCCGAAATGATGGACAAACTCTCGCGGTCCCTCGTCATTCTCGAACGCGAAGGGTACGATTCCCAAAAGAAACTCGAGCAAATCAAAGCCACTCACGAAAGTTTCACCCAACATTTGCAACTTCTCGAAGCGATCGAGGCCAGAAATTGGAATCCGACTGAGCTGCCCAAGGAATTGAGTCGAGCCTTGAGCACCGTCGATGACGCTCGAGCGGAATTCAGCCAGCAACGCAGCCGCCTTGAGGCCGCTAATAGCGATCACGCCTCCGAAATCGATCTTCCAGCCGCAGCGCCCGGCTTATCCGGAGTCGGTGGCACCTATTCCTTTGGCCACTGGGTTCAGATCGGACTCGCCGTTACCCTGCCATTGATCGTTTTCGGAGTAATCGCCCTACTGATTTTCCTCTGGGCGGCCGCTAAGGGTCAGTAATTTTTGCATGCGCCGTCATTCTCCCAACCCAGACAAAACACCGCTTAACCAGAAACAGCAGGAACTCGCCAAACAAGAATCACAGTTGCGCGGCGAAATGGAGAAGCTGGAGCGGATGATTGCCGATGCCCCGCGCATTGTGGAGGAAACAAATCGCCGGCAACGCGAGGAATTATTGGAACGCGCCACAGTTGGGCGCCGCCGCCTCGATGTGTCGATCACCGTGCCCGATAAATGGCTGGCTCAAGAGGACCGGGCCGCAGGCAAACGCGGGTCACTTCGAAAGGAACGACGGGAAGGCCGCATCATCTTTCTCGTTCTGGTTATCGCGCTGGCCGTGGCGGTCGTTTGGCTCGTGAGTCACCTGCGATTCTAGCGGACTCGTAAATTGTGTCGGCCCGTCAGTTCACATTTGGCACCGAAGGCACTCTGGAGAAGCCCATCGGCCTGAGGGAAATTAGCGGATTGCCTACTTGTCTCTCAGTCACAACGGCAAGCAATGCCCCTCCGGGGCTAATGACGTCTTGGCATCGAAGACCCGTGGCTTGCGCACACCGGCTAATTTTCCCCGTCCCTCCGGGACGTCGCCTTTACCATGCCTGAACCCACTCACGTCGATGTTGGACACGTCGCGAACCTCGCTCGACTGAGTCTGACCGAAGAAGAAACGAAGCTCTTCGAAACACAACTCGACCGCGTTCTCGAGTATGCCGAGAAACTTAAGGAACCAGATATCAGCCAGGTGGAAACGGCCGCGCACGCCATTCCAAATTTCGATGTCCTTCGCGAAGATAAGTTGCGACCCGGACTTAGCGTCGAGGAAGCGCTCCAGAACGCGCCGCATCAGGCCAACAACCTGTTCATTGTTCCGAAGGTCGTGGAATGACAACTCCCAGCCTGACGGCATTGACCATTTCCGAGCTACAGACGCTACTTCGCCGCGGCGAAATCTCAGCGCGCGAAGTGATTGAAGCGCTCGATACCCGCATCACAGAGATCGATCCCCAGATAGATGCCTATCTTTCAGTTGATCGCGATGACGCGCTCAAACAAGCAGACCACGCCGATGTGAATCTGCCGCTTGGCGGTATCCCCATTGCCGTAAAAGATATTATTAGCGTCGCCGGCCAACCCTGCACTTGCGCGTCGAAAATTCTCTCCAACTATCGCGCAGTCTATGACGCGACTCTGATAAAAAAACTCAAGGCTGCTGGCGCAATTCCGTTTGGCCGGACCAACATGGACGAATTTGCGATGGGATCGTCCACCGAAAATTCAAGCGTTAAACCGACCCGAAACCCATGGGATCGCTCGCGGGTTCCGGGTGGATCGAGTGGCGGTTCTGCGGCAGCGGTGGCGGCGGATGAAGCATTCGGAGCGCTCGGAACGGACACGGGCGGATCGATTCGGCAACCTGCCGCGCTGTCGGGAGTGGTCGGATTCAAACCGAGCTATGGCCGCGTGTCGCGATTCGGTCTGGTTGCATTCGCTTCATCACTCGATCAAGCCGGTTCGTTGACCAAAACGGTTCGGGATGCCGCGCTAATCATGAGCGCAATCGCTGGGCATGATCCGCATGATTCGACTTCTCTCAACGCGCCCGTCCCCGATTACACGGCGTCGCTCGAACGCGATCTGCGCGGCGTCCGGCTGGGTTTGCCGAAGGAATACATGATCGACGGAATCGATCCGCAGGTGAGAGCGGCGATGGACAAAGCAATCACGCATTTTGAATCGTTAGGGGCAGAGACAACGCACATTTCGCTTCCGCACACCGAATACGCCATCGCCTGTTATTACATGATCGCTAGCGCTGAAGCGTCGGCTAATCTCGCCCGATTCGACGGCGTTCGTTATGGCCATCGCGCCGAGAACCCGCGCGATCTGGTCGACCACTATAATCGCACCCGCGGCGAAGGATTCGGTCAGGAAGTGAAACGCCGGATCATCCTCGGAACCTACGTTCTTAGCTCCGGTTATTACGAAGCGTATTATGCGCGGGCTCAAAAAGTCCGGGAACTGATCCGGCGCGATTTTGCCCAGGCTTTCGAAAAAGTTGATGCCATCATTTCGCCCACATCGCCTGTTCCGGCTTTTCTTCTCGGTGAACGAAGCGCGGATCCGTTGCAAATGTATTTGGCAGATATTTTCACCGGCGCAGCTAATCTGGCTGGGATTTGCGGGATCAGTTTGCCCTGTGGATTCGCTCAGACCGAGAGCGGCGCGAAACTTCCGATCGGTTTACAACTCCTCGGCAAATCACTCGATGAAGAGCGCATTCTGCAAATCGCTCATGCCTACGAGCAGAGCACCGACTGGCATAAAGAGAAATCGCCGGTGGCAGCCATGGCTAATGGCTAATTGCGGATTGCGGATTGCGAGATCGTTCCCATTCACGCTTGTCCCATTGACCACTTTCAAATAGCGGGCATTTACCTTAGTCTCCGTTCCCCAGCGTCGATGCAAAAATCGTTCGATCGGCGCAAACACAATTTTGTCCGTCAACAAACCAATCATGACAATCACCAACATCACACCAATAACCTGATCCATGGCGTGCAGTTCACGTCCGTAATGCAGCAAGATGGCCGAGCCCGAACCCGGTCAGGATCGTCACGTAAATCTCCGCCGCCATCAGCGATCGCCAGGCAAAAGCCCAACCTTGTTTCATCCCGCTGACCAGATACGGCAAAGACGCCGGCAAAATGACTTTGATCCATTTGTGCAAACCCCTCGAACCCATCGTTCGCGCTGCTCGCGCGTAAATCGGCGGAATATTCCGCACCCCGGTGTCGGTCGCGATCACAACCGACCAGACCGTTCCCATGATCACGACGAACAACATCGCGCTTTCGGTCTGTCCAAACCAAAGCAAGGCGAGAGGAATCCAGCAGACACTTGGCAATGTCTGAAGCCCAAGCGCCAGCACGCCGACGGTGTCTTCCATGAATTTCGACGCCGAAGTAAACAACCCAAGCGGCAGACCGATCGCGATCCCGATAATGTAACCAACCATCAGCCGCCGCACGGTAACGATTGTTGCCTGCAGCAAAGTGCCGTCGCGAGCCGCGCTCAACAGATATTCGCCGACACTTTCCGGCGACGGCAACAAAACCGGCGACCAGATGTTCGCTTGGACCACGAAATGCCAGATCGCCACCAGCGCGACAAAAAACAAGGTGGCGAGCAGCGTGCGTCTCATTCGTCAGAAACCTCCGCGGTCGAGTGGCCTTTCAAGGCGCGCGTGATCTTGCCGGCGTATTCGGCCAGCTCAACGCTGTTGATGTCGCGCGGTCGCGGCAGTGGAATATCGAATTGTTCGCGAATGCGCCCCGGATTCGCGCGAAAACAAGATCACGCGATCGGCCAGACAAACCGCTTCGCGCACGTTATGGGTGACGAAGACGATCGTCTTCCGTCGTTTCTGCCAGATCTCCTGGATGTCGCTGTAAAGTTGCTCGCGCGTAAGCGCATCCAGGGCCGCGAACGGTTCGTCCATCAGCAAGACACGCGGATTCGGCGCCAGCGCACGCGCCAGCGCGACGCGTTGTTTCATCCCGCCCGAAAGCTCGTGCACATGCGCGGCCGAAAATTTTTCCAAGGCCGACCAGTTGAAGAAAGAACTTCGCGACCTCGAGCCGTTCCTTATTCGTCAGGCCAGGTTTGAGTTTCAATCCAAACATGACGTTGCCGGTCACGTCGAGCCAGGGAAAGAGCGCGGATTCCTGAAACATGACAAGCCGGTGCCGGCCTGGGTTGAGAACCGGTTCGTTGTCGGCCATGACGACGCCTTCGTCCGGTGTCTCCAGTCCCGAGATGATGTTGAGCAAAGTCGATTTGCCGCAGCCGCTCGGCCCGACCAGGCAAACGAATTCCCCTTCGCCGATGGTCAGCGAAACATGGTCCAGCGCGTGCACCGTCTGCCGCGTGGTGCGAAACCATTTCGAGACATTGTCGACGACGAGCTTCGCCGGTGGCGGCCCAACTAACTCCTCCTGAAGCGACATCAGGGTTTCTCGAACAGGTTTGACAGATCAGGCGCGTTCTTCATGAAGCCGCTTTTCATCGAGTTCTGGACAAAGCTCTCGACGGAGGCGCGCGGCACATCCGCCGTGAACACGATCCGTTTCCATGATTGCGCGATCAGGTCAGGGGCCATGTCGCTCTTGGTTTCTTCGAGCAGTTCCGCCCGCACAAGCGTCTGCGCTTCCTCCGGATTCGCGGCCATCCACTCGGTCAATTCGCGCATGAGCTTGCGCGAACTTTTTCGCGAGCTCGCGATGTTCGGTCAGGAATTGACGCTGGAAACCAGGACCGTGGTCGCGACATCCTTTTCGTCCACCAGAACTTTGCCGCCCGATTCCCGTTCCAGCCGTGAGACCCACGGCTCAACGGTCCAAACAGCATCGATTTTCTTCTGCTGGAACAACGCCAGTTGATCGGGATTTTGCGTCGGCAAAACCTGCGCGTCACCGCCGAGCTGCGTGATTTTCAGGCCGCCCGCCGTCAACCATGCGCGACAGGAAATATCCTGCGTGTTTCCCAACTGCGGGGTCGCGATTTTCTTTCCCCGAAAATCCGCCGGCGCTTTCAGATTTTGGTCCGGTTGCACAACCAGCGCTGCGCCGCCGTTGGCCGCACCCGCGATCAAGCCGGACCTCAGCGCCATTCGATTTCGTGTAGGCATTCAGCGCCGGCCCGGGACCGACGTAAGTGAGATCGATCGACTTCGCGAAGATCGCTTCCATTGCGCTCGGTCCGGCATTGTAAACGAACCACTCGATCTTCGTTCCGGGGCCAAGCCGCTCTTCGAACCAGCCTTTCCCTTGTCGCGAGAGATTGTGCGCCACAAGTGCCTGGGCATGGGTGATATTTGGGAAATGGCCGACCCGCAGCACCGGTTGGTCCGCCGCCTGAATATGGCCGGCAATTCCCAGTAATATCGAGAAAATGATTGGGGAGACCGCTTTCATAAGCCTTTGCAGTTGCAGTAATAGCAAACAGCCGTTGTCCTCCGCGAGCAAGAAGGTGCGCATCCTGCCTCGTAATCGGAACTCGAGGCGAAATCAGATGTGGAGCCGACGACGGGATTCGAACCCGTGACCTACGGTTTACGAAACCGTTGCTCTACCAACTGAGCTACGTCGGCGGAAATGGCAGGCCCGATGATAAATCAAAGAGGGCCGGTTTACAAACTGCGGTTCCAGCCGCATCACAGCCATTTTCTGGCCACGGATTAACACGGATTAAACACGGACTTTGAAATTATCGATCTCTCAATTGTAGTGGCGCTTTTGGGAAGCGCCCGGGCCAGCGACGAGCCCTGCCCAATGACTTGATTTACGGCGTACACCCGACGGCGCGGAGCGCCGTGGCTACAACATCTGATTCCTTTGCCTCCTGCTCCTTTGCGGACCTTTGTGCGACGCATTCGATCCGAACTCCTCGATCCGAAATTCCCGTCAGGCGGCGCGGTCGCTCGGGCCACGCATCGTTTCGTCGTCAATGATCATCTCGCTATCGCGCTCGGATGCCTGAAGCCCTTTAAACATGGTGCGATGCTCAAGAAATTGAATCGCACTCAAAATCCGATCCCTCTGCGCTTTCGGTTCACTCCGCATCTCGTAACACCGCAGAATGATCATCATGCAGCAGTTAAAGATCGCTTCGCGCGGAATTCGAATGGCCAGGTCGCGCACTTCATCCGATGGCTCAAAAATCATCCAGGACGTAAGCGCTATCTTCCAACTTTTCTGACGCTCGCGTTCGAGCGACTGAAAATATTCAACCAGATTCAGGTTCAAATTTTGGACATCCTGCACCACCAGGTTCCGCAGTTCGGAGAAACGTCGGATGAAAGTTCGCGAACTCGCTTGCAACAGATCGTAT
This sequence comes from uncultured Verrucomicrobiae bacterium, assembly GCA_963751725.1. Taxonomy (GTDB): domain Bacteria; phylum Verrucomicrobiota; class Verrucomicrobiia; order Chthoniobacterales; family UBA10450; genus AV80. The sequence goes on from CAVVVQ010000027.1 coordinate 184,717, forward strand.
GCTTTGATGAACGCGATCTTTCCGGTTCGATCGTTACCGGTTTCCAGCGTCGACACGAGCGGGGCTAGCGTCGAATTATCAAACTGGAGAAGCAACAAATGGTTCAACGCCGATTCCAGGATTGCGTGCATCTTGATCACGAAGGTCCAGTCGTCATCCTTATCCAGCGACATCAGACGTCTCCGTGAAATACCGACTGAATCCTTGAGCCAGTGCTCAAGATTTGGCGGCATATCCCATCCTTCGTCCATATTAGAATCGTTGACTGACTGAGGCGCTGGAATGGCCGAGCTGCGAGGTCAGGTGGGAGTGGCCACAGCTAAATGGGCCGGCAGAAGGGGGATACGGCATGCGTCCTCGAAATTAAGCAAAACCCGCGCCATTAGAGGGGCGCTGCCTGAGCAACGGATTGACACGGATTAAACACGGATTGTTGTAGCCACGGCGGGTGCTTGCCGCGCCAAAGCCCGCGAGGGGGGGCGCCGTCGGTTGTTCGCTTCGCCTCCCAGGTGAGGCATCGCCCGCTCTCTCTTTCAACAATCCGGAATCCGCAATCCGAAATTCCCCCTACTTGCTCTCAAATCTTCCCGGCTCGTCTTTCCCCGGTCGCCCATAGAGCGCTGGTGCGTAGGCCCGACGGTTGTTTCTAACTATCGAATAGCCCAGTCCACAATTGCGGCAGGGTGCCGGCGGGTTCGGCGTGTTTACCCGTTTCCGGAAAGCGGCAAAGGTCGGGCCATTCCAGATTTGAGAAAGACTTTGCTCGTTAAGGTTGCCCATGATTGAGCCCGGCATGCAGCAAGCCCAGACGTCGCCATTTGCCGTTATCGTTGCGGTCGTATACGGAATTTCACACGGCGCATGAATATCTTCATCCCGCCACCGTTTTACGCTCTCATGGATCGCCAATGGTTGGCCAAGCCGCTCCGCTTCAGCCATCAACTCTTCACGTAAGGCTGCGAATGCGACTTCGTCCCAGACGAAGATCTCGTCCACCATGTCTTCGGTAAAGGCGAGCATCGGCACCACATTCACGTAATCGATCCCATGTTGCTTGGCGAAAGCGATAGCTGGTTTGATCGAATACGCGTTCGAACGCATCAAGACGAAGGTGATGATACTGAAAATGTCATTTCGCTCGGCTCGTTTGCGCTCCATGAAGTGTTCGATTTTTCCCAGCACCTCGGACAGCGGAAGGCTGCCACGGCGAATTTTCCGGTAGGCCTCCGGGTCCATGCTATCGATCGAGAAATTGATCTCGTAAATTTTGGATGCGAAAACAGGTCGGTTATGTCGTCGTCGAGACAGACCGCGTTCGTATCCACCCTGAATCTCGCGTTCAGCGCGATGACTTTGGCCAACGTTCCCGGATACCTGCGTTCGCTGAAAAGAATGTCGCCGCTGTAGTCCATCGCCAGATGAGAAAATTTTTCGCCCCGCGTTATTTGCCAGACTGCATCCCAAGTGCGTTGCGACGCGAACTTCAGTTTCTTGCGGGTAGGCGTCGAAATGCAATGTGTGCAGTGGAGGTTACACTGGCTGACCGGACTCCAGAGCAGCGCCTGTGGCAGCGAAGCGTAGCCTTCGGGTTGCGAGTGCGCGAATTTCGCTTCTACCATCCGCGGTGGAATGAGATCAGGCTGCACGAATTCTGGTGAAAGCGCAAAGCGGAGGAGATAAGAACGATCTTTGGATTCTTCCAACGGCTCCCAATAAAGGTGTTCGGTTTCGCCGGTATCGAACTTTGAGAGATCGATCGGCACTGTGCGGAGCGGTTCGGTCGCGCCGTTATCAACCGAGTAAAGCTCGACCCTAACCATTCCTATTGTGTATTGGCCAAGATCCATTCGAACACTGACCCCCGAAAGGTGTGATCGAGATGAAAACATCACTTGAGCGTTCTCATCCTGAACGGAAACCGATTCCGCGACCTCCGGAGTACGGCAGGATAATTCTACTGCGCTTTCCAGCGGAACAGGTTCTGCGAAACAACTGCAGGCTCATCGGCGGGCTGCGTTCGCTTTCGAGGATATTGCAACGCTATCTGAAGCCCATTCGTGATTACCGTCCAGCAGGAATGACCAACTAATGTTAGGAAGTTGGTTCGGATATGCATGCGCTAGTTCTCCAACGAAAGGTCTCGCTTCAGGCTTAACGGAACAGATATGCCCGTTAGATAGCAACATGAAATCAACAGGATTAGTCACAAATGCATACGAAATTCTGTTACTCGATCAACCTGGATGGGAACGTTGATTTCTAATCACCGCCTAACCTAAAGGCCCGATAGCTATCCGGCATCATCTATTGGTAGGGCGAAACGGCGCCGAGCGGCAACGAGTGTAACTGACAGCCTCTCGCGTCCTTAGACCTATTTATGGCGCTGACGTCACCGAGCGCTGCCACCTGGCTTCTAATGCTACAAGTTGTTGCGCGCCGGTTGTTGCGGTTGAGATGTTCGCGAATCGTCACGGGCGGCATCCAATTCTACGACCGATATCTGTTTGGATCGGTTTCTGAGTATCGTCTATCTGGCAAACGTAGCGCCCAGAAAATAGGGTAAACAGTCGAGCGCCCCATCTATCGCCGCCAATAGCATATCCGATTAAGAGACCACAGAACGCTCAAAACGTGGCGATCCTCTTCCGATCCCTCGGCATAAGCCACGGAGGTAAACCGCCAATCAAGAACAAGCACGCACGAACATGCCGGCAAAAATCCGAAAGGTGATCGTCGCGACGCGATCCTGTCTGCACATTGGTTGGTCAGGATTTCGCAGTAACATCTAACGAAAGAAACAGATGCCAACTCAGACAAACCCAATAACAATGCCGAGGACGAAAATGGACCAAAACGCCAGGGTCGTTTCCAGATAGCGATGAAGAAGCCAAAAATAGACAAAGGAGAGAATGAAGCTGATTCCAACGCCAAGAACAATCCCTTCAATTGTCGCCCCGGAAAAGACGGCAAAAATTGCTACGGCCACTGTGTAGATCGAGGAGCACAATAGCGGGCTACCATTAGCGAGTAGCACTCGAACCAGGGCACCCAAAAGCGCGAACTTGAAGATCATAATCCTTTGGCTCGTTGTTCGCTCAGTGCGGGCGAGATCCGGGTTCGAAGATTAGAACCGCTCGTCAGTTCGTGGTTGAACGCGCGCTCTTAAACAAAGCGATACTAATGGCCGTCCCGATCAGGATACCGACGACTGATCCCATGATGTGGCTAAAAGCGAATGCGCCACTGCCATGCGTAATCCCAACCAATAGCTTTGGAACAAGGGCTAGCGCCCAGAGAGCAGCCAAAACAGCGAAGACGATTTTGATAATTTTCATGACGGTGAGTAATGGAGACATCAACATCAGAATTTACCGTGCCACTGCACTGCCTAAACAATCCTGGTGCGACCGCATGATTTAGATCCTACGGCTACGCATACCCATCCATGCGTCCATGGGGGATTGCCCAACCACGGCCTTATCCGCAACACAAGCTGCAAGGCCCTTGAAAAATGGCGGGATCAGTACAACCGTAATCAGTGATGTCCCGACACCGTCATACGACGATTGTCCTTGTCGGATTGGTCATCGGTCTTTTCGCGTTGGATGACGCCCGAAGCGCGACCGCTCCCGAACCGGGCGATTTGCGTGCGGCCGGTAAAGTAAATTTTCCGGTATCGTGCGCACCCGAGGTCCAACCCGATTTTTCTCGCGGCGTCGCTTTACTGCATTCGTTCTTTTACGAAGAAGCCAGACGCATCTTCACCTCTATAGCCGAACGCGATCCGAAATGTGCGATGGCTCAATGGGGGATCGCCATGACATGGTGGCATCCAATTTGGACTCCGCCGACTCCGGACGAAATGGCTGCAGGTAAAACGGCGATTAGCAAAGCAATGGCAATGGAAGGCGGCACCGATCGCGAACGCGGATTCATTACGGCCCTCAACGTCTATTACAATACGCCGGACGGTGCGGCTTCAGCGGCAGTTGGGCAATCGTGTCACGGACCCGTCGGTCCGCGAGATAGAGTGGTCGCTTACGAAACAGCGATGCGACCAACTTCGGGATAAGTATCCGGACGATTTCGAAGTCCAAACGTTCTACGCGTTCGCAGTGCTGGCTGTTGGTTATGCCACACCCAATGATACCAGTTTGTCCAAACAACTGGAGGCGGCCTCCATTTTGGAATCGCTCTGGAAACAAAACGCAAATCATCCCGGTGTGGTTCATTACCTGATCCATTGCTACGATTATCCGACGTTAGCCCAGCGCGGACTGGCTGCGGCCCGGAGTTACGATTCGATCGCACCATGGGTCCCGCACGCGCTCCACATGCCGTCGCATATTTTTACGCGGCTCGGAATGTGGAATGAATCCGTCGAAGCAAATAAAGTTTCAGCTGAAGCATCCCGCGCCTACGCATCGATGCGCCATCGAGATGCGACCGAAGCTGAAGAATTACACGCGCTCGATTACATGGCTTACTCTTATTTGCAGGAAGCACGAGATAGCGAGGCGAAGGCCATCGTCGATCTCGCCGCTAAAGTTAAAAAAACCAACCCGGAACTGGAATTCAGCGCTGCTTACGCTCTTGCCGCTATTCCGACACGTTACGCGTTTGAACGAAATGATTGGGCGGCCGCTGCGACCTTGGCCGTTCCCAACCTGCCTCACTGGTCGCAATTCCCGTTCATGGAAGCCTTGATTGAATATGGTCACGCCCTTGGACGAGCGCATACCGGGGATCTCGAGGGTGCGCGGAAGGCGATTGCGCGGATGGGTACGTTACGTGAGGCAACGAAAGATCCAAAAATTCAATTACTTCAGGAGCCATCTCGACCTGCAGATGCAAGCCGCTTCGGCCTGGGTAGCCGCGAGCGAAGGCAAGAAGAGCGATGCCATTGAATTGTTACGTAAGGCGGCCGATGCCGAAGATATTCTGGGAAAACATCCGGTCTCGCCGGGAGCATTCGTGCCAATTCGGGAACAACTCGGCTTCTTACTCCTTGATGCGGAGCGAACCAAAAGAAGCAGAGCGAGAGTTCGAAGCCGCGCTGAAGATCTATCCGGGGCGGTTTCAAGGGTTGTATGGGGCGGCAATGGCGGCCGAGCAATCTGGCGACAGGGAGAGCGCGAGGCGATATTACGCGAAGTTGTCCGAGCAAACGACCAAGTCTAACGGATCACGTGACGAACTAAAGCATGTTCGCGAGTTTTTGACCGCCCAAGCCAAGGCTGGCAAGTAATACCGGACAACGTTACTTCTTGTTAGCCTGCTTGGAACAGGAGATCGCAAGGGGCGCAGAGAGTTGGAACTTAGGGCCGGTTTCAACCGGCCCTTAATGCGGGTTCTCGCCTTTGACGTGAGTTAGAACCTATTTGAAGGCCACGCCTTGTTGCTTCGCGATGAAGCATTCCTAAACCGATTCAGCGCGAACCGTTTCGCATTTCCAACACGCATCGAAATTCCCGGGAACAGATTCTCCGCATTTTGGACAAACCCAGTCCGGTTCATTTGACGGCTGCGCGTTATGGATCTCATCGAGAACTTGCATCGCGCGGTCGTAATCTTCATCGTTCAGGACACACAGTGTCGGAAAGAATAACGGGGAAGGCAGCTCGGTAACTGAGTTGTTGCTGCTCTCGTTCCGAACAAAACTCGGTATGCCGGCATTATCGAGGACCGACTTATAAAAGCCGACTCGCGCGTGATCTTGATTAACGAAAACCTCTCGCATCGTAGCGAACACTAGCACATGTAGCCACTCGCTGTCTGATTCGCACGTTAAGACTCTAGGGATGCGCGCGGAGACGGTTGGCCTTTTGCATATAGAAAGCAGTCCCGTGGGACTGGCGAAATGTTCGGAGCAACTATCCAACGCTCGAGAATTTTCTCGCGGGTAAAGCCAGCCTTTTCTAACAGTCGCGCTGACGGTTTATTTTCGACGTCGCAGATCGCACGGACGCGCGAGAATGGTGGCTGCGCGAACACCCAATCGACGATAGCCGTGATGGCTTCAAGCATGAGCCCTTGGCCCCGGAAGGATCGGGCCAGGACATAACCGAGTTCAACTTCGTGTTCTTCGATGCGGGCTGCAATCGAACCGATCAAATCACCTTTCGAACTCGTGAAAAGAAACCAGGAAAACTCCGTTCCTGCGTCCCACTTTTTCAGAAAATTTTCGATAATCGTTTCGCTTTCCGCGAGTTCCTTGTGAGGTCGCCATCGCAAGTAGCGGGTGACCTGTTCATCCTGCGCATAGGACGCGAACAAGGCGGCCGCGTCGGCAGAACGCGGTTTACGCAGGATCAAGCGCGCAGTATGGAAAGATTCGGGAGCGGTCATTAGCAACAAAACGAGCGAACCCGGAGCCAATAATCCTGCCAGGCAGAACGGTGTTGTGCGGAGCTGTGCGACTGGCTCAGTTGTGCGTCCATGCATTCAGCGAGTGTGGCGCCTCCAATCCTAACACGCCCACTTGGCATTGCGCGTCTGAAAAAGAGCGGCGAAATATCTCTCTTGTCCACCGTGCCTGACAATCCGATTTCGACCGGAGATCTTGAAACCGAAACGCTCCGGGCTGAGGGCGCGCGTAGCAACGGTCCGGTGCTGAGTGTGCTCACGGCCTTAAGCTTCTCTCACCTGCTCAATGACGCGATGCAGTCGTTAATTCCGGCGATCTATCCGATTCTGAAAAGCGCGCTGCATTTCGATTTCGTTCATATCGGCCTCATCTCGCTGACCAACCAGTTGACGGCTTCGGTCCTTCAGCCTTTCGTCGGCTTGTATACGGACCGACGGGCACAACCGTATTCGCTCGCAATCGGAATGAGCTTCACGCTCGCCGGCTTAGTGCTGCTCTCCTTTGCCGACAACTTTGCCTTGGTTCTTATTGCGGCGGCCTTGGTCGGGGTCGGCTCATCTGTCTTCCATCCGGAGGCGTCGCGGATCGCGCACTTCGCATCCGGCGGTCGACTCGGTTTCGCTCAATCGTTCTTTCAGGTTGGCGGCAACGCCGGTTCGGCGCTTGGCCCGCTGCTGGCCGCCGTCGTCGTAGTAGCGCGCGGTCAAGGTGCTGTTTTGTGGTTCTCTCTTCTGGCGTTCGTTGGTATCGCGGTGCTGATTGGAATCGGTCGCTGGTATAAAGGCAATCTTGCTTCTCGCGGAACAGCGAAATCAGCTTCTGTCCATCACGGCGAGAAATCTTTGACGCGAGGCCGGGTGATCTTTGCCCTCGCTGTGCTGGTCGCACTTATTTTTTCGAAATATTTCTACCTCGCAAGCATGTCGAGTTATTACACATTTTTCCTGATGGAAAAGTTCGGAATCTCGGTCAAGAGCGCGCAACTTCATCTCTTCGGTTTCCTGTTTGCCGTCGCGGCGGGAACATTGTTAGGCGGCCCGGTGGGCGATCGCATCGGCCGCAAGAGTGTGATCTGGGTTTCGATTTTGGGTGTGGCTCCGTTCGCTCTCGCTCTTCCGTACTCAAGTTTGTTTTGGGTCGGTATCCTCACAGCAATAATAGGATTAATCCTGGCATCGGCTTTTTCTGCCATTTTGGTTTACGCGCAAGAGCTTGTTCCGGGAAGAGTAGGCATGATCGCCGGCCTCTTTTTTGGTCTCGCCTTTGGCCTGGGTGGAATTGGCTCAGCGGTGCTGGGCGCGTTAGCCGATCGGACCAGCATTACCTTTGTCTTTCAGGTATGCTCCTATCTTCCACTTATAGGTTTGTTGACGTGGCTCCTACCTGACCTCGAACCACATTCTCGCAGGGACAGATGACGGGTCTATTCGATCGGGAAATGGTTGAGCGCGTCGATTGTTGGTCCGGACGGCGCTATCCATCGGAAATGTTGCGCAATTGCTGCGGTCACGAATCCTTTTGCGCGTCGGACCGCGTCTTCAATTGATAGGCCACAGGCGAGGCCGGCTGTGATCGCGGCCGAATAGGTACAACCGGTCCCATGCGTGTTTACTCCGCGCGAAAACGGCGCAGAAAACTCCGAGACTTTCCCGTCGTGGAAAAGTAGATCGATCGCATTGGGGTTTTTCCCGGCGAGGTGACCGCCTTTGAGCAAGATGGCGACACTGTATTTTTCAACGAGACGTTTACCGGCTGCGCGCATCTCTTCCAAATCATTGATCGGTTCGCCGAGTAATCGGGCTCCTTCATCCAAGTTTGGGGTGATGAGGGTTGCGAGTGGAAACAGCTCACGTTCGTAAATTCCCATAGCACCTTCACGAAGAAGGGGGTCACCGCTGGTTGCGACCATGACCGGATCAATGACTAGAGGCGGTCTCGATTCGGGCGGAATGCCGCGAATCGTTGTGGCGACCATTGAAATGGTTTCGGCACAATACAACAAACCGGTTTTGATTGCGCCAATCGGAAATCCTTTGAAGAGAACCTCCAACTGCGCGGAGATCAGTTCGGCGCTGACCGGTTCAATCCTTGAAACCAGTCCGGGGGTTTCTGCGACGACACACGTAACAGCCGAGATCCCGTAAACATCGAGCGCGGCAAAGGTTTTGAGGTCGGCCTGAACACCGGCGCCGGCGCTGCTATCCGACCCGGCGATGGTCAAGGCGACTGGTTTCGACGCGGGCTCGTTTGTCATCGTCAATTCATCCCGTATGCGGGACGAGAATCAAGGTGACGGCCGCGTGACAGGCTATGCGCCGTCGCTGCCGATCGCTTCGACCGGGCAACCTTCCATCGCTTCCTTGCAGGCCGCTTCTTCCTCGGGCGATTCCGGTTGTTTATAGACGTAGGAATGCCCGCCATCATCGTTCCGTTTGTAATTGGCAGGGGCAGTTTCGCGGCAGAGATCGCAATCGATGCATTGATCATCGACGTAGAATTTCCCGTCCACGTTTTCCGGATACTTATTTGCGGCGTCGGCCATATTTTCCCTCTAAAAGTGAATGGGAAGGTAGGAAGAATCACCGGGGGCGCAATGGATTTCTGCCGGGGTACCTGGCATTAGCTTTTCGGCGGATCGGATTTGAACAGGAGGACGCAAAGGAGCGCAGAGGGATTAGAATTCGGGTGTTTCTGTTTCCGGTGTTTCGTTTGGCGGAGCTGGCTCTTTGTCCGCGCCAGCGAGAATTAAGCGGTAGGTGCCATTAGTAAGTTTCATCTGGTGAAAGTTCATCAATAGACCGAGAGGCACATTCAGAACCTTCATGTAACTGAGCAATTGCGCCTTGTGGATCGGCAACACAGATTCGACCGCCTTAACCTCGACCAGGAGACAGTCCTCGACCAACACATCAAAGCGTAAGCACTCTTCGCGGACGAATCCCTTGTAATTGATCATGACGAGTTTTTGACTCGTACAAGACAGTCCACGCAACTTTAGCTCCTTCAACAAACACCATTCGTAGATAGACTCGATCAAACCGGGGCCTTTCAAGCGATGCACCTCAATGGCCGAGGCAATCACCGTCCCGGTTATTGCAGATGCTTTGCTAAACAGCGGATGCATGGGGGGCACACCCTTTTTTCAGATTACCTTAGCGTTAGCAATTTTTTTCGCTCGATCTACCAATAGTTAGAGAACAACCGTTTCCGAAAAACACCTCAAATCCCCTACTCTGCGTTCTCTCTGCGCCCTCCTGTTCAAATTGATGTATTGCAGACTGGTATTGAGCAGGAAATCACAAATTTCTAACCTGCCGTTTGGTCGTTCTATTCCGCTCTGTTCTCTCTGTTTCCTCCTGTTGGCACTGAATCCGTTTCCTTTTGTTGGATCTTTGTTTCCCAGCGCTTTTGCTGAATCGCTTCGGCGGCAGCGGCGGTTTCCGCCTGTTTCTTGCTCCGCCCGGTCCCCTCACCCAAGACCATTCCTTCCCAGATCGCCCTAACCACAAATGTTTTTTCGTGTTCAGGTCCGCTCTGAGAAATAACTTCATAAACTGGGCTCCGAGCCGTGATGGCTTGAAGCAATTCCTGAAGTTGTCCTTTCGGATTTACATCCAACGGTTCGTCCCCAAGTTGGGCCAGATCTCGCCCGATATGGTCTAAGACGAATTTGCGGACCGTATCCAGATCGCTATCGAGATAGATCGCACCAACAAGCGCTTCAAAACTGTCGGCCAGGGTGGAGTTCCGTTCCCGGCCACCACTCGCTTCTTCGCCACGCCCCATCATGACGAAACGTCCCAGTTCGAGCACTGCCGCGTGGACGGTGAGCGCTTCGCGGGAGACTAAACGGGATCGAAGTTTCGTTAGTTCTCCCTCGGCTTTGTCCTCGAAATTCGCGTAGAGATGTTCGGTCACGACCAGTTGAAGAACGGCATCCCCGAGGAACTCCAGCCGTTGATTATCGAAATGAAATTGCTGCGCTTCGTGACGCAGGCTCGGATGGGTTAACGCTTCCGCCAACAGCAGCGGGTTACGAAACTTGTATCCGATACGATCTTCCAATGATTCCACAATGGGAAGATATTACGCCTGCAGACCATTTCTTTCCAGCCTAGAGGGAAATCGAGGCGCAATCAGGTCCTCACACAAAGGGCACAAAGAAACACAAAGGAAGTAGTTTGGTATCCAAAGAAACGCATGGACATTCTCGAAGTTACCAAAAAAATGCGTCTCGCAAAGTGGGACGGACTACCTTTGGCATCGTCCTCGGGACCGGCCTATCCCCTTCGCGTTGCTTATCAACGCGTCTGGTGCCGCATTTCGTCAACCCTTTGTGTTCCTTTGCCTGCCGCGCTGTAGCCTTGGCGAAAGCGGGTGTCCTTCGTGAGAGGATCAGTGGTCTGGCCTAGCGGTTTTGGAAAATTCCTATCGATGTCACCAGATCGAGCGCGCGTTGGACAACTGGATCGTGCACCGACGCTTTTTCAGGATTCGCTCCTCGTTTCTGAGCGGCTTCCATCGCTTCCAGCTCCGGGTTTTTTCCGGAAAGCAACGCGGCTTCGTTCATATGCGGCCGTTCGTTTTCCACCACGAACGGTGTCATCCCTTTCTCCCGGCTTTGCTGGAAAATCGTACGTTTATCGGTTGGAGGCATTTCGACCGAAACATCGGGCTTAATGCTTCCCGGAAAAAGTGGCCGCGCTTCAGGAAGAATCAGTTCACCCACGGCGACCCGAAGAATTTTCCCGCTCGACAGTTTCAGATCGGAATATTCCACGGCCTGTCCTGCGGTGGGCTGACCGACGACGAGCGCCTTGTTATACAGACGAATCGTCCCGACAATCGCTTCAGCGGCTCCGGCGGTGTCGCCATCGACTAGCATGATCATTAGCCCCTGATAGGAAGGATCGCGATCTGACGCGAACGATTGCTCCTGTTTACCGGCAGTCTTCCGCAGACTGAACAACGGCCGGCCCTTTGGGCAAAAACGTTTGGCGAATTCTGCCGCCGCAGCGAAATCATTTGTTATTCCACTCGAGCGAAGATCAATAATCATCGCGTCTATTTTTTTGGACTCGAACGATTTTAGACCAGTATCGAGCGCTTCGAGATTTTTCCGAGTCAGATCCCCGAGACGAACATAACCGATATGGCCCTCCAAGACTTCGCCAAAGAAAGCTGAAGCGGGTTCGCCCGACTCTTTGGCTGGACCGGGAAGAAGAATCACACCGCGACCAAGACGTGCCAGAATTCCTTCAAAAGTGGCGCGACTTAGTTCCGTTTCGTCCAGTGAATCAGGCCTGACGTAATTGTCCTTGAGTATTTGGATCGCTTCTTTCAGATCTCGCGGATCAGTTGAATCGACAACTGATTTGGTCGGGGCTGGCGCAACCGAGGCGGTCGCGGCAGGGCTGGATGTAGCTGCTGATGAAGGAGCTGAGGTCGCAGTCGGGCCAACTGGTTTAGCTGGCGATTGCGCGAACAGCGCCGTCGCACTCGCATGCCAGCTGAAAAGAAAAATAACCAGAAAAAAACGTCCGGACATCAATCGTTCCCGACCTTAACCGCTTCGGCTGCAAGAGCAATATCCTGACGGTAATGGCAATTCTCGAACCTAATTTTCGAGACAACTTCGTAGGCGCGGGTTCGCGCCGTCGCGACGGTTTCGCCGAGGGCCGTTACCGCCAGAACGCGCCCGCCGGCCGTGAGCACCTTGCCGTTTTCCTTCCTAGTCCCAGCGTGAAAAATGAAAGTATCCGATGTCTTGGCGGCATCGGCCAAACCTTCGATTGGTTTTCCGGTTTCGTATTTGTCCGGATAACCGCCAGAAGCGAGCACAACAGTGACCGCTGCTCGTGTGTCCCATTCGATCTTCGCGTTGTTCAATGTTCCATCGATTGTTGCTTCGAATAATTTCAGCAAATCCGACTTTAACCGCGGGAGAATGACCTGTGTTTCAGGGTCACCGAACCGGCAGTTGAACTCAAGCACGCGCGGACCATTCGGAGTAATCATGAGCCCGGGGAAAAGGAGTCCTTTAAAAACAACGCCGCTCTGTTGCAAACCGGCCAACAACGGGAGCATCACCTCCCGCTCGAACTCGGTTTGAAGGTCAGGACCAAAGTTGTTTGCCGGGCTGAACGCTCCCATTCCACCGGTGTTCGGTCCCTGATCATTGTCGAAAGCTCGCTTATGATCCCGGGCGGTCGCCAGCATTCGATAGGTCCGACCATCCACCAGCGCATGCAACGAGCATTCGGTCCCGGTCAGGCATTCCTCGATCAGGATGCTTTTCCCCGCTTCCCCAAAGCGATGTTGCACCATCATAGAATCGATCGCCGATCTCGCTTCCTCGACGTTCCGCGCGATGATCACGCCTTTGCCAAGCGCCAGGCCGTCCGCTTTGATCACGATGGGAAACCGCGTTTCGCCGGCAAAGGCAAGAGCCGCTTCCAGCCCGGAAAAGGTGGCTCCTCGAGCAGTAGGGATTTTGTTTTCTCGCATCAATGTTTTGGCAAAGATTTTTGATGCTTCGAGACGGGCGGCCGATTTCGATGGACCGAAGACGCGGAGTTTTTCATCCTGAAATCGGTCGACGATGCCCGCAGCGAGCGGGTCGTCCGGGCCTATGACGGTAAGCCCGATCTGGTTCTCTTTCGCGAATCGGGTTAGTGCAGAAAAATCGTTTACTGGGATGGCAACGTTTTCTCCCAGTTCTGCAGTCCCGGCGTTGCCCGGAGCACAAAAAATCTGATCAACGCCGCTGGATTGCTTTAGCTTCCACGCGAGGGCGTGTTCTCGGCCGCCGCTGCCAACGACAAGTATTTTCATGGTGAGGCAGGGACCATATAGCCTCATACAAAGGACGCAAAGGACGCCAAGGCGGAACGCCATCCGCTTCCGGAGAATACGCGTTTAGCCTAGGTGACACACGCGTATCGGACTGCGTTGTAGCGGCGCTTCTGCGAAGCGTATTGATATCGACGTGACCGAATATAATTGGCCGCTTAAGACCGAGGGAACCAAACTCCCTGGGCGCTTCGCAGAGATGCGAAACACACCATTCAATATCCTTCCTTTGTGGCCCTTTGTGCCCTTTGTGTGAGGCTCGATTGTCGCCGGATGCAACAGGCAACTTGCGCAGCGTGCGATTGATTCTACAGGTGGCTTGTGAAATCGTCCGGCCCTTCCGTTCTAAAGGCACAGTGTCCGTCGCGGATCGTTCTAGATCGAATCGCAGATAAATGGACCGCGTTAATCATTCAGGTTCTGGCTAATGGCAGCCGTCGCTACGCGGCCCTCCAACGCGAGATCGGCGGCATTTCGCAAAAGATGCTGACGCAAACCCTGCGCAGCCTCGAGCGGGACGGGCTTGTCGTGCGCAAGGTTTATCCCGTTGTGCCACCGAAGGTTGAATATTCGCTGACCAAGCTCGGGCGGACGTTGATTGATCCGTTGGATGCGATTTGTCGATGGTCGGAGAGACATCTTTCTGAGTTGCAAGCAAATCGGAATCGCGCCCGTCCGGTTGAACGAACGATGTCGCCCGTTCCGGAGAAGCGTCTCGCGTTAACGCAGTAAAAGTTGGAATTAATTAGTGGTCCGGGTTTGCGGTGATTCCGGCAAAAAAAGAACCCACAGCGCTCTATATGATAGCGTTAGGACTTTTGCCGTCGTAGGCGCCAGTAGCTACGTTAAACGCCGACGATGAATCGGATCTTTGTTTTATCCCCCGCTTACGTCGGAGGACGGCGCGCACAAATGATTATGAACGATTCGGCTGAGTTCGAGCTGGCGCGCCGTTTGCGCAGCCAGGATCGGCCAACACTCGGAGAAGTATTCGCGTTTCTGAGCGGGCTCTATTTTCGCGGTAAACTTGCCTACGCAAACGTGTTCGCGCAGCCGGCACCCGGGATTTCGGGTGTGTTTGTGATTACGCCAAATCGCGGATTGGTTCCGGCAGCAGCGCCTATAGGATTGGATGATCTTCGTGATTTTAGAACGGTCGAGATCAACGAAGACGAACCGCGTTATCGCAGACCGCTGGAGCGTGACGTGGAAAAGCTGGCCAAAAAACTCACGCCGAATTGTCAGGTTATCTTGCTCGGGAGCGTGGCGACGGGGAAGTATGTCGATGTGTTGCTCGCGCATTTCGAGAGGCAGCTTCATTTCCCGGCGGATTTTGTCGGACGCGGAGACATGAGTCGTGGCGGATTGTTGTTGCGTTCGGCGGTTGATCGGAAGGAATTGCCTTACATTCTCGTGGCTGGCGCGGTGCGAAGAGGGAAGCGGCCGGCGAAGTTGGAGCCGCGGCGATACGGGAGGTAGCTACTGAGTTGGGTTTAACTCAAAGTTGATATTAACTTCGTAATAGTTCCCTGCTCCAAGCCCGGCCGGCAACGGTTCAACCTGCGTTACGCGTTTCGAAACCGCTTGAACCGATTCGTCTACGACCAGATTTCCTGATGGCCGTATAATCGTGAACTTGGAAATGCGTCCGTCACGTTCGATGCGAATTCGGACGAGGGCAGACATCTTCGCGCCGGCTGGAACACTCGTGGTTGGCTGGACCCATTCACTGTAAAACCGGTCATGCAACATTCGGGCATACCAACTGAACTCGGAGGCCCGCGAAGAACCGCCTGAGCCTGACGCACCGGAACTGTTGTTTCCATCGGCATTGGTTGATGCGCCCGGCGTAGCTTTGGGTTTGTCGGACTTCTCGTTATCATCGGTCGTCTTCTTTTGCTCTTCGCCACTCTTGTGGGTCTTTGGTGACGGCGTCGGTGTCACTTTCGCCACATTTGATTTCTTCGTCTTACTTTTGGGCGTGGGCGATGGTGTTCGTTTCGGGGACGGTTTTGGTGAAGGTGTCGCAATTGGTTTGGGAGCGGGCGTTTTCAACGGCGCGGGGGACGGCGTAACGATCGGTAGCTCGATCTCGCTTTTTGCCTTTTGTGAAACAACGGGAGCCGTCTTCGTCCTTTCGAACATCGGGCTTCTTTTCCGGCTTCTCCAAGGCTGCCGCCGATTCCATTCTTGTTGAGACCTTGTCGCTGGCCGGTGC
The DNA here is from genome assembly GCA_963751725.1 of uncultured Verrucomicrobiae bacterium. GTDB lineage: Bacteria > Verrucomicrobiota > Verrucomicrobiia > Chthoniobacterales > UBA10450 > AV80. Next base: position 200,154 of record CAVVVQ010000027.1, read on the forward strand.
ACCTGCATCGCTGATCCAGACGAAACTGAGTCGATCCTGTTTTCGTGGTTCCCGGCTCCAACCGATAAAAAGAACTCCAAGCACGATATGCCCGAGAGCAATGATTGTGACGTTCCGCCAAAAACGTGCGTCCCGGGGCATCGACTATTTTTGATCTGTTCTCGTCGCTATTCCGACCTTGGAGATATCGGCGCGTTGCAACGCATCCATCAATCCAATTAATTTTTGAACCGGCAACTCGCGATCGGGACGAATGACGACAGCTGCATCCGGATTGGCTTTCTTCAATTCGGTCAGGCGCGTAACGAGCGTGGGAATGTCCACCTGCTGATTGTTAAACCGGATCAATTCATGGCGATCGATCGAGATGATCTGAACCTGGTTTGGATCGATTTTTGCGGTTGCTCCGCCACTTGATGGGATCACCAGATTAACGCTGCTCTCAAGGAGCGGCGTGGTGATCATGAAAATGATCAACAACACGAACGCGAGATCAAGCAACGGCGTAATGTTGATCTCGGACAAGGTCGAGAGATTCTGGCGTTGGGAATAGCGTTTCATCGCCGGTGGTTAATTCGATCCACGAAACGCCCGTTCCCGCACGGTATGATCGACATACTTATGCTCAAACTCGGAGGACAATTCCGCAGCGAAATTGTCCATCTCGACGATCATTCCTCGAATACTGGTTACAAGGAAGTTGTAGCCAAACATCGCAGGAATGGCGACACAGAGTGCGGTAACCGTCGTAATCAACGCGCCGGATACGCCGGGCGCCATGGCGACCAGGTTAGGCGAGCCGGCCAGAGCGACATCGGTGAATGTATCCATCACGCCCCAAACCGTTCCCAAAAGTCCGAGAAAAGGCGATCCGCTCACGGCCGTTGCTAACAGAATCATTTGCGCCTCCAATTTTAGGGCCGCTTCCCCGACCGCTCGCTCCATCGCAGCATTGACTGCGTGCATTTGCGCCGGAGTAATCTTGTCCGCAATTTCGAGGCGCGCCCGAAACGTTTCATCGACATCAGCCGACCCAAGCAGTTGGAATGTCATCTCTTCGCAACCGGCTTGATAGACATCGAAGAGCGGTGCGCCCGGAAATTTCGCCTGATTCTCAAACAAACGGAGTGGCTGACGGTCCATTCGAAAAGCAGACAGAAAACGCGCGGTTTGTTTTCGGGCGAACTGCACGACACGCAGCTTTGTGACCATGATCGACCAACTGAAGATCGAGACTACGCAGAGCAGAGCGAGGACGAGCTTGCCCGCGACCGTGGAATGTTCGAAGGCGAAAAGGAAACCGCCGGCCGCGAGGATCTTCGGGAATAGCATGTGGGCCAACCTACCTGTGTAATAAAGGAGTTTTCAGTAAAGGAAAAGGGGGATCAAAGGATTTCGGATTGCGGACACCGAAAGTCTTCGCGTGTTCGCGACTGCTATCGGAGTTTCCTCACACGAAGGGACACAACGTAACGAAAATGTTGTAGCCACGGCCCTGCCCGCCACGCCAAGGCATCGCGACGGCGGGTGAGCCGTCTGCGTGGCAGCGGTAAGAATCGGCGTTACGATGAAGGGAACGGCCGTTTCACTGGATAAATCGGGCGGCGATAGGCAGCGACAATAAACGCAATGCCAATCGCAATCAGGAAGAAGGAAAAGAATTGGCCCCGGGTGAAGATGCCGATCATCGACGCGTCCGGTTCCCGGAAATATTCCACGATGATTCGGAAGATCGCGTAAACGCACATGAATAGGCCGGTCAAAACGCCATTGGGGGTTTTCATTCGGGTGCGAACAACCCAAAGGATGACAAACAGGAAAAAACCTTCGAGCAACGCTTCGTAAAGTTGGGAGGGATGGCGCGGGACCAAGATGTCGCGTAGCGCATTCGCAACCTGCGGATTGGTGTTCACCGCCTGGACGACGACGTCAGTTGAACTGACAGAAGGGATGATCTGTTTACATGCCTCGACCGCGCGGTTCGCCTCTTCGCGGATTTTCGAACAACTCTTTCGGAAACTGAACGGCCCACGCAACCTGAGCCGCACGACCATAGAGCTCGCCGTTGATGAAGTTTGCGCACCGACCAAGGAAAAGCCCGATCGGCGCAACCACAACCAGACCGTCCCCAAGGTTAGTCCACGAAAGTTTGTGGCGTCGCGCGTAAATGAAAGAAAAGACCACGATCCCCAGGATTCCGCCGTGACTCGACATGCCTCCCTGCCAGACGCGCAGAATGGAAAGCGGGTCTTGCAACATTTCGGGCTTATAAAAAAAAACGTACCCGATTCGGCCGCCGACCATGACCCCGAACAACGCGACCCAGGTCACGAAATCGCCGACAGCGGCTGGAGGTAAATCGAGATAACCGCGTTTCGAAAGCCATCTCAAAAGGAGAAACCCGAAGAGGAACGCGAGGACGTATGCCATCCCGTACCAGCGAGGCCCAACATCTCCCCAGATACGGAAAATGAAGGGATCGAGGTTGTGGACGTAATAAGAAAGCATATCGGCGACGGCGTAAGTTGAAGGGTTAAAGGGTTACATCGTTACAATGGTTCCCGTTTTACAATCTTTATCGTTCCTCTTTGTAACCCTTTAACCCTTTAACCCTTAACCTTTAACCCTTTAACCTTCTTAACTCTCCCAAGCACCTCTCGAAGGAATGGGGCGGTACGACTTATCCTGCTCTTGGCAACTTCTTCCGGCGTGCCGGTCGCAACAATTTCTCCGCCTTCCGCTCCAGCTTCCGGCCCGATATCGACGATGTAATCGGCTTCGGCGATGACGCTAAGATTGTGCTCAATGACAATTACCGTGTTGCCGTCGTCCACCAAGCGGTGCAACACATTCAAGAGCAATTCGACATCCGCCATGTGTAAGCCGATCGTCGGTTCTTCCAAAAGGTAGAGCGTCGAGCGCGGTCTGCGCATCTTACGAATCTGCTCGTTTTGTCTTCGCGTAATGCCGCGCGTCAGTTCTGTCGTCAGCTTAAGTCGTTGCGCTTCGCCACCGCTCAAAGTTGGGCTCGGTTGACCCAGTTTCAGATACCCCAACCCGGTTTCCACTAGCAACGAAAGTGGGCGCGCGATTTTTTGGTTCGCGGAAAAGAAACTCGCGGCTTGTTCGATGGTCATGTCCATCACGTCGCCGATACTTTTTTCTTTGTAGAGGACTTCAAGAGTTTGCGGGTTGTATCTACGTCCGCGGCAATCTTCGCACGGAACATAACTGCTCGGTAGAAAGCTCATCTCCAGCTTGATCGTTCCCTGACCTCCACATGTTTCGCAGCGGCCACCTTCGGCGTTAAACGAAAAACGGCTTGGCGAATAACCACGGACACGTGAGACCGGTAGTTGACCGTAGAGTTTTCGAATCTCATCGAAAACCTTGATATAGGTTGCGGGCGTGGAACGCGAAGTCTTGCCGATCGGCGATTGATCAACCTCGTAAACAGTTTCGAAAAACTCGACCCCGGAAACAAAGTTGAATTGGAGCTGCGACGCCTTCGCGGTGCGAGATCGCTTCGTGCTCAGCGCGTTCTTTACCGCCGGCAACAAGACTGAACTCATCAATGTTGATTTTCCGGAACCGGATATTCCGGTGATAACGGAGAGCCGACCAACCGGAAAACGCACATCGACGTTCTTGAGATTGTGCACTCGCGCGCCATGAATCTCGATCCAATCTTCGATTTCTTTCAGAGAACGCCGGCTTTTCCGCGTTGGATGAGACAACGGATTCTTCAGACAACGGCCGGTCTGGGAGCCGGCATGTTTTTTGATGTCCTGCAGCGTTCCCTGAACGACCACTTCGCCTCCGTTCATTCCCGCGCCTGGACCAAGGTCGATGATGTGTTCGGCGCGACGCATAGTTTCTTCGTCGTGCTCAACGATGACGAGTGAGTTCCCTTTCTTTCGCAAAGCGGTCAGCGTTTCAAGCAATCGAACATTGTCGCGCGGATGAAGCCCAATCGTCGGCTCATCCAAGACATATAAGACGCCGCGAAGATTTGAACCGAGCTGTGCGGCAAGACGAATCCGCTGCGATTCACCACCGCTTAATGTCTTGGCGGAACGACCAAGCGCAAGATATCCGAGCCCAACGTTCTCCATGAACCGGAGCCGTTGCAGAATCTCTGGCACGAGATCATCAGCAACAGTCTTTTGATTTCCGCGAAAACGAAGTCCGACGATGAGTCGCACAGCTTCAGCGGCGGACAGCGAGGTAAAGTTGTCGATGGTGTGATTCTGGAGACGAACATGCCGCGCAATCGGATTCAAACGTGATCCATTGCAGGCGGAACATGTTGTTGCCTCCTCTTCATCGATCCATTCGGCCTGTCGTTCGGTTGCCAATTCCGTTTCCAAAACGGAATCACCTGAATCATCCGAACCGGACTGGTTCGAACCGTCCCAGATCTCGCCAAACCCGCCGCATTCCGGACAGGCGCCATGCGGAGAATTGAACGAGAAAAGGCGGGGATCGAGTTCCTCAAAGGCGCGTCCGCAACCAGGACAACTCATTTCCGTACTCATGACGGTTACTCTCCGGTTTGAATCGAGCAGATGCGCAGTTCCGCGCCCAATATCGAGGGCTCGCTGAACGAGATTTCGCGCTTTCAGGATTCGCTTCGCGTCAATCGTCCCGACCACCACATCGATGGTGTGTTCCTTAAACCGTTCCAGTTTCCGGAAATACGGGATCGGCAAAAGCTCGCCATCGACGAATAGCGTGTCGAACCCTTGTCGTTCGGCCCAACGGGCAACATCCGTGTGAAATCCTTTTCGCGCTTTTACCAGCGGAGCCATCACGCGAAGGGGACCGCGTTTGGCCGCGGTCTCGACTTGTTTAATAATGGCCGCGAGATTCTGTTTTTCGACAGGCAGATCGCAGTCCGGACAAAATTGTGTTCCGGTTTTCGCAAAGAGAAGCCGGAGAAAATGATAAACTTCGGTCACGGTTGCGACGGTCGACTTGCCTCCACCGCGGGTAACCCGTTGTTCGATTGCGACACTTGGCGGAACGCCTTCAACGAGATCAACGTCAGGTTTTTCGAGTTGTTCAACGAACTGTCGCGCATAAGGCGACATGCTATCCAGGAAACGGCGCTGTCCTTCCGCAAACAAGATGTCGAAAGCAACCGTTGATTTTCCGGAACCACTCAGGCCGGTAATAACGACCATCTGGTCTCGCGGAATATCGAGAGAAACATTCTTGAGATTATGTTCCCGTGCACCGTGGATGCGAATGGCGCGATTATTGTTGCACGGGCGCAATTGTTCTCGAGGTCTTACCCGTGCCATTCGATAAAATGTGATGGGTTCTTCAGCGGCGCGAAGCGCGACGATCTCTGTCTCGTCAGGATATCTTCTGGGTGCGGTTCGCGGCAATACACGCTGTTTTTGCAACATCCCGCGCAAGAATTTTCCCGTGTGCGAGTTCTCTGTCTTGGCGACCACTTCCGGTGTTCCGGCTACGACAAGACGGCCTCCTTGCTCGCCCGCTTCAGGTCCGAGATCGATCACCCAGTCAGCCGACTTTATTACTTCGAGGTTATGTTCGATTACGACTACCGTGTTGCCGGCCTCGACAAGTCGCTGCAGCAGACCAATCAACATCGCTACATCATCGAAATGGAGGCCGGTCGTCGGTTCATCGAAGATAAGCAGATTGCCTACGGCGGATCCGTTCCCGTTCGAACGGGAGGAGCCGGGTTCATCGGTCAAGATGACGAACCAACTTAAGGCGTTGTGATTCGCCGCCGGAAAGTGTGTTGAGCGGTTGACCTAACCGTAAATAACCAAGACCCACTTCCTCCAGAATTCGGAGCGGATTGCTTAACGTTGCGCTTTGTCCGATTTTTTCGAAGAACCGAATCGCTTCGCTGACGGTTAACTGGAGGACATCATGGATTGATTTCTCCTCCAGATGAACACGCAAAACGTGGGGCTGAAACCGCCGCCCTTCGCATTCGGCGCAACGGACAAAAAGATCACTCAGGAATTGCATTTCGATCTTTTCAAAACCGGTCCCGCTACAGCGTTCACAACGGCCGCTGCCAGAGTTAAAGGAAAAGGCACTCGCGGTTAGGCCTTGCGCCATAGCCTCCGGTTTTGCGGCAAAGAGCTCACGAACTCGATCATAGAGCCCAAGATAAAGAATCGGGGTTGATCGCGGCGTGCGCGACAGCATCGATTGATCGACCATCACGATCTCGCCGACACGATGTGCCCCGGTCACAGACTTGCAGGCCCCCGGTTCCTGATCGCTCGAGTTTCCTTTCGCTTGCAATAGATTCCGGTAAAGCACGTCGTAAATCAGCGTCGATTTGCCCGAGCCGGAGACACCCGTGACGCAATTGAAAATTCCAAGCGGAATTTCGACGTCGAGATTCTTCAAATTATGTTCTCGCGCGCCTGTGATCCGTATGGAAGCGCGCGATTTACGGCGCGATTTCGGAACCGGAATCGTTCGACGCCCCGTCAGGTAATCGGCAGTTAGCGACTGATTACCGGGTAGCTTTGACTCGAGGCGACTCAAGCCGGAGCGCTTCGCTATCCTGGCCGGCAGCGGACCGTTGGATCGCGATCCACCAGCGAATTCCTCAAATGACCCCTGAAAAACAAGGTTGCCGCCCAGTTCACCGCGACCCGGTCCAATATCAATCACTTCGTCGGCGGAGCGAATGATGGTTTCCTCGTGTTCGACTACGAGAAGTGTATTTCCCCGATCCCGAAGATCGTGCATGACTTGGACAAGGCGGGCGACGTCCCGTGGATGGAGGCCGACGCTCGGTTCGTCCATAACAAAGAGAGTATTGACCAGTGACGCGCCAAGGCAGGTCGTGAGGTTTACCCGTTGCACTTCGCCGCCGCTAAGTGTTCGGGTGGAACGATCAAGAGTGAGATAACCGAGTCCGACGTGGCAAAGGTATCCCAACCGGGTAACCACTTCGTTCCGGAGCATGGCGGCCGTGGAATCGTTAGGTGGCAACGGCAGTTCGACAAAAAGGTTGCGCGCTTCGGCGACCGGAAGTTGCGCGATGTCCGGCAGAGTCCGCGCAATCTCCCGTTTGCCTCCCAGTGCCGGCGAAACGATTCGGTAATTTAATGAGGCTGGCTGAAAGCGGCCCCCATTGCAGTCAGGACAAGTGGTGTATGCCCGGTACCGGCTCAGCAAGACGCGGACATGCATTTTATAAGTCTTGCTCTCGAGCCACTTGAAGAATCCGCGAACGCCGTACCAGCGATCGTTCTCAGCCAACTCTTCGACATCGGCGTCGGCATCGCGCGCTTCGCCGTTGATAACGAAATCCTGATCGGCTTTCGGGAGCTCGTTAAAGGGCGAATGAATATCGATCTCTTCGCGAGCGCACGCGCGCAAAAGATCCTTTTGCGATTCACCAAACTGCTGACCCTGAAAAGCGCGCACTACTCCCTGCGCGATACTGAGGCGGCGATCGGGAATCGCGCGGTTCAGATCGATTGCGATTGTTCGGCCGAAACCGCGACAGGTTGGGCATGCGCCCAGTGGATTATTGAAACTAAATAAGCCCGGGGTTGGCGGACGAATATCGACATCGCAATGAGCGCAATGCCAACCAGTGGAGTAGGGCTGTGGGCTTACACCGAAGGCTCCCCGACAGCTGTCGGGGCCTGTTGTCGGAGTTGCTGATGGCTTAGTGCCACTGGCAAAAGGAACGATGTTGACTTGGTCTTTGCCGAACCGAAGCGCGGTTTCGAGGGCCTCGATCAGGCGGGCACGATTTGACTCGTTAATCTCGATTCGATCCTGGATGACCGCCACCCGTCCACCGAGTCGCTTGATTTTCTTGTCGGAATCGACTCGAACGATTTCGTTATCGATCCAGATCCTCAAATAACCTTGCTGCTGGATAAAATCGAAGAACTGACGGGGTTCTGTCCGAGCCGGAACCGTTACCCAAAATGTGATCAACACGTTGGCTCCAGCGAATTCGCGGAAGACCTGATCGGCGATCGATTGGGTAGTTTCAGGACGAATCTCCCGGCCGCAGCTTGGACAAAAGGCGCGCGCAATTCGCGGCATCAAGATTTTCAGATAATCATTGATCTCCGTCATTGTCCCGACCGTGGAACGGGAACTCTTGACCGGGTTGGATTGTTCGATGGCGATGGCCGGTGGTATCCCGCGAATTTCGTCTACGCGGGGTTTGTCCATGCGGTCGAGGAACTGGCGCATGTACGGGCTAAAGGTCTCGACGTAACGGCGTTGGCCCTCAGCGTAGATCGTATCAAAGGCGAGACTTGATTTGCCGCTGCCGCTGGGGCCGGTTACGACGGTCAATTTTCCCAAGGGTAGATCGAGATTGATCCCTTTAAGGTTGTTTTGCCGTGCGCCTCGAATCTCGACACACCCCGCTTCCGGCGGCGCAATTACGCATTTTTTTTCAACGACCTTCGAACCCACCGTAGATTATCCGAGTGAGCGGAAGAATTCGCAAATCATCGATTCAATGTAGAGGCGCTTCTGCGAAGCGCTGGAAGCGCGTTGTCTCGGAGCTCTAAATAGGTCCTATAGGTCTCATAGGACCTATGCTTGGGGTGGCCGGCCGAGTTTTCTCTTACTCGTGCGTTCGTCCTTGGGCTTCGTCTATCCGCCGCTCAGTTACTTACCAAAACGCTGGGCGACTTTCTTGCCTTCGGCGAGAAGGACTTCCGGGATATTTGTCTGAAGTGTTTCGAAAAACTTTGTTTGGCCTTCGATTTCCTTTTTCCATTCGTCCGCGTTGACGGCCAATAGTTCCTTCAGCTGTTCCGTCGACACACCCTCCAGGCCTTCGAGGTCGAGATCTTCAAGCCGCGGGATCTGGCCGATTGGTGTTTCTTCGGCGCTGGCGTTGCCTTCGCAAGAATCGATGATCCACTTGAGCACCCGCATGTTTTCGCCAAACCCGGGCCAGAGAAACTTACCGGCGGCACTTTTGCGGAACCAGTTCACGTGAAAGATGAGAGGGGGATTCGATAGGCGGGGACCGATCTCGATCCAGTGTTGGAAATAATCGCCCACGTTATATCCGCAGAACGGCAACATTGCCATTGGATCACGCCGCACCTGACCGACCGCACCCGCGGCCGCCGCGGTGGTTTCCGAAGCCATCGTTGCTCCCACATAAACGCCGTGGTTCCAGTTTAAGGCGCGGAAAACCAGCGGCATGGTATCGCTTCGGCGACCGCCGAAGACAATCGCGCTAATCGGAACGCCGCTTCCTTTTTCGACATCGGGATCGAGCACGGGATTGTTCCGCATCGGCACTGCGAAGCGGCTGTTCGGATGCGCGGCTTTCTCCTTCGAATCCGATGTCCAATCGTTGCCTTTCCAATCGATTGCATGCGCGGGAGGAGCGCCATCTTTACCTTCCCACCAAACATCACCGTCATCGGTCATAGCCACGTTTGTATAGAGCGTGTCGTGCTCGATTGATTTCATGGCGTTCGGGTTCGACTTGTAGCTCGTCCCTGGGACCACACCGAAATACCCGTTCTCCGGGTTGACGGCATAAAGCCGTCCATCCTTGCCGATCTGCATCCAGGCGATGTCGTCTCCAATCGTCGTGACTTTCCACCCTTTGAAATGTGGCGGCGGAATCAGCATTGCGAAATTGGTCTTGCCACACGCGCTCGGGAAAGCTGCCGCAACATAATGTTTTTGGCCCTGCGGTGACTCGACTCCGAGAATCAACATGTGTTCGGCAAGCCAACCTTGTTTGCGGGCGAGGTAAGAACCAATCCGAAGCGCGAGGCATTTCTTGCTTAACAAAACGTTGCCGCCGTAACCGGAGCCGACTGAAATGATCGTGTTATCCTGAGGAAAATGGCAGATCAACCGGCGCTCAGGGTTCACATCAAGGAGGGAATGCACACCGCGATTCCATTCTTCTTTGGGATCGGCGCTCAGCCGTTTCACCGCGACGACTCCCATCCGTGTCATGATTCGCATGCTGAGCACGACGTAGATTGAGTCGGTGATTTCGAAGCCGACTTTTGTTAAGGTCGAATCAGCCGGACCCATGATGTATGGGACAACAAACATGGTGCGCCCGCGCATTGCGCCTTCCAGCATGCGATGGAGTTTATCGTAAGTCTCCGATGGCTCCGACCAGTTGTTGGTCGGGCCTGCTTCCTCTTTCGTAGGGCGTGCAGATAAAGGTGAATTGTTCTACCCGGGCGACGTCATTCTGGTTGGAACGGTGAAGGTACGAGCCAGGATTTTTCTGCTGGTTCAGCTTGGTCAGGACCCCGAGCTTCTGCGCTTCTTGAAGAAGATAGTCGTTTTCCTTGGCCGACCCGTCGCACCAGAAAATATTTTCGGGTTTGGTCAGACGCGCGACTTCCGCTACCCAATCGAGAACTGCCTGATGTTGAGTCGGCTTGGAATTGCCGATGCCGCCTGGCGGCGAGATAGCTGGCGCAATGTTATCCATAAATCAGGACTCATTCTGCGTCATCCGCCGGCGCAGCGAGAACGGATATTTTGGACGCTTTACTTCAATCTCCAAGCAAATTTTGGCACGGAATGAGGCGGTGAGGCGCGATCAGCTCTTGCACAGAATGGAGGCGCGCAGTTTATTTAAGCATGTTCGGAGTCACCACGTCCGATGACTCCCAGCCGATAGCGTGGGTGGGAGGTCATCCGGTTCGCGTCACGATGCTGCTCGTGGCGCTCCATGTTTTTACGCTCGTGGTGGGCTGTCTCCTATTGGCCTTTGGGGTGACCGGTTTCATTGGCCTTTTCATCTTCGACAACGCGCAGGTGATCGCTCTCGGACGGGTTTGGCAGCTTTTTACCTACGCGTTTGTCCACGTTCCGACGGGTACTTCACTTATCTTCTTCGCGATTGAGATGTGTATGCTGTGGGTTTTTGGCCGGGAAGTGGAGCGGTTTATCGGCCGTGGTGCCTTCATTGGCCTCTACGCGCTCCTCTTGTTGCTGCCAACCGTCTTTCTCACTATTGCGGGTCTATGGACCCGATTGGGGCTTTCGGGGGCTACCTCAATTCATTTCGGTGTTTTCATTGCATTCGCTGTCATTTATCCACAGGCCGAACTTTTTCTAAGGATCCAGGCACGATGGGTCGCGTTAGTTTTCGTTGGGATCGGGACATTGGCTTCATTGGCGAACCATGACTGGGCGAACTGATCACGCTGCTGACGACTGCGGTGACGGCAGTGTTGTTCATTCGATCCCGAGGAATCGGTCCTGAACTGGAATGGTGGAGCAATTTAAAGGAACGCTTCCAAAGAAAGCCAAAATTTCACGTCGTTCGGCACGCTTCGCCTCGAAGTTCAGCTGATCCTGAGAATGTTCATGAGTCTATCGATCCGGTGCTGGACAAGATCTCAAAATACGGAATTCAAAGTTTGACGCCGTCAGAGCGCCGCACACTTGATCGAGCTCGGGCGAGCCTTTTAAAGAAAGAACCGTAAGTGGTCCAGCGGATGCCTTCAGCTGGCTTACTCCAGCAAAAGCGCTCCGGAACGAATCTGTTCCACCAGGTCTTCGGCGGTTGTCGCTTCCATGAGAGCACTTCGTCGCGCCTGGTTCTTTCACCACTCGCGCCAGTGCGCCGACGCAAACGAGGTAGTCGGTAACCATGCGCTCTGGCACAGCGATCAGGAAGATCAGATGGACCAGGGTATTTGGTCCGCCGAACCGAATTCCTGTTTTGCTTCGACCGATACCGAGGACAAGCTGGTCAACAAGAGCCGTGCGCGCATGGGGGAAAGCCACCCCATCGCCGGTGTTCGTGGAGCTGCGGCCTTCCCGCTCCATCACCGCGTCGGCCAGCCGAAAATAATCTTTTACCTGGCCGTTATCCCGAAGGAGCTCGACGATTTCGAGAATTGCTTCTTCGGCGGTAGCTTCCCGCAATTCCAGCGATACGTGGCGAGGATCAAGTATTTCTGTAAGAAGAGCGGACATTGGATTGGATTGACGAGCTGATTCGAGTTATCGAATTATCCCAAGATTCGTGGCAACTGAAAATAATCCTGCTGGGCTGAGTGAGGAAGCGACCATCTCGCTCCAGAAGAGCCTGTACGATCCTGGTTACGTCAATGCTATGTCGCATTTTTATCGCGGCGAGCTGGGACGAATCATGATCTGGCGCCAGCGGCTCGATATTACGACCAATTGGGCGATCACAAGCAGCACAGCAATTATCACCATCGCTTTCTCCAACCGGGAAGTGCCACATATCATCTTCTTTTTCAATCTCGCGATTGTTTGGGGGATGCTTTGGATCGAAGCCCGGCGTTACCGATTTTATGACGCTTTCCGGGCACGGGTGCGGATGCTCGAAGCCCATTTTCTTGTCCCGATGGTAATGGAGAACCGCGAGATGCTGCAGGGAGAATGGAAGAAGCTGGTTTGCGAAGATCTAATTTTGCCGTCGTTCAAAATTACCAGGCTGGAAGCGGTAGGGCGGCGATTGAAGAGGAATTACGTCTTCATCTTTATCTTAATCATGGTCGCATGGATCACGAAAATCTTCCTTCACGCGAGCGCACCCATGCAAGGGATACCGGCGTTTTATGCGGCGCTTGCGAGTGGGACATATCCCATCATGGCTGGTGGCATTTGTCTTTGTAGCGACGCTGGCCATTGTGATCGGCATCACGATATACGTGGGAAAGAAAACAACCGGCGAAGTTTCCGAATTTCAAACGCATCGGTCGCTCTGGCGGATTTAATTGGCGATCGTGATTCCTGATTTTCCGGTGTTAACCGCCGATGCCTGATGTCCGATCCGCAACCAGCACTTGATCCGTTTGCCCGCCTTTGCCAGATCGTGGGTCGGCTTCGACGCCCCGATGGCTGCCCTTGGGATCGCGAACAAACTAACGAGACATTGCTCCCTCCACTGATTGAAGAGGCTTATGAAGTGGCCTCGGCTGTCCGGGCCGGCGACGATCAAAATCTATGCGAGGAACTCGGCGACCTGATCCTGTTGACCGTCATGCACACAGAGATCGCGACGGAGACGGGCCGCTTCGACATTCAGGACGTGCTCAATAATGTGTCTGAGAAATTAATCCGCCGTCACCCGCACGTGTTCGGAACAAGCAACGTTCAAGATGCTGAAGGCGTTGTGAAACAATGGGAGGCGATCAAAGAGGAAGAGAAAAATAACGCCAACCAGCATTATCTGGCTGACCTTCCCATGTCGTTTCCCCGCATTGCTCCGGGCTCAGAAAGCGCAGAAGAAGGTCGCCCGAGTCAACTTCGATTGGGACAACATCTCGGACGTCATCAGCAAAGTGGAAGAAGAACTCGCCGAGATAAAGATGGCGATCGACTCCGGCAACCGTGCAGAGATCGAGGACGAAATCGGCGACCTGCTTTTCGCGGTCGTTAATCTCGCTCGCAAAAACAAGCTCGACGCCGAGACCACCTTGCAAAGCGCGACCGACAAGTTCGTCTCCCGATTCAACCAGGTCGAAGATCGCGTCCGAGAAAGTGGGAAAAAGCTGGGCGATCTTGGACTCTCCGAACTGGATGCAATCTGGAACACCGTGAAAGCGGTCGAGAAAAGCTCAAAATCAGGGTAAGACCCGCTGCGGGCTGGGTACCGAATTCGGCAGATTACGGTCGTACTCCATTTTACAAATTGGCCGGACTGGCGATATTGCCCGTCCCGATGGTCCTTTTGATAAACATCCTGCTTGTATTTTACGTCATCACCGCGCTGCTGATGATTCTCGTCATCCTGATGCAGCGACCAAAGAGCGAAGGCTTGGGCGCCGCCTTTGGAGGCGGTGTAACCGAGAACATCTTCGGCGCACAGACAACTAACGTGCTGACTAGGATTACGAGCTGGCTGGCCTCGATCTTTTTCCTTCTGACCTTTGGACTTTCAATCCTTTACGCCCATAAAGACGTCGCGAAGAGCAACCTACAGCAGGAGCTGATGAAGGATCTACCGACACCGATGCCAGGTTCACCAACCCCATCCGGCACTGCCGCAGCAATCACTGGTACATCACCCACCCCCGCTTCCGCTTCTGGAACAGAAACGCCTTCGGCGACAGCCCCTTCCGCCCAGCCAAGCCAAACGCCTCTTGCCGTAGCGAGCCCAACTCCGGCGAGCGTCCCGAATGGAGCGGCAGCAGCAACAGCCACCCCGGTGGCAGAGGCCACCTCGACCCCAGGATCTACGGAGCCAGAGAATAGCGCGGTTAGCTCAGGGGATACTTCAACGGCTACGGCAACACCTGCTTCGCAACGGCGCCGCCGCCACCGATAGACGGGGCTAACTGGGAAGTTCGGACAAAAGTCTCGGTTTGAGAACCGAACTTAGCGTTTATCCAAGAAGCCCGTTTTTCCTAGCTTCCAGTAACTACTTCGGGTTTCGGCCCGGCTTTTTCGTTCAGTGCTTGGGTGAACTCCTGCAGGCTGGACACAATCTGCGGCGCCTTCGTTAACACCGTGCTGGCCAGCTTTTCCGAGTAATCTGGACGACGTTGCGACATCTCTGACAAAGCCATCATCACCGCCAAGGCGTTGTTAATGGAATGCTTGATTTCGCTGAATTTCTTCTGCAATTCCGCGAGTTCCTCGTTGGAAATGGTGTTGCCGGGATCACTCATGATTGAAAGGGTCTACTGGAGAAAAGCAGGAGTTGTGCTTGACTAATGGGTTCGACATTTGGCGTCCGATGCCTGCGCAAACTATCAAGATAAGTGGTGCACGCCAGCACAATCTCAAGAATCTCCACGTCGAAATTCCGAGAGAGAAGTTGGTGGTGATCACCGGACTCAGTGGCTCTGGGAAGTCGTCCCTGGCTTTTGACACCCTCTACGCGGAGGGGCAGCGCCGCTATGTCGAGAGCCTGTCTGCCTATGCCCGACAATTCCTCGACCAGATGGAAAAGCCGGATGTGGATTTCATTGAAGGCCTTTCTCCAGCCATCGCTATCGAACAACGTAGCGCCGGAGCGAATCCTCGGTCCACCATCGCGACGACGACAGAAATTTACGATTATCTGCGGGTGTTGTTCTCGGCCGTCGGTCAACCGCACGATCCTGTGACAGGCAGGGCGATTCATCGTCAAACGCCTCAACAAATCGTTGATCAGATTCTGAGTTATCCTGCCGACACGAAAATCATTTTGTTGGCGCCCCTCTTGGAAAACCAAAAGGGTGAGTTCCGCGATGTGATCGAAAAGGTACGACGCGAAGGGTTCGTTCGGATTCGAATCGACGGTGAGATAATTGAGCTGAGCCGACCGGAACCAATTCGCCTCAAGAAATCCGAGCGCCACACAATTGAAGCGGTGGTGGATCGATTGGTGATTCGTGAAGGAATACGGGTGAGGCTTACTGACTCGGTTGAGACGGCCCTAAAATGGGGCGGCAACCGTCTGGCGCTCTTGCGCGAAATATCCGGCCATAACCAAAAAGATCGTGCTGATCGGGAAGCCGGACGATGGGAAACAATCCGTTACACCACGGATTACGGCGATGCGGACACCAACTTCACCTTGGGCGAATTGACCCCCAGACATTTTTCGTTCAACAGCCACTTGGGCGCGTGCCCGGCATGTCATGGTTTAGGAACACAGCTCGTTTGTGACGCGGAGCTCATGGTGCCGGACGAGGAGAAATCATTGGCCGAAGGAGCAATCGTTCCGTGGCGTCGCGGGACCAAACCGATGCAGGCGTACTATCGCAGTCTGCAGAGTGCATTGGTCAAACATTTTTCTGTCGACGCCGATTTGCCATTTGGAGAGTTGCCTGAGGCATTCAAGAAAGCGCTCTATCACGGAACAGGAACTGACGCGATCCAACTGAATGTGGGTGGCAACGGAAAATCAGCTAAAGTAGCGCGTCCATTCGAAGGACTTCTTCCGCAAATGGAGCGTCTCTATCAGGAGACGGAAAGCGAGTTTACCCGGAACCGAATCCGCGCCTTCATGACTCGCGTTCCCTGCCAGACCTGTCACGGGGCACGGCTGAGGCCAGAGATCCTTGCCGTCACCTTAACTGACTCCGGTGATCGCGAATTGAATATTCACCAGTTCAGCGAATTAACGATCAATGCAGCGGCGACGTTTATCCGTCGACTCGCTCTCACCGATCAGCAGCGGTTGATCGTTCTAGACGTGATCCGCGAGATCGATTCCCGATTGGAATTTCTAATCGAAGTTGGCCTCAATTATCTTTCGTTGAATCGAGAAAGCGGAACACTCTCGGGCGGCGAAGCCCAACGGATTCGTCTTGCTACCCAGATCGGTTCCGGGTTGGCCGGTGTCCTTTATGTTCTTGATGAGCCAAGCATTGGACTACACCAGCGCGACAATTCGCGTCTCCTTCAGACACTTCGTAGGCTTCGTGATCTTGGCAATTCGGTCATCGTAGTGGAACACGATGAAGAGACTATCCGGGCAGCCGACTACATTCTTGATCTTGGTCCCGGAGCTGGTCCACGCGGCGGAGAGATCGTTGCAGCGGGAACTTTGGCCGAGGTAATTCAGGCGAAAAACTCTCCAACAGCTGATTACCTATCGGGTCGCGCTCGGATTGCCATTCCAAAAGAGCGAACCAAACCAGGGCCGAGCCGAAGCGGAGATGGATGGCTCACGCTTGTTGGGGCTTCGGAGAATAATTTAAAGGATGTTACTGTCGGCTTCCCGATTGGTTGTTTCACGTGTGTGACCGGCGTATCCGGGAGTGGAAAATCGACTTTGGTAGACGATATCTTGCGACGCGCGCTCTTCCGCCATTTTTATTCGTCGAAGGACAAACCCGGAAAGCACAAGGCGCTGCGTGGCATCGATCAACTCGACAAAGCTATTGTGATTGATCAAAGCGCCATCGGCCGCACGCCTAGATCTAACCCGATTACTTATACAGGTGCTTTCACACCGATTCGTGAGTTGTTCAGCCAATTACCAACCGCGCGTGTGCGGGGCTACGATGCCGGACGTTTTAGTTTCAATGTGAAGGGTGGGCGTTGCGAAAATTGCGAGGGCGGCGGCCTAATCAAGATCGAGATGCATTTCTTGCCGGACGTTTATGTGGAATGCGAAGTTTGCCACGGACAACGCTACAACCGAGAGACGCTCGAGATCACCTTCAAGGGAAAGAACATCGCAGATGTGCTTGATCTGACCGTCGACGAAGCAGCGCGCTTCTTTCGTAATGTCCCATCGATTTCGGATCGACTTGTCGCCCTCCTGGACGTGGGTCTTGGTTATCTTCGGCTCGGTCAAGCCGCCACGACTTTATCCGGAGGTGAAGCGCAACGGGTAAAGCTGGCGACTGAGCTGGCGAAAAAAGCTACGGGCAGCACCATCTATATCCTCGATGAACCAACAACCGGATTGCACTTTGCGGACATCGAAAAATTGTTGCAGGTGCTGTTGAAACTTAGGGATGCCGGGAACACTCTGGTCGTTATCGAGCATAACTTGGAAATGATAAAGTGCGCGGACTGGATTATTGATCTCGGTCCGGAAGGTGGCGAAGACGGCGGAGGGGAGATCGTGGTGGCTGGGTCGCCTGAAATGATTGCACAATGCGCCGAGAGCCACACTGGGCGCTACTTGAAACCGCTGTTAGCTGCATGAGGCAACTGATTCGTAACCACGTTAGAAAAGCGGTATCACTCACGATTATTGCCGTGCTCTTGATTTTGACTGGTGGCACGCAGGCAGACCAATCTGAAGTGGAAGCGGCGTTTCAACCGACCGAAGACGGAGTTCCACAAGTGGCAGTTACGCGTCTTCGTGAATTGTTAGGCCACAATTTGACTGAACCGGATCGACAAGAAGCAACCGTGAAACTTGGTGAAGCCCTTTTAGCAGCGGACGAACCTGAAGAAGCTCTGAAAATATTGCAGGATCCGACACTTCCGTCGAAACCAATGACGAGATTTCAATTTGCGCAGGCTCTGGCCGCGACGGGGCGCTGGTCGGAAGCACTTCCGATTTATCAGGAAGTGACGAAAACGTCAGAAGCGCCTCTCCGTTCAAAAGCAATCTACGGCCAAGCCCAGGCATTTCGCGCTCTACAACGCTGGGACGAAGCGCTGTCGACGTTCACCTCCCTCTTTTCGGATCCGCAATGGAAAGATCGAGCACACCTGCGCGCAATTGAACTGATGATCGAAAAAGGCGACACGAGCGGCGCACAGACTCTCTTGGATAAATCCAATCCAACCACAACCGGCGACAAGAAAGAGAGACGATTTCTTCGGTCGCAGCTTGAGAGGCGCCTCGGACATTACGATCGGGCCCTTCAACTTCTCCAGACGATCTTACAACGACCGGAGGGAGCGAGCCGAGCCAACCTGATTGCTACCTTGTGCGCGATTGCGGATATCCACTTGCAACTCGGTTCAGCCGAGGCGGGAGATGACAGACTAGAAGATTTCATCGAACACCATGGAACAGATCCGGGATTACCCGTAGTCTTCGAGAAACTTGATCAGTTATATCAAGGCCAACGAATACCGTCGAACCAGGAATTGCGAAAATGGGCTAACGATCCGGCTCAACCTCGTCGAGCTTTGGCGCAATGGTACATGGCAAAAAGCGAATTGCGCGCCGGGCATTTGGAAAACGCCGAGAAGTTTTTCACCGACTTAAGAGCCGACAAGGTCCAGATGCCGAGAAGGGCCGAGGCCTTGATCGAATTCGCACAGCTTGAACTCGACAATAAGAACTTCGATCAGTCATTGACGATCCTCGAAGAAGCTCGATATGCCAACCCGACGGGGCCTCTGAAGGAAAAAATCGACCTCCTAAAAGGTCGCGTTCAGTTTGCCGCTCGTAACTTTGAGTCGGCCGCAAGCACCTTCGAAAACCTGGCGCTCAATGCCCCCAACCTCGCAAGCGAGTCATATTACAACGCGTCACTTTCATGGCTGCAGGGGAACAATCACGCACGGTTTCTTACCGATTATGGGCAACTACCTCCAGATACGGCAGGAAATAATGCCCAGGGTGACCTTTCACTAGAAGAAGGACTGGCTCTGGCTTCCAAAAGAGATCCCAAAGCCAGCGAAACTCTGCAGGCCTTTCTTCGTACCTTTCCGCATCATCAACGTGCCGCGGAAGCATTTCTGGCCCTCGCAGAAATTGCGTTTCACAGTGCTCCCCCAAACTTCGATGGTGCACGAAAATTTCTGACTAACGCCCGGGGACAAGAACCGAGCGCGGCCGTTACTGAACGTTTGGATTATCTTTCCATATGGGTTGAAGACACCGCGCCAACCCCGAATACGCCAGCAGTAATCGATGCTGCCAGCAAGTTCCTTCAAAAGTATTCGAATTCAACACTTGCACCTGACGTGCGAATGAAGTTAGCGGAAGCGTATTACCGACAACAGGATTTCCCCAATGCGCAGACGCAATTTCAGATTCTGGCGCAGGAAAACCCACGGGCTCCATTTACGGAGAAGGCGCTCTTCTTCGCCGCCAAATCGGCCATGCAAAGCATGGGAGTCCAGGCTCCTGATCGAGCACTCATGCTTCTCGATGATGTGGTCAAGCGAAACGGCGAACTAAAATGGGCGGCACGAAATGAGCAGGCAATGATCGAGCGCAAATTGGGGAAACCGCAAGATGCCGCAACCCTCTATGAAGAGGTATTGCAAGGCACCGCAAAACCAGAGGAAAAACGTGAGGCGCTGTGCGGCAAGGGCGACATCTTCTATGAAGCGGGACCGACGGATCGTGAGAACTATCGACGTGCAATTGAAATCTATGATCAGCTCGCGTCGCAGAAGGATGCTCCCTTGCACTGGCGCAATCAGGCGCTCTTCAAGAAGGGAATTTGCCTGGAAAAACTCGAGGATCGAGCTGGTGCACTCTCGACGTTTTACCGAATCATCGAGGAGGAACTCCGACCGGATCGGCCCCGGGAATTCTTTTGGTATTACAAGGCGGGGTTCAACGCCGGACGCCTGCTCGAAGACGATTCAAAATGGGAACCGGCCGCGATTGTTTACCAAAAGCTTGCTTCAGCGGGCGGAGCGAGAAGCGATGAGGCCAAGTCACGTCTCAGTCGCCTTCGTCTCGAACATTTTCTCTGGGATCAATGAGACTTTTTCCGCCGGCCTCGTTTGGTCTGCCACGACATCAAGGTTCGCAGCCGAGCTCCAACTTTCTCAATCGGATGATCCTGCGATTCTGAAAGCAATTTCCGATAACGCTTTTGACCACTCTTTGTTTCGCGCAGCCAACCACGCGCAAATTTTCCTGAACGAATTTCGCGAAGGACGGTTTCCATTTTTCTTTGGACCGCATGATCAATAATTCGAGGGCCAACGGTTAGGTCACCCCATTTTGCCGTTTCGGAGATAAGAGAGCGCATCCCGTGAATTCCAGCTTCGTGCATGAGATCGACCAGAAATTTCAACTCATGCAAACACTCGAAGTATGCTAACTCTGGCGAATAGCCCGCCCGGACGAGGGTTTCGAATCCTTTCTGAATGAGCGTATTCATGCCTCCGCAGAGGACAGCTTGTTCACCAAAAAGATCGGCCTCCGTTTCGTCTCGAAAAGTAGTCTCGATAGCTCCAGCACGGGTGCAGCCAATCGCCTTTGCCCACGCCAATGCTATTGGCCTAGCTGATCCGGTTGCGTCCTGTTCGATGGCAAACAGGGCAGGCACCCCTCGGCCCTCTAAGAATTCGCGGCGCACCATTGGCCCCAGTCCTTTAGGAGCAACCAATATGACATCGACGTCCCGGGGCGGAACGACCGTCCTGTAGCAGATCGCAAATCCATGGGCAAAAATCAGAGACTTTCCGTCAGAAAGCGAGGGAGCAATTTCTTTCTGATAAATCTCAGGCATCTTTGTGTCAGGCACTGCTAAGAGAATCATTTGACCACGCCGAGTTGCTTCAGCCGTGTTCATCACTTCGATGCCCTCTCGTCGTGCCAGCTTCCTTGATTTACTGCGGGCCGGAAGTCCAACCAAGACATGCACGCCGCTATCTTTGAGGTTTAGTGCTTGAGCGCGTCCCTGTGCTCCATACCCAATGATCGCACAGGTTTTGCCGCGGAGGACTTTCAAATCTACTTCGTGATCGGTGTAAATGCGTGTAGGCATACACTCAAGAGAGGTCGGCCGATGGTACTGGCACCCGTACACAAGTCAATGTACCCGGATTTGAGAGCCGATGAGCCAGGAACGATCAGTTCGCGACCACCTGCCGGGCCGTCGATTCCAGGCGACTGGCCCGCTCCAACATTTCGTGCGCCTCGTCAGATCGCCCCATCTTTCCGAGTATGTCCGAAAGGATCAGATATTGTCGTGGCTCTTTGGGTTGCCGAGCCACGGCCCGGCGCTGTGTTGAATATGCCTTTTCGAGTTGGCCTTGCCGGACGTTCAGCAGGGCAATCAGGTTGAACGCCTCCGTGTCATGTACGTCGAGCGCACTAGCGTGCCAGAAGGCGTTCTCGGCCCGTGGCATATCTCCAACTTCCAAGAGAAGGCCACCTAAAGCAATAGAGGCACCGTAATGCCACCAATGGTCGCGAACGAAATCTTTCACGACAACCAGAGCCATTGTCGGGCCTTCAGTCTCGCGAATAATCTCTGCTTGAAGAGCCACCAGTTCCCAGTTCGATGGATAATCACGGCGGGCCCTAGCCAGGATTGCAAGGGCGGCAAAGTCGTCTTTCTCGTGGTGTCGCAGGCGAGCCAGATTTCTCGCTGCATCAGAAGTTTGCGGGTAGCCACCTTTTGCGGGAGTCGTTGCGCTGTTGGCTGTGTTGAACAACGCCTCAGCTTCGCTCGTCTTGCCTTGCCGCAGTAAGGCGATGCCAAGGTTGTTGCGGGCGAGCGGATAATCTGGAAACGCTTGCAAAACTTTGCGCAAGATGGATTCCGCCTTCGCATCTTCGCCACGCAACGCGTAGACCACTCCCAAATTCACGCCTATCCGGCTACTCGATCCACCGGCAGCAAAGGTTCGCCGAAAGAACGTCTCGGGATCGACCCAATCAGTGCTCCGAATTGTGCTGCGTACGCTAAATCCCAAGATTGCAACGAAAGCGGTAGCTACCGCTATACGATGATAGCGTTTCGGCAGATCAAAGAAAATGCCAGCGAAGAAAATCAAGATTCCGACGCTCGGAACGTACAACCAATGTTCGGCAACCGTAGCGTTAAGGTCGAAAAGATTCGAGATTGGAAGATAAGTAATGAGAAACCAGCTCGCACCGAACAACCGAGTACGCCTGCCGATTCCTTTTCGAAGTGCACCGAACACCAGAACTACCAGCACGATCACACCAAGAATCGACAGGTAGTCGTTTAGAATAGCGGTATATTGGCCGGCCTCGCTAACATTTAACGTGGGGACGTAGACTGTCCGTTCCACATGAAGCTGAGAGGGGAACAACATCAAACGTCCGTAGTCACCGAGCGCTCTGAGCATAAGTAATCCACGTAGCGCAGGCGGCCAACCTGTGGGAGCACCTGTTTGCGAATGGTTCTCGGGCAGCTGTCGAAATCCAGAGTAAAGGCAAACCACCAGAAGGCAGCTCACAAGGGCGATATACTTCCCTCGACAGGCTGGTTTTTCGTCAAATGCAAAGGAGTACAAGAGAAAAAGCAAAATCCACAGCCCGCCACTCTCGCGTGAACAAAGAGAAAGAAAGGCGCATATTATTGTTAGGAAATACAAGGCCCTGCGGATCCATGACGTAGGCAGACCGTCTGCTCGCAGGTACAGAAGCCAGCCAGCGACCGCGAACACAAACGCCAAGCTGTCAGCTCGCCCGGAAACATAGTCGACGGCGGCGCTATGAACCGGGTGAACGACCCAGAGCAGTGCTAAGAAAAAGGAGACCGTCTCTATACGGATGCGATCCAGCTGCGCAGGCCATCGTGCGGCGAAAGAACCTAAGATTCGACAGGATAAATAATAGAGAAGGACGCCGCTTAGAACGTGTAAAGCTACGTTGGTAAGGTGATACCCGAATGCCTCCCCGTTCCAAAGGAAATAATCAAAGATATACGAAATCGTCTGAACAGGCCGGTAGTGTCCGTCAGTCGAGTCAGGGAAGAGGTAATGACTAAACGCCTCCAGTGTAAGGATCGGACTTCTGATTAAGGGGTTCTTGCTGATCAGTGGAATGTCATCCCACAGCAGCTCGCCTGAAAGGGCTGGTATATGGACGCCACACCCAAGGACAATCAACGTAAGACACCTTACCCACCCAAGATTGGCGTAACGACACAGTCCTAACCACCATACATTATTTCGGACCTTCATACTCCTTCAGGCCATCTTAAAAACGGCCGGCTTTGTCGAAAATCACCAGATGTTTCGTTATGGTAGAGGCGGGGGGACGGCCGCTGCCTTCAAGTTCGCCACTTTCGTTAGCACCATCCGTGCCTCTGCGTGGCGACCGAGTTTCGTCAAGATTTCGGTGAGAATAAGGTGCTGTCGTAGTTCATCTGGCCGACGAGATAAGGCTTGACGTTGAATCTTGATCGCGTCATCCAAACGACCTAACCGGACATTCATTTGGACCATCAAATTAAGCGCTTCCACGTCATACACATCCAATCGACTCGCGCGTCGCCAGGTTTCATTTGCCTCGTCGACGCGTCCCAATTCACTGAAAAGTCTTCCCAATGCGATGGACGCTTCACAATGCCACCAGTTGTCCTTTACGAATTCTTGGACCTGCGGGAGCGCCGCTGCCGGTCCTAGTGTTCTGCGACGTAACTCAGCCTGAAACCTGAGTAACGCCCAGGTTTCAGGGTAGTCGCAGCGCGCTTTGTCAATGATTTCCAATGCGTGATTATCGTCACCTTGGTCGTGCGCAGCATGTGCCAGGTTTAGCGCAGCAGCCCAAGTACCAGGGTAGGTCGCCCGCTGCTCCGGCGTGGCCTTGCTAGCGGAAACAAACATTTGCTCGGCCTCCTGCTTCCTCCCGCTTCGAGAGAGCAGAGATGCCAGATTATTCTTGGCAACTACATAATCCGGGTCAGCTTGGAGCACCTTCTGCAAAAGCTTCTCTGCTTTCGCAGTCTCACCGCGTTCTGAGTAGATTACCGCAAGGTTGACGCACATCCGCGGGCTCGTTCCTCCTGCGAGCAGATTGCTCTTGTAAAACGTTTCTTCGGCTGCCCAATCGCCGCTTCGGAGAAAGCTTCGCGCACATAAGCAGAGCACGAGCATGCTTCCAACCGGCAACGCGACCTTCGCAGCGAATCTTGGAAGCTCTAAATAGAAACCGACAACCAAGATGAGAAATCCAACGCTTGGAAGATAAAGCCAATGTTCTGCAACTGTCGCATTGAGACTAACGATATTTGAGATTGGCAGGTAGGTAAGAAGAAACCAACCAGCTCCCAGGATCCGAACAGGCCGATAGGTGCCCTTCCGTAGGGCGCCGAAAACGAGCATGGCAGCCAAAAATATACCCCCTATCGAAAGATACTCGGAAGAAATTGACTGCCGCCAATGTGTCGTGTCGCGCATACTATTGCCGTCCACGACATCGCGTTCCATGTGCAAGTTCGCCGGCCAGACCATTAAACGTCCATAGTCTCCCAGAGCACGCATCATCAATGTTCCCTTGATCGCCAGAGTTTGTGTTGGGCGAACGTCATGGCCGGGACGATATTCCGGCATTGCGCGCAGAGCTCCATAACAGGCCGCCACTGCCAGGCAACACCCGAGAACCGTCAGCTTTGACTTCCAAGTGACCTTTTGGTCGAGCACAAGAACATAGAGAAGAAAGATCGCCATCCAGACGAACCCGCTTTCCCTCGAACAAAGGGAAGCCAACCCTGCCAGCGCAGCAGCACTATAGCAGGTCCACCGAATGACGGCCCGGGTATGATTCCGCGCCTGTAGATAAAAAAGCCAACCGGCGCACGCAAAGAAGAATGCAAGGCTGTCAGCCCGTCCGGAAATGTAATCAATTGCAGCGCTGTGCACCGGATGAACAATCCACAAGAGAGTGATGAAGAATGCTGCGCCTGACCAGTTGCCTTCTGGCTTGTCCTCCTGCGGCTTAGACCAACTCGAGGCAACGGTACCGAGCAACTGCTGCAGTAGCAGATAAAGCAGTAACCCGCTGGCGATGTGCCAAATCAGGTTAAAGAGATGATAGCCATAGGCGTCGGTAGCCCAGGCGAAATAGTCGATGATATATGAAACCGTCTGGAGCGGGCGGTAGTGCCCGGCGAAAGAATCAGGGAAAAGGTAATGCCGGAAAGCTTCAAGGGAGAGAAACGGACTTCTGATAAACGGGTTATCTCGCACCAGATACAGGTCGTCCCAGAGAAAGGGCCCTTGGAGTGCGGGCAGGCGGCAACTGACGCCTAACAGGATCAGGATCAGGCAATGCAGCCACCGACGACGGCCGCAAGCGGCGACTCCCACCCAGGCCGGTTTCAGGCGATCTGAGATACTTGTCGGGACTGGCCTATCCTCCTGAGTCATCTTGGTTTGACGAACACTCTGAATAAACAACAGAGCGTCCTTTCGTTTCCGAAAGGACGCCCGAATTGTTAGACTGGTTACGAGCCGTCGTTTAGTTATACGGCGACCAGAAAGCGTCGTCGGTCACGTCCGAGAGAGCGGCCTTGGTGCCCGCGTCCACATGGGGAAGCGAATCGACTATCTGTTGGCCGTAAGCGTTGCCGAACAAGTCATTACCGGTTGCGTAAAGGTTGGTATCTTTCTTCAGATACTTGGTCCAATCTTCCACATCCACCTGCGATCCACTCAACTTGGAGCTCTCGATCGCATATTGATCTACCGCGCCGCTGATGAGGCGCAGATCATTGAGAATCTTCGAGGCTTGTGAGCGTTTGCGGGCCCGGAGGAATCCTGGAACGGCAATCGCCGCGAGGAGGGCGATAATCGCCACCACGATCATGATTTCCACCAGCGTAAAGCCAGCGCGTTTGGTTGTCAGTTTTCGTAACATAACAAGGGAGTCTTTCTATTATTTGTTTGATTATTATTTATTATTTAGTGCGAGTCGGAACGGGCATCCCTACTGGGGTGCTGCTCACGACTCATTCCCTGCCACTGGCGAACCAATGACAGGAGAATGAATCGTCAGATTCTTAGTTGTATGGCGACCAGAAGGTGTTGTCCGTCACGTCGGAGAGCGCGTTCTTGCTCGACGCTGGGACGCTCGGCAATGAGTCCACGTTCACGGCAGCGTAGTTATTTCCGAGAATGTCCTTACCCGTCACGTAGAGGTTCGTGCCGGCTTTCAGGTACTTGGTCCAGTCAGCGACTGGAACAGAGAACCCGCTGGCTTTGTTATTCTCGATTGCGTACTGATCGACAGCAGAGTCAATCAGGCGCAGGTCGTTGATGATTCGGCTGGCTTGGGAACGTTTACGGGCACGGAGGAATCCAGGCACCGCAATTGCGGCCAACAGGGCGATAATCGCCACTACGATCATGATTTCCACGAGGGTGAAGCCCCCGCGGCGTTTGTTGAGTTTGTTTAACATGCGTTTTGCTTTCCTTTGTTATCTTGGTTTGTTTGACTGCGATCCACGGTATCGACGCGGATGTGAGCGTGTTTGGAGCAGTGTTAATGCCAAGGGGAGCCCATTTTTATAATTACTGGAATGCTACGGGGCTTCGATTGCGCTCTATCCAAAGGTGGGCCACGGCACCGTGAGGAGAGTTTCTAACGCGTTCTTTCTGACGGGGTTGTCGAATGATGATTCTCGGGACAACAAATCCCCGGAGGACACGGTAGGTCCATCGAAAACCCCATATCAAACAGACTGGTCTATTTGGATCGTCACTCTTGGTTTCTTCACCCTCTGCACGGGCGTCTCAGCAGCACACTGGGCAAATTTTGAATACCGGACATTTGATCTCGCTTATTATGTCCAAGCGGTCTGGCAACTGATCCACGGACGCTTCCAGGTCTCGGTCGAAGGTGTCCCCCTTCTCGGAAATCACGTCGAGCCTATCGTCTTTCTCTTTGCCCCAGTCTTTTGGCTGGTTCGGCATCCAATGGTCTTCGTCGTCCTCCAAAATGCCGCTCTCGCTTCGATGGGGCCAATCGCATTCGATGTCGGACGACAACTCGGTCTCGACCGAAGGCGGGCGTTTCTGATGGCCAGTGCCATCCTGATTACCCCCGCTTCATGTTACATCGCGCTTCATGAGTTTCATCCCGAGGCGTTGGCCGCCCCCTTTCTGTTGTTAATGATGCGCGATCGAATTCGAAACTCTCTCCACGGCTATTGGGGTTGGCTCTGCGCGACGCTCGCATGCAAAGAAAACATGGCCTTATTGATTATCGCTTATTGCGTAGTCCACCTCGTGATTGAGCGGAAAAGAAAGGGCGCTGAGCTGCGCACCTGGTATATCTGGCCAATAACGGTTTCGTTCCTCTGGTTCTTGATTTGTACGAAATTGATCACTCCGACATTGAACTCGGGGAATATCGATTACCTTGCCCTCTACGATCGTTTAGGGGCCTCAGCCGGCGACATCGCACTGAAGGCGATGACAGAGCCTCAACGAATTCTTGGCGCTTTGGCGCATTCCCTCACGCACGGGAACCTGCTTTGGGGGTTATTGGTCCCATTTCTTTTCTTGCCGATATTAAAGCCACGTTGGGTACTGATCGCTACACCTATCCTTCTGCAACATCTTCTTTCTTGGCGTTCTTCAGAGTGGACAATCTATTTCCATTACGCGGCTCCGATTATACCTCTGTTTTGGTTGGCAACGGCAGAGAGCGTAATCGGGTTAAATCGTAGGCTATTGATTCCTTCTGCAATTCGTCGGTCGATCCCTCTGTTAGTCGTCGTCGCCTGCCTAGTGACTCAAGTTTGCTATTGGACCGGGAAAAGATGTTGCAGCAACAACGACGAGTTGGTTTAGGAATAAGGAGGAGCGTGTTCGTAAACAGGCGTTTCTGGAACAGATCCCCGCCGAGGCCAGCGTTCTCGCCCCGCTCCCCTACCTATCACACCTCGCTATGCGCGAGAATCTGCATTCGTTACATTACGTGCTCAAAGGCCTGAAAACATTGAGCCGTTCAGCCTATGATCCGCCGCCGCCAACCGATTTTGTTTTGATCGACTACGAGGACTCCGCCACGTTCGACGCGTTCGCCGGCTATTACCATCCAGCGATGAAAACGGTCGACGGTCGAGTGATACCTTCTAGCGATGGGCTGCTTTCTGAATTTCTTAAGCGGGCATCATGGAGAGTTCGCTCGGTCAATCAATTGACTATCTTCGAGAAGACGGCGCTCGTAGCTGCACCACCGTTTGCTCCGGGTTCTGACGAGAAAATGACGCCGATTGGGAATGGCGCCACACTCGTTAGCATCACAAAATCTAACGAACATTCGAACAATGAAGGTTTTGAAGTGATAACAAGCTGGAGGTTCGAGGACGCGCGTAACGTTTTTCCATGGATGTTACTCCAACTTTCTCCTCGATCTGGTGAAAATCCGATAATCCTTTCGCGAGGTCTCTGCGGACCTCAGATTCCTAAGGGTGATTATGTTGACCACTGGCACATCGTTCCCACCGGAAGAATTCCAGACGGAAGCTACGATGTAAAAGTTTCCTTTGTGGACAACCCAGCACGACTCTGGTCCGCAAAGGCTGGCCAACCAAAACAGACGTCACTGCTCGCACCGGCAATTCCATTCGGCGAAGTGCAAATTGAGATCCAAGCCAGTAACCCGAGTGGAAAATAGCATGACCTCCTTCCCTGCCGTTTCGACCCCTTCACAACGGTTAAGCGGCGATAAAGTATCGCCTTGGCCGGCGATCTGCGTCTTCGGGTTTGTTTTCCTTGTTCGACTTGTTGTCTTAACTCGATTGGCTTCTTCGCCGTTCCTGTTTCCAACCGACGGCGACATGCATTTCTACGATGACTGGGCAAAACAGATCGTTCACGGGAAGTTTACCGAGCATCTGGCGTTTTATGGACTTCCTCTCTACGCCTATTTGCTCGCGCTCCTGTACAAGATCTTTGGCTTTAATCCTTTCATTCCCGGCCTTCTGCAGATCTGTCTGGATGCCGCGACGGGAACGTTGCTCTATCAGGTGGGATGTCGAATTGGAAGATGTCGGAAAGGCGATGCGAGCTTTGATCATCGTGCGAATGTGATCGGCATTCTAGCGGCAGTCGTCTGGGCTTTCTGTGTTCCAGCCCAGGCATATTCGGTCGTCTTGATGCCGACATCGTTAGGCGTATTCGTCTTCTGGTTGCTTGTCTGGATTATCATGACAACGAAAACGACGCCAAAGACCTGGCGGAGTCTAGCACTTGGAGTGTTAACCGGGATCGCAGCCATGGGGGTCGCGACGATCCTTGTCATAATTCCGCTTTTTCTCGGCGCACTTTTCCTACGAGCAATCTCAAGCGAAAAGGAAAAATCGAAATGGCTGGCTCCAACCGTCTCAGCTATGCTTTTTCTTCTTGGAGTAGGACTCGGAACATCGCCCTGCTGGATTCACAATTATATAGTGGCACGCGATCCTGTGTTCCTCTCTGCGCATGGTGGAGTGAACTTCTGGATCGGTAACAATCCCGACGCTACGGGTTATCCGAAGTTTCCCGGTATGCATGCGGCGCAGGCCGCCATGCTAAAAGATTCAATTGATATCGCCGAAACGGCCGCGGGTCGAGATCTCAAGCGTTCTGAGGTCTCCCGATTTTGGTCGGAAAAAGCAAATACCTACATCCGGGAAAATATTGCCGCATGGCTAAAACTCTTGGGAAAAAAATTTGTCAACTTCTGGAATGCGTTTGAATACGACGATATCAACGTAATCGAGAAATTAAGTAGTCGCGGTATCCTTTTTCCAGGTCTTCATTTCGGCTTCATTGCGGCGCTAGCGATTCCAGGGTTTTGTTTGTCGATCCGATCGCCATCAGCACGATGGACCGCGCTCGCGGTCCTCTTGCAGTTGGCGGCGGTGTTGCCGGTGTTCATTACGGAACGTTATCGGCTTGCCGCTCTACCTGGCCTGATCTTGCTTGCCGCTGCCGGAATCTACGAGTTTTGGGAACATCTTGCCCGGCTCCGTATCGGTGGCGTTATCACCTACATCACGATTTTAATGGCAACAGCGTTGTTCGTAACATGGCCCCAGCGCGATCCTGCGCTGTGGGGATTGAAGCTCTACCATTCCGGATTACAGGCCTTGGAGCAGAAGCAATGGCCGCTGGCACAGGAAAAATTGGAGAGCGCCTATGCGTATGCCCCGGGAAGTACTGAGGTTAACCTCGCGTTAGGCAATCTATGGTTGGAGCAAAATGATTTTCCCCGCGCAGAGGGTTATTATCTTGCGGTTCTAAAGGCCGACTCGAAACACAAGTCTGCTCTCAGCAACCTTGGCGTTGCAGCCATTTCCCAAAAAAACTGGGAACGCGCTACCGAATATCTCAAGGCTGCAATTGCCGTCGATTCGAACGATGCCAAATCACATTACCTTTATGCTCGCGCACGATTTGAAGCAGGGGATATAGAGACAGCGTTGGTGGAGGCCCAGACTGCCTTACAGCTCAAACCCGGGCAGCCGGAATTCGAAGAGTTTTACGAAGTTGTCCAAAAACACCGTTAGGCTCACCTATCGTGCAAAAAAGTAAACGAACGGCAATCTCCGTAGAAAAATCGTGGTGGCGACGCTACCCGAGGGCAATACTGGTGGTCGTTACCCTGGCCTGTCTTCTGCCGTTTGCCGACAAAGCTGTTCACATTGATGATACGCTTTTTATTTGGGCGGGCCGCCAAATGCAAACTCGATGGTGGGATCCGTATGGATTTGACGTCAACTGGTATGGCTGGTCAATGCCGATGCACGAAGTCACCAAGAATCCTCCTCTTGCCAGCGCGCTCATCTCCCTGCTCGCTTCCGTGTTTGGCGAAAACGAATTCGCGCTCCATCTGGGTTTTTTCCTACAAGCGATTGCTGTCGTCCTTGGCACGTATGCTCTAGCTCGTCGTTTATGTCATCATCCTGTGCACGCGGCGTTAGCAACATTGTTTACTCCTGTATTTCTCGTCTCAGCAACCACCTTGATGTGTGACGTGTTAATGGTCGCATTCTGGGTTTGGGCTATCGAATTCTGGATAAGAGGTATCGAGGAAAAACGAGCGGTTTCACTAGCGTTTGCGGCATTCCTGATGGGTGCGTCCGCGTTATCGAAATACTTTGGGATCGCTCTGATTCCTCTCTTGGTGGCTTACACTCTGTTTCGAAGCGGGAAACCCGGCTTGTGGCTCGCTTATTTCCTGATCCCGATCGGCATGCTCGGATTATTTGAGGTAGCAACGTGGAGTATGCACGGGCACACCGTTCTGTTAGAGGCCTTCAGCTATGCCAGCGAAAACGAATCGCGCGGACTGCTGGCGCTAGGCGCTAAAATGATGATTGCAGTTGGTTTTGCAGGTGGCTGCTGTTCAGTTGTTCTGTTCTTCCTTCCATTACTCTGGAAAGCCAAACTCCCGCTTTGGATGTTGGTCCTAGCGCTGCTGCAACTTCCTATCGCGTGGTTTCTGTCTCGGTCGCTGGTGCCCAATGCAGAAAACAACGTGCGGGTATGCGTTACTTTGCTGTGGACCCTGCTGATTTTCAGCGGGCTCTATCTCCTCGCCCTGCCCGTAACCCAATGGCGTCACAACAAGAAGAGTAGAGGAAACGCTCCTTTGGCTTTGGGTTTGGGGGACCCTCGCCTTTTCCATCCTTAACTGGACTATTAACGGACGATCCATTTTGCCGATGGTCCCGGCGATTGGGATCCTCCTTGTTACGACAGCTCGAAGCGATGAAAGGAGGTGCCGGCCTACGACTAAGTTGCTCACTCGGCGCATCCGCTTTGTTCTCGCTCCTAATTGCAATTGCTGACTATCGATTGGCAAATTCCGCCCGGACTGCAGCGACGGTAATCCAAGACAGATTTGGCGCTTCATCCAGCACAATCTGGTTTCAGGGCCATTGGGGCTTTCAGTATTACGCTCAGGCCAATGGCTGGCGAGCGTTTGATTTGAAGCGTTCGCAAGTTAGTCCAGGGGACTTAATGATCTTGCCATTCAATAACACAAACCTAAAACCACTCGGTGAAAACAAGGGAGAACGCGTTGCCATCATCGAAGTGCCTGTACTTCCATTGATTGCGACGATGAACGGCCAAATCGGCGCTGGCTTCTACATGGATAAGTTGGGACCGCTTCCCTTCTCGTTTGGTGCTGTTCCCTCAGAAAAATACTACATCATCTGGTTTTGAGCTAAGCTACGAAAGCAGTATGCGTTTAGGCGTCGGCAGAAAAGCTGCTTCAGGCGGCTGCAATGGTCCTGGACATGGAACGCGCGGAGACGCGCACTACGCCCGTCGCTCCGCTAAATCGAAAACGGCAACCCGCTTGGCGAACGCTGACTGCAGTCGCATGCGGTCTGTTATGCGCGTTGATCTACGTTCTGGCTGAACAGACCAATCTTCCAGTTTATAAACTGCAGATCAACATCGTCAGCGATGTCCCATTCAACGAAGAGACACCGCGAACCACGCAACTAATCCTCGATTACCTGGATGGAAGAACGGAAACGCTGACTGATAATCGATATGGGTCTGCATTCGTCGACGCAAGGAGTTCGCATTGGTTCGATATCACGAGTCCTCCAAGCCAATTCTTGTTCCTGCCGGCGCCAGCTGGTCATCGCGTAGCGGTCACTCGCGATCATTGCCCGACAGATGGACGGGTCAAAAACTATCAACCTTTCGTTGGACGACCTCAGGCCCGCTCGTCAAATTGAGATTGTCGAGCGAAAACCGGACTGGCTGCTCCTTAGAACCCTGCCGGGGACAGACGCTCCCGCATTAGAGCTGAAACCGAGCGCGACGCTCGATTTTGTCGAAAATCAACCGTCTCTGTTGTCTCGAGTAATCCCGGTATTCATCTTGTTTGGCGGAGCCGCCTTATCTTCTAGTTCCGGATCCTCCGACGAACTCAATCGTTAGGCGAGCGCGATATTTCCTGGGTTCGAACATTACAGTTCGGCGCTGCAGCAGCCCTCATCCTCGCCATGGCAGTGGTCAGCAAATTCAATGCGAATCCCGACGAGTACCTTCATTTTGAGGCTGCAAAATACTTTTCTTCTCACTGGTTCCCTCCTGCTTTTGACGATCCCGCGGCCGAGCCTTCCTTCAGCCACTATGGCGTTTCGTATCTCCAAGAGATCGATGCTGCCTATTTCGTTATTGGAAAATTGATGACCGTGATTCCCACTTGGCTCGCTAGCCCAGAAATCGCGGGCCGACTTTGCAATGTTCTTCTTTTCACAGTTTTGACCATGTGGCTCCTTTACCGCCTGCGGCAATCATTTGCGGCAACCATACTCCTTATTTCGCCCCAAATTTGGTACATCTTCTCGTGCGTAAACGGGGATGCCTGGGGACTAACTCTGTCCGTCGTGATAATGGTGCACCTAGTTGACTCAAACAGTCTGCTCAGCCAATACCTGCGTGCAGAGGACTGGCGCACAGCGTGGCGTGGCGGCCTCTTTTTCGCAGCTCTAGTGGCGCTGTTGGTTATGGCGAAACGTAATTACTTTGTGTTTCTCCCGTTCATCGGACTCGTTGCCCTTTGGCGGACATTTCTGTGGCCGACAGAAGTGCCACGCCTTCGTGCGGCAAAAAAATGGTCAATGATTGCGCTCACCGCCACAGCGCTTTACTTGCCGTTCTGGATCAGCCACAAAGCAATAAACAGGTTCGACGAAGCGCACCTTCGAGTCGAGCAAGCCGAAAAGTTCGCTGCACCAAAGTTCAGGCCATCCGAAATTAACGCAGACAAAGGCGCACAACGTTTGGATCTAAGGCGTCAGGGAGTTAGCTACACCGAACTCTTCATCAAATACAACTGGGCTCTCCAAAGCTTCCAGAGTTCTTGTGGTGTCTATCAGTGGATGAGTTTGCGGGGGCCACCCGAATACTACGTCGTGATGGGCTTACTCTACCTAACGTTGGCAGCATTTCTCATAACGGCACTCTGCCGCCTATCCCGGTCAGACGCCCTCTTCGCCGTTGCTGTCCTAAGTCTAATAGTATCAGTCGTGTTGATCTCGAATTACCATTCTTGGACCGTAGATTTCCAACCCCAAGGACGCTACCTGTTCCCGATAATACCGATGATCGGCTTTCTGTTTCATCACTATCGAGACTCACTGCGTTCGAGGGTATTTAACCTGCTCTTCGGGTGTCTGTTCGCTTGTTCGATTTATTCCTTCGTTCTGGTTGGCCTTCGAAACATCCCGAAATAATATGAACCGCTTCAAGGAGGCTTCGCCGGACATATCCATCGTTGTTCCTCTGTTCAATGAAGGCGGGAATCTGCCGCCGCTCCTTGCAGCGCTGGACCTGGCGCTAAACGGCGTTGGCCGGACGTATGAAGTGATCCTCGTAAACGATGGAAGTTCCGATGCGACCGCAGAGCGTCTTGACGAGATCGGAGATCCCCGGGTTCGAGTTGTCCATTTTCGTCGAAACTTCGGTCAAACCGCTGCGTTGATGGCTGGATTCAACACCGCCCGAGGCGCGGTCATCATCGCAATGGACGGCGATATGCAAAATGATCCCGTCGACATTCCGAGACTGTTGGCAAAACTCGATGAAGGCTATGATGTGGTTTCCGGATGGCGAACAGCATCGCCAGGACGCGGCTTTTCGACGCAATCTCCCCAGCAAAGTGGCGAACTGGCTTATCTCGACTCTTTCCGGCGTCCATCTTCACGATTACGGCTGCACCTTGAAGGCGTATCGTCGCTCAGCACTACGTGACATACGCCTTTACGGCGAGATGCATCGTTTCATTCCGATCTATGCCGCCTGGAATGGCGGCCGGGTAACTGAAGTCCCAGTTACCCATCATGCCCGGCTCCACGGAAAATCGAACTACGGACTGGAGCGGCTCTTGAAAGTTGTCCTTGATCTGATGGTGCTCGGGTTCCTTTATCGCTTCCTACAGAAGCCGATGTACCTCTTCGGGTCGGTCGGCTTACTTAGTTTCATGATCAGTGGCGGGGCCGGCTTTGCAGCGGTCTATTTCAAATATTTTGGCGGCAAAAGCTTTCATCGAAACCCCACTGCCAACTTTGTTCGCAATTACTTTCATCACTGGCTGCATGTGTTTCCTGATGGGATTGCTTGCGGAGCTGATCACCCGGACGTATCACGAGTCCCAGGATAAGATGACTTACCTGATAGCCCGGACCAAGAACATCGCCACGTCACCCCGAATGCGATCCAAACTTCACCATCGGAACTAAATGTGCGGCATCGCCGGTTTCGTTGGCGCGGGCGATCGCGAAACGTTAGTGCGAATGACCAATGCGTTGGTACATCGCGGACCGGATGAAAGCGGACTTTGGCACAACGACGCAGTCTTTCTCGGGCATCGCCGACTTTCCATCCTGGATCTCACCGGTGGGCACCAACCAATGGCGACACCCGATGGTGATCTTACCGTCACTTTCAACGGGGAGATTTACAACCACGCCGAACTTCGGACGGAGTTAAAGGCTCGCGGGCATAGCTTCCAAACAGATCATTCTGATACTGAGGTATTGTTGCACGGCTACCGCGAGTGGGGCGCTGCCCTACCTACGCATCTGAACGGAATGTGGGCATTCGCGATACACGATAGCACGAACGCAAAACTCTTTTGCAGTCGTGATCGATTCGGAAAGAAGCCGTTCTTCTATGCTGCGGACTCTCAGCATTTCATATTCGGCTCTGAACTGTCGGCCGTCATCGAGCATCCAAGCGTTCAAAGGAATCTCTCTCGAAAGGCGCTCCAGAAGTATTTTGCCTACGGATACATCCCAGCGCCCTTATCAATTTATGAAAATGTGAAGAAGCTGCCCGGCGGTTGTTCATTGACCGTCGATACAGCCAAGATTGAGTTCCACATCGAGCGTTACTGGGAGTTGCTCTTGGACCCATTCGAAAGATTCCTGCAAACCCTGAAGAAGAATGGGGCCAACGCATTCGTGAACTCCTCGACCGCGCCGTCCAACGCCGACTGATGTCGGATGTACCATTGGGCGTTTTCCTAAGCGGAGGCATCGACTCCTCCGCAATAACGGCGTTTGCCGCACGCCACCTGCCGGTCGGTCAACTTGAAACATTTAGTGTATCTTTCGAGGAAAAGAGTTTTGACGAATCTGATTACGCTCGTCAGGTGTCAAAGCTCTTTCGTACCGAATCATCATACCGAGACACTGTCTCTCAATCGAGCGCATGGTCTACTAAATGGATGCTTGGCTCAATTGGACGAGCCGCTAGGCGACAGCTCACTCCTACCGACTTATCTACTCAGCCGTTTCACTCGCCAGCATGTCAAGGTCGCACTTGGTGGCGACGGCGGTGACGAATTGTTTGCTGGGTATGATCCGTTCCGGGCGCTCGGTCGAGCCAAGCTTTACCAGTCAATTTTTCCGCGGCCCGTTCATTCAGCTATCCGCGCAATATTCGATCGACTGCCAGTCTCACACGGAAACATCAGCTTCGACTTCAAGATCAAACGCACTCTGCGCGGCTTAAGTTATCGACCCGAATTTTGGTTACCCACTTGGATGGGACCACTCGATATTTGCGAGATTGCACAGCTTTTCGACGAGCCATTGGAGTTGGAGGATTTGTATTCGGAGGCAATCGAGCAATGGGAGAAATGTCCTCAAGCAAACTTGGTCGACAAGACACTTCAGTTTTATGCCAATCTTTATCTGCAAGATAACATCATGGTGAAAGTCGACCGCTGCAGCATGATGTCTAGCCTCGAAGTCCGCTCGCCTTTCTTAGACTGCGACTTAGTTGACTTCGTGCGGCGCATCCCGAATAACTACAAGCTGCGCAACGGCACAACAAAATACATCCTAAAGAAGGCCCTGGAGAGTGTCTTACCTAATGGCGTGCTTTATCGCAAAAAAAAGGGATTTGGTTCCCCGATCGGAGCTTGGTTCAAGAACGGCGAACTCGCTCTCTCAGGTTTATCATCCATTCACCTAATCAATCACCAATTTCTACAAGCCAAGCATGTAGCTCACCGAACTGGCCAGAGTGACGAACGCGCCTTGCTCTGGAACGTATTGCTGCTGCAGGCGTGGACAGAACGCACAAGTTAATCGATGACTCCGGCAATCGCACGAAAACTAAATTTGGGATGTGGAAAGTTCAAGCTGGCTGGATACCACAATGTGGATGCCTGGCCTGAAGCGCACCCTGACCAGTTGGTAAACCTCGATGAGTTACCCCTTCCGTTTCAGGAAAATACTTTTGACGAGGTTCGCGCAGACCATCTTCTTGAGCATTTGTATGATCCATTCGCGATGATGCGCGAAGTGCATCGTATTTGTGCGCCGGGCGCGTTAGTTCGCATTAAGGTACCGCACTTTAGTCGTGGCATGACCCACGCGGACCACAAACGCTGTTTCGACGTTGCTTTCCCCTATTATTTCAATCCAAAGTTTGGACCGGGCTACATTGGATGTGAGATGACATTGGAATATCAGCGCCTGCGCTGGTTTGGCCAGCCATACATGAAACGCGATGTCATGCCCGCACCGCTATACTGGGGTGGTCGTTTCGCTGGATTCGTGTTCGACCTCGTAGCAAACCTAAGTCCTGTAATCTGCTCTCGGCTTTGGTGCTTCTGGGTGGGTGGATTTGAGGAGTTCGAAATGCATTTTCGCGTTCGCAAGTGATATGCCATGAGCCAAGATACAGCAACGGCCGACGCATTCGCGGACTCATGGAATAATCTTCCTAACGGGTCTGTTTATACTCGCTCACAGTTTGAGGACTGGTTCGCACCAATCACCGCGCCGGACGTCATCGACCGGACGATTCTTGAACTTGGTTGTGGGAACGGTAGTCTTCTCGTCCACATGGCGGCGTGGAACCCGAAGTGGCTAGTTGGCATCGATCTTGGATCGTCCGTTATCTCCGCCCAGAGAAACATGGAGGCCTCAGGTTTCCGTGACTACGAAATTCAAAAAGGAGACCTCACAGCATTCTCCAGTAACGGCTTTGATCTGGTTTATTCCATCGGCGTACTTCATCACTTGAAAGAGCCGGTGAAGGGGTTTCAGAGCGTCATCGCAAACACCAAGCCAGGTGGGCGTTTTCACTGCTGGGTCTACGCACATGAGGGAAACGCTGTTGTAATCCACCTTGTTGATCCCATTCGCAAGATTGCTTCGAAGCTGCCGTGGTGGTTTACAAAGTATCTCATCGCGAGTCCGCTCGTCGTTCCGTACTACATCTATGCAAAACTGCTTCGCTACTGCCGACGGCTGCCGTTCCTGAAATTCGCTCCTTTGTACCAGGTACAGTCTGTGGATCGCGCAGCGGGACTTCGCATTTTTTCGTCACGTCGCCTTCGATCAACTCGTTACCCCACAGACGACGTATATCGACAAACAGACCGTCGAATCATGGCTAAGCCATCCGTCGATCGCGAAGGATAGTACCTACATCGTTTTTCGAAACGGGAACTCGTGGAAGTTCGGCGGGTGCATCGCATAACATGTTTCTCATCAGGCTGCGAGAACATCCAGTGGGTTCGACAACGTGCGGATGTGCGATTCCGATCGGACTAAGTTTCCACGCTGTTGTTGATCGAATGACAAAATGAAAAACGCTCAACGATATTTTTGCGACGTTCTCGCATTACATTGTGCTTTACAGACTGTTAGAGTCTCCGCGAAATGACATTTGAATCGCCACGCGGTCGAACGGTCTACGTAATTGCTCTTTGCATCGTTCTCGCAATCGGGGTGTTCCTCAGAATACCGACCGCTGCCTTTCTCGGGGCGGACGCGCCTCTTCAATCGTTGGCTCCCATTCATCCCAATTCGCAATGGGCTGCGTTGGAACGAACGGGAATGGACGAGGGGCTGTATCGCCAATACGTTTACCAGGTAATCGGGACCGGCCTGACCTCCTATCCCGAAATCATCGAGCACTACATGGAAGTCCAGAGACCGTTGACCGGCTCGATACTTCCGCCGATGCGGTTTCTCTACATTTTCTCCGCTTATCTCTGGCACCTCCTCTTTGGCTCTGAACCACTTGTCGCTCTCAAAAATGTGGCGGCCTTTTTCAGTGTCCTGACGCTAGTTCTGGCTGGCGTTTTTGCGTGGAGAATGAAAGGCGCGACCTGCGCGTTGGCCGTTACAGCTTTAATGGCGTTCGCTCCAACCCAAATCCACATGTCACAACATGCGTTGGTCGATGGGTTTTTTACCTTCTGGGCTTTATTCTGCCTCTGGACGCTGTGGGAAAACCTGCGCTCCCCACGTCGCTGGGGCTGGCTGGTCGCTTACATGCTGAGTCTGACCTGTTTGGTGCTGACAAAGGAAAATGCCTTTTTCGTTTTCGTCGGCGTCCTCGCCACAATCACAGTCAATCGTTGGTTGCAATTCGGGACTGTTACCAAGGAACTTCTACTCGCCACCTTTCTTGGCCCGTTACTTGGAGTTGTTACCCTAATTATCCTTGCGGGTGGGCTTGATGTCTTAATCGCGGCCTATCGACTCTCAGTAAGCAAGAACCTTAACCTTCCTTATGCCATCCTGACCGGTGACGGCCCGTGGTATCGTTACCTGGTCGATCTTCTACTGGTGAGTCCGGTAATCCTCATTTTTTCTATCGGCGCGATCTTTGGCCTAGAGCGAAACAGAAAGCCCGAGATCTTCTGCGCCACTTTTGTCGCAGTGACTTATCTCGTCATGTGCAACGTTAAATACGGGATGAACCTGCGCTACACTAACATGTGGGATATGCCGTTGCGCCTGCTTGCCTTCGGCCAGCTCACAACCTTATCCACATTATTTCAACGCTATCGCACAGTGATTCTCTTCGCCGCCGTTGGGCTTATTTGCATCATCGAACTGCGGCAATACATCATTCTTTTTGTTCAATCGCCGCTTTACGAACTCGTCCCGGACGGACTGCTACGCGCGCTGCGAATCCTCAAGTCAACACCGACACCATAACGTGTAATTATTTAGGCTTGCACCAGCCAATCCACCTTCGCTTTTCGGGAGAAAAGTTCGACCCGGATATTCCAGTTCGTTAGCTTGGCAAGACTTATCGTGCGTCGCCAAGCTTTCTCCAGACAGCACCGAAACCTTAGAGCGACCTGGTTCCGATTAGATAGGCGTAGCCTTCTTCGGCGTCCAAGACCCAGGCGCTAATCGTCCGACTTCCTTGAGGGATCTGTTGGCGAGGCAACACTTTGCTCCAGCCGGAATCGCGATAGGCACCGTCTCCGAATTTGTCGGCCACGTCTTGTCGCGGTTCCTTCACGTCCACCCGCGCGAAAATCACAGCGTCGCCGGTTTCATTCTGCGACGTGAGCATCACGCTGTCGGCAACCCGGCCTTTCAAAGGTAACACGGCCCATCCGATTATGGTGAATCCTCCGTCGGAGATTGTTTGCAGTGATTCAAGCACCCCAACAGCTTCGCCCGAACTCGGCCGCGCTATCTCGCTGATGTGATTCGATTGAAGAGCGCGAGGCCTAAGGTAGCCAAGTTGATCGAGTGCCTCAGTCCAGCTTTTTAAGTCTGAACTCGGATGAATGTAACGACGAAGGGCACCGGGTTCGTCTATGATCTTGTTCAGAAATAACACTGACTTTCCGGTCAGCCGTTCATGTTGCAGGATCGGCCAGAAACGTAAAACGCGAATCGTAGCGGTGAAAAACAAACACGCCAATGCAGCGGCGCACGAGAGTGATGCGAAGACCGCCCAGTTCCGCAAACGGTTCGTCGAGGTTGCGTGCGTCCGCCAATGTTCGAAAATCTCAGCGAAAAGGAAAATCAACCCAATCGGCAGAAGTATTGCGAATGAGACATATCGCGACTGCATGGCGGCCGGCAAACCAAAGCCAAGCCGGCCAAGCATAGTCAGAAGGCAATTGATGAACGCGATGCTCGCCAATGCCATCCATGGAGCAGAACGCACCAATAAGGATCGATCGGCCCTTGCCCGCCAAAGATAAACGACAACGAGACCCGTGAGAATGGCCAAGAGTCCACCGACGAAGGTGGCGACCTCGATTCGATGCTGTAGGAAACTCGTCGAAAATGGAAATCCCAGATAAATCAGGGCGAATTGAAGAGCGAGCAATGGATGCCGCAGAACTTCCGATTCGCTCGGATGCCATCCGGGTTGGCGGAAGCCGTGAAAATATAGAATGACGCTGATCAACGCCACACCGATCCAAGAAATCCACCAGAGCAACTGCACGCGGGAACTGGCGCGACCGTTTGCCAGAATCAGCAGAGCGCCCGCCATGAACCAGGCACTGAACCCACTCGCGATCGAAAAGGTGCTAACGAGACAAAGAACGAGCGTTCCGATAAAATTGAACGGCCAACGATACGCAGACGCCACCCATGGCAATGCGGTCAGACAAAACAACAGGATCAAAAAGCCGATTTGAAATCCCCAAAGCAGGTTCTCCCATTGCAACGGAGTCGACAACAACATGCTGACGATAGAGAGCAGAACGAACCTGACTCGCCTATCGAGGCGATTGTTCAACGTCGAAATACGCCAGACATTAAATGCGCAACCGCAAACCAATAACCAGATCACAAATAACTCCACGCGAATGTTCCAGTGCGTGGCTTTTGCGAGGAAATAGGTGATCAGGCTGGGAAACAGAATCCGATGCTCACTGTGAAACGCATAAAAATCAGCGAATCCGATTGTTCCAGCCTGCATTTTTGCAAAGAGCGGGAAAGTCCCGTCCCACTGATCGCCCCATGGTGAATCCACGCCGTAACGATAAACAAGTGAGCCGAGCCAAAGTGCTGGCACAGCAAAAATAAGGCATTCGAGCAGGCTTCCAAGGACTGACTGCAAACGATCCGGCTGGGCGCGAATCGGTTCCTGGACCGCTTGATCTATCCCCGGCTCAGGTCGTTGCCGTAAAGGCGGCATGATCTCGCCCGTAGCGCTGGTGCTCGTCACCGGTCGCCCAGGAGCACTGGATATGCCAGGGCGTTATTTGTGACCCACTAGACCTAGGCCCGACCGTTTGAGCTCTTTTTCCCGAGAACAGAGTCGGCCGTTGCCAGCAATTCTTTGTCGTCATTATCCGTCAGTTCACCGAGGAACCGTCGGCTTCGATGAAAAGATTGGCGCAGGAAAAGTTCAGCCGCCTGATGGCTGCCCGGAGCTGTTTCGCCATTCCTGCTGACACCTTGCAATTCAGAGTCCAGTCGGCTGATCACACATGCGGAAGCGAACATCTCCATTGCAGCTCCGGCGACTCGCTCTTGCACGAGCTGCATGTCCATGACCGGTTCGCGATACGCAATCAACGCGCGGTTCACACTCAAATTAAAACGCCAGACCAACCGACCTAACTGCGACGCCCACGGACGCAACCGTTCGCTCTTGACCGGCACATTCGGAATTTTCACCGCTGCACCCAACCGATTCATTCCAGCCGTCCACGCTTTGCCGATTCCACGGGTAGGATTAAACATTGTGTCGTAAATCTCTTTGAACTCCATGCCCGGTCCGCGCATTCCAACAAGGGCGATGAAAGAGGTCAGCACTTCGTTGCTTCCTTCGCCAATCTGATTGATGCGCGCGTCACGAAGCATGCGTTCCAACGGCAGATCATTGAAATAGGCCGAACCACCATGAATTTGGAACGCGTCGTTAACCGCTTCCCATAGCCGATCGGTGGTGAACACTTTCAGCATCGCCGTTTCGACCATGTAATCTTCGAGCCCGCGATCGATCAGAGAAGCGGTGACCGCTGTCATCGATTCCATCGCGTAAACGTCCGCGGCCATACGTCCGATCTTCTTTTTTACTAGATCGAAATCGCCCAGTGTTTTCTTGAACTGCCGCCGCGTGTTCGCGTGTTCGATGGCGAGTTGCAGGCAAGTCTTGGCTGCACCCGTGCAACAGGCACCAAAGGTTGTGCGTCCGAAGTCGAGCACTGTTAACGCAACCTTCAGACCTTTCCCAAGAGGACCTAATATATTCTCTTTCGGCACCGCCACATCATGCAGGGCGAATCGGCCAGTCGCCGTTCCGCGAATCCCGACCTTTTCCATCCGGGGTTCAAGCATCGTGAATCCCGGCATGTCAGGAGTAACCAAGAACGCGGTGATCGTCGTCTTATTCGAACCGGGGACGGGCGTTCGAGCCATGACGGTGAGAACCTGCGCAATGGCCGCGTTCGTTATGTAACGCTTCTCACCATTCAGAATGTAATGTGTCCCATCGGCGCTGGGTTCGGCTCGCATTTGCACGTTGCCTGCATCCGACCCCGCTTCCTTCTCCGTAAGAGCAAATGCGGCAAGCTGTTCGCCAGACACCAACGGTGGAAGCCATCTCTGTTTCTGTTCACGCGTCCCAAATAACAGCAGCGCGCGAATTCCAATCGAATGATGCGCATTGGTAAACACCGACGTCGAAGCGCAACGCGCGCCGATCTCTTCGAGAATCTTGCAATAAGCCTGTTGTGAAAAACCCCGACCGCCGAATTCCTTCGGCGCAGTCATTCCTAGGACACCCACTCGGGCGAGGCCATCGATGACGGACTGGGGA
Organism: uncultured Verrucomicrobiae bacterium; assembly: GCA_963751725.1. Lineage (GTDB taxonomy): Bacteria > Verrucomicrobiota > Verrucomicrobiia > Chthoniobacterales > UBA10450 > AV80. The sequence goes on from CAVVVQ010000027.1 coordinate 243,765, forward strand.
ATATCTGCGCTTCGATCTATCGCCACCGGATCGAGTTCTCGATCAAGAAAATCGCGCACCTCAGCTAGCGATTTATCGAGTTCGGATTGTTGTTCCGCGGGCACCCGGGGATAAGGCATCGCCCAATCCGCCACGAAACGTCCGAGAAAAAGGCCTTTAGCGAATCCGAGTGCCTGCGGTCCGGTGAAAAGCAGTTCCTCTGCTTCTTTAATTTCTTTCTGCCGCTGAATTTCTGCTTCGTTCATATGCTCAAATGCTCAAATCGCAATTACTCTTCCGCTCTAAGGTCGGTTCGGGCCTAAACGGCACTGCGAAATGCCGTATCTGGCGGCGCGAATGCGCGGGATTAAATCGCGGATTTTACCTCTCCTCGCAACCGATAATTTGCCCCGAACGTAAGATCGGTAAATCGAGGAAAAAGACAACCGAAAATCACACCGTCGTTGTAGAGGCGCTCCTGATGAAGCCTCCTGACGGCAGTCCTAAGCAACCGGGTCCACTTTAGAAACGTAAAGCGGGAGCGATCCGAGCTGACGTCCGTCAACTGCCAGATCAATCGTGTATTCGCCAAATTTCGGCAGCCGAATTTGCTGAATGACCATGACGAAATGAGAAGTGACGGTTCGAAGCCCTGGCGAAAACCGGACCGCCAGGTTCGAATCAAACTTGGGCATGACAATGTTGCCGTCTTCATCGGCGAAGGTAAGACCGATTCGATGATTGCCTTCCTCGACGTGTTCGAACCGAAGCCGTCCGGCAATAGCACATTGAGGGTGCGTAATTGGGGCCTCGAGGGCCCGAAGCGCGTCGAACGTCCCGATAATGTTTAATTTGCCGGCGTGTTCTGTCGCCGCATCGCAAAGCGTGAATATTTCGAGTTGCATGACAATACCAAATCGTAGATGGGCGCTACCCTACGCTTAGGCTCGCAGGACTGCGAGATGCAATTAGGCCGCTCGGCCAACAAATTCGGCCCAGGTTCAGGCCGATCTTAGCTGCATCCCTGGCTCGTGCCGCATTCGGTGCAAACACCGCAAGCGCCAGCACGAACCACCTTGTCACTGCCGCAATGCGAACAGAGAACGTCCATGTACATATTGCCAAGCGCTTCCTGCACACGCTCTGCATGAGTATGCCCGTTGCTCGCAACGTGCGGAGCGCCTTCGTTCGGCGCGTGACTTGTAATCACATCGATTAATTCCTTCTCTGCCGTCCGCGGCAAATCAGGGACCGGACGGTTGACGGCCTTTTTCTCCATCTCAAGGATTTCCTTCATCGGCAGTTCGCCCTGCGCTCGATTTGGAGATGTGGCTTCCTTGTAACCCTGAATAAACTGGCACCCGAGCCAACGGAAAACATAATCCGTTATGCTGGTCGCATTTCGGATATCAGGGTTCTTGGTAAACCCACTCGGCTCGAAGCGTTGATAGGCGAACTTTTTAACCAAGCTCTGGAGCGGCACGCCGTATTGCAGCGCGATGGAAGTCAATGTTCCAACCGTGTCCATCAATCCACCAATAGTGCTTCCTTCCTTCGACATGGTAATGAAGAGCTCTCCCGGCTGGCCATCTTCATACAGACCGACCGTGATGTACCCTTCGTGCCCGGCAATCTCGAACCGATGCGTCAGTGACATCCGTGTATCCGGCATCCGATGCCGCGTCGGCTGATTCAATCGCCCCCGGAGCGTGGCGACTTCCTGGTCCAGTTCAATAAGCCGGTTCTCCAATTCATCACGATCCAACACTGCGACCGCTTCGTGATCCACTGCGCCCATGTCTTTCGTTTTGCGGGTGTTCAATGGAGCCGATCGTTTCGAACCATCACGATAGATTGCGATCGCCTTGAGACCCAGCCGCCAACCCTCGATATAGGTGTCCATAATTTCGTCCACCGTGGCTGTGTCCGGCATGTTCACCGTCTTCGAAATCGCACCGCTCAGAAATGGTTGCGCCGCCGCCATCATTCGCAGATGCGCCATATAACCGAGGCTCCGCTCTCCTTTGTAAGCTTTGAATGCGCAATCGAAAATCGGCAGGTGTTCCGGTTTCAATCCGGATGAAATAATCGAGCCATCCGTATCCGGAACGTCCTCGATTGTGTCGAACGCATCGATATGCGCGACGATCCGCTCGATTTCTTCCGAGTTGTAACCCAACTTTTCGAGAGCCGGCGAAACCGTTTGGTTGACGATCTTGAGCATGCCGCCACCGGCCAACAGTTTGTATTTCACCAAGGCGATATCGGGCTCAATCCCGGTCGTATCACAATCCATCAGGAAACTGATTGTTCCGGTTGGGGCGAGGACGGTTACCTGCGCATTGCGATATCCATGTCGTTTCCCCGAGGCTGCGGCGTGATCCCACGTTTTGGCCGCTTCTTTTTTCAAATAATCAAACTCTTCATTGTCCGCGATCTCATTCACTGCGGATCGATGGAGCTCGATTACGTCGTGCATCGGAGCAATGTTGTTTTTGGCCACTGGTTTGGGAACGCCGCAGCAACGCGCATCGCGGTAACCTGGAAACGGTCCCATCACCTTGGCGAGCTCTGCGCTTTGCCGGTATGCCTCACCCGTCATGATTGAAGTGATCGCGCCACACAAAGCACGGCCCTCAACGCTGTCATAACCATAGCCGTAGCTCATGATCAACGATCCGAGATTGGCGTAACCAAGGCCAAGTGTGCGAAAAATATGCGAGTTCTCGGCAATCTCTTTGATCGGATAACTTGCGTTATCGACCAGGATTTCCTGTGCGGTAATATAAACGCGCGTCGCGGCTTTGAAACGTTCAACATCGAACACGCCATCTTCGCCTTTGAACTTCATTAGATTCAACGAAGCGAGGTTGCAGGCCGTGTTATCGAGGAAAAGATATTCGCTGCAGGGATTAGTCGAGTTCTGCCGATCGGTTCCCTTGCAGGTGTGCCATTTGTGAATGGTGGAATCAAATTGCATCCCCGGATCACCGCAGATGTGCGTTCCTTCCGCGATCTTCCGTAGCAACCCCCGCGCTTCCTTGCGTTCGCACGGTTTCCCATCACGCACTTTGCGTGTCCACCACTCACGATCCTGCACGGCCGCTTCCATGAATTCGTCGCTTACGCGGACACTCAGATTTTCATTCTGATACATGACTGAGCCGTACGCGTCTCCATTGTAGCTTCCGTCGTAACCCTGCTCGATCAGCGCCCAAGCCTTCTTCTCTTCTTTCTGCTTCGCGTCGATGAATTCCTCAATATCCGGATGCCAATCCTTCAGCGTGTTCATCTTCGCTGCGCGTCGTGTCTTGCCACCGCTCTTCACCACATTTGCCACCTGATCGTAAACCTTCAGGAACGAAAGCGGGCCACTCGGTTTCCCGCCGCCGCTTAATTTTTCGCGAGTGCTGCGCAATGATGAAAGATCGCTTCCGGTGCCACTGCCGTATTTGAAGAGCATCGCTTCACTCGTGGCCAGACGCATGATGTCTTCCATCGTGTCGTCAACGCTCTGGATAAAGCATGCGCTCCCCTGCGGGTATTCGTATTGAGTGGCTGCTCTTTCGGCTACACCAGTTTGGCGGTTATAAAAATAATTCCCCAGACCTGCCCCGCGACCTATACCGTACTGGTGATACAGGCCAACGTTGAACCACACCGGCGAATTAAACGCGCCATGCTGATTCACGCAAAGCCAGGTCAATTCGTCGTAAAAGATTTTCGCTTCTTCAGCGTTCGCGAAATATCCGTCTGCAATACCCCAATCAGTGATCGTTCGAGTAACCCGATGCATCAACTGCCGGACCGACATTTCCCGACCCCCCTTGTACGGATCTGTTCCGTTCGCGATGTCGCCATAAAAATACTTCGAGACGGCAATCTTGGTCGCAAGCGCACTCCAGCTTTTGGGAACCTCGATGCTCTCCTGCTTGAAGATTACCTTTCCGCTGTCGTCGGTAATCTCAGCCGTTCGACGTTCCCAATCGATCTGGTCGAAGGGCGCCACCTTTGCATCGCTAAAAACCCGTTCAAATCGCAGACCCCGCTTCTTTTTCTTTGTTTTCACGCCCCGATTTTTGATTCGGAGCGATGATTTTTGTGGTCGATTGAGCGAAGAAGGGCGGATGCCAGGCTTCAGTTGGATCATGATGGCAATGAGGTTAAGTGTTGGCAATAACGGCGAATAACAGTGAACAGCCCAGCTAATGGCCAGCCAATAGGATGTGAATAACAGGAAACAACCATATTAGTAGCGGAGTGGTTAACTGGGACACACAACATGCGGTAGATTCGCCTCTCCGGGCAAGCCCTATTTTGTAACATTTTTTGCCGGAACTTGCTTTCCCCAGGGTTCACCCTCTACCCCGACTTAACGAGCCCGATCCGTGTGCGTCGCCGCCGCTTGCCCACCTTGTATCGAGATCCCCACCATAGGCAATCGCCCGTTGCCGTTTACCCCGTTCACACTCCCAGGCGCGCCAACCGCCAAGGTATAACTGCGTGGACCGCGCCGCTCGCCCGGCCCAAGGTTAGGCGGGTCAATCGGAACCCATTTTTCTCGTTTCGAGACAGCCACCCACGCCGCGCCGGAGTACCGCTGCTGGCTTGCCCCCGATTCAGCAAAATGGGCGAAAGAGAGAGCCATTTTTCCGTCAGCAATATCGTAAATGACGAGGTTAACGAGAATGCCCTTTGAGCCGTTAGACCGATCCGTTCTCGTGAAATCCAAAATCCGCAGGTTGTTAGCCAATTCCAGAGCAAGCGAATCATACTTGCCACCCGATTCGGAACGGATGATTCGCTGACCGATCAAGTGGTCCTGGGCCAATTCACCGCGAACAATAATCCACGCATCGACAGGCGAGACCAGAAGCGATCGGTACAGCTTTGCATTTACAGTTCTACGGAGGGACTCCCGAGCTTCCGGCAGGTCACGGACGCTGTTGTATTGCGCTGAAAAAACGTGGGCAACCGAAGCTATAAACAAGAGGAGAGGAAACAGACACCGACTTTTCATTTAATTTATAAAATTAATCAACGCACCTCCCCAAGCCATGATCAAGAGGAACCAGACCAATCCCGATAAAACCCAATCAGCTTTCAGCATTGCAAAAACGCTATAGGCCGCTTCAGTAACACACCAATAATACGCGAAGGAAGGGTGGCTGAGTCCGGTTGAAGGCACTCGACTCGAAATCGAGCGTGGGGTAAAACTCACCGTGGGTTCGAATCCCACCCCTTCCGCCAGTTTTTCGTTCTCTATTTTCCTCAAACGACCTGATGAGTTCCGTTTCTGTCGTGACCAAATGAAATCAGGCGGGAAGCCCACCGATTTCGGTCTAACACCCCGGGAGATTCGGCAGTTACGCGGACTCAAAACGCCGACCGGCATTCAGCGGTTTCTTGATGATCTGCCGTATCACCTCGCGGATACCGCGTGGTCGCCTCGGATGGTTCTGAAAGAAAGAACCGCCCATTGCCTTGAGGGCGCGATTTTCGCGGCCGCGGCGCTACGTGTTATCGGATATCCACCGCTTCTGCTCGATCTGGAGGCGGACCAAGACACTGATCACGTGATCGCGATCTTTAAGTCACACGGGCACTGGGGAGCGCTGGCGAAATCGAACTTCAATGGATGCCGTTATCGCGAACCGGTTTATCGCACTTTGCGCGAGCTGGCCTTGAGCTATTTCCACATCTACTTCAACCTGCGCGGACAACGCACTCTTCGCCGATATTCGCGGCCTGTGAATTTGGCTCGATTTGACCGCCTTGATTGGATGATCTCGGAAAAGGCGATCTGGTTTATCCCCGAATACCTCTGTGATATTTCGCACTCGCCTTTGTTAAAACCGGGAATGGAAAAGCGCCTCACCTTGATCGACGCACGGACGAGGAAGGGCGAAATGACTGGCCATAGACGACAAGAACCACCATAAGGATCTTGCCTAGGGGCACGTCCGATGCTATAATCTCGATCTCGATGGTTCGTGCGAATTGTCGGGAGCGGTTTACCGCAGCGGATTTCGACTTTGTCGTCCGCACTTTGGCCCGTTCAAAGACAGATCACGTCTCACTCGTCGAGCTATTAAGCGACGCGAACACCCGCGATTCAGTGCTCGATCTTCCGCGACTGGTCGATGCGATTCTTTCCAACGCAGGCCAGCTTTGTATTTCGTCGCAGTTCTATTTTTACGTCCTTGCCAGGCATGTCCTTCGGGACGTCGGAATCACTGATCGGAAGGTTTGTGATTACATCGCTTCGCTTCTTGAAACGTTTTCGCGGGCAGCTGATTTGCGTTCACCGCATACGACCGAGGAGAACGGACGCCAATATGTCTCCGACATGTTGATCGCGCTAACGAACGCCAGCCCGGAACAGATTTTTCTGCTGCGCGCGCACGTAGGCAATTATTCGCTCTTTCTCAGCGGTATCTTTCACGAAAACACACAACGCCGCGCCCGTCATGGCGCCCCTGATCTCGCGTTCTATGAACAAGTCGGCCGAACAAATTATCAGTTGGTTGCATCACACGTAACTGCGCGCAGGTGCGAATTGAACGATGTTTACAAAGAGTTAGCCGATCGATTCCGTGAAGTGCGACTCGCGCTAAATCGGCTCTCAGATCAATTGCTCAATCTCGATGAAGAATGGGATCGCTTGATCGTCGGCGCGCATCAAACACCCTCCAACAACACAGAAGAGATCGGATGAACGAGACTCTCTTCAGTCAGATTCAGCGCCTGTTCGAGCGGACTTACGCTCAGGTTGGCATTAATTTGGAGGATTGCCTGATCGATCGAAACCGGTGCGCGCAATTATCGCGCCTGGCCGGTGCGTCCGCCCGTGAACTAAGTGAATTGGCCCGCACATTTCTGCGGCGGACGAATGATCAGCTCTATGTCGGGATTTACTATTCCCGTTGGCTGATAGAACAGCTTGAGCGATACGATCCCCGGGCCGGGATTGGCGATCACAACATCCGCTCCCTGATCGCGTTTGTCGAAGAAATCAATCACGCGCTCCATGCCGCATTGCAATTTAAGACCGGTCAGCGCGAAATTGCGTCTGAAGATTTCGCACGCAACCTCGAGCTTCAGGCTCGAGTCGATACCTACCTTGTCCTTCTCCTCTTTGTGGCGTTCTTTCGAAAAACGCAGAAGGTTTCGCGAACCGATCGGCGCTGGCTCCGATTCCATCTTTTTGCTTCCGAAAATCCCGGGGCCTTTCAATCTCAGAATCTGCGAGGCCGCTACCTCGAAACCACTGAACTCGCGGCGCAGTACACCCGGTTTCTCGATACTTTGAACGGCGCTCGCCGTCTCGACGAGATCCGCGCATTTCGTTCCCTCGACTACGGCACCAAAAAAACGCGCATCCTCGCGTTGACGAACGGCTCCTAGGAGACTGTTGAAATGTTGGGATGGGCCGCGTTATGGGGCCTTGGGCTTTGGCTCGGTTTCTTTGCTCTTTGGGTCGGTTTCCTTGGCTTTTATGGTGGCCTCTAGCTCGGGCAAGTGCGCTTGCACCTGGCGTTGACCAATTTCAGCACCACTTGCCATCAAGCCAGGCAGCGTTTTCATGGTCTTCTTACCCAAAGGCGTCTGGTAAAATTTGGTCAATTCGTTCAACTCAGTCTCAGTAAACGCGTCGACATATAACTTAACCATGTCGTCTTTCAGCGCAGCCCAGCTCATGTACTTCTTCAAGAAACTCTTCAACTCCGGTTCGTAGACAGCGAGCGCGGGACTCGACTTGATCTGAGCTTGCAGCATTTGATCGACGGATTGCTCCATAATGGCGCTCATATCAATGCTGCTCAACAATGTTTCGGCAGCTTTGCGGTGGCTCGCTTGGTCCGCACGAATCGTTGCAGGTTGAGAAAGGGTTAGCACACCTGCGAGAATCGAGAAGATGATTAGTTTCATTCGGCGATCGTGAATACGCGAGCATCCGAACACAAGGCTCGAAATTATCTGCTGGGCTTCTTCTTCATGGAAACGTGATTCCGTTTGAGAATGTCAATCGCGTCCATTACTAATTCGAGCGTGTTCAGTTTGACGATGCTCGGCAGCGGCAGTGCAGGAAACAGCGCTCTCGTCGCCACCGATCACTGCCGCCTACTCGTCGATGGTGGATTGAGTGCGCGCCAAATCGTTCTCCGGCTCGAGCAGTGCGGTGTCACCCCTCAACAACTCGATGGCGTCCTCATCACCCATGAACATGGCGACCACGTCTGCGGCCTTGAAGTCCTCTGCCGAAAATTTCAGATCCCGATCTATTGCAACTCGCTCACCGCCGAAGCCATTCGTTCAGGAACACTGGCGGATCATCGCAATTGGCGATTATTTCGGACCGGCTCGGATTTTTCGATTTGCGATATCGCCATCGAAACCTTCCCGGTACCACATGACGCGGTTGATCCGGTCGGATACACATTTTACTCCGGCGACAGTGCGCTCGGATTTGTCACCGACCTAGGTTACGCGACGAAGATGATGGTGGAGCGACTGCGACGTGTTCACACCCTCGTTATCGAAACTAATCACGACGAAAAACTTCTTCAGAACGACCCATATCGACCGTGGCCGGTAAAACAACGCATCCAATCGCGTCACGGCCATCTTTCGAACAACGCCGCCGCCGCCGTCATCGATCAATTGCTCTCAGGAAAGCTTGAGCGTGTTGTGCTCGGTCACCTGAGCCGCGATTGCAATACTCCCGAGCTGGCTTCTGGAGCAATTCGCACGCTCCTTTCGCAACGGGGGCGAGACGAGATTGAAGTGCATTGCGCCACTCAATCACAGGTCAGCGCTCGCTATCGAGTGGGTGAAACAACGGATCGCACTTTTCAGCCCACGTTCGACAGCGTCTTTTTCAAAACAGCACCCGCATGATCATCCGTGACGCGGTGGAAACCGATCTGCCAACCGTCGTTGAGATCTATAATACGGCGGTTCGCAGCCGGATCTCGACTGCGCAACTCGAGCCGGTTTCTGTTGCTGATCGAAAACCGTGGTTCGAGCAACATTCCTCTTCGCATCCACTTTGGGTAGCAGAAGAAGTCGATCGGATCGCCGGGTGGCTCAGTTTTCATCCGTTCCTACCTCGCGGCGCTTATCGCGGCACAGCCGAGATTAGTGTTTACATCAGTGAGACATTCCAACGTCAAGGAATCGGACGCGCCATGGTCGAGAAAGCAATCGCGTATTCGCCCACTTTGCACCTACACACCCTGATCGCTGGCATCTTCGGGCATAACGAACCCAGCTTGCATTTTTTCGAGCAACTCGGATTTGTGCGTTGGGGTCACCTTCCCCACATCGCACGAGTAGACGGGATCGCACGCGACTTGGTGATCGTCGGCCGGCATATCGACCTAAGATTGAAGCGTTCAACGCTTCAACGCGCGCAAGCGCTTACGCCTCGTCGCCGACAACCAGATGAATCACCCCAGCCGGATCTGAAATCCAAAACCCATCAAAATCTTCCCGGAGTTGTTCCACTTCATCGCGGCGCGGCACCCCGTTCACCTTCAAATAAGACGCGGCTGCTTCCGTGTCGTTCGTTTCCAGCTCAAGCCAAATATCCGGATGACTCAGGTTTGGGACCCGATCAATCCAAAGCCGGTTCGGACCAAATTGAAAAATACATCCATCTGCTTCTTCTTCGATCAAAGGCAGCCCGAGTGTATCTCGATAAAACATCAAGGTTTGATCGTAAGTATGACTCGGACACTTGATGGCGATATTCGCGCCACCCGAGAATTGAGGACCATTGACGTTCGCGACCATACGACTGCAGGGAAACCCTTCCCTGTACCCTAACGCATTAGCAACAACTTATCCGCCAGCCGACCCTTCCCCGCCGGGTTCCGTCATCGCAACCGGATCGAGAATCCGCTCAAGTTCTTCGACCGGCAGCACTTGCTTTTCGATGCAAAGCTCGCGCACAGTCCGCCCGGTCTTCGCGCTTTCCTTGGCAATTTCTGCGGCGCGATCATAACCAATCTTGGGAGCCAAACTCGTGACCATTGCCATCGAGAGCTCGATTAAATCACGGCAGCGATCTTCGTTCGCTTCGATCCCGCGAACACAACGCTCCGCGAACACGTCGCATACATTGGCCAAAAGCCGGATACTCTCGAGAAGATCATGTGCCATCACCGGCATCATCACGTTGAGCTCGAAGTTCCCGTTCGCCCCCGCCCAAGTGACGCAGGCGTCGTTTCCGATCACCTGCGAGCAGACCATCATCATTGATTCGCACATGACCGGGTTAACTTTGCCAGGCATGATCGAACTACCGGGCTGCGTCGCTGGCAATTGGATCTCGCCGATGCCGCAGCGCGGTCCACTCCCAACCAGCGAATGTCGTTTGCGATTTTGAAAAGACTTACCGCAATCGTCTTCAAAAGCCCGCTAGCTTCAACCACCGCATCCTTCGCTCCCTGAGCTTCGAAATGATTTTGCGCCTCGCGAAACTGGATGCCGGTTCGTTGCTCGAGGTGCCGCATCACTTTCCCCGGAAACTCAAGATGGCGATTTAACCCCGTGCCGACGGCCGTTCCCCCCAACGCGAGTTCTTCCAGGACCGACAGCGCTCTCCTCGCGCGTTCGACCGCGTAGGAGACCTGCCAGGCATAACCACTAAATTCCTGGCCGAGCCGAACCGGTGTCGCATCCATCAGATGCGTTCGTCCAATCTTGATGATTCCCCAAAACTCGTTCGCCTTGACCGCAAGCGCGCCATGGAGTCCTTCCAACGCCGGAATTAGACAGGTCTTAAACTGTTCCGCCGCCGCAATGTGGATGGCCGACGGAATGACGTCATTGCTCGACTGACCCATGTTGACGTGATCATTCGGATGAACCGGTTCGCGTGCGCCAATAGGATTGCCCGCGAGCTGACAAGAACGATTCGAGATTACTTCGTTCGCATTGGTGTTCGTGCTTGTCCCCGAACCAGTCTGAAAGATATCGAGCGGGAAATGCTCATCCAGCTTGCCTTCGACCACTTCTTCAGCCGCCTGCACAATCAACGCGCACCGATGTGCATCCAACAATCCAAGATCCGCGTTCGCCTGTGCTGCCGCCCATTTGATCAATCCCAGAGCGCGAATAAAAGGTCGTGAAAACCGATAACCACTGATGGGAAAATTCAGAACGGCTCGCTGCGTCGATGCACCAAAGAGCGCCGATTCCGGGACGGCCATCTCGCCCATCGAATCTTTTTCGATCCGAGCCGACCCTGACATCATACCGAACGATTCGTGGAAAGTTCCGCCGTCTCTCTCAGAGGGTGCCGATGACCATTTCGCCGATTTGCCTTATGGAAAACAGTGATAAACATCGGCGGAATGTTCTGCAGAAAATACTCGGACTCTGCGCCATCAAATAACTTGGCGTGCTGGCGCAGCTCGTTCGTGACCTGGTAAATGATAAAGCATCCTCCGTCAGCGAGCGCTTGATGCGTCTTTTCGAGCAGTGCGCGCTTCTTACTGATTTCCAGAATACTGAACGGGATTCCAGAAATAATGTAATCGCAGTGCGGGATACCACGTTGCGCCAATTCCTCCGGCAACGTCGCCGCATCGCCGTTGATCACATGCACTCGCGGGTCATTGGAAAATTGCCGCTCGAGATCGCGCGAAAAAGCTGGGTCCAACTCAAACAGTAACAACCGCGATCCCGGCAACATCCGGCGCGCGATTTCGCGGGAGTGGACTCCTTCACCCGGCCCGTATTCCGCAATCACACGCGGTGCAGTAAGATCCATTTTTCGAGCCACCCGTTTTACCAGGGCTTTCGAGCTTGGAACAATCGAAGCGACTTGAAGCGGTCGTTGGAGAAACCGCTTAAAAAAGAGAGCGCTCATGGAAGTTGAAGGGCCAATAGTCAACCTCTAACCCACCATTGTCCAGTCGGTATCTTGGCAGATGTTATCGTAACATCGAGACTCGTTGTAACTTCGGACTTGTAGTTGGCTTCTAAGAAGAAAAGACGCGTCTGAAAAAATGCCTGAGAGCATCGGAACATCGCCCAAGCTGGAAACTCGATCCAGCGGTAAGGCCCCAATATCGTCGGCGAGAGATTGAACTACCGTACCCAGGTTAAGGGCGAACTCCGAAAATCCCCAGAAATTCCGATAATTTCAGGTTTTGCCCGTTTCAACCCCTAAAAACGGCCGGGAACCCCATTTCCCTCTAGGATACTCTCCTAGGTAGAAATATTACCGGGCCGTCATTTTTGCGAATATTTGACAAAAATGATAACTAGTCGTTGACAGCGGTTATAAATTTTATAATGCTCCGTCATAACAAAAAGCTTGCTCAATTAGGAGTAAGTTGATGTTTTCCATTCATGCACAACCTCTTGACGGTCAAGGAAACGGCCAAATACCTCCGTATCCCGTTACCAACCGTATATTATCTGGTTCAACGTGGGCAATTGCCTGCCATCCAAATTGGGGGCCGTTGGCGCGTGAAGAAAGCTTCACTCGACAAGGACATCTTGAAAGAAGACAAGTCCGGTCAGCCAACTGTTCTCGTTGTCGATGACGACGAGAGCCTGCAAAGTTTGTTTAAGATTTTTCTCAAGAAAATTGGGTTCAGTCGCATCGTTGTCGGCACCGTCAAAGAAGCGATTGCCGCCCTTGAGAAACAGCGGTTCGATCTTCTTTTCCTAGATCTGAAACTGCCTGATGGCCCTGCGGATGATGTTTATGACGCAGCCAAGGAAGCAGATCCGGAATTACCCATCGTGGTGATTACGGGCTATCCGGACAGCGAAATGCTCGACCGGATCCTGGCCAAAGGACCGGTCACAGTGTTGAAGAAGCCGCTGAAAGTCGAACAACTTCAGCAGACTGTCCGCATCCTGGGTCACAAGGACGCCGCCAAACTCGCAGCCTGATCAGACCAGACGGTTTGACAGTTTGTTTGGTGACTCGCCCCTGACCGGTGAATTGTGTCATCGCTCGCTTGACTATTCATCGCCCCTCATCACTAGTCCCTATCCCCCTGATAGCGCGGTTAGCTCAGTGGTAGAGCACTACCTTGACACGGTAGGGGTCACAGGTTCGAACCCTGTATCGCGCATTGTTTTTCCGACCAACGATCTGCGGATCATTTTGACCGCACTCCAAGACGTGGTCGTCATATCAGACACCATATATCGCTGGCGTTGTGGAGTGCGGCGGTGCTCCGCCGCTTTCCGCGCGTTAGCAAGGAAGCTCCCCGCGAGCTAAACGCGCTAAACAGGCACCATCCGAAAAGTTGCCTCCTGCTCGACGGATGGGTGAGAGATTTCGGTAGATGTCGCGCACCTACGATTTCGTCCAGCTTGATGTTTTCACTAAGGAATTGCTAACCGGCAATCCTCTGGCGGTTTTTCCCGATGCGCGGGGTTTGACCGATCAGCAAATGCAAGCGCTCGCTCGGGAGATGAATCTTTCTGAAACAACATTCATCCTGCCACGAGAACCCGATGTCGAAGCACGCGAAGGAAAGCGAGTCCGCATCTTTACCGTCTCGGAAGAATTGCCGTTTGCTGGACATCCAACGCTCGGCACGGCTCTCTATTTATTTAAGACTGCGTCTTCTGCCGGGGAAGAAATTTCACTCGACTTAAATGTAGGCAAGATCGCGGTCCGATTCAGCGTTGATGCGAATCACTCCCCTGACGCCGTGGGCACGAATATCTTTGGCGAAATGCGCCAGCGCGATCCCGAGTTTGGACCGATATTGCCCCGGGACAAAGTTGCCGCTGTGCTCGGAAGCGATGGCAGCGAAATCGCCTCGGAATGGCCGAGCCAGGTCGTATCGACAGGGTTGCCTTTTGGTATCGTGCCGATTCGCGATTCAAAAGGTTTGGCAAACCTGAAACCGGACCTTGCGCAGGCAGATAGCCTTCTAAATGGAACCGGTGCCCGCTTTATCTATTTCATTTGTCCGGAGGGGCTGCAGACTCAAAACGAAGTTCGTGCACGCATGTTCTTTTATGGCGGCGAAGATCCCGCAACCGGGTCAGCCGCTGGTTGTGCCGTCAGTTGGATGGTCCAACATGGTCTTGCGAAATCTGAGCAGCAGATTCTTATTCACCAAGGAGTCGAAGCTGGACGGGCGAGTGAAATTCATGTTCGCGCGACACGCGAGAATGAAAGGGTCACCGACATTCGTGTTGGTGGATATGCGGTCGAAGTATTGCGCGGAACAGTAACCCTCTAAGAGGTTTGATTACTGGTTGATCGAGGGCGAGGCGCCAACCCAATTTGCCTTTTCCTGTTGCACTGCGCCATTGCCCTTTGGTCCAATTGCTCATCCAACAGCGCTCTGCCATCTTTCAGCCGGCCTTTTCACGAGATCATGAACAAACCAAATTCGTCTTCATTTAACCTCAACGACCATGGCCTTACCGTTACCGAAGTTTATCGCAATCTGCCGCCGAGCTCACTTTACGAACACGCCATTCGTTTTGAGAAAGATGCGAGCATCGCCGAGAACGGCGCGCTCGTCGCTTATTCCGGCGTCAAGACTGGACGGTCGCCCAAAGATAAACGGGTAGTCGAACATCCCGACTCAAAGAACGACATCTGGTGGGGATCGGTCAATATCCCTTGCGACGAACATACTTTCCAAATCAATCGGCAACGCGCCCTTGATTATCTGAATACGCGGGACCGGCTTTATTGTTTCGATGGATTCGCCGGCTGGGACCCGCGTTATCGCCTCAAGGTCCGCGTAATCTGTTCCCGCCCGTATCATGCGCTTTTCATGCACACCATGTTGATCCGGCCAACCCGCGAAGAGCTGGCCAGTTTCGGTGTCCCAGACTTTGTCGTCATTAATGGGGGAGCGTTCCCTGCCAATCGCCTAACCACCGGAATGGATTCGACCACCAGCATCGATCTCAGTCTCGAAGCCAAGGAATTAGTCATTCTTGGAACCGAATACGCCGGTGAAATGAAGAAAGGCGTTTTTACTGTGGCAAACTATTTCGCGCCGAAGCGCGGAATTCTCTCCATGCATTGCTCTGCCACCGCAGACAAAAAAAGCGGCGTTTCATCTCTCCTTTTTGGCCTTAGCGGCACAGGAAAGACAACTCTCTCGGCCGATCCCAAACGTCATCTCATCGGTGACGACGAACATTGCTGGAGCGACGACGGCATCTTCAATATTGAAGGTGGTTGTTATGCCAAGGCGATCAATCTCACTTCCGAAAGTGAGCCTGATATTTTCCAGGCGCTTCGCTTTGGCGCGGTTCTGGAAAACGTGGTCCTGGAAGAGGATCGCAGTGTCGATTATACCGATGTCAGTATCACGCAAAACACGCGCGGTGCTTACCCGATCGAATTTATCCATAACGCCAAAATTCCCTGCCTCGCCGGGCATCCGAGCGACGTGATTTTTCTCACCTGCGATGCGTTCGGCGTTCTCCCGCCGATCAGCGCCTTATCGCCGGCTCATGCGATGTATCATTTCATCAGCGGTTATACCGCCAAGGTGGCTGGGACCGAAATGGGTGTAACCGAACCGCAAGCGACGTTCTCGCCCTGCTTCGGTGGACCGTTTCTGGTCTGGCACCCTAACAAATACGCGGAACTTCTGGCCACAAAAATGCGTAAACACAAGGCGAAAGTCTGGCTGGTCAATACTGGTTGGGGCGGCGGCGCTCACGGCGTTGGCAAACGAATTAGTCTCAAAAATACCCGCGCAATTATCGATGCAATCCATTCCGGCGAGTTGGCCCGGGCAAAAACCGAACGTGACCCGGTCTTTGGTTTCGATGTTGTCACCGAGTGTCCAAATGTGCCGTCCGACATTCTGATTCCACGTAATAGCTGGGGGGATAAATCCGCTTACGACGCCACGGCCAAAAAATTGGCCGGCCTTTTTAATAAAAACTTCGAAACCTACGCAGCAGGCGCCAGCGCTGAAGTGAAAGCCGCGGCACCGAAAGCGTGAGTCGACTTACGGTCATCTCTTCAAGCTTCAGACCGCGGAGTTGTAGAGGCGCTTCTGCCAAGCGCCCTGTGGGTTGGCTCGGTCCCGGGAGCAGCTTGCCGGGTCTGCAAACTGTCGATCTCGGCGCTCACAGAAGCGCTACTACATCAAGAAGTGAAACTTCGGTTCTGGGTTGAAGAGGTAATCACACCAAATGAAAATCGGAATTGTCGGCTGCGGCATGGTCGGTTCGACTTCGGCCTATGCGCTTGTGATGAGCGGAGTCGGCCGAGAAATTGTTTTGGTAGATCTGAACCGCGCACGCGCCGAGGCGGAGGCTAACGATATTTCTCACGCTATTCCCTTCGCGCATCCGCTAAAGGTTAGGGCGGGCGATTACTCTGACCTGACTGGAGCACGCGTCGTCATAATCGCAGGTGGAGTCGCACAAAAAGAAGGTGAGACGCGCCTCCAACTCCTCCAGCGCAATGCGAGTGTGTTCCGCCAAATTGTTCCTTCCGTTCTTAAACACGCGCCAAGCACGATCTTACTCGTAGTCACCAATCCGGTTGATATCATGACGCATCTGGCGGCAGATTTCGCCACCGAGTTTGGCGTGCCGGCCACGCGTATCATCGGCTCAGGCACGACTCTCGACACGGCACGCTTCCGGACTTTGCTTGGTCGCCACTTCGACGTTGACTCAAGACACGTCCATGCCTACGTAGTCGGTGAGCACGGCGACTCTGAGGTATTAGTTTGGTCGCAGGCGGCTATAGCCGGCCTCACCTTAAACGAATTTGCAACGGTGAATGGAAAACCGTTAACCGAGCTAGACCGACATAAAATAGATGAAAATGTGCGGCGAGCGGCCTATCAAATCATCGCGGGCAAAGGCGCAACCTATTACGGCATCGGCGGTGCCGTGGCCAGAATCGTGGATGTATTGCTCCACGATCAACGCGCCATCCTCACGATCTGTTCGCGAATCAGCGACGTCCCCGAATGCGATGGACTAACTTTGTCTTTGCCGCATTTGGTTGGAGGATCTGGCGCTCTGACGACAATTCCGCTTCCACTCGACCAACTCGAACGCGAAGGCCTTCGCCGAAGCGCCTCTCTTCTCCGTGACGCCATTGAGTCACTTCTCACAACCTAAAGGTAAACCATATGAACCCAAAATCCGACTCCAGACCAACCGCCAACGACGCTTTGCAACGCTTGAAAGCTGGAAACGAACGATTCGTTACCGGCGCCACGCAATTCCCCCGCTCGCAAAAGGACGTCCTCTCAGAACTCACCAAAGGGCAAAAACCACACGCCACTCTCCTTGGTTGCAGTGATTCACGGGTACCGCCAGAACTGATTTTCGACGCCGGCTTTGGCGAGTTGTTCACCGTCCGCGTTGCTGGCAATGTCCTGTCACCGGAAGTCGCGGGAAGCCTGCAATATGCCGGCCGCCATTTGCGCACACCATTGTTTGTAGTCATGGGGCACACCCATTGCGGTGCGGTCGGCGCAGCGGTCGACGCCCTCTTGCACGGCACCCGCCAGCATTCGCGGATTCAACTTCTGGTCGATTCCATTGTGCCTGGGCTAGCCAGTCTCAGCCCGGAAACGATGCTTGCTCAAGCCGTCGAAGCGAATGTGCGTTGGACTATGCGTCAAATCCTCGGATCGCCCATGGGCATTGAACGCGAACTCGAAGAAAATGTGAAACTGGTCGGCGCAATTTTCGAAATCGAAACTGGCCGCGTGCGCTTTCTCGATTAAGCTCATCGCCAACCCTGCGGGAGGCATACGACGAAAGTCCTATTCCGCAACGCAGCCGCACCTGCTCTTATTCACATCTACAGCCTTCCGCCTATGAAACTCCTATCTACGATTGCAGTGACCATTGCGCTCCTCACGAGCTCTTACGCAATGGAGAAACCTTCCGCCCACACCAAAGGGACGCCGACGGGCAAACCGACCGGGCCGCTCAAACCTGGTGAGTACTGGTGGAACCCTCAGCTTTCTCCCCGAGGTCCAGTCATGGTCCTGGTCAGTATTCCGCAACAAACCATGCACGTTTATCGCAATGGTGTTCTCATCGGACGCTCCACAATCAGCTCTGGATCCAAAGGGAACGACACCCCGGGCGGTGTTTTCAGTATTCTAGAGAAAAAGGAAACGCATCGCTCGAAGAAATACAACGACGCTCCTATGCCAAATATGCAGCGCCTTACCTGGTCCGGTATTGCCATGCACTCCGGTCAACTTCCCGGTTATGCGGCCAGTCACGGCTGCATCCGTCTCCCGTATGATTTCTCACAGCTGCTCTTCGCCACCACCGCGACTGGCGGCACTGTTGTCGTCGGCAATGGCAATACGCCCGTTCCACACCTGGCCTCCAATCCCGGCTTACTTTTGGCTCCTTCGGAAGCCAACTCACAAACCCTTCGCCCACTCGGCAGAATGATTATGACTGGAACCCAGACAGCAGCACCGAAGGCTCAATGACAATAGTCTTTAGTTCGGCCGACCGAGCCATTTATGTCTATCGTAATGGCAAACCAATCGGACGCGCCGCGTTGGAAGTGACTGGCCGTGGGCTAGGCAGCCACGTGTTCACCCTGCTGGAAGGAAGCAGCGGAACGATGAGCCGCGTTGCTCCAGGGCGCGAAGCAGGCAAGTGGATGCGCGTCTCGAGCAAAGGCCGCGCGGTCGAGGCAGACGCGATCGCATCCCGCCTGCGTTTTAGCCCGGAGTTTGCGCACAAGGTCATGGATGCAATGAAACCTGGGACCACAGTTGTTGTGACCGATGACCCAGTCGTCCGCAAGCCCACCAGTGATTCCCAATATTTCGCCAATAACTAGTCACCTTTCCAAACCCTGCGGGGTTGCATGAAAAAGAAGCCAATTCGCATCTTCGCGATCGGATTGGTTTTCTGGTTCATCGGATCTGATTTGGGCGCTGCCGAACCAACGGAACCAGTTTCCGATCAGGTACCAGCGGGCGATTTGAAAGAACTCAACGACCCCACCATTCTCAACCGCCGCATCTGGCTCGAAACGGAGTGGAACAAATTTACCGACGGAACCGACATCGTGGAGGTTACGTTAGGCACAGCCTGGGCCTGGCGTCTTTCCGAGAACCAGGACTGGGCGGTGCGCCTGAAATTGCCGACGAAATTTCGAGTCGGCAGCGAAATCCCGGGCGTCGCGGACATTGGAGGCTTGGGAGATGTCAAAATTGCGACAGGCACAGCGTTTCGATTGAGCAAGACGTTCCGTCTAGGCGGCGGCGTAGATCTCGCCATGCCGACCGGACGTCATGATCTTAGTGACAACGCCTGGCGCATCCAGGAGTTTGGCGCCATCGGATGGGACATCACCCCATGGCTGACCTTCAGCCCATCTTTCGAGTACAATCAATCGATCTCCGAGGAGGGAAGCGCGCCGCCAATTCATTTCCTCGAAACGTTTTTTCCGTTTACCTTTATCCTGCCAAACAAATGGGCGTTGGTCGCGGGTTACGAAAACAAGGTGGACTTTGAAAACGACAACTACGTCACAAACAGAGCGAAATTGGGGGTGGCGAAAGAGCTCGAATCAATGCCGCTCAGCTTTTCGCTCTCAGCCAAGAGAGATTTTGATTCAGGCGAGAAGGAGTTTCAGGTAAACTTCGTCGCAACTTACGTTTTCCGCTGATGTGAATGACGGTGTCCTTTTACTACGCGCGCCTCTTTCCGGCGTAGTTTGGCCGTTGGAACGCATCCCCGATCCGGTTTTCGCCCAGAAGATGGTGGGCGACGGTCTCTCAATTGATCCGATTGATAGCCTGCTCATTGCGCCGTGCGACGCCGAAGTAATTTCGTTGCATGCCGCGGGCCATGCCATCACGCTGCGCACCGCAGAGGGCGCTGAAATTCTGCTTCATATCGGCCTCGATACAGTCGCGTTAAAAGGCGAGGGCTTTACTCCACGAGTAAAAAAAGGGGATCACGTTCGTGCTGGCGATCCGTTGATTGCTTTCGACCTCGATTTTCTTGCCACGCGGTCGAAGAGCCTTCTTACCCAGGTTGTCATCACGAACAGCGAACGGGTTACTGGCTGGGAGCGCGCGACTGGATCGGTCACGGCAGGCAAGGACGCGTTGCTCACAATCACGATGGCAGCGGAAGATAAGAGCGCGTCGGAGGAGGCCGCGCGGACGATTACGTCCGAGGCAATCGTAATCCCAAACCCGACCGGACTGCATGCCCGTCCCGCAGCGGTTCTCGCCAGTCTCGCAAAAGACTTTCGCTCCGCTATCAAACTCCAAAATGGCGACCAACAGGCGAATGCTCGAAGCATCACTGCGATCATGGAGCTCGATGTCCGAGCCGGCGCAGTTGTCCATTTGCTCGCCACGGGACCGGACGCCCAGGCTGCAGTGGACAAAATTGCGCCCATCATCGGACAAGGCCTGGGCGATGAAGGTTGTGTCCCGGCCCCGGCGCCCGCCACCACCACTATCCCCGCAGAAGCGGCCCCTCCGCCCGGTCGAAAATCAAACGATCCAAACCTTTTGTTCGGCGTGCCGTGTTCGCCCGGGCTTGCCGTGGGTAAGGTTTTCCAATTACACCGCGAAGCTATTTCAGTCGTTGAGACAGGTGCCGATCTGGAGACAGAACGTGGCCAGCTTGCCGCTGCGATCGAAACTGCGAAGAGCCAATTGACGGCGTTGCGCTCGCAACTCAATGCCAAAGCTAATCCGGCAAAAGCGGCAATTTTTGCCGCGCATGAAGAACTGATCAGCGATCCCGATCTGCTCGAAATCGTGAACTCTGCCATCGCTAAGGGAAAGAGCGCCGCATTTGCCTGGAAGAAAGCCTTCACTACTCATGCCGATCGATTGGCTGGGTTGCCTAACCCGCTTCTGGCCCAGCGGGCAAACGATCTTCGCGACGCTGGCCTCCGCGTCCTTGCGGCTATCACCGGCACGACAATGAGTCAGCCGGATTATCCGCCAGACACGATTCTCATCGCGGAGGATCTTACCCCATCCGATACCGCAGCTCTGGACCGCACGAGGGTAAAGGGATTTTGCACCACG
>CAVVVQ010000028.1:0-143783 GCA_963751725.1 uncultured Verrucomicrobiae bacterium
GGCCGCCGGCAACACGGCGGTGACGGCGCTGTTGCGCTAGTCGGCCACGCACCACACAGGAGCTGACCCTCATGGGAATCCCCCGGTCGGGGGGTCATGGCCGGCGCCGCCGTGGCGCTGGGCATCCGGGCGGCCACACTGGCGCCAATGAACGATCTGACTCGTGACGACACGACCACGCCGGAAACGATTGAGAACGCGCCGATCACCGGCGAGCACCGCCTACGGCCTCCGGTGCCGCTCGAGGCCGAGCCGCAGGAGACGGTGCCGACCGGGAGCCTAGGACGGCGACTTCGGGTAGTGAACGCCTCCGACGCACACGTCGCATCGCCCGTCGAGGCGGGACACCACGCGGCGTGACCGTGCGCCTGTACGTGGGCCGAGCGACCCGATCTCGCCGAGCACGGACCCCGTTCTTGAGCGTGTGGCCCGAATACAACCTTCACGGGAATCTCCGACTCTGGGCGACCTTGCTCGAAGAGCTCCCCGAGTATCAGTTCGCGCTGCTACGACGACGCCGGC
The DNA here is from genome assembly GCA_963751725.1 of uncultured Verrucomicrobiae bacterium. Classification (GTDB taxonomy): domain Bacteria; phylum Verrucomicrobiota; class Verrucomicrobiia; order Chthoniobacterales; family UBA10450; genus AV80. Next base: position 523 of record CAVVVQ010000028.1, read on the forward strand.
GATGCCGTCGTGGCCGAGGGCCATACCGTCCCGCTGGCGTGGGGCGGCGACGACCCCGCGCTGCCCGCCGGCATCGATGCCGCCCTGGAACGCGGCGTCCTCGCCCGCCGCGCGCGCCGCCGGTCGACACCCTGTGCGCGATCGCCGCCGAGGTCGCCGCCAGATGCGCGCCGGCGCGGGCTCGCCGCCGAACTGCTGCGGGGCATGTCTGAGCTCGCGCGCCGTCGAGGGCTGCGTCGGTTGATCGCGCCCGTGCGCCCGTCGTGGAAGGAGCGCTATCCGCTCACGCCGATCGAGCGCTACGCCACCTGGCGCCGCGAGGACGGCCAGCTGTTCGACCCCTGGATGCGGCTGCACGAGCGCCTCGGCGCCCGGGTGGCGACGCCGCTCCCGATTCGATGCGTATCACCGGCAGCGTCCCCGAGTGGGAGACGTGGACCGGCCTTGAGCTCCCGGGACCGGGACTACGTGTTCCCTCATGGCCTGGCTCCCCTGACCCCCGATCGCGACACCGACGTCGGCAGCTATTGGGAGCCGAACGTGTGGATGATCCACCCCGGAGCTGCCCTGACCGACGGCTTGCGCGACGAGCGGGCTCTCTCCGCGTGATCCGAAGCTGTCGCGTGCTTCGCGGAGCGAACCGGGATTCGTACGATGGGCTGGTGGTCACCCGACGCTCGCCCGCGGTTGCCGAGGAGCAATTGCGCCTGATGGTGAAGGTCGCGCGGCTCTATCACGAGCACGGGGTCCGCCAGCCCGAGATCGCCCGCCGCCTGCACGTCTCCCAGGCGCGTGTGTCCAGGTTGCTCAAGCAGGCTGAGCTGGACGGCATCGTGCGGACCACGGTCGTCATCCCAGAGGGTGTGCAGACGGCGCTTGAAGAACATCTCGAGGAGCGCTACGGGCTGCGCGAGGCGATCGTCGTCGAGTTGCTCGACGACACAGAGGCCGGGATCGCTCGAGGAGCTGGGCATGGCTCACCCCGCGCTATCTCGAAGCGTCGCTGACCGGCGGCGACGTCGTCGGCACGTGGTCCTGGAGCTCGACGCTGCTGGCCGCCGTGGATGCGATGCGCCCGCTACCTCCCAAGGCCGGAGCGCAGCGCGCATTGCAGCTCTTCGGCGGCGTCGGCAATCCCTCCGCCGAAGCCCACGCCGCACGGCTCGACGCAGCGTTTCGCCGATCTGGACCGGCGCCCGCCCGACGTTTCTGCTCGCACCGGGTATCGCCGCCTCGGTCGACGCGCGCTCCGCACTCGCTCACCGACCGCTTCGTCAAGGAAGCATTGGATGGTCTAGCCGGGGTCACGCTGGCGCTCGTCGGCATCGGCGGGCGCTGGAGCCGAGCAGCCTCCTCCAGAGCAGCGGCAACATCTTCTCCGAGCCCGAGCATGGCATAAATCGTCGATTCCTGTTAGCGTCCCGCTAGTTGGTTTGCCTGATTGCAGGTCCGCCTTTCGGCGGCTCCGCAGTGTTTCGCGCTTTCTGGCTGCAACGGAGTGCGATCCCGCTTTTCGAAATTCTCTGCAGTGGCTTCTCATGAACGGCGCCCTGCTTTACCACGTCCGTTCCGGCTTCGCCAGCTTCCAAATATCAGTCGGGCACGAAACGAAGTTTTCATGCTACTCTAGTTGCCAAATTGGGCTTGGAACGGCGTTCGGTGGACGCATTGCTCGATTGCAGCGGAATCTGGTTCTTCAGCCACTACGCAGGCTTACTCCGCGGGCGCTCTTTGGGTAGCGCTTATTGGAAAATCCGTTTGGGTCCGCTGTTTCTTAGAAGCAATTCGGTCAACTCCGAGGCACCAAAGCCGGGATTGCTTTGAACCGCACGATGTGGTTCAATTGCTGAAACGCCAGATGAAATATTCCGCCATAGGAAAACTCCGCGTGATGAACTTCGGCGGAAGGCGTGACGAACACAATGTCGCTGGCGCAACTGAATGAGCCGTATCTACAGCGGTTTGGTGCTCATGGCATCGAATCTGAACTGCAGCGATTCGAAATGCGCAGGCTTGCCCCCACTTGTGCGGCAGGAAGTTACACCCTGAGACTACAACCGCAGAGCTCGAGTTTCGAGCTAGGTAGAACCCGCAATTCCCCGAGGCTCGTCAGGTGCAACCGGAAACGTCAGGCACATTCAGCGCCGAACTATTAGCTCGATGAGGTACTGACCCTTCGTTGCCGGCCGAGCCCGATGTGAAAGACGAGCTCCAGCGAGAATACGAGTTGCGTTTCGCAAACCAAGCCCATTATCGCGACGCAGTGTGGAAAGTGCTGACGGCCGATTTCTTTCAGCAGTTCATATCACGCGACGCCACACTACTCGATCTCGGTTGTGGCTGGGGCGAGTTCGTCAACAATATCGTGGCTTCGAAAAAGTATGGGATGGATCTGAATCCGGACGCCAAGGGAAGGGTCGCGAGCAACGTCGAACTGCTCGAACAGGATTGTTCGCACGAGTGGCCGCTCGCCGACGAGAGCCTAGATTGCGTTTTCACCAGCAATTTTTTTGAGCACCTGCGCACGAAAGAAGATCTGCGCCGCACAGGTACTGCAAGTCCACCGCTGCCTTCGGCCGGGCGGACGGTTGATTTGCATCGGCCCAAACATTCGCTTTTTGCCTCACGCCTATTGGGATTTCTGGGACCACTACCTGCCGCTTACTGAACGTTCGTTATGCGAAGCACTCGAACTCCTCGGCTTTCGGATCGAGCGCTGTGTTCCGCGATTTCTGCCGTATCAAATGTCGGGCCGCAGGCGCAGCCCGCTTTCGCTCGTGCGCCTTTACCTCAAGCTTCCACTCGTCTGGCCCATCTTCGGCAAACAATTTCTCGTCATTGTTACGAAATAGTTACCGACAGTCATCGCCCAAGCGCGCATCGATGCCGTGTAAACTGTTGTCGATTATCATTCCTGCGCACGATGAAGAACAATGCATCGTCGCAACCATAGAGCATCTCTACGCCGAGCTGCGTCTCCAGCGTGTTCCCCACGAAATTGTTGTCGTCGATGACAGTAGCACCGATCGGACGTGGGAAATTTTCCAGGATTTGCGCACGAGGATACCCACACTAGTTGCGACCCAGAATCCCGGACCGAACGGCTTTGGGCGGGCGTTGACTTGGGGCCTCGATCAGATGAAAGGGGATGCCGTTATCATCATGATGGCAGATGAATCCGACGACTGCCGCGATGTCGTGCGTTACTGGAACCGATTAAACGAGGGTTACGATTGCGTTTTTGGGAGCCGGTTCATCAAAGGCGGGGGCGCAATCGACTATCCGAAGATCAAGTTGATTCTGAATCGGCTCGCAAATGTCTTCCTTAAAATTCTGTTCAACATGAAACTCAACGATACGACCAACGCCTTTAAAGGCTATCGCAGGGAAGTGATCGAAGGATGCCGGCCACTGATCGCACCGCATTTCAACATCACGGTGGAAATACCACTCAAGGCGATCGTGCGCGGGTTCAGTTGGACCACGCTCCCAATTACCTGGCGTAACCGGCGCACTGGTACCCGAAAGTTGAAAATACGAGAATTGGGCAGCCGCTACCTTTTCATCTGCCTTTACATCTGGCTGGAAAAGTACCTGAGCAAAGGAGACTACAAGCGGAGCGAACATGACCCTAATCCTGCCACGTCAGGTTAAGCTGCTACATGACCTTCGCCTCAACGAAACAGGGTTGTCCTACTTTGTCATGAAGTTGCTGCGCAGGGCATCCTCTTCGTTCGGCCGCCACCCTCGTGGCTGTTCGCGGTACTGATGATGGCATCGTTGTTGCTGCGGATACGATTCAAAACCAAAACCGCTCAATCTTGAGATATGAAAACTCGTGTCGCAATTGTTCCGGCCTACCTGGACATAAGCGTGTGGTTCAAAAAGCCTGCCCCGTTGCCGCATCATTTCGATCAGCCTCAGAACGGCATGAATCAAGCCTGCCAGACATGTGGGAGCAGCCGACTAAGTTCAATCGCTGGAAACCATCCTGAAGAACCCGCGAGAGGCGACTTCATCGATGCAACTTCAAAGCCGTTCAGATGTGCAGCGTGCGGCCACATCGGATAGATACGCGGCTGCAACTGCGTGACGGCGAAACAAATCACCGCCACGCTGGCTTCTCATAAACGGGTTTCTGCTTTATCACGTTCCCCTGCGGTTTCTACAGAATTACTTCAACCGCAGCCGGGGAAGAAGCTCGTCCAGGATCTGATTCACTGACTCTTGAGGCGACTGCTGGTCGGTATGAACGACAATTTCCGGGTCCTCCGGCGCCTCATATGGAGCGTCGATCCCGGTAAATCCCTTCAACTCCCCAGCGCGCGCCTTTTGGTAGAGGCCTTTTGGATCGCGTTCTTCGCAGACAGCCAGCGGCGCATTGACAAAGATCTCCACGAACTCAGCTCCAGCCTGCAATACGATCTCCCGCGCCATCCGACGATCGGTCCGATAAGGCGAAATGAACGACGTGATCACGACCGTCCCGGCGTCCGCCATCAGTTTTGCCACTTCGCTGACCCGCCGGATGTTTTCCGCGCGATCCTCCGGACGTGAAGCCGAGATTCGAATTCAATCCGTGGCGCAGATTATCCCCATCGAGAACATAGGTATGCATCGACCGTTGAAAGAGCTCTTTCTCCAGCGCCTGCGCAATGGTCGATTTTCCGGCGCCCGAAAGTCCGGTCAGCCAGACGACGGCGCCGCGATGTCCATTCAGAGCCGCGCGCCGCGCTGCGGTGATGTCGCTTTCGTTCCAGAAAATATTCTCGCTCTTGATCTGCTTGCGAGTCGTGTAGACAGCGCCGGAAATGATTCCGCCGCCAACCAGATGGCGCCCATCCGCCAGAACAAACCGGCCCAAGCTCGGAATGCGATCATGATTATCAAAAACGAGTGGCCCGCGCGTTTGCAGAGTGACTTCCCCGACTTCGTTCACTCGGAGTTCCGAACGTCCGGCTGGAGCCGAATCGAGCGTCGCCGCATCGACCACATTCGCAACCGACACAACCTGGCACTCGACATCCTGCGTGACCAGCTTGATCCGGTAACGCGCTCCCGCGACCAAGGGGCTCGCGCCCAATCCAGAAGATTTTCGCGCGCACCCGATTCGACTCAACCGGCGCGTCGGTTTCATGCGAGGCAATATGCCCGCGCTCGACGAAAATATGATCGCTCAACGTGATTCCGATGGATTCGCCGGCGCAACGCCGACTCCGCTGCGGCGCCGCTCCCCATCGCTCAATCGTGGCCACTCGCGCCGTCTTGTTATGCGGCGAAAAAACAAGTTGGTCGCCGACTCGGATCGTTCCCGACTCGACCCGGCCCGCAAGGATCCGCCGTTTATCCATCCGATAAACATCCTGAATCGGAAAACGAAGGGGCAGCTCGGCGGCCGAACTCACGACATCCAAGTTTGTCCAGTGCTTCGAGCAGATTGGGCCGCCGAACCAAGGCATCGGCCCGTCGTTCTCCTCGGTGGTTACATTCTCGCCGCTCTCGCCGAAAGCGGAACAAAAGCGCGTGCCGTCAGCCCGAGAGGATGCAGGAACGCCGGCGTATTCTTTTTCGATCTGTCGAAAGCGCTCTTTCGCCGAAGCCGACCAAATCCATTTTGTTCACGGCGACAATAATCTCGCGAATTCCGAGCAGACTGAGCAATTGTCCATGCCGCCGGCTTTGTTCGCGCACACCTTCATCCGCCGCGATCACCACGACCGCGGCATCGGCGTTCGCCGCGCCCGTGATCATGTTCTTCAGAAATTCCTGATGGCCCGGCGCATCAATGATGACGTAGTCCCGTTGAGCCGCTTCGAAAATGAATCTGCGTCGTATCAATCGTGATGTTTTGTTCCTGTTCCTCGGAAAGCGCATCAAGGACAAAGGCGTACTCGAACGGCTCGCCCGTTCGCGACGCAGCTTGCCGAAGGCTCTCGATTTTCCCGTCCGGCAAGCGAACCGGTCTCGGCCAGAATCCGCCCAATCAGGGTGGACTTGCCATGATCGACGTGACCAACGAAAACGACTGAAACAGTCGATTTCGGATTGCGGATTGCGGATTGCGGAAAGGAAGATGGCGCCGCCTCCGGAGATCTTGATTCAGCCATGGCAGATTCCTCGATTACCTCCGTTAGAGCTTTCTGAAACGAGCTGGACTTGCGATGAGCCGCGCTCCTCTATCCGCAATCCGCAATCCGCAATCCGAAATCACATGAACCCTCTCGCTCGCAGTTTCTGCATGGCATGCGGCTCGTGATGATCCTGGGCGCGGCCGGCTCGTTCGCTGGTGCTTGGTCGCTTCGAGTTCGGCGATAATTTCATCGATGGTGGCGGCGTTACTTGCAACCGGATGCGTAATCGGATGGCAGCCTAACGAGCGAAAACGTTTGCCATTCCGGGCAAAGTAAAGACTCGGGATCGGGATCTTTTCGCGCTGGATGTAGCGCCAGATGTCGATCTCCGTCCAATCGAGCAACGGCTGGACCCGGACATGTTCGCCCGGAGCATTGCCGCGACGAATTGCCCCCAAAATTGCGGCGGTTGATCCTTGTAATTCCATTCGGACTCGCGTATTGCGCGGCGAGAAATACCGCTCCTTGGCCCGGGTCGGATCTTCGTCTCGCCGGATCCCGGTGATCAGCGCATCCCAACATGCTCCGCGATCGCCTGTTTCAACGCGACCGTCTTTAATTCGTGCGTCACCGTGACCGGATCGTGCGTCTCGTAACCGATTCCACGGGCGCGCGCCTCGCTGTTAATCTTCACAATCAACCGGATGCCATAATGGCCGACGGCCCAATCTCGAAACTCGAGCATCTCCGGAAACTCGTAGGTCGTGTCGATGTGCAGGAACGGAAACGGAATTCTGCCAAAGAAAGCCTTGAGCGCCAGCCAGAGGAGCACGTTCGAATCCTTCCCCATCGACCAGGGCATGGCCATGTTCTTGAAGGCGTTGTTCGCCTCGCGCAGGATGAAAATGCTCTGATTCTCGAGCGCATCGAGATGGGAATCACTTCTTCTCATCAGTTGATTACTCCTACTCAGAGATCGTCCTCGCGTCGATCCGATTAGGCAGACATCGCCTCATCTATCCGCCAATGGACAACTGTCCACTGTCATTCCGGTCTAGTTTTAGAGCCCATCTCCAAACATCTTGAGGGCCGCCCAACGAGCCGCCGAATGATCTACAATCGGAAGCGGATAACCTTTCGCGATTCCCTGTTCGTCCCCCGGGGGCTTAGAGAGCTTTGCCGCGGGCACATCCTTCAACTCCGGCACCCAGCGTTTAATATATTCGCCCTCCGGATCGAAACGCTTCGTCTGCAACCACGGATTCTGAATCCGAAAATAAGGAGCGGCATCGGTCCCGGTGCTCGCACTCCATTGCCAGCCACCATTGTTGCTCGCGATGTCGCCATCGACCAGCAGTCGCATGAAATGGCTTTCACCGTGCATCCACCAAATTCGCAAATCTTTCGTTAGAAACATAGCCGTAATCATCCGGACCCGATTATGCATGAAACCTGTGGCTGCGAGTTCGCGCATCCCAGCATCGACAATCGGAAAACCGGTCCGGCCCGAACACCAGGCTTCGAAATCTTTTCGCGCGTCGGGATCTCTCTCCCATGCCCGCTTGTCCCCGGGCCGCCAGTGCGCCCGCCACGGCAGCTTGCGACGGTCCGCCTGAAATTCGTGCTCGATCACATCCGGCCAATGCCAGAGAACCTGAAAATAAAACTCGCGCCAGATCAGTTCGTTGATAAAAGCAGCCACACTCTTTTTGCTCGCAGCACCTTTCGATTCGGCACTGGCTCGGTGACAATCGCGTAACACCTTGCGAATAGAAAGTAATCCAAAACGCAAATCCTGCGAAAGCCGCGATGTCCCGGCATCGGCCGGAAGATTGCGTTTCACCGCGTATTGAAATATCGGGCCATCAAGGAAACGCCCCAGTCGTTTCTGCGCAGCCGCTTCTCCTGCGGAAAGGATCTTTTCGGCATTGGCCAACTTCCAATGATAAAGTGTCGGAAGCGGCTGGTGCTTAACTGATTCAGGAACCGAAACACGCGAAACCGTTTTTCCGACCGGCGGCGGCAAGATTTTGTTCCACGCCTTGGCATACGCGGTAAAAACACGAAATGGACGACCAGCACTCGTTAGGATTTCATCCCGCTCGTGAATAGCGATGTCCTTGAAATGGTTTACCGTGATTCCGAGACGTCGCCCCATTTTTTCAACTCGACCTTCCATCGCGCGGCCGAACGGATCAGGGTCGCGGTTGAAATAAATCGCGGTCGCTCCGCTCTCACGCACAAGCTGTTCGAGAACAACGTCTGCTCGCCCACTCCGGACGACAAGGCGCCCTCCTTTTGTCTCGAGGTTGCGATGCAACGATTCGAGTGAGCTACACAAGAATTCTTGTCGCGCCGCACCACACCAACGATGAGCCTTAGACCAGTCACTCAAGATGAACACCGGCACTATCTGGTCGTGTCGGGCCAACGCAGCATTTAACGCTGTGTTGTCCGTCAGCCGTAAATCACGGCGAAACCACTGAATGGCGATGCTCATTGACAGCGGATCCTCACACAAAGGTCACAACTGCCACAACGAATCTATTCGTGTCTGGAATTCGCCGGACGGAATGCCACGGACGAACACGGATTGAACACGGAAGACCGAAAGTGGAATTGCACGCGGACTCCAACAATGAAGAGTTCAGTTCCGTTGTGACCTTTGTGTCCGTTGTGTGAGGAACCGCAGGCGTCGGACCGGCAGGAGCTCCCTTTTGTCTCGATTTTTCACGAGGTTGCGGATATAACCCGCCTCATCGTGAATGCCACGCTCCCATTCATACTCCGGTTGCGTTGCCTTTTCATCATCGCGTGCCTGGCGCCCTCGTCCATTTTCGCCGGTGGCGTCACCATCATTACCCACGGTTTCAACTCGAACGTAACCGACTGGATTATCCCGATGGCTGAAAAGATTCCTCTTTATCCCGATTTTCCAGGAACAAACTACAGTTGCTATATCATTTCCATCACCAGAAACGGGTCGGGCCAGTACATCATCACCCCAACATTCAAGGGTGGCATACCCCCACTAACAACTGATTCCGCTGAGATCCTGGTGAAACTCGATTGGTCGACGTTGTCCAGCCTCGGCGGCGCTTCGACTACAAACATCGCGCAACAGGCCACCAACGCCTTGCTTTCAACCACCCTCATTCCGGACATGGGAGGTCGACCGCTCGCCGAGCTGCCTCTCCACTTCATTGGCCACAGCCGCGGCGGCTCAGTCATTATTGAGACCGCGCGGCTTCTCGGTGCTCAAGGAATTTGGGTCGATCAAGTAACCACTCTTGATCCAAGACCAGTGACCGCACTCGGAGATCCAAGCGCTGTTCCAACTTGGACTAACGTTCTTTTCGCTGATAACTGTTGGCAGAACCAAGGCAACGGGCTAACTGATCCGGTTGGCCAGGCAATTTCCGGCGCATACAATCGCAAGCTGCTGGTTCTTAGTGGCGGCTACTCCTCGTTCCACAGCGATGTCCACCTCTGGTACCACGGCACCCTCGATCTGGCCACGCCCACCACTGATACTCAGGCTAATATCACCGCGGCCGAACGCAGTGCCTGGTGGACCACAACAGAAATGGCCGGCGGCGCCGCTGGATTTTTTTATAGTTTGATCGGTGGCGGCGATCGTCTCAGTAATATCGAGCCAGGTGGTATCGGCACCGGCCGAGTCATCGATGGGTTTAACAAGAATTGGGATCTCGGCGCCGGTGTCGCTTCGAATCGCACCGGCCTACCCGCGAATGCGGGACTGTGGCCGAACCCAATTCGCTTTGTTCTTCTCAGTCCAACCGCTATTGCAGCGGGGCAATCGTTCAGTGCGACGCTTTATCAACAATCTGGAGCAACACCGGCCGGCAATGTTGATCTGAGGATTTCTCTCGACCCCGATTTCAATCCTTATAACGGCAACGAAATCGAAGTTCTCCAGCAGCAATTGCCGCGAACCGGAACGAACGCTGTTACCGTCAACACCTTGAACCCGACGGTGAACATTAGTGTGCCGCCCGATTCATATGCAGTTTACGCGCGTCTGATCGACGGAACGCGGACCCGTTACCTGTATGCGCCGCAACCATTAGTAGTAACAGCGCCGTCGCCAACGGCGACACCGACGCCGACCCCAGCAGCAACACCAACACCCACTCTGGCTCCAACGCCAACACCGACCCCAACTGCAACGCCGGCGCCAACACCCAACGCCAACACCAACACCAACACCAACACCAACACCAACACCAACACCAACACCAACACCAACACCAACACCAACACCGACACCAACGCCGACACCGACACCGACACCGACATCCAACGCCCATTCCTACCCTCACCATTTCAGGTTCGGTCTCGTATTGTTCTAACCCGGTCCCCGGCCCTGTCCCGGGAGTGGCACTCAATATCACCGGGACCAGCTCTGGCTCGATCGTAACTGATGGCGCCGGCAATTATTCATTCCAAGGTCTGGTGTCCGGCGGAAATTACACGGTCACCCCTACCAAATCCTCGCTCACTCCAGGATCGCCCGGCATCAGCACCGTCGATGTTGTCGCTGTGCAACGCCATTTTCTAAACGTCGCACTCATTCCGCCGGGCTGCAGACTAACCGCAGCCGATGTCAGTGGAGACGCAACTGTGAACACAGTTGATGTGATAGCGATTCAACGATTCTTCCTCGGCCTATCAAGTGGAATTGCTAACACCGGCAATTATCGATTCGCGCCCATCAGCCGCAACTATTCAGCAATCGTGACCGATCAATCTGATCAAAATTACGATGCTCTTGTTTTCGGTGACGTTGCTTCTCCGTTCGTAGAGTAAATAAGCCGTTAGTTTTCTAACGGTAATGAACGGTCAGATCATTGCCTTGGTCCGATTACTCAATGAAGACACATGGCAACGCAGCGAAAATTCTCGACGACAGACACTTTATGGGAGCGTTTTCACGCGCCATTTCGTCGGCGTTTCTCGCGTTGTTGTGTAAGAGCCGGAGCACTGATCGTTAGTCTGATCGTCTCGCTTCCCGTCGACTTCGTCGCCCCAAACCCCAACACCTAATCCCAGTGCGTCGCCGGCCTATCCGCTAAAACCGAGCGTCAACAAACGTTACTTGGTGGATCAAAACAATTCACCATACCTGATGGTTGGTTTTGATGCGCAAGGCCTTATCGGTATCCTCTCCCATTCGGAAGCGGACACCTTTTTTGCCGACAGAAAAGCGGCCGGGTTCAATACATTTTGGGTTGATGTTCTTTGTTACCGTTGCACCGCCAATGGGAATACTGCCGATGGAATACCCCCGTTCACCACCCCTGGTGACATTTCGACACCTAACGAAGCATATTTTGCCCGGGTCGACGATCGGGTCCAGCTCGCTGCGCAATATGGGTTGAACCTGATTCTTGATCCCGCCGAAACTATCGGCTCGCTCCAGTTGCTCCGAAACAATGGCGTGACCAAGAACCGAGCCTATGGGCAATATCTCGGAAATCGTTACCGGAATTTCGACAATATCATCTGGATGAGTGGCAATGATTTCCAGACCTGGAACGACCCGGACGACCGTGCCGTGGTGCAGGCCGTTGCGCTCGGAATCCTGGACACCGATCCGCGCCACATCCAAACCGTTGAGCTTAATTATACGACTAGCGATTCCCTGGATGATCCCAGCTGGGCTCCGATCATTTCGTTGAACGCGGCCTACAGCTATGATCCAACCTATTTCCAGGTCCTCGTAGCGTATAACCGATCGAATTACATTCCGGTGTTCATGGTCGAGGCCAATTATGAATTCGGACATAACAGCGGCGATTTAGGAACACCCGACGTTTTACGGAAACAAGAGTATTGGACCATGCTGAGTGGGGGCAACTCAGGACAGATCTATGGCAATCATCACATGTCCGGCAGTGCTTCCTTTCCATCTGATTGGCAAAGCTGGCTCGATACTCCGGGCAGCACCCAAATGGGATACGTCCGCACTTTTTTTCAGTCTCGCCGTTGGTATGACTTAGTGCCGGATCAGACGCACGTCGTGGTCACGACCGTGAGCGGTGGGTTTGGATGCACCGGAAGCGGGACCATCGCCGCCAACGGTTGCACCACCACCGCGCGAACATCGGATGGAACATTGGCGCTCGCATACGTGCCGCGCAGCGCCACCCTGACGGTAAACATGGCGCAACTCTCTGGCCAAGTCATTGCGCGCTGGTTCGATCCAACAAACAACACCTACCGCGCAATCACGGGATCGCCGTTCCCGAACACCGGCAGCAAAGACTTTACGCATCCGGGGAACAACGGTGACGGATTTGCGGACTGGGTTCTGGTGTTGGAAGCGTCGGCTGCGCCAACGCCAACGCCGGGAGCGATCAGTTTGACGGGGACCCTCTCCTATTGTGCCAGTCCCACCACCGCGCCCGCTCGAAATGTTACCTTGAACCTGACTGGGAGTCAGGGGGCTAACACCACTACCGATACCTCTGGTAATTACGCTTTTTCTTCACTCCTTGCCGGAGGCAACTACACGGTTACACCTAACAAGAACAGGTGGGCTCCCGGCGATTCCGGAGCCGGAATTACGACAGCCGATGTCCTCGCCGTGGAACGACATTACCTCAATATTAGTGTTCTTTCCGGCTGCCGACTAACAGCCGCTGACGTGAACGGTGACAACGTCATTAATACCGTCGACGTCATCGCCATTCAGCATTTCTTTCTCGGCAACTCAAGCGGAATTGCCAATACCGGTAGTTACCGATTCACCCCTGCACAACGCAGCTATTCACAGCTTAACGTCAATCAATCTGGTCAAAATTACGACGCTACCGTGTTCGGCGATGTTACTTCTCCCTTTGCGCAATAATTGGACTAACTACTAATCCGCTCTTGCCTACGCGCAAAGTCGTGGCAAAGGTTCCGAATGAGTTTCCCTGGACGCATTCGCCTCACCTCTCTGGTTGGAGTCGCAGTTGCCCTGTTATTGGCCGCCCAAGACGCAGTCGCTGTTGTCCCGTTCACTGTTCAAGGGCCCGGTGTTAATCCCACCGATTTTCGCGTTACGACTTTTGCCAGCGGACTAAATTATCCGTTAGGGATGCTCGAGTTACCGGACGGATCGCTGCTTGTTACTGTAACTCAAAGCAACAATTTCTTTGCCACCAGCCCGCCAGGGAAACTGGTCCGGTTCACCGATACCGATGGCAACGGCGTGGCCGATAACGCCGGGACAACTCTCTATAGCAACCTTCCACCAACTCCAACCAATATCCGAATCGCGGGCGACCTTGTCTTTGTCATCGGACGGCCGTATCCCATCCAAATCCTACGGCTCAGTGCCGGACCGGCTTATTCGCTGACCTATCTTGGACAATTGATCCTGACCTATCCGGGCGGTTGGTCGCAGCATCAACACTCGGAAATTGCCGTTCGCAGAACACCAGGTTTTACCGATCGCTACGATCTCTTCTTTCAAGTCGGCGCAGAAAATAATGCGTCTGCAACGACACACACCGTCACATTGAGCAACGACAGCATTCCTGGTGCGTCCGGCACTCTGGTAGGTGATTCGATTCACATGATCACCATCATCGACAGTGGAACCACGTTGAGCGCGGCCAATCTTACCCAGGTCGCTTCCGGTCTGCGGAACCCGGCCGGGTTCGCGTTTCAGCCAGGCACCGGTGATTTTTACTTTCAAGACAACGGGATCGATGGTCTCTCCAACCCAGATGAACCGTTGAGTGCAGATGAACTAAACGTTCTCCCGCGCGCGAACATCGGCGGGCCAACCGAGTTCTTCGGATTTCCTAACAACTACACAACCTATCGAACCGGCGCCATTGTCGGTGGACTGGGGGTTCAACCGGTAATGGTGTTTCAACCCCTTCCTGACCCGTTTACCGGGAAAGAAAGCGAAGGCCCCGATCAGATCACTTTTGCCCCGCCGGATTTTCCGAGCGCGGTTAACACCGGAGTTTTCCTTGGGTTCCATGGCAAATACACCTCAGGCGGAACCAGCAACGAAGAAAACCCGCTGGTTTATGCCAACCTAACCACGGGCACGTATTTTCATTTTATCGCAGGCCAACAAACGGGCATCGGCCATTTGGACGGCTTGCTGGCCACACACGACTCGCTCTTTGTTGCCGACCTATCGCCGAGTGGCACTCTTTCCGCAGGAGCGGGCACCGGAGTGATTTATCAGATCAAATCCCTCGCCGCGCCCAGCCCGACTCCGACCGCGACGCCGACACCAAGTATCACGATCTCCGGAACCGTTTCTTACTGTTCTAATCCCGTCCCGGTCCGGTCTCAAACGTTTCGCTCACACTTGCCGGGACGGTCTCAGGTGGAACCAGCACGAACGGCTCCGGGAATTATTCGTTCGCCGGTCTTGTCTCCGGTGGGATGTACACCGTGACACCGACAAAGCCGACCCTTTCGCCCGGCTCGCCCGGTTCGAGCAGCATTAACACTGTCGATATTGTCGCTGTGCAACGCCATTTTCTCAGCGTCGCAATTATCCCGCCTGGATGTCGGTTAACCGCAGCCGATGTAAACGGCGATGGTTTTGCGAACACAGTCGATGTGGTCGCAATTCAACGTTTCTTCCTCAGCCTTCCAACCGGAATCGCGAATGTCGGCAAATATCAGTTCAATCCAGCAAACCGGACCTATTCAAATCTTGTGACTAACCAGAGCGCGCAGAATTATGGGGCGCTGGTTTTCGGAGACGTCGCAACCCCGTTTGTGGAATAGCGGGCGACCCTTTTGGAGTTGTTGGGGCGCTTCTGCAAAGCGCCCGATGATTTAACTTCCTTGCTATCGCGCGGAAAGCGGCGGAGCACCGCTATTAAATCGAGCGTCTTGCAGTCCGGAGCCGAGAAGCAACAACGTGTTGCCTTATCTACGATCGGTTCTCAGATCGCCAGTAATAGATCCGTGGGATTAAACACCGCGATTCCTGCCAGGACGCCAAGCATCTGTTTCCTGCAAAAACTCGCAACTTCCTTTGGCAAACTCGGCCAATATTCATCTTGATAGGTTCGATTGATCCAAGTCAGAAAATCTTTGTAATATTCAACCGGGAACTCACCCGATTCCGCCTCTTCTCCGTCGAGTGTCACGTAATCGGGATGCACATTGAGTAGGACCATTCCGCCCCGAGAAGCGATCCATTCAACCTTGCGCTTCCAAACGTCACACGACTTCTCTTCGAGCATTACAAATAGCGTCGAATCCTGCACCAACGTATACGGCAATTCCATGTAGCCATTGCCGTTATTGCCGTTTACCCAGAACGGAAAAATTGTCCCTGCCCGATCATGTTGCGGCTCGAACGGATCCGTATCGAACGTCGAAGCGTCATAAGAAATGTTGAGGTCGTGGATCCATTTCAAGTTATGAAACATGAATCCTGAACGGAACCCGACCGCATCCCATTCTTTCAGGTAAACATTGATTCGTTTCGCACTGGCTCGGAAATGAGCGTGGGAGCGGTAAAGATGACCATCATGTCTGTGATCGTGGACGCCGACTTCGAAGCCACGATCAATCAGCCAGTCGCGTAGATCTTTCGGGACGCGATATGACCCTTCCGGAATGAAATTAAACGCCGACCGAAAACCCATCGCCATTTCCAATTCGGCCAGCTGTTTGACCCGCTTCAGACCGCGCTCGGATTCAACGTCGTGCGTCAAAACCAACGCGAACTTCTGATCTTCCTCCGGCCATCCGGTCCACCCATCCGGTGCAACTCCAGCCGATTCCAAAATCGGCCATTCACCATTGCACCGGTCCCGCGTCCGTCTCGCCCACCAGCGACGCATTTTGAGACGAAGCGTTTCCGGGAGCGAAGGTTTAATCCAGTAGTAAATCCGGACCGCCAGGATCCAAATGAAACCCAAGATCAATGAGATCGAAAGCCACTGTGTGCGTATGTGATGCCAGAAACTGCTCATACGAATTCTTCTCTTATTTTAATCCAAATGCGGGTACAGCGTTCGCCCCATCATCCTTAAGATGGGCAACGGCGCCATCGTCAAGAATTTGTTTATTTTACTAACCTTTTCATCGTGTCCTGTTACGAAAGCCTTCTGGCTAAAGTCGTAACGGTAATAGTTTAACGGTTTCTCTGTTGCCCCAAATCCACATTTGAAGAACCGAAGTCCCGCGTTTCCCGGGGCCGTTCGTCCCATCGACAACCTGGCGTAACCATTTGCCGTATACCACCTTATCGCTTCCCACATGACAAGCGTATTGGGCCGCAGAGATAAACTGGATTGATCGGACGCTCCGAATTTGTAAAGAGCCGACCGCTCATGGTGAACAAAAACGCTTGCCGCTACCGTTCGACCCTCATATTCCGCCGCGATGATAAAGCCCTTCCCGGTCTTGAGCACATGGTCGCAAATGTTTTGGAAGAAAAAGAACGGTTGCGGGGGAACACCGTGTTTGCGCCGGGTGCGGCAATGAAGAGCATAGAAAATTTGGGTAGCCTCCAAATTGTCGAGCAACCGCGTGGTTAGACCGGCCTTCTCAGCTTTCCGAATCGCCCGGCGGACTCGGCTTTCGAGTCCATTGAAAAGGGCATCGATTCCAACGGTGAGGTCGATTTCATGCCCGAGGTACGGTTTTCCATCGTGCTGGCGGCCGCTCGCCTGCAATTTCGCCTCGCAGTTCAAAGTATTTCCAACCCCGTTCTCGACCAAGGTTCACCCCGTGATCTACCAAGCGGCGTCCGCCTGCACCGTCGAAACAGAGGAGCGCACAATCATCGGAAAATGGGAGCGAAACACCGCGGCGACCGGTCCACGGGCTGTTGACTTCGAGAATTGGTAGCAGTGCTCGCGGCGTTTCTCCGTTCATTTCTGCTAGGTAGTGGGGATGATGACCATAACTTCGCTGCAATACCCGCGCCCAATGATTGCAATGGAAAAAAGAGACAGCAGGATGCGAACCGACAAGATTGTTCCATCGATCACCTTCAAACGGATCGAGTGCGCGGATGGTATGTTCCTGCGTCATACGAAATTCAGTCTCGAAATTCGAATATGGAGCAGGATTTGAACAGACTTAATCGGAAGCCGAACCGGATTGCCTCATACAAGAGAACAGAATTATTCCTATTCTGTAAATTCTGTCGAAATCTTATCCGCGGTGGTGGGGACCCTGAGCTTGGCTAAGGGAAATTCCCTATCGCGCTTCGCTTTTTTCCCGTGAAACCTTTGACTCAGTCGCGTCCATCCGCGCAGCTGTCTGTTTCACCGCTTCCGAAAACAATTCGTCCGAAAACTCGAACTCGTCGTTCAACGTCTGGGTCGCAGCTACATCAAAAATCGCGTGATGAAATTCAAAACGGCCGTCTGCGCCTTTCTTAATGAACCGTTGCATCTGTTCTTGATCAGCCAACCTGCGCATCACACCGGTCATGGCAAAGAAACGCACCATATAGGACCAACCTTTGTCATGTTTCCGGCCCCGGAAGAATTTCATGACCGCGAATCCGTATCGGTTCTCGGCCACATTGGCGAAACGGAAGGTGCCTTCTTCGCATTTCAGCTTACTCCGCAGAACCGGGATTTCCTCGAGGAACTCGCTCTCCGCCACCATAGCGGCGTACTCGTGAGCCGCGAAGAATTCATCGGGCTCAAGGGTACGATCTGAATTATCTCGTGAAGGGACATCCTGGATGCCGTTCTGAGCCAGCATTAGATAGGCCAGCATTCTCAGCCCGCGAACTACCTCCCTGGGCTCCGCCCATTGAAGATAAGGGGCGGGTCGGGCAAGAAAAACGCTCCAGATTGCAGGATTGCAAGGTGGAACCGCCCGAATAGACTCATGAAATTCATGGCTAACGGTGTTTATTCGTGTTTGAAGAGTCAGACGTTGGCCCATCCAATTCTCACCCATGACAACCGACGGCGATTTTGACATCCCAGAACTTCCTGAGGAGGAGGTGCAAGGGCGCCGGGTCGTTCGCGTTCTCTCATCCGAGCTGGATGAAGATCTGCGCGAGACACTTAACGCCTATGTTCGACAAGCGGTCGGAAACGAAGTCTGGATGGAAACGTTGCTCCCCGAAACAATCCTCGACGCCGAACTTCTCAGGACCGCAGTCGAACACCACTGGGATTTGGCCATGCTCGTCGTGGATAATATCAAGTACCTTTCCAATGAGCGGGGCGACGCCGCGATCATTCGGGGCTCAGGGAAAATGGTCAAAGGATTACGGCAAGCATTTCCACAAAACCCGGTCATTTGTTTTTACAGCAAGGTCGATAATCCGGAACTGAACAAGGCTGTGATGGCTGCCGGAGCCGACAGCGTATTGCGGTTGCCGTGCAAAGCTCAACAGATCGTTCCGATGTTAAAGGAGTGTTTGAGCAGGTTCTCAGCGCCGCCGCCCCCGCCGCCACCACCACCGCCCCCGCCAGTGCAGGGCCAATCAATACCGACTTCTTCCGAAGCACCGCCGCCGCCACCGCCGGTCCCGGCCCCTCCTTCCGGTCCGCGTGATCCATTGCAATCGCCAACCGTCGCAACGCCGCCACCGTCCGGTCCCCGTGATCCGTTGGAAACTGCCACCGATTCAGATTGGTCAGTCCCAACCGCACCACCCGCGAGCCAGCCATACCGAGATCCACTTCGCCCCGCGCCGCCTCCCGTGTCATACGACATTGATGACGACGGAGACGTGGATAACGATAAATAGCGCGTCTCGTCCCTGCGACGTCGGGCGACGGAGTTGTAGTGGCGCATCTGCGAAGCGCCCAAGAGAGTTGGCTGCGATCTATCCTGATCGGCCTTTGTCCGTCACGCCCATCAAGAGGCGCTTCGCAGAAGCGCCACTACAACACTTCCCGACATGCGCACTTTGGAGTGCCAGTGGCAAAATTAATACCAGCCAGCCCTATTTCTTCGGCGAATCTGCCGGAGCGTAGACCAACAGCTTGAAAGTGTTTGGCACGACTGTCGGTCGTCCGGGTGAAGCACCCGGCGATGGACTAGGTGCAGGCTGAAATTGCGCGCT
This sequence comes from uncultured Verrucomicrobiae bacterium, assembly GCA_963751725.1. GTDB lineage: Bacteria > Verrucomicrobiota > Verrucomicrobiia > Chthoniobacterales > UBA10450 > AV80. The sequence continues at coordinate 19,636 of CAVVVQ010000028.1, forward strand.
CGGCAGGTAAATTCGATGAGTCAACGGATCTAATTCCATCGTCCGTGCGCGAGGTTCTGTTTTCAGGGTTTGAACGACCACAAGTTTTTCAGGAGTTTCCTCTTTTGCGATAGTTGTCACTCCTTCGCCGCACGAGGCAAAGGCAAGCTGCGTTCCCGGATCGAAAGCGCAGCCATCCGTGCCAGAGCCGATCGGCACAGTGGCGACAACTTTGCCGGTCTCGGTATTTAGCATCACCATTAGCTTGTTGTTGCAGGCGGCGAACAATCGGTGGTGCCCTGCATCTAGCGCGATACCGGACGGCTCTTTGCCGGGCGCAAGTGGCCAACGCGCTAAGACCTCATGTTTATGTGCGTCGATTGCCACAACTTCGCTCTTATCTTCAATGTTGCAGTAAATCCGACCCGCCGCGCTATCAGCCACCCCAAACTCCGGACTGCCGCCAAGAGAAATCGTGGTTACAACCTTCTCCGTCTTGGCATCGATCACGGTCGCGGAATTACCTGAGTGGTTGAAAACGTAGAGTTCACCGGTCCGCGGCTCGTAAGCCATCGCGTCGGGATTTGCACCCGTCTCCACTTTTGAAATCGTGTTGAGCGTCTTGAGATCGACAACGCTCACTTTGGACTCCTTGCCGTTAGAGGAGAATCCACGCTGCAATTCCGGCGCTACAACAAACGCGTGAACACCAGGCGTATCGGTAATCTCACCGGCCACAGCATTCTTTTCCAAATCAACCACGATCACTTTGGTCGCATGCGAAACATAGAGTCGGTGTGCACCCGAATCGACGCTAAGGATGTCCCAACCTCCTTCACCCCCGATCGGAATTTCGGTTAAGAACTTATAAGATTCTCCAGCCGTCGCACTCTCGAGCGCGAGCGCGCACAATATCGCCAGCATCGTATTCGCACGCATTCCAAACCACTAATCCAATTATGCGGAATTGGTAGAGCGACAATTATGTTGCCTCCCGATGCCGTTTTCGTTGATAACAGCGTAGGAGCCAAACGATTTGGCACTCGAACAAAGGCCTCGGTGGTTCCTCAAAAAGGGAGAAAACATGAACCATCGGGATTCCATTCTAGTGGTCGCGATTCTTTGGTCCGCAATCGCAACCATCGCATCCGCGGACACATTCACCGTCACCAATACTGACGATACGGGCCCTGGGTCATTGCGTCAGGCGATCACCGACGCGAACAGACACAGCGGCCTCGACATGATCAGTTTTAATATCCCGGGGGCGGTGTTGCACACGATCACGCCAGCCACCCAATTGCCATCCATCACCAGCCCGGTAACGCTCGACGGTTACACGCAACTTGGCTCGATGCGAACACGCTCGCCAATGGCGACAACGCGGTCCTCTTAATAGAAATCAACGCCGCCATCGTCGGCAACAATGGCAATGGACTTGTCCTCCAGACGGGCGCGACCGGCAGCACCATCCGGGGCTTGTGATCGACAATGGCTGGAGCACGGCGGTCCTGGTCCAGACCGACACCGTTTCGGTCGAAGGGTGCTTCCTCGGAACCGATCCCACGGGCACCGTTGCGCACCCCAACACCCAAGGCGTCAACGCGGATTTCGGGCAAGCTACCTCGGGGATGCGCGTCGGCGGAACTACTCCCGCGGCGCGCAATGTCATTTCGGGTAATGGCATTGGCGTCGTTATTCAAAGCGGCGCGAACCAGATGGTGCAAGGGAACTTCATCGGTACAGACGCGGCCGGCACAACGGCTCTCGCCAACGGCGCAGGCGTCGACATCCGATCGAGCGATAACGTCATCGGCGGCACCACTGTCGCCGCGCGCAACGTGATTGGCGCCAACAGCACGGGCATTACCATCAGCGCCTCGACCGGCAACCGTCATTCAGGGCAATTTCATCGGCACAGACGTTACTGGCACGCATGCGCTCGGACTTGGCGACGGAATCTTTACTACGGGCGCCGCCCAGATCGGCGGCCTCACGAGCCACGCCCGGCACGCCGCCCGGCAATGTCATTTCGGGGGCCTTGGCTGGCGGCGGCTCCGGTCACGGCATTGTTGTGGGCAACGGCATCAGCAACAACGTGATTCAAGGCAACCTCATCGGCACTGACGCCACCGGCACTCAACCACTCGGCAACGGGCTGGATGGCGTGGAGATCTTCGGCGCGTCCAACGTGATCGGCGGCACAGACGTGATGGCCCGTAACGTCATTTCGGGTAACGGGAGACATGGGATCTTCATGGGCACCAACAACGCGTCCGTTCACGACAATCTGATCCAGGGCAATTTTATCGGCACGGATATCACCGGCACCAGCTTCCTGGGCAATGCCGGCGACGGTATTTCCGTCGCTGAATCGACTAACAACACTATCGGCGGTCAGGTCACGGTGGCAGGGGCGCCTCCGGGCAATCTCATCGCTGGCAATGCCGGGCAGCGGTGGCATTTTTTTCAAGGCGCCTGGCGACCGGGTTAGCGATCAAAGGGCAACTCCATCTTTTCGAACGCAGGACTCGGCATTGATTTGAACGGCGACGGCGTCACTCTGAACGATCCTGGCGATCCTGATACGGGCGTCGAACAATCTACAAAATTATCCGGTGATTAATGCAGTCACTATTGCGGGCGGCAGCGCCACGATTACCGGGTCTCTCAACAGCACGGCGAGCAACGACCTTTCGACTCGAATTTTTCAGCAGCACAAAAGGTGACGCGAGTGGCTTCGGCGAAGGCGAGACATTCCTTGGCTTCACCAACGTTACCACCAATGCGAGTGGAAACGCCTCCTACAACGTTACCTTTCCAGTTTCGGCGACGTGCGAGGGCGTTTACCGCCACCGCAACAGATCCTAACGGAAATACCTCGGAGTTTTCACCCGCGTTCCTGACCCGACTTTTGAACATCTCCACCCGAATGAAAGTGCTGACGAGCGAGAAGGTTCTTATCGGCGGCTTTATCATCACGGGGACCGGTCCGAAAAGAGTCATCGTCCGCGGGATCGGACCATCGTTGAGCGGGCAGGGAGTGCCTGGAGCTTTGCAGGACCCGACCCTCGAGCTGCACGGCGCGTCTCGATCAACAACGACAACTGGAGATCGGACCAGCAGGCCGAGATCATTGCGACGGGAATTCCTCCGAGCAACGATCTTGAATCGGCGATCGTAGCCAGCCTTGACGCCCGGCGCCTACACCGCCATCCTGGCTGGGAAGAACGATACGACCGGGGTGGGATTGGTGGAAGTGTACGACCTGGATCAGTCGGCTGGTTCAAAGCTGGCTAATATCAGCACGCGCGGGTTTGTCGATATCGGTGACAATGTCATGATCGGCGGGTTCATCGCCGGGCCGACGGATACCGGCGCGACCAGGGTGCTCATTCGCGCCATTGGCCCATCACTCAGCGGCGTAGGAATTCAAGATGCGCTCCAGGATCCGGTGCTGGAGTTGCACGATGGCAGCGGTGCGACCATTGCCACGAACGACAACTGGAAAGACACGCAGCAAGCCGAGATCGAAGCCACTGGGATCGCGCCCACGGACGATCGCGAATCAGCCACCCTGCAGACCCTCGTGCCGGGGAACTACACGGCGATCGTGCGCGGAAAGGACAGCACGACCGGCGTAGGTCTGGTGGAGGTTTACAATTTGCAGTGAAGCGGTGAGGTCCACTGGTGTAAATGTAATCAGTAACAAGAGCAGAGCGCTTCCGAGGATGTAATGGAGCCGGCAATCGGGTTCGAACCGATGACCTGGGACCGTTCCAAACTGTGCAACCTATACGATGGAAATCATAGGGAATGCCAAACAGGTCAAAACACGCAACCAAAGAATTTGTAATCAGCAGAGCTGCACGGATATCCGTGAATTCATTAATCCGACAAGCCAAGAGTCTCTTCTCTCCTGATTTGCTCAAGTTTGTTCCGGTCAATCTACAAACCAAGCCTTTCGACGGGGTCAAGTTCGAGACCACGCCAATCAATGCGCTATCAAAGTGGATTTGATATCAAGAAGCTTAAAACGAGGCGCAAGCGGGATTGCCCGAGGAACAAATGAAGATCTTCCTTCTCGCGTCGATGGCAGGTCTACGGCGGAACGAAATCGACAAACTAACCTGGAGCGCATTTCGATGGGACCAAAAACATCATTCGCATTGAAGCCACTGAGCATTTTCATCCCAAGTCTGAGGATTCCATTGGGGACGTTGAAGTAGACACGCAATTCACGCGGTCTTTCGTGGTTACCACGCGAGGGCAACTGGTGAGTTTGTAATCGAATCGCCAATCGCCCCGAAAACAAACAGGGGATATACCAACTATCGTTGCCAATCAGAGTTTAGTGGACTCACCGGGTGGCTCCGCAATCACGGCGTAGACAGGACAACACCTCTCCACACGTTACGCAAAGAATTTGGTAGTCAGATTTGCGCAAAGGAAGGCATCTATGCAGCGAGCATGGCCCTTCGCCACGCCGATATCGGTATCACAAGTCAACACTACCTGGACAAGAAGAAGCGAGTCACAGTGGGCTTGGGACGATTTCTTAAGTTGCCAACAAACGTCGTTTCGATCGGTTCAACCCGGCAAAAGGCAAAACCTGTGAAAAAAGGCGGGCGTCGGCGAAAGCGCCTTGCCGCACTCTAGGCCGAAGCCACTGATATCTAATTGCGGGGTTCAAGCACGTCGAGTGCACGGACGGCGCTGCGCCTTTTGATCGTGCACGGAGAGAAGAACCGGGGAAGGCATCAGGATTTCTACGTGACTGGGAAAGTCGCCACCATGCCACAAGCTCGCACGCTTTAGGCTTTGTTAGAAACTGCATGAAAACGAAAGTCTCATTGATTGGGCGTGTCTTGATCTTGGGGGCAGCCCTGTCTTTAATTGCGTCTGCGCCTCCGGCTAATCCCTTTCAGCGATTGGATAATTGCGTCTACAAGCCGCAACGATGGGATGACGGCGATTCATTCCACGTCATCTTATCAGATCAAAAGGAAGTGGTAGTGCGTCTTTACTTTGTGGACACGCCGGAAGAAGAGCTCGTCTACACAGGTCGAATTAACGAGCAGGCAGCATATTTCGGCATTGCCCCGGAAGCAGTTCCAAAAATCGGCCGAGAGGCAAGCGAGATAACCAAGCTGTACGCTCGCAAGCCCCTTTACGATCTACACACGCTGGCGCCGTGCGCTCGGTCGCAGCTCGATCTGGCGATACTACGCAATCGTGGTGACCGCTGAAGGCCTCGACCTGAACGAGTTGCTTGTGAGGAACGGGCTTGCTCGAATTTATGGCACCCGAACATCACTACCAGACGGCCTAGAATCACGCGAATATCTTGCGCATTTGAAAGACATTGAGAACGAAGCAAAAGCGGCTAAACGGGGTGCATGGGCTAGGTAAGCCATCCAAGGAAGGCTTCACACATTCGACTGTCATTTGAGATCGTTCCATCTCGAACGCTAAAGGTCAGCAACCGGGTGGGAAGCGGTGTCGCTTCAACAAGGTGGTCAGCAGCGACTTGACCTGTCGGGTTCTCAATCCCAATGGTTTCGTGAGAAACCTACCTAACGATACAGAGTGAATCTCTCCGATCACACTCTCGAAAGTATCTCAGCCTTCTTGGTGTTGAACTCCATTTGCTCAACAAGACCACCTTCTAAGCATGTTCTTAAGCCGGGAAAGCGCTGCGAAAGGATCATCCTGCTGTGACTGGCTTGCTATGGCAAAGTCCGGAAGGCCATGAGGCCGTGCGTAAGCCGGAGATGAGCAGGGTTGGAAATCACTGGTAACCAATGCTCGAGAGGATCGATCTGCAACGCTTCCGCACATTCTTCGGGACCATAACGAAGAGTTATCAGAAAACTGCACTAAGAGACTCATCCTGTAACATATTGATACATATAATTACGAGGGGAGCCGGCAATCGGGTTCGAACCGATGACCTGCTGATTACAAATCAGCTGCTCTACCAACTGAGCTATGCCGGCGGGAAACGCCGTGAAGGCGTTATGAAGTTAGAATGTTAGAACGGAAATCCGCGAAAGTCATCGGGACTTTTGCGTAAAGCCGAAAGCCCCCTATACGACCGGTTGGCCCGGTGGGAGCGATCAATCAATACCATGAGTGCAAACCCAAGACGGTTGTGAGGCCGTCGGCGGCGCGCTCCTCGAACCGACCCCGAAAATGAGCCTGGGTCGCCCGCGGCTGGCGGTTCTTAACGTGAAGCTGCCGGAAGTGAAACACCGAAAAACAATGAAACAAACCGCCCGTTTTGCATTTTTCTGATGTCTTCAAGACGCGCGCGGTCATCTCATTGGTTAAATCGGCGTTGGTGGAGATTTGCAGTAGGCGAATGGATCGTGGTTTCGCTTACCTTCCTCGTTCTAATCGTCCTCTTTTGCCTTTTCTTTATCCGGCGCCACGCCGATCGAGTACCACTTCGATCACACGTTCGCAGTTCGCGATCCAGAGTTTCTTGGATCGGCTCTGGCCCTTTCTGACCCAGTTCCAATCGACGGTAACAAAATCGAATTGCTCGCGAACGGAGATGAATATTTCCCGGCCATGCTCGACGCGATTCGCTCCGCTCGATCCACCATCAATTTCGCTGCGTATATCTTCGAGTCCGACGAAGTAGGACATCAGTTTCGCGACGCTTTTTGTGAACGTGCGCGAGCTGGAATCGAAGTCCGCATTCTCCTTGATGGAATTGGATCGAGTTGGGGGCTGGATAATTCAGACGTTCGGATGATGCGAAATGCAGGTTGCAAATTTGCCTATTATCATCCGACTGCGTCCTGGCGAGTAGATCGCACAAATCGCAGGCTCCATCGTCGGTTGCTGGTGGTCGATGGCCGAATCGCGTTTATCGGATCGGCGGGATTCGGCGTGAGATGGTCCGGACACGCGCAGGACAAGGATCACTGGCGCGATACGCAAGCGCGAATCGAGGGCCCGATCGTGGCCAAGCTCCAATCCTCCTTCAACGAACATTGGGTGAAAACATTCGGCGAAACGTTAAGTGGCGACGGTCAATTCCCTGTCCTGTCGGCAACTGGATCGCTAAAAGCGCAGGTAATTGCTTCTCATTCGTTTTCGATGGCACCCGTACCCATTGGTCCAGGCAACCGCATTCGGTGCAGCGGAAAAACGGATTTGGATAACGAATCCTTATTGCACGCCGACCGCCGATCAGGTGGATCTGCTAATCAAGGCCGTGCGAAGGAAAGTCGATGTCAGATTGATTTTGCCCGGCCAAAACAATGATCAGCCGCTCACGAAATCCGCTGGGCGCTCCGCTTATGGTCAAATGTTGAGGAGCGGCGTTCGGATCTTCGAATATCAACCCGCCATGATCCATACCAAGAGCATGGTGATCGACGGTTTGTTCTCGATGTTCGGTTCGTCCAATCTGGATGCGCGTTCGTCTGGAATTAACGAAGAACTGGATCTGGCGGTTTACGACGCACAGTTTGGGCGCGAAATGGAACGCGTTTTCGAATCGGACCTGCAACAGTCGCGTGAATATACTCTGGACGATTTCAATAAACGGTCGCTCTGGGAACGGACTACTGAATGGCTCGCCCTTCCATTCCGGTCGCAACTCTAAGAGCTGATAATCAAGTGTCTGGAAAAGACAAAACAGCTTCTGCGCGTTTTCCATTGCGCGAAGTAGATATCGATCTAGAAGCCCGAGCGGTGCCTTTGTGTGCGGTGGTTTCAATGAGACACGAATAAAGCGTCCAATCATCACGCGATTGTCTTGCGCATTGGCGATGACAACCACCTGTCCAAAACGAGAAATGGATATCGAGCGGGGAAATCGACTGATGACAGCTACTGCCTCAGCAGGATTTAACTAGTGGACGTCGGTGATGACAGCCCGACCATCGCGTCTTTCGAGGGTGATTGTCAGTATAGAGTTCGCTGGTTTTTCGACGATGTAGGTTTGCGGCGTATCAACAAAGCGCGCGTGGTAAGACGTGCTATGGCTGGATACAGTGTGGTCGGCGGCGTCTTTACACCAGATGATCAGCGCTCCCACCTTATCGAGTTGCACTTTATACGGTCCATCGCACTCGCCTAACTTTGAGGGTGTTTGGTGCTGGATGCTGTATTTAGTGCCGGCCTCTTTGCCCAGGCGAGACGTTCCAGCTTTGATGTCGGAGGCAAGTCGCGTTGCGGCATCGGTCCCAACATCACAGCCGGTCAATAAGACAAGAGAAAAGCACAGCAGCAACAGGTGGGGACACAATCTACGCATCGCACCAGTCGACGCGAGGGATCTGAGTGCGAACCGAAAAGGTCGAGGCATGCTAACAATCGACACTGCAATCGCGATTTTGCACATAACGCAGCAGTATTTTTGTGAATAGTTAACCTGGAATCGGAGAAGCAATTTGCCTGGCCTCCAATATTCGACTGCGGGCATTTCACATTACGCAGGTGTCGAATGCTGATTTCAGGAACGCGACCGCGCTTCAACCGTAAGCAGCTCGGCCGTGGTCAGATTCTTGACTACGGTGCTCATGTAAACCGATTCCGGATAAAACGCCTTGTACTTGGTGATCTCGGACCGGTTCATTACCTTAAACCCGTAACGTTCGAACATCTTCTCGCCGCGCCGGCTCTCGAACGTTGCGATCTGGCCGAAAACCTGTTTCTCACCACAACGATAGAGGTAACTCAGATACGCGCTCATCAGCAGACGCGTAGTCGACATTTTCCTCGCTTCCGGCAACAGATTGATATGGAAATGAGGTACTCGACGTGGTGCGGCTGGAACTTCCCTCCAGCCATGCATCAACATCCAGCGAATGAAACGGCGGGACCGATTGTTGTAACGCGGATACCGGAGCATCGCTCGAAAACAGAGGACAAGGTTCTGCTGGAACGAATAGAGTTGATTGAAAAGCGGGCGGCGCGACCCGAGCAAATACCCGTAGAGCTCTCCGTTTAGTTCAATCACGAAAGAGGACTCCGGTTCGTGATCGGTATAATATGTCGTTAGAAAATCAGCGAACAGCTCGTTATCCTCGTAGACCGGATCGATCGGTTCGCCCAGGAACCCAGTCCGACAACAAAGCCGTCGCACCGCGTCGCGATCAGACGCGCGATAACTCCGAATCTTGAATGCGTTCTCTTCCTTCATTGGGACTGATTGATTTCCGGTATTCTGTGCAGACCTTTCCATAAATGCAAAGCCCTCCCTCGAACAATCTTCTTATCCGCAGATTTCGCAGATTAACGCAGATTCTTGGGAGCCTTGGACGAGAGCTGATCAAAAATGTCTCACACAAAGGTCACAAAGGATGGAAAAGGGGTTCCTACATTCCGTGTTTAATCTGTGTCAATCCGTGTCAGTCCGTGGCCCTTAAAGCTGCCTGCGCGAACTCTGCCGAAAATTCTCGATCGCTTCGCGGTAAATACTAAACAGTTGATCAAATACCCGTGGCCAGGCGTAACGCTCCCCTACCATTTCCGCCGCATTTCTCCCGATTGTCTCGAGGTTTCTCTCAGAAAACGCCTCGATTGCGTTAGCCAACGACTCCGGCGTATTTTCGGACGCCCAAGATTCCTGATCGTGGCAAATGATCCGGTCCATCCGGGATCCGCGGATTCCAACCACAGGGGTGCCGCAGGCCTGGCTCTCCAGCGCAACTAAACCGAACGTTTCCATGATGCCCGGGTGAACAAAAAGATCGGCGCACCGGTAGTATCGGGCCAGCTCACCTGGATCGGCGCAATACTGAAGCCATTTCATTTCGGAATTCGTCTTTCGAAGCGCATCGAACATCTTCCGTTGCGGACCATCGCCGATCACTAAGAACGCGAACTTCTCCGGCTGCCGCTTTGACAATATCTCAAACACGCCCGCGAGGGTCGCTGTATTTTTCTCCGGCGCTAACCGACCGACGTAAAGCAGCAGTAGCCGGTCAGGAGCCACACCTAACGCGCTTCGCGTCTCGATGGAATCATCCGGAACGGGTGAACAATACTCTGTGTTCACTCCGAGACTCACTTCGCGCACGTTGCGGATACCCCAACGATCCAGGATCTGCGCCAGCTCCGGCGAAGGAACCAGGGTTGCTTGATAACGATCATACAACATCCGGACATATTTCTCGGCAAGCGGTCGCAACAACCGGAACGGGCCATGCAGATAGGCTTCGGGAAAATGCGAATGATAGAAAGCGACCACCGGAATCCGGTGAGACTGGCCGATTGTCGCTGTTCGCCAACCCACTTGATAGGGATCACTCGATTCAATGATATCGGGCCGTTCCCGCACGATGATCTCTTCCAGCGCCGCCAGATTCAAGAGCGCGCGATACTGCGTCGACCGCGAGATCATCGGTGACTTGATCGTATACACACGCGATCGACCGCTATCGGTTACCTGCGTTTTGTCACCGGGAATAACGAGAACATGTTCATCCTGCGGTGATCGCGTTTCGATGTATCGGATTTTTTCGTGGACGTAACGCTTCACCCCTCCGCTGAGAGGTGAATAAAACTGCGTGACGTCGCAGACCTTCAAGGGATCGGAAATCATTTCACCCCTCAATTGCACTTTTTCTTCGGGAATCTCGCATTAGCTCGTGATGGGTTTGACGAACAAGAAACTCGATTGCTTAAAAACATGAAAACATACACCAAACGTTTTGTCCCCGCCGCGGCGCTTTATTGCTGTGCGCTCATTCTACTGGTTAGCAGCGCCAAGCTAATCTCGGCTTCAGCGAACACTGATGCGCATTCCCCCATTGGCCAACCTCCATCTGCGCCAATTCTCTACTTTGTCTGGAATCGCGCTTATCGAAGCCTATAATCTGAACTAATACGATCGGCTTGCGCAGACCATGCGACTGGCCCGATCATTCCTTGAGCCCGCTCAAGTACTTCTCCGCCTCGAGCGCGGCCGCACACCCCGACCCTGCCGCGGTAATCGCCTGTTTATACACGCGGTCCGCCACATCGCCGGCAATGAAAACGCCTGGATGTTTGCTTTCCGCGAGATGCTTTACCAAAAGATATCCGTCCGGATCAGTATCCAGTTTTCCCTTGAATGCTCTCGTGTTTGGATCGTGCCCGATCGCAACAAAAACGCAGGCCACGGCAGCTGGCGTTCTTCGTGCGTCTCGACGTTACGCAACATCACCGCGGACATTTCGCCTTTCTCGTCCGGGATGTAACTTCGTGACAACGCTGTTCCAGATTGGTTCGATCTTGTCGTTAGCCAGGACCCGCTCCGCCATGATCTTCGACGCGCGAAGCTGATCGCGGCGATGAATCAGATAAACTTTCGAGGCAAACTTGGTCAGAAACAGGGCTTCTTCCGCCGCGGAATCTCCGCCCCCGATGACGCAAACCGGGACATTCCGATAAAAAGCACCGTCGCACGTCGCGCACGAAGTCAATCCGTGGCCGACCAGTTTTTCTTCGTTCTCAATCCCGAGCCACCGCGCCGCGGCACCGCTCGCAATAATCAACGCTTTCGTCTCAAGCCATTGTCGTCCGCCTTAACCCGAACATAACCATCGCGGCCTTCAAATTCTGTGACTTCGGAGTAAGAAAAGCGGGCCCCGAATTTCTCGGCTTGCGCGTGCATGTTCATGATCAATTGCGGGCCATCGATCCCGTCGGGAAACCCGGGGAAATTCTCGACCAATGTCGTCGTAGAGAGTTGTCCGCCTGGCTGGCGTCCTTCCAACACAAGAGGGCTTAAGTTTCCACGGGCGGCATAGATCGCCGCGGTCAATCCGGCACAACCGCTGCCGACGATAATCACTTTCTCCATGTCTAAACCTAGCATGCCGCGCAAGTAGATCCCGGATTGGATTCGTGTCTATTGGTCTCCATTAGTGGTGTAAACAATTTCTTAACGGCATTAACCACGAATAGACACAAATGTACACGAACGAAAGCTATCCCTCGCCCAACAATCCTTCGATCAACCATCAGCTAGCAACCATTAACCTTCTTCCCTGAATGCCCGAACTGGCCGAGGTCGAATTCTTCCGAAAACAATGGGACCCGGGCATCGGGCACAAGATTATCGCGGTCGACCTTCATCCGCGGAAACGGATCTTTCGCGGGAGCGATCCACGCGAGATCATCCTGCGATTAACTGGCGAACAACTCCTGCGCTCTTCGGCCCGTGGAAAACAGATGCTGTTCGAATTCTCGGGGAACAACCCTGAAATGATCGGGGCTCGCGAAAACGTTCGAAGCTGGATCGGGATTCATCTCGGCATGACCGGAAAACTCCAGACCGCGCCAGCTGACTTCCGTCCACAGAAACATGATCACTTTGTCTTGCGCCAGGCGCGCCGGGTTCTGGTCTTCAGTGATGCGCGGCTCTTTGGTCGTGTGCGTTTTCATCACGGTCGGGATCAACCGGACTGGTGGAAAAGTGATGTGCCGGAGATCGTGTCGCGCCAGTTCGATCAACAATTTCTCGAGAAATTCCTCCATCGCCATCGCAACGCGCCGATCAAAGCTGTTCTGCTGATGCAGACCGGATTCTCCGGCGTCGGCAACTGGATGGCGGACGAGATTCTTTGGCGAACGAAGATCCTGCCTGCCCGACTCACATCGACGTTGTCTGCTCTGGAAACGAAAAGTCTTCTTCGGGAAACAAAGCAGGTCGCGCGTGTCTCGTTCCGAACATTGGCGAAAGATTTTTCCGATCCGCCACGCGGTTGGTTAATTCATCAAAAATGGAAGCGGGAGGGAATTTGTCCACGACACAGGACGTTACTGTCTCATGCAATTGTCGGGGGACGCTCGACGGTTTGGTGCGACCGCTGCCAACACTGAGCCGCGCCGCGGAAATTCGAATATCGAAATTCGAAATTTCGGGTTTTCTTTGCTTAGCCGAGAACCAACCACGCCAAGGTGAAATAGAACGCTAAGGCGAAGAAATCCGTAATCGCCAACGTCACTGGTCCGGCGGCGATCTTCGGATCGAGCTTCAATCCGTGGAGAATCGACGGCACGCTAAACCCAAACAAGGAGGCCATGGTAAGCGAGACAGCGATCGTCGTTCCCACCACAACCGCGCTTCTTGTGTCCTGGCGCCAACCCAAAACAATCAATCCGACCACGATTCCGCACCCAAGTCCCAAGAGCAACGCGGTGCCAAGTTCGCGTCGAAAGTTTTCAATAAACCATCGACGCGTCAGCGTGTTGGCTCGCAACGCCTGAATGGTCAGCGTCATCGATTGCATGCTGACACTCTCATTGAGCCCCAGAACCATGGTCAGGAAAAACGCTATTACTAAGCTGTGCGCCAACGTCTCTTCAAAAAAACCTGCTAACACCGCGCAAACTGTTCCGGCGCCCACTGTCGCCATTAACCATGGAAACCGATAACGAAACGCGCGCCACGACGATGCCCCGCGAATCTGAGCCAGCCGAAATCCGAGCGCTTCAAAAACATCATCGCTTGGCACTGCCGCAGCGCCGGACCCTGCTCCACCGTCACCAGCTTCGAGCATCTCTTCCGCGAACAGACTGACGTCTATAACTCCGATCACACGGCGTTCTTTGTCGACGACCGGGAAAGCGAAGAATTTGTAGAGAACAAAAAATTCGCACGCCTCGAGCACGGTCGCAGTTGCTGGAATCGCAACAACTTTACGGACCATGATTTCTTCCAGGCGTGTCTCGAGCGACGCCGTCAAAAGCCGACGTGTCGGCAAGACTCCAACCAAACGTTCTTCAGAATCAATTGCGAAAAAGTAAATGACACGTTCACCAACACCTTCGCGTCGAATTCGTTCGAGCGCTTCAGCAACACTCATGTCGGCGTTCAATAACGGAAAGTCTTTGCGTGCCTGTGTGACGACCAGCGAATTAAAATCAGGAAGATTTGCCGGTCCGTTCATGGCTCACACTCATACTCGAAAAATGGTGCTATTACCGAAGAGAAATTTCAGCGAACGCAATGCGAACGGCAATGTTCTTAACAATGATTAAGAAGATATTTTTATTTTACCGAATCATTTCTTCTTCTTCACGCGATGAATAACCTTATTTCACACGGTGTTGGTCCCTCGGAAAATAACCATGCGCAGATATGTCGATAACCATGCTGATGACTCACTGGAAATTAGATAAACCAAACGCTGTTCTAATAACCGGCTGATTATTGGAAGTTGTTGGATTCTTGTTGGCCGATCCATTAACACACCAACGAATGAAAAGACTGATCTGCAAATCGACCTCACGTTAAGGTCCTGGAAGTTTCGAATGCCTCAAGGTTCTCTCCATCAGCCATCAACTATTAGCAATCAGCCTCTTCTGTGAGGAACCCCTTGATTGGCTGCAACCTGCGCGGACGGTAATCGCTCACTAATGGATTTGCTCGATGAACTACAGTCCACTGTCCTTTGCGGGGACGGCGCGATGGGAACGCTGCTCCTTGAAGCCGGAATTCCGCTGGAACGTTGTTTTGAAGAATTCTGTCTCACGGAACCGGAACGCATTGAAAATATTCACGGGCGATACATCGCGGCTGGCGCCCGAGTGATCGAAACGAACACGTTCGGCGCAAATGCTGTGCGCCTCGAACGGTTTGGATTGGAAGGGCGTGTCACGGAAATCAATCAGGCCGCTGCGAAAATCGCAGTAAAGGCAGCAGGCGGGAAAAATATCTATGTTGCTGGCAGCATCGGGCCGCTTGGGATTAGCCGCGATGAAGCAGCTGCGCGAGGCATCGATCGCAAACAATGTTTCCGTGATCAAGTCAGTGGCCTGCTCGATGGTGGCGCGCAAATTATCTTCTTCGAAACCTTCATGGACTTCGAAGAGATGGAAATCGCGTTCAGGGCCCGACAGGAGGCCGGCAGTGGATTGACTATTTGTTCGTTCGCTTGTTCGCCCGAAGGTCGGCTAGCGTCGGGAACATTGGTGGTCGATGCGTTCACCAAGCTCCGCGATCTTGGCGCCCAAATTGTCGGCGTAAACTGCATGAACGGACCGCGCCTCACGGTCCAGCTCCTCCAACATGTGCCCGCGGATTTCGTCCTCTCCGCCTACCCGAACGCTGGTTACCCGAAATATCACGAAGGCCGATTTATTTATCACACTGCCCCGGATTATTTCGCGCAATCTGCCCGTGAAATGGTCGCGGAAGGAGCCCGGTTAATAGGAGGATGTTGCGGAACAAACCCGACCCATATCGCAGCGATCTCGGCCGCAATTGCCGGATTAAAACCGGTGCGGAGCAAGCCAGTTCGTGTCATTGCTGAACCGCTACCGAAAACGGCCGTGCGCACGGCCGTTAGCGAGGAAAGCCTTCTTGAACGGATGGCTCAGGGGAAAAGGGTAATCATTTGCGAGCTCGACCCACCGAAAACACTGGCGTTGGACAAGTATTTTGCCGGTGCACAGGCCTTGGTCAAAGCCGGCTGCGATGCGATTACCCTCGCGGATAATTCGCTCGCGATCTTGCGGGTAAGCAACCTTGCCGTCGGCGCCATGCTTAAAGAGCGTTTCGGAATCACGCCTTTGCTTCATCTGAGTTGTCGGGATCGAAATGTCCTCGGTTTACAAAGCACACTTCTTGGAATGGCTGCGCTCGGAATGCGTCACGTTCTTCCACTGACAGGCGACCCGGCGAAGGTTGGCGATCATCCGGGCGCCGCCTCGGTCTATGACGTCAATTCGTTCGAGCTTATCTCGATTATCAAACGATTAAATGAAGGATTCAGCCAGGCCGGTAAATCGATCAAAACACCTACCGACTTTGTTATTGGTTGCACTTTCAATCCGAATGCAAAAAACCTGGATGTGCAGGTTAACCGGCTTGAACGGAAAATTGCCGCCGGCGCACAGTTTGCCATGACTCAGCCGGTCTTCGATGTGCGGCTCCTAGAGCAAATGGTTCAACGCACATCGCATTTGCAGATCCCAATGTTCACGGGCATCTGGCCGCTCGCGAGCGGGCGCCAGGCGGAATTTCTTCACAACGAGGTTCCGGGGATTGTGGTTCCCGATGCTGTCCGTGCTGAGATGGCCGGGCTCGAAGGAGCCCAAGGCCGCGCCCAAGGTATCAAGTTGGCAAAGGAAATCACCCGCGCAGCGTTGCAGTCGTATCGCGGCGTTTATCTGATTACTCCGTTCCTCCAATACGAGGCAACCGTAGAGCTGGCGGAATTTGCGCGAGGCGTCTGAAGCGATGAAAGTCTGCCGATGGTGCAGATACGTCGCGCAATTCTGGCTCAGATCGGCGGTCTGCTAATCCTTGCCGTCGTCCTGCTTTTCCTCTCCCGGCTTTTCCCCCTGGTTGATATTCTCGCGGCGTTCCAACAACGCATTATGGGTTGGGGCGCGTGGAGCGCGATCTGTTATCCATTGCTCTACGCCTCGTGCAATGTGCTCTTGTTACCAGGCGGCGTCTTAAGCGTTGGGGCCGGTTTTTTCTTTGGTCTGTGGTGGGGGTTCTTTATCGCGTTGGTCGGGAATGTGACCGGTGCGGCAATCTCATTTTTCATTAGCCGCTGGATCGGACGCCAATGGTTGAGACGGAAGTTGTTGCGGAGCCCGACACTGGTTGCCCTGGAACCGGCGGTGGAACGCGAAGGGTGGAAGATCATTTTGCTCAGCCAGCTGCACCCGCTCTTTCCGACGAGTCTGCTGAATTACCTTTACGGGCTGACCCGGATCCGGTTTCGGACCTGCATGTTATGGGTCGCGATTGGGCAGGCACCGGGGTTATTTCTTTACTCCTATCTTGGAACGCTGGGGCAACTCGGGTTAAATCTGGCCCGAGGAAAAACGCATCCTCGCGCGATTGAATACTGGGTATGGTTAGGCGGATTTGCGATAGCGGCGATAGCGTTGGTCTTGTTAGGGCGAATTGCCTTACGAGTGTTAAAGGAGGCGCAAGAGGAAGCGGAACGAGAAGCGAAAGAAGCCCGAGAAGAGACAAGGCCGATGACAAACCTCGAAAGCGACGGGTCAACTCCAGTTACTATACGTCCGAAACAAATACCTGTAGTGCAATGAGTTAGGTATATAACAGTTTTTATAATCGACCAGCGTTGTAACCTTTGTGTCCTTTGTGTGAGTCACAGTGAAGCCCATGCAATCGGAGTAAACCAAGCAGTAGTGCAGCCGTTCCAGCCTGTTAATAAGATGTGAAGAAGTTCCACATGGAACATGAGGATTGAATGTTCGCGTTAACAAAAAAGTATGATGTGATCGTGATCGGTAGCGGGCACGCTGGCGTTGAAGCGGCCTTGGCCGCGACCCGCCTCGGATGTGCTACTTTGCTCCTGACTCAGAACGTCGACACCGTGGCGCAGATGTCGTGTAATCCGGCAATCGGTGGCCTCGCTAAAGGTCATATCGTCAGGGAAATCGATGCGCTTGGTGGCGCCATGGGTGTGAACGCTGATGCGACTGGAATCCAGTACCGGATGTTGAATCGGACCAAAGGTCCAAGCGTCCGGGCGCCCCAGGGCGCAGTGCGATAAGAAGGCTTACCAATTCCGGATGAAAGCGGTGTTAGAGCGGACGCCGGGCCTCGATCTAAAGCAGGCGACGGTTTCGAGGATCCATGTGAATAACCAGGGAGCAGTGACCGGGGTTGAGACCGATATTGGGATGGCAGCGAACGCATCGGCTGTGGTGGTGACGTCCGGGACGTTTCTTCGCGGGTTACTGCATGTGGGCGGTGAATCGAAGCCGGGCGGACGAATGGCTGATACCAGCTCAGGATTAAGCGCGTCGCTGAAAGAGATGGGTTTTACGGTCGGCCGATTCAAGACCGGGACGCCATGCCGGTTAAGTAGTCGGTCGATTGATTTCAGTCGATGCGAAATTCAATTGGGGGACGAACCGCCGCCGCGATTCAGTTTTCTGCCGCTCCCACCAAGTGGCGTTAATGATTTGTTCACCCTGAACACGGCCGCGTTCCACGTGGAACAAATCCCATGTTGGATTACTCACACTACCGCTGAAACGCACGAGATCATCCGCCGTAACCTCGACCGCTCACCCCTTTATTCCGGCCGAATCCAAGGCACCGGCCCACGGTACTGTCCCTCGATCGAGGACAAAGTGGTAAGGTTTGCTGACAAAACCGCGCATCAACTTTTCCTCGAACCCGAGGGCCGACATACCGAGGAGTTCTACGTCAACGGCATCTCGACCAGCCTACCATATGACGTCCAAGTCGAGTTCGTCCGGTCGATTCCCGGACTCGAACAAGCCGAATTGATCCGGCCTGGTTACGCAGTGGAGTACGATTATTTCCCGCCAACCCAGCTCCAAACCACCTTAGAAACCAAACTGGTCAGCGGCCTCTATTTTGCCGGCCAAGTTAATGGGACCTCCGGTTATGAAGAGGCTGCCGCCCAGGGATTGATTGCCGGCGCTAACGCCGCCCTCAAGATTCTCGGCAAAGAGCCGTTCATCGTTTCGCGCCGGGAAGCCTATATCGGCGTGATGATCGATGATCTCACGACCAACGGCACCGATGAGCCGTATCGGATGTTTACCAGCCGGGCTGAAGATCGACTCTCGCTTCGACAGGATAACGCCGATCAACGATTGACCCAACGAGGGTTCGATGCTGGCCTCGTTGATTCCGCACGGTATCAGGTTTTCAAAGAAAAGGTGACTGCGCTTCAGCAGCTCCGATCATCGGTCGAAACTTTGCGGGTCGACGGCAAACCGGTCGCGGCTCTTTTGAAAATGCCCGATTTCCGATTCGATAAACTTCCTGAAGAAATGCAGCGAATGGCTTCGCCGGAAGTATGGGAGCTTGTGGAGACCGATCTGAAATACGAAGGCTATGTGCTTCGTCAGGCCGGCCAGAACGAAAAACTTGCTCGGGAGCACGGCCGACCGATTCCGGCTGATCTTGATTACAAAACAATCCGAGGCCTCCGGCCCGAGACTCGGGAAAAGCTCGCGGCCGTTCGACCCGACTCGATTGGGAAAGCCAGTCGCGTTAGTGGAATAACACCGGCTGACCTTTCCATTATTTCTATCTGGTTGGAAAAGAATAGGTTATCTACTATTACGATCTCCAACGATCAGACGGATCGTTCGGAGTCGTTCACCGAAGCCAACTGATTTACCGTGTGGTCTCTCCCGTTTATCATCGCACTTCTTAGTTACCTCTTCGGGTCGTTTCCGGCCGGATATTTCGCGGGTCGAATCGCCGGAGTAGATATTCGAAGTTTTGGGAGCGGAAACATTGGAGCTACGAACGTCCTTCGCGCATTGGGAAAAAAATGGGGTTACGCCGTCTTTTTTGTCGATGCGTTCAAGGGATTCTGCGCCGTGCGTCTGGCGGTTTTCCTGGCCGAACATTCGGCGTCCGCGCAGCCTTACGCGGTTCACTTTGGGATTTTCGCCGGTGTGATGTGTGTGATTGGTCACATGTTTCCGGTCTGGCTGAAATTTAAGGGAGGCAAAGGGGTTGCGACTTCGGCTGGCGTTGTTTTCGGGCTGATGCCGTTGGCGATAGTGATTGTGTTCTTGCTCTGGGTGCTCGTTTTCGAGATCACACGTTATGTTTCACTCGCGTCAATGGTGGCCGCTTGTGCATTGCCCGTTACCGTCGCTTTGTTGATGCATTGGAAGATTATTGAAGGCATTGGTTTATTCTATTTTGCTGCAGTGCTCGCGATTCTGGTGGTCTGGAGTCACCGTTCGAATTTCTCTCGTCTTCTGAAAGGAACCGAACAACGTTTCACTCGCAGATGAAGATTCAGCACACGGCGATAATCGGTGCGGGCGGTTGGGGAACGGCGTTGGCGGTTCTCTGGGCAAAGCGTGGTCATCAGATCACGCTTTGGGGGCATAATCCTGAGCGGACGGAAGAGATCCGGGTCCAGCGTGAGAACACCACTTACTTGCCTGGGATCAAGCTTCCTGAGTCGATTAATATAACGAGTGATCTGAAACAGTGTGCCACGGCTGATCTGATCGTTTTTGTCACGCCCTCGACTGCGCTCCGATCCGTTGCCAACCAACTGAGCCCTTTGCTCTCACGTTCCGATGTAATCCTACTCAGCGGGACGAAGGGAATCGAACACGGCACTGGAATGCGAATGAGCGAGGTTTTAGCGGATGTTTTCCCTAACAACACGATCGCGGTCATCTCGGGCCCGAATCTGGCCGTGGAAGTGGTGCGCGATCTTCCAACTGCCACCGTGCTCGGTTGCTCGACCGCAGAGTGCGCTGAAGACCTTCAACGGCACCTCGGCAGTGAACGATTCCGAATTTATTCGAGCGACGAAACGATCGGGATCGAGCTAGGTGGTGCGTTGAAAAATGTGTTCGCCATTCCAGCTGGCGTAAGCGACGGCTTCGGGCTCGGCGATAATTCAAAGGCTGCGTTGGTTACGCGGTCATTGGCCGAACTGTTGCGGCTTGGAACGGCGATGGGCGGAAACCCGAGAACCTTCTACGGCCTTAGCGGCGCGGGCGATTTGATCGCGACTTGTTTCAGCCGGCACAGTCGTAACCGGAAGGTGGGCGAACGATTGGGGAAAGGTGAGACGTTGGACCAAATTCTGGCTAGCACGCATATGGTCGCGGAAGGCATTCCGACGTCGAAGAGCGCATATGAATGTGCGCGCAAACTGAACATCGACACGCCGATCATTGATCAGATTTATTGCGTTTTGTACGAAGGGAAACGACCAGACAAAGCTTTGCAGGAGCTACTCGGGCGGGACCAGAAATCAGAACGAATTTAAGCCACGGAATCCGAAGCACGAGATTACAACACGGAAAAGGAAACACACCTCTTTGATCCGTGCTAATCCGTGGCCAAAACTGAATTGTTTGTTCCGTCATTCGCGTGATTCGCGGGCAGCCCTTACGTGCTACTGAATTGCCTGATAACTTCCGGATAAAGCTGCACGTTCCACGACTTGAATCCTGGCGTGGAGCGATTCCACGGTGTCATTCGCTAGAATCCGGACTTTTCGTTGTGCAATTATGTCGCCAGTGTCGACTCCGGCATCGACGAAATGGACGGTGCAACCGGTTTCCTTTTCGCCCGCAGCCAGCGCCTGACGCCATGCTTCAAGGCCGGGAAACTTTGGCAGAAGCGACGGATGCAAATTGATGATACGCCGTGGGAACGCTGTTAGCATCGGCTCTTTCAAGACCCGCATGAAGCCAGCCAGAACGACAAGGTCGACCCCAGCTCCTTTGAGCATTTTGACCAGTTGAATTTCCACCGCGGGTTCATAACGGGTTCGAAACTTTTCGGAAGGATGATAAGCGCTCGGCACGCCGAACTCGCGGGCGATATCGAGGATGCCAGCATCAAAAACATCTGAAACGATAATGCGCGGGTCCACCTTGAGTTTGCCGTCACGAATCTGCTCGAGAATCGCGCGGCAGTTACTTCCTTTTCCTGATCCGAGGATTCCTATCGCAAGCCGATTTTTCATTTCGGCGGAAGGACGCTCTTTCATTTTATCGATTAATCCCGAAGTCGAATGACCTGTTTCGAAGGGGACGATTCGGATCTCTGCGCCAACTTTGTCGAGCGCTGTTCGTTCGTCGGCATTCAATGTCTCGGCAGTGTAATCGCCGCCTTTGACATAGATCGCGGGCTGGATTTTCTCAATCAACGCTGTTGCGCGCAGTTCCGGGAAAATAACGACGTAATTGACGGACTCGAGTGCAGCGACGATTTCGGCGCGTTGGGCTTCTGGAATAAGAGGGCGACCTTCGCCTTTCAAGGCGCGAACGGATTCATCACCGTTGATGGCCACTGCCAGCGCATCGCCCAAGGCCCGCGCGGCTTTGAGGTAACGAACATGACCGACATGCAGTAGATCGAAACAGCCATTGGTTAGAACCAGTTTGCGGCCTTCTGCTCTTAATGCGCATGAAGTCGCTGCCAGATCATCCGCGTTAACGACCTTGGTGTTCATCGCCTTGGCACAATGAATTGCAATGCTCGCGGGAGCACCTCAAAAGTTGCCGGCCCACGCCCAACTAGCTCGCCGTCTGTATTGAACCACATACCTGGGCGCGACTTTACCCGGACTTTGGCTGCGCGCCGAAAAACAATTGCTTTGCTCGAGAGATGCTTCCCAAGGGCGACCTTTGCGGCCAGGACAGCGAGCTCCGCTAGAGGGCGTTCCCGAATCAGGATAATATCGAGTAATCCATCATCGATCGAAGCCCGTGGTGCGATCATTGTTCCGCCGCCGGCGTACCGGCCGTTCGCAATTATAACGTTATACGCCTGAGCAACGAGGCGGCGACCGCGGCCGAACGATATTGTGGTTCGGTACGCATGTAATTGCGGTAACGTCGCCACCGCGCTGCGGAGATATGCCAGTGGCCCCCAACTTTGCTTCATCGCGGCGGTTAATTTTTCATCCACCAATCCGCTAAATCCGCCCGCAGAAACATTAACGAAGTAACGGACACGGTTACTAGTGACGCGGACCAGATCAATCGGGCGGGTTCGTCCGGTGGCAATCACCCCGATAGCGTCGCCGATATCAGTTGGAATCCCGAGGGTTCGGGCGAAATCGTTGCCGGTCCCGAGTGGGATTAGGCCAAGTCGAACGGATGAGCGTTTCGCGCTGATACCGTTGACCACTTCATTCAAAGTTCCATCGCCGCCTGCGGCCACGATTGTATCGCAACCCAAATGCAGTGCCTTGCGCACCAAATGCATCGCCGAAATTCTTTTGGTGGTGACCAGGACCTCGGCCCCGAGAAGACGCCGCAATCGTTTGATCAAAGCGGAGGTTTGTTTCACCGAACCCGCTTTTGGATTTAGGATTACGGCGGTGGATGTTTTCACTTACTTCTGCCCGGTGGATGGAATCACCGCGTATTCTAGTGCCTCACACAAAGGACACAAAGGAACACAACGGAAGTTCTAGGACTTCCTATCTGCCAATTCCCAGCGCCAGATCAATCCGTCCTCCGGATGTATGACTTCGCCGACGAATACGAAGCCGCATTTTTTTAGAATGCGTGTTGAAGCGTTCTCTTCCGGGAGGGTATGCGCGCAGATGGAGCGAACACGCTTGTTTGAAAGCGCGTGTGCAATCAAGGCCTGCGCGGCTTCAGTAGCGTGACCTCGATTTTGGTAGGCCGGTGCAATTCCGTACGCGATCTCGACCGTCCCATCGTCTCCAGGTGGGCCCGTAAAACTACAAAATCCAATCAGAACATTATCGGCACGATGAATGACGCCGAAACCATCCTTCCATTCATCAGTCGTAGTGGCGCTGTTTACCCGCTCGAGGAATTCCGGTGAGACCTCGGGGCCGGTGAGCAGTTCTCGCACGCCCGGTGCGACCCTTATAGCAAAACGTTCTTCGTACACGGTGGTGCCTTCAATCAATGCCCTGAGATGATCGGGCGTATGCTGAAGGAGAAGGAGGTTTTTCATTTCAATGGTTTGATCGGTCGGGCCGGTCCGAAGATGGTTACCAACTTATACACTTGCCGGCGTACTCGAAACTCTACGTTTCCGCGTTCAATCCCTGTCTGTCCGTGGCCTATTTGACCCTTCGAATTTGGGTTTTCGGATTTCCGCGTTTATTATCGAAATCATGCTGGGAGATTTTTGGAAAAACGGGGAAACCGACAACTCGTCGCCTCAAGACGGAAGGCCCGAGGGGATCGACTACGTCGTATCGAGGCGACCATTAATCGCGTCGGAACCACACCAGCAATCGTGGCATGTGCAATCCCAGGATTTCGAAAATTTGGGCGAACTCCCGCGCACTTATGGGAAGCCGGTTTTCTTCGGGATCGCGCGCGATCCTCACACGCTCTTTACCTATTGGGAGATTGATTGGCCGACGATTTTTGGAGACCGACCACCGGTTGACCGCAAGGTGTATCTGCGAACGATTTCAAAGGACGGTCGCGAAGAGGCCCGGGTTGCGGTAGAACCGATGGCGGGGAGCCATACCGTGGCGGTGGCTAATGCTCGCAGCACCTATCAAATCGAGCTTGGGTATGACGAACCGGCGGAGGTTTGGAATTCCGTAGCGATCTCGGCGACCATCGCCACACCGCCAGATGGTGTGTCTCCAAACGATGAGATCAATGTGGCAACGGTTCCGTTCCACATGAGTTTTCAGCGACTGATCGATTCGTTCCGAGCCGCTAAGTATGACGAAGAAACGTTGGTTACAATGGTCGGCGAATTGCAACGGCGCGTGGATGACTCAGCGGGTGGCGAGCTGACGCTTGAGGATTTGGAAATTTTGCGGACCCTCGAATCCACCTTATCGGAATCGAGCGCATCGGAGCGGTCGCGGCTGCGAAAATCCGGCGATCATTTCGCGACGCGTCAGCAGATCCAATCGATTCTAGGGATCGGCGGATCGAGCCGCGGGTAGGTGAACGCGCTTTTGGGTAAACTTTGAGAGCGTGTCATCCCGAGCCCGCGCAGACGGCGAGGGACCTCTCAAATGCAAATTGCGTCACACTGGCAGGCAGGCGTCGATATGGAGTAGACGCTCTCCCTTTGCGCCAGCCTGCCACCGCTTTCGCGTTAGGCGACGCGGCTACTCCAGATTGGACGTTTTCACTTCAGTTGCGTAACCAAATTTTCAACCGAGGGGTCCCTCGCCGTCTGCGCGGGCTCGGGATGACACGCATTTTCTCATCGTTATTCCTGGCATCGTCGCGTCTTTCGGGGCGCGGATTCCCGACGGCCCACAGGGCCGTGCTACAACCTACCCGCCGCCGAGGTAAGCGCTCTTGACGCGTTCGTTCGTGCGAAGCGCGCTTGAGGCGTCATGGAGAATGATTCGTCCCGTTTCAAGGACGTAGCCGAAGTTTGAAACTTCCAAGGCGAGATTGGCGTTTTGTTCGACCAAAAGAATTGTGATCCCTAACGATTTATTAATCTCGACGATTTTTTGGAAAATGGTTTTCACCAGAATCGGCGCGATTCCAAGAGAAGGTTCATCCAGCATCAGGCAGCGCGGTTTGCTCATTAGTGCCCGCCCGATTGCCAGCATTTGTTGTTCACCGCCGGATAGCGTTCCGGCAACCTGGAGCACGCGCTCTTTTAGTCGGGGAAACATTTCGAAAACGAAATCGAATTCCGCGGCGAGCTCGTTTCGTTTCTTTCGAAGATAAGCGCCCATGATAAGATTTTCGCGCACGGTCAGGTTGGCAAAGATCATTCGTCCTTCTGGCACATGTGAAATACCGCGGGCCACGATTTGGTGGGGCGGTTGATTACTGATTTCTTCGCCGTCGTATTTGATGCTGCCGCCCTGAGTTTTGAGCAGACCGGAGATTGTTCGGAGGGTAGTAGATTTGCCGGCGCCGTTTGCTCCGATCAACGTCACGATATCTCCTTTGCCGACGCGCAACGAAACGTCGTGCAACGCATTGATCGATCCGTAAGAGACAGCGAGGTTATTGATTTCGAGCATGTTTTTTTGCTTACTTTAATCCTGCTCTTTCACTTGCTCTTGCTCTTTGGGGTTAATCGCCGCGTGTTATGAGAGTAGGAGCCAGTGAAAGTGCAAGATTAAAGGCAAGAATCTTCGGATGATCAAGGAAACGTGCGCGATCCGGTAATCGGTCCAATTCCTCGTCTCGACTCCTAGTAAGCCCGATCAGGTGCGATTGACTTGATCAATCCGACAAGCATTGAGACGATCGAAATCAGTTTTTTCTTGGCAGAAATAATCTCGTCTGAGCGGAGTAATTTCTTCACAACCGCTACATCGAGGCATGCGCGCACTCTCCAGAGCCGAGCCTCTCGCGATATCAAAAAAGCGACACCGGTCCGGTGAAGTCCATTTCCCGCTGCCCTCGGCTATGTTGAGCGGAATTGCAGTTGAGGCTGCGATCTAACTGACCGTGGACGGCAAATCGCTTTGGAATTTTGTCGAGCAGTTCCGTCAGCATGGCGACAAACTGGAGGGCTTCGTGATAAACGTTTAGTTTTTCGTGGTCGAATTGGGGGGTGTTCATATGGGGGAGGGGTGAACACTCATCACGACCTAGTAGCTCCTTTTAGTGCAAGAACTTTCCCGATACGGGCTGCCGCTCCCCTTGGGTCGTTGCGGGCTAGCTGCCTCGTTTTTTGAGCAAGAGCAAGTGAAAGAGCAGGATTAAAGACGAAGAAGGTGGATGTAGATCAAAGCTCAATTTACCGTGTCGGTCCCCAAATACGCTTCGATCACTTTTGGATTGGCCTGAACTTCGGCGGGGGTTCCCTCCGCAATCTTGATTCCGTAGTCGAGCACCGCAATTCGTTCGCATATTCCCATCACGACTTTCATATCGTGTTCGACTAACAAAACAGCGATCTCGAATTTTCCTTTCACGAATTTGATCAGTTCCATTAACTGTTCTTTTTCGCGCGGATTCATTCCCGCAGCCGGCTCATCTAACAACAACAGCTCCGGCTTGGTCGCAAGCGCGCGAACAATCTCGAGCCGACGTTGATCACCGTACGACATGCTGCTGCAAAGCGAATCGCTGTACCGGCCAAGATCGAAAATATCGAGAAGCTCTTTCACCTGCTTCGCAACATCAGCTTCCTCCCGATAAAAAGAACGGGTCCGCCAAAGAGCGTGGGCCAGACCGTGGCGCAACCGTCGATTAAACGCGGCGCGAACATTGTCGAAAACGGATAGCGTCGGCAGCAGCCGGATATTCTGAAAGGTGCGAGCGATTCCGCGCCCAGCGATTACGTTCGGTTTCAATCCGGCGATATGGCTGCCTTCAAATTTTACCGTGCCGCTGGTTGGTCGATAGACGCCGGTGACCACGTTGAAGATGGTTGTCTTACCCGCACCGTTCGGACCGATCAAGCCGACCAAATCGTTTTCGCCGATGTGCAGGTCAAACTTCGAAACCGCCGTAAGCCCACCAAATTTAACTGTGCACTCTTGGAGATGGAGCATAACAACAAGCGGCTTACGTTCCCGTCGCCGGCCTGCCGGGTTTAGGCGCGGCCGCTTTTGCGCGACCTAATCGTGGCAGCGAACCGAATAAGCCTTGCGGCCGCAAAAGCATTAACCCAATCAGAACCAGCGAATAAATAATGACGCGATTCGCCGCGATGCGCCGAATAATATCGGGCAACCATTCGTAACCGGAAACAAATCGAAGGTATTCGAGAAGGACGGTCAACAGAATCGCGGCCAGAGTGACACCGATAGTGCTGCCCATGCCGCCGAGAATGACCATGATTACAATCTCGATCGAGCGCTGAAAATCGAATCCGCTTGGATTAATATAAGTCGTGCTATGGGCATAAAGACCGCCAGCGATACCGGCAAAAAACGCACCGAGAACGAAGGCGGTTACTTTATAGCGGGTAGTGTTGATCCCGATTGATTCGGCTGCGATTTCATCGTCACGCACGGCCAGGAATCCGCGGCCATAGGTTGAATCGATCAGACTAACCACCATATAAATTGTGATTGCCGCGACTGCGTAGGTCCAAAAGATGGTGGTATATCCGGCGATTCCGCTATAACCGCGCGGGCCGCCGACGGCTTCGGTGTTTTGAATCAGAACGCGGATGATTTCGCCGAAACCGAGCGTGACAATCGCGAGGTAATCTCCTTTTAATCGCAATGAAGGCACGCCCACAATGAGACCGGCGACGCGCCGCCGCGAGACCGCCCGCGATCAGCACGCAGATAAAAAGCAAGGCCAGACTATAGGAGTTAGCTCCGCCGAGAAGGGCGAAAAATCCGTTACTGTGCTCGGTGGAAAGATAAGCCGAAACATACGCCCCAATCGCCATGAATCCGGCGTGACCCAGCGAAAACTGTCCGGTGTAGCCGTTGATTAGGTTCAGGCTGACGGCGAGAATCACATTGATCCCAATAAAAATGAGGATCTGAAGGATGTAGTTGTTGATGGTTCCCGAAAAATGAGAACAAACCGCGGCCAGAAGAATCGCCCCCAGCAATGCGTATTTCTTGATGTGCCGATAATTGCATCGTTTGGTTGTTAAGCGCGGTGATTCGTTAAACCTTTTCGGTTTGAGCTTTTCCAAAAATTCCAGCCGGCCGGAAAAGCAAAATCCCAATGAGCAACCCGAAAGCGATAGCGTCCCGATAGGTGGAGAAAGCAGAGCCACCGACAAACGTTTCGATTACTCCGAGGATAAGTCCGCCAACTGCTGCGCCGGGGATATTGCCAATACCGCCGAGCACAGCGGCGACAAATGCCTTGATCCCAGGCAGCACGCCCATCAGTGGATCGATTGAAGGATAACTGAGGGCGTAGAGAATTCCGGCCGCACCAGCCAAGGCGCTGCCGAGACCAAAGGTAAAGGAGATGATCGTGTCGATGTTGACTCCCATCAGAGTGGCGGCAGTTGCATTATTCGAAACCGCGCGCATGGCGACGCCGAGTTTGGTTTTTTTCACAATAAAAGTGAGGGCGACCAGGAGGAAAATGGTCATGGCAAAAGCGGCGATCTGGGTCGTCGTGATCGTCAGTGCGCCCGTGTTTTCAAGTGCGCGATCGACTATCAGTTCGGGGAAACCTTTCGGATCCGCGCCGAAAACGAACTGGCCGCCGTATTCGAGGAGGAGCGAAACGCCGATGGCGGTGATGAGGACAGTCAGTTTTGGCCGGCTCCGCAGAGGCCGATAGGCGAGCCGCTCGATGATAATCCCGATCAGCGCGCAGATCACCATGGTTGATATCAGGACGATCGTGACGCCAACCGGTGCGAGCACGGCTCCTTCGAAATGGGGCATTATTCTCGGCGTAAGATAGTAGCCGCAGAACGCGCCGAGCATGAACACATCGCCGTGTGCGAAATTAATAAAACGGAGAACGCCATAGACCATGGTGTACCCCAGCGCGATCAGGGCATAGAATGCACCTAACGACAGACCGTTGATCAGCTGCTGGGTGAATTCGGTAAGGCTCAAGAAAAGTCTATGGCTGATTGCTGATGGCTAATTGCTAGACTCATTGCGAATGGCCAAGCAAGGTTCGACGCAGACCGCTTAACATGCGCCCCTGAACTTCCGCAGAGCCATAGATCAGATTAAAGCTCAACTCGTTTAGGAATCCCTGACGTTGTGCGACGACGGAGTCTGAAACGACTTCGAACAATGATCCCGTGGAAATTTCAATAAACCGCGCAAAATCCGAGTCTGACCCCCGTGAACTGCCTTCCGCAATATTCGAAGAAACTGAGACGGCTGCCTTACGCATCTGAGTCGTCAGGCCAAACCGCTCGTCAGCTGGAAAGGATTTCGTTACAGAGTACACGCAATCAGCAAATTCAATGGCTTTGTTCCACACTTCTAATTTTTCAAACTTAAACATATTGGGGGTTCTTCTGGGGGTTCACTATCACTATCAGCAATTAGCTATCAGCCATAGACCATCAGCTCTCTTTAGGGAGCGACTGTCGTCACGAAATCGTTCTCTTTGCCGTTCACTTGAAGCACAACAGCCGACTTCGTCGCGTTCCGTTTCGAGTCGATTGTGATCTTGCCCGTTACCCCGTCGAAATCCTTCACGTTGGCCAACGCATCCCGAACCTTGGCTGAATCAGTTGAACCCGCAGTTTTAATCGCCTGTCCCAAAATCATCATCGCGTCGTAACCAAGGGGCGCCATCCCGTCCGGCATCGACTTAAACTTCGACTGATACTTGGTAACGAAATCCTGAACCTTCGGTGCCTTGTCTTTCGGCGAGAAATGCGTCGAAAAATAACAGCCGTTCAGCGCGGTGCCGCCGATCTCAGCTAGTTTCGGTGAATCCCATCCGTCACCGCCCAGCATAGGCGCTTTGATACCAAGTGAACGCGCCTGTTTCCCGATCAAACCTGCTTCCGTGTAATAACCGGGAACAAAAATCACGTCTGGTTGCGCGGCTTTGATCGAGGTCAGTTGCGCGCGAAAATCGCGGTCGGTTCCACCACCGCTATAGGAGCGCTCGACCACGATCGTCCCGCCGTGGCTGGTGAAGTACTCTGTGAAATATTGCGCCAACCCTTTTGAATAATCGCTCTTCACGTCAGTGAGCAACGCCACCTTCTTCGCCTTCAGATTATCAAGCGCGAACTTCGCCATGACCGTCCCCTGAAATGGATCGATGAAACAAACCCGAAAGATGTAATCGCCTTTTTCGGTCACCGACGGGTTGGTTGAACCCGGAGAAACCATCGGGATTTTCTCGGCCTGACAAATGGGAGCCGCTTCCAGCGAACGTGAACTGGCGATCTCACCAATGATGGCTATGGCTTTGTCACTGGAGATCAGTTTCTTTACTGCGGCGGAAGGCTGACCGGGTTTCGATTGATCGTCTTCGATCACGATACGAATCTTGCGTCCGCCAAGGAGTCCGCCTGCGCCATTGATTTCGTCCACCGCGAGTTGGACGCCATTACTGGAATTGACACCGAAGGTGGCTTCGCTGCCCGTCAGAGAAGCGAATTCGCCGATCACGATGTCCTGCGCGCGCGCCGGCGTAATAACGGAAGCGAACACGAACAGGAGTGGGACAGTTATGGAAGAAAGAAGGGCCTTCATGTGGGGACATCCTTAGTCCTTCCCTCGCCGGGAAGCAATTCCAACACGCTAGGCGGAAGAAGAAAATCTGAGTGTGAGTTCAGGTGCTGATAGGGAAGGGCCACGGATAGACACGGATCAAACACGGATTTTTCGACCGATTGGTCTGTCCGAACTCCTTTCCGTGTTCAATCCGTGTTCCTCCGTGGCCAAAAGATAGCTACTCTTCGCTCTCCCTGTTTCCCCGTGCTATTCTCCGGCCCGTGTCGATCGGCCTTTCCCGTCTCTACTGTTGGAAGAAAATCAGTGCGCTTCTTATCGCGCTGGTGGTCGTCCTTCCAGAAGGAGCGCTCGCGCTTTCGCAGGTTCGACCGCAAGCCCCGACTTACCAGGTGCTGCCACTTGAGCGTTCTTCGCAGGATCACTTGCTCGTTCGAGCGGAGATAAATGGAAAACCGGCTGTCTTCTCGTGGACACTGGTGCGCCTTTAAGCGCGATTGCGATCGATCGACGTGATCATTTTCGGTCTGTCGCCCGTGACAGCGTCGTCGAAAGTGCCGCCGCGCCTCAATATCAATGGAGCATTCAATTCCATGACAATTGCCCGCAACCTCCGGCTGGGCGCCCTCAATCTCATCGATGAAGCGTATGGTGCTTGATCGATTTCGCCTACCTTCGACCGTCTTCCAAGGGAAAGCAAGAGACAACGGGAAAGCGACGGAATTCTCGGAACCGATATTCTTTCCCCGCTCCGGGCAATTCTTGATTATGACCGGATGCAGATGGTCATGACGATCGATCCGCGTGTCCGAGCGCCGGCGCCCGGGCTTGATTTCCGCGGATATCGCCGGGTGCGAATGCGCGAAAGCGAAGGTTTCAATCTTTATGTGGACGGATCGGTCAACGGCCAATCGGCCCGGTTGATGGTGGACACGGGAGCATTCGCGACATTGCTCCATTCGCCCTTTGTTCGGCGGATGAACATTCCTCTGCGCCAGACCAAGTTCAGGTCGATTGGGGTTAACGTTGGCTCAGAACCGGGTGCGAATCGCGACGATTTCGCGATTTTCAATCGGCTCTATTAATATGCAGCCTTCGAATGTTGGCGTGATCAACTTGGATGGCTTAATCCAGGACCGGCTGTTGGATGGCATGCCGCCGGTAGTGGGATTGCTCGGGTCCGAGACGTTGCATCGTTATCATGCAATCATCGATTTCGGGACCAATTCGCTTTATCTAAAAAACTGAGTCCGCGAGCGGAAATTTCGAAATCCGCCTCGATACTTCATTAGCGTTTCGGATCTCTCGTGTTCGGATCTCGAAATTCTCTATTCGATATCTATTTCGCGAACCCGTTTCTGCGTCCGAATGATCTCAACCTGGTTCCGGAGTTTATCGGCCAGGCCGATGGTTTTCGGGATTCCTTCGAACAGAATAACTGGAGACGAAAGATCGGAAGTGCTGATCTGAATGTTTTCGATCCCGAACATGCGATAGATGAATGGTTGTCGCACTTCGATGTCTTTGACTCGATAAAGTTCGAGCGTCTCGGTCACTTTGCTGAAAATGCCTTCAGTGATTTTCAGGCGTTCGCTGGTTAGCTCGAAGACATGGTATTTCGTTTGAAGAAACCGTGTCATCGCGATGAAGATCGGCACAATGAGCCAGCAAAACAGACCGCACAAAATAAAGAGGCCGAGGTTTTTCTTTTGCGACGACGTGCCGCGCCAGATCGTTTCTTCCATGACATCAGTTTCAGCCAGTTGGCGTTCCAGCACAAGTTCTGGTAAACCGCCGCTTCCCTGGAATTCCCGGATGCCCTATTTTCGCGTGGTTATGGAGCGCGGCGGTGCACCGCCGCTTTTCGACGTGATGAAAAGAAGCTACAGGCATGATCACGCAAGCCTTTGTTCTCGGCGCAGGATTGGGCACCCGGCTGCGTCCGTTAACCGAAGATTTACCGAAGCCGCCATTCCGATTTATCAGAAGCCGCTCATCACATTTGCCCTCGATCATCTCGTTGATCTTGGGGTCGAGTCATTCGTCATCAACACCCATCATCTTGCCTGAAAGATTAATCGTCTCTTTCCGAACGGCGCCTATCGCGGGTTGCCAGTTTCGCTGGTGCACGAGCCGGATTTGCTCGGGACGGGTGGCGGAATCGAAACGTGAAGACCAAATTGCGCGATGAGCCATTTATCGTTTATAGCGGCGATCTCCTTTCGGATTTCGATCTGCTGCCGTTGGTGGAGGAGCATGTTCGCCAGGAAAACGATGTCACCTGGCATTGCGGAAAACCGGACTGGCGACCGGAATCGCCCTTCAACAGAATCGCATCGTCGACATTGGAGCAACGTTACGGTCACAAGGGCGAATATGATTTCGCCAACGTCTCGGTCTGGAACCCGACGATTTTCGAACGGATCCCGCCGGGGAACGTTTCGTTCGTCCCGGTTGTTTCTGATTGGATCGGGCACGGCGGCCGGATTGGTGGCGTAATTGTTCAGGATGGCAGATGGTTCAATATCGGTTCCCGGACCGAATACCTCGAAGTCCATCGGACCATCGGGCTGGAAAAATGGAACCCGAGATATCTTCAGTGACATGAAATGGCCGGCCCGATTGCACCCGATGCAGTAATCGACTCGACCGCGCGTCTTTTCGGTTTCAATTCGGTCGGCACCGGCTGCCGCGTTGGCGCGGGCGTGACCCTGGAGAACAGCATTCTTTGGCCGGGAGCACAAATCACTTCGCGATCTCGTCTGCGCAATTGTATTGTCCGCTCCGATCGAAAAGTAGATGGGGAACACAGTGACTCCGACATTTAGGCGAATTCCAAGTCTCGGAACACTCCACAACACTTTGAACCAGTGAAAACCGGTCAAGAATCTAAAACTTCGCCTTGGCTGCTTCGCCAGACACGGATTCGTTTTCCGCGTTTTGAAGAAGCGCGGTTAAGATCACGCCGATTGAGAAAGGTGGATCGGATCGGAAGTTCTATCGAGTGACCTGTTCTCCAGAACAGACGCTGATATTGGCGAAGTATAATCTCGAACGGGAAGAAAACCGGCATTACGTGGAGATCGCTGAGTTTCTCGCCGAACACGATTCGCGCGCCCCGATTTATTTTCACGATCCGACGCAAGGCTTGATCTGGATTGAAGATCTTGGCGCGGATGATCTTTGGAGTTATCGCGGGGAAAGCTGGCTGGTGCGTCAGGCGCTTTACGATTCTGCGCTCGAGGAAATCGTGAAGCTGCATTGCCTGCCGGAAGCGGTGGGCGTGCCATCAGAAGAATCTTCCGGCGGGTTTCGACTCGGCGCTTTACCACTGGGAACAGAGTTACTTTTTCGAGAATTGTCTGGGGCGATATTTCCAGTTAAGCGCCGAAGAACTGGAACAGTTCTCGACTCTGCCGGCGTTACACGAAATCGCGGAAGTCTTGGAAATCGTCCGCGCGTTCTGATCCATCGCGATTTCCAATCCCAAAATATCATGGTTCGTAATGCCCAAGCTCACTTGATCGATTTTCAGGGGATGCGGTTTGGATTAGCCGAGTACGATCTGGCGTCTTTATTGTTTGATCCGTACGTCAGTCTCTCGGATTCGGAACGGGAAGCGATGCTGGAAAGTTACGGGGAGAAACGAACCGCATTGAATCAATCGCTTCCGGTTGATTTTCGGGGAACGTTTCGGTTGTGCGGTATTCAGCGGCTCATGCAAGCGCTCGGGGCCTACGGTTTTCTTGGTTTGGTTAAGGGGAATAAGGCCTTCCTCAATCACATACCAGCAGCGATGAAATCGTTGCGCGCGCTGGTTGATGAGATTGAGGGGTTAAACCCGCTGTCGGTTAGGCTTCGGACATTGGACATTGGGAAAGTCGGGCGTTCTGCCTGATGCGTTGATCAGGGCGCAGACGCTATCGCGCGGAAAGCGGCGGAGCACCGCCGCACTCCACAATGCAAGCGAATATATAGTGTCTGATTAGTTGGCCACGTCCTGGCGTGCGGCGGGCCGCGTCTCTTTTGAACCGAGCATCTTGCAGTGCGGAGCCACCAGCCAACAGCGTGTTGCCTTATCACTTCGCTAAACGACCTCCCGTTATCTCACGAACGGATTGTTTCGTCGTTCCTCACCGATTGTTGTCGGTGGACCGTGCCCTGGGAGCACTGTCACGTTGTCGCCAAGCGGATAGAGCTTTGTTTTGATTCCATGGAAGAGAAGCTCTCCGTCGCCACTCGGTAAATCCCAACGTCCGACGCCACCCGCAAATAAAACATCGCCGCCGATGAGCAATTCGTCTTTCCGGGAGAGAAAGCAGAGGCTTCCGGGGCAATGTCCGGGAACTTCGAGGACCTCCATTTCCAATCCTAGAAAATCGCGAGCCGGAGTTGCTTCAATCATGAAATCAGGTCGGGCAGGCTCGATCTCCAGCTCGAACCCGAAGCTCCGGAAGAAGTCCCGGTCGGAGATCATGGGAACGGTATCGGGGTGACAACCGATCTGGCAATCGAATCGCTGCTTAATCTTGGCGACATCAGGCACATGATCGAAATGGCCGTGGGTGAGAAGTAGGAGCTTGGGGGTGATCCGCTCCGAGACAAGCCAGTCGCAGGCGCCATCCGGAGCATCGAACAGGATTGCTCCTTGGGGAGCCTCAATTAGATAACAATTCGTCTCAAAAACTCCCCCGCAGAACGTCTTATACGTAAGCACGCGTCAACTCTAGCCGTAGGATTGAATGTCGGCCAGCAGCTTGCCGGGTGCAGCCGCCTATGAAATCCGAATTTCGAAGACCGAAATGCGAAACAAATCCGAACTATCGAAGTGTTCACGCAACTCAGTTCCCTCCTAAAACACGCAAGCTCGGGGCAGGCTCACCGCTCACCTTGGGATAGCCTCCTTTTTTTCCGTTAATTGAATATTCAGGCCGATCCGTTGTCTCACTCACTACACCAAAATGCGCGCTTCCTGCTAGTCTTGCGTTCAGCGCGAACTCTGCGACTTTTTCAAACCTCTTTTTCTTAATGAAGCCCACCTTTCGTCCCTCCCTCCTTCTATTAGCTGCCCTGTTTTCGGTAGTCATTAGCGCGGAACCGCTCCGAGCGAAGTCAGACGCCGAACAGGTGGCCGTTTCAGTGGGCCGGTTGCTCGAGGAAGGGCATTACACCCACCAGCCGTTGAACGACGAAATCTCGAAAAAGTTTCTTCGCAGCTACCTTGAATTGCTCGATTTCAGTCACCTGTTTTTCACGCAGCAGGATGTCGATAACCTGACTGCCAAGTACGGCACTGCGCTGGATGACGATGTGTTGCTGGGGAACCTCAAACCGGCCTATGAGGTCTACGATCTTTATACCAAGCGGGTCGAGAGCCGCGTGGCCAAAATCAAGGCAATGCTCAAGGACCCCTTCGATTTCAAAAACGACGGAACGATTGACTTTAGCCGCCAAAAAGCACCGTGGCCGAAGGACGAAAAGGACGCGGACGCAATTTGGCGCGGTCGAATTGAGAGCGAATTGCTCCAGGAACGTCTCAGTGAGCACCCGATTGAACCCGGACCACAGTTGGTCGCTCGCCGCTATGATCGTTTGCTCAGGAGTGTTCATGAACAGGACAAGGAAGAACAGGTTAAAATCTTCCTCGACGCCCTGGCTCAAGCCTATGATCCGCACTCCGAATATCTCAGCAAAGCGGACCTAAAGAATTTCAGCATCAACATGGGGCTCTCCCTTGTTGGCATCGGAGCGATGCTCCGGTCGGAAGACGGTTACGCGAAGATTGAAAGCCTGGTTCCGGGCGGACCTGCACAAACCGATGGTCGCTTGAAGGTTGGCGACAGAATCACGGCGGTTGCGCAAGGGAGCAGTGAGTTCAACGACGTCCGGGACATGCGTCTCGACAAAGTGGTCGAACAAATTCGGGGCAAGAAAGGAACACGCGTTAGGTTGCTGGTTATACCGGGGGACGCGGCCGATCCATCCAAACGTAAGACGGTCGAGCTGGTTCGTGATGAAATTAAGTTGAAAGATCAGGAAGCCCGCGCGGACATCATTATTAAGAAGGATGAGAATGGCGAGCCAATCAAACTGGGTTGGATAACGCTCCCGTCGTTTTACGCGGACATGGATAAACATCAGAAGAGCACGACCAAGGATGTGCTCCAGCTGATGAAACGTCTGAAGAAAGAGAATATTGCCGGGCTGGTGGTCGATTTACGGAAGAACGGCGGTGGCTCGCTTGAAGAGGCGATTTCGTTGACCGGGTTGTTTTTGAAATCAGGACCAGTCGTTCAAACCAAAGGAACAAATGGGAACATCGTCGTTTCGAGTGATCCAGATCCGGGGATCGCTTACTCGGGACCTCTGGTCGTCCTGACCAGCCGCCAAAGCGCATCTGCGAGCGAAATTTTTGCCGCCGCGCTCCAGGACTATGGGCGCGCAGTAATTGTCGGGGACCAAAACACTTTCGGTAAGGGAACAGTTCAAACGATTCTCGAGATTGGACGATTCACCTCTCTGCTCGGGAGCCGTTCACAGGAAGATGGCGCGCTGAAATTGACTATCCAAAAGTTTTACCGAGTGGCCGGTGGTTCGACCCAGCTTCACGGCGTTGCTTCCGATATTGTTTTGCCATCACTAAGTGATCTTCCGGAATACGGCGAAGGCGCATTGAAGAATTGCTTGGCCTACGACGAAGTGCCCAAGGCTCGTTACACCAAGTGGTCGGATCAGCTTTTCATCGACGAGTTGAAACGCCGGTCGGAAGTGCGGATCAAAGTTGATCCTGAGTTTGGTTACGTGAAGGAAGATATGGAACGGTTGCGGAAGCGACTGGATGAGAATCGCATTTCATTGAATGAAGATGCGCGTCGCACGGAACTGAATCAGGACAAACTGCGGAAGGAAACGCGGACCAAGGAAAGACAGGCGCGGGCACCTGAAGATGAGCGGGTTTATCGCCTTACCCTTGATACAGTCGACAAGCCGAATCTCCAGCCGGTTGTTAATTCGCCGAAGGTAGCCAAGAAGAAAGTCTCACCGGAAGCGGCATCGGACTCGGATTCAGACTCAGACCCGGACTCGGAGAATGGGGATGACGACACGAAAGATGCGGCGATCGATCCTGAACGGACTGAAGCATTGAACATCGCGGCCGACCTCGTTCGCCTAACTAAGGCGCCGACGACTGCGAGTACAACAACGTCAGGGCACTGATTAGCGCTTGCGTCTTGGAGTGCGGCAGTGTTCTGCCGCTTTGGGAGCAGGCTTAATCGCAACGTTTGCTTTTTCTTGCGTCGGCGCCGAACACAAAGCGGCGGAGCGCCGCCGCACTCCAAAAGCTTACTGGTTAGGTCCGCTCCCAATCAACGGGACCCACGATAATTTTTCTTCCGGGAACACATCCCGGTTCGGTGGGAAGTGCTCCGCGTCGTCGAGGCTGCCGGTGGTCAGATCGATTTCGTTCGACCGTTCGTCGCTCTCGTAGGTTAACGAAGTGCCACAGGCATCGCAGAAAGTCCGGTAAGCTCCCGTGTCTGTTTGATAACGTTTCGGTATTCCTTTTTCGAAAGTGAAGTCCGACATTTTTACCGTGATCCATGCCACCGCCTGCGCACCAGCCGCGCGTCGGCAGTTTTCGCAATGACAATTTGCCTGATACAAAGTCGGCCCGTTCGCTCGGTAACGCACTTTTCCGCAGTAACAGCCGCCTGTAATCGGTTTCATATCCGCATCAGTTCGTTTAATAAACGAACGGCACCAATCGTTTGGTTCGATTGATATAAGCGGTGTATCGCTCGCCGAGCGCCTGAATCAATGCGCGTTCTTCCACGTGAATGCGATACAGGAACGCTAGACCGATCGGTCCAATTAAAATCAGGAGCGACACCCAATTCTGCAAGACCATTCCATATCCAACAAAGGCGAGCAACGCACCGGAGTATGAAGGATGCCGAATGAAACGATACGGCCCGGTCTCAATCAGTTCATGATTCTTGGCAATGGAGACATCGACGGTAAAAAAGCGGCCGAGATGAATGATTGAATACCAGCGCAGAAAAATTCCGAAGACAAACAGGACCACACCGACCGAGACGGTCCAAAATGGAAGAGTGGCGTCGCGCCACAATTCGTGAGCCTGCATACCCAGCCAAACAGAGACGACAATTACAATCCAAAGGACCCGAAGCGAGTTTGCATCTCTCGAGTCGCCGGTCTCGCGCGATCGGCGTGTAATTCCGAGAATAATTTCCGAACAACAATAGATAGTGCCTATGATTGTCGGGAGATACTTCAACATCTTATCACCCTCCAATTAGCAATTAGCGATAGTCATTAAACAATCAGCCAACCCGAGCTCATACCGCAATCGGCGCTTTGATGGTGGGATGCGGATCGTATTCAAGCAGAGTGAAATCCTCGAACTTGAAATCGTGGATATTTTTCACGGCCGGATTGAGTCGCATCCGCGGTAGCGGCCGGAACGCGCGGCTGAGTTGTTCGTGCGCCTGATCGAGATGGTTCTGGTAAAGATGGAGGTCTCCGAAAGTATGAATGAATTCACCGGGCTGCAGATCGCAGACATGCGCGACCATCAGTGTCAGGAGGGAGTACGAAGCGATGTTGAACGGCACACCAAGAAAAAGATCGGCGCTTCGTTGATAGAGCTGGCAGCTTAATTCACCGTCTTGCACATAAAACTGAAACAGGACGTGACAGGGCGGCAATGCCATCGTTCGAATTTCGGCCGGGTTCCATGCGCTCACAATCAAACGTCGGCTTTCGGGATTTGTCCGGAGCTGATCTATGACTTCGTCGATCTGGTTGATGTGCGAACCGTCGGCTCCGCGCCAATCACACCATTGCGCACCGTAAACGCGCCCGAGGTTTCCGTTCTCATCTGCCCATTCGTCCCAGATCGTCACTCCGCGTTCGTTCAGATAACGAATATTGGTATCGCCCCGAAGAAACCAAAGCAGTTCGTGGATAATCGATTTGAGATGAAGTTTTTTTGTGGTCAGGAGGGGAAACCGATCGCGCAGATCGAAACGCGCCTGTGCTCCGAAGACTGAGAGTGTTCCCGTTCCAGTCCGATCCCCTCGAGACTTGCCCTGATCGAGCACCAGCCGGAGCAGATCGTGATATTGGCGCATCCTCTTTCAGATAAGCGCGACAGCGCGTCGGATTCAATGGTTGATTTTGCTTACTTTAGTCCTGCTCTTTCACTTGCTCTTGCTCTCCTGTGAAGCATGGGCTGCTAGCGCACGAGCGGTATTACTCTCCGACGCCGAAACAGCAATTCACAGCTTCAAACCGTCAGAGCAAGAGCAAGTGAAAGAGCAGGATTAAAGGGAAGATCACGCAGTCCGCGCCATTTCTGATTCACGTTGCGGAACCGATTTTGGCTCGATCCTTTTGAAGATCATCCAGACACCAGCAAGCACCAGCGCTCCGCCAGCCAGCGACCACCTTGAAAAAGTTTCGCCACCGAGGGCCCAACCAAATATCACGGCGCCCGGCGGTGTGATGAGCGAAATGGTTTGCAGGTTCGTGACCGTCATTCTAGGGAGCAGCCAATAAAGCAAGATGAACGTGAGAGCCGAACCCGGCACAGCCAGATAGAAGAGACAGAAGAGCGCCGTTTTGGTCCAATGAAAGTGCAACGGATTTCCATCCACCATCAGTCCAGTCACCAGAAGCGGGGCGACCCCAAAGATCATTTGCCATGCTGCAATCATGGCAGGAGCAAGCTCGAGCGACCGCTTCTTCAGCATCACATTCGAGAAGGCCGCACTGGCTCCGCCGAACACGATCCCAATTCCACCCCAGAAAGCGAATAACCCTCCAAAACTCAACAGCCGCGAACAAATCAAGCCCACGCCGCAAATGGCAAGCGCTGCGCCTGCCATCCGTTGCCAACGAAGTGGTTCACTCGGCAAAATAAAATGCGCGAACACCATTCCGAATATGGGAATGGTCGCCTGCAGAACAGCGGATAATCCTGACGAAACGTACAGTTCGCCCCAGAAAAGGAGCGCGTAGTTTACGGCGAACATCAGGATGCCGGTGTAAGCCAGAAGCGCGAGATCGGCGATTCGTTCGGGAAGTAATCGGACGCGCCCGGCCGAAATCGCCAGGAGAACAACAACTGCAATCATAAAACGAATCGCGACGAATGAAATCGGCGGCAGATCACGAAGGCCGACCTTGATAACGAGCCAGGTGGAACTCCAGATCACGCACAAGGCGATGTATGCCGCTGCGACCGCGATTTTCCTTTGCTCCGGCATCGGATAGCAGCGCATTGGTCACGCCACGGCGCAACTGCTTTCGCGGTTAGCGTCGCTATCGTCGTAGGGCGCTTCGTGCGAAGCGCCCAGAGAGTTGAGTTCGAATCAGCGTCTCGAGCCGGCGATGCTCTGTCGCGTCCGCGTCCATATCAGGAGCGCTTCGCAGAAGCGCCACTACAACAAAACTCAACTTACGCACGTAGCCCTTTATTGCGCCTGGGTTGTTATGATCAGCTTATCGTCCTCTAACGAAATGCTTTTGATTTCGTCCCAGAATTCAGTGATGCCTTCCTTCTCGAGCGAGTCGTGAAAATGCGTGTTGAAATTCTTGTTAAATTCGGAAATGAACACATCGGCGATGCCCTCCGGGACTCGGTGTCCATTTATCTCGGCTTTCTGGACGTCGAATTGGAACATGCCGAAATCGTAGCTTATCGTTACCTCAGCGCTCCCGTTCAACCACCGCCCGCGCAATCGTTTCCACTCAACTTCTTCGAGCGGCGCACTGACTTTGACGCTCATGATCGAGTTTGCGATGTCGATCCGGACGTGGCCGTGAATGAAATCAAGATCCGGGTCGCGATCGATCAACGCGTTCAAATCAGCGCCGGTAAACCCGACCGTCGCTTCTTCGCCGCGGGCAGTCGCTTCTTTCAGACGATTAATGGATCCTTCCACAGCGCGGATCTGTGCGCGATCCGGCGGAGGTAGTTGGAGATCAACCGGTTCAGTTGAGGTTAGGACAACAGCTGCTTTCCGGCAAAGATACCAGGTGCTGCCGATTGCTCCGATAGTGAAGATGAACCCGATGATTAGAACGGTGATGCATCCCTTGGCAAAACAGCCCATGCCAGGTTGAGGAGGCAGGATAATAGGACGAGGAGGAACTGGAGCAGGCGTAGGCGCGGGTGGCGATTGATCGGTCACGTCGCACCAACTAAGGACCTGATAACCAGATCGTCAATTGCCCCACCGCGGTCCATCTGCAATTGTGTCGGATCAGCGGGAAGGCCAATTGCATCAATTTTATGAAATCAGATTTCCGAATTATTTGTGTTATTGCAGTGTTGCTCAGCGCGAGCGCGCTTTATTCTCAGGAGATAAAAGAATTCACGGTTGACGCTCTGGTGGCAAAGAACATCGCAGCCAGAGGCGGGATCGATGCGTTGCACGCCGTTAAATCTCTGCAACTCAAAGGCAAACTAATCGCTAACCAGGGCCAGCTCGAGTTCGCGTATTCTGAAACGAAGAAACGGCCGGGCGAAGAGCGTATCGAGCTTAGCCTTCAGGGAATGACGATGGTCCAGGCCTACGATGGAAAAGAAGGCTGGAAAATTTCGCCGTTTGGTGGTCGCAAAGATCCCGAAAAAATTTCAACCGACGAAGCAAAATCGCTGGTCGAATCGGCAGACTTAGAGGGGCCGTTGGTTGATTGGAAAGCGAAAGGAAACACGGTGGAATACCTCGGGCCCGAAGAAGTCGAGGGAACGCTGGCGCACAAACTCAAAGTCGTCAGGCCAAATGGCGACGTGCATTATGTTTACCTGGATCCGGATTATTTTCTTGAGATCCGAATTGTAACCCAGCGAATTGAGCAGGGCTCACTCGTGCAAGTCGAAACCGATCTCGGGGATTACGAGAAGGTGGCCGGCGTTTATTTTCCATTTTCAATTGAATCAGGTCCAAAAGGCGCGACCGATAAACAGAAAGTCGTAATCGAAAAGGGAGAAGCGAACCTCAAAGCTGACGAGGCGCAGTTCAAGTTTCCCGCACCCACCTCCAGATAACCATGCGTCCTTATAATCTCGCGTTCCTCGTTCTCCTCGTTCTCGCCGGTGCAGTGACCGGTGCGGATCAGGTCCCATATAATTCCGGAACCATCTCCGGCCTTGGTGCCCGTAACATTGGTTCCGCAGCGATGAGCGGTCGTATTTCTGCCATCGCAGCGGCGCGGGAATCCACCGGCAAAATGACATTGTTTGTCGGCGCAGCCAGCGGTGGCGTTTGGAAATCTGAAGATGGCGGAACCACCTACCGACCGATCTTTGACGAGCAGGCAGTTCAATCGATCGGAGCAATAGCCCTCGACCCGAAGACATCAAAAACGGTCTGGGTTGGCACCGGCGAGTCCTGGACACGAAACAGCGTTTCAATTGGAAACGGAATCTATAAATCTCTGGATGGCGGCGAGACCTGGAACAACATGGGTCTGCCGAACTCGGAACGAATTGCCCGAATCGTGGTGAGCCCGGCTAACAGCGATACCGTTTTTGCCGCGGTCCCGGGCGCGCTCTGGAGCGATTCGGAGGATCGCGGTCTCTACCAGACCAACGATGGGGGCAAGACATGGAAGCTGGTC
The DNA here is from genome assembly GCA_963751725.1 of uncultured Verrucomicrobiae bacterium. Classification (GTDB taxonomy): domain Bacteria; phylum Verrucomicrobiota; class Verrucomicrobiia; order Chthoniobacterales; family UBA10450; genus AV80. The sequence goes on from CAVVVQ010000028.1 coordinate 62,763, forward strand.
TTGAAAGGAACCAATCCTTCGACCGGCGCATCCACCGTTGTCCTCGACCCAACCGACCCTAACAAGGGGTTTGCCGCTCTCTGGGATTTTCGTCGGAAAGGTTGGACCTTCCGATCGGGCGGCGAGAGCCCAACTGCCCCGTCCGGGAGCGGTCTATTCCGCACCAGTGACGGTGGTGGAACCTGGACGGAATTGACTCCCGAAAATGCCAAGGGTTTTCCGAAAAAACCGTATGGCCGTATCGCTGTCGCCATCGCTCCCTCCAACGCCAAACGAGTGTACGCTTTTGTCGAATCCACCGATAGCGCCCTTTTTGTTTCGGATGACGGCGGCGCAACCTGGGAAAAGCGTGACAAGAGTAACTGGATGGTTTGGCGTCCTTTTTACTTTGCCAACCTGATTGTTGATCCGAAAAATCCGGATCGCGTCTTTAAAACGGATGGGGCGCTGATCCTGAGCGAGGACGCGTGGTAAAAGCTTTGCTGTGGTGGGCGGGTTTCAAGGCGCGCACGGCGATCTGCACGATATCTGGATAGATCCGACCAATCCACAAACTGTGGTCTGCGGCGACGATGGCGGGATGTGGTATTCTTACAACGGCGGCACCAAATGGTGGAAAGGCGACAATCTTCCCGTTTCGCAGTTTTATCACGTCAGCCTCGATGATGAAGATCCGTATCAGGTTTACGGCGGGCTTCAGGACAACAGTTCCTGGGTAGGCCAATCCCAGTATCCTGGTGGCATCACCAATTCGCAGTGGGAAAACATGTACGGTGGCGATGGGTTTTGGATGTTCTCCGATCCAGCTGATCCGGATTACCTATACGCCGAAGCGCAGGGTGGTTTCGTTGGCCGGGTCAATCGTCACACTCATCAGAATCGGGACATTCAACCCAAGCCAAATTACAAAGAGAAACTTCGTTGGAACTGGAATACACCGATCGCGTTGTCACCTAACGAAAAAGGAACAATCTATATCGGTGCCCAATTCCTCTTTCGTTCCCGTGATCACGGGCAGACGTGGGACAGAATCTCACCTGATCTGACCACAAACGATCCAGAGAAACAAAAACAGGAACAGTCCGGTGGCGTAACCATCGATAATTCGGCGGCGGAAATGCACACCACGATTTACTCAATCAGCGAATCGCCCAAGGACAAGTCCGTCATCTGGGTCGGAACCGATGACGGCAACATTCAAGTGACACGCGATGGCGCGAAAACGTGGAACAACGTCGTCGGAAACGTTCCTGGTTTGCCTAAGAATTCCTGGGTTAGCTGGGTTCAGGCCAGTAATTTCGCCGCCGGCACCGCCTACGCCGCATTTGATCGCCACTCGTTTGGTGATCACGCTCCTTACGTTTTCGCGACAACGGATTTCGGCAAGACCTGGACACCGCTTGTTACGCCTCAGGATATCAAGGGTGTGCGCGGTTACGCCCATGTCATTAAGGACGATCTTGTTCAACCTAACCTGTTGTTTCTCGGAACTGAGTTTGGATTGTTTATCTCGATTGATGCCGGCAAAACGTGGGCCCAATTCAAAGGCAGCCGGTTCCCAGCTGTCGCTGTCCGTGATCTTGCCGTTCATCCGCGCGAAAACGATCTCGTTCTCGGGACACACGGCCGCGGAATCTGGATCATTGATGATATCACCCCACTGCGGTCATTGACCCCAGAGATGCTGAAACAAGAGGCGAGCTTTATTTCCGCGCGTCCAGTTCAGCAACGGATCGACGCGAACGGAGGTTGGGCCAATGGCGCAGCCGTATTCGTCGGTGACAATCCACCTGATGCCGCCGTGATCACTTATTATCAGAAGTCGCGGCACCTCTTCGGTAAAATCAAGATCGAGGTCCTTGATGCGTCCGGCCGAGTCGTCGATCAGATCCCGGCTAGTAAACGCCCCGGACTGAATCGCGTGATTTGGAGTATGCGCGAGAAACCACCTCGGGTTCCGCCGGCCGCACAAATAGCCGGAGCCGGAGTTCGAGGTCCGCGATTGTTGCCCGGTGAATATACCGTGCGCATGACTAAGGGCGGTAAAGTAACGGAAACGAAACTAACGGTTGGTCTCGATCGCCGGGTTAAATTCAGCGAAGCCGATCGGAAGGCGCAATTTGATGCGGCCATGCAAGTGCGCGCCTTGTTTGGTGACGAGAGCGCATTAATGGATCGGATCCTGGCTCTTCGCGCCAGTTTGTCCAACAGTGTTGAGGCGTTACCGGAAGGCGACGCTTTGCGAAAGGCGATTACTGATTTTGATCAGAAAGTCGATGCAGTGAGGAAACAGATCGTGGCGACGACAGAAGGGGGCGCGATCACCGGCGAAGAACGACTCCGCGAACATACCGATCAACTTTATGGAGCGATCTTGGGTTATGAAGGTAAACCGGGCGATTACCAGATTGCGTATATCGCCGCCCTTCGAAAGGAGCTCGATGACGCCACCAAAGACTTCCAGCAAGTGGTAACGAAAGATCTTCCAGCGCTGAATGAAACACTCAAAGCCAAAGGGCAACCAACGATCCCGCCCCCACCGGAGAAGGTTGCAATAAATGAAGTACCACTTGGCTCAGCACGGGCGAGTGTTCCCGCGGATTTTCGGAAGTGGTAAACGAAAGCGTGCCATCTCGAGCAATCTGATTTGTTTTATTTTTTGCCACGGATTAACCACGGACAAGAGATTTTGCGGCGGAGCTCGAGGTACAAAATCCGTGTTTAATCCGTGTCCGTCCGTGGCCCATTCCAATCGAAGCCATTATCACTCCGGTGGCACAGGTGGCACATGAATTTGTAGATGCGGTCGTTGCACTTGTGGCCTAACTGTTCGCTCAACTACTTTCGGTTTTGGTGTGGGCGAAGGTTTCGCTTCGGGCGGAATGCGTTTCAATCGCGGCGGCGGCGACGTGACCACGTCAATCGGCGGTTCCGCCGGTGGCGGCGGTTCGGCCCGACGCACTTCTCGTCCTGATCCTTCGGTTGGTCGCGACTCCCGCATTGAAACTTTTTTTTCCGGCGTGTCGCTTACCTTGGGGGGAAGCCATCGCTTTGGCGCGGTGGGAATTTCCACCTGACTGCCTTCCGAGACCACTCTGGACGAATCGGTTTCAGCGAACGGAGCCGATGAAGTGGTCAACAACGTGTAAGGCCGCGCGGTATCGCGACCTAACAGTATGGCGAATAAGACTCTGGGATCGATCACCTCATTTCCCGACGCTTGCTCAACCAAATTACCTTCTTTCGTTGAGGCATCTGTCACCTGACGTGTGAGATTTGACGCAGGCGGTGCGGCTTCAGGCTTCGGTATTGGAACAACAGGCGGCGCTGGTGCCGGGGTCGAGAACTGTGCTGTCACAACTGGTTGCGGTGCCGGCTTCGATGCTGTTGCAGTCGCCTCCCGGCGGAACACTCCGGATAAAGCGAAGCCGCCGATTAGACCAATGGCGAGGAATAAAGCCGCAAACCCTAACATCTTGACCGGGATCCGACCTTCCTTCTTTTCCGTCTTTTCAGGAACTTGAGGCGAGTCAACCGGAGGAATCGGGGCCTCAGCCGGATGCGGATGTGGGGTTATGATTGCTTCGTGTCTTTCCGTTCTTCGCCGGCATTCTTCGAGCAACCTATTAAAGACTGAGGGAGCGCCCGGTCTTTCTTCCGGATCCGGCGCCAACATCCGCGCGATCAGACTTCTGATATTGGCCGGCAACTTAGCGGATTCATCGGCCCGAATCCGTCGAACCGCTTGCACGTTGGATGCGATCGGCGGCGGCGAACCGGTCAGCAGAAACCACATCGTCGCGCCGAGTGAATAAATCTCGGACCGAAAATCAATCGGCTTCTTCTCAAGTTGCTCCGGGCTGGAATACGGAGATGGCTTTCCACCAGAGGAGCGCGAGGCACCGTTCTCGGCAAACTTGGCCGGTCCTCCAACAAAGTGGAGGACCTTAACCAGGGGCCATTCGCCATCATCGGTTTGTCCGGGAAGCAGCAACAGGTTCCCGGGGTTAATTGCATAATGGACAACGCGCTGGACGACCGCCGTCCCCATCGCGCTTACAACCTGCGAAGCAATGTGCAAAACCGGGCCGATCGGCATTGGACCGTATTTCGCGACCCATTCATCAGCAAGCGTTCCGTCGAAATGCTCGGAGACATAAACGAGCTGACCGTCTTCGACGCCGAAGTCACGCAGCGTTGGGATGTTAACATGGCCAAGCTTCTTTGCCGCAATGGCGTCGGCCTCGAGTTTTTCGCGCACGGTTGGCGCCAAGGACGCGACTGGGATTACTTCAACGGTGACGCGAGTTCCGGAGCCGATGGCGATTCCGTCATAGGCAATTTCTTTTTTGTCCGACTCTCCTGCCGTGCCGATTTGCGCTGCGGAAACGCGATATTTGTGCAGGAAAATCTTGTCGTTCATGGATCGACGCGCAGGCGTCCCAACAATATCATTAACAGCGTGTTTTGGGGACAAAAGTTTGAGCGAATCTCAATTACTCCAAATGGTACTGGAGCAACGGCAGCTCTCGCGGTTGGCCGTCGATCGAAGTCATGTTTGACCTAATTCTTCGCGCTCCCATACGCTTGTAAAAACCTTCCGCGTTTGGATCGGATTCGATCAGTATGATCCGATGTCCGGCTTCCTTGGCCTTCTCGATTGCATGGCCGAATAGTGCCCGGCCAATCCCGCGTCTCATTGCATTTGGCAAGATCCAAAGATGATCCAAGTGCAGTCCATCGCTTTGGTTGGTGAGCACGTAAAACCCAATCAGCGTTGAGTTTTCCGACGCGCAATATGCGGTGTTTGAGACAACAAACTCCGAGCGCATCGTCAGGATTTCACGCCAGGTTTCGATCCAACGTTCCGGATAACCCCAGTGTCGCTTGGCGACATGCGCAATCTCTGTCAACACGGCGGCGTCCTCTGGTTTGGCGCGAACAATCTCCACGTCTCGTTTTAGCGTGGAGTAGGCACGGCGCGGAGAACAATATTGCTTCTGGATTCCAATATCTGCCTTCGTTGTGTTCCCATTGTGAGCTTTGTGTGAGGATCCGATCGTAGGCTGAGCACCTACCGATTTACCGAGGAGCACTGTGAATAAACCGGGTTCGAAAATGGGACAGGAAAATCCCGACCACGGGACAATTCGCGCATTCGTCGATTGTGAACGATCCTCGTAACCCGTTCATGTTGTTTAGGAAACAACTCTCTTCAAGGGCATGGCATAGCCCTTGCAAAGGGGTGCCTTGAAGAAGTCTCTCTATGAGCTTCGTCAACGCCACATCCATCAACCCTATGGAGCTTGAACTATGATCATTCGCTCGCTTCTCTTGCTCGCCCTTATGTCGGCCACGGCCCATGCCTTGACCGAAGAAACCATCAACCAACAATTGGACGTCGTCGCCGGGAGGCAAGATCATCGTCGACGTCGATTTCGGAACGATCGATGTCTCTGCCGGCGCGGATAACAAGGTCGTCGTCGAAGCTTATCGCAAGATCGATTCGGACAACGAGCCGAAGGAAAAGGAATATCTCGCTGCGGTCCCGGTGACGGTGACAAAGGATGGAAACACCGTCACGATTCGCGCGCGGCGTCAGGAAAAGGACGGCAGCTCAACCTGGTCCGGTCGTTGTAACAACGATGGGCGTTACACCGTTCATGTTCCGAAGAATTTTAATTCAGAACTGCGCACTGGCGGCGGCACGATCATTGGATCGGAGCTGACCGGAACGATGAGCGCCGACACCAGCGGCGGGAAATTGAAGTTCACGCCATTTGAAGGGACCAACTGGCGCGACGACCAGCGGTGGAAGCATCGAACTGAATGCTTGCGAAGGCGTGGTCAAAGTCGATACCAGCGGCGGTCGGATCGAATCGATCGATGGTAGCGGTTCGCTCGACGCGCACACCTCCGGCGGCTCGATCGTGGTCCGAAATTTTGGCGGCGATACCACCGTGGAAACAAGCGGTGGCCGCCTTTCGCTCGAGAATATCAACGGCAAGATCGTCGGCCGGACTTCCGGCGGATCGATCACCGCGCGATTGCGTTCGCCGGTTCCGGGGGATGTGAATCTGGAAACGTCTGCTGGCAGCATCGAAGTGATGGTTCCACCGGATGCCGGATTGGATGTCGAAGCGGAAGCGAGTGCCGGGCGGGTAACGAGCGAACTGCCTTTCGTCGGCACACGGACGGATCGCGAGCAAATGAAGGGAAAGATCAACGGCGGCGGCAAGTCCTTATCCTCCGGTCCGGCGCCGGCAGCATTTCGATCAAACCAACGTCTAACGAAGTCGCGGCACGCTAACATTCGGAGCCGGTTTATGAACGACCTGCGCTACGCTTTTCGGCAGCTTCGAAAATCTCCCGGCTTTACCCTTATCGCAGTCCTCACCCTCGCGCTCGGGATCGGCGCGAACACCGCGATCTTCAGTGTCATCTACGCGGTCCTGCTCCGGCCGCTGCCTTATCCGGACGGCGATCGGCTGATGATCATGACCGAGACCGACGCGAACCAGCCGCAGATCTCCGTTTCGTTTCCAGATTATGTCGATTGGAAACGCGATAACACCGCCTTCGAACAAATCGCCATTTCGCGACGCGAATCGTTCAACCTGAGCGGTCTGCAAGGACGCGCGCCCGAGCAAATCAGCGGCGCCCTGGTTACGGCAAATTTTTTCAAAGTGATCGGGCTAACGCCGCAACTGGGCCGGGTCTTTACCGAGGAGGAAGATCGGGTGGGCGGGCCGCTGCGTCGCCGTAATCAGCGACCGATTTTGGCAGCGAGTATTTTCCGCGCGACCCGAACGTGCTGGGCGCGTTCGGTGAATTTCGGCAATCAGCCTTACACCATCATTGGTGTGATGCCGCCGCAGATGTTCTCGCCGCGCACGGTGGAAGTTTGGTTTCCGGTCATGCGGCGGACCGACAATCCGGCCTGGCAGACGCGCGACAATCATCCGGGATTATTTGGCTGGGGCCGTTTGAAGCAGGGCGTGACGAGGGAACAAGCGCTGAACGAGTTGAAGCAAATCGCGGCACGGCTGGCCAAACAATATCCGGATTCAAATTCGGCTGTGAGCGTGACGGTTACTCCGCTGCTGGAGAATCAGGTAGGCGATTATCGCGCTAGTCTCAACGTTGTTGCTCGGCGCAGTCGCCCTGGTGCTGCTCATTGCCTGCGCAAATCTGGCGAACCTTCTCGCCGCACGCGGCGCGGCGCGGGCGCGGGAGTTTGCGGTTCGCGCCGCGGTGGGCGCGTCGCGCTGGCAAATCATTCGCCAGCTCTTGATCGAGAGCCTCGTTCTTGCGCTCGTTGGCGGGTTGCTCGGGCTTTGTCTGGCCGCTTGGGGTCGCGATATTCTGGTTGCGCTTTCGCCGCCGGTGTTCCGCGTTTTCAAGAATCGGTCTTCGATGGCTGGGTTCTGTCGTTCAGCCTCGCTCTTTCGGTCGTCACCAGCGTTCTCTTTGGTCTCTGGCCCGCGTGGCACACTTCGCGCGCGGATATTCAACTCGCTCTGAAATCGGGTGGGCACGGCAGTTCGGAAGCTCCCGGAGCGCGCCGTTCGCGCGATCTGCTCGTGATCGCGGAAGTCGCGCTCACGCTCGTGCTCCTGAGCACGGCCGGTCTGGTTTTGAAAAGTTTCGCCAACGCCCGGGCGCTTGGGCTCGGTTTTGATCCGCGTCTTCTGCTCTCTGCGCGGATCGATCTCCCGGAGCCGACTTATTCGGATCCGAAAAAGACGCTGAATTTTTCAGACGGCATTGATGGAGAAGTTATCTGCGCTTCCGGGCGTGGAGAACGCCGCGCTCGCATCGAATCCGCCGCTGATGACGGGATGGCAGACATCATTTGTCCCTGAAGGCGCGCCGGAACCGCCGCCCGGCAAATTGCCTTCGGCGGAGATGAATGTGGTGACCGCCGGATTATTTTCAAACAATGAAGACGCCGTTGCTGCGCGGCCGGTCCTTCGAGGCCAGCGACACGAAGGAACCGCCTCCGGTCCTGATCATCGATCAACTGCTGGCGGATCGCTTTTTCCCCGGAGAGGATGCGGTCGGGAAACGAATCCGCATGTCCACGGGAGAAGAAGGCGCGCATGAGTTTCGGACGCATCGTCGGCGTTGTGCCGCACCTGAAAGTTTACGGGTTCGAGGAAATGACGGTGTTGCCTCAGGCCTATCTGCCGATGGCGCAACAGCCGCAGACCGGCTTGGTGGCGTTGCTGCGGACTTCGCTCTCGCCAAAGTCGCTCGAGAAACCGGTGCGCGACATCGTCGCCTCGCTCGATCCCGCGCAACCGGCGTTCGAATTCAAGACGATGCAGGAACGCGTCGAGGAAACATGGGCCACGCCGCGGTTGATGAGTTTCCTCTGGTTTGCTTCGCGGTGCTCGCGTTGACGCTCGCGGTGGTTGGGCTCTACGGCGTGATGGCTTTCAATGGCTTGCGTCGCATGCGTGAAATCGGAGTGCGCCTCGCTCTGGGAGCGATGCCCGCTCAGATCCGGACGATGATGCTGCAGTCAGGGCATGCGCTTGCTCGGTATCGGGCTCGTGGTCGGTTTCGTCGGCGACGTTCGCGCTTTCGCGCATCATTCGCAGTCTGCTTTTCGGCGTGAACGCAAACGATCCGCTGATCTACTGCATCGTGACTTTGGTCCTGGCCTGCGCCGCATTTTTCGCCTGCTGGATTCCCGCCCGTCGCGCCTCGCGCGTCAACCCGATGGTGACACTCCGCGCCGAATGAATGACAATGAACAATCGAATGGTCCGAGTCACGCCGATCTCGCCAGATTTCGCATCAAGCGTCCGGCTCGCATTCGGCATGCCATGAACCTCCGCTACGCCTTTCGCCAACTTCGCAAATCCCCGCTTTCACCTCACGGCGCTAGCCACGGTCGCGATTTGTCTCGGAGCGAACCTCGCCATCTTCGCGGTGATCAATTCCATTCTGCTCCGTCCGCTGCCGTTTCCGGACGCGGACCGGCTCGTCACGATTTACAACACCTATCCGAAAGCCGGCGTCGAGAACGACGGTTCGTCGATCACTAATTATTACGAGCGGCGCGGCAACATCCCGGCGTTCTCGAGCCTTTCCATCTTCCTCTACCGCCCGGAGCCCGTCGGCGAAGCGGGTTCGACAGAGCAGGAACAAGTCATGCGCGTGTCGGCTGAATTTTTCACAACACTTGGCGTAGGGCCCGTCATGGGTCGTCCCTTCACCGAAGCCGACATGGCGGATGATGCGAAAGTCGTCATCGTCACAGACGGCTTTTGGCGCCAGCGCCTCAATTCCGATCCAAATGTCCTCGGCCGCGATCTCCGCGTGAACGGCATCCCGCGGACGATCGTCGGCGTCTTACCTCCTGATTTCCGATATCTGTCCTCAGAAGCCAGCCTTTACGTAGCGTACAAGACGGGCGGGGAGCAACGCGGACCGAGCCAGCGGCATTCCGGCGGTGGTGCCATTCAAATGATCGCTCGCTTGAAACCGGGCGCGACGATCGCCGAGGCGCAATCGCAGATCGACGCGCACAATACCGCCGTCGAGAAGGACAATCCCGAGGCGAAAATGATGGCCGAGGCTGGCTTTCATTCGCCGGTGGTTTCGCTGCATGCGCATCACGTCCGCTCCATCCGTCCGACACTGCTGCTCATGCAGGGCGGCGTGTTTTTCCTCCTCCTCATCGGCGCAGTCAACTTGATCAATCTTCTCCTGATTCGTGCGAGCGGCCGGGCGAAAGAAATGGCGATCCGCCAATCGATGGGCGCGAGCCGGCAACATGTCGTTAGGCAAGTGCTGACCGAAACGGTCCTCCTCACCGCCGTCGGTGGATTGCTCGGCGTGGTGGCGGGCGCATGGGGAACTCAATTGCTCCAGGTGCTTGGTGCGAATCGTTTGCCGCTCGGTGCGCACATCGTGTTCGATGGCGGGCTCGCGGCGATCGGGCTCATTAGCGCCGTCGTTCTCGGAGTCGTCATCGCGGTGCCCATCGCCTGGTTTAATCTCGGAAGCCATCTGGCCAACGCGCTCCAATCCGAATCGCGCTCCGGCACGATCAGTCGCGCCACCCAACGCCTTCGCCACGGCTTCATCGTCGCGCAAATCGCCCTCGCCTTTGTTTTGCTCGCCGGTGCGGCGCTGCTCGGGCTGAGCTTGAAAAAGGTGATGGCCGTGTCTCCCGGTTTTCGCGCCGATCATGTTCTCGCCGGTGAGTGCATCCTCACGTGGCAACTGGGGCAGGACCCAGTCGGTGTTGTCGATCGCTTGCTGGAATCCATCCGGCAGCAACCCGGAATCGCCGCTGCCGGAACGATCACGAACATCCCGCTGAGCGGGGATAGCGGCAAAACCGCGATCACACCGAAGGGCTATGTGCCGCCGCCCGGCCAATCCGTGCACGGTCATTATTCCTACGGCGTCAACGGCGATTACTTCACGGCGCTCGGCATTCCGCTGCGCGAAGGGCGCTTCCTGACCTCAGCGGATTCTCACCGGCCGGAACGCGTCTGCGTGGTCGACGAGGATCTGGCCCGGCGTTACTGGCCCAACGGGGGCGCGCTCGGCCAGCAGGTCTTTCGTGGCAACGAATCGGACGAAGCAAAGCTGTTCACCATTGTTGGCGTTGTTGGCGCGGTAAAACAAATGGAGCTCACGGAGTCACAGGGGCAGGGGGCGATTTACCTGCCCTACGCCCATCGTACCGGTGACAGCAGAGTTTTCGTCGTCGCGCGCACGAGTCAGCGCCCGGAAGCGTTTGCCGAGACGCTGCGAAGACTGGTCCGCGCCGCGCATCCTGATCTCGCGTTCGGTAATATCCGCTCGATGGAAACGCGCATCGAGGAGAGTCTCGATCGCGCGTCGTTCGCCCGCGCTGCTCGCTGGAATTTTCGCCGGCGTCGCGCTGCTCCTGGCGGCGATTGGAACTTACGGCGTGCTCAGTTACGCCGTCGCACAACGCACCCGCGAGATCGGCATTCGCATGGCGCTCGGTGCGCAAAGAGGCCAGATCGGTTCGCAATTCCTCTCGTTAGGCCTGCGTCTTCTCGCCGCCGGAACCATTCTCGGTTTGATCGGCGCGTGGCTGGCCGGAAGAGCGATGCAAAGCGTTCTCTTCGACGTGCCAGCGCTGCACATCGCCACTCTTTCTCGGCACCGCGCTCGTCATGGCGCGGTGTCACTTGATTGCCTGCCTCATCCCCGCGCGCCGCGCCGCCAAAGTCGATCCGATGATCGCGCTCCGAGCCGAATGAAAATATGCTATGAACGACATTCGCTACGCTATTCGCCAGCTCCGCAAATCACCGGGATTTGCGCTCGTCGCCGTGCTCACCCTCGCGCTCGGGATCGGGGCAAACACCGCGATCTTCAGCGTGATCAATGCGGTGTTGCTTCGTCCGTTGCCTTATCCGGATGCGGACCGCATCGTTACTCTGAGCGAATCGGCGCCCGGCCAACCCGGAGATTTCGGTTTCATGGCAAAATTTTCTCGATTGGAAAGCCGAGAGCAGCGTTTTCGAATCGCTCGCAGTTGGTCGGCGTGAAGCGTTCAATTTAAGCGGGATCGATGGACGAGGTCCGGAACGGATTTCCGGCTTTGTGGTGACGGCGCCCTTCTTCAAGGTCATTGGGCTGGGATCCGCAAATCGGTCGCGCTTTTTCCGAAGAGGAAGACAAGACGGGCGGGGAGCGGCTAGCGGTGATCAGCGACGGGCTTTGGTCGCGCGCGTTCAATCGCGATCCCGCGGTGCTCGGTCGCGAGATCAATCTGCACGATCAGCTTTACACTGTTCTCGGAGTGATGCCTCCGGAGATGACATCGCCGAGTGGAGTTGATGTCTGGTTGCCGTTGATGCGGCGCGTGCCGGGTTGGACGCGCGGGATGCATCCTGGTCTTTTTGCCTGGGGCAAACTGAAAGCGGGAGTGAGTGTCGAGCAGGCGCGAAACCAGATGAGGGCGATCGAAGCTGGTCTGGAGAAAAAGTACTATTCCGACAACGCGGGGATTGGCGTTAATCGTCAACTCGCTCCTGGACAACCAAGTTGGGCCGTACAAGAAGAATCTCGGTTTATTGTTAGGCGCAGTTGCGTTGATTTTACTCATCGCCTGCGCCAATCTCGCCAATCTCCTCGCGGTCCGTGGCGCTGGGCGCGCCCGTGAATTCGCAGTCCGCGCTGCCTTGGGCGCGGATCGCGGCCAGATCATTCGCCAGCTATTGATTGAAAGCATGCTGATTGCCTTGCTTGGCGGCGTTCTCGGTTTCTTGATCGCGTTCTGGGGACGCGACGCCATTGTTGCGCTTAAGTCCTGCTGCGGTTCCGCGTTTGGAGCAGGTAACGCTCGATGGACGTGTGCTCGCTTTCACGCTCGGCCTCGCGTTCCTAACAAATTTCCTCTTCGGCCTCTGGCCCGCGCGACTTTCCGCGAACGCGGATATTCAACTCGCCCTGAAATCGGGTGCGCATGGAAGTTCGGATTCGTTGGCTGCGCGACGGACCCGGAATTGGCTGGTCGTTGGTGAAATCGCGCTGACCCTGGTGCTGCTGATCTCGGCGGCGCTCGTCCTGAAAAGTTTTGCGCCGCGCGCAATCGCTCTCTCTTGGGTTCGAACCGCGCGGATTGGTGACGGCGAATCTCGATTTGCCTTTCCGGGTTTATACGACGCACGACAAGATCGCGGATTTTTCAGACAAGCTTCTCGAGAAAGTTCACGCGTTGCCTGGAGTTTCCGATGCGGCGCTCAATTCCAGTCCGCCTCTGAGCGGTCCCGCTGGCAGACCGGTTTTCTCCGTGAAGGCGCAGCGGAGCCGCCGCCGGATCAGCAACTTTCGGCCGACACCGAGATCGTCACAGCGACATATTTTTCGACCATGCGCGCTTCGCTCATGCGAGGACGTTCCTTTGATGACCGGGACACTTCCAATTCTCCACCGGTTACGGTGATTGATCAGCTCCTGGCCGACAAGATTTTCCCCGGCGAAGATCCGATCGGCAAACGGTTGCGGATGGATCCCGACGACACCGGGAAGAACCAGATGTGGGAGATCGTCGGAGTGGTTGGGCGAATCAAAGCGCGCGCCTTCGACGACATCGATACGCTTCCGGTTGTTTATTTCCCACAACGGCAGGTGGAGCGAACGAATTCACGTTGTTGGTTCGGACCAACCTTCCCCCCGGTTCGCTGGAGAAAATGATTCGCGAAACCGTCGCCTCGGTCGATCCGGCGCAGCCAGTCTACGATGTTCGCGGCATGTTCGCGCGGGTGCAGGAGACCTGGGCAAATTCGAGATTCATGAGTTTTCTTCTGGTTACATTTAGCGGGACTGGCATTGACGCTTTCGATGGTTGGGTTGTATGGCGTTCTGGCGTTCAGCGCTGCTCCGACGGTTGCGCGAAATCGGTGTGCGTCTCGCGCTTGGGAGCGTCGCGTTCCCATATCTACGCATTAATTCTCGGTCAGGGCGCGCGATTGCTTGCGTTCGGGTTGGTGATCGGCCTCGGGGGCGCAATTGCCTGCTTCACGGGTGCTCGGGAGTTTTCTCTTTGAGGTAAACGCGATCGATCCGGCGATGTATGCCGTGATCGCCATTCTGTTAGCGGCAGCTGCACTAATCGCGTGTTGGGTTCCAGCCCGACGAGCTTCTCGAGTCGATCCAATTGTCACGCTCCGAATGGACTAACGCTTTCAATCATCATGCACGATCTTCGATACGCCTTACGAATGCTTTGGAAATCACCGGGGTTCAGCCTGGTCGCCATCGTCACGCTGGCTCTCGGGATCGGCGCTAACACGGCGATCTTTTCGGTAATCGAAAGCGCGTTACTGCGTCCGTTGCCGTTTCCAAATGCCGATCGTTTGGTTCGGGTTTACGAAACATTCCAAGAAGCCGGTCCACGCAGTGACCTGCTTAATATGTCGGAAAAAACCGTCCAACAATGGCGCGAACACGGCAAAGATATTTTTGAAGGTATCGGGGTCGCAACCGGTTCAGCGGTAACGCTGGCCAACTCCGGCGAGACGCCGCAGAATCTGCCGGCCGCGCGAATCAGCGCCAATTTCCTGACCGTCCTTGGACTTCAGCCTGCGTTAGGCAGAAATTTTACCGCTGAAGAAGATCAGCCCGGCGGTCCGCGTGTCGTGCTGATCGGATACGATTTCTGGCAACAAAATCTTGGCGGGCGTTCGGATGTCCTCGGTCAGAAGATCACTCTGGATGACGCGCCCTACACTGTCGTCGGGGTGATGCCGAAGACGTTTCGTCATCCCTATCACGCGCAAATCTGGTTGCCGATCGCGCTCGAGTTCTCAGCGACCGGCCAGGCCAACCATTATATGTACGGTTTGGGTCGCCTCCGCCCCGGAATCACTTTGGACCAGGCGGATGCTGCGGTGCGAAGAATGTGTGCTGCGATAAATCAAACAGCACCGGATCCGACAAATCCGTTACGGGCGCAGCTTATTCCGTTGCGGGACAGTTTCGTCATGGAGCTTCGGCCGAAGCTTCTGACCATTGGCGCGGCTGGGATTTGTGCATTGTTCGTTGCAGCCGCGAATTTCGCCGGGCTAATGCTGGCGCGAGTGGTGGAACGAAGTGGCGAAATGGCGTTGCGATCTGCGCTCGGAGCCACGCGGTGGCGTCTGATCCGGGAAGGTTTGGTTCAGGCCATGATACTTTCTGCGTTCGGCACGATTGGCGGATTGCTTATCGCCGGTTGGCTGACACCAGTTTTGGTTGCGTTCAGTCCCGAAGGCGCGGACGCGACTGGTAGCGCGATTCGTGAATTTGATTACGCAGTTCGACTCGATTGGCCGGTGTTCGTCTTTGCCGCAGGTGCGCTGATCATTATTGGCGTGGGATTCGGTTTGCTTCCGGCATGGCGGGCGTCTCGGCCAGATCTGCGGAGTGGGATGCGCCAGATTGGTCGCGGGAGCACTTTGGATCGCGGAACGCGCCGCTTGATCGGGGGCCTTATCGTCGTGGAAATCGCGATTGCGGCGGTGCTTGCTGATGGGCAGCCTGATGCTGACGGCCTATTTCCGAAAAATTGTTCACGAGCCATGGGGATTCGCCACGGAACGGCGGATCGTTTTCAACACCATGTTGTCTGATCGTCTCTTTTCCTCGAATGAAGCTCGGGCGCGCACGATCGAATCGACGCTGACCGAGCTACGCGCTTTGCCCGGCGTGCAATCGGCCACGGTCACCGCGCCTTCTCCGATGGAAGCGGCGCGTGATCTGATGGGTTGCGTTCCGGAGGGAGCGAACCCGCCCGAACCGCGCGGGACGTACTTGGCTTATATTCGGGGAACAGCTCCGGGATATTTCAAGACACTTGGTCAACGCTTGGTGCGCGGTCGTGACTTTGCGGAGACCGACACAGTCGATTCGCCTCCGGTTTGTATCGTGAACGAGAGTTTCGCGAAACGATTTTGGCCTGGGCAAGATCCGTTAGGCAAGAAGGTAAAACAAGGGCGTATTGATAATCCGCGGCCGTGGTACACGGTCGTCGGCGTTGTTGCGGATACGAAGGTGATCATCGATCCCCGCGATGGCGAAGTAGTCGGAAGTGTTTGCATGCCGCTTTCGCGATGGCTGGCTGCCGGTAACGATGAAATGACCTTCGTGGTCGAGAGCACCGGCAACCCCACTTCTCTCGAAACGGCCTTGCGTGCCGCCGTCTTACACGCGGATAAACGGCTCGCTGCCTACGCCATGATTTCGCTCGATGCCGCCGCCGCGGAATCGTGGGTGACCGAA
The DNA here is from genome assembly GCA_963751725.1 of uncultured Verrucomicrobiae bacterium. Classification (GTDB taxonomy): domain Bacteria; phylum Verrucomicrobiota; class Verrucomicrobiia; order Chthoniobacterales; family UBA10450; genus AV80. The sequence goes on from CAVVVQ010000028.1 coordinate 78,528, forward strand.
CGCTTCGTCTTCATTCTGGTCGCGCTCTTCGGTATAATCGGGTTGATCCTTTCTTCGATAGGCGTTTACGGACTTCTGGCTTTGCAGGTGACTCGGCGGATGCGCGAGTTCGGGGTCCGCATTGCACTGGGGGCATCGGCGGCCGCGTTAATTCGACTGGTTGCAACGCAAGGCGCGCGCTTGCTCGCATTTGGTTTTGTTGCAGGTGGCTTTGCGGCCTGGATTGCGGCGCGAATCGCCCAACATCAGTGGCCTGATATTCCGGAAGTTGATCCATTAATTTGGATCGGTGCAGCGGCTGTTCTCTCGGCAGGCGTCGCGTTGGCATCTTGGTTGCCAGCGCGACGCGCCTCCCGCGTGGACCCAATCATCGTCCTCCGTTCGGAATGAGTTTCTTCAATCGATAATCCTTATGACTGACTTTCGTTTCGCGCTCCGACAATTATTGAAATCGCCCGGGTTCAGCATTCTGGCCATCGTTACTCTCGCGCTTGGGATCGGGATGAACACGGCGATCTTTAGTTTGATCCACGATTTGTTCTTGCGCGGGTTGCCTTTTGCGGATCAAGACCGGCTGATTGTAATTCAGGCGGAAGCGAAGGAGCGAAATCTCGAACAGTTGCCGATGTCGGTGCCTCGTTTCTGGCATTTCCGTGATGGGCAAACCGTCTTCTCCAGTCTCGCGGCCGACACCGGGACGGGATTTATCCTAACTGGGTTAGGCGATCCCATTCAGGTGAACGGCGCGAATCAGACGGCCAACATGATGGAGACACTCGGTATCCGTCCGATTCTTGGTCGGCTTTTCAGGGCGGACGAAGAGATGAAAGAGGACGTGGTTCTGGTCAGCGAAAAATTCTGGCGACATCGGCTGGCCGGCGATCCGCAAGTGATTGGCAGAAGCATCACTCTCAACGGAGTTGCGGCGACGATCATTGGAGTGGTGCCAAATCCATCGATCGCCTGGTTCGGGCGGGACCTTGAAATCATTAATGCAAAGCCATTCGAACCGCCCGGCATAACCAAAGAGAGACTGATGCGTGGCGTCAGTTTCCTTCGGATAGTCGGTCGCCTGAAACCCGGCGTCACGATCGACCAAGCCCGCGCCGCCATGCCTGCGCTTCAGGAAAGTTATCGCCAGGAGCGTCCGGATAATGCCGATAATTCCTGGGCGCCCGGTTCTAACCCCGGTGCAAGAAGAGGCGACGGGTAATCTGCGCCCGGCGTTTCTCACTTTACTGGCGGCGGTTAGTTCCGTCTTGCTTATTGCCTGCAGCAATGTGGCGAATTTGCTTCTCGTTCGATTTACGGGGCGCCGGCGTGAGATTGCGTTGCGCATGGCGTTAGGCGCGTCGCGACAGAGCGTGGTGCGACTGTTTGTTTTTGAAAGCACAGTGGTAGCGCTGATCGCCGGCATGGTGGGAACTTGTCTAGCGCTTTGGGTGGTGTCGCTCATCCCAAGACTCGCTTCAAACAACCTCCCATTGGAAGGCGGAATCGATCTGAACACGCCCGTGCTGCTTTTTACACTCGGTTTGTCGGTCCTGACCGGACTGGTCATGGGAGTTTATCCAGCCTGGCAAAGTTCGCGCGCCGATCTGGTTGACGGACTGAAAGATGGCGGGCGAGCCATTAGCGGCAGTCGCGGTCAACAGCGTTTCCGTCGTGGCCTGGTCGCGGCGCAAGTGGGATTATCTGTTGTCCTTGTTGCCGGAGCCGCGCTCCTGATTGCGAGTTTCGTTCGGTTGAGCCGGCAGCCGTCCGGTTTCAGTCCGGACAATCTCTGGGTAGGCGCGATCGGGCTGCCGCCGGGGGATTATCCCGATCCCGAAGCGAGGTCGCGTTTCGTGGAGCGACTTCGCGCGGAATTGAAAGAGACATCGGGAATCGAAGAAGCATCGATCAGTGATGGAGTTCCACTGAATGGAAGCAACTCGAGTTCTCCTTACGCTCGAGTCGATGGCAACCCGGTGCCGCTAACTCAGCGCCCACTCGGGTTGACTCGCAGTGTTTCGCCGGGATTTCTGAAGACATTCCGGATTCCGCTCTTGGCGGGACGCGATTTCGATGAGCGCGATGCGGTCGATAAGCCGTTGGTCGTGATGGTCAGCAAATCGACTGCGCAAAAGCTTTTCCCCAATGAAGATCCGATCGGGAAGCGGATTTATTTTGGAACAGACAACAACACCGGGCTGCCGGCGGAAGTGGTCGGCGTCGTGGGAGACGTTCGTTCTCGACGACTGGATCGCCCGAATGACGTTGAATTTTACCGGCCATGGCCACAGCGTTCTGGTCCGTTCATGTGGGTGACGGTGCGGAGCGGGGTAAAGGCGGAAGCGGCGACTGCGTTGGTTCGAGGGGCGGTTAGGCGGCTGGACCCTGGGCTGCCGATCATTGATCCGGGCACGATGACCCGAATCGTGGACGGATCGTTAGGTGAACGCCGTTTAACCATGACGCTCCTCGGCGTTTTCGCCGGAATGGCCCTTGTCCTGGCCATGGTCGGTATCTATGGCGCCGTGGCTTACACGGTGGAGCAACGCACCGGTGAGATCGGCGTGCGGATGGCGTTAGGGGCGCAGACCCGGGATGTGTTGCGACTTGTCGTGCGTCAGGGAATGACTCCGGTTGTGATCGGTCTGGTGATGGGACTCGCGGCCGCGCTCGCGTTAGGCCGACTTCTGACGGCGCAGCTTTACGAAGTGTCAGCGAATAATCCGGCCTTGTTGGCGGCTGCGTCTGTCACCCTGATCCTGGTGGCCTTGCTGGCCTGTCTCATTCCGGCTCGTCGCGCCAGCCTGGTCAATCCAATCGAAGCACTCCGCTCAGAATGAAGTTTCTCATTTGCTACCTACCCGCGCCTGCGCCTCCTCCGCCTCCAAAAGATCGGAGCCGAGACGGATCAACAATCAATACAACCTCAACCACCATATTATCATGAACCCTTTTCGTTACGCGCTTCGACAATTGCTGAGGCAACCCGGCTTTACTATTATGGCCATCGTGGCGCTTGGCTCTCGGCATCGGTGCCAACACCGTTCTTTTCTCCGCCATCAATACGCTTTTCCTCCGTCCCCTCTCCTACCCGCAGCCGGAACAGCTCGTGCGCGTCTGGGGTTCGTTCCCGGAACGCGGACTTGATCGCGCAAACGTTTCCTGGCCGCGCTTCACCGCCTGGCGCGATCAGCAGCAAGAGTTTCTCCGAATTCTGCCGCCCAGTCGTTCACCGGATTCACTCTGACCGGCCGAGGCGATCCGGAAAATCTCCAGGGCATTCGCGTGACTCGAGAATTTCTTCCGCACGCTCGGGGTGCAGCCGCTTTTCGGTCGCACATTTACCGCTGAAGACGACCGGCCGGGCGGTCCGAATGTCGCTTTGCTCAGCCACGTTTTCTGGCAAAAGCGTTTCGGCGGCGACCACGAACATCCTCGGCCAGGCGATCGTGCTCAATGGGACGCCCTTCACCGTCATCGGTGTTATGCCGCCCACGTTGAAGTTTCCCTTTGCCCAAAATCAGGTCTGGCTGCCGCGCGTTTTCGAGCAGGAAGGGTTGCCGCCGGATATCATTCAGCGCGGCACTGGTTACCTGACCACATCTCGGCGCGAATGAAACCGGGTGTGAGCCGTGAGCAGCGCCGATGAGCAACTCCACGTCATCGATCAAACGCTATGCAGGCGGCGAATCCCGAAAAAGTGGATGCCAAGGCCGGCATGAGCGTGGTTTCGTTTCACGAAGACCTGGTCGGCCGGCAACGGCCAATGTTGCTGACCCTATTCGCCGCCGTCGGCTGCGTGCTGCTCGTCGCCTGCGCGAACGTGGCCAATCTCCTGCTGGCCCGATTCACCGCGCGCCGAAAAGAGATCGCCATTCGCACCGCCCTCGGAGCCACCCGCGCGTCGCATCATCATGCAATTTCTGGCGGAGAGCGTCTTGACTGCTGGCATCGCCGGCGTGGTCGGCAGTTCTGCTCGCGATCTGGGGTCTCGATTTGCTCAAGAAGGTTGCGGAAGATTTTCTTCCGCGCGTCCTCGAAATTTCGCTCGATCTGTACTGTGCTCGGGTTTGCGGTGGGGCTTTCGTTTGCTTACCGGACTTATTGCTCGGTCTGTCCCGGCGTGGCAAGCGTCACGGAGCGACCCAATTGATTCATTAAAGGATTCGTCCCGCGGCACAACCGGGCGGCAGGCCGGCGGACTTCGCGCAGTTTTGCTCGTAGCCGAGGTTGCGCTCTCGCTCGTGCTGTTCGTTGGCGCGGTGTTGTTGGTTGATAGTTTCCGCCGCCTCCAAAACGTCGATCCCGGTTTCCGATCTGAAGGGGTCACAACTTTTTTCTCGGACTGCCACCCGGGTCGTATCCGGATATGGCGAAGCAAGGCGTTTTCTTCCAGAACGCACTCGAAAAACTGGATGCTCTCCCCGGGGTAACGCATTCGGCCGCTGGTTCGAATCTTCCCGCTTCCGATAACGGGAACACGCGTTCGCCCGCCGCAGTGGAGGGGCGGCCGCTTCCGCCGGTGAGCGATCGCACCATCTGCGTGCGGTCGACGATTTCGCCCGGATTTTTTGAAACACTCGGCATTCCGATCAAGCAGGGCCGCGATTTCAACTGGCGCGATCGCTCCGGTTCACCGGACGTCGTCATCATCAACGAGACAATGGCGAAGAAACTTTTCCCCGGCGAAAACCCGATCGGCCACCGTCTGATCACGGGAATCGCATCGATCCCGCGTGAGATCGTTGGCGTCGCCGGCGACGTTCGTTCGGAGAATCTTTCGTTGCCGCCGGCTCGCGGAAATGTATTATCCGGCCGCGCAACTTGATGGCGCATTTCTGAGCGTGATCGTGCGGAGCTCGCGGCCGGCCGCGAGTCTTGCGGTCTGAACTTATCGCGGCGATTCATTCGCTCGATCCGGGTTTGCCGATCGATCAGGTGCAACCTTATTCGGAAGTGCTTGTCGCAAGCCTCCGCCGATCGCCGCCTCTCGATGTATTTGCTGGGTGGATTTGCCGGGCTGGCGCTTGCTGCTGGCCGGCATGGGCATCTACAGCGTCATCGCCTACGGCGTGGCGCAGCGAACCAATGAATTCGGGATTCGTTTCGCGCTCGGCGCGGCGGCGCGCGACGTCATCGGTCTGGTCATGAAGGAGGGATTGCGACTTGCCCGGTGTTCGGGCTCGTTGTCGGCCTCGCGCTGTCGTTCGCGGTGACCCGGCTGATGCAGCGTTTGCTCTTCGAAGTGAGTCCGCGCGATCCGCTGCTCTACAGCGGCGGTCGCGCTCTTTATCTGCAGCATCGCCGCGCTGGCGTGTTTTGTTCCCGCGCTTGCGCGCGACCCGGATCGATCCGATGCAGGCGCTTCGAACGAGACTAAAGAAATAATTATGATCCAGGATTTTAGATTCGCGTTCCGCCAACTTTGGAAGTCGCCGAGTTTCACGATCGCCGCCGTCGCGGTGCTGGCTCTCGGCATTGGAGTTAACACGGCGATCTTCAGCCTGGTCAACGTGATGGTGTTCCAGCCGCCGGCCTACCAACGGCCGGCGGAGATCGTGCAGCTGTTTTCGCAGGACAAGAAGGACCCGAAAAATTTCCGCGCCTTCTCTTACCCGACTTACTGCGACATCCGGGATCAGAACACGGTCTTCTCCGGTCTGCTGGCGCACGACGACAGCGTTGTGGGGCTTGGTGAAAAGGGAAACTTTCGTCGCGCAGTCGTGGACATCGTCAGCTCCAATTACTTCTCGGTCCTCGGCGTGTCGCCGGCCTACGGACGCTCGTTTCTACCCGAGGAGGAAAAACCCGGTGCTGGCCAGCGCGTCGCGGTCGTGAGCTACAGCTATTGGCAGAAACATTCGCGCGATCCGTCGCTGCTTGGGAGTGCGCTTCTCATTAACGGCCGCGCCTTCACCATCGTCGGGATCATGCCGGAAGGGTTTACCGGAACGGAAAGCGTCTTTTCACGGGAAGCCTGGCTCCCGCTCGGCGTTTACGACGAAATCATGAGTGCTCAGGGAGCCGCGCGGATCAGCTCGCTGACCGATCGCGGGAGCGACCGACTCATGGTCATCGGCCGGCTCAAGCCCGGAGTCACAGCCGAAGCGGCGCGGCCAGCCTTGAAAGGTCTCGCGGCAAATCTTGAGGCTGCGTTTCCGGTTGAACAAAAAGATCAGACGCTCATGACGGCGCCGCTCAACCGGTTCGCCACCAGCACCGCTCCTGTCGAAAACGACCCGGTCCCGACCATCGGCGCATTGCTAGCCGCAATGGCGGCCGTGGTCCTGCTCGTCGCCTGTTTGAACCTGGCGAACATGCTGCTCGCGCGCGGCACCGCGCGGCGCAAAGAAATCGCGATCCGTCTCGCGCTCGGTGGGAGCCGCGGCTCGCATCGTCAGGCAGCTTCTCACCGAAGGCTTTCTCCTCGCGCTGCTCGGCGGGGTTTGCGGATTGCTCCTCGGCTTTGTGGTCTTCCGATCTGCTCGTCGCCTCGCTCGAGCAAAATTTTGCCGATGGATGTCGTCTGGTTGAGCGGACCCAATCCGATGATCCTGGGAGCGACGCTGGGCTTTTGCGTTTTGGGCACAATCTGTTTTGCGCTCGGGCCGGCGCTCAAGCTTTCGCGCGCTGCTGTCATCGAGGATTTGAAACAACAAGCCGGCGAAGACGCGCACCGGCCGCGTTGGAGATTTCTCCCGCGCAATCCGTTGGTCGTAATGCAGATCGCGTTCTCCCTGGCGCTGGTCACGGCCGCCGCGCTTTTCCTTCGAGGCGCCGGGAAAGCGGCTTCGGTCGAAACGGGATTCCAGGCCAGGAACGTGTTCCTCGTGGAAATCGATGCGAGCCTGGGCGGGTTCGATCAAAAGCGTGCGCAGGATCTTTACCGCATGGTCGGCGAAAAATTCTCGGCGCTTCCGGGCGTGCGAGCACGCCGGCATCTCGGCGACGGTTCCGTTCGGGATCAACACGGTGCGGAGGACCGTGCTTCGCGCCGGCGTTCCTCCTGCTCCCGATGACAAGCCAGCCACGGCGAGCTGAAGGACGAACCTTCACTCCGTTCTGGAACAGCGTCGGTGCGGATTATTTCGCGGCGGTGGGATTGCCGCTTGCTTCGCGGCCGGACTTTCACCGCCGCCGAAGCGACCGAACCCGGCGGACCCGCGGTGGCTGTCATCGACGAAGTCCTGGCGAAAAAATTATGGCCGGACGGTGACGCGCTCGGGCAAAGAATTCAGTTTCCCGTTCGTGAAGACGCTCCGCCGGAAACTGCCCGAGGACGACAGTGGCCAGATCAAGCGCGGCGAGCCGATCGAAATTATCGGCATTGTGCCCGCGATCAAAAACAGATTGTTCGAAAAAGAGCCGGTCGGTTCGCTCTATTTGCCTTTCGCCCGCGGCTTTCAAAGCGACGTTTTCTTTTTTGTGAAATTCGCTTCGCTTTCGGCGGGCAGCGAATCCGCCACGGCCGACCTGCTCCGCCGCACCGTCCAGAGCGTCGATCCATTGCTTCCCGTTCTGGAGTTGAGGACCTTTGAAAAACACATGGACGGCAATCCGCAGCTCTGGGTTGTCCGGGCCGGGGCCGCGTTGTTCTCGATTTTCGGCGCACTGGCGCTCGGCATTGGCGGTCGGTTGGCGTTTACGGCGTGAAAGGCGTACTCGGTCGCGCGACGAACCCGGGAAATTGGGATCCGGATGGCGCTGGGGGCGGAAGGCAAGACGGTTCAATGGATGATTTTGCGCGAAGGTCTCGTGATGGTCGCGGCCGGCCTTGGGCTTGGACTTTTCCTGGCGTTCGCGACCGGGAAAATCGTCAGCGGCATTCTCTTCGAAGTCAGTTCAACCGATCCGCTCGCATTTACGCTCGCGCCGGCAGTTCTCGCGGTAGCCGGTTTGCTGGCCACCTGGTTTCCGGCGCGGCGCGCGACGCGGATCAGTCCCATGGCCGCTCTACGAACGGAATAACGAATGATCTCAACCAAACCATTATATGCTATCTGATTTTCGCTACGCTCTTCGTCAGCTGATTCAATCTCGCGGCTTCACCGCGGTTGCTGTTCTTACCCTTGCCTTGGGCATCGGCGCTTGCACAGCGATTTTTTCGGTCGTTAACGCGGTCCTCCTGCGGCCGCTCGATTATCCAGAACCAGAGCGGCTGGTCGTGATCCGGGAAACTCAATTGCCGGTGTTTCCTGAGTTTTCCGTTTCACCGCCGAATTACATCGACTGGGAGAAGCAGACGAAATCGTTTGAGAACCTGACTGCGTTTGTCAGCGACAGAGTAAATCTCACCGGTGAAGGCGAACCGCAGCAGTTGTTAGGTCTAAAGGCCACGGCGCATTATTTCGATGTTTATGGTGTCCGACCGATGATCGGGCGGACGTTCTTGCCCGAGGAAGACGCTGTCGGCAAGAACCATGTCGTTGTCCTGAGTTACGCTTTCTGGCAACGCGTATTTGCCGGAGCGAGAGATGTGGCTGGTCGGACAATTCAGCTTGGCGGCGAAACGTACAACATAATTGGGGTGGCTCCGTTTGGATTTGGCGTTCAGAACAAGATCGATCTCTGGATGCCAATGGCGTTTGAGCCAGATGAAGTCGCCGGGAAAAATCGCGGAGCACATTATCTCAATGTCACCGGGCGGCTCCGGGCCGGTGTCACCATTAAACAAGCGGAAGCCGAACTGAAAGTGTTGGCCGCGCAACTGGAGGCACAATATCCGGATTCGAACAAGGGCTGGGGAATTCTAATGGCCGAGCTGCAGGACTACGGAGTGCGCGATATGCGGACGGTGCTTTATACTCTGCTTGGCCGCGGTTGGTTGCGTCCTGTTGATCGCATGCGCCAACGTCGCCAATCTGTTGCTCGCTCGGGCCAGTGCGCGACATCGTGAAATTTCCATTCGCGCTGCGCTGGGGGCGAGTCGAGCGCGACTGGTTCGACAGCTATTGGTTGAAAGCGTTCTTCTTGGGCTGCTCGGTGGTGTCGCAGGCGTTTTGATTGCGTGGTGGGGTCTTTCTGCGTTGCTGGCTCTCGCTCCAGAGAATTTACCTCGCCTTACCGAAGTTCATCTCAGTAGCGCCGTGTTGTTCTTCTCACTTGGGCTCAGCGTGCTGACGGGATTGGTCTTCGGCATTGCTCCCGCATGGCTGGCCGCTAGAACGGATATGAACGAAGCGCTGAAACAGGGATCACGCGGTTCCACTGAGGGCGGAGTGCGCGGGCGCGTGCGAAGCGCACTGGTCGTGCTCGAGGTGACCTTTGCACTGGTCCTCTTAGGAAGCGCGGGATTGCTGGCCCGCAGTTTCATTCAACTGGCGCACGTCGATCCCGGTTTTGTTCCGGAGAACGCTACGGTGGTTAGGCTGGCTTTGCCCGAAAAGAAATACTCAGCTAAGGAACAACAAACAGCGTTTGCTGATGGGTTAATTGAGAAACTGAAAGCGTTGCCCGGCGTTCAGGCGGCGGGCATCACCCATTCCATGCCGTTGATGGGCAATTACGTTCTCGGGTTCAATATCGACGGCCGTCCGCCAATTGCCGAGAGCGATCTGCCAAACACTAGTTACTACGCAATCACGCCCGATTATTTCCGGGCAATGGGAATCCGGCTTGTTCGCGGCCGTATCTTCACCGAACGCGATAACGCAACCGCGCCGCGGGTCGCGATCATAAATGAGGCGATGGCTCGCCAGCATTTTCCAAATGAAGATCCGATCGGCAAACGGATCAACATTACTAATGGCCCGGAAACATGGCGCGAGATCGTCGGAATCGTCGGGGACGTGACGCAGTCAGGCGTGGACAAACCGACTACGGCTCAATCGTACGAACCGTTTGCTCAGGTTCCATTCAGTTCATTCAACGTGGTCATCCGCACCAACGGGCCATCGGCGCCGGTGCTTGGTGGAATCCGTCCGGCAGTTTATGCGGTCGACAAGGATCAGCCGGTCGGCGTGATCCGTCCCTTGGAAGAGATTCTTGGCTGGTAGCATCGCGCGACAACGTTTTGCCATGACGTTGCTCACCGTTTTCTCGGCCGTCGCGCTGATCATTGCTGCTGTTGGAATCTACGGTGTGATGGCTTACAACGTCGTGCAGCGGACCAGCGAATTCGGAATTCGAATGGCGCTCGGCGCGCAACAAGCGTGATGTGTTGCGGCTGGTTCTCACCCAAGGCGGCAAACTGATCGGGCTGGGCTTGCTCATCGGGCTTGGGATCACACTTGCAGCTTCGCGGGTGATGGGTTCGATGTTGTTCCAGACCAGTGCGCAAGATCCGGTTACGCTCGGCACAATTACCTTTGTCCTGGCTGCAGTTGCGCTTGTCGCCTGCCTGCTTCCGGCCAATCGCGCGACCAAAGTGAATCCAATCGAGGCATTACGAGCCGAATGAAGCGATGATCATCTATGATTAACGACATTCGTTACGGCTTACGCCAGCTGATGAAGCATCCGGGGTTTTTCCTGGTCGCGGTGCTTACGCTCGCGCTCGGAATCGGCTCAAACACCGCCATCTTTAGTGTGGTCAACGCCATCCTCCTAAAGCCGCTTCCTTTCCCTTCATCAGAACAACTCCTTGCCGTAGGGATGACGGATACCCGCCAAAAAGGCACTCAAACCGACCTGAACTCACTTTCGTTCCCAGACTTCTTTGATTTCCGTGATCAGAATCGCACCCTGAATGCGATCGCGATTTATCGAGATCCACTTTTCGCGCTCGCTGATGCCCAGGGGGCGCAAAGTATTCACGGAGTCAAGTGCTCCGCGGAATTCTTTGAGGTCCTAGGTGTAAAACCAATCTTGGGTCGCGCCTTTTCGCGAGATGACGAACAGGCCGGGGGCGGCGCGGGTGGACTCAAAGTAATTCTGAGTCACGAATTTTGGCAGAAACATTTTGGGGGCGACAAAGACGTTCTCGGCCGCAAGGTCGACCTGGATCGGAGAGAATTTACCGTGACTGGTGTTATGCCGGCCGGATTCCAGTTTCCGATTCAGACTGATCCGGTCGATCTGTATGTCACGATCGCGCAGGACGCTGAGGGGACGGCGCCTAACACAACACAACGCGGCAGTCATAGCATGTCTGCCATTGCGCGGATGAAGCCCGGGACATCAATCGAACAGGCGGGGAGCGACCTATCGACTATCGCAGCGAACCTGACAAAGCTTGTATCCAACCACGAACACGCACTTCGGAGTCGCGGTGAAAGCGTTGCGTGAGGATTTGATCGGTGATGTTCGGACCGCGCTTTATATTTTGTTTGGCGCGGTCATTTGCGTTCTTTTGATTGCGAACGCGAATGTGGCAAATCTTCTTCTCGCCCGCGCTTCAGTTCGAGGAAAGGAAATGGCGTTACGAGCGGCGTTGGGAGCGAGCCGGGGCCGAATTGTTCGCCAGTTGTTAACCGAAAGTCTGTTGCTCTCGGGAATTGGCGGTCTTCTCGGATTGCTTTGTGCGCAATGGGGCACGGAGGCGTTGATTCGGGCGGTTCCGGAAAACATTCCACGGATCAGCAACATTCAGCTCGATGGAACCGTGCTCGCGTTTACGTTATTTGCTTCGCTGGCAACGGGCGTCATCTTCGGACTGGTCCCGGCGTGGCAAGCGTCGCGGGTGGATCTTAACGCTTCACTTAAGTCCGGCAGTCGCACAGGCGGCGAAGGGGTGAACAAAGGCCGCCTCCGCAATGGACTGGTCATCACTGAAGTCGCGCTTGCGCTGATCCTGTTGATTTGTGCAGGGCTCTTGATTCAGAGCTTCGCGCGGTTAGGGCGCGTCCAACCTGGTCTGCGGACCGAACGACTTCTGACTGCTCGCGTTGGTCTACCGGATTCCGCTTATTCAAAGAACGAACAAACGATCGCCTTCTTCGATCAGTTCCAGGCGCGGATCCGCAATCTTCCCGGAGTAGAATCGGCTAGCACGATTGTTCCGTTGCCGTTGAGCCAGAGCAACATGGTCACCTCATATGATATCGAGGAACACCCGCTACCGGAGGGGCAACAAGCGGCTGCGCCTGTTCGGATAATTGGCAATGATTACTTCAAGACAATGGGTGTGCCAGTGCGGCAGGGTCGCGCCTTCAATGAAGACGATCGTTTCAATTCGGCGCCCGTTGTAATTGTGAACGAACGGTTCGCTCAGAAAGTGTTCCCCGGCGAAAACGCGCTCGGGAAGCGAATTAAGCCCGGGTTTAGCGCGGATGAAGGTCCGGAAAAGATGCGCGAGATCGTCGGCATCGTCGGGAACGTTAAACATCGCTCACTGCGCTACGAAGACACGCCGGAGATGTATCTCCCGCAAACCCAAATTCCGTTTAACATCATGACGTTGGTTATTCGGACCAATGTTTCAGAGCCGTCCAAGCTGGTGCCCGCGATTCGAAGCGAACTGGCCACACTTGATCGAGATGTTCCACTAACGAGTGTCCGATTGTTCGATGATTACGTGTCGCGTTCGCTGGCCCGACCACGGTTTAATGCCTTGCTTCTTTCGATTTTCGCAGGAACAGCGCTGTTGCTCACTGCCATTGGTATTTATGGTGTGATGGCGTATTCCGTTGCGCAGCGAACGAGCGAAATTGGTATTCGGATCGCGTTGGGTGCGGCTAAGTCTGCAATCTTCCGCCTGGTTGTGGGACAAGCGATGACGCTGGTGGCGATCAGTCTTGTCATTGGTTTAGCCGGCGCTTTTGCGGCGACCCGCTTGTTGAACAGCCTTCTTTTTGGGGTCGGCCCATCGGATCCGATTACGTTTGTAGCCATTGTTCTCCTCGTTTCTGTGGTGGCGTTCCTGGCGGCATGGTTGCCGGCGCGCCGCGCGGCCAGTGTTGATCCGGTTATCGCGTTACGTTCCGAATGAAGATCGAATTTCAGTCCGGTAGAAAATCAGATTGGCATCTATCTAATTCCTTGATCCTGCTCTTTCACTTGCACTTGCTCCCTTGGGTGGGCGTCGCGTGCACTCAAACAGAGTAAGAGCAAATGAAAGAGCAGGATTAAAGAAAAGAACGCAGCAACAGGACAAGAGATGAGTAATGACATTCGTTATGGGTTACGCCAACTGATTCGGCATCCCACTTTCACACTGGTGGCGGTGCTGACACTTGCGCTTGGGATCGGCGCGAACACCGCCATCTTCAGCGTGGTCAATGCGGTGTTACTCAAACCGCTCCCGTTCCCGGCGCCGGAAGAACTTGTCGCCATTGGTGGGATCGATCTGAATGAACCAACCTCACCACCAAAGCTGTCGTCACTGTGTTACCCGGACTTTTTCGATTTTCGGGATCAGAACCGGAGTTTCTCGGGAATCGCGACCTATCGCGATCGCGCGCTCGCCTTGGTTGACGAACAGGGAGCGCAAAGTGTGCGCGGACAAAAGGTGACCGGCGATTTTTTTGAAGTGCTCGGCATTAAACCGGCGTTAGGTCGTGGCTTCACTCGAGCGGATGAACAGGCGGGCGGCGGTCCGGGCGGGTTCAAAGTTATTATCAGCGACGGATTTTGGCAGCGACATTTCAATCGCGCGGAAGATGTGATTGGTCGCAGCTTGATGCTGGACGGTCGTCCCCATGTCGTGACTGGGGTGATGCCGCCGGGATTTCAGTTCCCGATTCAAACGGATGTGATTGATCTCTACATCACATCCGCAGAAGACGCGTCGACACCCACTGGTGTTGGCACTCCGTTGACTCAAGAACGAGGCAGTCACGGTCTTCAGGGGATTGGCCGCGTTAAGACCGGAGTTTCTCTGGCGAAAGCGGACGCCGAGCTGCGAGCGCTGGCCGGCGCCTTGGAGAAAAAATATCCCGAAACGAACACGAAATTTGGCGCAGCCTCACAGGCCCTTCGTGATGAAATGGTGGGTGACGTTCGGACTGCGCTTTATGTCTTGTTCGGCGCCGTTGGTTGTCTTCTCCTGATTGCTAATGCGAATGTAGCGAACCTGATGCTCGCGCGAGCGTCGGCGCGCGGAAAAGAGATCGCGTTGCGAGCTGCGCTTGGGGCTAGTCGCGGTCGAATCATCAGGCAACTTCTGGTCGAAAGCGTTCTTCTCGCGGGAATAGGCGGGTTGCTTGGATTGTTGGTTGCGCAATGGGGCACTGAAGCGTTGGTCGCGGCCGTTCCGGAAAACATTCCGCGAGTGAGCGCGATTCGGGTGGATGGCGTCGTTCTTGGATTCACGATTCTACTTTCGCTCGCGACCGGAATCATTTTTGGCCTTGTCCCGGCATGGCAGGCGTCTCATGTCGATCTCAACACCGCATTAAAATCCGGTGCTCGCGGTTCGTCAGGCGGCGAAGGCAAACATCGCGTGCGGAGCGCGTTGGTTATGACAGAGGTGGCGTTGGCGTTGATTCTCCTTATTTGCGCGAGTCTTCTCATTCAAACATTTGCCCGCCTCGGTCATGTCGAAACCGGAATGCAGACCGGACGTCTCTTCACTGCGCGCATCGGCGTGCCCGAAGCGGCCTATCCGAAGCCGCAATCTGTCGCAGCGTTTTTTGACCAGTTAACGACAAAATTACGCGCCATTCCCGGAGTCGAATCGGTTACGACCGTTTGGCCACTTCCTCTGAGTGGAAGTAACAATGTCAGTTCCTTTGATCTCGAGGAACATCCAATGCCGGAAGGACAACAGCCCGATAGTCCGATGCGGATCATAGGGACGGATTATTTTAAAACCATGGGCATTCCAATCCGAGAGGGTCGCGGTTTTGTCGAGACGGACCGGTTCGACTCCCTGCCGGTGGTGGTCGTGAACGAGAAGTTCGCGCAGAAATTTTTCCCGGGTCAGAATGTCGTCGGGAAACATATCAAACCAAGCTGGAGCGTCGGCGAAGATAAACCGTTGATGCGGACGATTGTCGGGTTGGTTGGCAATGTGAAACATCGGACATTGTCCATGGAATACACACCGGAGGTTTATCTGCCAGGTTCGCAGATTCCAATCGATTCGATGTCGATCGTGGCTCGAACAAAACTAACAAACGCAGCGGCTATCACATCGGCCGTCCGCAATGAGCTCGCCGCGGTTGATCCCAACATTCCACTGATGCGTGTCCGGGTTTTTGAAGAGTATCTTGAGCGGGCGCTGGCGCGGCCACGTTTCAACGCGATGTTACTTTCGATTTTTGCCGGGACTGCGCTGTTGCTGACGGCGATCGGGATTTACGGGGTGATGGCGTATTCCGTTTCGCAACGCACGAGCGAGATCGGGATCCGAATCGCGTTAGGGGCGGGCAAGGGGTCGATCTTTCGATTGGTGGTCGGTCAGGCGATGACGCTGGTTGCGATCAGTTTGGCAGTCGGATTGGTCGGTGCTTTCGCGGCTACGCGGTTCTTGAACAGTCTGCTTTACGGGGTGCACGCGTCTGATCCGATTACTTTCTTTAGTATTGTCCTGGTTGTAACCGTGGTTGCGTTTTTGGCGGCGTGGTTGCCTGCGCGCCGGGCTGCGAAAATTGACCCACTGGTTGCGCTGCGTTCCGAATGAAAAACAGATTCCAAAGAACAGCTCGTAGGGCTGGTGGAATTTTGGAGTGCGGCGGTGCTCCGCCGCTTTTTGTCCGGCACCGAAGCAAAAGCAACAAGCGGACATAGCCAGTTGGCGTGTTCGCAAAGCGGCAGAGCACTGCCGCACTCCAAAAGATATGAATGATCTTCGATACGGCTTGCGCCAATTGATCAAGCATCCGGCGTTTACACTGGTTGCGGTGTTAACACTTGCGCTCGGGATCGGTGCCAATAGCGCGATCTTCAGTGTGGTGGATGCTGTGCTATTACGACCGCTCCCGTTTCCGGAACAGGAACGCATCGTCGAGCTGCGCGAACTGAGCGAGACCGGTCGACCAATGGCGTTTGCGGAACCGAACGTGGCAGACGCACGAACCCGCAGCCGCAGCTTCGAAGCGGTTGCCAATTACAGCAGCTGGCCTGAAGCGGTAGCTGGCGGACGGGAGGCGGTTCGGATCAATGTTTGCATGGCTTCGCCCGAGTTCTTCCAAACTCTTGGTATTCAGCCTGTTATGGGACGTTTCTTTTCAGTCGAAAAAGGAAACGGAGGAAGCGAAGTCGCGGTGATCAGCTACGGGTTCTGGCAGCGGATGTTTGGCGGGCGCACCGATCTCGAAGGCGAATCGCTCCGGTTTGCCAATCGAAGCTTTTCCGTCATTGGGGTGTTGCCGCCGAATGCCGAATTTCCGTTAGGGACCGATGTATGGTGTCCATCCGACATTTATCCACCTAACGATTCAAGGACTGCGCACAACTGGCGCGTGATCGCCCGTTTGCAAAAGGGCGTTTCGCTTGAACAAGCCGGAGCGGAACTCGCTTCCATCGGACAACAACTCAAACGTGAATATGGTTCCCGGACTGATGCCGTCAGTTTTGGTCTAGCACCGTTGCGGGAACGGATGGTGAAAGATTTGCGGACAGTATTGTACGTCCTTTGCGGCGCGGTCGGTTTGCTCCTGCTTATTGCCTGTTCGAACGTGGCCAACTTGCTCCTGGTGCGGATGAGCGCGCGTCGAAAAGAGATCGCGATTCGAGCAGCGCTCGGTGCATCTTCGGTTCGGTTGGCTCGACAGTTTGTGATCGAATCGATTCTGCTGACGTCGATCGCAGGTGCCCTTGGTGTGTTGTTCGCGTTTTGGGCAGTGGACCTGATGGTTGGTCTTTACGGAAGTGACTTACCGGCCGCTGGTGGTGTGCATATCAATGCTTCGGTTCTGCTGTTCACGCTTGGCATGGCGCTTTTCACTGGACTGTTGCTCGGTCTAGCGCCGGCGCTTCAGACTTCGTCACGTGTTTTGCAAATCGGTCTGCATGAAACTGGGCGCGGACAATCGGCCAGTCGGAAACATCGGCGTGTTCGCGATGCCCTCATTGTTGTTCAAATCGCGCTGACACTTGTGTTATTGAGCGCGGCCGGGCTGCTCGGACGAAGTTTCCAGCACTTGCTGAGTGTTGACCCGGGATTTCAGAGTGAGAGCGCTGTGGCAATGACGGTGTCGATGTCACAACCGGAAGATGCGGCGTCGCAGCGACGAATTGCTGAAATTTATCAGCAGGTGACGGGACGTCTGGAGACATTGCCTGGTGTGAAAGCGGTCGGTGGAATCAACGCTCTGCCAATGAGCGGCATGGGTGGGAACGGAACGTTCATCGTTATGGGAGGCGGCTCGAAACCGGCCGGCACGATGCAGGAGTTGAGTCAGCAACTGGATGCGTTGTCGACGAGCGAACGCGATCGCGACGCGGAATTTCGAGTGGCGAGCCCGGGTTATTTTAAGGCGATGTCGATTCCGCTTATTCGTGGTCGGTTCTTTAATGAATCGGATGAAGCAAGCGCGCCACATGTGGCGGTGGTAAGTCAATCGTTAGCGAAACGATATTGGCCTAACGGTGATGTAATCGGGAAGCAAATTCAATTTGGCAACATGGATGGCGATCTTCACCTCCTGACCGTGGTAGGTGTGGTCGGGGATGTGCGTGATAACGGACTCGATCTCGATATCCGCCCAACACTCTATGCCAACTACGTTCAGCGTCCTGCGGCTGCGTCAGAATTTTCCTTTGTCACCCGAACCTCAGGTGACCCGGCTGCTCTTATCATGGCGATGCGGCGTGAAGCGGTCGCAGTGAATCCGGATATGCCTGTGAAATTTCAAACGCTGAAGCAAGTCGTTGCCGGCTCGCTCGATCAACGAAGGTTTAGCATGGTGATTGTTGCGATCTTTGCCGGGACCGCGCTCTTGCTGGCGATGGTAGGGCTTTATGGAATCATGGCTGTTGTTGCGAGCGAACGCACGACGGAGATCGGAATTCGAATGGCACTGGGCGCTCAACGCAGTGATGTGCTGCGAATGATTTTGTGGCAAAGCGTGACGATTGTTCTGCTCGGAGTCGGTGCGGGCCTTGTCGGTGCGTTTGGAGCGACGCGACTGCTCGGTAATCTGCTTTATGGAGTTGGAGCAAACGACGCTATGACCTATGGCGCGGTCATTTTGCTCCTTGGCGGCGCCGGTCTTGTGGCCAGTTATTTCCCGGCACGTCGCGCCACGAAAACCGATCCAATGATCGCGTTACGGTCAGAATGAAAAGCTCATGACGTTAGGTGCACAGAGTATTGTAAAAGCGGTGTCATCCCGAGGCTGGCGGAGCGCGCCGAGGGACCTCCCTGGCAAGTTGCGTTACTCAGATAAAGGGCCGCGGCCAATGCTGAAGCAGACGCCTTCCATTTGCGCGAGCCTTTCACCGCTTTCGCGTTAGCTGACGCGGCTACTATCATAGCTCGGACGCTTTCACTTCGATTGTGTAACCGCAATTTGCAACTGCGGGGTCCGCCTCGCCTGCCACCGCAGGTCGGGATGAGCACGCTATTTTCGAATAAGGGTTTAATCCATATGAACGACATTCGCTTCGCATTTCGACAGCTCCTCAAGAGTCCCGCTTTTACTTTGATCGCGGTCATGGCCCTTGCTTTGGGCATTGGAGCGAACACCGCCATCTTCAGCGTGGTTAACGCCGTGTTACTTCGACCGTTGCCTTACCCAAAATCGGAACAACTCGTGATGCTGCGGGAAATGACGCCGCAATTTCCTAACGGCTCAGTCAGTTATCCTAACTATCTCGATTGGCGAGCAAGTAACCGTTCCTTCACTGATCTCGACGTTGACACGACGCGACAGTTACAACCTTTCACCGGCTGGTGGAGGTGGAACACCGGAACGCGTCGGTGGTGGCCGGGTGAGTTACAATTTCCTTTCCGTGATTGGATTGAAACCGCTGATGGGTCGTGATTTCGTGGAATCCGACGACGTTCCAGGTGCGGCGCCGGTCATCCTAATTAGCGAACGGATTTGGAAATCGAAGTTCGGTTCATCCTCGACAATTATCGGGCAACGCGTGGTGCTCGATGGGATCACCCGGGAAATCGTTGGTGTGGTACCGACG
Organism: uncultured Verrucomicrobiae bacterium; assembly: GCA_963751725.1. Lineage (GTDB taxonomy): Bacteria > Verrucomicrobiota > Verrucomicrobiia > Chthoniobacterales > UBA10450 > AV80. The sequence goes on from CAVVVQ010000028.1 coordinate 97,485, forward strand.
GCATTACGATATCCGCGTTTGGCCGAAGTGTGGACGCCATTGGCTGATTTGCGAAAGGAACAAGGTGTGTTGGAGCGCGGGAACCATCCGGGCTTCTCTTCGCTGGGGCGTTTGAAACCGGGGGTAGCGCTGAGCGGAGCGAAAGCTGATCTTGAGACAATCGCGGTTGACTTGGAACGTCGTTATCCAGATTCGAACACCGGTCGTCGGGTTCAGATGGAACTGCTTCTTGAATCAGCAGTGGGCGATTACAGGCACAGTCTTTACTTGCTGCTTGGCTCGGTGGTTTGCGTGTTGCTGATCGCGTGCGCCAACGTCGCCAATCTGCAGTTGGCCCGCGCGATTGCGCGAAGTAAAGAACTCGCGGTCCGGGCCGCGCTTGGGGCAAGTCGCTGGCAATTAATGCGACAAATGCTGACGGAAAGTTTGTTGCTCGCCTTTTTCGGTGCAATCGCAGGGGTTCTGTTCGCGATCTGGAGTCTCGATGCAATCGTGGCTTTGAGTCCAGCTCGAGTCGCCCGGTTTCATGAAACCCGGATCGATTTTTGGGTGCTCCTCTTTACGGGTCTGGTTGCTCTTGGTGCTGGAATCCTGGTCGGCATCTGGCCGGCCTGGCGAATCTCGACGAACGCAGCGCTTGCAACGGTGCTGCATGAAGCAGGCGCGCGCGGTGGTAGCGGTGGCGCGTTGCGTCAGCGCGCGCGATCAGTTCTCGTGATTACACAGGTAGCGTTAGCGGTGATTCTTCTCGCTGGTGCTGGCCTGACCTTGAAGAGTTTTTGGCGCGCCCAACAGGAGCCGCTCAATTTTAATTCGGAGAATCTTTTGACTGTGGCGATCGCGCTTCCGGAAGCCCGTTACAAAGAGGACGAGAAACAGATCGCGTTTTTCCAGCAGTTGATCGAAAAGGTCCGGGCTCTGCCGAACGTTGAGGCGGTTGCGATCGGGACGAACGTTCCGTTCGACGATAACGAATGGGACAGCAGTTTCCATATCACCGGCACGCCTGAAATTCCTCCGGGACAAGAGCCATCCGCAGAAATGAATGTTGTGTCGCAGGATTATTTTCGAGTGATGGGGATGCCGATTATTCGTGGCCGCGCGTTTGGACCGGAAGAGGTTTTTGAGAAAGGGCGATCGCGGTCGATCATCATCGACGAGACAATGGCGCAGAAGTATTTCCCGGGAGTCGATCCGATAGGTCGGCAGATTGATGATAACCAGACGTTTGACAAGACTCAGCCGCCCACCACGATTGTGGGGGTAGTGGCGCGAACCCGAAATGAAGCGCCCGGCGAAGAGAATGTTGAGACCCTAAAGTTTCAGCAAATTCATTTTTGCTCGTCGCAGTTCGGGGCAACGGATCAGATGCTAATGGTTAGGGTAAAGAGCGGCGATCCATTGGCATTGGTCCCTGGGATTCGTCGCGCGGTGCAGGCGCTCGATCCAGATCAACCGCTTGGGAACATCGGAACGATGGAACAGAACATCGCAAATTCCCTGGCGGCACGACGTTTGACCATGTCGTTGCTCGGTTGTTTTGCGATGCTGGCGTTATTGTTGGCGAGCCTTGGGTTGTACGGCGTGATGGCGTTGAGTGTTACTCAACGGACACGCGAACTTGGGATACGGATGGCGCTTGGCGCGGCCAAAGCCGATGTGTTCCGTCTTGTTCTTGGGCACGGAGTCACACTCGTTGCCATTGGTGTTGCTGCGGGTTTGGTGGGAGCAATCGCAGCGAGCCTGGCCTTGCGTAGTGTGCTTTACGGCATTGGCGCGCTCGATTTTTCGGCGCTTTCGCTCGCGATCGTCGCCTTGATCCTGGTGGCATTGGTCGCCTGTTTCTTCCGGCTCGACGGGCGACGCAGGTGAACCCGATTGAGGCATTAAGGGCGGAGTAAAGTGATGCGTTAGGTGGAGGGACGGGAAGCGCGTTTCCTGCGGCGGAGGGTGAATGGTGATCGGTGAATGGTGAATGGATTCCATTTTCGCGACGCGCTACCAACAGGTGAGGTCGATTGAGTAGTTATTTAGCATCGTGAAGCGTGTCATCCCGAGCCCGCGAAGACGGCGAGGGACCTCCCTGTTGGAAATTAGGTCACTCCATAAGAGGCAATCGGCCAATCTGAAGTAGACGCCATTCAGTTGCGCAAGCCTGTCACCGCTTTCGCGCTGGTAGACGCGTCTACTTCATATCGTCGCCAGCACGCTGTTTGCGTGACGCAATTTGCAACTGAGGGGTCCCTCGCCGTCTTCGCGGGCTCGGGATGACACGCTTTGCCTTGTCGACCTACATCAAAATTCCTGAATCCAAATCGACCGCTCATCCCATCTCATTCACATGGAGGCATTGTTTCAGGATGCACGGTACGGCATTCGCCAGCTGCTGAAGCACCCGACCTTTGCCATTCTGGCGATCATTTCCCTTGCCTTAGGCATCGGGGCGAACACGGCGATCTTTAGCCTGGTCAATACGGTGCTGTTACGGCCGTTGCCGGTGAGGGACTCGGCTCAATTGGTCGTTGTCCATGGCAGTGTTCACAACGGCACCGATTTCTCGATCCAATCATACCTGAACTACAAGGATTACCGTGATCGGAACGATGTCTTTTCAGGGGTGCTCGCGTATCGGTTTGTCGTCGCGGGTTTAAGCCATAACGGCAACAGCGAACGAGCCTGGGGTCTGCTCGCTTCGGGAAATTACTTTGACGTTTTGGGTGTTAATCCAATTCTCGGGCGCGGTTTTCTGGTTGAAGAAGATCAAACTCCGGGTGGACATCCGGTCGTGGTCCTAAGCTATTCCTGTTGGCAGAAACGTTTCGGTGCTGACCCTGGAATTGTCGGGCGCACCGTTTTGATCAACCGTGAGAATTTCACAGTGGTCGGGATCGCGCCGAAAGACTTCGTTGGGACGGATGTGGCATTTGCCCCGGAATTTTGGGCGCCAATAACAATGGCGCAGGTGATTGAACCTGGGAGCATGTGGCTGGATCGGCGCGACAACAACAATCTGTTTATGGTTGGCCGGGTTAAACCGGGTGTGACCCAGGCGCAGGTCAAAGCCAACATGGAGGCGATTACCTTGCAGCTGGCCAAAGAACATCCAGCCGAGAATGAGGGTCGCGGTATCTTACTTTCCAAGCCGGGTCTGTTCATTCCGAGCATCCGCGATGCGTCGATCACATTTGCGGGCGTCTTGATGGTCGTGGTCGGATTGGTTTTGTTGTTGGCCTGTGTGAATCTGGCGAACCTGCAACTCGCGCGCGCAACCAGTCGTCGCAAAGAGATCGCGATTCGACTTTCGGTAGGCGCGAGTCGAGGGCGTCTTGTCCGGCAATTGATTACTGAAGGGGTAATGGTTTCGCTGATTGGTGGAGCACTTGGAATCGTTTTGGCCACGTGGATCAATCAGGTCGTGCGCGCGATCAAACTTCCGATGGATATCGCGCTGGTTTTCGATCTGCGTCTCGACTGGCGAGTGATGTTATTTGCGTTCGCCCTATCAATTCTGACCGGGATCGCTTTTAGTCTCTTACCAGCGCTTCAATCGTCTAAGCCTGCGTTGATTCCGAGTCTGAAAGATGACGCCGCGCTCGGTGGATTCCGTCGTTCGCGTTTGCGCAATTCGCTTGTGGTCGCGCAAGTGGCGTTATCGCTCGTTCTGCTCATTTGTGCTGGTTTGATTATGCGGAGCCTGCAAACGGTGCAGCAGGTGGGCCCGGGATTCGACACACAAAACGCGGTGGCGATGTCCTACGATGTTGGACTGCAGGGCTATGATGAAACTCGCGGCCGCACTTTCAATCATGAGATTCTTGGTCGGGCTCGAACCGTCACCGGTGTTGAATCCGCGGCGCTGACCAGCAATCTTCCGCTTTCCCTCAATTACAACTCAAGTGGCGTTTACCTCGAAGGCCAGCAAGTAACCGGATCGGCCAGTTTGCCAACCTGTATCCCGATTTCTGTTAGCCCCGGGTTTTTTGAGACGATGAGGATAACCCTCCGGGGACGCGATTTCGCAGAGAACGAAGACAAACTGGAGTCGCGCGTTGCCATCGTAAACGAAACGTTTGCGAAGAAGTTCTTTCCCGGAACCGATCCAATCGGAAAACGATTTAACTTTTCCGGTTCAAAGGATCCGCTCTGGCAGATCATCGGAGTGTGCGGCGACGGGAAGTACAACACACTTGGCGAAACGCCGCAGCCGGCAGTTTTCCGTCCGGAGTTTCGGGATAACGATAAGAGTCTGACCTTGGTCGCGCGAACCAGGGGCGAGACGAATTCGGTCATTAGCGTGTTGCGGCGTGAATTTCAGAAAATGGATCCAACGATGCCGCTTTACGACGTTAAGACGTTGACGGAACACATGGAAATTCCGTTGTTCCCGGCACGAATGGCGGCGAACGTTTTGAGCTGTTTCGGGCTTTTGGCACTTGGTTTAGCCGCTATCGGCATTTATGGAGTGATGTCGTACGTGGTGACAGGGCGGACCCGCGAGATTGGATTACGCATGGCACTGGGCGCCCAGTTGCGCCACGTCCGCAAGCTCATCCTCGGCCAAGGTATGATGCTGGCAGGGCTTGGACTTGCGATAGGTTTGATTATTCTGTTTGTTCTGACCCGGTTCCTAACGGGTATGCTTTACGGCGTTAGCCCAGCTGATCCGCTTACTTTTTGCGTGATCACTACTTTACTCGCGGCGGTGGCTTTTGTTGCCTGCTGGTTGCCGGCGCGACGTGCGGCTCGTGTGAATCCCGTCGAAGCGTTGCGGTCGGAGTAGTTTTGTTCCGCTAGGTCGAAGGACGTCAAGCGCTTGCCTGCAATTTCGTGTGAATGGTGATAGGTGATCGGTGAATGGATCGAAAAGGTAACGCCAACAGACAAAAGTACTTGGAATGACGGGTTAAGGCCGTCAGGATGCCGGGATGAACAGAGAATTATTTGCAAGGATTACACTTATTGGCGTTGCCATTGGGCTGCTGCTTCCAGCTTGTAGCACAACCGCACCGCAAGCCGGGCCAGCTGCGCTTACCGGGACCTGGACCAACTCGCTCGGGACTGTTTGGACCATGCGCGCCGACGGCACGTTTGATGTCGATTTGAACCATGATGGCACCCGTGACGCCTGGGGCACCATAAGTGTTCACGGCGACATGGCTACCATCGAGGGGACAGGAGAAAAGATCCCGGCTGGCTGCAAAAAAGCGGTCGGCGTCTATCATTTTGTCCGAACCAAGAATACGCTGCATTTCACCCTGGCCCACGACGACTGCAAACTTCGGGTCCAAAATATGATGCACGATTGGACGATGAAATAAGACTGGCCGCTTCACGCGGAAGGTCTCAATTGTTGGTATCAGCGGGTAACATCATCTCGCCGGACAGGCACGGCGCAGGATTTTGTTTTCCGATAAGAAAGATCAACGCGTAAAGATGATGTCCCGTCTATTCTCGGTCGCCATAGGAGTTTTTCTGGTTGTTTCCACGGCTTTTCCACAGGGAGGAGCACCGAAGGAGGGAAAAAAAGAGGAGCTCGTTAGGAAACTGTCCGGCAATATTGAGAACCTCGAGCAGTTTGGCCAAATCGCGGCCGAAGCACGGGCAGCCGGTTTTTCCGAGCAATCAATCCTGGAAGCGAAGCTGCTTTATTGCATCAAGCGCAACGACACGGGTTCGATGAGTGAATTGCTCCCGCAACTGGATGCCTCCCTTGCCGGTTGGAAGGAGCAGAATTCTGCGCTCTTTCGGGAACGAGCCGAACTCGAGTCTTTGATCCACCTTGCGAAAAGCGCGGTCGCGAACAAAGCCGGCGATGAAGCAGCGTTTGAATGTGAAATGAAGGAAGCGTTTTGGGCGAACCCCAGCTTGGCGTCGATTCTGGCCGAACGAATCATCGCTTTCCGAAATCGAAAGGCTTTGCGCGAGCTGGTTCTACCGATGGATTTAACCATGGAGAAATCTTCCGGGGGAACAACAACCTTGAGAGAGCTGGCCAAAGGTCAGAAGGCTCTGCTTTTGGACTTTTGGGCGTCGTGGTGTCTGCCCTGTATGTCTTCGATGGGTGAGCTGCAGAAGCGTACCGAAAAACTTGGTCCGCAAGGTATTCGGGTCGTTGGAATGAATACAGAGACAGATCGCGCAAAAGCGGAAAAGGCTTGGACTGGGAAAAAGATGAGCGCCCCGTGCCTGATCGAGCCGAAGGAACGTCCTTTAACAATGATGTTGAAAGTGGACGCGATTCCACGGATGGCGCTGATCACGCCGGACGGCAAGATTGAGTTCAACGGTCACCCGGAAGACTCGGAGCTGGAATCCGTTCTGGATCGCGTATTGTCGCAAGGTAATAAGTAAGCTTATCGCGGGGGCATCGAGCCGGTACCAGTTATGACGTCCGTGCTGTTGGTAAAACAATGAAAGCGTGTCATTCCGAGGATGGCGGAAGGCGTCGAGGAACGCGGCATTTGTAAATTACGTCACACAATCGAGGCGAAAAGCGCTCGATATGAGTGGCCGCAGCGCCTAACGCGAAAGCGGTGGCAAGCTTGCGCAAAGGGAAGGCGTCTACCGCATATCGGTTGTAGGTGTTCTATCTGTGTGACGTAACTTGCATTTGGGGGGTCCCTCGCCGTCTGCGCGGGCTCGGGATGACACGCTTTACACGTGTTGGCGCTAAATACGTAGCTGCCTCAGCTATCATCGACAGAAGCGCTTTCAGCGCAAAACCATTTATCACCGATCACCATTCACACGTCGCTACAAGGAGACGTGGAAGAACCAGCAATCCCGATCACGGAGAAGGAGGCGGCTCGTCCGGAGGCGGCTCCGGGGGCATCATACCGTGGTGCATCAATGCTTTTTGATGACGGTGTTTTAGGGACTGAAGTTTCTCTCGCTGATCCGGAGTGAGTTCCGGTGAAATTAGACGCTCAGATTCTTCCATAGTCGTCCGGACCTTTTGCGCGGTTTCAACCCGGATCGCATCCAGTTTCGCCGAAGTAGAATCGATGATCGGTGAAATTTTCACCGACTGTTCCGGAGTAAGATCAAGTGCGCGTTTCAGATGTTCACGAAAACGTTCACTCATTTCGCCCGAACGCGGTGGCCCGAAAAAATGGCGCCGCATATGGGTTGAACAAACCAACCCGCCGGTCATACCACCGGCAACAAAGACGAGCAGCAACGCGAGAAGCAACTTCCATTTCAGACTGCTGGTCATTGTTGGAATTCAGTCTGAATCGCCGAGTCCGCGATGGCGTATTCGTTTGTTTGAGGCGTAACTTCAGCCTCGTTTTCTTTCATTTGTCGATAGACGCCGGTGCCCGCGAGGATCAGCACAACCAAGGCAACGAGGCCGGTCCTGCGCAGAAGCAAGCTAAGCTCGGCAATTTCATTGCTGCGTCCGTTCCCTTGCCGAGATAAGGCGACGACTCGAGTCTCGAACCCGAATGGGATCTCTGGCGTCGGTTCTGACGGAACGCCAGCAGCCGAACGCAAGAGGCGATCCAAATCTGTTTCTCGGTTTTTCATATTCCTTTTCCCGACAAAGCCGTCATGCGTTTCTTCATTTTTTGCCGGGCCCGAAACGCGTGGACCTTGATCAGAGCGCGGCTCCATCCGGAGATTTCCTGAATCTCAGCGATGGAACGTTGTTGCAGGTAAAGCATATCGATCACGAGTCGCTCGGCTGGTTTCAAGACCATCATAAGATGTTCGACCAGTTCACGCGAGGCAAAGCGTCGGTCGTGAGATAGTTCGTTATCGGTGGCGGCGATATCGCGGACCACGGCAGCTTGTTCTTCGCTGAGATCAGCTTCCCGTAGTTCCGGGCGCGCTTTTTCGGCCTGGATCTGATTGATGCAGGTGTTAACCGCAATTCGCGAGACCCAGTGTTCGAGCGGCACTTTTCCCGAAAACTGTGGCAGTTTTTGTAATATTTTGATGAAAATCATTTGGCAAAGGTCCTCTTCGGCCGTGCGAGCTGGCCGATGCGAGCGGACCAATTTTGCCACCAGCGGATAGAGATGGCGCACCAGTTCGCGCGCTGCGTCATCGTCGTGACGCAGAACGGCCGCAACCAGTTCGCGCAACACGTGATCATCAGCCATGTAAAGCAAAGCAGGTCCACACTGCCTATAAAGACAGGGCGGTATGGCAAAAGGTTACAGAATTCTCGTCCGTCTGCTGAGTTAGTGTCATTCTTTTATCCTGCTCTTTCACTTGCTCTTACACTGGTGGGAAAGCGCAGCTAGGTCTTCCGGTCGGAGCCGAATCGCGCTTATATGTTGGTCCGGTCCCCTATGTGACCTAGTTTCCAGAGGAGTAAGAGCAAGTGAAAGAGTAGGATTAAAGATTTCCAAAAAGAATTGTAACCGGGATCGGGTCAGGCCGGTCATCCATCCGTGTAAGGGGCGCTCTGTGGCGCTTCGAACATGAAATCAACAAACCAAGAAAGAAAACAATGACACGAAAAGTTATCACTCTTGCAACCGCGGGAATGTTGGCTCTTGGCAGTATCGTTTACCTCCAGGCGAATGAGGGAGACGAATCGGGCCACGGGCCAGGGCATTGCCACGGCATGAGAGGAAATCCGTTGGAGCATCTGAGCAATAAGTTGGATCTGACCGCCGATCAAAAGGCAAAGGTGCAGCCCATTATCGATCAGGCTCGGCCGCAGATCGAAGCCATCCACAAAGAAGCGATGGAAAAGATGCGGTCCGTCATGGAGAACGCTGGCACGCAAATCCGGCCTCTCCTCACTCCGGAGCAGCAGCAGAAATTCGATGCGATGAAACAGGCGCACGAAAAGATGCGTGATGCGATGAAAGAAATGCACGACGTCGACAAACAGTAACCTGTTCCCCCGCTTCAGAACAAGGAGGTGGCGGTGATCGATATGGTCACCGCCGCCTCAGTTCATTTCGATACTTGCACCTGCACTTTAAATTTAACTTACACAAAACCGAAATCGTAGGAGAGTGCGGCGGTACACTCGCGCGTCTTGAATCCTGGGTGCTCCCCCGGTGTAAGTGAAAGTTAAACTGCAAGTGCAAGTATTGGACGCTCGAGTTTCTAGGCCGAGCATCAGGTCAGGAACGCGTTTTCGTTTGCAGGTATAACCACAGAGCCACGTCCGCCAGGAGAAGAACGAGAAACCCAGCGATGCCGGTCATGCCAATTGTGAAGGCGTTTCCTCCTTTGATGAATATGACCAGCGTCGCGGCGGCGTTAAACGTGCCGTGAAAGACAGCAGCGGCAAAGACGGATTGCGCCCGCAGTCGCACGTAACCAATCAGAGGCGAAAGAAGAATGGTGAGAACGATCATCATGAGTGGACCTGCAATGCTATGTCCGGGATAGTTGTAACCAGCCGCGACCAATGGCAGGTGCCAGAGACCCCAGAAGAAACCAATCAAGAGCGATGAGCACCAAAATCCGGCAGGCTGCAGTTCGTTGAACAATAATCCGCGCCAGCCGAGTTCTTCCCCAAGCGCGGCGACGGCATTAATGCTAGGACCAGCCAATAAGACCTGCATCGCGGAGACCACGAGGAACACGCCCGGTTTTGCGAGAAACGTGTGTTCGAGCTGGCTCTGTATCTCCGCCAATTGGGCATCCGGCAATTTTCCCTTTAATGCGACTGGGAGTGCGTTCGGCCCTAACATCAAGGAGGTGTCTGGCAAAACGAGACTGACGGCGAGCGAAGCGGTAACGAGGAACAACGGCAGTAGCCATGCCATACCTAACCAAGAAAGTCGCGGGGTTCGGAACCCCAACTCAAGCAGCGACTCCTTCCAAATTATCTTTTGCGTTATGATTGCACCGCCCGCTGGAGCGAACATGTAAACAACTGCCATCGCGACAAAAGCACCTGAGTTGACCCGACCACCCAATGCGAAGAAACACAAGCCAACCGTCCATGCCAGCGCATAGGTGATGGCAAGAAACACAAGAGTTTTGTGGGAGATTAAATCTCTTTCCGACATAATTGTGCCGCACGCGTCGCCTAAATCGTGGTTCGCGGTTTGGCCCAAAACAAATAGACCAACGCGCCGATTGCAAGAATGCCGACGCCGATCCCAGCATTCAGTGGGTATTGGATGAGAGTGCTAACAGCGACACTCCAGCAAGCCAGCACAAACAGGATCGTTGTGATTGGATGCAATGGGACACGAACGATATCCGGCTTCTCAATTTCCTGCCGTTGCGATCTGGCACGAAAAATCAGGAGTGACGCGCCGGTTAGTCCAAAGAAAAGGACATCGATTGTTACGACATAATTCAGAATTTTTTCGTAATGACCTATCATCGCCAATAGAGCGGCCCACACTCCCTGCAACACAATCGCGATAACGGGTGCTTTGGTTTGCGGATTAAGCTGGCCAACTGCTTTAAAGAAGAGGCCGTCGCGCGCCATTGCGTAATAGACTCGCGGCGCTGTTAAGATGCTTTGACTAAGAAAGCCGACTGTTGAAATGGCTATGCCGCACGCGATGATTTTGGCACCACGTTCGCCAAGCGCATGACGCATCACTTCGGATGCTGGCGTTGTTGTATTAGCAAGCCCATCCATTCCTAATGCCCGAAAACAAACGAACGTTACCATCGAATAAAGTACGATAACCCCGGCTACGCCAAAAAAGAGGCCGCGTGGCAGGTCGCGGGTCGGATTTCGCATTTCGCCGGTAACGAATGAAGCCGTTTGCCATCCGCCGTAGGCGAAGAGGACTGGGACCATCGCACTGGCGAGTCCTGAGAGTGCGCCACCGGATCTTGGGTGAGTTACAGGCGCGAATATCGCCGAATCCGCCGCCGGTGAGAGTGCCCAGCCGACACCGATGACGAGAAGAATGGCCGCGAGTTTGGTTAACATCAGCGCGCTCTGCACGTTGCTGCCAGAGCGGATACCGAAGCAGTTGATCAATGTCAGAAGGCCAAGTGTCGTAGCTGCGATTACCTGTTCTGGGATTGCCAGACCGCATAACTCACGAAAGTACCGGCCGAAAATAATAGCGGCGCCGGCCATTCCGCCGGTTTGAACCACGAGCAATAGAGTCCAACCATAAAGGAACGCCACGATCGGATGATATGCGTCTCGCAAATAGGCATATTGCCCACCGACTTTTGGCTGGAGCGCAGCTAATTCGGCATAAATGAATGCACCGATCAATGCGATGAGACCGCCGATCAACCAGGCACCGAGCAAGAGAGCCGGCGAATTCACCTGTCGCGCGACGACGGAAGGATTAACGAAAATACCGGCTCCGATGATTCCACCCATCACGATCATGGTGGCGTCGAATGAGCCTAGTCGTCGCGCGAGAGTCGGTTCGGCGTTTGTGTTTTTCAAAGCTCGAATGAGGACGCTGAACGAAGGGGGATGGATTAGCGAGCGAAAAGGGGCCGATCAGAAGTTCAAAAAATATTGCCGAGGCCTTCTACTATTTGTTTACTCTGCAGCCTTGGAGCGTCGATTGCTCGCCTCTCCCTCTCAAGGGAGAACGTAGGGTGAGGGTTTCAGAGCTGTATCTTAGGCCTATGGGAATGCGAAGCGACTCGGCCCCTCACCTTAGTCCTCTCCCCACGTGTGGGGAGAGGCGGTCATCGTGAAACGAATGCTCATAAGTCTCATGCGCGCCGCCGTAATCTGTTGCCGCTTCACGGAGAGGCCTCTACACCCGAGTGGACGAACTTAGGGAACGGTATAAATCTCGACCAGATCCCGTTCCAGTTCCGCCATTCTTACCAGCTACAATCGCGGTGTAGGAAGCGGGTGGCAAACTTGCGGCGATAGCTGATTCGAGTGAATTGGCTGGGGCTAAACCGCTGGCGGTGATCTGGGCGGCCTGTGCTGGGTCGTCCTGCCAATTATCATTCGACATAATCAGGCCGCCATCACTGTTACGGAGTTCTAGTGTCGGATCGGCCAGTGGATTGGTTACGCCTGTTTTGGAAAGAGAGGGTCCGATCGCGCGAACGATGACATTGCCAAGACCACCGCTACTACCACCAAGGATGAATCCGCCGATCAGGCGATTGTCGCCTGTTTGGACCATGCTACGGGTGCTGATGTTAGCGAGCCTCGAAGCGGCAGCCGGATCGAGATCATAAATCTCCACCAAGGCTGCGCCACTGGTTCCATTGTTTCCAGCAACGACTGCGGTATAGCTTCCAGGAGCTAACATGTCGATGATGGCTGATTCGAGATTGTCTGTTGGCGCGAGCTGACTGTTGATGATCTCGGTTTCCTGGGTGTCGCGCCAGTTATTGTTAGAACTGATCAAGCCACCGGCGGAATCGCGGAGCTCGAGAGTTGGATCGTTTAGCGGTCCCGGCACATTGAACTGCTGCAAGGAAGGTCCGATCGCGCGCGCAATGATACGTTTGTTAGCGCTGCCGCTAATGATGAATCCGCCGATCATCACATCAGAACCAGTCCCGACTCGAGAGCGCGAAGATATATTCAAAGCTTGCGATGCCGCGGCCGCGTTGACCTTCCAGACTTGGCCGCCTCCGCCTTGCGCCAGGTAATAGAGGCTGCCATCCGGGCCGATCTTGATATCTACCAAAGTGGCGATGTCGGTCGCGAACCCGGTTGATGTCCCGGCGGTTGGATCGAACAACCGGATCCAGCCACCGCAAAGATCGCCAAAGAAATATTTCCCGAGAAAGCTGATTGGAAACTGATTAACGGGTGGATTGTAAAAAGCGCCTCCGACGATCGCGCATCCACCCGGATCGCCGCTGTGTCCGTACTGGTAAAGCGGGTCTCGATAATTTGGGTTCGGCGGCGAACAATCGCCTTCGCAAATGCTCCAGCCGTAGTTAGACCCGGCTATGCCATCATTGATTTCTTCCCATGTGCTTTGTCCAACATCGTTGATGAATATTCGGCCGGTTCCGGGTTGAAAGGCAAAAGTAAACGGGTTGCGTAACCCGACGGCCCAGATTGCGCGATTCGCGCCTGTCGGACTGCCGGATATACCAGGGAAACTTGTTGGGTTATCGGAAGGAATCGAACCATCGGGATTGATTCGGAGGACTTTGCCGAGACGATTGCCTAACGATTGTGAGTTGGAGGCATTAGCGTTTTCTCCAACATCTATATAAAGCTTGCCATCTGGACCGAAATGAATGGCGCCACCGTTATGGTTGGTCGCGCCGCTTAGGTTATCGAGGTCGAGAATGGTGGTTTGGCTTCCGGCAGCAGCGACATCGCCGTCCGCAGTGAATCGGCTGACGCGATTATGCGGAGGTGAACCTGGAACCGTGTGATAAACATAAACAAATTGGTTACTGGCGAAATCGGGATCGAACGCGACGCCGAGAAGACCGCGTTCGCCGGAGTCGTCGACATTCAGCGAAACGAATGGCGTCGGTAGGAGCGCGGCATTCTTGATCACACGAAGCTGTCCGCCTTGAAGACAAACGAAAAGGCGGCCGTCGGGTGCAAAATCCATCGCGGTAGGGCTGCCGGGGTCAAGGTTGCTACCGAACTGTGTCTCGGTGAAACCTTCGGGGAGCGTTGCCGCTTGCAACGAGAATCCGTTCAGGCAGAGGAAGAATGCGAATGCGACGATTTTCGGAGCAAAAGATCCAGTTTTCATGAGGTTGCTATCCCGGAAGCGAGCATTTCCTGGGCTGATAACAAGTTCGGTTTAGGATGGAGCAATGGTTGTATTCGAAGCCTTCTGCGCGGGCTCGGGATGACACGTATTTTTCTAAGTGCCCCGAAATTCAGTGCTTTTTCACCTACTGCAAATCGTAGATCTCGAGCAAACCGGTTCCGATTCCGCCGTTCTTTCCTGCCATAATGACAGTAAACGCACCGGGAGAAAGTCGCTGGTAGATACCGGACTCATGATCATCCTGCAGCCCAAGATTAACGAACGCCAATTCGGATGCTGACAAAGGATCGTCATGCCAATTGTCATTGGATACGATCACTGAGCCGTTGCTGTCGCGCAATTCCAGTGTCGGATCAATCAAGAGATCAGTTAGGCCAAACTGACTGAGAGATGGACCAATTCCGCGAATGGCCACACGTGTGCTAAAGTCGCTGTCCCCCAGAAAAAACCCACCTATCATGACATTGTCCTGGTTCTCGATGTATCCTCGTGTGCTGACATTGCCGAGTCTCGAATGCGCCGTGAGATCGTTATCGTATGCTTCGACCAGCCCAATACCAGTCGATCTATCCCGACCGGTCAACGTAGCGGTGTAACCTCCCGGTTGAACTGAAGCGACTACCACCGCTTCACGATCATCGGTCGGCTGATAAATGGTGCCTTCAATCAGGGTTAGGAACGGGCTGTCTCGCCAGTTGTCATTCTGAAAGTAAACGCCGTTCGGCCCGCGCACTTCGAGGACCGGATCAAGCAGAACCTGGTCTGCTGGAACGCCGGCTCCGACAAGCGATGGTCCCATGCCTCGTAACATGAGTGGTTTGGGCGAGTGCCCGGTAACAATGAATCCGCCAATCATCGCTTTATCATCCATTCCGACTCTAAGACGGGTCGAAATGTTTATCGTCTGCGCAGGCGGCGGTGTCGGGGTCGGTGGTGGCGTTGGGGTCGGTGGTGGTGTGTAAAAGACTCTGAAGACCTGGCCGCCGTTACCCCTTGTTAAGTAATAAAGGCAGCCATCCGGACCGACCTTCACAGCAACAGCAAAACTTATGTTTCTGGCAAAGTGAGTGGCGGTGTAATTAGTAGGATCTAGAACGCGAATCCAACCGTTGCAGTAATCCGAGAAGAAATATTTCCCGACAAAGCTCTCAGGAAACTGGCTGACATCCGGATTGTAGAATGTCCCTCCAACAAGTGCACACCCGGATATATCACTCCCTCCATGGAAGTAGTAGAAAACGGGGTCACGGTAATTTGGGCTCGGTGTCGAACAGGGGCCTTCGCATAGATCCCAACCGTAGTTCGAGCCGGCGATGCCATCGTTAATCTCTTCAATCGCAAGTTCTCCCACATCATTGATAAACATTCGACCTGTGCCGGGTTGAAATGCAAAGGTGAACGGATTACGAAATCCCACAGCCCAGATTGCGCGATTGATTCCAGTCGGTGTCCCGACGATTCCCGGGAAGGAGGTCGGGTTATCGTTAGGAATTGAACCGTCGGAATTAATTCGCAGCATTTTCCCTAGGAGAGTATCGACCGATTGTGAGTTGTCTGGGTTGCGGTTTTCCCCAACCGCAAGGTAGAGCTTGCCATCCAGTCCAAAGTTCATCCCGCCCCCGTTATGGCTGGAGTTCTTGCTAAGGTTGTTTAGTTCGAGCAGGACCGTCTCGCTTCCAGGCACCGCGACGTTGCCGTCTGCTGTGAAGCGGCTGACTCGATTGTGAACCGGATCGGTGCTTACTGTGTAATAGAAATAAACGAAGTGATTATTGGCAAAATCCGGATCAAACGCGATTCCGCCAAGGCCGCGTTCATTATCCATCATCGTTTTGACAGTAACGAAGGGCTTCGCGAGCAAGGTGCCGTCGCTGGTAATCACGCGGACCTGGCCTCCCTGCATGCAAACAAAGAGGCGGCCATCCGGCGCGAACGCCATCGTAGTCGGAGCGGTGCCAACATTGGCCCCGTACTGAGCCTCAGTGAAGTTAGCGGGAAGAGTCGCGGCGCTGAGATGGAGCGATGCGCAAATTGAAAGCGCAGTAAGAAGGACCGCGAATATCTGGCGCTGGGGTCGCGGCAACTTCATTCGGTTAGGTCATCGGTAGAATTAGTTCCCTTGTCAGAGACACGAATCCTAATCGTTGTCGACGTTGATCGATTCGATATCTCAGCATGACAGGGATCCGATAATTGAACCCCGGCCGCGCAAGTTTGTCGCAACCAACTTTAATGAAGGTTGTAAATCTCAATCAGACCGATCCCGGTTCCACCACTATCGCCAAAGAGAATCGCGGTGAAGAGACCTGGAGCCAGCGACGTATAGATGCCGGCTTCATGCGCATCCGACAGGCCGAGGCCGTGGAATTCGAGTTGCGATGCTGAGACCGGATCATCCTGCCAGTCAGAGTTAGACACCAGGGTCGCGCCATTGGAATCGTGCAGCTCAAGTGTTGGATTTGCCAGCACTGGACTAAGACCAATTGCTGACAGCGATGGGCCAATACCACGAACTGCCACATGTGTATTGCCGCCGCTTCCTCCCAGGATAAATCCGCCGATCATGACATTGCTGCCGGTCTGGACAAAGCCGCGCGTGCTGATGTTGGCAAGTTGTGCGTCCCCCGACTGTCCGTCAGCCGCCGGAGAGATGTCATAGATTTCAACCAAACCAACGCCAGTGCCATTGTCCTTGCCAGCCACGATTGCGGTATAGGAATTACCGCCCTGGAGCGTTTCAGCGATACCGGATTCACTAGGATCCTGCAATCCGAGGCCTGCGCCAGTCAGCAAAGCCGCCTGCGCTGGATCATCCTGCCAGTTGTCATTCGCTCGAATGAGTGAACTGTCGGAGCCGCGTAATTCCAAGGTTGGATCCGCAAGGGCATCCGTTATTCCGACTCCGGTTAAGGACGGACCGATACCGCGGACGACAACATTCTTGGATGCGGTGCCAGAGATAATAAATCCGCCGATCAAAACGTTGCTTCCTGTTTCAACACGGAGACGAGTGGAAATGTTCAAGGCTTGCGCAGGTGAACCGCCTGGGGTCGGTGTTGGTGTTGGTGTAATTGTTCCACCGGGTGTGCCTGTTGGCGTCGGCGTTACACCGGGCGACGCGGTCGGTGTTGGTGTCACGCCCGGCGAAGGCGTTGGTGTTGGTGTAACGCCGGGTGTCGGAGTTGGTGTTGGACCGCAGAAGCTTAGTTGTCCACGGATTTCGCCATTGGGGAAATTGGCGTTGTGGATATTGACATAGCCGAGGCCGGAGAATAATTGCGAGAGCTGAGTTGCCGTAATTGGGAAAGTATTATTGTACGTTCCGGAAGTCGTATTTGGGAAGCCGGTGAATCCAATAGCTACGGGCGCAGTGGATCCGGGTAGCGCTGGCGCGTGAATATGAGCTGCGGTGGCATTCGCGCCGAGGCCGCTGAAGTTTACGCTCACAGTGATCATTGTTTGAGTTTGATCGAGAGTAACGATGGCGGAACCGGTGGCGGTGCTTCCGTTAGGCGGAACTTCTTGTGAACCCTGCAGAGTCGCCGTAAATGCACCGGGACTGCATGATGGCACTGCCGTTGGCGTTGGGGTCTGTGGTGTAGGACTGGGCGAGGAGGTTGGAGTCGGTGTTGGCGATACGGTTGGTGTAGGCGATGGCGTACCTGTGGGTGTTGGAGTGGGACCACAGAGGGTGAGTTGCCCGCGGATTTCGCCATTGGGGAAATTGCCGTTGTGAATGTTCATATAGCCGAGGCCACTTATTAACTGTGAGACCTGCGTTGGCGTGACGGCAAAGGTATTGGTATAGTTCCCTGAAGTTGTGTTTGGGAAGCCGGTGAAGCCAATCGATACCGGCGCGGTAGAGCCGGGGCCAGCTGGCGCATGAATGTGAGCTGCCGTCGCGGCGGCTGAGAGACCGTTGAAGGTTAGATTCACCGTGATCATTGTTTGAGTCTGATCAAGGGTGGCGGTGCCGAAACCGGTGGCAGTGCTTCCGTTAGGCGGAACTTCCTGCGAACCTTGCAAGGTAGCGCTGAGTGTGTTTGGACCACAAGTTGGGGTTGGAGTTGGCGTCGCTGTTGGACTGGGAGTTGGGGTCGCTCCTGATGGGACGTTGAAAGCATAAACTTTGTTATCTGCCGCGTAATAGATGCGGCCTCTGGCAGCGATGCCGGTGTTGAAGCTGCGGACACCGGACATGACGTCGCTCGCTCCGCCGCCGCTGAAAACGGTTACACCGGTGTCGCCGTCGTAACCACGCAGACGCCCATCGGATCCAGCGGCCCAAACAATCATGTCATTGAGGCCGTCCGAAGAAGTGATGAAAGGTGAGGTTCGTCCGCTGGAACTAACGCTCCAGCCGGTCGCGACTGTGGGCGGGTTGGTAGCGGTGATTCGGAATGCCGTCAGTGTTCCCGTGGTTGGGCGGAGAGCAACGTATGTCCCCTGAGTTGTCCGGTAACTTGTTGCCGCATTAATAACGGTGCTGGTCGAGACACTTCCCTGAGACAACGGCGCGATCACCCCGCCGAGATTGGCGCGATTAAGAATGTAAGCATTACGATCTTTTCCAATCGCTACCACGAGAGCGGATGGAGTTGCTCCTGGGACATCAACCACGATTGGTCCCGAACCACCGATATCTGCATCGCTGCTATCGAGCGATTGCCAATTGGTCGGTGCCCAAAAATCGACGGTTGACCCGCTAAAGACCGGGCCGGGCTGAAGACGAATGACTGCTTCGCTTCCGGACCATGGAGCTCCAGAACTCCCGTTCCCTGTTGTGACAAAAATATCCGTGCCGTCGCTCGCGATGCCACCTGGTCCCCAAATACCCGCTTTTGTCGCACCGGTTGCATAGGAGCCGACGCTGGCGGGATTGTTGATCTGCACGCCGACCACGCGGCCGTGGTAGCTGCCGGCGTCACCAAAATAGCCACCATATGGAACGTAAACGGTAGAACCAACTACGGTAAGCGCAGCACGTTGGCTTTGAATGGATGAACTAAAGCCGGATATCGTAGCATTAACATCTATAGGCCAACCTGAATTGATCGCGCCCGTATCGACATTCAACGAGTAGATCATATTGTTAGGCCCGCTGATTACAGCGTCGAAAAAGAGGGAGCGCGTAGCCAAATCAACGACCGGTGTCCCGGTAATTCCCACTGGGCTGATGTTGCCGAGGCTGCCCTGCGGAGTGCCTACATTCCGTTGCCAAATAATCGCACCGGTCGCAGCATTCAGCGCGTAGACGTTGTTCGACTCGGTTACGGCAATGACCATGGCTGCGCCGCCCGGGCCATTCTCGACATAGAGGGGCTGTGCGTACACGTTTCCGACAATTGTTCCGTCAAAATTAGTGTCGCGTGTAACGTTGGCCGCGGCGGCTGCAGTTATTGTTGGATCAATGTACAAGCCATCACGCGAAAGGTTATTGTGATGCTGAGTCACGTTTACCGACGAACCGGCCAAAACGGCAGTCGAAAAACTCGCGATAAACGTGCAAATGAGGACAGTCTTTTTCATAGTGAAGATCCTTTTTCTGGGGCCAATTTTCCGCCCGACAAGAAAGCACTGTTCCTCAGGTAAAACCAATGCGAAACAGGAATTGTTGGGTTCGAGGGACTTGCTTCTCCGGGCTTAGGTCAGAGGAGCGGCTCAATGGTAGCCTAGGGTGAGTGCGTCTTACCGTTCGACAGCTTTTCTTGCGAGGCCGATAGCTCTCTTCGCGAGCTTCCAGGGCGGGATCGCCTACCCTATTCCGTCGTGGATTTGGCTTTGTTTTCCGTGCCCTCAACAAATGGGGCAGTAACGTCGCCATAAACGAAAGCATCATAGTTCTGGCCAATCAGATTCCCCATGATTCCGGAATAACTCCGATTCACAGGTGTGAACCTGTATTTTCCAACATTGAAGGTCCCGGTTGAGATTCCGAGATAGAAT
Source organism: uncultured Verrucomicrobiae bacterium (assembly GCA_963751725.1). Lineage (GTDB taxonomy): Bacteria > Verrucomicrobiota > Verrucomicrobiia > Chthoniobacterales > UBA10450 > AV80. Next base: position 117,056 of record CAVVVQ010000028.1, read on the forward strand.
CGCTGAATGGCTATGCTGTCGACGGTATTGACGAGGTTGTCGCCGGTTACATCCGCCGCTTTCAATCGGCACCGGGCAAGGAGCGCAATTTGAAGGAAATGCCGTTGGACGGCGACGAGATCAGAAGTGGTAACGCCGCCGGATCCGGGCGTTAGATCAGGCTTAGTTGGGGTAACAACGTAGGTCGACCCAGCTGGGAGCAATGAGAGCGTGTAACTGCCGGAAGCGTCCGTGATAGCAGACGTGTTGTGTTCACCGGTAACGACGAGCGTCGCGTTCGGAACGGGAATCGAAACAGAACTGGACGAGGAACAATAAGTTACGCTACCCGAAATGCTGATTGGTATCGGCGTTGGTGTCGCGGTCGGGCCGGGCGTGCCGGTTGGCGAAGGAGCGGGTGTGGCAGTTGGTGGTGGTGTGACTGTTGGTGTCGGCATCGGCGTTGGAACTGGCGTTGGCGACGGCCCAGTAATTGAGATGTGCCCATTGTTTTGAATCGCCGGATAAGATTCCAGGTTCATATCAATAAACGCGAGATTGTTCGGCGGCTCTTGCCAATTGAGGGAAGTGCTTGCGCCGGGGTTATTGCTAACTCGAAGCATCTTCAGGTTGCACAAAATTCCGGAGCCTTGGAGCCCGGTGAAATCAAGGGCGAAAGCCGAAATGCGTAGGGTTCGCATCGTACCTGGTCCGTTATTGAGGATGTTGGCGGAGACGCTCCAATTCTGGGCCGTCAAACCGGCAGGAACAGCTCCTGGTGGAGAGAAGCTAACGACAGCGGAATCAAAAATGAAATCACCCTGGAAGCCGACGTAGCCGAGGCTGGGGTCGATAAAGGTCGTGGTGATTGGCTTGATGAATATATTGTTAGGCGGAAAAGAAGTGTCGAGAAAATCGTCCGGGAGCGAAACGGCCACGGGGGGAATAGGAGTCGGCGATGGGGTTGGTGTTTGAGTCGGTGTCGGAGTTGGCGTTGGGGTTGGAGTCGGAGTTGGCGTTGGGGTTGGAGTTGGAGTCGGCGTTGGCGTTGGCGTCGGAGTTGGCGATGGGGTTGGAGTTGGCGTCGGCGTCGGAGTTGGTGTCGGGGTTGGAGTTGGCGATGGGGTCGGCGTTGGTGTTGGGGTGTGTGTTGGGGTTGGGGTTGGCGTCGGAGTCGGAGTCGGTGTCGGCGTCGGCGTCGGCGTCGGCGTCGGAGTCGGTGTCGGCGTCGGAGTTGGAGTTGGCGTTGGCGTTGGTGTTGGAGTCGGTGTGTGCGTTGGAGTCGGAGTCGGGGTTGGCGGAGGCGTCGGTGTGTGCGTTGGAGTTGGAGTCGGCGTTGGCGGAGGCGTCGGCGTGTGCGTTGGAGTTGGAGTCGGCGTTGGCGGGAGGGTTGGACTTGGTGTTGCGGTCGGTGCTGGAGTCGGAGTCGGCGTTGACGAGGTCGGAAGCGAAAACGCATAAACCTTGTTGTCCGTCGCGTAATAGATTCGGCCACGGGCGGCGATACCGGTATTGAAACTACGGGTGCCGGCCATTACGTCGTTAGTGCCGCCGCCCGCGAAAATCACAGCGCCAGTGTCGCCATTATAGCCGCGGAGTCGGTTGTCGGAGCCAGCGGCCCAGACAATGGCATTGGTTAGGCCATCGGTAGAGGTAACAAACGGTGAGGTTCGACCACTGGAGCTGACGCTCCAACCAGTGGTGATGGTTGGCGGATTTGTTGCTGTAATCTTAAAGGCGGTGAGTGTCCCGGTGGCTGGCCGAAGCACGACATAGGTGCCAGAACTAGTCCGATAGGAAGCCGCAGCGTTAATGACCGTGCTGCTCCCAACACTTGCCGTTGCTACTGCCGAACGGACGCCGCCAAGGCTATTGCGATTGACCAGGTAGGCATTGTGATCTTTTCCAAGCGCAACCACCAAAGCAGAAGGATTGGCTCCGGGGACGTCCACCACGATCGGCCCCGAACCGCCGAGATCCGTGTCACCGGAATCGAGAGACTGCCAGTTAGTCGGCGCCCAATAATCGGTCGTGGATCCGCTGAAGGAAGGGCCCGGTTGTAAACGAACAACCGCTTCATTCCCAGCCCAACTGGTGCCCGAGCCATTGCCCGTTGTTACATAAATATTGGTTCCGTCGCTCGCGATACCACCCGGCGCCCATACCCCCGCCTGCGATGATCCCGTGGCCCAACCCGTAACGCTCGACGGATTACTCATTTGGACGCCTACAACCCGGCCACGATAACTTCCGCAATCGCCGAAACGACCGCCGTAAGGAACGTAGACACTGTTGCCGACCACCGTGAGCGCTCCACGTTCACTTTGCGCAGAAGAATCAAACCCGGAGATTCGCGCGGCGACATCAACGGGCCAACCAGTATTGATCGCACCGGTGTCGACGTTCAGGGAATAAATCATGTGCTTAAACGTGCCGCCCGAATTGACTTCAGCGTCGAAGAAGAGCGCCCGCGTCGCGAGATTAACGACTGGCGTGCCAGTGATACCTACCGGCGATATGTTGCCGCAGGGCAATCCCGATGAAATGGCTGTGCCGACGTTTCGCTGCCAGATCACTGCGCCGGTGGAAGCATTCAGCGCGTAAACATTATTCGATTCAGTCACCGCGATGACCATCGCGACGCCACCAGGTCCATTTTCGATGTAGAGTGGTTGAGCGTAAACGTTGCCTGAAATTGTCCCGGTAAAGTTCGTATCGCGCGCCAAACTAGCGGACGCGGAATTTGTGAAAGCAGCATCGATGAAGAGCCCATCTCGCGAGAGATTATTATGATGCTGCGTCACATTGACGGACTGCGCGAACGCGGTGGTTGAGAACATCGCGCTAATGGCGAATAGACTAACCATAACGGAGACTAAGATCGGAACACCGCGCGCAATTTTCATAATGGCTATTCCGTTGTCTTCCTTGGAGTCATTTTTTTTCGCTGATTAAGCAAGCACTGTTCCGCGACGCACTAATGCTAGGAACGCGAACGCTTTACCTCGAAAGTGGTGCCTGAGTTTACTCTAGTATCTGTGTCGGGGAGGGCTAACAGAAATGGGCACCAATGTCGAGCGGGAAGTTACGCTGAGAGCCGAAAAATGTCCAATGCAATTCATAGGGGCAGAGGGTGTTGTAGGGGCCACCGTCCTATGTGCGAAGGTGGATCGGCCCTCGGCGGAACGTGCAGTGATTTGAAAATCACCGAATATTGTGGGCGGCGACTGCAACTCGCCGTTCCTTGTGCGATTCCAAATCGCCTGGCTGGGAGGAGCGACTCGAAGCCGCGCCTCTGCGGATGTTAAACTGATAACAGATACCCGACGGCCCACAGGGCTGTGGCTACAACAACCCGATTTCCGCGATTGCTACTACTTCTGCTTCGCGCCAGTCAGATTCGCTCCGCCTGATGGCGCAGCGGCTGGCTTTTGGGTGTTGAGATCCGCGTCGATGAAAAAGAAATGATCCGGTGCTGCCGCCCATGCGAATTGGGTATTGTGATCAGCCTTGTTCACTTTTGCCAATCGCAACTCGAACAACGTTCCAGATCCTGAAAGCGAAGCGAAATCGGTTGAGAACGCCGATACGCGCAATGTGCGGATCGGTCCGTTTCCAGGAAGAACATTGCCAGAAACATTCCAATTTCCTGCGGTGATGCCAGCTTTTTGAACCGGGGTATCTTGGAAGGTCACGACTCTTTCATCGAAAGTGAAGTCACCCTGAAATCCCACCAGTTTGGTTTTTGCGTCGATGGCCGTGGTGATAACCGGCGCGGTGAAATTGGTATTCGATTGATCAAGCGCGACATCTGGCAATGCGACCTTGGCCACGGTTGCTGGGAGATCGCGATATCCTGCGCTGTCATTTGATTGCGCGTGAACCACCAAGCCGCCGGCCAGCGCACAAGCCGTAATCGCAAACAATGTAATAGAGAACCTTTTCATGTTTTATCCCGGGTTAAGTTAACCAACAATATTCTTGAAGCAGAAACTCACGAATGTCGAGCTTTTTTCATTAGGGCCGCTCATTTCGAGGAAACCGTTTTCGGCCGGGTTGACGCGTCGGTTGAAGGGGGCATTCCGCGATTGCCAAATGGAGCAGCAACGTCGCCAAAGATTAACGTATCGTAATTTTGTCCGGTCTGATTTGTCCCGATCCCTGTATAGGACCGAGTGGCAGGGTTGAACTTGTATTTCCCGACATTTGCAATGCCAGTGGACTGCGCCAGGAAGAATCGCTGAATGGCGATAACGTCCACGGTATCAACATCGTTGATCCCATTGACGTCCGCTGCCGTCAGCCGACATCCAGTGAGAAGATTGATGGCGAGGAAGTGCCGTTGGGTCGCAATTACATCCACTGTATTGATACCATCGGCGCCCGGGGTAAGGCCGGTCTTACTCGGCGTGACGGTATAATTTCCACCGGACGCGAGTGATAAGAACTGATAATTGCCAGAACCGTCGGAGAGCGTTGAACCGCTCGAAGTGCCGGTCAAAGTCATGGTCACGCCGGAAACAGGGCCCGGTATCGGATTCGAACAATAAGTCAGGGTGCCGGAGATATTAACCAACCCTTGGATTGTGATACTGCCGGACGGTGTGCTGCCGGGGTAATTCGTATTCAGGTTCGAGTCGATAAAGAAGAATGGGTTCGACGGCGCCCAAGCCAACGGCGTCGTTGCGCCAGGAGTGCTGCTGACCCGAATCATATTAAGTTGGTACAACGTCCCCGGAGCCCGAGAGCGGGGTGAAATCATTCGAAAAAGCAGAGACTCGAATTGTTCGGATCGGTCCGGCCCCCGACAGAATATTGCCGGACACGTTCCAGTTTGTGTCGGTTAGCCCGGCGGCGGAGACAACCGGATTTTGGAACGTAACGATCGACGAATCAAAGGTGAAATCGCCTTCGAATCCGACCAAACCATCGTTGGGATTGATTGTTGAGGTAACGACTGGTTGGGTGAAATTGGTCACGGCAGGATCAATTGTTGCGATTGGAAGCGACACCGTTGCGACCAAAGGAATTGGCGTCGGCGTGGGTGTAGGAGTTGGAGTCGGTGTCGGTGTGGGAGTCGGTGTTGGGGTCGGAGTTGGACTAGGCGTTGGAGTTGGACCGGGGGTCGGAGTTGGGCCCGCAATGAAAGCGTAAACTTTGTTATCGCGCTGGCGTAATAGACACGACCACGTGCAACGATGCCGGTGTTGAAGCTGCGAATTCCGGCCATCAATTCATTGGCTCCGCCACCGCCGTAAATCAACGCGCCGGTATCGCCATTGTAACCGCGTAAACGTCCATCTGATCCTGCCGCCCAGACGATCATGTCATTGGTGCCATCACTGGATGTGACAAATGGTGATGTTCGACCACTGGAACTGATGCTCCAGCCTGTTGCGATGGTTGGTGGATTGGTCGCCGTGATTTTGAAAGCGGTCAGTGTTCCCGTCGTTGGACGAAACACGACATAAGTGCCCACGCCTGTTTTGTAAGTGGCGGCAGCCTGAATAATGACCCCGGAGAATGTGGCTGTGGCAAGTGGTGCGCCGACACCTCCCAAATTGTTACGATCCACTACGTACGCTTTGCTATCCTTACCCAAAGCCACAACCAAAGCGGATGGAGTCGCGCCTGGCACGTCCACCAAGATTGGCCCGGAACCGCCGAGATCAGCGTCGCTGCTATCGAGCGATGACCAGTTTGTTGGCGCCCAATAATCAGTCGTTAACCCGCTGAAAATCGGACCTGCTTGGAGGCGAATAATAGCTTCATTTCCACCCCACGTCACAGCCCCGCTCGCATTTCCTGTCGTAACAAAAACATTCGTGCCGTCATTCGCAACACCACCCGGCGCCCAGGCCCCCGCCTTTGTCGCTATGGTTGCCCAATTTTGAGATGCTTGCGGGATTGCTTATTTGCACTCCGACAACCCGGCCGTGATAATTACCGGCGTCTCCAAAATAACCGCCGTATGGGACGTAAACGATCGAGCCCATGATACCGAGCGCGCCTCGTTCGCTTTGAATGGAGGAGCTAAAGCCGGGGACGGATGCGTTTACATCCACCGGCCATCCGGCGTTGGTCGCACCGGTATCGACGTTCAGCGAGAAAATCAGATTATTAGGACCACTGATCACCGCATCGAAAAAGAGAGAACGTGACGCCACGTCGACGACCGGCGTTCCGGTAATTCCGACCGGACTGATGTTGCCGAGGCTGGACTGCGGGGTGCCGACATTCCGTTGCCAAATGATTGCTCCAGTCGTGGCATTGAGCGCATAGACGTTGTTAGACTCGGTCACCGCAATGACCATCGGGCCGCTTGGACCGTCTTCGATGTAAAGTGGTTGTGCGTAAACGTTGCCGACGATTGTGCCGTTGAATCCCAGATCGCGGATCAGGTTGGCTGCGGCTGCGGTCGTGAAGACTGGATCAACATAGAGACCGTCGCGTGTCGCATTATTATGGTGCTGAGTCACGTGAATCGAGGCGGTGGGCGCCGCGGGGGCTGCGGGCAAGGTGGCGACAAAGGCGGCGACGCCGAGACTCGCCATAACGAGTGGAAAAACGAGAAATAAACGCTTCAAGCGCAAGATCCTAGCACAATTGCGTAGAATCTCCCTAGCGTTATTTGGAGTTCTTCAAGGAAGATCCGCACCTAGCTCGAGAGTTGCCGTTTTCTGCCCGCTACCGCAACTATTGCCAGGCCAATTGTGGCCGCGAAAAAGAGCATCGGCGTCCTCGGCGGCAAGAGCGATCCGACCACTCCCATGAAATCGATATCAGCGACCCGATTCGCTGGTCCCAAGTACCAAAGCAGCAGGTAAACGACCTCGAACAGTTTGCCGGAGCCACTCCAGACGCCGAGGCCCAGGGCCATGGTTGGAATGAATAAGGCCCCGATAATCCACGCGATAAGACCCAATTGGTCACCGGCGATCAACAGTCGTACACCGGTGCCGCCTCCAGTCAGCATCGTGATGATAACACCAGCCAGCCAGCAGGCTGGCAATTGCCGCCAAAGAGGGTACGCGGCCGAAAACACCACCTGATCGGTTCGCCAGCGTCGTTCTCGTGTTCCCATCCCACTCCAGATCAGCAACGGCCAAATCCAGGCAAAGACCAGCACACCGCGAGAGACCGAGACCGGACTGAACAAGCCCGCGGCGATCAAGCCGGCTGCGACCAAGTACCACCAGAGACTAATCCCATGCAGGGCGAGTCGAAGTTCCGCCAGAACCATGAAGAGAAAACTGAACCGAGGTTTCGTGGACAACGGCTGAAGCGAAATGGAGTGCGCGGGAACGGGCAGAACAGCGTCGTCGCTTGAGACATCCCGTTTCAGAAGTTTCCTGGAGGAACCCTTTGCGTGTTCGCGAGCCGGATCGAATCTTCTGAAGAAAATCGCGGCCAACAAAGCCAGAACCAGCGCCACGCCTAACCAGAAAAGCCGACCAAGAATAATTTCGCGAGACAACTCCATTCCGTTCCATTGGAAAGTGGTTAGGTCCCAGGATTGTCCGGCGCTTTTAATATTGATGCCCATGCTGAAGCTTGTCTTGGACGCTCCGGGAAACGTCGATTCGCAGGCAGCGGTGATGGAAGGTACCAGGACGCCGAGGCCAAAGAGATCGTCATACCCGGCATGGCCCGTGCCTCCGCTCCGGCCAACTCGTGAGCTCAGTGCAGCTGACCAGAGAAAAAAATAAATGACATTACCGAGTCCGCCTCGGAGAAAAGGAATCGCTTCAAAAACAATGGCAACGCTGGCCACAACCGCCATGACCGGCAACGAAATGTAGAGAAGCGGGGCGATGAGCGGTCCGGGATGGAAAGTTAAGTCCTCTCCTCGGACGAACTGCATGCCTGCGGCAGCCAACCCCATGATTGCGACCAACACCGTGAGCACGGCGAAGTTACTGAGCGATTTCCCGACAGTATAAAGCGGTTTACTGACAGACGTCGCAGCCAGGATTTGTCCGACGCCGGTCCGAATGTCGCGATCGATTGCGTTCTTAACCAAGTAAAAGCCGGCCAGCGAAAGAAACGGAGAAATCAACAATGCGATTAGAGCGCCGAGATAAGCGGAGTTATAGACACCGCGATGTCCGTCGATCTGCATCGTGGCGTACGACGAATGGTTAGGTGGAATGAAAAGGCAGGCAACGTAAAGAGTCAGGCCCAGTGTGACCAGAAAACCGTAACTTCGCGTCCGCTCCAGGAAATCCGCCCTGGCCAAATGATAGAGCGAACGCAGTTGTTTCATGCCACGTCCTCTTTCTGGCGCGCGATCCACCAGAGATACGCATCTTCGAGCGTAGCGGATTGTCCGACGGCATCGGTTCCCGGTGGCTCGTCCGAGACAATCCGAAGATGCACGCCGTCGGCTCGATGCATTGTGCTGCTGGTCAGGAATTTCTTGCGCAACTCCGGCAGATCGGCGCTTTGCACGACTTTTTCCCAGACTTTGCCATCGACCGATTTAAGGAGTTCCTCGGCAGTTGCATGCACAACAAGTCGGCCTCGGGCGATCAGCGCAATCATTGACGCGCAGGCCTCGACATCGGAAACGATGTGAGTTGAAAGAATGACAATTCGTTCGCCGGACAATTCTGAAAGCAGATTGCGAAATCGAACGCGTTCTTCCGGATCAAGCCCCGCGGTTGGTTCATCGACAATGAGCAGCTTCGGATCGTTCAGCAGGGCTTGCGCAATGCCGACGCGTTGTTTCATTCCACCGGAATAACCGCCCAGAGGCCGCTTCCGCGCATCGAGCAGGTTGACCAGAGAGAGCAATTCTTCAATCCGATGCCGGGCCGTTTTTCGATTAAGGCCTTTCGCCGCGGCAAGATACTCAAGGAACTCGACCGCGTTCAAATTTGGATACACGCCAAAATCCTGCGGAAGATATCCGAGGACGGTGCGAACACTGTTAGGCGATCTGACAATATCCACGTCGTTCCAGGTTACCTTTCCTTCAGTAGGCTTGGTGATGGTGGCCAAAATGCGCATCATGGTTGATTTGCCTGCGCCGTTCGGCCCGAGTAGCCCAAGGATACCGGGCCCGGTTTCGAGCGAAAACTCTCTTAAGCCCCAAACGCCTCTCGGGTATTTTTTCCCGACACCTTCAAGTGATAATTTCATTCGGTGATCGGGTGAAACGCGGACGAGATCGTGTTCTACAATTTGCCTAACGCTTTCAGGCAATCGCGTCCAATCGAAATACGTTTGTTGGCGTCATCGTTATTCAGGATATCGATATTGAGAGCGAAAGGATAAGTTTTCCCGTCTCGCTCGACCCAACCGACCCACCATCCGATCTCCGGTGGCGTTGATCCAACCCACCAGCCTGTCTTGGCATGCAACTCAAAGGCATCGGTCTTCTCAATCAGCGTGATCTCTTTGACTGCGCGAATCGCTTCGGGTTTGACCGGCAAAGATCCGTTGACCAGTCGGCTTAGAAATTCGGTTTGTTCCACCGCAGAAATCATAAGCGGGCCTTCCAGCCAGAAACGGTCAACCACAGAACCGATCTCGCGATTTCCGTAGCCGAGCTTCGATACCCCATCTCGCATCCGGTCGAGTCCGATCCGTCGAGCAAGTTCCTGAAAGATTGCCACGTTGGAAATCTTGATTCCGTCGCGCAGACTCATGTCGTGTTCCCATTCCTTGATCCGCTGCGGTTTCCCGCCATAGGGCAGGATTTCGTCGACGTCTTTTACCGCGCCGGTGTTCAAACCGATGAGTGCGTTGGCAATCTTGAAGGTCGAAGCCGGGATGAATCGCTGCTGCGCGCGGTCTTTGTTCCAGACCAGCATCGTGTCTTTCTCAACGTCGAAGAGGACAAAAGTTCCGGCGAGTTTGTTCTCCTGAAAACACTTGGCTAACTCAGGTACTTCTCGATAGGTCCGGGCATAGAGCGGTTGGGCCAGACAACAACCATCCGATGGCCAGGGTTATGAGATTCCGCTTCATGAGGCGATCGGTCTTGTCAGCTTCGGCGACCCTCGTCGAGTTCAATCAAATCCACGATAGTGACGATATCGGTGCGGTGAGTTACTCCGTTTTCCTTTTTCTGTTCTTCCAGCAGTGGCGTCATAAAATCATTCCAGCCTAGCTTTGAGAAAAAGCCGTTCCAGACCCGGAGATCTCCTGCGTTTAACCGGCGTCCATTCTCGTAACACCATTCCAAGATTTCTTCGTCACTGCCGCCTGCGAGAACACGATCCCGGAGCTTTTCATAATCTACTCGCAGGAAATTTGTGCAGGCGCCATCTGCCCTTCTGGCGCTGCCGAGATGCGTCTGATAATCCTGAGCGAGCTCACCTCGAGCCTGCATGCGAATTTTGTCGAGCATCCGCGGGAAATACATCATGCCTCCGGTCATTTCCGTGGGGCTTTTCGGGTATTTGCTCATTGCTCGAAGGTAGCGGCAAATTAGACAGGATTAACAGGATTAACAGAATTTAAGAGGATGATGCTTCAACTGAAATCGGGAGAGGTAATTGACTTCCCTCCCGCCGATGGATGACAGTGCGGAGGTGGAATGTCCGTTTAATAGCGAAAAGAAACCGGCCTACTACGGCAGTTATCTCGCGGTCGATCAGCTCCTCGGCTTGCAGGCGCCGGTCAGCATGATCGAAGGCAAACTCCATGCGCACGATGAGATGCTTTTCATCATCGTTCACCAAACCTACGAACTCTGGTTCAAACAGATCATCCACGAACTGCTCGCCTGTTGTGAAGTCCTGAAACAGCCATCCGCTGATGACAATGGCCCGGACATGAATGTCCTGGTTCACCGCCTAAAACGAGTCGTCGAGATCTGGAAACTGTTGAATCACCAAGTCGATGTGCTCGAAACAATGACCCCGCTCGATTTCCTTGATTTCCGTTCGTCTCTCGAAGGCGCATCCGGTTTTCAAAGCACGCAGTTCCGCCAGATCGAAGCCACGCTCGGTTTGCGGATGGAACACCGGTTTCGGCCTGATTACTACAAGCACACGGAGATGGGGGGCTTCAATAAAGCCGATTATCAGACAATCGTGGATGCGGAGAAAACCACGACACTTCTGCAGTTGGTCGAGCAGTGGCTCGTTCGAATGCCGTTCTTCCAGGAATCGTTTTGGAAGGAATGGACTGGCGAACAGGGTGAAGAGAAGGCCAAAGCAAACTTAACCGAACACCGGTTCTGGACTCAGTATCGCAACCTTTATGAAACCAGTTTGTCGGATCGCGATGAAAAAGAGGATCTGCTCAACAAGTTCGATGACACATTTTTCAAAACTGGTGCCGGCGACTTTTCACCGGCCTCGCTTCGCGCCGCACTTTTCATCATGCTTTACCGGGACGAACCGCTTTTCCGCTTGCCGTTCGCACTTCTAAACAGCCTGATCGAGATCGACGAACAGTTAGGCAATTTTCGTTATCGTCATTTGCAAATGGTTAGGCGAATGATCGGTACCCGGATTGGAACCGGTGGCAGCAGCGGTGAACAATATCTTCAGGGTGCGGTAAACAAGAATTATGTTTACAAGGAACTCGCCGGGATCATTACGTATCTGATCGAGCGGCGCAATCTTCCGCAATTGCCGGTCCGGTTGCGTCAGGCGTTGCGGTTTAGCTCAAGCTGAAAACGGAAGTGTCTGCTTCGTTCGTAGTTTCTGGCCACGGATTGACACGGATTAAACACGGATCCTGGATTTGAGCCGTGGAGTTCGAAGGTGACAAATCCGTGTTTAATCTGTATTAATCCGTGGCTCTTCCACTCCCTCGCTGTCTTCGGCAGGCGGGATGACCCGCCTTCCTGTTATTCCCCTACCTCGACATCGGTCTCGGTTTGCTGAGCACTGAGTCGTTGGTGAGCTTCGCGTGCGGCTTCGATATCCTTCGGACGACCAAAGTGGATACCAGCTTTGTAGTGTTGAATTGCGTGCTGATGCCGGTGCGAGGTAATCGGGTTTCGGCAGGTCCGGATGCTGCGCCGCAAGCGCGTTGGCGGCAAAGTAACGAATAATTGGATATTTATCCTGCATTGCTTCCAACAGAAGCGGAGCAGTTGCATCGGTTGCGGGCGTCATCGCGGCCGCAGTCAACGCGCGCATAACGGCGTCCCCTCCGAACAACGCGCGTTGTCCTTCAGGTTCATCAAATGCCGGACCTCCCGGTTTCGTTTCTGCGTAGGCCTTAGGCCAGAGCCGTTGCGCTTCTGCGATCGTGCGATTCACTGACCAATCGAGATGACACTGATTGCAGGCGTTCGGTTTTTGAAAACGGACCGTTTCATCTGGCTGCGGGATCGTGATGTCATGGGTTCGATGTGCGGACATGATGCCATAGACAATTGATGGCATATGGCAGTTGTAACAGAGGCTTCCGGCGGATTCGCCTTTGTGTTTTGTGTGTTCGGTCAATTGCGCCGGTGTGCTGTATTTCTCATGACACTGAGTGCAGGCTGCGTTCGTTTTCATTTTCTCGGTCAACTGGCCACGCGGATCGCCGCCATGCATTTCGTGACAGGAAATGCAGGTGAGACGTTTCCCTGGCGTACCGGCTTGGAAACATTTCGAACGAAGCAAACCTTGGTACTCGTAAGCCGTTAGGCGGGGCGAACCATCTTTCCAAAAACGAGAGGCATAACTGAAGTCGCCCACTTTGTCGTCCCGTTGAATTGGTTTATAAAACTCGCGCAGATTTTTGCCGGCGTCATAAGGGTCGGCTCGCATCATGGTGCGAATCAGATGTGGCGGATCGGGAATTCGTTGGCCATGGCAATGTCCGCAAATCATGGCCGACCGATCGGAATCAAGTTTCGCCGGGTTAACAACTGAAGTTGGAGGAGCGGTCGAATCGTTCAGATGCCAGCGGTATCGGGTAACGGGAGAAAGCGCGTGTTCCGCGTGTTCTCCCGCCGGGCCGTGACACGCTCCGCAGGCGATACCCAACTCCGCTACCTCGGTGTTCCATGACCGGTCAATCCAGTCGCGGTGCGGTTGCGCTTTCACGTTATGGCAAAAAACACAGTTAATATTCCATTCCGCGACGTGCTTCTTGTAATCAGTGCCATCAGGGAAAAAGAACGATCCGTTGAGATGCATCCAGCGCTTTTGAACCAGGTCGTAGGCAATTGGGAGTCGCACCCAGGTGTCACCGTTCTTGGTGAGATACTGTTGGATTCGTCGTGAACCGACGGTGCGAACAATCTCCAGCTGTTGTTTGTCCCCTGCTGCGCCGGTCAATTTCATCCAGTAACGACCGTCTTCCTTGACCATCTCTGCTTTGATTCCTTGGTAGGTGATCGTGTTGTTGCGTTCGAAATCACCGAGAACACTTTCCGAACCGACTTCCTGAGTCATGGTCCGATGGAACGTGGCTCGCCAGGTGGAGTAATTGTCCAGGTGACATTTCCGACAATCGCCCGATTCGAGATAGCCGGCATCGGTTCGACCGGCTCTGACCTGTGCATAGTTAGGCGCGACTGCCCAGATGACGGTGGCGAGCGTTGCTAACACCAGTAGCGTCGCGCCCCATGCAAGAAACGGTTTTGAGAAGCGCGGTTGGCTCATAGCCGATTCGTTTTGGCGGCGCACATCACCACCGAATCAACATCTTACCACATCGAATTCTGTTTTGCGCGGGTCGTGATTGTAGTGGCGCTCCTTGAAGCGCCCTGATATCGACGAGACCCACAGATTGGGCGACCGAGAGAAGTCAACTCCTGAGGCGCTGCGCAGAAGCGCCACTACAACTGCGAATGCTACACCAATCCCTGGTCCATCATCGCGTCAGCGACTTTAAGGAATCCAGCAATGTTGGCACCGTTCACGTAGTTCCCTGGCGTTCCGTATTTCTCAGCGGTCCGATGACAGACGTCGTGAATCTTCTTCATGATGTCGTAGAGACGGTTATCGACTTCTTCGCGGGTCCACGAAATGCGCATACTGTTTTGAGCCATTTCCAGTCCTGAAGTAGCGACACCGCCTGCGTTTGCGGCTTTTCCGGGTCCGAACAGAATCTTTGCATCGACGAATTGAGTCACGCCATCTGGAGTGGTCGGCATGTTTGCGCCTTCCGACACGACGTAAATTCCGTTGCGCAACAAGTTGGCCGCGTCTTTGCCGTTGATTTCGTTCTGGGTCGCACTCGGGAACGCGCAATCTGCCTTATGATTCCAGAGCGGATTGTGATCCAGCTTCGGATTGAATGGCGTGAATACGACGCCCTTGTATTTCTCTGCGTATTCAGAGATGCGTCCGCGCCGGACATTTTTCAGGTCCATCACGAACGCGAGTTTTTCGGTTGTGATTCCGGCTTCATCGTAGATGTAACCGGTCGAATCAGAGAGCGTCACCGGCTTCGCGCCGAGGGTAATAAGTTTCTCAACGGTATATTGCGAGACGTTGCCGCTGCCGGAAACAAGCGCGATCTTGTCTTTCAATTCTTCCTTACGCGTCTTGAGCATTTCGGCGGCGAAATAGACTGCGCCATAGCCGGTTGCTTCCGGGCGAATAACCGAGCCACCCCAGGTCAGACCTTTTCCGGTCATGACCCCAGTGAATTCATTCCGCATTTTCTTGTACATCCCGAAAAGGAACCCGATCTCGCGGGAGCCGACTCCGATGTCGCCAGCAGGAACATCTGTGTCCGGGCCAATGTGTCGGAACAGTTCGCACATGAAGGCCTGACAAAATCGCATCACTTCACTGTCGCTTTTCCCTTTCGGGTCAAAGTCGCAGCCACCTTTGCCGCCACCCATTGGAAGTGTGGTCAGCGCATTTTTGAATACTTGTTCGAAAGCCAGGAATTTCAGAACGCCGAGGTTAACTGACGGATGAAACCGGAGACCGCCTTTGTACGGTCCGATCGCGCTGTTCATCTGAATGCGGAACCCGCGATTAACATGCAGTTCGCCGGTATCGTCCTGCCATGGCACCCGGAACATGATTACCCGCTCGGGCTCGATGATTCGTTCTAAGACTTTCGCTTTTCGATAATGCGGGTGCTGATCAAGCACCGGCCAAAGCGATTCAGCGACTTCCTGGACTGCTTGGTGAAATTCGGGTTCCGAAGGATTTTTCGCCTTAAGCCCGACCATTAGGTCTGCGACGGTGCCATTCATCTGAAGCCGGAGGGTATGTCAGACCTGGAACGGAAACTGAAGCAAAATCTTTAGAAACTGTCCACGGCGGGAAACTCGGGTAGCCTGGAATGGGACCTTTAAGCACGGTTCCTTTGCCGAGAAAATGTGACAACACATCATCCATCGGTTTTTCCTTTACCCGTAGTTCCGTAGTCACTGGTCCGCCCATGGTAAAGGCTATCGGGGTCTTGATCGGGCTGTAGCGATAGGTGCCGGGGGTCGGGTCGTGTTGTAGTGGCGCTTCTGAGAAGCGCCCTGAGATGGACGTGACTGAGAGATTCGTCGCCTAACGTCGATCGAAGTCAACTCACCGGGCGCTTCCCAGAAGCGCCACTCCACTCGTGACCATAACAAGGCTTGTTAGTTATCGCGAGAAACAAAACAGCCGGGCCCTTGCGAGCCCGGCTGCTGGAATTCAAATAATGATGTTCGGCTTAGTAATCCATGCCGCCCATTCCGGCGCCTGGTGGCATTGCTGGAGCTTTTTCTTTCTCCGGCAATTCCGTCACCAACGCTTCGGTGGTAAGCAACAGACCACTGATCGACGCGGCGTTTTGCAACGCGCTACGTGTGACCTTGGTAGGATCGACTACGCCCGCTTTGACCAGATCTTCGTATTCTCCGGTCGCGACGTTGTAGCCTTCGTTACCTTTGCGCTTCTTCACTTCCTGCACGATGAGCGCGCCTTCCTGGCCCGCGTTATCAGCGAGCTGACGAAGTGGCTCTTCAACCGCGCGACGAATGATTTGGACGCCGACTTTCTCGTCGCCTTCGAGGTTGAGTTTGTCGAGAGCCCGCTGCGCACGGATCAAAGCGACGCCGCCACCAGGGACGATGCCTTCTTCAACCGCTGCGCGAGTTGCGTGCAACGCATCTTCAACGCGAGCTTTCTTCTCTTTCATCTCGGTTTCGGTCGCGGCGCCGACGTTAATCACGGCCACGCCACCGGCGAGTTTCGCCAAACGTTCCTGAAGTTTTTCGCGATCGTAATCGGAAGTGGTCTCCTCAATCTGGCGACGGATCTGGCTAACCCGGCCTTGGATGTCAGACTTCTTGCCTTCGCCTTCAACCACGGTCGTGTTTTCTTTGTCGATCGTAACGCGTTTTGCGCGTCCGAGCTCTTCGAGCTTCACGTTCTCGAGCTTGATGCCGAGATCTTCCGTGATGCACTGACCGCCAGTCAGGATTGCGAGGTCCTCAAGCATCGCCTTGCGACGATCACCGAATCCGGGAGCCTTGACCGCTGCGACCTGGAGGGTTCCGCGAAGTTTGTTCACCACCAAAGTAGCGAGAGCTTCGCCTTCCACGTCTTCCGCGATGATCAGCAATGGCCGACCAGCTTTCGCGACTTTCTCGAGCATCGGGAGCATGTCCTTCAGGCTCGAGATTTTTTTCTCGTGGATCAGGATGTAAGGGTTATCGAGAACAACTTCCATCGCCTCTGCGTTGGTCACGAAGTAGGGCGAGAGATAGCCCTTATCGAACTGCATGCCTTCGACGACGTCGAGGCTGGTCTCGATCGATTTGGCTTCTTCAACCGTGATCGTTCCATCCTTGCCTACCTTGTCCATCGCGTCCGCAATGATCTCGCCGATTGTGCGATCCCAGTTTGCGGAAACAGTCGCGACCTGCGCGATCTCGGTCCGGTCACTGACCTTCTTCGAGATTTTAGCGAGTTCAGTCACGATGGCTTCCACGGCCTTGTTGATTCCGCGCTGAAGCGAAGTCGGGTTCGCGCCGGCGGTAACGTTGCGGAGTCCTTCCTTATAGATGGACTCGGCCAGAACGGTTGCTGTGGTCGTCCCGTCACCTGCGATATCCGAAGTCTTGGAAGCGACTTCGCGCACGAGCTGGGCGCCCATGTTTTCGTAAGCATCTTCGAGTTCGATTTCCTTGGCCACCGTCACACCGTCTTTGGTGATCGTGGGGCTGCCGAATTTCTTGTCGAGAATGACATTGCGTCCGCTCGGTCCGAGGGTCGCTTTCACAGCACGCGAGAGTTTCTCGATGCCGCGAAGGAGCGCATGCCGCGCATTTTCGTCGAATTGTAATTGTTTAGCTGCCATAGGTTTTTCTTAATTTCTTAGTTGAGAGTTTTTCCTTGTCTGCACTCACCCCTTAACCTGCTCTCGCGCCATTTCGGGCGAACAAAGTTAAAGTGTAAGTGCAGAGACTTATTTTTAATTAGCCGATGATTCCGAGGATATCGTCTTCCCGCATGATCAAGTAGGATTCACCGTCCACTTTGATTTCGGTGCCGCCGTATTTTGAGATGAGCACTTTGTCGCCTTTTTTGACGGTGAACTCGACCTTGTTGCCTTCTTCATTCACCTTACCGGTGCCGAGGGCGACGACTTTTCCCTCCTGTGGCTTTTCCTTGGCGGTATCTGGAATGATGATGCCGCCCTTCTTGACTTCCTTCTCTTCGATTGGTTGCACGAGCACGCGATCTCCGAGAGGTCTTACGTTAATTGACATGTGTGATTACTCCTTTTGCTTTTTGGTTGTTACCGGCCCCCTGGGAGTTGTCCTTGGGAAACCGGCAAATTTGTTTGGTTGTTAGTTCTGATCGCCCGCACTGGCGGGTTGCTGACGTTGTTGCAAGACGTCGATAAGTTCATCGGCGTATCTGACTGCCCGACCGGCGACGGAATTTGTTCCCTTGTCCCCCGCGCTGAGCAGCCCTATCGCCATCCGAATCGCGAAGTACTCGCGTTTGGTCAGACCGGATGAAGCCGGGTCGTCCCCTTTTTTTGGAAAGGCTGGAGCGTTAGGATCTGTTTTCATGATGTTTGGTGTTGGTGTTGTTGGTTTGATTTATCTGTTTTTGTAATGGGGGCTGACTGATCGAGTCGTTATTTTTTCTTTTCTTCGTCGACCACTTCAAATTCTGCATCGACGACGTCTCCCTGATCCTTACGCGGACCTTCGTCCTGCGGTTGAGCGTGGGAACCGGCGGGGCCTGGTTCGGGACCTGGCGTGGCGCCGCTGCTGGCGGCCGCTTGTTTGTAGAGTTCCGCGCTGACTTCCTGGAACTTGTTCTGCAAATCATCATAGGTCCGCTTCATCGCGTCGGTGTCATTCGCTTCGATCGCATCCCGAACCGCTTTGATCGCGTCCTCGACCTGTTTCCGTTTAGCTTCCGGAACCTTGTCGCCAAGATCTTTTAATTGCTTCTCACTTTGATAGGCCAGCGTGTCCGCGTTGTTCTTGATCTCAATCGCTTCCTTCGCTTTCTTATCCTCCTCAGCATGAGATTCCGCGTCGCGCTGCATCCGCTCGACTTCTTCCTTGCTCAAGCCCGAGCTGCCGGTGATGGAGATTTTTTGCTCCTTGCCGGTGCCCAAATCCTTGGCCGAGACGTGCAGAATGCCGTTCGCGTCGATGTCGAAAGTAACTTCAATCTGCGGTGTGCCGCGCGGGGCCGGCGGAATACCGTCCAGATGGAATGTCCCGAGGTTCTTATTATCCCGTGAAAGCGGTCGTTCACCTTGTAATACTTTGATTTCCACGCCCGGTTGGCTGTCGCTGTAGGTCGAAAAGATTTGCGACTTCCGGGTTGGAATCGTGGTGTTGCGTGAAATCATCGGTGTAGCCACGCCACCCGCAGTTTCGATGGCCAGCGTCAATGGCGTCACATCGAGCAGGAGAACGTCTTTGACGTCGCCCTTGAGCACGCCGCCCTGAATCGCCGCGCCGATCGCGACCACTTCATCCGGGTTCACCCCTTTGTGTGGTTCTTTCCCAATCAGCTGCCGCGCAGTCTCGATAACCTTCGGCATACGTGTCATGCCGCCGACTAACACCAGCTCGTTGATGTCTTTTTCCGAAAGCTTAGCGTCGCCCAGGCAATCTTTGACCGGCTTAACCGTCCGCTGGAAAAGGGGGTCGGTTAGCTGCTCGAGTTTCGAGCGCGTCAGTTTCTTTTGAATGTGTTTCGGGCCACTCGCATCCGCAGTAATGAACGGCAGATTGATTTCGTATTCCTGGACTGAAGAAAGGGCGATCTTGGCCTTCTCCGCCTCTTCCTTAATTCGCTGGAGTGCGTCCGGCTGCTTGGAGAGGTCAATGCCGGAGTTAGCAATACGTAAACGCGAAGTTCAGCGGCTAACAGAACCCGTATTGCTGCAAGTTCCTGAAGGCGCCGCGGCTGCACTGAGTGAGATTGCCGGCCATCCCACCTCGATGATGGCTCACGGCTTCATCGCCATCGCGACAAGATGCCTTTGGCCGGAGAGGCTTTGGGCGGGATCGCGGCCTCGCCGCGCTTGCCGAGAACGATGATCGCGGTCGTGGCCTGATCCTTTTTGATGACGTAGTTGTAGCCGTCGAGCAGACGCGAAATCACCTGTCCGAACGAGCCTGAATAACTGGCATTGGCAGTAGCGTTGAGCGGAACGGCGCTGCGGTATTTTACATTGAACGGCGAGGCAAATGCCGACAGCACATCGGCGATTGTATCTTGGCTTGTGGTGACCCGAACCGCAGCCGCCGTGCCTTCGATCTGGACATCCGCATAGGCGACAGTTGCGAGGCTGCAACTAAGCGCCGTCGCTAAAGCGATCGAACGTTGGTATTGATGCAGCGTCGCGCGCTGAATGGTCTTGTCATCCGTCATTACCGGATACGATCGGCCGTCTTGCGACAGCCGATCGTATTGTTCTGTTCAGCAAAACTGCCCGAGCAGTGCCGCCATCAGTCCTTGATTCCGATGAAAACCCGCGAGCGATGACAGATTTCCGGCCAGACATCGCCGTTTGAGTAGCGGTGGGTTTCGACCGCCGGCTCGGCGTCTGCAGCGATCAACGTCTTGCCGTCCTGCGAAATCATCCCCGTGAGCTGCGGAAGGGCATCGACCGTGGCGGTCTGGCCGGTGCGCGGGCCAGCTGTAAAGGTTTCGGAGAGAGTCGCCGGCACCATGTCGCTCGTCCAGCTGCCGTCACCATTGACCGTATAAGTGAACGAGAAACTGAAATCCGCAGAGTTCGCGGAGGGTGGGAAATGGGGAAATCCATTCGGCCCCGGTGTCGGACGAACAGTGATTCCCACGGCCGTAGCCTTGACGGTTCCGGTGCCGTCGCCGTTGAACGTCCGAATTCCCTCGACGGAAAAGGAACGAGAGAAATTTTGCGAGGGCGATGCAGGCGCCGGTAGAGAGTCGTTGGGCTGCAGATTGGCGTTAAAGCCCGAATTCGCCAGTGCCACTCCGGGAGTTGGATTGGGCAGCGGGGGCGGAGTGTTCGCATCCCCCACGTGACCCGGCGCCACCAGACATGCGGCGGTACCGGTGAAGCCGTACGATCCCTTAAGGTCATCACGCGCCATCGCGGCGGTGACAGACATCAGCACGGCGGCAGAGATAGAGACGTACGTTGCATGGTCGCTTCCCCTCCATTGCGGTTCTCACGTCTTTGCGCGAGCACCAATCGGTTGACATCCATGGTTGTTGACAGCCGGCCTCCTCGAGGCCGTCTGCGGGAGACAGATTAGTTCGGGTTTAAATCACAGGCGAGTCCTACCAGACGTTTCCGGCCTACGTTTTCCCAGGGATCGTCGTGGATTTGGGCCTCCCCCCGGTTGGGGATGGACCCTGGTGTTGCTATGGTGCGGGCCAATAAAGAACGGCGGCTGAGCCGCCGCCAGGGAGGTTTGCCATGGCAGTTGAGCAACGCGCCGGACACGTGAATTCGGGCGACGTGTCGCTGTTCTATCGCGCGTTCGGGACGCCCGGCGCCACGCCGATCATGATTTTGCACGGCACCAATTATTACGACTTCATATGATTGGGCCGGCGTCGCCAGCGCACTGGCGAGCGATCGCGAAGTCGTTACGCCCGATCGCCGGGGCATGGGCGAGTCCACCTGGAGTCCGAGCAAGGATTATTCGCTCGACGCCATGCTGGACGACATGCTGGCAGTCGCTGGCGCCGTGAAATGGGACAAATTCATTGTCATGGGGCATTCCGGAGCCGGGCCGACGGTGATCGCCGCAGCGGTCAATTTTCCCGAGCGGATTGCCAAGCTGGTGCTGGTCGACAGCCAGATGAATCGCGAGGAAGGTGCGCGCAGCGGCAGTTCGGTCGGCAATCCGCCGATGGTGTTCCCCTCGGTCGAGGCGGCTATGGAACGCTTCGCCAAGTTGAACAATCCGCCGCGCTTCGGACTCGATCGCGAACGCGCGCAGCTCGCTCTCGTCAAAGTCGATAACGGGTACATGCTCAAGCGCGATCCCGATCACGGCAACCGCAAGCCGGTCGGCGAGAGTGCCGCGCTGCCGCGCCGGCCGGTGCGCGAGATGTGGGCGGAGCTCGCGATGGTGAAGATTCCGACGCTGCTGGTGCGCGGCCTGCGCTCGGACCGCTATCCGCCGGCCACTGTTGAACGGCTGACGCGCGACTATCCGCAGATCAAGCAGGAGACGGTGGATTCGCAGCACGACGTGGCGCGCATGGCGCCCGATGCGCTGATAGCGCATGTGCGCAAGTTCGTCAGTACGAGCTGAGCCGAAAATTCGATCGAGCCAAAGGTGGCATCATGACGAAATTCTTTTCTCTTTCAGTCCTGCTTACGGCAGCGTTTGCCGTCGTTCCGGCCGCGGCGCAGACGTCGGGTCAGGCCTCCGGCGAACCCGGCGGCTTCGCCTTGCCGGATGGCAGCGCCAAGCAGTTGGTGCAGGAGCGCTGCATCGGCTGTCACGATTTGCGCCGGGTCGTGAACTCGAACTATTCGCCGCAGGAATGGCAGAACGTCGTCAACATGATGAAGTCGGCTGGTGCGCCGATCAATCAGGCGAGAAGCCGATCAGTCAGGGATTATCTCAACGCCAATTTCCCCGGCAAGCCGCGGCCGCAGCCGGTGGTGCTGCCAGGCTCGGTCAACATCAAGTTCAAGCAATGGCCGACGCCGACGCCGGGCTCGCGGCCGCACGATCCGCTGGCGATGCCGGACGGCACGCTGTGGTGGTCAGGACAGTTCGCCAACGTGCTGGGCCGGCTCGATCCCGCGACCGGCGAGATGAAGGAATTTCCGCTGCCGCCGCATTCCGGCCCGCACGGGCTGATCAACGACAAGGAGGGCTTCATCTGGTACGCCGGCAATTGGGGCGGTCACATCGGCCGGCTCGATCCGAAGACCGGCGAGGTCAAGACCTATCCGCTCCCCGATCCGAAGGCGCGCGATCCGCACACGCCGCTGTTCGACAAGGACGGCATCCTCTGGTTCAGCGTGCAGAACGGCGGCTATATGGGCCGCTTCGATCCCAAGACCGGCGAGTTCAAGCTCGTGCAGCCGGCTGGCGCATCCGGCCAGCAGCCGTACGCGCTGCGCTTCCTCTCGGACGGCCGCCGGCCCTGGTACAGCTATTTCGGCTCGAACAAGATCGCGACCGTCGATCCCGACACGATGGAAGTGAAGGAGTTCGTGCTGCCGGAGAGCAAGACCCGCATCCGCCGCTTGGGCGTCACCTCCGACGACATGATCTGGTACGGCGACTGGTCGAACGGCAAGCTCTCGCGCTTCGACCCGAAGACCGGCGAGGTCAAGTCATGGCAGGGCCCGGGCGGGCAACTCGCGCAGCCCTACGGCATGACGGTGATCAACGACGCCATCTATTATGTCGAATCGAATCTGCGCCCGAATACGCTGGTTCGTTTCGATCCCAAGACGGAGCAATTCCAGAGCTGGCTGATCCCGGGCGGCGGCGGCATCGTGCGTCACATGATGCCGACGCGCGACGCCAACATCGCCATGGCGATGAGCGGGCTGAGCGCCGTCGGCATCGCGGAAATTTTGCCCTCGAATTCAAATTAGAGGGGCCGTGACAATGCGGTGGGTGTCCAGGCTTTTCGGTTTTGCCTGCATGCTCGCCGCGACCGGCCCGGCTGCGGCCGAGGACTTCTATCAGGGCAAATCCATCAATCTGATCGTCGGCAACAATGTCGGCGGCGGTTATGATCAGTATGCCCGTCTGCTCGCCCGTCACATGGGCAAACATATTCCCGGTCAGCCGAATTTTGTCGTCAAGAACCAGCCCGGCGCCAGCGGCATGCTGATGGCGAATGCCATGTACGCGACCGTGGCGCGCGACGGACTTTCCATCGGCCTTATGGCGCGCGACAACCCGATCCAGCCGGTGCTTGGCAATCCGGCCGCAAGGTTCAAACCGGAAAACTTCACATGGCTTGGCACCTCCTCTCGCTATGAGGACGATGCTTTCTGCCTGATGATCCGCAGCGACGCCGGGGTCAACAACATCGAGGGTCTGCAGACATCGGAGCGGCCTGCGATCTTTGGAGGTTCGGCGGAAGGCGGATCGGAGACCGACGTCGTGCTGATCGCGCGCGATGTGTTCCGGCTCAACCTCCAGCTCGTGCGCGGCTATCGCACCAGCCCGGCGCTGACGCTCGCCATGGAACGCGGTGAGATCGAGGGACGTGCCATCACCTATTCCACGGTTCAGAAGGTGATGGGCGATTGGTTGAAAGAGGGAAAGCTGCGCTGCCTGCTGCAGTTCGGCCGCGAGGCCCGCTTGGCCGGTTTACCGAACGTGCCGACGGCGCGGGAATTGGTCACGACTCCCGACGACAAGGCGTTGATCGAGCTGGTGGACATCCCCTTCGAAATGGCGCGTCCGTTCATCGCGCCGCCGGGCATTCCGGCCGATCGGGCAGCAATCCTCAAGCAGGCCTTCATGGCGACCCAGAAGGACCCCGAATACCTGCAGGAGGCAAAGAGCATGCAGCTCGACATCAGCCCATTGTCGGGTGATGAAATTGCGAAGATCATGACGCGAATTGCCTACACCGCGCCGGGCGTGATCGCCCGTTACCACGCTGCGTTGAATTCGAAATGACGGGCCGCATAGAGGAGTGATACCGTGAGCGAACAGACGAGACCGATCTTCCACCACGCCTTCACCGTCCTCGACATCGAGGCGACGCGCGCGTTTTACGGCGGTCTCCTCGGCTGCGCCGAAGGGCGCCGCAGCGGCAATCCCACGTCATGCGATTTCGATTTTTTCGGCCATCATATTGTTACCCATTTGACCACCGGTGAAGATGCCGACTTCCAACAGAAAACCATCGAGGGCAAGAAAATCCTCAAGCGTCACTTCGGTGTCATCGTGGGTTGGGACGAATGGCACGCGCTCGCCGACAAGCTCAAGCGTGCCGGAGCCAATTTTTACGCGGAGCCAAAAATCCGCGATGAGGGCGGCCCGAAAGAAGAAGGACTGATGATGGTGCTCGACCCGTCAGGCAATGAAATCGAGTTCAAGGCACTCCGGCACGCCAACACGCTCTTCGCCAAGTCAGGTCAAGCGCACGGGAGCTGACCTGCCTCAGGCCGCGGTTGCCGCCGGCACATCCATATCCACGAAAACCTGGCCGTCGCGGACCTCGGTCTTGAAGGTCTTGAGCGCGATGAAGCAGGGCGGCTGCGTCGGCTTGCCGGTCTTCACGTTGAACGCGCCGAAGTGGAAGCTGCACTCGATCTCGTCGCCCTGGAGCGTGCCGTCGGCGAGATCGGCGAGACCGTGGGTGCAGCGCGCCTCGGTCGCGTAATAGGTGCCCTCGATATTGTAGATCGCGACCAGCTCATCGCCGACCTCGCGACTGATGACGCCGTTTTCCGGCACATCGGCGGCGGCGCAGACTTGGGTTTCGGCCATGGCTTCTGATGGCTTCCCGTCGCAAGGGTGACGATCCCGTGCTTTAGCGGCACGCCGAAAAGTGCAAGAGGGATGCGCGGCAAAGGGGGACGAATTGACCGCGTTTCGGCCGAGCATATAGGTTAGGCTTCGCATGTCTGGGCCACCAACGAGAGCGCCAAAATGTCCGCACGCTCCTACATCATCGACGATCGCGAGCGAAAGACCTTCCTGCTCGACCGCGAGGTCCTGGTCTCCGACGAGATCCTGCGCCAGGAGATGGCGCGCATCTTCGGCCGCTGCTGGATCTATGTCGGCCACGCTTCCGAGCTGAAGAAGCCGGGCGATTTCCGCTCCCGCAAGGTCGCCGGCCGGCCGGTGATCTTCTGCCGCGACCAGAAGGGCGAGATCCACTGCCTGTTCAACACCTGCCGCCATCGCGGCGCGATCGTCTGCACCGAGCGCGAGGGCAATCGCGCGCCGCTTCCAGTGCATCTATCACGGCTGGACCTATGGCAACGACGGCGCGCTCGTGCGGCGTGCCGGGCGACGACGCCTATGCGGAGAGCTTCGACAAGTCGTCCTTCGGGCTGCAAGCGGCCGGCGCGGTTCGAGGAGTATCGCGGCTTCTGGTTCATGAACCTCGACGCGGACGCGCAGCCGCTCGCCGACTATCTCGCCGGCGCCAAGGACTACATCGATCTCGTCATCGACCAGTCGCCGTCCGGGCAGATGGAGATCATCGCCGGCGTGCAGGAATACGACGTCGCCGCCAACTGGAAGCTGATGGTCGAGAACAGCGTCGACGACTATCACCTGCCGTCGACGCATTCGACCTGGCTCAATTTCATGGCCAATTCCGGCGTCAAGATCGAGCCGCCGCCGAAGGAGGCGGGCCTGGTGCTGCCGACGCACGGGCTCGCGGTCGAGCTCGGCAACGGCCATTTCACCACCGACAACGTCAATTTCCGCGGCCGGCCGGTGGCCAAGTGGATTCCGCTCTACGGCGAGGCGGCGAAGGCCGAGATCGACGACATCCGCGCGCGAGCTGGTGGCGCGGCTCGGCGAGGAGCGCGCCGACCGCGTCGCCGACACCAACCGCAATCTCGTGATCTTCCCCAACCTCGTGATCAACGACGGCTCCTCGGTGACGGTGCGCACGTTCTATCCCGCAGGGCCCCGACAAGATGCACGTCACCGCCTGGGCGCTCGGCCCGGTCGAGGAGGGCGAGAGCGCGCGTGCGCGCCGGCTCGACGCGTTCCTCACCTTCTACGGCCCCGGCGGCTTCGCCACGCCCGACGACGTCGAGGCGCTGGAACTGGTGCAGCAGGGGCTCGCCAACTGGGCCGAGGACCGCTGGTCGGAAATGTCGCGCGGCATGGGCAAGGACGGCGAGCAGCTCAACAGCGACGAGCATCACCTGCGCATCTTCTGGCGGCGCTGGAACGAGCTGATGGGGGGCGGCCGGCATGACGGTCGCGACGCGGACCGTGGTAACGCGCGCCGAGGTGGAGGATTTCCTCTACCACGAGGCGGCGCTGCTCGACGAATGGAAGCTCGACGAATGGGAGGCGCTGCTCACCGACGACGCCACCTATTACGTGCCGCCCAACGACCAGCTCGAAGGCGGCCACCGCACGACGCTGTTCCTCGTCGCCGACGACCGCGAGCGCATCCGCCAGCGCGTGATCCGCATCAACGATCCCAATTGCCACGCCGAATATCCGAAGTCGCGCACGCGGCGCATGATCTCGCAACGTGCGCATCGTCGGCGTCGAGGGCGATCTGATCACGGTCGCGGCGAATTTCGTCTGCTACCGCTTCCGCCGCTACGAGCGCATCCGCGAATATGTCGGCGGCTACCGCTACATGCTGCGGCAGGCCGGCGACGGCTTCCGCATCAAGGAGCGCCGCGTGTTCATCGACGCGCACGAGCTCGGCAAGCTCGGCTCGGTGAGTTTCAT
>CAVVVQ010000029.1:0-133991 GCA_963751725.1 uncultured Verrucomicrobiae bacterium
ACCGCGGGTCTGCGCGGCGAGCTGGGCGCGGGCTCCAACCGGATGAACCGGGTGGTCGTGATCCGCGCGGCGGCCGGGCTCGCGGCGTACCTCAAGGACCAGGGGGCCGACCGCCACGCGTCGGTGGTGATCGGCTACGACGCCCGCCACAACTCCGACGTCTTCGCCCGCGACACCGCCGACGTGATGACCGGTGCAGGGCTGCAGGCCCTGGTGCTGCCGCGGCCCCTGCCCACGCCTCTGCTCGCGTTCGCGATCCGGGAGCTGGGGTGCGTCGCCGGCGTCATGGTGACGGCCAGCCACAACCCGCCTCGCGACAACGGCTACAAGGTCTACCTCGGCGACGGCAGCCAGATCGTGCCTCCGCCGACGGCGAGATCGCCGCTTGCATCGCGGGGGTCGGGCCGCTCGCCGAGGTGCCACGCACCGGTGGCTGGCGGACCCTCGCGGAGGACGTCATCGACAGCTACCTCGACACGGTGGCCGGGCTGGCCGGCGACGGTCCCCGCGACCTCCGGCTGGTCTACACGCCACTGCACGGCGTAGGAGGCACCTCGGTCGTCCAGGTGCTGGAGACCGCGGGCTTCGAGGCGCCGTTCGTCGTGGAGCAGCAGGAGCAGCCCGATCCCGACTTCCCGACCGTGGCGTTCCCCAACCCCGAGGAGCCCGGCGCGATGGACCTGGCGACCGCGCTGGCCGCGCGGCGCGGCGTCGATCTGGTGGTCGCCAACGACCCGGACGCCGACCGCTGCGCCGCCGCCGTGCCGGACGCCCACGGGTGGCGGATGCTCCGCGGCGACGAGGTCGGCGCGCTGCTCGCCCACCATCTGCTCACCACCGGCCACCGGGGCACCTACGCGTGCTCGATCGTCTCCTCGAGCCTGCTCGGCAAGATGGCGGCCGCGGCGGGCCAGCCCTTCACGGAGACCCTCACCGGCTTCAAGTGGATCAGCAAGGTCGACGGCCTCGTCTTCGGCTACGAGGAGGCCCTCGGATACTGCGTGGACCCCGAGCACGTGAAGGACAAGGACGGCGTCTCGGCACTGCTGCTGCTCTGCGAGCTCGCGGCCGAGGAGAAGGCCCGGGGCCGCGGCCTGGTCGACGTGCTCGACGACCTCGCGCTCGCACACGGCCTGCACGCCACCGACCAGCTGTCGGTGCGGGTGACCGACCTCGGGCGGATCGCCGCGGCGATGGAGCGGCTGCGCACCGGTCCGCCCGCGAGCCTCGGCGGCCTGGCCGTGGAGTCGATCGACGACCTCGCCGCGGGCGATGGCGGCCTCCCTCCGACCGAGGGGCTGCGCTATCGGCTCGCCCGCGGCGCGCGCGTGGTGGTGCGGCCGAGCGGTACGGAGCCCAAGCTCAAGTGCTACCTCGAGGTCGTCGTACCGGTGGACCCCGCGACCGGGGTCGACGCCGCCCGCATCTCGGCGGCCGCGCGGCTCGACGCCCTGCGTGACGACATCAAGGCCGCCGCCGGCATCTAGCTGCGCCCGGTTGGTCGAGCGAAGTCGAGACTCAGAGCATGAACAGCGAGATGACGAACGCGACGCCGAGCACGACCAACGCGCCGATCTCGAGCCGGGCCCACTGGCGTCGGACCTGGGCACCGAGCTCGTACTCCTCCTCCGACCGCGCGCCGATGCCACGGCGGAGCCGGTCGGCGTCGGCCAGGCGGACGATTCGGTCTCCACGAAGTCGGCGTAGGCGAGCTCCTTGGTGTCCTTGACGTCGATCTGGGCCGCGATCCGCTCGTCGTTCACCTGCATCCCGGCGCGATCATCTGGGAGCTCCCCTGCCACTTGAGCTCGGTGCGCGCGGTCTGCCGAAGCGACCGGCCGATGGCCGGGCAGATGTACGGACACCGCCCGGCGCGCACCACGAGGTAGCGACGGACGAGCACCGTGTCGATCGAGGCCAGCGGAATGGCCACCTTCTGAACGAGGGTCCACATCAACAGCTCCTCGGTGGTCGCCGCGATGCGGGGTCGAGCAGGCCGCCCAGGTGAGCACGCCGACGAACGCACACCCGAGAACGCCGGCCACCGCCACGGCCGGGGGCTCGGTGAAGACGAAGAGCGCGGCAACTCCCGCGCACATCACCAGGCCGATCACTCCGGTCACGCGCCCGCTGGTGGCATGGAAGGTCTTGACCTTCTCGGACATCGGGTGATCACCTCGCGATCGGCGCGGACTCGGATTCCTCGTCCAGGGTCCACAACTCTATGCTGGCGAGATGACCAGCACAGCCACGGCAGCGGCCGGCCCGGGTAACGATTGGGCCGACATCACCGCCTCCGAGGCCTCGTTGCGGCGCTTCCTCCACGGCCTGCCCGGAGTCGACCAGGTGGGCGCCGAGGCCCGTGCGGCGGCCCTCGGGACCCGCTCGATCAAGACCACCGCGAAGGCCTACGCCATCGACCTGGCGATCCGGATGGTCGACCTCACCACCCTCGAGGGGCAGGACACCCCGGCAAGGTGCGGGCGCTCGCCGCCAAGGCGATGCGGCCCGACCCTGCGGACCCGTCCTGCCCGTCCGCCGCCGCTGTCTGCGTCTACCCGGACATGGTCGCCATCGCCAAGGAGGTCCTGGGCGCTGGTGGCATTCACGTCGCGTCGGTCGCGACGGCGTTCCCGAGCGGCCGGGCCGCGCTGGACGTCAAGCTCGCCGACACGCGCGACGCGGTCGCGGCGGGTGCCGACGAGATCGACATGGTGATCGACCGTGGCGCCTTCCTGGCGGGCCGCTACCAGCAGGTGCACGACGAGATCGTGGCGGTGCGGGAGGCGTGCGGGTGCGGCCCACCTGAAGGTGATCTTCGAGACCGGTGAGCTGCAGACCTACGACAACGTACGTCGCGTCAGCTGGCTGGCGATGATGGCCGGCGCCCACTTCATCAAGACCTCCACCGGCAAGGTGCAGCCCGCTGCCACGCTGCCGGTGACACTGGTCATGCTCGAGGCGGTGCGAGACTTCCGTGAGCAGACCGGGCAGATGATCGGGGTGAAGCCCGCAGGCGGCATCCGCACCAGCAAGGACGCCATCAAGTCCTCGTGATGGTCAACGAGGTCGCCGGTCCCGACTGGCTCGACCCCGAATGGTTCCGCTTCGGGGCTTCCACGTTGCTCAACGACCTGTTGATGCGGCGCACCAAGATGCGGACCGGCCGCTACTCCGGTCCCGACTACTTCACCCTGGACTGAGCGATGGCGAAGAAGAGCACCTGTTCGACTACGCGCCTGCACCGGAGTCGCGCGGGATCGTCGACATCAAGGCGTCGTACGGCCTGTTCGTGAACGGCGAGTTCGTCGACGGCCACGGTCACAGCTTCAAGACGATCAGCCCGTCGACCGAGGAGGTCCTGGCGGAGATCGCCGAGGCCGACGAGGCCGACATCGACGCTGCGGTGAAGGCCGCCCGTCGAGCCCATAGCCGGGTCTGGGGGCGGATGCCCGGTCGCGAGCGTGCCAAGTACCTGTTCCGGATCGCCCGGATCATCCAGGAGCGCGGCCGCGAGCTCGCGGTGCTGGAGTCGATCGACAACGGCAAGCCGATCAAGGAGACCCGCGACGTCGACGTGCCGATCGCCGCGGCCCACTTCTTCTACTACGCCGGCTGGGCCGACGAGCTGGAGTACTGCGGGCTACGGCGCGCACCCAGAGTCCTCGGCGTGGCGGCCCAGGTCATCCCGTGGAACTTCCCGCTGCTGATGCTGGCCTGGAAGATCGCGCCCGCGCTGGCCTGCGGCAACACCGTGGTGCTGAAGCCGGCGGAGACCACCCCGCTGACGGCGCTGCTGTTCGCCGAGATCTGCCAGCAGGCCGATCTTCCGGCCGGCGTCGTGAACATCGTGACCGGCGCGGCGACACCGGCCGCGCGCTGGTCTCCCACGCGGACATCGACAAGGTGGCGTTCACCGGCTCGACCGAGGTGGGACGCGCGATCGCCAAGGCCGTGGCCGGCACCGACAAGCGGGTCACCCTCGAGCTCGGCGGCAAGGCCGCGAACATCGTCTTCGACGACGCCCCGCTCGACCAGGCTGTCGAGGGCATCGTCAACGGCATCTTCTTCAACCAGGGTCACGTCTGCTGCGCCGGCTCGCGCCTGCTCGTGCAGGAGAGCGTCGCGGACGACGTGCTGGCACGGCTCAAGCGCCGGATGACCACCCTGCGGGTCGGCGATCCGCTCGACAAGAACACCGACATCGGTGCGATCAACTCCGCTGAGCAGCTGGCCAAGATCCGCGAGCTGTCCGACATCGGCGAGCAGGAGGGTGCCGGCCGCTGGTCGCCGCCCTGCGAGCTGCCCGACCACGGCTTCTGGTTCCCGCCGACGCTCTTCACCGGCGTCACCCAGGCCCACCGGATCGCCCGCGAGGAGATCTTCGGGCCGGTGCTCTCGGTGCTGACCTTCCGGACGCCTGCGGAGGCGGTCGAGAAGGCCAACGACACGCCGTACGGGCTCTCCGCGGGGTCTGGACCGACAAGGGGTCCCGGATCCTCAAGATGGCCAACGCGCTGCGGGCCGGCGTGGTGTGGGCCAACACGTTCAACAAGTTCGACCCGACCAGCCCGTTCGGCGGGTGCAAGGAGTCGGGCTACGGCCGCGAGGGCGGCCGCCACGGTCTGGAGGGCTACCTCAAGTGACACGCGTCGACGTCCGCAGACCTACAAGCTCTTCATCGGCGGGGAGTTCCCCGCTCGGAGTCGGGCGCTGCTACGTGGTGAACGACGCCCGCGGCCGCTTCGTCGCGAACGCAGCGCTCGCCTCGCGCAAGGACGCCCGCGACGCGGTCGTGGCGGCGCGCAAGGCGTTCCCGGGGTGGTCCGGCAGGACGGCGTACAACCGGGGGCAGGTGCTCTACCGCGTCGCCGAGGTGATGGAGGACCGGCGTCCGCAGTTCGTCGACGCCGTCCGCCAGGGCGAGGGCGGTACGTCGGCGGCCGCCGGCAAGACCGTCGACGCGGCCATCGACCGTCTCGTCTGGTACGCCGGCTGGGCCGACAAGGTCACCCAGGTGGTCGGCAACGCCAACCCGGTCGCCGGCCCGTACTGCAACCTCTCGACCCCTGAGCCCACCGGCGTGGTGGCGGTGCTGGCGCCCGCGGCCTCGAGCCTCCTGGGCCTGGTCAGCGTGGTCGCGCCGGTGGTCGTCACCGGCAACACGACGGTCGTCGCCGCCTCGCCGGAGCGCCCGCTGCCGGCCATCACCTTCGCCGAGGTGCTCGCCACCTCCGACGTCCCCGGTGGCGTCGTCAACCTGCTGACCGGCGCCCTGGCCGGCACCGCGCCGACCCTGGCCTCGCACATGGACGTCAACGCGATCGACCTGCGGGTCTCGCCGGCGACGCCGAGCAGGCGACGGCCCTGGAGGTGGCCGCCGCGGAGAACCTCAAGCGCGTACGCCGTGCCCCGGCCGCCGAGCCGGACTGGATCGAGGAGCCCGGCCTGGACGGGATGACGGCGTTCCTGGAGACCAAGACCGTCTGGCACCCGATCGGAGTCTGAGGTCTCGACCGGCTCGACCGACGCGGGCCTACCGGTCGACCATCACCGGTCGGTAGTCGACGGTCAGCCGCGAGCCGCCCTTGACCTTCGAGCCGCCACCGAACAGCCCGTGCACGTGGCGTGCTCCCGGTGCGAGCGTGACGGTCGCCCGGTGGAAGGGGTTCCAGTAGATCCGCCGGGTGCCCGACGCGTCGCTGACCACGCACGTGTAGGTGCCCCGTGGGTCCCGCTGGCAGGGTCGCTTCCCCCGCGGGCCCACCAGCCTGCCGTGCATCCATTGCTGCACCCTCACGTAGGCGTGGGCCACAGGCGTGGCCTTGGCCGCGTTCAGGGGCTGTGACAGCACGGTGTTGGCGATCGTTCCCCCGCCCGCGGTCTGCGCGAGGTCGTAGCGGTACCAGAACACCCGCCTGACGCCGTTCGCAGCGTTGAGGAGGTAGGTCCGCGCGATGTTCGCCGCCTGCCGGGCGTTGGAGATCCTCGCTGCCCTGGTGCCGCCCTTGCTGCCGCTCTGGAGGCCGTAGTTGACCTCGGTGTTCCAGATCGGCTTCGAGCCCGGGACGCCGTCGCGGTGCAGCCTGCCCTTGACCTGGTTGAGCAGCGCGATGCTGTCCTCGGGAACGCCGAGGCGTCGGCCGTACCTCGGCAGCGGGTAGAGGCTCAGGGCCAGCGCGTCGTAGAAGCGCCACACCTTCGTGCCGTTCAGGCTCGTCCGGTAGTACTGCTGCAACCAGGCCTGCTGATAGGGCAGCCGGGTGACCATCGGAGGTGCGATCACCCTCGCCCTGCGGTCCACGCGGTTGCGCACGTCGCGCATCGTCTTGCTCAGCTGCGCCAGGCGGCGCATGCTCCCGGTCCAGTACGTCGAGACGTTGACCTCGTTCCAGACCTGGTAGTCGGCGATCCCCCGCGTGCCGTGGAAGAGCTTGTAGCGATGCATCAGGGCGGACACGAAGTTCCGGTAGTGGGCGAGGTTGCGCGGTGGCTGCCGCGGGTCGGAGGCGTAGAACGACGGCGTCATCGCGACGACCATCGTGACCTCGGCGTGGGCCGCCTGCGCCTGGCTCGACGAGCTGGTCGAGCTTGGTCCACGTGTAGTGGCCCGGGGTGAGCTCGACCTCGCGCCATTGGACCCCCACGTCCCACAGCCGGACCGCGCCCTCGTGGAGGTGGGCGTAGGACCACGAGGTCGCTGGCGAGGTCTTGGAGCTGGACCCGTCGTGCATCCCGAAGAGGGTGTGCGCCACGTGCACCTGGTGGGCCGACGCCGCGGTCGTCGTGGCGGCCAGGGTCCCGGTCAGGGCGACGGCGGCGGAGATCAGCCAGATCACGACGGCTCGTGAGGGACGGTGGGTCGACACGAGGCCGAACCCTACTTCCTCGACCTCACCAACACCGGTTCGGCGCCGGCCACCAGCGTCGTTCCGCCCTGGACCCGGCACAATGTCCCGGTGCTCCCCCGTCCGGTCGTGGCCCGCGTCGTCGTGCTCGCCGGACCCTCGGGCGTGGGCAAGTCGCGACTCGCGGCCGCGACCGGGTTGCCGGTGCTCCGCCTCGACGACTTCTACCGGAGCGGGGACGACCCGGCGCTGCCCGTGATCGACCACGGAGCCAACTCCGGACTGGTCGACTGGGACGACCCGCGCTCGTGGCACGCGGACGCCGCGGTGCGCGCCATCTGCGACCTCGCGGCCACCGGCCGGACGGTGGCTCCGGTCTACGACATCAGCCGCAACGGCCCGAGCGGCACGCACGAGGTCGTCCTCGGGGGCGCCCGCCTCTTCATGGCCGAGGGCATCTTCGCCCAGGAGATCGTGGCGGCCTGCGCCGAGCACGACGTGCTCGGCGCTGCCCTCTGCCTGAGCCAGCACCCGCTCGTCACCTTCTGGCGACGACTCACCCGCGACCTCCGCGAGCACCGCAAGCCGCCCCTCGTGCTGGTACGACGCGGCTGGGCCCTGATGCGCGACCAGCAACGGGTCATCGACGACGCGGTCGCCCACGGGTGCACCCCGGTGTCGCCGCGCGAGGCGGCCGCGCGGATCGCCGCGATGGCCTCAGCTCCGCGCTGAGCTCAGGATCGGCGGCAGCAGCGGGTCCCAGATCACCCAGGGACGACCTCCACGACCGGTCGGAAGCCAGCGTCGTTCCTGGTGGTGAGTCGATCCGCACGCACCCGCGCGCAGCAGGATCCTGGCCTGCTCGTCGCTGCCTACCACCCCCGACAGCGCGCGGGCCGCGGCTCGTCCGGTCATCACAGCTGGCGAGCCTAGGTCGAGGCCGCGGGACGGCGGGATCGTGACCCGTCAGGCTGTGGAGGGCCTCGCCCGGCCAGGGAGTAGCCAGGCGGGTACTGGCTCAATGGGGCAGATGACCCATTGACCCGAGTATCCGACCACCTCACCCGAGCAGCGACGTCAGCCAGGGCCCTGCGCGGCGTACCCAGGCTTGACGACACCGTCGATGATCGCCAGCCGCTCGTCGAACGGCAGGAACGACGATTTCATCGCGTTGATCGTGAACCAGCGCAGGTCGTCGAGGTCGTAGCCGAAAGCCTCGCACAGGGCGTCCATCTCCGCGGTCATCGAGGTCTGGCTCATCAGCCGGTTGTCGGTGTTGACCGTGACCCGGAAGCGGAGCGAGGCGAGGAGCCCGATCGGGTGCTCGGCGATCGACGCGGCGGCACCCGTCTGCACGTTGGACGCCGGGGCGAGCTCGAGGGGGATCCGCTTGTCCCTCACGTACGCCGCGAGCCGGCCGAGGTGGGCCACGCCGTCGTCGTCCACGGCGATGTCGTCGACGATCCGGACCCCGTGCCCGAGCCGGTCGGCGCCGCACCACTGGATCGCCTCCCAGATCGACGGCAGGCCGAAGGCCTCACCGGCGTGGATGGTGAAATGGAAGTTCTGCCGCTGGAGGTACTCGAACGCGTCGAGGTGGCGGGTCGGGGGGAAGCCCGCCTCGGCCCCGGCGATGTCGAAGCCGACGACCCCGGCGTCGCGCCACTTCACGGCGAGCTCGGCGATCTCGCGCGACCTCGCCTGGTGCCGCATCGCGGTGAGGAGCTGGCGTACGACGATCCGGCCGCCCGCGTCGACCATCCCCTCCTCGAAGCCGGACCGCACCGCGGCCACGACCTGGTCGAGGCCGAGCCCGGTGGTGACGTGCTGCTCGGGGG
Source organism: uncultured Verrucomicrobiae bacterium (assembly GCA_963751725.1). Taxonomy (GTDB): domain Bacteria; phylum Verrucomicrobiota; class Verrucomicrobiia; order Chthoniobacterales; family UBA10450; genus AV80. Next base: position 8,687 of record CAVVVQ010000029.1, read on the forward strand.
CGTAGCGAACCTCGGCGTAGACCACGCCGTCGGCCGCCAGGTCGGCGACGCACTCGCGGGCCACCCGCTCGATAGCAGCCTCGGTCTGCATCACCGCGACCGTGTGGTCGAAGGTCTCGAGATACCGCACCAGGGAGCCGGAGTCCGCCGACTCCGCGAACCACCGGCCGAGGCTGTCGGCATCGCCCGCGGGGAGGACGTGACCGATCTGGTCGGCGAGCTCGAGCACCGTCGCCGGGCGTAACCCGCCGTCGAGGTGATCGTGGAGGAGCACCTTCGGGACCGCGCGGATCTGGTCCCGGCTCGGGCGGCCCGACCCGGCGTCCGGGCGTGGGTTAGGTTCGGCCATGTCCCCGATCCTCGCAGACCCCCGCGCGACGACAGGAGCCAGTTGATGCGCATCCTCGACAACCTCGACGAGCTCGCCGGCCTGACCGGCCAGGAGCTCGGTACCAGTGACTGGCTGGAGATCGACCAGGACCGAGTCAACGGGTTCGCCGACGCCACCGGCGACCACCAGTGGATCCATGTCGACGTCGAGCGCGCAGCAGCTGGGCCGTTCGGCGGCACCATCGCCCACGGCTATCTCACCCTGTCGCTGATCCCGATGCTCGGTAGCCAGGTGTTCGCGCTCGAGACGCCGGGCGCGAAGCTCAACTACGGCGTGAACAAGGTCCGCTTCCCGCACCCGGTGCGGGTCGGATCACGGATCCGCGACCACGTGACGATGGGTGAGGTCACCGACCTCCCGGCCGGCAAGCAGCTCACCTTGCGCCACACCATCGAGATCGAGGGCCAGGCCAAGCCGGCCTGCGTCGCCGAGACGGTCGTCCTCCTGCTCCCCTGACCTCAGCCGACCCGGTCGATGAGGAGCGGCTCAGGCGTGTACTCCGCACCGTCGCCCACGTCGTACCCGCCGTCGAGCGCGTCGAGGGCCCGGGCGAACCGGTCGGCCTCGTCGGTGAGCAGCGTGAACAGCGGCTCCCCCTCGCGCACCTCGTCGCCGGGGCGGGCATGCCACACGACGCCCGCACCGGCCTGCACGGCGTCCTCCTTGCGCGCGCGTCCGGCCCCCAGCCGCCAGGCGGCGAGGCCGACCGCCATCGCGTCCAGCCGACTCAACGTGCCCGACGCCGGCGCGGGTACGACGTGCGACTCACGGGCCGTGGGCAGCGGCGCGCCGGGGTCGCCGCCCTGCGCGCTGATCATGGCGCGCCAGGCGTCCATGGCCGAGCCGTCGGCCAGCTTGTCGGCGGGGTCGGTGTCATCGCGACCCGCGCCAGCCAGCATCTCGCGGGCCAGGGCCAGGGTCAGCTCCACCACGTCGGCCGGACCCCCCCGGCCAGCACCTCCACCGACTCCGCCACCTCGATCGCGTTGCCGGCGGTGAGGCCGAGCGGGGTGGACATGTCGGTCAGCAGCGCGACCGTGTGCACACCGGCGTCCTGGCCGAGCGCGACCATGGTCTCGGCCAGCTCGCGGGCCTGGTCGACGGTCGTCATGAAGGCGCCGGTGCCGACCTTCACGTCGAGCACCAGCGCACCCGTCCCCTCGGCGATCTTCTTCGACATGATCGACGAGGCGATCAGCGGGACCGCGGGCACCGTCCCGGTCACGTCGCGCAGCGCATAGAGCTTCTTGTCCGCTGGGGCCAGACCGTCGCCGGCCGCACAGATCACGGCGCCGACCGACTCGAGCTGGCCGAGCATCTCGTCGTTCGACAGCGTGGCGCGCCAGCCGGGGATCGCCTCGAGCTTGTCGAGGGTGCCGCCGGTGTGACCGAGCCCGCGGCCGCTCAGCTGGGGTACGGCGACGCCGCAGGCCGCGACGAGCGGCGCCAGGGGCAGCGTGATTTGCGGAGATACTTGATGTGGAAACGTTTCTTCCTGCCGGGGGGCAGGGTGTGATTGCGATGCAAATTCGTTCCGAAGACGCCGTGACGCGGGAATTGGTTGCGCCGGTGAATGACGGAAAAACCCTGCGATGTTTGCGAGCCGAACGCGAGTTTTTGAGATTACTCGAAGGGGATTGTCGAACACCAGTTGGCGTTCTGGCGACTCTGAGCGCAGGGGTCATGACCATTCGAGGCCAGATTTTTCGGGACGATACTCCGATTCCGCGAACGGCTCGCGTCGAAGGTCCAGATTCGAATCCCGAACAACTCGCAGCTCAATTATTGGAGGCAATCGGTGGCAGGTAAGAAATCAGGAAAATGTTTTCTGGTGGGCGCAGGGCCGGGTGATCTGGGGCTCGTGACGCTTCGGGCGAAGGAATGCATCGAGCGGGCCGAGGTGATTGTTTACGATTATCTTTCCAATCCCGAGATGTTGAAATGGGCGCCGCCCGAACAGCGAAATTATCTACGCCGGAAAGAAGGCTGGCGCACACACGCTCACCCAGGATGAAATCAACGCGCTCTTGGTCGAGAAGGCGCGGGCGGGAAAGCAGGTTGTCCGGCTCAAAGGTGGCGATCCGTTTGTTTTCGGGCGCGGCGCGGAAGAGGCGCAAGCACTTGCCGCGGCGAAGATGCCGTTTGTGGTGGTTCCGGGTATTACGTCCGCGATTGCCGGGCCGGCCTACGCGGGAATTCCGGTCACACATCGCGGGAAGAATTCGCACGTTACATTTTTCACCGGCCACGAAGATCCGGAGAAATCCGGGAGCTCGATCGACTTTGCGGCACTGGCCAAACTCGGCGGCACACAGGTGATGTTGATGGGCGTCGAGAGGATCGAAGCGATCGCGCGCGAAATGTTGGCGAACGGAATGCGGAGCGATTTGCCGGTGGCATTGATTCGATGGGCGACAACCGGCTCGTCAGGAAACGCTGGTCGGAAACCTTGGAGAATATTGCTCGGCTCGTGGCGGAAAGAGGATTTAGCCGCGCCGGCGGTGGCGGTTTTCGGAGAAGTGGTGGCGTTGCGAAATGAGCTGAGCTGGTTTGAAGGTCGGCCGCTTTCCGGCAAACGGATCGTCGTTACCCGCACTCGATCGCAAGCGGGGGTCTTGAGTCGAGCAACTGCAGGCGCTCGGCGCGGACGTGATCGAGCTGCCAACGATTCGGATCGAACCACCGAGCTGATCTGCGCGCGATTTGCCGAGCTGGTGCAAGACGCGCATGCTTATGACTGGATTGTGTTTACCAGCCCGAACGGTGTCACGGCGTTTTTCGAAATGTTTTACAAACTCTACGACGACGCGCGCGAGATCGGCGGTGCGCGAATTGCGGCGATCGGTCCGGCGACTGCGCAGCGGATCAAGGAGTTTCATCTGAAGGTCGATCTGCAACCGGAGGAATTCGTGGCGGAATCGGTTGTGCGCGAGGTTCAGAGAGCAAGGAGGCGTGGAAAATCTGCGCATTCTCCTGGTGCGAGCGGAAAAGGCGCGGGATTTGCTACCGAAGGAGCTCTCGGCATTGGGAGCTATTGTGGACGAAGGTTTCGCCTACCGCACGGTCCCCGAAACGCGCGATGAAAGTGGCGCGCGCCGACGCTTGTTGGAGGAAGGGGCGGATCTGATCACTTTTACCAGCTCATCGACGGTCGAAAATTTTCTGGCGCTTGGATCTGCCTTGGCCGGCGGGAATGAAGGTTGCCAGCATTGGGCCTGTCACGTCGAAGACGGCCCGTGATCTGGTCTCGAGGTCGCGATCGAAGCCGCCGCCACGACATTCCGGGCTTGGTCGGTGCAATTCGTCAAGTTTTTCACCGGAGCAGGCCGAGGAAAAGGGATAAGAATGGAAAATCAAGCCAACGGACGAATTTGCCTCGACCATGCAGCAGTTGAGCGCCGAAGCGGAGAAGACCTTTCCGGCAGGCGCTGCGGGCAAAGAGGGTGACAGAGCAGCGCTCAGTTCGCTCAGATCTTGCAGGAGTTCAATGCCCTGAATGGACGCTTGCTCAAGCTCGATGGGACGGTAGCGCGCCGGCTTCGGCGAATTGGAAGGCACCGAACAGGCCGATCTTCGCCAGCGAATCCAGAGAATGGACGAGCATCATGGTTGCGCTCCGCAATACCGAGACCGTCAACCAACAACTGTTCGATTCGCTGCACCAGGAGTTGATCAAGTATCGCGACAATTTCCTGCATGAATCGCTTCAGAAGCCATTTATTCGCGACCTATTGATCCTGTTCGACGACTTGAGCGCGCTCTCCTCGCAGCTTCAAACAGCCGTGGAAGGCGGTGGGACAAAGCGCGGCAAGCTCGTGCAATGGCGCGAAAACCTGGAAAACGCGATTCATTCTCTGACTGAGATTCTGCACCGGATGGAAGTGAGCGAGATCGAATCGAAGGAGATGGTGGACCGCGCCTTCCATCGCGTGGTCAGTTACGAGCCTTCGGAGTTCGCGGAGGAGGATGGGCGGATCGTCATGCGCGTGAAACGCGGGTTTCTCTGGCGGGACCAGGTTTTGCGGCCCGAAGAAGTGGTGGCGAAACGCTTCGGCTAAGCGCCGCGTTTCGGCGTCTTTTCCACCTCGGAAAGGCCCTCGAATTCGCGATGGAATCAGGCATGAAAATTGCAACTGATCCCGGGGCGGAATCACCTCTTACTTACCCCACTAATATGACTCGAAGAAAAGCAGTTGGAATTGATCTTGGCACCACCTTTTGCGCTGTCTCGCACATCGATGTCTACGGGAAGCCGCAGATTATCCCGAATTCGGAGAACGAGCGCATCACGCCGTCGGTCATTCTCTTCGATGGCGCGAACGTCATCGTCGGCACACTCGCCAAGAATAATTCCGTGGCCGAAGCGGAACGGATTGTCGATTTCGTGAAGCGCGAGATGGGCAAGCCGAAGGCGCAATTTCATCGCGAGTTCAACGGGAAGATCTATTCGGCGGAAGAGTTGTCAGCGCTCATTCTGCGCAAGCTCAAAGGCGGACGCGGAAAAATATCTGAAAGAGCCGGTGACAGATGCTGTGATTACGGTTCCGGCTTATTTCAATGATGCCGAGCGCACCGCCACGATTACGGCGGGTCAACTCGCCGGGTTCAACGTCCTCCAAATTATCAACGAACCAACGGCTGCGGCCGTGGCGTATGGTCTCGACAAACTGAACGAAGATCAGACCGTCTTCGTTTTCGATCTCGGCGGCGGAACGTTCGACGTCACGATCATGCGAATCCAGGGGCAGGGAATCGAAATGCTCGCGACCAACGGCGATCATCGCCTGGGCGGAAAGGATTGGGACGATGTGATCGTCAATCATGTCGCGGAGGAATTCGATCGAGCTCACGGCGAAAATCCGCTGCTCGATCTGCAAAGTTATCAGGATCTGCAAAGCCGTGCGCTCGCGGCAAAGATTCAGCTCTCGAGTCGGCCGCGCACCGACGATCGTGCACAATCACAACGGGAAAAGCGTCAAGGTCGAGCTGACCCGGGAAGAGTTCGAACTCAAGACCCGGCATCTGGTCGAGAAATGCAAAACGATCTGCGAAATGGTCTTGCAGGAAGCCAAACTGAATTGGAGCGACATCAACAAGGTCCTCCTCGTCGGCGGAATGACGCGGATGCCGATGGTGCGCGAGATGATTTCGCAGCTTTCATCGGTTCCGGTGGTGGACGACGTGAATCCGGACGAAGCGGTTGCTGTCGGCGCCGCGATTCAGGCGATCCTGTCCTTGCTGCACGAAGAAGAGGTCTCCGGAGTGAAGACGTTGCCGGAAGGACACGCGGCAACAATTTTCCTCGCGCGAAGGCGGTCTTATTCAGGTGACCAACATCACGTCGCACACTCTCGGCGTGGTGCTTTGGGACGAGGGGCATCTCGAGGAGTACGTCTACCCCATGATCCGAAAGATGACGCCTATCCCGGCGACGGCGAAGAATTCATTCGGCACCGCCAGCGCGAACATGCGGCGTGTCCTGGTTCGGATCGTGGAAGGCGAAAGCACCGTGCCGCAAGAGTGCACACCGCTTGGTCTCTGCGCGGTCGAGCTGCCGCCGTTCCTGCCGAAGGGTTCGCCGGTCGAGCTGACCTACGAATACAATGCCAATCAGGTTCTCGAGGTGGCGGTAAATGCTTGCGGCAACCAGGCGAACGTGACGATCGAGCGCAATACCGGCCTGGCGCCCGATGAAGTCGAGCGCGCCACTGCGAGCGTGGGTGCCATCGTCGTCACGTAATGATGCAATGCGAGGTCCAATTTCCCGTACCGCTTCCGGACGATCCGCAGAAGTGGGACGGCTGGAGCAAGTACAAGTCGCCGAATTTTTACGAGCGCCTCTGCCTAGATCCGCGCGCCAATCCGAGCAACGAGGATCATCGAGGAGCATTGCCGTGAGTTGATGCGGTGGTGGCAGAAAAAACTGCCGCTAAAAAATCAACCGAGTAATCCGATCGCGCAATTGTTGCGGCCGGGACTCGACGAATCATCCCGTTACCTGACGGAGGCCCGCGTCGAGCTGCTTGATCCAGCCCGACGCAAACAATTGGATTCCGAGCTGGCAGCGCAGGCCAATGAGAGGCCGTCATCGAGTTTCACAAGTATCTGACTTTTGCCCTTGCCGACGGAGTGCTTGACCCCGGAGGAAGAGAAAAGCCTTTATCGATTTGGAACAGAACAGGGACTGACCGAGGAGCAGATCGTCGACCTATGATCGAGGCTGAGTTGAAGGAAAGCGGTGCGGTCAGGGCGGCGCCGTTGAACGGCAACGGCTCGTCCGCGACGCCTGCTTCAAATGCACAGAGGAGGGAAGCGCGGGCCCGCCGGCAGAAATCGCTCGATCCGAAGGAGGACTTTCTCCGAATGCTGCGCCTGAGCGGCCTCGACAGCGACGCAATGTCGGACGAAACGCGAGATACGTTCGTCAACATGGCGGAGAATCTCGGCATCGAGTTCGATGAAGCCGAGGACCTGATCGATCTCTACCTTGATGAAGCCGACAAGATGGCGGATCAACCGTTTGCGGCAAATGGCGCAGCCGCCTGGAACTGCTGCTTCCTCCACACGCCTTCAGTCAAAGCGGTTTCCAGCCCGAGGCGGCCGAATGCTGAGCCGGTGGTTGTTGTCCCCGAGATGGACAACACGCCGTTGCCGAATTTTGTTAATTCGCTCGAATGCCAGATGATTTTTATTCCCGTCGGGCGAATTTATCATGGGAAGCGATGAGCCTGATGCGCCACCTAACGAACGTCCGCTCACCAAGGTTACCGTTAGGACGATTCTACATGTCCCGATTTCCCGTTACAAACGCCGAATACGAGCAGTTTGACCCGACTCACATTCGAAAGCGTGCCCCCGGCGCCGGCGACCGCCATCCAGTCGTGTACGTCAGCTAGCCTGGATGCAATCAAGTTTTGTCAGTCGCTTTCCGCAAGGGAACGAAAGAAATACCGGTTGCCGACTGAAGCGGAATGGGAATACGCAGCTCGTGGCACGGATGGCCGAAAATATCCATGGGGAAATCATCAAGGACGGGCAGATCTGGCCAATTTTGCTGACAAGAACACGGTATTCGCATGGAGCGATCGAGAGATTGACGATGGTTATCCCGAAAGCTCTCCCGTGGGCGCATTTCCCTTTGGCGCCAGCCCGTTTGGAATGGAAGACATGGCTGGGAATGTCTGGGAGTGGTGCATGGATTACCTGGAAGCATATCGCGGAGCACCAAAGATAAACCCGAAAGGTCCTGCTCAAGGAACCAAGCGCGTTTATCGCGGCGGGAGTTGGAAATCACGATTCAGTAGCCTACGCGCGACAGCTCGCGGCTCTAATGTGGTTGGCTATTCGTGCAACGATTTAGGTTTCCGAATCGTGTGCGAATGCGAGTAACCCGTTGGGTCTACTCCCCTAACAGCCCTTTATCCGATACGGATCGGTCGAGATTACGAAGGATTAAAACGGAACTTCGTGCGGCCGCGTTTGGCGTTTGCCTTGGCCTTACGTCGGATCTTCTGATTAGGGGTCTCAAACGCGCGCAGTCGGCGGACTTCTTCGAGAATGCCTTCGGCGTCCAGCTTGTTCTTCAGACGTTTTAGCGCCCGGTCAACCGGTTCGCCCTTTCGAACGATAACTTCTGGCATGATAAAATCCTTCGCTTCCTTCGCTTGAAAACTTGTTCCGGATTGTCCGGTGATGCGGAGCCTACGCGGGGGTAATGGGAGCGTCAACTGTGAATAACTTTCTCGAGCTGGAAAGTGAAGATTTCTGCCTATTTTTGCGCATGACGCTTAAAATCCTGTCATCACGCTTTGCCCGACCTCCGGTTGCTCCTCGATTAGGAACCAACTGGACCAGAGGCAGTTGCGATTTGCTGAGTGACTTCCCGTCTTAACGACGAGGTGTCTCCACCGCTCGCTCGCGCCCACCATAAAACGATCGGCGAAGCAATAAAGATCGACGAATACGTGCCGACAATTACCCCGACCAAGAACGCGAATGCGAAGTCATTTAGCACCGGTCCACCAAAGAAGTACAGCGCCAAAACGGTCAATAAGACGGTGCCGCCTGTCAGAATAGTTCGTGACAGTGTCTCATTGATGGAAGTGTTCATGATTCCAGCGATTGAGCCTGACAAACGATCGCGCAAGCCACTTCGAATACGGTCGAACACAACAATCTTATCGTTGATCGAATAACCAGCGATGGTCAAAACCGCGGCCACCATGATGAGAGAAAGCTCGCGGCCGGTCAGCGAAAAGATGCCAAGCGTGATAATGAGATCGTGCCCAACCGCGATCAGTGAACCAACGGCGAATGAAGTTCCGAAGCGGAAGCTGACATAAACAAAAATTCCAAGGATGCCAAGAGCGAGTGCGAGAGCGCTCTTGGTGGCGAGTTCTTTTCCGACTACGGAGCCGACATGATCGGTTTGTTCGAAATTCAGTCCCGCGTCCGGCAGCTTCTCTGTTAGAGGAGCCTTGATGCGGTCGGCAGTGCCGGCGTCTGACCGAATGCTGATGAGGTCACGATTGGCAACCTTCTCGGATTGAATGGTGCTGTTCTGGAAACCGGTGCCGGCGAGGGCGCGACGCACTTCATCAGGCATCAATGGGCGGCTGGCGGAAAGAACCATAAGATCGCCACCTTTGAAGTCGGCCCCGAGGTTGTGCTCGCCACGGAAAAACAGAGCAACCAAGCTAATTACGACAAGCGCGGCGGAGGTGAGAACAAAAAACCGTGCGTGTCCCAGGAAATCAAAACCCTTGGAGCGGATAAGATGGAGCATCGTCACGCGCTTCAACAAATTGTGGGCAAAGGCAAAAGAGAAACAGATGTAGGTGACGAGGAGGGAGGAAAACATCGAGGCAACGATGCCGATTGTTAGGGTGAGGGCGAAGCCCTTTACCGGGCCACTGGCCAGCCAGAAAAGGATGGCTGCCGTTAGAAACTGCGTGACGTGGGCATCGAAAATCGCGCTGAAAGCTTTCTGATACGACGTATCGATTGCGTTCTTGAGTGATTTTCCTTGGGCGAGTTCGTCTCGCAAGCGTTCATAAATCAGGACGTTCGCGTCCACTGCGATACCGAGGCTGAGAATCAGGCCGGCAATGCCCGGCAGCGTCAGGACGCTGTTGAACATACCGAGCGCGCCCACAACCATGATGCAGTTAATGAAGAGAGCAATGTTCGCGATCAATCCGACTAGCCGGTAATAAATGATCATGAAGATGACCACGAGAGCGAACCCGACGATACCGGAAAGGATACCGCTCTTGATTGAGTCGCTTCCGAGACTGGCGGACACCTGCCGTTCTTCCTCGATCTTTACTGGAGTCTGCAGCGGATTCTCCAACACACTGGCGAGGCCGCGCGCCTCTTGTTCGCTGAATTTTCCTGAGATGCGGGCGCTGCCACCATAGATTGGCTCGCGAATATTTGGGGCGGATTGAATTACGCCATCGAGCACGACGGCAAATCGGTGGTTAACATGCGCTTCGGTGATCTTGCCAAATGTGGTGGCGCCTTCGCTGTCAAAATTGAGAGCAACCTCCCAGCCTTCATTGCCATAGCCGGCGTGGGCTTCGCTTACGTGTTCACCGCCGAGATCCGACTTTTTCTTCACTAAAAGCCGCTCTTCTTTAGGCTTCTTACCCGGCTCGGCGTGAGGTGTGTAGCTTTCGATCTTGTACTCAGGTGGAATGACTTCGGTCCCCGCATCAATTGCGGCTGAGACGCTGGCCGTTATCGGGATAAACGATGCGAAATTCGAGCTTAGCCACTCGTGAAAGCTGTCCTCGCGCTTCCTGGATCTTGGCGGCATCGAGCCCGGGGATTTGAACAAGAATGCGGTCGTTCCCTTGCGGCGTAATGATTGGTTCGCTAACCCCAAATTGGTCAACGCGTTTCCGGATGGCTTCGATGGCCTGTTCAACCATTGAAGGAGTAATGGTGCGTTTTGATCCCGAGGTGTCCGCAGGTTCAAGCCGAATCAAGAACGACGTGCCACCTTGCAGGTCCAGTCCAAGATGAATCTTGCCCGGTCGAATGACCGTACCGTCCGGCCCTTTTTGGTCGAATGGCGGATAGATTGATGAAATGCAAACCACCGTAATGGCAATCGTTAGGATTGTTCCGATAAGGCGCCTGCGTCGCTCGCTCTCGGTTGCAAAATACCATCCAAGAAGGACTAGGATGGCAAGGCCGACAAAAAATGTGAGAACCGGACTCATTAGGAGAAAATTATTTGGAACGACTGTTGTGGATTGAGGATCATGGAAACGGATTGGAGGAGGGGCGACGGGTCAGGATTTTTCACGAAACAATTGAATCAGCTTTCGGCGGTTTTTACCACAGTGGTGACTGCGGTTTTTTCCATCTCGATCTTTACATTGTCGGCCACCTTTACGATGACCGTGCTATCCTTCACATTCGAAATCAGGCCGTGAATGCCTGAGGAGGTAACAACCCGATCCCCAGTCTTCAGAGTCGAAACCAGTCGCGTCTGCTCCTTTTGCCGCTTCATTTGGGGCCGGAGCATGACGTAGTACATGATAACGAAGATAAAAATGAACGGGAGGATACTGACCAAGCCCGGGCCCGCACCGGGTGACGGCTGCGCTTGGGCAAAAAGATAAGCGAACATAATGGTGAGCGTTTCAGGCCTCGCGGTCGGGGTGTCGCAAGGCGGACGAGCGGCTCCTTATTGAGCATAATGCAGGGCAAAATGCAAATGAACGGCGTAAATAGAATTTTCTGCCTAAGCGCGATCAAGCGGCCGCTCGCCGCTGGCAGTCACTGGACTGTTTCGCCCCAGCAGGGTTCTTCTAATTGGATGGCAGGATCGTCGATTTCGCTGCGGTTCATCTTCTCGTGTTCTTCTGATACTTCGGTCCAGGGACGCAATGCGCAATTGGACCCGGTCACCCGGTCGAAAATGGGCCGCGGCAGTCAGAACGTTGTCTCGCATGCTTTCGAGATAAACCAGCGACTGGAGCGTTTGTCCGTCGGACCGACCATCGATGTTCGCATCGACCAGATGCAGGGCAAGAATGTGATCCCGATACGGGACTGTGCCCGGACGTGGCACCGATGAAATTGCTTCGATCGTCCCGTTGATGACCAATTGTTCCCCAGTCTTCGGGACGAAAAACTGAGCCGCCGGGGACTCGTGCAGTTTCAAATCTAGCAGCTTCCAGTCGCCAAAGGCCAACTCCCGGGCGGCAAACTCCCAGATGACAAGCTTCTTGTTCTTGAGCCGGTCATGTCCACGACTCAGATCGCGAGCTAGCATTTCTCGAGTGGCGAACGCGCCATCGCTGTTGCGGAGAATACAGTCCAACAGTCGCCCTCCAAGTGCGCGACTCAGATGTTCCGCGAACCCGGCTGGATTCGCCCCAGCCAAGAGCTTCCAGCGAAAAAATATTCGAGAAGCTGTCGCCGAGGAGAAGAATATCGGCGTCGTTTGACGCACGCCATGCCCCATTGCCTGATGAAACCTGCTGGAGACTAATCTTTTCGGGGCCATAAATTCGTTGTGATGACGGGAGCCGCAGCATTTTGAAGATGTCGCCCAAGCCGGTGATCTCCTTGTCGACGATTTGGAGTGTTGTGCTATTTGGTGTTGGACTGGATGGAATCCACGTCGCCAGATTCTCTGAAACAAACTGCATGGTTTCAGGACGCCAATGAGTGTCGGTCTCCAAATAGAGCGGGGCGCCGGCCAGGGCCGTCTTTCGCTGAATCAACGCCGGACCAGGATCAAGAACGCGGATCCCAGCACTTTCCAAGCGGGTTTTGAACTCCAGGAAAGAAGGATTCTGAAGCGGGACGCTCTGATCGGCTCGAGAGGACAACTTAGCGGCATCCATGCCGGCTTTCGTCGGGACGGGAATCACAATCAAATCGATGCCGCGCTGCGGCGAGCTGACTTCGAAAATCGACGATGGTCTTGATCGGGTCTGGTTGTACTCGATCGACATGAGCGCGATGGCGCATCCGGGCCGGATCAAGAAATGGAGGACCGGTGATGTAATCGACGTCCGGACGATAGAAGAGCCAGTTCTTTCCAGCCGGGATAAACCTGTTCGTTGCCGGCGTGGAAAATTCCTGTCAGAACTGACTGAACGTGCGGCAACAACCATTCGGAAACGACGGAAGCGCTTTCGATCGATTTCTCGACAGCTTTCAAGTCTGCGCGCTCGAGGCAGTAGTTGCCAGAGTGTCCTGTGCGGATTCGAACTGAACGGATTCGAGTCCAGCTCGGAAACACCTTGGAGAGCTCGGAGGCAAAACGACCGGTTCGCGCGGGAGAGCTGGAGCTCCACGGCCAATTGGATTGCAGGGGCACAAGCGAGATAGTGAAAAGGAAAAGCGCGATGAGCAGTCGTCGCGAACCAGGTGTAAATGAGGATGCGTTTGAGAGCCAGTTCCGCTTCCTCTTCTCGCGTGACCTTACGATGCGTTTCCGGTGTTGGTTCGCTGTAGCGCGGAAGCGAATGCGTCGGTTTAAGTGGCTCTTCTCCGCCAACGCCTGGATCTAGGTTATCGTTAGGCACGTTCGGTTCCTAGAAAATGAAATAGATAAAGGGGTTGTATTCCTGAGTCGCCAGGACCACCAGGGCGAGCCAGCCGAGCCCAAAACAAAGCGCCGTTTTTGGAATCGTCATGCGTTGAGTCCAATCCCACGTTTGTTTTCCGGCCCAGACGACAACGGCCGCGATCGCCAGCGAGAGGAGATAATACGGGCGTGTAAAGAATGCCGCCAAGGAGCGCGGCCCCGGGTTCGGCGTGACCAAGGCCAAACATGCTGGCTAGATATGAGACCGCTCGTGGCAAATCGGATGCGCGAAAGAAAACCCAGCCTAGCAGGACGATCACGAAGGTGAACGCGATGCGGAACGGCTTCGGTAAATTATGATAGAAGCCTTCGCGTCCCTGGCTTCGCTCAAACGCGAGCATGCCTCCATGCACCGCGCCCCAGATCACAAAATTCCATGATGCGCCGTGCCAGAGGCCGCCCAGTAACATGGTCAGGGTCAGATTCACATACGTGCGGCTTAATCCGCGCCGATTACCCCCAAGCGGAACGTAAAGGTATTCGCGTAACCAGGTTGAAAGTGAAATGTGCCAGCGTCGCCAGAAATCGGTGATCGATTCAGATCGATAAGGCGAATCGAAATTCTTCGCGAAAACGAACCCGAACATAAGGCCAAGCCCGATTGCCATGTCGGAGTAACCAGAAAAATCGAAATAGATTTGGAACGCATATCCAATCGCTCCAAACCAGGCATCCAACGCACCGATCGAGCCGGCATTGAAAGCGGTGTCGGCAATTTTCCCGCATGGATTGGCCAGCAGAATTTTCTTGGCCAGGCCGAGCATGAAGAACGCAACGCCACGGGCAAACTTGTCCGAGGTCAGGGTGCGGTGTTTCAGTTGATCCGCGAGAAATGAGAACTTTAGGATCGGCCCCGCGACCAGGTGCGGGAACATCGAGACGAAGCATGAGAAATCGACGAAATTGGACATCGCCTCTGCTTCGCCCCGGTAAACGTCGATCGTATAGCTGAGTGCTTGGAAAGTGTAGAAACTGATTCCGAGCGGAAGGACCACGCGAAAAAAGGTATCGAATTGCGCATTGCCGAATCCCATTGCCGCGACCACCGAGTTCCAGCTTTCGATTCCGAAGTTGAAGTACTTAAAGAAACCGAGAGTGACGAGGTTCAGGACGACCGAGACAACAATGGCAGCATGTTGAGTCTTGGTCCGACGCTCCCGACGGGGCAGTTGTTTCGCCGGCTTGTGCAAGACTCGCCAGACCTTGCAGGTGTCATGTGCAATCACCAGGCTCATCAACCAATCGATGAACGTGGTTCCGAACATTAGCAGCATGAACCGTGGCTCGGCCCAGCCGTAAAATGTGTAGCCAGTCAGGATCAGCCAGAAATTCCGCCAACGTTGTGGTGCCCAAGCTAAGGCGTAGTAGCCCAATAGCGCCAGAGGCAGGAAATAATAGACAAAAATGTGAGAACTGAAGACCACGTTGGATTCGAAAAATCATCCGTCGACCGTGAATAAAACAGCGCGGCGGAGTTGAAGAATGCGTATTTATCGCTACCGGCTTTGAAGCTCTAGTTAAATGAAAATCTTCCGCCTCACTGTATCCTGGCTTGCGATTCCGCTACTGGCATTGGCGGAAACGTCCGGGCCCGATTCGATTTCGGAGTCACAAGAGAAATTTCGTCGCGAATGCGCGACCAAATTTGAGGCGGCGGAGAAGAAGAATGCGGCTGCGGTAGCGGAACCCGGAGGTTGGTTGTTCCTGGCGGGCGAGCTACGATTTCTCTCGCTTGGACGATTCTGGGGCGAAGGCGCTTCGAAGGTCAGTCGATCGCACAAGGCAGATCTGGCTGATCCGATTCGCGGCAATTGTCGATTTCCAAAAACAATTGAAGAGCAGGGAAATCGATTTGCTCGTTGTGCCGGTTCCGCCGAAAGCTGCGATTTACCCGGATAAACTTCTCGCTGGCTTCAACCCTGAGGGCGATGGCGCCGCTCCTGTCCTGCACAATTTCTATGATGAACTCCGGCGCATGGGAGTTGAAGTGCTCGACTTAACCCCGCTGTTTCTCGAGCGCCGCGAGGATCGCCGAGGCGACGTTTTTTGTAAGACCGACACGCATTGGTCCGGTTTCGGGTGCACCTTGGCCGCGCAAGCGATCGCCGACAAGATTCGAGACAAGTTTCCCAGTGTGCCACAAAAGACCTACGCTCCAGAGTGGATCGAATCCCAAATTGTTGGCGATCTATCTGGACTGCTTCCGGCGGGGGCACCAAAACCGGGTCCGGAACGGATCGCGATTCGTCGAGTCACCGAGAAGGAAACCGGCGCAGGGGTTAAGGCGGATTCAAACAGTCCTCTCCTCCTTCTTGGCGATAGTCATACTCTCGTTTTTCATGATTTTCTCGCGGAACGAGCCGGGTTGCTCGATCAATGCGCAGCTGAGCTCGGATTTGCTCCGGACCTGATCGGAACCCGTGGGTCAGGAGCCACACCGGTCCGGATCAATCTTTACCGGCACAATTTGAAAAACCCGGAGTATCTTTCAAAAAAGAAGGTTGTTGTTTGGTGCTTTGCGGCCCGGGAATTTAGCGAGGCTACCGAAGGGTGGGCGAAGATTCCGCTCGCAAAATAAGTTCGAAATTCACTCTATGGCCTTGCGGTGTTCTTCAAACCGCCTTGACGCGTGTGCTAATTCATTTGAAAGCGATTGCCGTGACTCTTGCGCGTTCTGAACTTTTCAAGAAGGTCTTTTCAAAAAGCGGTGTGAAGCGCACTCGACTTCTCGCGGCGTTTCTTCTGGGTATTTGCATTCTTCAGGCACAGATTCCCCCCGCTGTCGCGGAATTGGCGTCGAACCAGGTGCGAAAGGCGATTCCGGTCGATAGTTCCGATCGTTCTGGCGGAATTAACGTTTTGATTCTGGGGGATTCGTTGGCGTTGTGTGGATTCGGCAAACGCCTCGACGATTTGTTTCGAAAAGATCCAAAGGTCAAGGCGACCTATACTTATCTCGCCTGCGGCACAAATCCACTTAGCTGGTTAAAAGATAGGCCATACGCGAACATCAAGACGCACTGCGGTTTTTTGACCATCGAATCAAGCGGATCCGGTCAGGTGAAGGTTGTCGATGACGTTTATGGAATGAAGCGAGGCCACGTCCCGAACGCGCACCCTGTCCCAAAGCTCGAAGATCTGCTGGTCGAGCTCAATCCGGATATTTTGATCATGCAGACAGGGACCAATCTCTTTGATCTTTTCCCAGACCACAAGACGGTAAACCCGGCGCGTCACGGTCCAGCGTTACGAAGTTATTTTAGTCCGTTCATCGCCAAAGCGGCCAAGAGTCCTTCTCTTCGGAAAATCTATTGGGTTTCATCACCCACTTCGGGACGAGTTTCTAAGGAGATTCAGGATTTCGTCGTTGAACAGACGCGCGCGACAATTGGGCATGTCGCCACCGTGATCGATAGCCGGACGTTGGTCCCGTATCCGTATCACCACATGGAGCCGGACAAGGAGCACTTTATCGGCGCGGACATGGACCTTTGGGCCGACAAGGTTTTCGACTTGGTCGAGCAAGACATCGCGCAACAACAATTCAATAATCTGAAAAGGCTGTCCGAAGAATCACCTTCTGTTGATTCCACGGCCTCAATACCGTTCGATGAAAAGAAGAAGGTCCAGCCGCTTTCGGTGAAAGCAAAGCTCGTTTTCAAAACAGAACCGATTCCGGTAAACGAATTGCTCCCGTACCAGGAATACCTTGTTGGTTATGTCTACGAGGTTAATAAACTAATGGCCGGCGAATATTCCGAAAACCAGATATTGGTAATGCACCCGGCATATATCGGGCTCAAGAAGCAAAAGCTGCGATACCGCATTGGGAAAACCTACAAATTGCAGCTGCACGAGCTGGACGGCACGGTGTGGAAAACGGTTAAATCAAAGGACGATTCGGGTCTGATCAACCTGCAGCCCTACATTCGGATCCAGGATGAAACTAAGCACCCTGAAAGCGCGAATTAGGAAGGCCTGGCCCACCGTGATTCGACCTTTATTGTCACTTTTGGCAGTTGCTGCCGGAGTAGTTAGTTTTGTTCTCGTGGCTAGCGGCAAGATTAGCTCAACCAGCAAACAAAAGTCCGACAGGACACCCGAAGGACCACCGCCCAGTATCCTCATGGTTGGCGATTCCCTTTCTGTAGGGAAATTCGGTGAAGTGGTTCAGGGACATTTGGCCCAAAAATACCCAGTCTCAGCGTATGCATCCTGCGGTTCCTCTCCAGAGAATTGGTTAAGCAGTGAACCGGATTTCATCACCAAGTGTGGTTACCGGCAGCAAACAGCGGATACGGATATCTTTCGTGATTACTTAAATGGACGGCCGCCGCGTCCGACTCTGACTCCAAAATTAACGAGGCTGATCAAGAAACATCAGCCTACGATTCTAATTGTTCAGCTTGGAACCAATTGGATGGATCGCTCTCTGTCCGACGATCAGATCAGCGATTACCTCGATCAGTTTGTCCGAGAAGCTCGGCGCGGATCAGTCGAACAAATCATTTGGATCGCCCCGCCCGATTCGTCGCGTCTGCGGAAAACTCAAGGGCGAGTCCATACGTTAATCGGGAAGGCGGCCCGACGAGACGGATTCCAAGTGGTGGATTCTCGGGAAGTGACCCACTACGTCGTTGGGAGAACGGGTGGAGATGGCATACATTATAACAGCGAGGCATCCGAAGCGTGGGCCAGGCGGATTCAGGATGATCTCGATTCAAAGCTATCGCGAAGCGTTCGCGATCTGAAGTTCAGCCGTTTGAAGCGGGAAAGCTGATTTCGGAGTCGAGCTCGTCAACGGTTTGATACCCGGCGACAAACGTTCTCCGAAAAGCTGGAAAGGTTTTCTCTTCAATTGCGCGACGAACTCGCCGCATCAGGTCCAAGTAGAAATGGAGGTTATGAATGGTAATCAAACGTAGCCCCAAAATTTCTTGTGCCTTGACCAGGTGTCTAATGTAACCGCGGCTAAACCCGCAACAGGCTTCGCATTCGCAGCCGTCTTCTATTGGGCCTGACTGCATCGTGAACTCTCTGTTCTTCAGGTTCATCGTTCCGGTCGCGGTAAACGCGGTTCCATTACGGGCGAGTCGGGTGGGCAACACGCAATCGAACATGTCCACGCCCCGCGCGACAAGCTCGAGTAACTGTGGAGGCGTGCCTAGACCCATTGCGTAACGCGGCTTTTCGGACGGCAGATAAGGTTCACTTAGTTCCACAGCCCGCATCATCTCGTCCTCCGGTTCACCAACGCTAACCCCGCCAATAGCGTACCCATCAAAATCAATCGCTGTAAGCGCCTGCGCACTGGAACGTCGCAGATCTTCGAAAGCGCCGCCTTGAACGATGCCAAACACAAACTGGTTGTTCACGTCGCAGCTTTTTTCTTTGCATCGCTTCGCCCATCGCAACGTCCGGTCCAAACTTTGCGCCATGTAATCATAGTCGCAGGGCCATGGAGGGCATTCGTCCAACACCATCGCAATATCGCTGCCTAACGTTGCCTGGATCTCCATTGCAACCTCAGGACTAATAAACGTCGGTGTTCCATCCAGATGATTTTGAAATGAGACGCCTTCTTCCGTAATCTTGCGCAATTTCGCGAGTGAGAAGATTTGATATCCTCCGCTGTCGGTCAGAATAGGTCTCTCCCAACTCATGAACTGGTGCAATCCGCCGAGGTGTTTTATGACCTCGAGGCCGGGACGAACGAATAGGTGATATGTATTTCCGAGAATGATCTGCGCTTGGAGGGATCGCAGTTCATGTGGGCTGACCGCTTTGACGCTACCCTGCGTTCCGACCGGCATGAACGCCGGCGTCTCAACGACTCCACGGGAAGTGTATAATCGTCCTCGACGCGCCTTCGATTCAGCATCGGTTGCCAACAACTCAAACATCTTTCATCGATTTTCTTTAGAGAATGCGCGGTTCACGAAATTACGGCAAGATTGAGTCACGGTGGGAACAAAGGTGAACGAGGTGCAACAGTCGCAGATCCCTGAACTTTGGGAACGAGTATCCCATTTCTCGGCAGAGATTCGGCGTAGCGAATTCATGGAGAAAATGAGCCAGGGAATGAAGGGGGCTGATGGTCAGGGGCTCATGGGCGAATTGGATTGTGCAATTCTTTACGGTCTGACTCGCTGGCGTCGACCGGCTGTCGTTGTTGAATCGGGTGGTTATCTCGGAATGTCGTCCTCGTTCATCCTCAAGGCATTGGCGGATGAGGGGCTCACTGAATCGAAATTATTAAGTCTCGAGTGGGATAAACAGTGTGATCACGGTGTACTGATTCCAAATGAATTGAGATCACAATTCGTTCCGATGAGGGGACGGGTTGAAGACTTCATTAAGCGGAATGAATTGCCGCCCAGCATAGACATGTTTCTGCACGATAGTTCTCATCGCTATCGTCATATGCTTTGGGAGTTCCGCCAGTTTTGGAAACGTTTACCGGATAGAGGGCTTCTCGTTTCACATGATGTTCATTTTAATCCGGCATTTGCCAAGTTTGTCGCTCGTACGCAAGCACGTGATCACGATGGTCGGCAGGATTTCCGGCGGACGACAAACTACGAATGGGGACGGTGGGGCTACATAGGATTTATCGTCAAGAAAACTAGCTGAGTTCGGTCTCCATTTTTCCTTCATCGAGTGCAGTGGTTTTCGATTGTGCGCTTTCCGGGTGAAAAACCCGTGAAAATGTAGTTGCGGCCACCCCAATCCGTTCCTATACTGCTCGCTCTCCGCATCAGGTGCGTGGGAAGGTGAACGCGGCCTGTGCGGTTTTTTTGTCGCCCGCAATTTATAAATTGGGGCGGTTTTTAATTTAGCGACGATGCCAACTATTAATCAGCTCATTCGCAAGGGACGAAAGAAGGTTTCGGTGAAATCCAAATCACCGGCCCTGAAGAATTGTCCACAACGGCGCGGGGTTTGCACTCAGGTGATGACGCGGACGCCGAAGAAACCTAATTCTGCCCTGCGAAAAGTCGCAAAAGTGCGGTTGACGAATGGCCAGGAAGTGATTGCCTACATACCGGGCGAAGGCCACAATCTCCAGGAGCACTCGATCGTGCTCGTGCGAGGAGGACGGGTAAAAGATTTGCCCGGAGTGCGTTACCACATCGTCCGGGGAACCCTGGATAGTCTTGGAGTTGACGGTCGTCGTCGCAGCCGCTCGAAGTACGGCGCGAAGCGTCCAAAGAAAGCGGGCGAGGCTGGCAAGGAAGGCGCAAAGAAGTAAGAATTTAACCAGTTTAGTCACCTAATAATTACGGAAACGGAATCACATGTCTCGACGGCGGAAAGTTATCAAGAAAGAGGAAAAGATCGACGCGCGCTACGGCAGCGTGGCGGTCGCACGCCTCATTTCGACCGTCATGAAGCGTGGAAAGAAATCGCTGGCCGAGCGGATTGTTTATACCGCAATCGACAAGTCGAGGGCCGGTTCGGATGCAGTTGACCCACTCGAAATCGTCAACAAAGCGCTCGAGAATGTTCGTCCCCGGCTCGAAGTAAAATCACGCCGGGTCGGTGGCGCCACCTACCAGGTTCCGATGGAAGTTACGCCGGCGCGTCAAATATCCCTGGCTACACGCTGGATTGTTCAGTACGCCGACTCCCGCCGGGGAATGCCAATGGCGGAAGCCCTGGCCGCAGAACTAAAGGACGCGGCCGCTGGTCAGGGCAACGCAATCAAGAAGCGCGATGACACCCACAAAATGGCACAAGCCAATCGCGCCTTCGCTCATTTCCGCTGGTAACCCAACATGCCTGCTACGCTCGAAGAAAAACCAATGACGACGAATCTGAATTCGCCCAACCGCAAGTTCCCACTCGAGCGAACACGCAACATTGGAATCGCCGCTCACATTGATGCGGGCAAGACCACGTTGACCGAACGGATTCTGTTTTATACAGGCATGATCCACAAGATCGGGGAAGTCCATGAAGGGACGACCGTGACCGACTGGATGGAACAGGAACGCGAACGTGGAATCACCATCACGTCTGCCGCGACCACTTGCGCTTGGATGCAGAAAAAGAAGAGGCCGTCTATAAGATTTACGAAGGCATTAAGATGCGGGTGAATATCATCGATACGCCCGGCCACGTCGATTTCACGGCGGAGGTCGAACGTTCCCTCCGGGTTCTTGATGGGGCGATTGCCGTTTTCGATGCGGTCGCCGGAGTGCAACCCCAATCAGAAACTGTCTGGCGTCAGGCCAATAAGTACAACGTTCCGCGCATTGCTTTCATCAATAAGATGGATCGAGTCGGTGCTGATTTTGAGATGTCGATCGATTCAATGCGGAAGAAGCTCGCCGCAAATGCCTGGCCGATTTTGATCCCGCTCGGGAAAGAAGATTACCTCAAAGGGCAGCTCGATGTAGTGAACAAGAAGGCGATCATTTACTCCGATAGCGAGCAGCTCGGTTCCGCGTACGAAGTGGTCGATATTCCGGACGAACACAAAGCGATGGTGGACAAAGCCTACGCCGATCTGGTCGAGCAAATTTCCAATATCGATGATCATCTTGCCGAAGTGATCCTCGAAGAGAAGCCGGTTACTCCTGAAATTCTCAAAGCAGCTATCCGGCGCCAAACGATCGCGAATAGGTTTGTTCCTGTCGTTGGTGGGTCAGCCTTCAAGAATAAAGGCGTCCAATACCTCGTTGATGCGGTCATCGATTACCTACCGAGTCCAGTCGATATTCCAGCTGCGGTTGGAATGGATCCCGATACGCACGAGCGCAAAGAGGCGCCAACGGATGACAGCGGCACGTTCTGTTCCCTTGCCTTCAAACTCTGGAGCGATCCTTTCGTTGGTAAGCTGGTCTTCTTCCGCGTCTATTCTGGCACGTTGTCCAAAGGCGATAACGTTTACAATCCAAGGACGAACAAGCGCGAGCGCATCAGCCGATTGATTCAGATTCAGGCCGACAAGCGGGAGGACATCGAAACCTGTTACGCCGGTGACATTGCCGCGATCGTCGGCATCAAGAACATCACGACTGGCGATACTTTGTGTGATGAGGACCATACGATCCTTCTCGAACCGCCGTCATTCCCCGATCCCGTTATCTCAATGGCGATCGAGCCGAAGACGAAACAGGATCAGGAAAAAATGGGAATCGCGCTGCAACGACTTTCAGAAGAAGATCCCACTTTCAAAGTCTTCACTCACGAAGATACCGGTCAGACGATCATCGCCGGAATGGGCGAACTGCATCTCGAAATCATTCGGGACCGCATGTTCCGTGAATTCAAGGTGGACGCAAACGCGGGCAAACCACAGATCGCCTATCGAGAAACGATTACTGCGCCGGCCGACGGTGAAGGAAAGTTGATCAAGCAGTCTGGTGGCCGTGGTCAATACGGGCACGTCGTCGTTAAGACGCATCCAAACGAACGTGGAAAAGGCATCACGATCGAGAATAAGGTCGTCGGGGGAAATATCCCGAAGGAATATATTCCGGCCTGCAAAAAGGGGATCGAAGAGGCAATGTTGAACGGAGTCGTCGGCGGCTACCAGGTAATTGACGCTCATATCGATATCGTTGACGGCTCGTATCACGACGTCGATTCAAACGAACTCGCATTTAAGCTCGCAGCAATTTTCGCAGTGAAAGACGCTTTCAAAAAAGCCAAACCGGTTTTGTTGGAGCCGATCATGAAAGTGGAGAACCTGACGCCGGAAGAGTACCAGGGCGACATTTTGGGTGACCTGAATCGCCGCCGGGGCAAAATTGGCTCGATTGAAGCGAAAGGGAATCTGACTGCTGTCCAGGCCGAGGTTCCGCTGGCTGAAATGTTCGGATACGCGACCGCGATCCGGTCGCTCTCCAAGGGTCGATCGAGTTATTCCATGGAACCATCACATTTTGAGCAAGTGCCGCAACAGTTGGTGGCCTCGATCCTTGATCAGAAAGGAGCCAAATGACGAACGGCCAACGCATCCGAATCCGATTGAAGGCATTCGATCATCGCATGCTCGACCAATCAGCTGTTGAGATTGTCGAGACTGCGAAGCGCACTGGTGCGCGCGTAGCGGGACCGATTCCGCTTCCTACTTTGATTGAAAAATTTACTGTGAACCGCTCACCGCACGTCGACAAGAAGTCGATGGATCAATTTGAGATCCGAACCCACAAACGGTTGCTGGACATCATTGAACCGACGGCGAAGACGGTTGACGAACTGAAGAA
Source organism: uncultured Verrucomicrobiae bacterium (assembly GCA_963751725.1). Taxonomy (GTDB): domain Bacteria; phylum Verrucomicrobiota; class Verrucomicrobiia; order Chthoniobacterales; family UBA10450; genus AV80. The sequence continues at coordinate 31,911 of CAVVVQ010000029.1, forward strand.
GTTGAACCTGCCGGCAGGTGTTGACATCACGATCAAGATTTAGCCCGCGAAAGAATTTGCAGACCTACGATCATGAAAATCGGTTTACTAGGACAAAAGATCGGCATGACCAGCGTTTACGACGCGAACGGCCGGTTGCACTCGGTAACCGTGATCGCGGCCGGTGATAATGTGCTGTTGAGTCGGATGTCGGCGGAAAAGGATGGGTATTCCGCGATTAAAGTTGGTTTTGATGCGCAAAAAGAATCTCGCCTAACTAAAGCTTTGCTTGGCGAATTCAAGAAAGCGGGAGCCGAACCGAAGCGTCTGATCAAGGAATTTCGTCTCAAGGCGGACGCACCTGAGGAAGATATCGATCTCAGTGTTAATCAGTTTCAGCCAGGCGATTGGGTTGACGTGATTGGCCGTTCGAAAGGCAAAGGATTTCAAGGGGTCATGAAGAAGCACAACTTCCATGGCCAGGGAGCCGCGCACGGATCAAAGACGCACCGGCGAAACGGAGCCATTGGTAATCGTTCCACGCCGGGCCGGATCTGGAAGAACATGGGCATGCCGGGACATATGGGTGACGAACGTGTTACGGTGCAAAACCTTAGGGTGATGCAGGTGCGGGAGACGGAGAAAGTCATACTGATCAGCGGTGCCGTTCCTGGGTCGAACGGGAGTTATGTCGTAATTCGGCCGGCGATCAAAAAACCCGTAGCGGAGGCTGAATCGAAATGAGCGCGAAGGTTTTGACAGCGGAAGCGGCCAAGGAAGCGAGCATCGAGTTGATTGAAACTGGACGCGGAACACAAGCGCTCCACGAAGCCATTGTCGCCATGCGGGCGGCGCGGCGGTCGGGTTCGGCTAACACCAAATCGAAAGCAGACGTTAATCTTTCCGGCGCCAAACCGTGGAGACAAAAGGGAACGGGTCGGGCGCGGGCCGGATACAAATCCTCTCCAGTTTGGCGTGGTGGTGGTGTCGTCTTTGGACCGAAACCGCGTGATTATTCCAAGAAAGTTTCGAAGACAACAAAGCGCCTGGCTTTCCTGAAAGCGCTCAGTGAAAGGATCAAAGCCGGGGATGTGTTGACTGTTGATCGGTTCGCCGTTTCAGAGCTGAAAACAAAATCGTTTATCGCGTTAGTGAAAAAACAAACCGACGCCAAAAAAGTTCTGGTCTTGTCGGATTCCTTTGATGACAAGACGTTGAAATCTGCCCGAAACGTTAGGCCGGTTTTGCTCGCCACGGCAACGAACGTAAACGCGGAGCAATTGCTTTCGTTCGACAAGATTCTCGTAACCGCAACGGCGCTGGAACACCTGGCGGAAAGGATCAATCGAAAATGAACGACCACTACGATTTAGTCCAAACCGTTCAGCTGACAGAGAAGGCTTCGCTGCTGAGCGAAAAGCTGAACAAGTATGTTTTCCGGGTTTCGCCGCGCGCGAACAAGATCCAGATCAAGCAGGCAATCGAGCATCTCTTTAAGAAGAAGGTGCTGAGTGTTAATACCTGTAATTACGCTGGGAAAAAGAAGCGGGAACGCAGAGCGGATTTCGGGCGTAAGCCGCATTGGAAAAAGGCGATCGTGACCCTGCAAGCGGGCGAGAAGATTGATTTGGTGTGATAAGGGAGAATTATGGCTCTTAAATCTTTTCGTCCACTTACTCCGACGCTGCGGTTCAAGATGCTGCCGGCGTTTCAGGAGATTACAAAATCCAAGCCTCACAAGAGTCTCGTTGAAGTCAAGAAGCGGAGCGGCGGTCGAAACAATAATGGTCGCCTAACGGCTCGCCATATTGGTGGTGGTCACAAGAAGAAATATCGCAAGATCGATTTCAAGCGCCGGAAATATGGCGTCTCCGCAGAGGTCATGGCCATCGAGTACGATCCGAATCGGTCCGCACGCATCGCACTGCTTAAATACGCAGATGGCGAAATGACTTATATCCTCGCGCCGGATGGTTTGACGGTTGGGGCGCGTGTCATGTCCGGAAATGATGCCCCGCCGGACCTGGGAAATTCTTTGCCCCTAAGCATGATCCCGTTGGGATCGAATATTCATAATGTTGAAATGGCCCCCGGCCGTGGAGGCCAGATTGCCCGAAGCGCGGGTCAACAGGCGACGTTGAGCAACCGGGAAGCTGGTTATGCGCTCGTTAAACTTCCGTCCGGAGAGATACGTCGAATTCACGACACCTGTTTTGCAACTATTGGCCAGGTCGGCAACATCGATCACATGAATGTTTCCAGCGGAAAGGCTGGTCGGACTCGCTGGCAAGGCCGGCGTCCGCACGTTCGCGGAATGGTCATGAACCCGATCGATCACCCAATGGGTGGCGGCCAGGGTAAATCAAAAGGAGGCGGTGGCCGTCATCACCCAGTGAGCCCGTGGGGCCAGCTGGCGAAAGGATTCAAGACGCGCGCCAAACACAAGCCGAGCGACCGCTTCATCATGCAGAATCGCCGCAGAAAGTAATTTCGTAATTTATGGCCAGATCCCTAAGAAAAGGACCGTTCGTCGAACCGCATCTTCTTGAGAAGATCGACAAGATGAATTCGTCCGGCGTGAAGAAACCGGTCAAGACGTGGTCGCGTCGCTCAATGGTGACTCCCGACTTTGTCGGACACACCTTCATGGTCCACAACGGCAAGACTTTTATATCGGTGTTTGTGACCGAGAACATGGTTGGCCACAAATTGGGCGAGTTTTCGCCCACGCGTATCTTTAAGAAACACGGTTCACACACCGCTAAGGTGACGAAATAACGTGAATGACCTACGATTTGCAGTCTTACGGTTGGAAGCGGCCTCGATCTATCGGCAGGCCTCTCCACCGGTTACTGCTGATCGGAATGTCGATCATAGTTTTGTCTGGGTTCCTGGCACCGGCTCAACAGCTGGTGGCAGGTGGGAATAGTTCTTTGTCAGAATCTAAAATTGAAAATGCGGACATGAAAGTGGCCGCCGAAGCCAACGTTTCGACAGAGACGGAGCTTCGGAGGCAACTTGCCCTTGCTCGTGATTCGATCAAGACGTTGACTGAAAGTCTTGCTGCGGCGAATATAGAGGCGGAAAGTTTCCGCGGACAATACTCCGACCTGCATTTGCGCATGGAAGCGCTCGGACTGGAGTCGGCGGATAAGGATCGAGCCGGATTGGAGCAGCGTTTGTTGAACGCGGTTTCCGACCTCCGATTAATGCGAGAGGAACGGGACAAATACCGCAATCAAGTCCTTGGTTTGAGTGAAGCGGTCATCCGTTTTGTTAAGACCACGCCGGGCGGTGACGCCTTGGCGAGAATGGAATTGGAGGCACAGCTGCGTGAGTCCAGCGAGGTAGCTTCTCAAACCGGCTGTTATCCGGAAGAAGCCGGGACGTTAATGGACGGTCGGGTAGTCGGGGTTAGGGAAGAGTGGTCGCTCGTTGTAGGTAACATTGGGGAAAAGCATGGCGTGAAACTGGGAATGCCGATGCGAGTGATGCGAGGAGACAGGCAGGTCGCAACGGTGCGAGTGGTTGACGTTCGTCACCGGATTTGCGGCGCAGTGATTCAAGGAATGGATTTTGAAAAAATTGGTGTGGGTGATCGCCTCCAGGCGGATGCCCATCAGAATGTTGGTTTGAAATAGATAATTAAATGCAAGTCAGTTCGACATATCGGTATGCGAAGATTTCGCCCTTCAAGGTGCGCGAAGTCACCCGTGCAATTCAGGGTCTGCCCGTTTCGGCAGCACTCGACGTGGTGGCTTTTAGCCCCAAGAAAGCGGCTGGCCTTGTTTCGAAGACATTGAAGAGCGCTGTCGCCAATGCCGAGAACAACGCAAACCTCAAAGTAAGCGGATTGGTGGTAAAAGAGGCCACCGTTGGCGAAGGACCAACGATGAAGCGAATGATGCCGCGCGCACGTGGAAGCGGTAGCCGGATCCTTAAACGCACCAGTCACATTCGAATCATTTTGACCGACGAAATTGAGATCAAGACTCGGGAAAAGAAAAAGAAATCGAAAAAGAAATCGAAGAAGGACGAACCAAAAAAGGATGGCGTAGAAGAGACCTCAAAAACGAAGAAGAAGAAAAAGGAAAAGGAAACGGAAGAGGTCGCGGCCGAGGCAAAGGAATAGTTTATGGGGCAAAAAGTTAATCCAATTGGTTTTCGTCTCGCCGTTAATCGAGATTGGCGTTCGAAGTGGTATGCCTCGCCTCAGGAGATGCCGGCATTTCTGCACAGCGATCTTGAGATTCGAGATTACGTGAAGAAAAAGCTCCAGTTCGCGGCAGTCTCGAAAATCGTGATTGAGCGGGCGTGGAATAGCATTCGGGTCACGATTTTCACCGCCCGGCCCGGAATCGTGATTGGGCGAAAAGGCGCGGAAATTGAGAAGATGACCGAGGAGATCTCAAAAATGGCGCAGGGCAAACAGATCAAGATCGACATCCAGGAGATCAAGACGCCCGAGTTGGATGCTCAACTGGTCGCCGAGAATGTGGCGCTACAGATCGAGCGTCGTATTGCCTATCGCCGGGCCATGAAAAAGGCGGTGCAGGTCGCAATGGATTTTGGAGCGCAAGGGATTCGTTTGCGCAGTTCAGGCCGATTGAATGGCGCGGAAATTTCCCGGTCTGAATGGTATCGCGAAGGAAAAGTTCCGCTTCACACGTTGCGTACACCCGTTGATTACGGCTTCGCTGAGGCGAATACCGTTTACGGCAAGATTGGTGTAAAATGCTGGTTGTGTAAGAAAGAGGAGGCGACATCTGAAACCACCTCTTCTCTTCCGCCGCCGCCTGAAGCAGCCCAAGCCTAATGAGTTTTAGATTTAGGAGACCGCCATGCCGTTAATGCCCAAGAGAGTTAAGTATCGCAAGACCCAACGGGGAAGCCGGAAGGGGACGGCGTCGCGTAATCTGCGCATTGATTTTGGTGAGTTTGGCTTGCAGACGCTTGAGAGAGCCTGGATCACAAATACGCAGATCGAAGCGGCTCGTGTTGCGTTGACACGTAGCATGAAGCGAAAAGGCAAACTCTGGATACGAATTTTTCCGGACAAATCTGTTACCGCGCGTCCACCGGAAACCCGAATGGGAAAAGGTAAAGGCCAGCCAGAATATTGGGTCGCTACAGTGCGACCGGGGAATATCCTATTCGAGCTGGACGGCGTTACTGAATCGGTCGCTCGCGAATCTCTCCGCCTGGCGGCTGATAAGCTGCCAGTGCGAACAAAGTTTTTAACCCGCCATCACGTTGCAGCGGCCTGACGAACAATGAAATTTAAGGAAATATCGGAATTGAGTACGGACGAGTTGCTGACGAAGCGGCGCGATATTCGGCAGGAAAGTCTGCATCTGCGTCTACAGCAACAGAGTGGCCAGCTAGAACAGCCGAGTCGCCTGCGCCTTTTGCGCCGTGACGTTGCTCGTATCGAAACCATTTTATCACAACGTACCGCCAAGGAGGCGACCAAGTAATCTTATGCCAGAACCAGGCGACCAACCAACCGGCGCAAGCGTGACCACATTAACTCGCGGCCGACGCAAAACGCAGGTGGGCGAGGTGATTTCCAGCAAGATGAACAAGACCATCATCGTTCGCACGGTGACCCGTGTTCCGCACGCACGATTCGGAAAGATTGTGAAACAGATGCGCAAGTTTTACGCGCACGATGAAGAGGGCAAAGCCAAAACGGGTGACATGGTCCGGATCATGGAGACCCGGCCGCTCAGTAGGCTGAAGCGGTGGCGACTGGTTGAGGTCGTAGGGAAATAAAGAAGATCCTAATAGATTAGTTTTTTATGGTTTACCTAAGATCCAGACTCGACGTGGCAGATAATAGTGGCGCCCGAATGGCGACGATGATTGGCGTCATTGGGAAGGGGACGGCGCAAAGCGCAGGTATCGGTGATGTGATTGTGGCCAACGTCAAAGAAGCCAGTGCCACGGGGACCGTTAAGAAAGGTGAAGTGGTGCGTGCTGTCTTGGTTCGGACGCGGCAACCAATTCGTCGGGGAGACGGTTCTGTTCTTCGATTCGATAACAATGCGATCGTCATTATTGATAAGGATCTTAACCCGCGCGGAACCCGTATTTTCGGACCGGTTGCCCGTGAGTTGCGTGAACGCAATTTCATGAAAATTGTCTCCCTTGCTCCGGAAGTTTTATGAACCGCATCAAATTGCACGTCCGAAAAGGGGACAACGTCGAGGTGATCTCCGGGAACTTCAAAGGTTCCTCTGGCAAGGTGCTGGAAGTCATTGCGCGCAAACAGCGTGTCTTGATTGAGGGCGTCCGGCTGATTAAGCGGCACCTGAAGAAGTCGCAGGATAACCCTCAGGGGAAGATTTCGGAACGAGAGGGTCCTATCCACATCTCGAACGTCAGGGTCCTGGAAAAAGGGGAACGTGCGTCCAAGGGAAAAAGTGCCAAGAAAGAATCGAAGCCAAAAGCGACAAAGACCAAGTCGGATAATGACAAGGGTAAGGCATAAGGATGAAGAACGAATTTTATCAGCATTATAAGGAGCATGTCATGCCTGCCCTGCAGAAACAGCATGGGTACAAGAATCCCCACCAGGTTCCGAAGGTGGAAAAGGTGGTCGTTAATACTTCTGTCGGGTCCCAATCTGATGTGAAACAAGCGTTAGAGGATGCGAAAGCGGAATTGGCTTTGATTACCGGACAGAAACCGGCCGAGACCCGGGCCAAGAAAAGCATCGCCAATTTCAAGCTGCGGAAGGAGCAGGCCATTGGTGCCAAAGTGACATTGCGCGGGGAGCATATGTACGAGTTTCTGGAACGCTTGATTAAGATGTCCCTGCCGCGCATCCGTGACTTTCGAGGCGTCTCTGTGAAGGGCTTTGATGGTAACGGCAATTACACGCTCGGTGTTTCAGACCAGTCGATCTTCCCGGAAGTCGAGCTCGATAAAATCAAGCGCAACATCGGATTTGATGTTACCATCGTCACCACTGCGCAAACGAACGACGAAGCGAAGTCCCTTTTGAACGAGATGGGGATGCCGTTCAGCGATCGGGCCCGAAAGCCCACCGTTCCTAAACCAGCCTAATTTCATGAGCACTGTTACCGATCCAATTTCTGACCTTCTCACGCGGGTTCGCAATGCCGCGAACGCGCAAAAGCCGGAGATCTTTGTTCCGTACTCGAAGATCAAGGCTGAGATCGTACGAATTCTTAAAGACGAAGGTTATATTGTCGATTACTCCGTTGATACCGAGGCTGCGCATCCGAGGATCAAAATCACGAACAAGATTTCTAATCGCACGAGCGCAATTACGGGATTGAAGCGTGTGAGTCGTCCGGGCTTGCGACGCTACGTCGGCGCCAAGGAAGTGCCGCGTGTCTTGGGTGGGATGGGCATTTCTATTCTCTCAACCCCGCGTGGGATTCTTTCTGGACGCGAGGCGCGAAAGCAAAACGTTGGAGGGGAGCTACTGGCCAGCGTCTGGTAGAGAATTTATGTCGCGAATCGGAAACAAGCCGGTTGAAATCCCGGCCAAGGTAAAGGTGAACATCGGCGCTGATGGCGTTGTTGCGGTTGAGGGTCCAAAAGGGAAATTAGATTGGAATCTGCCGCGCAACATCAAGGGGCGCGTCGAAGAGAATCGAATCTCTCTTGTTAGGGAGAGTGAGACTCGCAGCGTCAAGGCGCTTCATGGTCTGTCGCGTAGTCTGGTTCAAAACATGGTCCACGGCGTGAGCGAAGGGTTTACGAGGCAGCTTGAGATTGAAGGGGTCGGATTCAAAGCCGCAGTCCAAGGTTCCAATCTGAACCTGAGCCTGGGGAAATCGCATCCGATTCTGTTTCCGATTCCAAAAGAGATAAAAATCACGGTCACCGATACGACCAAGATAATGGTCCAGGGAATCGACAAACGACTGGTGGGACAGGTCGCCTCAGATATCCGAAGATATTATCCGCCCGAGCCATACAAGGGCAAAGGCGTTCGTTATGCCGGCGAAGTCGTCCGACGCAAGGAAGGCAAAACCGTTCAATAACTATGGGCGCACCAAATCGAAAAGAGATTCGACATCGCGTTCATGCGCGGATTCGCAAGTGTGTTTCGGGGACGGCGGAACGTCCACGACTGGCTGTACATTTTTCCGGAAAGCATGTTTATGCTCAAGTCATTGATGACGATTCCGGTCGCACTTTGGTCGCCGCTGCGACGACAGAAGAAGGCGTCATGGGCAAGGCAAAGGCTGGAGCGAACCGAGCGTCAGCCGAGAAGGTTGGCAAAGCGATCGCCGAACGCCTGCTCTCAAAGAAAGTCGACAAGGTTATTTTTGACCGCGGCGGTTTTCTTTACCATGGCAAAGTAAAAGCTCTCGCGGACGCGGCCCGCGAAGGCGGATTGAAATTTTAGAAATCATGGCACAACCACATACAGGTTCAGGAAGACGACAAGAGCGCCATACCGACAAAAGTTCAGCGGCCAAAGGTGATACGACTGAAAAAGTCGTATTCATCAACCGTTGCGCCAAAGTGGTGAAGGGCGGACGCCGATTTAGTTTTAGCGCGTTGATTGTCGCCGGCGACCATGATGGCAAAGTCGGTGTCGGTTTTGGCAAAGCAAATGAGGTTGCCGAAGCGATTCGAAAGGCTTCCGAGGCGGCCAGAAAATCGATGGAGAAAATGTCTCTTCATGAGAATACCATCCCGCATGAGACCATTGGCGAGTTTGGTGGTGGACGCGTCCTATTGCGCCCCGCCTCCCCAGGAACCGGAGTAATTGCCGGCGGTGGAGTCCGTGCTGTGGTTGAAGCGGTCGGTATTCGTGATGTCCTCGCGAAATCCCTTGGGTCCAGTAACCACTCAAATGTGGTTAAGGCGACCATCCAGGCGCTCCGAGCTCTACGGCGTCGCGATGAAATTCTTAAAACGCGAGGTATTCGCTTGAACGACGGGAAGGTCGACCAGCCATGATCCGGTTGCACAATATGCGGACGCGGCCCGGATCGCGGCATCGCGTGAAACGCCTCGGCTCAGGCGAGAGTTCCGGCCATGGAAAAACCAGTGGCAAAGGACACAAGGGGCAAAAGGCACGGTCAGGGGGAAGTATTCGACTCGGTTTCGAAGGTGGACAAATGCCCCTTATTCGGCGCCTTCCGAAACGGGGTTTTAACAACGCTGCCTTTCACAAGACCTACTCAGTTGTGAATCTGCGAGATCTTAATGATTTCAAAGCGGGCACGGTGATAAACGAACAGCTTTTACGTGAATCGAACTTGATTCGCGGAAGGACGGCCGGGATTAAGATTCTCGGGGATGGCGATTTAAAGCATGGCCTAACTATCGAGGTCGATAAGATCAGCGCGTCGGCTCGCCAAAAGGTGGAAAAGGCAGGCGGGACAATTAAGATGCGGGAAAAATCAACGCGGTCCTCGACCGAGTCTGTTGATCAGGAAACCACCGCAACTGCGCTCCGCTCCAAAGAAGAAAGCTCGAGCAAAGAAGGTCTCGCCCAAGGCTGCATCAAAGAAAAAGAAAAAGCAGTCGGAGAAAGATTAACGTTTTCCGGTAACCAGAGCATTTCACCAGATGGTTTCGGCATTCTTAAACACGGTTAAGATCCCTGAGCTGCGGCGCCGTATTCTGTTTACGTTGGCTGTGGTTGTTATTGTGCGCCTTGGTGCCGCAATCACGACACCCGGCGTGAATCAGGCTGTAATTCAGGAGTGGTTCCGGACGACACTGACCGAGAACACAGGCGGCAATGTCGCGGCATTGTTCAATTTGTTTAGTGGTGGGGCACTCGAGAACTGCGCGATTTTTTCGCTTGGGATCATGCCTTACATCAGCGCGTCAATCATGATGCAGCTATTGACCGCGGTTATCCCAAGACTCGGACGAATGGCGAAAGAGGATGGGGGACGGCAGAAGATCATGCAGTTTACCCGTTACGCCACGGTGGGACTTTGCCTGGTTCAGGCCTATCTGCTTGCGGTTTCATTTCAGCACCCCGAGTCCTACCGCACTTTGCTGCCAGGTATTACGGAAACGATTTCCAAGCTGGGGATTCCATTGGTGGACGATTTGGGGATGACATTTCGAATCATAACCGTGTTGTCTCTAACCACGGGCACTTTGTTTCTGATGTGGCTTGGCGACCAAATCACAGAGCGCGGGATTGGGAATGGGATTTCTCTGATTATCACCATCGGTATTGTGGCTCGCCTCCCCGCAGCGCTCGCGCAGGCATGGAAGACGTTCGTGCCTTCATCTGAGACAGGGTCAAGTCAGGTGAATCCGGCGATTCTCGTCCTGATGGTGGCATTCCTCTTCATTGTCATCGCCGCGGTGATAGCAGTGACTCAAGGCGTGCGGAAAATCACTGTGCAGTACGCGAAGCGGGTGGTGGGAAGAAAGATGTACGGCGGACAAACCCAGTATATGCCGCTGAAGGTCAATTACGCAGGTGTTATGCCGATCATTTTTGCATGGGCGTTGCTGCTTTTTCCAACGACGATCGTGAGCGTCGCATTCAAGAATAGTCCGACAGCGAAGATTATTTCGGAGATGCTTTCGACCGGTTGGCCTCATTATGTTGCGCTGGCGGCAATGATTTTCTTCTTCAGCTATTTCTGGGTGGCCACGCAATTCCAACCGGCGCAGATTGCAGACGATCTGAAGAAATACGGGGGTTATATTCCAGGGGTTCGTCCGGGTAAACCAACGGCGGATTTCCTTGATTACACGATGACTCGGCTCACGTTTGCCGGCGCGATCTTTCTGACTATGATCGCAGTCCTGCCCAGTCTAATGAGCCAGTGGTTGCATGTTCCTGTGATCACCGCGCAGTTTTTTGGCGGCACGAGTCTCTTGATTATCGTTGGTGTTATTCTCGATACGATGCGTCAGGTAGAGACACACCTGATTCAGCGCCATTACGATGGCTTTTTGCGCAAGGGCAGGATCCGGGGAGGTCGCTTCGATCGCGCGAGCTACGGTCGGGGTGAGGCAGCTCAAGGCACGACCCTAATGTGGCTCTACGTCGGGATTGCCGTTATTGTGATCGGTGGTGTAGCCATCCTTCTTTATGGTCACTAATTCGATCGTCGGTCCGCTGGGTCTAAGCGCCGGAAGCGTTTGCTAGTTTCGCTGGTGAAAAGACGATTGGTCCTTCTGGGTGCGCCGGGTTCCGGAAAAGGAACTCAAGCCGAAATGATTACGCGGCAATTCGGGATTCCTGTGACGTCGCCCGGGGCCATTCTTCGACGTGAAAGAGACTTGGGAACACCGCTGGGATTGGAGACTGCAACCACCACACAGCATGGCGGACTGGTTTCGGACAAGATTATTGTCGAGTTGATTGAAGACTGGTTGCGATTGCATGGTGGACATGGATTCGTTTTCGATGGGTTCCCCCGAACGATCCCTCAAGCCGAAAGTCTTCAAAGCATTCTCGTTCGGCATCGGACACCGCTCGATTTGGCTATCTGGCTCGAAGTAACGGAGCAGACAGTGATCAATCGGATTGCCAGCCGCTTGCAATGCCAAGGCTGTGGTTTCACCACCAGTCGCAGTAGCGCAATCTTCGCTGAGCGCCCAATTTGCCCGTACTGTGATGGCCCTCTCGTTCGTCGAGCTGACGATGACGTTGGAGTATTGAAGAAACGCCTCGAAGAATTTGTCGCCAAGACGCAGCCTCTGGCGGAGTTCTTCGACAAGGTCGGCGCCTTAAGGAAGATCGATGGAAATCGTGATCGCGACGCAGTGTTTAGTGATATTTCGCGCCTGATCGAACAAAAAGCATGATCCCGATCAAGACTGGAAAAGAGATCGATAAAATGCGGCTGGCGTGTCGTACTGCCAGCGAGATCCTGGATCGCCTTGGCGAATTGGTAAGGCCAGGAATTTCAACGAAGGAGGTGGACCAAGCTGCGGCCGATTTCATGCAGGACGCGGGTGTGAGAAGTGCCTTCTTGGGATATCGGATCGGACACCGCGTCTTTCCAGGAAATATCTGTATCTCGCTCAATGATGAAATTGTCCACGGCATCGGCGGTCAACGACGCATCCAATACGGCGATATCGTGAAGCTAGATATTGGAGTGATTCAGGATGGATGGGTCGGCGATACCGCCTCGACGTTTCCGGTTGGGATGATCGATGATCGTACTGAAAGATTGTTGCGTGTGACGCAGGCTGCGTTGGCTCGGGCAATTGAAACAGCGTCTGAGGGGGTGCGGTTGGGCGATGTTTGTGCGGGGATTGAGGAGGTTGCAGTCCGCGGCGGGTTCACCGTGGTTCGGGAGTTCGTGGGGCACGGAGTAGGCCGAAAGCTGCACGAGGAACCGCAGATCCCAAACTACGGACGACGTGGCAGTGGCCCCAAGCTGAAGGCGGGGATGACCTTGGCGATTGAGCCGATGATTAATTCCGGGACTGCATCCGTCAAACTGCGCGAAGACGGCTGGACCGTGTGCACGGCAGACGGAATGCCTTCCGCCCACTTTGAGCACACAGTCTTGATAACAAAGGAAGAGCCCGAAATTTTGACATGGCACGGAAAGACGCAATTGAAGTAGAGGGGACAGTCATCGAGCTGCTGCCCAACACGATGTTTCGAGTGAAATTACCCAACGGACATCGCGTTTTGGCCCACATTTCCGGTAAAATGCGGCTCCACTTCATTCGTATCTTGCCAGGCGACAAAGTTATGCTAGAAGTGTCCCCCTACGACTTGTCGAAGGGGCGAATTACCTATCGCCAGAAGTGACAACGCGGAGCTGAACTCCGCGTTTTTTGTCTCGCCAGACCGGTAAATTTATGAAAGTGCGACCATCAGTAAAAAGACTCTGTGAAGCGTGTAAGATCGTGAAACGGAAGAACGTTGTCCGCGTACTCTGCAAGAATCCGCGACATAAGCAGCGGCAAGGCTGATTGGTCACTGATTGCTAATACCCGATTTTTTAAAGAATTATGCCACGCTTACTTGGAGTCGAGATTCCCGCCGAAAAGAGGATCGAAGCATCGTTGACCTACGTCTACGGAATCGGGCCCAGCACGGCCAAACGCATTTTGGAACAAACAAATATTGATCCGAATTTGCGGGCCCGCGAACTGACGCCTCATCAAATCAACGAGATTATTCAAACGATCACGGGAAACAAGATGTTGATCGAGGGTGACCTTCGTCGTGAGTTGCAGAGTAATCTTAAGCGTCTTCAAGCGATCAATTGCTATCGTGGAATCAGGCACCGGCGTGGATTGCCCGTTCGGGGTCAACGGACATCAACCAACGCGCGAACACGCAAGGGACCGCGGAAAACCGTCGGTGTGATTCGCAATAAGGACGCCAAAGCGGGCAAGGTCTAACAAATTTACAGGAGTTACAATCATGTCGGACGCAGACGAGAAAAAGAAGCCGAAGGCTAAAGGCAAGGAAGCAGATGAGACAGAAGTAGTGGAAGCGGCGACGACTGAGGTCAAGCCAGCCGCTCCTGAAAGCTCGCTCCTCCGGCAGACAGTGGCCGCCGCCACGACGGCGCCGGCGGAACCCGCCGCCAAGCCGACCAAAAAACAGGCTAAGGCAAAGGAGAGGCTGCACCGGCTGAAGCTCCTAAGGAGAATCTCTCTTTGACCGGGATGACATTGAGAAGCCCAAGATCATCAAGGCCAAAGGGAGCAAGAACGTTCACACAGGCATCGCCCACGTGCTCTCCACGTTTAATAACACGATTGTCACCATCACAGATCTCAAGGGGAATGTGATTGGTTGGTCGAGCGCGGGCAAAGTCGGATTCAAGGGTTCGCGAAAGAGTACCGCTTACGCGGCCCAGATGGTTGCGCAAGACGCATCCCGGCAAGCCATGGGGCATGGATTGAAGGAAGTCGAAGTCTTGGTCCGCGGGCCAGGCGCGGGACGTGAGTCGGCTGTGCGTGCGCTCCAGGCCATTGGACTCGACTTAACTGTGATCCGCGATGTGACCCCGGTACCGCACAACGGTTGTCGTCCTCCGAAACAGACGACGCGTCTGATCAAGTCAACTGCTTAACTCTTACTATTCCTAATGGGCAAGTATACTGGACCAAAAACCAAAGTTAGCCGGCGCTATGGTGTGCCGCTCTTTGGACCCTCGAAAGCGCTCGAACGAAAGAATTACCCTCCCGGAATGCACGGGCCGAAAGGGTCTCGCCGTAAACAATCCGACTACGCTATTGCTCTCGGCGAAAAGCAGAAGCTTCGTTATCAGTATGGGCTGTTGGAAAAACAGTTTCGGCGGATCTTTCAAACTGCCTTGCGCAAGCGAGGCGTTACCGGTGAAACACTGTTGCAGCTTTTGGAGACGCGGCTGGATAACGTCGTTTTTCGGCTGGGCCTTGCCAATACCCGCAGCGCAGCGCGGCAGTTGGTTTCCCATGGCCACGTTCGCGTGAACGGTCGCAACGTAAACATCGCTTCATACAACATGAAAGCGGGGGACGAAGTGGCTGTTAAAGACAAGCCAAAATCGCGGCAATTGGCCTTCGAAATCTGGAGCTGACGCAAATCGTTCCGGTGCCGGATTGGCTGGTGGCAAATCGGGACGCTCTCAGTGGCAAAGTCTCGCGAATTCCAACGCGGGACGAGATGCAGCCGATGGTCAACGAGCAGTTGATCGTCGAGTTGTATTCGCGCTAACGGCTTCCCTGCGGTCAGGCCTACATCTCCAGAAACTCCAAGGCCTTGCCATAGCTGCGACGCTGCAGAAAATGGCGTAACTGCGGATCAATTGTAGCCGGCAACTGGTGCTCGATTGCCTCGATTTTTTCCGAAACTGCTCGCAGCCGTTCAGTGTGGTGAACGGGATCGCGGCGACTCTCCTGGTCGCCTATGATCGCGAGGCGTTCACGTAGCGCTTCAGCCAACTCGGCCAAAATTTGCATCGGAAAAGCTTGAAACGCGGTCTGCTTTCACGCAAGCGTCCATTGGGATGAGGGCGATTTCGTGAAAAGAATATTGATTGTGGATGACGACGTAGGGCTCATGAGAGTGATGCGCGAGGCGCTAATTTCGTTTCTCGGTGTGCGAGGTCGATACTTCCCCCAATCCTGAATACGGCTTCGAGTTGGCGCTCAAGAAAACTTACGACCTGCTGATTTTCGATTTTTCGATGCCAATGATCGATGGTGCGATGTTGTTTTTCCTCCTCGTTAAAGCTTACAGTCACGCGGTCCACCGCGCATCGTGCCGCCCGTGCTCCTAGTTACGGGTAAAGGCGAAGAAAAACGTGCCCGAGACCTTCTGCGGGAGGCAGGGGTGCGAGGATTGGTAGCGAAACCGTTCGCAATCAATCGCCTGATCGAAAAGGTTAGTGAGTGCCTGCCCGGGCATTGAATACCTCGACTCAAAGCCGGCGCGCTGAAGGGTATCGAGTTACTGCTTTTTCTGTTTTGCCTCTTCGATCAGTTGGTGGCGGGCTTCAATCCAGTCGTGCGTTAGAATCACCTTCCAGGGCGAGCCGCAACCGACGTTCGGCAATAAAATAGGCACGAAGCCTGATTTCGTCATCGGAAGGTTGATAAGTGCGCTTCGGACGAAGCGGTTGATTGCTGCTGCTTAGGCTTGATTGTGCGAGCGATCTTTGGTTTAGGAGCCGTCGTAGCCTTCCGTCGCTTAGGGATCGATAACGGGCTCTCAAGGTCCGATCCTAAGTTGTTTTCGAACTCCTGTTTTGGTTTTTTCGCCACTGCTTTGTCCTGTTGATTGTGGCAAATCTACTCCCAAGCGTGGCGTTGCAAGCGAATTCTGCAAACAGTTGTGCAAAGCAGTTGGATTCGGGTACGATGAGGTTATGCGGCACTTTGTTTTTCGCTGGGCCATCACGACTCTGGCTGTGATGGTTGCCCCGGCGTTAATCGGCGGAATCCGCTATGACACGCCGGGAGCGCTAATAGGGGCGTCACTATTGCTCGGTATCTTCAACGCTTTCGTCCGGCCTATTTTGCTGATTCTGAGCGCACCGTTAATTTTGGTGACGCTTGGGTTTTTTCATTCTGATTATCAACGGGCTGATGCTGTATTGGGTGCCTGGAATTGTGAGCGGATTTCACGTCGACGGTTTCGGCAGCGCATTCTGGGGGGCCATTTTGATCGGTTTGGTCAGTTGGCTGTTAAGCGCATTTTTTCGCGGAAGCGACGGCAAAGTGTACATGCTTACCCATCACAATCGGATGCGCCGCAATCGGGGCTAATTCGAGACTTCGCATTGTCACCTGGTAGTTGAAGGGCGTTGAGGCGCCCGCGACGAGTGGATCGTAGGCAGCAGGAGAGACCGGGTTGGAGCGTCCACCCGCACCGTGGAGAGCGGCGGCTTCCCAATGGCGGTCACAGAGGGGGTGGTCTGCTTTCTGCTTTTAACGCGTCCAGTCAACTTCCCATTCAAAATATGTCTAATCTTTTCAAACCTTTTCTCTGCGGCACGGTGGCATTATTCGTGGCCCTAACCGTTTGCGAGGCACAGAGCAATCCTCCCGTGCCTTTGGCAGATTCGCCTCAACAGTCGATTCTGCCCAGCCTCCGAGTGCTCCAGTCGAAGTCATCGACAACGACAGCACCAGCAAACTCCAACTGCCGAAGGTAGTGAGAAGACTCCTTTGACGCTTGTTCAGGCATCGACTGTCAATGCCGCATCGTCCCCGCTGCCGCAACCAAGGGGGCCGCGCCCGGCGGAGCCACTGAAGCGAGGTAAGCCGACGCCATGGCCAACAGTGGCGGCGTCGCGGTCCGTGAATTTCAAGGTGATGATGTTGGACAGGTTCTTCGGCTTCTTGCGCGTCAGGCGAAGATCAACATGGTCGTAAGCGAAGCGGTCCAAGGCACGGTGACGATGCGATTGGAAGACGTCACGGCGCTGCAGTCGATCTCAATCATTGTGAAGGCGAAAGGCCTTTTCATGGATAAGATCGACAACGTTTACTATATCAAGACCGCTGCGGAACGAACTGCTGAGCCTACTGAGAGCGACAACTATCAGTTTAGTTATGCTCGGGCGAAGGACGTCGCCGTTCTGATCGCGCCACAATTGTCCAGTAAAGAAGCAGCGCAGGTAGACGAACGGACGAATACACTATTCTTTCGCGAAACGCGCAGCAACATCGACAACGTTCGGAAGCTCCTTGTCCAGCTCGACAAGCCGACCAAGCAAGTCATGATCGAAGCGCGCCTGGTTGAAGTGACGGCAAACCCGAAACAATCATACGGAATCAACTGGTCGGGCGCGATAGGTGGATCTAGCAATCCCCAGACAATTAAGTTTGCGGGAAGTGCGCCAGCCAAACCTCCGAAAGTTAATCCCGACGGAAGCATCGCCGACCCGGGTGAGCCTGCTCAAGGCAAGTACGATCCGATTACCGGAAAGCTGATTGGTTCTGACTTCTTCTTCGACAAGTTCTTGAACCCAATCGCCAGCCAATTCGCAATTCTGTCCGCGCCGCAAATGTCGATTACCGTGCAGCTATTGAATGAAGATTCGGATGCGGAGTTCTTGGCCAATCCGCGAATTGTTACTGCGGACAACATGCAGGCGAGAATCGAAATCACTCGTGCGCAACCCGTCCCCAGCTTGACCTTTAACAATCAAACCGGTTCCTACGAGTTTTCGGGATTCACCGATAAAAAATTCGGAAATACCCTGCTAGTGAAACCGTCGATCAATAAGGACAGCTTTATCACGCTCGGAGTTAAGCCTGAAATCAGTAATAAAGTGGGTGACCAGGCATTCACGCCCAATGGCACGAGCCAACCGATCCTGAGCCCAATCATCGATACTCGGACCCTTGATTCGAACGTCTTGATCAAGAGCGGCGATACACTTGCGATTGGCGGATTGCTTCAAGATGAAATATCGAAATCGCGCACGAAGGTTCCTGTTGTGGGCGATATTCCAATCCTCGGCTACTTCTTCCAGAGTCACGGTAACGCTCGAGTAAAACGCAACCTGCTCGTCTTTGTTACTCCGACGATCATCGATCAACGTTACGGCACTGGGCTGGAAGATCAGGTTAGCGGAGTGCATCACTCCGGCGACGAATTTGCGGATCCGAACGGCTGGCGAAACAATGCCAAGGGCGCAGTCAGATTAGTCCCGACTTCGAACCGCCAGAGCGCGGCCGAGTACCCAAAACCAGGAACTCCGCCAGCGCCTGCGCGCCACGGAGTTTCTACCTCATCTGTGGACTCACCAGACAAGGTGCAGTTCATGAGCACTGCACGGGATCGAGATTTGTAAGAGACGAGAGAATGTGGGGTTGAGAGGGGGCGGATTCTCGCAAGAGGTCCGCCCTCTTTGTTTTCCCCGAGGCGCAGCTGCGATTTATTTCGTCAGGTAGCGGCTCAGGCGTTGTCTTAATTCTGTCCGAGCCCGAAACAGCAGGCTTTTGACCGCCGGAACTGATTGGTCAAGGACCTCCGCTATTTGGTCATAGCTGAGTTCATGGTAGCGACGAAGAACGACCGCCATACGCTGCGTTTCGGGCAACTCCGTGATCGCACTTTCTATTGCTTGCTGTAATTCTTCGTTAAGCAAGGCCAGCGTCGGGAGCAAGCGTTCGTTCGTCCCTTATCGGGCGTTCGCCGTCATCCGATTCCGAGAAAAGAGGGGTATGGGTCTGGCGGGTTCTGCGCCGTAATTCATTGAAAACAAGGTTGCGGGTAATCTTCAGAAGCCAGGTAGTGAACTTTGCGCGCGGGACATAGTTGGGCGCACTTTTCCAAATCCGGACAAATACCTGTTGAGAGATGTCCTCCACGTCTGAGTTGCTGCCCAACATTCGAGCAATGGTGCCGTTAACGAGCCGTTGATGACGTTCGACCAGTGCCTCGAAGGCGTCGATATCTCCAAGACGCACCTGTTCCATTAGGCGAATATCCTCGGAATCTTCCGACGGCTCCTTCGACCGGGCTTAATTCACCTTGCGACATCACGCAGAAGGGGGCGTCAACAATCGACCTGCTTGGGAAAATGGTCCGGTTTGTGGCACAACTGGTTTCATCTTGCCGTCCACGCGCTTTCGTTTGCAACCAGATCGGAGTATGTGCATCATGAAGTCAAATATCCGTAGTCCGCGGACGTCCTGATGAACCTATCTCTCATTCCGCACGACCTTCAACCAATCGCCGAGAAGGTGCAGGGTAGGCAGCGAATTACGGACGCAGAAGCCCTCCGCCTTTATCAAACCGAAGACCTAAATGCGTTGGGATTGATTGCAAGTGCCGTTCGCGAACGCATTAACGGCAACATCGCGACCTATATTCACAACCGTTACATCAATTATTCGAACGTCTGTGTCCTTTCCTGCCAGTTTTGCGCCTTTGCCGCAAAGAAACGGGATGCGCATGCGTTTGAATTCAGTATCGATGAGATTCTTCGGGCGGTCCGTGAGGCTCTTCCCGTTGGAATTACAGAAGTACACATGGTTGGTGGATTGCATCCCACTTTGAAAAAGGACTGGTATCTTGAGCTTCTTCGCGGCTTGCGTGCACTCGATCCAAAACTGCACATCAAGGCGTTTACTGCGATTGAAGTGCGGCACCTGGCTCAGCGAATTTTTCGCGCGTCAATACCTGCTACTCTGGAACAGTTGCGCGAGGCCGGACTCGGCTCGATTACCGGTGGCGGAGCGGAAATCTTTGATGCGGCCGTTCGTGATCAGATCTGCCGCGGCAAGGAAAGCGCCGAGGAATGGATGGAAGTCCATCGAACATGGCACAAAATGGGCGGGCGCAGCACCTGCACAATGCTTTACGGGCATATCGAAACGCTGCCCCAGCGAGTCGACCATCTGCGACAACTACGCGAACTTCAGGATGAAACTGCGGGGTTTACAGGCTTCATTCCATTTGCCTTTGAACCTCAGACGACTGTGTTGGCGCACATTAAGGCGGCGTCTGCCATCGAACAGCTCCGGAATCTGGCCGTCAGTCGCATCTATCTGGACAACGTCGAGCATATCACTGCGTACTGGGTTAGCATGGGCTTACCGCTCGCCCAAATCTCCCTAAGCTACGGTGTGGACGATTTGCACGGCACAATCGTGGAAGAAAAAATCTTCCATATGGCCGGTGCGCGAACTCCTCAACAACAAACGGTTCAAGCGCTGGAAAGCGTGATTCGAGAAGCGGGTCGAGAACCGGTGCAGCGGGACAGCTTTTATCGACCAATTTATCGACCTTCGTCTGCCAAGGGCGACCCAACGCTGTTGGCATCCGAGCTTATCTGCGTGTGACTGGGGCGTACACCGTCCTACCCAGAATTGGGTGCGTTAAGTATCTCAATGCACGTCCGCTAGTCCACGGATGGCCGGGAGACGTCTTGTTCGACCATCCAAATCGCCTCTGTAGTTTGCTGGCTGAAGGCGGAATCGATATCGCGCTTGTTTCTAGTTTCGAGTTTCTCCGAAACCCAATCTATTTTGTCGTCGACAAGATCTCGGTGTCATCGCGTGGCTCAATTTACAGCGTTTTTCTGACCTACAAAGGTGATCTAGCTGAAATTGAAGAAGTAGAAGTGGATCCCGCATCTCGTACCAGTGTTAACCTTTTGCGATGCCTTCTAGCCGAGGCCGGACTCAGCCCAAAGCTGGTTCACAGATCCGCAGAAACCGATCGAGACGTTACGAACACTTTCGCAAAATTCCTCATCGGCGACCATGCCATTCGTTTTCGACAAGCACACGCGTCCACTTTGCAATTCCTGGACTTGGGAGAGGAATGGAAAAGCCTCACGGGATTACCATTTGTCTTTGCGCTCTGGTTGATCCGGCCAGAGGCGAAAGTTAAAGAAGAGATGGCAGAGCGTCTACGCCAGTGCCGAGATAGTAACCTTCGGAACCTCGATTCGGTTATCGCCGCGCAACGCGAGTTTACCTCGGAGTTTTGCACGTTTTATCTGAGGGAATGTCTAAGCTACAATTTTGGGCAACAAGAAAAACAAGGATTATTAATGTTTCGAACGCTCTGCGAAAAACATGGAATCTTGTCGCAAATGGGGAGAAAAGAGGCTTGGGATTTTCTCCGCCCCGAGCTTGACGAGCTACTTTGAAACTCCGGAGTTGGCTAATCCTTGCCACTTGACGGTTCCGCAATAATCTTGTTCGTGGAAAGACAATGGATCCTAACCCCTGCTACGGAAAAGAGCAGGAACGAGATTAATTGGCCAGACATCTGTGGATTGCCGAGCATCGCCGCGCTACTGGAGGCGAAGGGTTTTGCAAGCGCTGACGAAGTTCAGGCATTCTTGAGTCCACGTCTGGCGTCCCTAAGTGACCCATTCCTTTTGCCTAACATGGCTAGCGCGGTGGCGCGGATTCTCCAGGCAATCGATAGGCGAGAGCGGATTGTGCTCTTTGGCGATTACGACGTGGACGGTGTAACGTCGCTCGCGCTCCTTAGTGAAATCTTGTCCAGCTATGGAGCTGGGCCCGAACTATTCCTGCCCTTGCGAATGGAGGAAGGCTACGGCATGAGTCGGGAAAGCGTTGACCGTTGTTGCGAACAATATCAACCGCAACTCGTAATTGCAGTCGACTGTGGCACTTCTTCGGGCGCCGAGATTGGTGAACTTAAACAGCGTGGAGTGGATGTGATCGTCGTTGATCATCACGAGCCGAAATCGGTTTTGCCCGATTGCAACGCAGTAGTGAATCCCAAGGCCACTCCCGATTGTCCATTTGATTACCTCTGCAGTGTTGGGCTTGTCTTCAAGTTGTGCCACGCTTTGCTCAAGACCCGGCCAATGCCAACCTTTGATCTGAAGGCAAGTCTGGATCTCGTGGCACTGGGCACCGTTGCCGATCTTGTCCCTTTAATTCGCGAGAACCGGACGTTGGTGCAGCGCGGTATTCTTGAATTAGCTCGCTCAAAACGGATTGGACTCCGAAAATTAATGGATGTCGCAATGGTGCGACCCCCGATTTTGGCAGTCGACATTGCCTTTCGGCTCGGGCCGCGCCTCAATGCTGCAGGTCGCCTCAGCACTGCGGAAAAGGCATTGCGTCTCTTGCAAACGAACGATGAATCGGAAGCAATGGAACTAGCCACCCTCCTCGATGCTCAGAATAGGGAGCGCCAAAAAATCGAAAAGTTGATCTGCGCAGAAGCCGAATCGCAATTGGAGAAGATCTTTGATCCCCACAAGGACGCCAGTATTACGGTTGGTGCACGTGAGTGGCATCCAGGAGTCCTCGGGATTGTCGCGTCGCGACTGGCGCGGAAGTATCATCGACCAGCAGTAGTAGTCGGATTTGACTCAGCCGGTTTGGGGAAGGGGAGCGCTCGAAGCATTGATGGCCTCTCGCTTGTCGAGGCGCTGGGACTTTGCCAACGCCATCTTGAGAAGTTCGGTGGCCACGAAATGGCAGCCGGTTTAACCATTCAGGAAAGAGAGTTTCCTGCCTTTGTCGCCGCGTTTGGGAAGGCCGCTCGAGAACTCTTGTCGTCGGAGAATTTGCAACCTCGTTTGCACCTCGACCAAGAGATAACGTTTTCTGAGCTTAATGATGAATTGTTGCGCTGGTACCAGGCGATGGAACCCTTCGGAATGGGAAATCGTGCGCCCCTATTCCTTGTCCGAGAGGTCGAGCCAGTCGCGCCTCCTCAGATCTTGAAAGAAAAGCATCTAGTTCTGCGGCTCCGTCAAAACAGGCACCTTCGACGCGCAATTTTCTTTGACGGCCTTTCGTCGCCATTGCCAGATGCTCCGTGGGACATGGCTTTCCGGATCAACGCAAACGCTTTTAGGGGTGAAACGCGATTAGAGATTCAGGTTGAAGCTCTCCGTGAATCTAGACCAACGCCATGATTCAGTCCTCGCAAGCCCTCAGTGAATTAGACTGGATCCCAAGGCCGAAACAAACCGCGCTCCGTCGATTTGGCATCGAAACGGTGGAGCATTTGATCCACCACTTCCCAAGCCGATATGAAGATCGGACGGAGTTTCCTGATTTTCCGCGCGAAGAAAGCGATTTGCCGGTCTGTATCTGTGGTGAGGTGGTGACGACACAGCTGCGCCGTTTTGGTGGGTGGAAGAAAATTTTCGAAGCGACCTTGCAAAAACCGAATGGAAATGCCTTGAGCGAACCAATCATTCTTCGGTGGTTTAATCTGCATTACGTCCAAAAAATGATTGCCACAGGTCACAAGGTCGTGGCTTTCGGCAAGCCGCGTCTCCGCGGTCGTCGGCTTTGTCTGGAGCACCCCGAATTTGAGATCATCGAAGACGATGACGAGACCTCGATTCATTTTCGGCGGATAACTCCGATTTACCCGGCGACTGAGGGATTATCGCCCAGGATATTCCGTGGATTGATTTATCGAGCCTTGACGGAACTGGACCCAAACTCGGTCGAAGAAACGCTACCGTCGAGCCTTAAGCTTGGAGGAAAAGTCGAAGCGCTCAGGCAAATCCATTTCCCAGGTGATCAACGCTCGCTGGGTGCAGCACGCGAACACCTGGTTTTTGCAGAATTTTTCACAATGCAGATGGTGATTGCGAAACGTCGAGCAGCTAACTGCCTCAAGAGTGGAGAAGTCCATTGCGGCGCCGGGGTATTGGTTGAGCGGTTTCTGGCTAGTCTGCCCTTCCAACTGACAGGCGCTCAGCGACGCGTGATAGATGAGTTGCGTGGAGATCTATCGCTAAAGCGGCCGATGAACCGGCTGCTGCAAGGAGATGTTGGATCAGGAAAAACAGTTGTCGCCGTCGCAGGAATGTTATTTGCCGTCGAAGCTGGCTTCCAGGCAACGCTGATGGCGCCTACGCAGATTTTGGCCGAACAACATTATGCTGTGATTTGTCGTTGGCTTGAGCCGCTTGGAATAACCGTGGCCTTGCGAACGTCCTCGCGTCAGGAAGAGAATAGTCCGTTGCCGTTGCTGACTCAACGTTACCGAAGCGAGGCTTCGGATAACGGTAGGATCGGCTCCCCACAGATCGTAGTCGGGACCCATGCTCTCCTTTACGAAGGCGCTTCGTTAGACAATCTCGGGCTGGCTGTGATCGATGAGCAACACAAGTTTGGTGTCTCGCAACGTGCCCGCCTAACCGATCGTTCTCCGGTTCCAGATGTTTTAGTCATGACGGCTACACCGATTCCACGCACGGTGACAATGACAGTGTATGGGGATCTTGAGGTGTCGATTATTGACGAAATGCCAGCCAGTCGGGGAAAAATCGTCACAGCAGTTCGAGATCAATCAAAGCTCGGAGACGTGATCGCGTTCATGCGAGACCAACTGGATAAAGGGCGGCAAACCTACATTGTCTATCCATTGATTGACGAAAGCGGTAAGCTCGACCTCAAGTCGGCAACGGCCGAATTCGAAACATGGCAGGGACGGCTGCGTCCGTTTCGTTGCGGGCTCTTGCATGGGCGAATTCCCGACCGGAAAAGCAATCGACCATGAATGCATTTCGTCGTGGAGAGATGCAGCGCACTTATTAGGACGACGGTGATCGAGGTAGGAGTCGATGTTCCAAATGCCACTATGATGTTGATTGAAAATGCTGAGCGATTTGGGTTGGCTCAGTTACATCAATTGCGGGGGCGGATTGGACGAGGTGAACATAAGTCCTACTGCATACTTTTGAGCGACGACAAATCGCCGGAAACGACATCGAGACTCGGTGTTCTAGAGAAAACCATCGATGGATTCGCCGTTGCCGAAGCGGACTGGGAGATGCGTGGACCTGGCGATTTACTGGGAACTGCGCAGAGCGGTTTGCCGGCATTGCGACTGGGCAATCTAAGGGCTGATTCGCAGATCATGCGGCGAGCCCGGGAAAATAGCCATATCAATTCTCGATGAGGATCCCACGCTTCGGTCAGAGCGAAAACCAACGTTTTCGGAGATTGATTGTCGAAGAACCGGGACGTACCTTTTCCCACGTTAGCTAAAAATGAAAAACTTATTAAAATTCATTTTCTTTGTCTTGCTGATCAGCGCCGGTATCTCTGCCCTTTACGATTACCGACTCAAACATGGGAATTTGAAGTTCCTCGCCCAGAGTTCCTCCGATCGATATACGCTCGCCACGTTTCGAGTGTGGATCCGAAGGACGTGGCGACCCTAGAAAGCCTTAATCAGCGAGCGGCGTGCCTTGGTCAGCAGCATCTTGCCGGCCGTGGTAAGCATCAAGACGTCGAAGAAAGTTGCCTTACGACGCAGCTACGGACTCGATCCGTTTGAGTTTTATCGTCGCAATCCGCGCCAATTCCGCGGGCCGAACGAGGAGGAAATGGTCCAGAATTCTCTCGGTTCGGGAGTTATTGTTTCCGCGGAAGGCCACGTCATCACGAACAATCACGTGATCGATCAGGTTGACCAGATCGAGGTGTCTTGAGTGATGGCCGAACAAAAAATGCCAAGCTAGTAGGAGCGGATGCGCAGGTAGACCTCGCCGTTTTGAAGATAGACGAACCGGGAATGAAATCCCTTAAGATTGGGGACTCCGACGCCGTCCAAGCGGGCGACTCTGTTCTCGCAATTGGCAATCCATTTGGGTTCGAAGAAACTGTCACTGACGGAATCATCAGCTCGAAGGGGCGCCCAAACCGGGCAGATGGTTTCGGGGATTACCTGCAAACCGACGCAGCAATTAATCCAGGTAATAGCGGCGGCCCGTTGGTCAACCTTCGCGGTGAGATCATCGGGATCAACACCGCGATCATTTCGAAAAGTGGTGGGTCGCAAGGAATTGGTTTCGCGATTCCTTCAAATACTGTCCGCGCCGCACTCGAAAGTCTCTTGAAAAATGGACGCATTATTCGCGGTTACCTTGGTATTCTTTCGCGGAACGTTGGTCCGGACGCGAAGCCGATGGATGGAGTTGTAGTCGATGACGTGGTTTCTAATTCGCCAGCCGATGAAGCACAAATGCGCAAGGGCGATGTGATCCACAAGTTTAATGGTCGCGACGTAAAAACCTTCAACGAGCTTCGCACGCTTGTGGCTCAGACAGAGTTGAACAAGAGGGTGGAAATCGAGGTGACGCGTGATGGTAAGACGGTCAAGCTAACGACCGAGATCAAAGAGCAGCCGCTCGATTACAAGACAGCCCAAGTCAATCCACGCCAAACACCGCCATCCACGCGGCAGCCCGCGCCCGAACCGGAAGACGAAACGGAGGAAGCCGGGGTATTTGCTTCAATCGAAGTTGGAGAATTAAATCAAGATATGGCGCGTCGGCTCGATCTTCCGAGCACCGTTCGAGGAGTAATCGTGACAAAAGTGGATGACGATGAAGGAGACCTTAGAACTGGAGATGTGATTGAGGAAGTAAATCAGCAACCTGTTACTTCAGTCGCTGAGTACAAGAGGGTCATCGGTTCAATTGATCCAAACGATACCCAGGTTCTCTCGGTCTGTCGTCATCGAACGCGATCGTTTGTAGTCTTGCGGCCCCGGTAAGCATAAGCCTGGCGGCTCTTGCAGGAAAAGCCTGGTCGACCCACGCAAACGGCGGTTCATCTTCGATCTTTTTCGAAGTGAATAATCCCTAACTTGAGCAGTCTAACCCTGCATTGATGACATCTATGAAACGATTTTCCTCCTGCTATTGAGTTTAATATTGATCTTCGCCGCCTACCGACCTGCTAGTGCCGGCGTCGATGTTTCAGTCGATTTCTTCTACGACAATCTTGGAGCCGACGGAGATTGGGTGGAGTTGGACGATTACGGCTATTGCTGGCAACCGGCGGTCGCTGTGCAGAATTCGCATTGGCGGCCCTACACCGATGGGCACTGGGTCTATACGGATGCAGGTTGGTTTTGGGTATCATCCGAGGATTTTGGGTGGGCCACCTACCATTATGGTCGATGGCTTCGGCTCCAGGATCGTGGGTGGTTCTGGGTTCCGGGCCGGGTTTGGGGGCCAGCGTGGGTTTCGTGGCGAACCGGTGGAGATTACATCGGCTGGGCGCCACTCCCGCCTCGAGTCCGGGACGATATGGAAAGCCCTGTTACTGGAAGGGTAGACGTCGAATTCGATATCGGTCCGGCTTACTACAATTTCATCGACGTCCGGTACATCGGTGAACCTGTTCTGCGCGAGCGGATTTTCGAGCCCACCACGAATGTGACGTACATCACGCAAACGGTGAATGTTACCAATATCACCTATGTCAATTCGACCGTTCGTAATTTCGGGCCGGATTATGAGCAAGTAAGTCGGTATTCGACTCAGCCCGTTCGCCGCATGACTTTGGAGCGCGAAACTACTGCCGATTTTCGAGGTGGTGTGAAGCCAAATCAACTCACGAAGGTGGAAGGTGATAAACTTGTTGTCGCGGCTCCGTCTGTGATTCAAAAACCTACCTCACCGATAGCGCCGAAGGCTGTTAAGGAGAAGATCGCGAAACCCAAGGTTGAAAACGGGTGGGGCAATGTTCCCGATCCAAAGACTCAAGAAGAATTGAAACAGAAAATGAAGAGTGAGGACCCGAAAAATGTGCCTCCTCCGAATGCTAAAGCCGTCGGAAGTCCGCAGCCTGCAGCTAATCCGCCGGCCGGGGGAGCGCCTTCAATAGCAATTTCGCCAAAGCAGGTTCAACCCGCTTCGCAACTTTCGCCTAACACTCCAAGACAATCGCCGGCTTCCGAGCAGGTAACTCCAACGAAACCGAACCCATCTCCCGACGTGCGGGGAAAACAACCCCTAAGGGAAGCAACAATGCCTCCGCAGCGAATCACCACGCCATCGCAGGTCCCGTCTGATATTCAACCCAACCGACCGCCCGTAGAGAAGACGGCACCTCCAAAGCGACAACAACCCGAAGACGCTGCAAAACAGCAGATGCACGAAGAAACGACGAAACGTCATGATCGACAACCAGAGTCTTCGAGTATCCCGCCAAAGCAACCCGCTCCCCAAGAACACGAAGTTCCTCGTTCAAACAATCCGCCACCCAAACAGACCCCTCCAGCACGAATGACGCAGCCTAACCAACAAACGCGGCCAGACCAAGCGCCGCAGCATGTTCCGCCAAAGCGGGAAGCCCCACCACAACAGGCAGTGCCCCCGCAACATGCCGCGCCACAGGACAATGTGCCAAAGCAGGAACCTCCCCAGCCACAACATCCCAAGGACAAGAAAGATCCCGCTCCTACGCCCGCGCCAAAATCGTAAGCAACTTTAGAGAAGCTCCGCAATTTGGACTGCGTTCAACGCAGCGCCTTTGAGCAACTGGTCGCCGGAAACCCAAAAGGAGAGGCCGTTGTCAAAAGCACAGTCGAGCCGGATTCGCCCGACTTCGCAATTGTCTTTGTTAGCAGTAAACAGTGGCATCGGGTATCGGTGCCCCTCGGGCTCGTCAACCAAGTCGACTCCGGGCGCTTTACTGAGTGCTTCCATGGCTTCAGCCAATGAAACTGTCCGCTCAAATTCTGCACTCACGGCTACAGAATGGGCTCGGTAAACCGGGACTCGGACACACGTCACCGATGCGCGAAAATCTGACAAATGCATGATGCGACGGCCTTCGTTCTGCAATTTCATCTCTTCTTTGGTGTAGCCATTCGAAAGAAAGGAGTCGACGTGGGGGAGGACATTGAACGCAATCGGATGTGGATAAACCTCAACCACTGGTGCTTGTTTGTTCGCGGCTGCTTCGACTTGGCTTTTCAGTTCGCCAATGGCGCGTGCGCCACTTCCTGAGACCGCCTGGTAACTGGAGGCAAAAATGCGCCTAACACCAAATGCCTGGTGCAACGGGTAAAGGGCCATCAATGCAACCGCGGTCGTGCAATTTGGATTGGCGATCAATCCTGTGTGCCGCCGAACATCTTCGCCATTGATTTCCGGAATAACCAACGGCACTTCGGGATCCATTCTGAAGACCGAGGAATTGTCGATGACTACCGCGCCAGCATCTCGAGCGATCGGAGCAAAGCGACGTGAGATGTCGCCGCCAGCGCTGAAGAACGCCAGATCGATTCTTTCAAAAGCATTCGGTGTAAGTTCCTCCGTGGGTATCTGTCTGTTCCGGAATGAAACTGGTTTTCCGACAGAACGGCTTGACGCTAAGGGTAGGAGGCGTTCGACAGGAAAATTCCGGCGTTCGAGGACCTTCAGAAGTTCTGCGCCTACCGCGCCAGTCGCGCCGACGAGGGCAATGTGGTAACTTTTGGCTTTTGACACCGTCTATCCTACCGCGACTCTGAAATGAAGAAAAGCGACCAGACTCAGATCCAGATTTCCGTGCCGGATCAACTTCTGACGGTCAAGGTTGGTCGCAAGGAACTCACGACATATCCTGTTTCTACTTCGCGATTTGGCCTCGGAACAGAAGAAGGAAGCTTCAAGACCCCAACGGGCCGGTTTCGCATCTCCGACACGTTTGGAGCGGGTTTGCCCATCGGCACAGTCTTCAAGGGGAGGCAACCGGTCAAGGTTACGAAGAAGGCTTTAAAGAGCGAGGACTTGGTCATGACTCGAATCCTTTGGCTCGACGGCCTCGACCCAGACAACGGAAATACGCATGACCGATTTATTTACATACACGGAACCAACCACGAAGGGGAGATCGGAAAGCCAGCCAGCCATGGGTGTATTCGCATGAGAAATGTAGATTTAGTTGAACTTTTCGAACTGGTCGGCAAAGGCACCCCAGTTCAGATCAAAGCCCAAACCCTAAAGAACCAGTCTGGAAAAAAGTCGAGAAAAGCGTTGCGCAGGTCGGCGATACTGCATAAATGACGGCAGCAACCTGCGCCGAAAGGAGGCGATTAACTAAGTGAAGATTTTCAAAGCAATCATGATTGTGGCTCTCGCGGCCAGCGCGTTGAGTCTTGGGGCGTGCGCTCAGAAAAAGGAGCCAGCTCCTGCGCCATCGACGTATTCGAAGTAACCGCCTAGTTGTCCGCCTGCGGATAGCTTTAACCAAAAGGCCAGGTCGCCGTGACGGCCTGGCCTTTTTCCATCTGCAGCCAGCTGGGCCCCGTGCAACGGTTCTTGTCTGTTGTGCGAAAATAACTCAAATAGATCACGAATGATTCAGCTGGCCGGCCAACCATTATCCCTCTCTGAACTCTCGAAGGCCGCTGGCGGCGAAGGCCCGATTCGTATTGCCTCAGCGGCTCACGGGCGAATTAAAGCGTCCAGGAAGGTCATCGAAGAAATTGTCGAACGGCAAGGGGTCGTTTATGGGGTCAGCACCGGCTTCGGCAAACTGGCCGACGTCCAGGTCCCGGTCCGCGAATTACAACAACTGCAACTCAATTTGGTGCGGAGCCATGCTTGTGGGGTAGGCCAGCCACTCTCCGAGTCGGAGGCCAGAGCGATGATGTTGCTCCGGGCCAATGTGCTAACGCTTGGGCTGAGTGGGATTCGCTTAGAGGTCATTGAGCTGCTGTGTGAGATGTTGAACCGGGGAGTTGTTCCTGTAATACCAGAAAAAGGTTCCGTCGGCGCTAGCGGTGACCTGGCTCCATTGGCTCATCTTGCCTTGACCTTGATTGGAGAGGGCGAGGCGTTCTACCAAGGCGCGCGTCTCCCCAGCAAGGAAGCCTTATCCAAGGCAGGTCTACGCCCCGTAGCCTTGGAAGCGAAAGAAGGCTTGGCGCTCCTGAATGGAACCCAGGCAATGCATGCCGTAGGCGGAATGGCCTTGTTAAGGGCTAGACGATTGGCCTCCGTTGCCGACGTCGCCGGCGCTATGACTCTCGAAGCCCTTAAAGGAACGCCAACCGCGTTTGATGCACGAATTCATGACGCGCGTCCCCATCCCGGCCAACGGGCAGTGGCAAAGCACCTCTGTCAGCTGTTGGAGAACAGCGAAATCAGGCAATCCCACCTGACCAACGATCCACGCGTGCAGGACGCATATAGCCTCCGATGCATGCCGCAGGTTCACGGAGCTATTCGCGGCGCATTGGCTCACTGTGAAGAGGTGCTCATGATCGAATCAGCGTCGGCGACAGATAATCCACTAGTGTTCGCCGAAACGAACGATGTTCTTTCGGGAGGGAATTTTCACGGGGCTCCTCTTGCGCTCGCGCTCGACTATGCCGCGATCGCGCTTACAGACCTGATGAGCATCAGCGAGCGACGAATCGACCGGCTCATCAACCCGGACACTAACGAAGGGCTGCCGCCGTTTCTGGCGGCACATGCGGGGACCAACTCGGGGTTCATGATCTTGCATGTGGTAGCGGTTTCCCTGCTCAACGAAGCCAAAGTGCTTGCGCATCCCGCTTCGGTGGACAATCTCCCAACCTCAGGTGGTAAAGAGGATCATGTTTCTATGGGAATGACGGCGGCTCTGAAATTGCGAACGATAGTCGAGAATGCTGAGCGGTTGATTGCCATTGAACTGCTGACTGGTGCTCAAGGTCTTGAGTTTCGTCGCCCATTAAAAGCTGGCGTTGGAGTGGAACGGGCTTATGAGCGACTACGCACAATTTCATCAGCAGTTGACGAAGATCGGCCGTTATCGAACGACATCGAGCGAGTCGCGGTAGCGATTCGATTGGGCGAGTTCGACAGCGAAACGGAAGAGTTATGAGTGCTGAGCGAACCATTCGTGCACCGCGCGGCGTAGAACGCACTTGCAAAGGCTGGCATCAAGAGGCGGCCATGCGGATGCTAATGAACAATCTCGATCCGGACGTAGCCGAAAATCCCAGCCGTTTGATTGTTTACGGTGGGACTGGGCGGGCCGCGCGGAGTTGGGACGCCTTCGATGCGATCGTGCGCTCGCTCCAGTCGTTAGAGAACGACGAAACACTGCTGATTCAATCAGGTAAGCCGGTTGGGATTTTTCGGACGCATGACGAAGCGCCGCGAGTGTTGATTGCCAATTCAAACCTGGTCGGTCATTGGTCGAACTATCCGGAATTCAATCGGCTGGAGAAGCTTGGCCTAACCATGTATGGTCAAATGACAGCCGGTTCATGGATCTACATCGGGAGCCAGGGAATCGTTCAGGGCACTTTTGAAACATTCGCGGAAGCGGGTCGCAAGCACTTTGGCGGGTCACTTGAGGGAAAATTTGTCGTTAGTGGTGGGCTTGGCGGCATGGGGGGAGCTCAGCCGCTGGCGGCCACAATGAATGGAGCCTTATTCCTCGGGGTTGAGGTGGATCGGACACGGATCGAAAAGCGATTGAAGAGTGGATATTGTGATAAAGTCGCAACAACTCTAGATGAAGCGCTTTCGCTGATCGACGACGCCAGAACGAAGAAACGGGCGTTGTCAGTCGGCTTGGTAGGTAATTGCGCCGATGTCTTGCCGGAGATGGTTAAGCGGAATGTTTGTCCCGACATCATTACCGACCAGACGAGTGCCCACGACGCGCTCAATGGTTACATCCCGAATGGAATGACGCTCCAAGCTGCTCTCGAGTTGCGTGCGAAAGACCCCGACGAATATGTCGAGCGTTCAATGAAAGCGATGGCCACGCACGTTGAGGCGATGCTCGCCATGCAAAAAGCCGGCGCGATTGCCTTTGACTACGGAAACAATATCCGAACGCAGGCGAAAAAAGCCGGTCTAGAGGAAGCGTTCAACATACCCGGATTCGTGCCCGAGTATATCCGTCCGCTCTTTTGTGACGGCAAAGGACCATTTCGTTGGGTAGCACTGAGCGGTGATCCGGCCGACATCGCTCGAACCGACAAGCTCGCCTTGGAGATCTTTCCCGAGAACGCCATCCTTGCCCGATGGATGCGGCTGGCTCAGGAACGAATACATTTCCAGGGGTTGCCTGCGCGGATCTGTTGGCTCGGATTACGGTGAGCGAGCAGAGTTTGGCCTGGCGATGAATGATTTGGTAAAGCGCGGTGAAATCAAGGCGCCCATTGTCATTGGCCGCGATCACCTCGACACGGGATCAGTCGCATCGCCTTTTCGGGAGACTGAAGGCATGCTTGATGGAAGTGATGCGATTGCGGATTGGGCTTTGCTGAATGCGTTGATAAATACGGCTGCTGGCGCTTCTTGGATTTCGATTCACAATGGCGGGGGAGTGGGAATTGGTTATTCACAACATGCCGGAATGGTGGTGGTGGCAGATGGAACTGAAAATTCGAAGCGACGACTCGAACGCGTTTTGACGAGTGATCCTGGGATGGGTGTGCTCCGTCATGCCGATGCTGGCTATTCGCGAGCCATCAATTTTGCAAAACAACACGACATTACCGTTCCGACCGAGCCGAGCGTGAGGGACTAATTCGACCGGAAAAAACATGCAAAAACTGATCGAGTGTGTTCCCAATTTTTCTGAAGGGCGCGATGCCGAGATCATTCGACAGATCACGGATGCAATTGCGTCGGTGGACGGTGTCTCACTGCTCAACGTAGATCCCGGCGCTACCACAAATCGAACCGTGGTTACGTTAGCGGGGGATCCGAGTGCGGCCATTGAGGCGGCCTTTCGTGGAATTCAAAGAGCGGCCGAGCTGATCGATATGCGCAAACACACTGGCGCTCATCCTCGGATGGGGGCCACCGATGTTTGTCCTTTTATTCCGATCAATAACGTAACTTGGGATGAAGCTATAGCGTGCGCGACTGAGCTTGGACGCCGGGTTGCAGAGGAATTGAAGATCCCGGTTTACCTTTACGAAAAGGCCGCCAAGCATCCTTCCCGATCCAACTTGGCACATATTCGTGCCGGGGAATACGAAGGCTTTTTTGAGAAGATCAAAGACAAAGCGTGGAAGCCGGATTTTGGACCGGCGGTCTTTAATGAACAATCTGGCGCAACCGTGATTGGGGCGCGAGAATTCTTAGTTGCTTACAATGTTAACCTGAACACAAAGTCAGTGCGGCGAGCCAATTCTGTTGCGTTTGATGTTCGAGAGAATGGCAGGATAAAAACCGATGACGGAACGCCGACGGGAAAGCCGGTGTTGGATGAACGAGGTGAGCCAGTTCGAGTTCCTGGGATGTTGCGCCACGTAAAAGCCATTGGGTGGTTTGTCGAGGAATACGGAATCGCACAAGTATCGATGAATCTGACTAACATCGAGGCGACGCCGTTACATGCAGCGTTCGACGCTTGTGCTGAATCCGCCGCCAAAAGGGGACTTCGTGTGACTGGATCAGAATTAGTCGGCATGCTTCCCAAGAAATGCCTGGTGGATGCAGGGAAATATTTCCTTAAAAAACAACAGTGGTCACAAGGCGCTTCTGAGAATCAACTGATAGACATCGCCGTTCGCTCAATGGGACTTGCGGAGTTGAAGCCTTTCGATCCGAACGAGAGAATCATAGAGTCAAAGATCGATTCCATGACGCCGAGAAAATCGCTCGTAAGAATGGATCTTCGTCGGTTCTGCGATGAGACTTTAAGCGACTCTCCAGCGCCTGGTGGTGGTTCAGTGGCCGCGTTGTTTGGTGCTCTTGGGACTTCGCTGGGTGGGATGGTCGCCAATCTCTCCGCCGGCAAACGCGGCTGGGAGAAAAAGCTCGATTTCTTTAGCGATTGGGCCGTTAAGGCGCAGCAAACAAAGGACGAATTGCTCGTGTTGGTCGATGAGGATACGGCGGCCTTCAACAAAGTTATGGACGCGTTTGGAATGCCCAAGGATTCTGCGGAAGAGAAAGCAGCGCGTTCAGCGGCAATTCAAGTGGCCAATAAACATGCAGCGGAAATTCCACTGCGTGTGATGGAAACCGCCTTCCGTTCTTATCACCTCCTCGGAGAAATGGCTGAGCAATGGAAATCCGGCCTCTGTCTCCGATGTTGGCGTCGGCTTGTTAGCCGTTCGCGCCTGCATTGAAGGCGCTGGAATGAACGTCCGAATCAATCTCCCAGGGGTGAAAGATGACACGGTGAAATCCGATCTCCGGGAAAAATTCGCGAAAATCAGCAGAGCCTCTGAATCAGAGTTCGCCAGAATTTACAAGATTGTTGAAGGCAAGCTGGCGTGAAAGTCATTGCAGTTCTAAACGCCTCACAGCTTGTCACGCTGGCTGGGCCTCAGGGTCCACGGATCGGTCCCGCGCTTCGCGATCTCTCAATCATTCCGGGTGGAGGATTTTTGGTTCGCGACGGTATGATTGCCGCGATCGGTTCGTCAGCTGAAATCGAAAAACTCATTTCATCCGAGGTCGAAGTCATTGATGCGACGGGTCGGGTGGTGTTGCCAGGGTTTGTGGATGCGCATGCGCATCCGGTTTTTGCAGGCAATCGGGTTGATGAATTCGAAATGCGAGCGAGTGGCGCTACCTACGAGGAAATTGCCGCCAAAGGCGGAGGGATACGATCGACTGTTCGCAAGACACGCAGCGCGACAGAAGAAGAACTCCTGTCTCAAGCGACCAAACACATTCAATGGTTTGTTCGTGGTGGGACCACTACCGTCGAAGCAAAGTCAGGCTACGGGCTTTCGCTCGATGACGAAACCAAAATGCTGCGCGTGGTTCAACGGTTGAATGCGCAAGGCCCAATCGAACTTGTCCCAACTTTTCTCGGAGCGCACGCCATTCCCGAGGAGTTCCAGAATTCTCCACAGAATTATGTTCAGCTCGTGATCGAAGAGATGATTCCGCGCATTGCCCACGAGCATCTGGCAGAATTCTGCGATATCTTTTGTGAAGACGGGTATTTCAATCTTGCGGCATCCCGAAAAATCCTCGGCGCGGCCAAAGCGCGAGGACTAGCTATCCGAATGCACGCTGACCAGCTAACAAATGGAGGGGGAGCCGAGCTAGCCGCGGAGCTGGGGGCATTGACGGCTGATCATCTTGAACAAACCGAAGGCCCTGGCATTGCGGCTATGAAGCGGGCAGGAGTTCAACCTGTATTGTTGCCGGCTTCCGTGTACGCGCTTGGGAAAGCCCGGTACCCGCGCGCTCGCGAGATGATTGATGCTGGGCTGGCGGTGGTGATCGCGACCGATTTCAATCCTGGCTCGTCCCCGACAGCTTCGATGCCGATGATCCTTTCGCTTTCAGTGACTCAGATGAAGATGACACCTGCTGAAGCGATCACGGCTGCCACAGTCAACGCCGCTTGCAGTTTGAGGCGAGGCGATCGGATTGGATCAATTGAGATCGGCAAGGAAGCCAACTTTTCAATCTTCGATTGCGTTGATTATCGCGAACTGACTTACTGGTTTGGCTTGCCGCAGACCAGCTCGGTTTATGTAAGGGGACAGCAGGTCTATCTAAATAGTTGATCCGCTTTCCCTATAAGGCTCTGTATCCAGTTTGCGTACCTTGCGGCCCACCCTTAACGTCGCTGCGCTAATGAAAGTAGATGTTGAGAATCAGCCTCAGGGCCTAGCTGTCCTTCGGATTGAATTGCCGCCCGAAGAGGTGCGAAAGGAGTGGGACTCCATCGCGGCAAATTATTCCAAATACGCCCGAATTCCGGGCTATCGGGTAGGGAAGGCACCGCGGGCAGTTATTGAATCAAAGTTCCGCAGGGAAATTCAGAACGAACTGACTAAGACATTGGTATCCAAGAGCTATCACGAGGCGGTCGCTCAACAGAAATTACGCGTTGTTTCGCTGACTGATCTTGGGGATGTAGAGTTTGGTGATGATCGATCGATGCGCTTTCGCGCAACTGTCGTTACGGCACCTGAGTTTGAACTCCCCGAGTATGGGAACATTCCAGTGCAGCTGGCGGACATTAACGTAACGGACGCGGAAGTTGAAAGCGCACTGGAACGTTTGCGGGATCAATCCGCCGATTTTGTTGATGTCGCAGAACGCGAATTGAAGATGGGCGATTACGCAGTGCTCGATTTCGTGGGAGCAATCGACGGAATGCCGATTAGTGAAATCGTTCCAGATGCGAGTAAGAATCTCCACGGCGGTAAGAAGTTCTGGTTGCATCTCGCGCCCGGAAATTTTCTGCCTCAATTCTGCGAGCAGATCGTTGGAATGAAACCGGCGGATACCAAGAGTGTGCAGGTACAATTTCCGGATGATTTTCCCGTTAAAGATGTTGCCGGAAAGAAAGCGGACTACGCAGTGACCTTGAATGAGATCAAGAATAAGGTGTTGCCTCCGCTAGACGATGCGTTTGCCTCGAAGCTCCTTCCTGAAAAGACGCTGGCAGACTTGCGTCATACCATTGAGCACAATATCGAGCATGAAAAGCAGCATGAAGTCGAGCGCGCCAAAGAAGCCCAGGTGGTCAAGTTTCTACATGAGCGAGTTAGCTTCGATCTTCCACCGACTTTGCTGAAAAATGAAACGCGTCGCGCTTTGAACGAGCTGGTCCATCGCAACAGGGAACGAGGCGTAACGGATGATTTACTTAAAGGCAAGGAAAAGGAGTTAATTGAGGGGGCGGGTTCGCTGGCTGCTCATCGGTTGAAAACTAATTTCATTCTCCGCCGGATCGCTGAACGTGAGAAAATCGAGGTCTCCGAAGAGGAGGTCGATAACGCAATTCGCGAGCAGGCTGCGCACTACAATGTACCGGTAGAAAAAATGCGAAAAGAATTCGAAGAAAACGATCGAATCGATGGCCTTGCGGAACAGATCCTGTTGGGCAAGACCCTTGATTTCCTAAAACAGAATGTTATCGTCCAACCCACTCCAGAACCGGCCGCAAGCGGCGCTTCGCCGGAGATAAAATCATGATTGCAGCAAACGAAAATCTTTCTCAGTCGGTCCTTATCCCGATGGTGGTCGAACAGACCGGCCGCGGTGAACGGAGCTACGATATTTACTCGCGTTTGCTCAAGGATCGTATCGTCTTTATCGGAACTCCGATCGACGATCACATTGCGAATCTTGTCATCGCGCAGATGCTTTTCCTTCAAATGGAGGACGGAAAGAAAGACATCAGCGTGTACATTAATTCACCGGGCGGCTCGGTGACAGCTGGCTTAGCAATTTATGACACGATGCAGTTTCTGACGTGCGATGTGACAACCTATTGCCTCGGCATGGCGGCGAGCATGGG
Source organism: uncultured Verrucomicrobiae bacterium (assembly GCA_963751725.1). Lineage (GTDB taxonomy): Bacteria > Verrucomicrobiota > Verrucomicrobiia > Chthoniobacterales > UBA10450 > AV80. The sequence continues at coordinate 69,765 of CAVVVQ010000029.1, forward strand.
TGCGGTCCTTTTGTGCGCGGGAACTAAGGGAAAACGATTCGCCCTGCCGAACTCGGATATCATGATTCATCAGGTCTCGGGTGGCGCACAAGGCCAGGCCAGCGACGTTGAACGACAAGTCGAATACATGTTCAAGCTCAAGAAACGCCTGATCAGAATTATTTCGCTACACACCGGGAAGCCTGAAGATCAAGTTCGTTTGGATTCCGACCGCGACTATTACATGACCGCTGCGGAGGCAAAGGCGTACGGATTGGTGGATGAAGTAATCAAATCGCGCAAGGAGGCAAAACTCGACGGGGCGTCAGAGCGATCGGCTGTGATTGCTGACGCTGCAGCTGTTAATAAAGTCGAGGAATAAGACCTGCTCCTTACCCCTCCCGGCATGGCACGCGCTTCCAACCTCACGATGTGCTCTTTCTGTGGCAAAAGCCACGCAGAAGTGCGCAAACTCATTGCTGGTCCAGGCGTCTATATTTGCGACAGTTGCATCAACGTCTGCAAGAGCATTCTCGACAAGGAACTGAACGAGGATGCGCGTCGCCAATCATCCACCATTCGCGTTCCGAAGCCGGCTGATATTCGTCACGCTTTGGACCATTACGTTATTGGTCAGGATATCGCCAAGAAAACTCTCTCCGTAGCCGTTCATAACCATTTCAAGCGGGTGCTGCAGAATGCCGCTCCGGTCGACACTTCAGCCGCTTTCCAACCCGATCCTTTTGCGGATGTCGAAATCGAGAAGAGCAATATCCTTCTGATTGGTCCGACCGGGTCCGGCAAAACTTTACTCGCAAAAACTCTCGCCAAAATCTTGGACGTTCCGTTTTGCATCGCTGACGCGACAACGCTGACCGAAGCAGGTTACGTTGGTGAAGATGTCGAAAATATTATCCTGCGCTTGCTCCAGAATGCCGACTACGATGTGAAGCGTGCCGAGATTGGAATCGTCTATATCGATGAGATCGATAAGATTGGCCGCAAGACCGACAACGTCAGCATCACTCGCGACGTTTCAGGCGAAGGCGTGCAACAGGCGCTCCTGAAAATTCTCGAAGGAAGTACCTGCAATGTTCCACCACAAGGCGGGCGAAAGCATCCTCATCAGGAGTACATTCAGGTTAACACGGAGAAAATTCTCTTTATCTGCGGCGGCGCATTTGTGGGGCTCGATAAGATTGTTCAGAAACGTATCGGCCAACGAACGATGGGTTTCAACAGCCCTACGCTCGAAGTTGAGGCCGCGCTTTCGAGAGAAGCTATCCGAAGCGTCGAGCCAGAAGATCTGCTCAGCTTCGGAATGATTCCCGAGTTTATTGGGCGTTTGCCTGTCATTAGCGCGCTGGATGCACTCACCGAAGAAGAGATGGTCGCCATCCTAACGGAAACCAAGAACGCAATGATCAAGCAGTACACTAAACTGTTTGCCATGGAAGGCGTTCGGTTGAGCGTAACCAAGGATGCGCTGAAAGCGCTTGCGGCTCAGGCTGTGACCAAAGGCACGGGCGCTCGCGCGCTTCGTTCGATGCTTGAGCGAATAATGCTTGAGATCATGTATGACGTGCCCAGTCGCGAAGATATTGCCGAGGTCACAATCAATCGGGCGGTAGTCGAAGGGAAGAAACCGCCGCTGATCCGCAAGAAGCAGGACAAAGACGCTGCCTAATTCATCTTACCGCGATTTGCGGGTGCCGATTGCAAAGGTGTTGAAGCGCTCAGGCTTCGGTTGTTACAACGCTGTGGCGTGAGAGTCATCGTCATTAATACCGGAACGGAACTCTTGCTCGGAGACGTTCTGAATTCGCACCTTGCTTTTATTGCGCGCGAAGTATCCACGATTGGGCTGAGAATTGATCGTCAGATATCTGTCCCTGATGGTGAGCCAATTCGCGTAGCACTGTCCGAGGTTCTGACAAACGCGGAGATTGTTTTTGTTACGGGTGGGCTTGGACCGACTACTGACGACATCACACGGGAAATCACGGCTGACCTACTTGGATTGAAATTATACCAAGACGAGACCGTATTGGCAGCAATCGAGAATCGTGCGGCCCGTCGCGGGTACAAATTGACCGAGCGCACCTCTCGCCAGGCTGACGTTCCCGAGGGGGCGATTGTTTTGCGCAATGAACATGGATCGGCTCCCGGGTTATATCTTCCTGCCAATGAAAGTCGGCCACACCTGTTTCTGCTGCCTGGCCCGCCGCGCGAGTTGCACCCTATGTTTGTGGACTATGTCATGCCAACCCTTCGTGAACTGATTCCGAATGAAATAGCCCTGGGTAGACGCACTTTTCATGTGACCGGTATCGGAGAATCGCTAGTTGAAAAGGCCATCGGCGAAAAGCTTCTCGAAATTCCGGGCCTTGAACTCGGTTATTGCACACGTCCCGGTGAAGTGGATTTGCGTATAATCGGCAATTCCGGTGCTCTCGATCGGGCCGAAGCAATTATTACGGCAACGCTTGGAAATGCTGTGTTTTCCCGGGATGGTCGCAGTCTCGAGGAAACTGTTGTCACATTGTTGACCACAAGGGAACTGACGATGGCGGTCGCCGAATCGTGCACTGGTGGTTACTTAGCCCATCGGATTACAAACATTTCCGGCGCGTCAGTCGTATTCCTCGCTGGATACGTTACCTATTCTAACCAGGCCAAGGTGGACACGTATGGCGTCGATCCCGAGCTGATCTCCAAACACGGAGCAGTTAGCGAAGAGGTAGCTCGGGCGATGGCGGAAGGTGCACGAAAAATTGCGAACACGAACTTTGCCCTGGCTACCACAGGAATTGCCGGACCGAGCGGAGGCACGACGTCAAAACCGGTAGGCACAGTTTTCGTCGGCTTAGCGAGCGACACGGCACCCACGATAGTGAGGCATTTTTTCTTCCCAGATGACCGAAGGACATTCAAGGAACTCGCATCACAGGCCGCCCTCGAAATGCTGCGACAACAATTATTGAAGAGTCGCGACGAAAAAAATCAAAGTTAAACCAAATTGGTCAACTTAGGGTTCGACAACGGCCGGAGTCCCAACCTTTACCTTGGAATAAAACAATGCGGCTGCCGGTTCGGGCATCCGGATGCACCCGTGAGAAGCAGGATACCCTGGCAGGATTCCAACATGCATTCCCACGCCTTCACCGGTTAATCGCATAAACCATTTCATCGAAGCTCCGACATAGTGAGTTCCGCTAGGCGCAGAATCGATATGCGCACTGATTCCAGCTCGAACAACGCGTCCGGAAACATCAACATAATCCCCATAAATGCTTGATCGATGATCCTTGTCTTTTTCCATCACCGTGAAATTTCCGGTTGGGGTCGAATGCCCCCGTTTTCCTGAGGAGATAGGCGAATCGACGGCAATCTGATCACCGATCATCAAATACGCGCGCTGTTTCGAGATGGACACAACGACGTGCGCATTGTCTGGAGTAACCGCATCCAGAGCAGATTTGTTCATTTTGATTTGCGCCTGTGGCTTTATTAGGTCCGAAGCCTTCTTCATCGGCTGATTCGGCTGCGGCTTTGGTGGGGCAAGCGACGGCACCGGCTTTGAATGAGGTTGACGAACTTGGGCGTAGGTTGAATGGCCTGCGCAAAACACGACTAACGCCGCGATTGCCAGGGAAAGAAAACGAGAGATCACGTCAGGTCTTAATGGTAAGTGTTGATTCGGCTCAACCAACCGGGAAGCCACCGGGCTTCGTTTCGGTCAGCTGGTGCATTGCGAACACGAGTCTTTAGCACGTTTCTCGCAGAATCGGCAAAGTTTCTTAATGCATCATTGTCTTTGGTCTGCTCAGGCATCCCCTCAAGGACTTGGAGTAGGCCCCAACCCTGTCCTGCATATCGCTCTGTTGCAAGAACGCCTTCGCCCTTAAAATTGACGTAATCGACCAATGCATACAAGCCGTGGGGTGATTTCGATACTTGATCGAATCGTTGCTTCACCTGTTCCTGTTTGGTTGGACCCGCTTCGGCCAGCATGCGGGGAAGGGATTCACGCAGCCGTTCCACCATAAACTCCGCCTGAAGATTGACCGTCCTGGAAAGGAATGCGCGCAATTCCTTCATTGGTGGTGTTTGGCTAGATCGCTCAAATTCAGTGCGGGAATTCCATGGGCAAGGCCCAGTGATCGCGTGTCCCATAGGAAGAGTTTCCCCGCGTCTTGACGCAAAGTTTACAAATTGTGGAAAACTTTCTTGGAATGGCCCCCGAACGCCGCTCGGATACCAGATGAAATGGCCTATGCCCAGCGAGGCAAAGTTTTCACCTTGATTCCACGACGTAAGCCCGGCCACGGTACCGTTACACTCGTTTTGCCAAATTTTTTGGCCAATCCTCCTCGTTTCCTCGGCGGAAAGGCCGGCAGCCGTCGCATCCACTTGGGGAAAAGCGAGATAGAGAGACAATCCCACGGAGAGAAGTGAGAGCAGTTTGCCCGTTCGCTGGCTGCTTGACGACCGGACTTTCTCTGTTAGCGTGCCAGTCCTTGCAGCGTCCGGATAGTGAATTCCTGTGGCGACTGCTTCTACTCTTCTTCTTATTTCCGTTATGAATCGTGCCATCATTTTTTTCTCCACACTTCTCGTTGCCTCAATCGGTTTAGCGCAGACCCCGCCACAGCTTAAAGATCAAAAGGATAAGGCGAGCTACAGCATTGGCTACGATATTGGCACGACCTTCAAGAAACAAAATATGGAGCTCAACCCTGATTTGCTCTTCGCCGGCTTGAAGGATGCGCTTTCCGGTAAAGAAGCAATGTCCAAGGAAGACCGTGACAAGACTTTGCAGGATTTCCAAAAAGAAATGATGGAAAAGCAAGCGGCTGCAACCAAGGCTGCAGGAGAAAAGAATTTGGCGGACGGCGAAAAGTTCCTGACGGAAAACAAGAAAAAGGAAGGCGTAAAAACGACCGCCAGCGGATTGCAGTATAAAGTAGTTAAGGAAGGATCCGGTGCGCCACCGAAAGCAACTGATACGGTGGTAGTGAATTACAAGGGAACGCTGATCGACGGAACGGAATTCGATAGTTCCTACAAGAGGAAAGAACCGGCAACGTTTCCGGTGAATCGAGTGATCCCTGGCTGGACAGAAGCGCTTCAGTTGATGAAACCCGGCGCCAAGTATGAGCTCTACATTCCGTCGAAAATCGCCTACGGCGAAAGGGGCGCAGGAAAGGACATTGGACCTAACGCCGCGCTGATCTTTGAGGTTGAATTGCTAAGTATCAAGGCGCCGGAACCAACGCCAACAATGCCACCGGCCGCAGGCGCAAAAGGTTCGGCTTCGCCAAGTGCGGCGACTAAACCCGCAGCCGCCTCATCTCCTGCAGCCACGCCGCAAGCCAAATAGAACGTCTGCGTTCGTTGGCAGTTTCAGCTCGCTGGTTCCCACGCGAGGTGCGGGGCGTCGCTCCAAAGATCTTCCAAGCTGTAATACTCCCGTTTTTCGCGACGAAAGATGTGGATGATCACATGCATGTAATCGATCACAATCCATTGGCTGGTCGGAAAACCGTCAATTGAGCTGGGTCGTAGGTCATGTTCATCCTTTAGACGCCCTTCGATCTCTCCGGCGATCGCTTTTAGATGTGGCTCCGATGTGCCCGAACAGATGACAAAGAAATCCGTGAACGTTGAGATTTCTCGAAGATCAAGGATGACGATCTCCTCGGCCTTCTTGTCTGCCGCTAGGTCAGCGCAGGTCTTGGCTAGATTTTCCGCGGTAATTTTTCAGCCTCCCTGTATAGCTGCCGATCGAGAATAATTTGTTCAATCTTCGCGGGAACCAGATAACGAATAGAGCGCCCCGAGGCAACCCTGTTTCTGATGTCCGTCGCGGAAATATCGACTTGCCGATGAATCGTCGGATAGTCGTGTCCACCTGCCCGACCACTTCGGCTTAGGACGACGAACTGCACCATTCGGTTAAGCTCGTTGAAACGATGCCACGTTGAGAGGCGATCGACGTTGTCCTCTCCGATGAGATAATAAAATTCTGCCGTTGGCTGTTGAATGCGCATCGCTGTAATGGTTTCCACCGCATACGATGGAGGAGGCCGTTGTAGCTCGATTGGATCGCATTTAAAGCCCGGCTCGCCCTCCAGTGCCTCGAGAAGCATCTCCAGTCTAATTTGGTCGGTCGTCATTTGCTGACCTGATTTGTGTGGAGAAACAGCAGCTGGAACGAAGATGACCGTCTCGAGATCCATGGCTTCTCTCGCCTCTCGCGCGAGGATCAAGTGCGCATGGTGGATGGGGTCAAAGGTCCCACCGAAAATACCGATCTTTTTCAAGGGAGAATCTTACTCGGCAGTTTCCATCGCGGACGTGGGCTGCCACTTTTGTACAGTTTTTTTGTTTCCGGCATTACGACATGGACCTTAGTTTCAAACTATGAAGGGCAATTCCCTTGGTCAACTTATCCTGACAGGAGTTCCCGGCCCGGAGTTGGATTCGGAAACGGCCGCCTTGTTCCGGCGCATCCAGCCCGGGGGTTTTATTCTGTTTGGGCGAAACATTCAAAGCGCAACGCAACTTCGAAAGCTCATCGATGACCTGCGAGATCTGAGTGCGATCGAACCGATCATCACCATCGACCAAGAGGGTGGTCGCGTTTCGCGTCTTCGATTGATCGGAAGTGAACCTCCTAATGCCCAGCAACTGCGTGATCGAAACGATATTTCACTCGTCAGGCGACATGGCGAAATCACGGGAGAATTGCTGCGGCTCTTTGGCTTCAATCTCGATCTTTGCCCGGTTCTAGACATCTCATTTGACGATGATGCCGATAATTCGCTGCGAGGTCGTTGTTATGGGAAGAACGTCGAGCAGGTCATCCAACTTGCAGGCGCTTTCAACGAAGCAATGCGAGCACAAGGAATTCTAAGCTGCGGAAAACACTTTCCCGGTTACTCCGCCGCGACTGTAGATGCTCATCATGAACTCCCTACGGTGGATCGGACGCGAGAGCAGCTGGATCAGGAAGAACTGGCGGTCTTTCGCGCGTTCGCAACCAGGGACAGATTCAAATGAGCCTCTGGCGCGTAATGGGGAGGCGACGGGACCCCGCATCGTTGATTCGATGATGATCTGCCATGGGTGGTATCCGTGCTTCGACCCGATCAAAACGCCGGCCTCCTTTTCTCGAAAAATTATAACCAATCTGCTCAGAGAAGAGTTTCATTTCGATGGGTTGGTTATGACTGACGACCTCGATATGGGCGCTATCCTCAACGAATTTGGTCTCGAAGAGACGATTCGGCTTGCCATCGATGCGGGGAACGATTGGGTCATGATTTGCCATCGAATTGATTCCATTGAGACGGTTCATCAGACGTTGGCTAAGTTGCCGGATACGCAGGTTCGACGAGCTCTCAACAGCGTCGCACGAACCAAGTCAAAGCTCGCAGCACCACTTCCGTTTTCCGAGTCCAGGTTCCGGGAAATCGATAATCGCATCTGGGATTTGCGAGTGGCCACACTCGGTGAAGAACAGGCCCGCCAGCGCAGCTCGGAAGACGGAAAACGGTCGCCGGTTGAAATGTATTAGCGGCATGTTGTAACCCTTGGTTTTCGGCTGTTTAGCGCCTGTCCTGCCGCGGGATCAAGGGCGCCCACGTTCCCCGCGATTGACGACACTTCGCTCTGCCCATACCATTCGCGCGTGCAAGCGGAACTGGAGCAGCTGCTCATTATTCAAGATCGGCAACAGAAAATCCGGCAGGTCCAGGCGGAGATAAAGAGTCTGCCGGTTCAGCGACAGAGTCTTGAGTCGCAACTGGCATCTGTTGCGGCTGCGCTTGCTAGTTTGAAGCAGAGAGCCCAGCAGGTTGAAGTGGAGCGAAAACGACTCGAACTCGACGCCGGGACGCGCCAGGAAAGCATTGCTCGTCTGAAAACCCAGCAATACCAGACACGCAAGAACGACGAGTTTCAGGCGATGGGACACGAAATCGAGCGTTACGAAAAAGAGATTCAATCAATCGAAGATCAGGAACTCGAGCTGATGGACCAGGCTGATAAGCTCAAGGCGGAGCTTGCCGAAGAAGATAAAAAAGCAGCCGGCGTAAAGGACTCGATTTCGCGTCAGCTGGCGGATTTGGAAGAAAAGGGCAAGACACTCGAAAGTCGACTTGGACAGCTAACAGCCGAAAAGACAGAGCTCGCCAGCAAAGTTGAAGAAGATTTGCTCTCTATTTTCGAGCGTCTTTTTGCCAGCAAAGGCGACGCTGCAGTTGTCGCGCTGGAACATGAGGTTTGTACTGGTTGTCACATGAAAGTGACAACGCAAACCGCGCACCGCGTGAAAAGTGGGCGAGAGATCGTCAGCTGCGAACAGTGCGGTCGAATTCTCTACGCAGCGTAGGACAAGAACTCGCTGCGACTGCAAAATCAGACGTTGAAACGAAATTCGACCACATCGCCGTCGCGCATGACGTATTCCTTGCCCTCAAGTCTTAGTTTTCCAACCTCGCGTGCTTTGGCAAACGAACCGAGTGAAACAAGGTCGTCGTAGTGGACTGTCTCGGCGGCGATGAACCCGCGTTCGAAGTCTGAATGAATAACTCCGGCGGCAGCGGGGGCTTTGTCTCCTGCCCGGATTGTCCAAGCGCGGGTTTCTTTCTCTCCGGTGGTCAGATAAGTCCTCAATCCGAGTAAATGGTAAACAGCTCTGATTAGCGCGCTCGCACCGCTTCCGGTTACGCCAATGTCACGCAGATATTCGTTGGCCTCGGCTTCGCTCAACTCCGCTAGCTCACTTTCTATTTGCGCACTGATTACCACGGCCTCAGTCGCGAAATGATTTCGGGCATAATCTTGGACAGCGCGGACGTGTTTTAACGCTGGAGTTGCCGAATCTACCGCATCGGTTTCCGTTGGCGTTATTGGAATCTTTGGGAGATCTGATTCAGCCACGTTGCAGGCAAAGAGTGTTGGCTTCGAAGTCAGGAGGAAAAAATCACGGGCAATTACCTTCTCTTCATCAGTCAGAGCCAAGGTGATTGCAGGCTTCCCCGCATCAAGATGGGGAAGTAACTTTTCTATCACTGCGGCTTCCGCCTTGGCTCCTTTTGATCCGGCGCGAACCTCCTTTTGCAGGCGATCATGTCGCTTTTGAAGGGACGCAAGGTCAGCCAGCACCAACTCCGTATTGATCACTTCGATGTCGCGGATTGGGTCAATCGTTCCACTGACATGGTGGACGTCGGCGTCTTCAAAGCACCGAACGACCTGGACAATAGCGTTCACTTCTCGGATGTGGCTGAGGAATTGGTTGCCCAGGCCTTCCCCTGCACTCGCTCCTTTTACCAAGCCCGCGATGTCTACAAATTCGATCGCGGCCGGAATTATTTTTTGAGAGTGGGAGAGCTTCGCGAGCGCTTCAAGGCGAGCATCCGGCACAGTTACGACGCCAAGGTTGGGGTCGATCGTGCAAAACGGGTAGTTAGCCGCTTGCGCTTTCCTCGTTCGGGTCAGGGCGTTAAAAAGGGTGGATTTGCCGACATTGGGAAGGCCGACTATCCCTGCGCTTAACATAGGCGCGGATGTTAAGGCCGCTCGTATAGAGTTGCAATCGACCCTTGGTGACTGCCCCGAGAAGCCTTCCTGTCAGCTGGCAAATGACGCCGGATTGGGACAAACCGCTAATGTGCCAGGGATTTTCGACAACTTCGCTCCGGTCCGTTCGTTTAATCTATATGGACCTGTCTGTCCGACTTCCCAGCGATGGCCGACAAATGCCGTCGTTGGTCAGGGGCTTTCTCCCCAACAGGAGCTCACGGGCCGTTCTTACTAGGGTTCCCCTAGGGCGTATGCCCAGCACCACAAGGTGGCCAAAACCCAAGTTCTGCCGTTTGCAGATTTTTCCAGCGCTCGAATCTACAGTAAATCACTGAATTTGACGGACGTTTCTCAATTTTAAGACTAAAATCTGTGAACAATTACCCCCCTTATTCACATTTTATAATTGACTGGGGCGCGAAAACTATGATTTGCTACTCTTTCTAAAAATTATAGTCCGTGCGAGGTAGGACGGATCCGGTTTAATAAGTTGAAAGAATCCATCATGAGCATCAAAGGTTCGCCCTCAGACACTAGGTGCGCGACCAAGGGCGGCAGCTTGCCCAACGGAAGATCAATTGAATTTGATAGACGGTCCGTTTCTGCTGGGACTTTGCGTGATAACGACCCTGGATCTTTTTTGCGCAAGATCGTGGTCGACCTCTTCCAGAAGCAGCGCACGGAGCCCGCGCCTACGGTGTACGTCAACGGTCACCAAAAATTGAATGGTTCTAACGGAAATGGCGCAGTCTTGGATGCGCCGCATGAATTCACCGTCCTAACCTACTGCAAAGTTCCGGTCTGGAAGTCCGTTCTCGATATCACGATCATCATGTTGAGCCTCCCCCTTTGGCTACCGCTGATGCTTGTGCTAATGTTGGTCACTCGCTTCAGTTCGCCCGGCCCAATTTTCTATCGACAGGAACGAATTGGACTCGGCGGGAAGGCTTTCTCAATGTGGAAGTTTAGGACGATGAAAATGAGCGCTGAGACTCGAAGTCATGAACGTCATCTGGAAGATCTGATCCGCAATAACAAGCGCCTCACCAAACTCGATGCGTCTGGTGATCCGCGTTTAGTTCCGTTTGGACGAATCTTGCGGGCAAGTGGTTTGGATGAATTGCCGCAGATCTTTAATGTCATTCGAGGCGAGATGAGTTTGGTCGGCCCCCGGCCCTGTTTGCCGAACGAATATGCGAGCTATCAGCCGTGGCAACGGAATCGCGTCCATGCTCTGCCAGGTTTGACAGGTTATTGGCAAGTGAACGGAAAGGATAGCACGACGTTCAATCAGATGGTTGCAATGGACCTGTCCTATTTGGAAAACATGTCGATCACGCTCGATTTAAAAATCATGCTAATGACTGGAGGCGTGCTCTTGGGGCAAGTCCTCCAATCCCGAGATTGAGAAGCGGGCCAATTGGCGCGTCAGCTCTAATTGAGCGAGCCGATTGAAGGGCAAAGTCGGTCTAGAAATTATGAAAAATCAAATATCAGTCGGTGTCTTGGGTTGTGGATATTGGGGGCCGCTCCTGATTCGCAATTTCAAGAGCCTCCCGGATTGCCGGCTAAAAGTGGTGTGCGACCTAAGTGAGGCACGCCTCAAACATCTGATCACGCTTTACCCCGACATCGAAGGAACGACCAACCTACAGGAGTTCCTTGGAGGTTCTGGTCTTGATGCCGTCGTGATCGCGACGCCAGTGAAAGACCATTACGCTTTGGCCAAAGCAAGTCTGCTCGCTGGCAAACATACCTTTATCGAAAAGCCAATGGCTTCCTCTTCTGCCGAATGCGAGGAGCTGATTGAAATCGCCACGCGTAACGGCCTGGTCTTGATGATCGATCACACTTTCCTCTATTCGGCGCCAGTGCGGAAGATTGCGGAAATTGTTCGCGCCGGAGACTTAGGGGACATCCGTTATATTAACAGTCGCCGGCTGAACCTTGGGCTGTTTCAGAAGGACATCAATGTTGCGTGGGACCTTGCCCCACACGACATCTCGATCATTCTCCATATTCTCGGTGAGCTGCCACTGACGGTAAACTGTCAGGGAAACGCGCATATTACGCCTAACATCGAAGACATTACCAACATGTCCCTTTCGTTCCCGCAAAAACGCTTTGTCACTATTCAAAGCAGCTGGTTGGAGCCGCGAAAGGTTAGAGAAATGACGGTGGTGGGAACCAAGCGAATGATCGTTTACGACGATCTACGAACCAACGAACAGATTCGCGTGTATGATGCGCGGGTCGAGCGGCCCCCACACTACAATAGCTTTGCCGAATTTCAGTACTCATATCACTACGGCGACAGTTACATCCCTCACATCAAACAGGAAGAACCGCTCAAATTGGCCTGCCAACATTTTCTAGACTGTATCGAAACGGATTCGCAGCCACTTACAGGCGGCCGCCAGGGGCTCGAAATGGTCAGAATCCTTGAAGCAGCGTCGGCATCCCTGAAGCTGAATGGCGCCCCCGTCCAGTATACAAATGGAAGAGAGTCTGGAGCCGGCGAAGCAGAAAAAATTCTGCACGTCAAAGCATTTGGCGGATGAGCAGCGACCCCTCAGAACACCAGTTCATCGCAGAAAATGTTAGACTCGGACGCGACGTCCGGATCCAGGCATTTGTGAACCTGTATGGCTGTGAGATTGGAGACGAAACTCGGATTGGGCCATTTGTCGAAGTACAAAAAGGCGCCAAGATCGGTGAGCGCTGCAAGATCTCCAGTCACAGTTTTATTTGCGAAGGCGTCACCATCGAGTCCGAGGTCTTCATCGGACATGGAGTGACCTTCATCAACGACCGATTTCCGCGCGCGACCAACGCCGCGGGCGAACTCAAAACAGAAGCTGATTGGGAGTGTCAGTCCACCCTGGTCAAGCGAGGCGCCTCGATCGGTTCCGGCGCAACATTGCTCGGCGGAATTACGATCGGAGAAAATTCGATCGTAGGCGCCGGGAGTGTTGTAACTCGTGATGTTCCCCCGAATACCACCGTTTTTGGCAACCCTGCAAGACCACAAAAAAAATCCAATAACAAATGAAAGTTCCCTTCCTTGATCTAAAGGCGCACCACGCGCCAATGCTTGAAAAATTTGAACGCGCGATTCGCGATGTAGTCGAGAGCAGTGCATTTGCCGGGGGCCCCTTCGTCGAAAAATTCGAAGGAGAGTTTGCCGCGTTTTGCAATACTCCTTTTTCCGTAGGGGTTGGTAACGGCACAGATGCACTCTGGCTGGCTCTTCTCGCGCTCGGAGTAGGGGCGGGAGATGAAGTAATCACGGTGCCCAACAGTTTCATGGCTACGGCTGAGGCAATCACTTATTGCCAGGCTCGGCCGGTGTTTGTGGATGTCGATGAAGAGACGTTTACGATGAACCCCGCCTTGCTCAAAAAGGCCCTAACACCAAGAACGAAGGCGATCATACCGGTGCACCTTTTTGGGCAGCCGGCCGATATGGATCCAATTTTGGAATTCGCCCGCGCACACAATCTCTTTGTCATTGAAGATGCGGCCCAGGCGCACGGCGCCGAGTACAAAGGGCAAAGAGCTGGTAGCATGGGCGATGTTGGATGTTTCAGCTTTTACCCTGGAAAAAACCTTGGGGCATTTGGCGAAGCTGGCGGAGTTGTGACTAGCAACCCTGATCTGTACGAGAAAATCAAGGTGCTTCGGGACCACGGACAGGCAAAGAAATATCACCACACCATGGTTGGCTGGAATTGCCGGATGGACGGAATCCAGGCTGCGGTCCTTTCCATCAAGCTTCGTCACCTGGAGGCGGGAAACCTTTTGCGGCGACGGCACGCTTCCGATTATTCCCGAGCGCTCGAAGGAAACGGTGAGATTGTCACTCCGTCGGAGGCCGAATATGTGCGGCACGTTTATCATGTCTACGCGGTGCGAGTCCGGGATCGTGATGATCTCCGGCGCCGGCTAGAGGAAAAGGGGATCGGGTGCGCGGTTCATTATCCCATTCCAATCCATCTTCAGGAGGCTTATCGGAGCCTCGGGTATGCGGCGGGGTCATTCCCAATCGCAGAGACCCTTTCGAATGAGTTTCTGTCTCTCCCGATGTTTCCGGAGTTGACGAAAGAACAGGTCGACTACGTCGCCCAGACTGTGCAGGAGTGCCTGCCAGTTAATGTCCTCCCTTGAATAGTGTCGAACTAGTCCGATGGTTGCTTTGATAGACAATCTCCATCCTACCCGTAAGGGTCGTTCCGCCATGGCATTGCCATCTGGTCTTGAGTCAGAGTCGCCGAATTCCAGCGTGAATCTCGATAGCGTGCTCTTTGCCCTGTTTAAGCACAAGTGGAAGGTCATTTTGGGAGGCTGCGTCGGTCTCCTCGCCGCGATCGCTTTCTATTGTTTTTACCCGGCAACGTATGAATCCCAGGCCAAACTGTTTGTCCGCTATGTGGTGGATCGCAGCGTGGTCGATTCTATTGACGGGGCGAACCCTGCAAATTCGACGGGACGATCAGTGGACTCCATTATTGGAGCCGAGATCGAAATAATAACTAGTTGGGATCTGGCGATGCAGGTGGCGCAATCCATTGGCCCCAAGAGATTGCTCCCAAATGCGGGGAGCTCGGTATCAGATACCGACGCTGCTCGCAGTATTACTCTTGGCTTGAAAGCAGTATCAACTCCAGGAAGTAGCATTATTGCTGTGTCCTACGCCAATAGCGATCCGGAAATCGCGACCACGGTTCTAGAAGAGCTTATCAGCCGTTACTTTGTGAAGCATCTCGAGGTGCACCGTTCCGCAGGCGCATTCGATTTTGTCACCCAGCAGATTGATCAAGTTCGGACTCGCTTAAACCAAACGGAGGATGCGCTCAGGCCTTTGAGAGACCAAACGGGAGTGGTTTCTCTGAAAGAGAGCAAAGCAAACTTGAGCAGTGACGCTGCTAAAACCGAAACCCAACTTCACGCCGCTGAAGTGGAATTGGCCGAACAACAGGCTCGAGTTAACCAAATGGTGGCCGGAGGACAGACAAGCATTTTCACAACAACCTCAGCGGGCGGCTCGCCATCGCCAGAGTCGGGCGAAACAGGTCCGGTTATCGAAACATCTCAAACGCCGAAACAGAATATTCAGCAATATCAGACCCTGATTCTGCGGCTGGAACGAATGCACAAGACTGAGGCGGAACTGCTGTCGAAATACACGCTCGAGAGTCAGCGGGTGAGAGTGAATCAAAAACAAATCCAAGCTCTTGAAGAAGAGAAACTAGACTTGGAGAAGAAATATCCCGATATCTCGGCTAAAGCTGCCACGATCGGAGCAACTACCAGCTCATCGCAAGGACAACGTATTGATATGGTGTCTGAACGAGCTCGCGTCGCCGGGCTCGAGGCAAGAGTGGAGTCATTACGGGCCCGACTCCGCGACATTCAACAGAAAACGCAGCAACTAGCCGAACTCGGGCCGCAGATCGAAGAGTTGGAGCGTAAACGCGACCTTGAAGAGTCCAATTACAAGTACTTTGCGGCCACGCTGGAAAAAGCAAGGGTTGATGAAGCATTGGATCCTTCAAAAATGCCGAACATCAGTGCAGTCCAGCGCCCTTCTCCAGCAAAGCGGGTTACTACGAAGCGGAGCAAAATAGCGCTTGGTCTTGTTGCCGGAGGAATGGCGGCTGGTGTTGCGCTTGCATTGCTAAATGGGTTGGCCCTTGATCGAACCGTAAAACGCCCGCTCGAACTGGAAACCGAACTACAGATTCCCCTGATGCTCTCGATCCCGTTCACTGGGGCTTTGAATGGTCATTCGGCCTTGCCAGCACCGGGTCCGACGGACAACAACGGAACCGCGTTGGCGGTCAGGTCGCGGAACGAGAGGCTTGCGCCTTGGGAACCTGGTCATTTTATCCGGCCGTACTGCGAGGCGATTCGTGATCGCCTTGGACTTTACTTTGAGCTCAACCATTTGACGCATAAACCAAAGCTGGTCGGCGTCACTGGCTTCTCTGGAGAATCTGGCGCCTCGACACTGGCAGCGGGGCTCGCGGCTTCTCTTTCTGAGACTAACGACGGTAAGGTTCTGTTGGTCGACATCAATCTTGGGCCTGAGGATGTTCACCCTTTTTTCAAAGGAAAACCAGCTCACTCGTTGAACGCCGCTTTGAAACCTAACAGTTCAATCGCTTCTGCGGCAGATAACCTGTACTTGGCCACCGTCGGGTCGTCGAATGCGGGACCGGCCCAACTCGGTTTGAAAAAGTTCTTTGATATGATGCCAAATCTGAAGGCAAGCGATTTCGATTATATTATTTTTGACATGCCCCCTCTGAGCCAAACGAGTCCTACATGGGGAATGGCTGCTTTCATGGACAAGCTTCTCCTGGTCGTTGAAGCAGAAAAAAACAATCGCGAGGTGATTAAGCGTAGCTACGGGAAATTGATGTCTGAGCGAGACAATGTCGTGGTGGTTGTGAATAAAGCTCGTTCCTATCTCCCGAAGTGGCTTGACTCAGAATCCTGATTGACCCCCCCGGTGCATTCCATTCCCCATTCAGAACACAAATTGGCTCTCTCTGATTCGAGCCCCGTCGCTCAAAGACTCGCCGCAAAGGCGAAAATTTGGATCGACCTCGATAACACCCCCCATGTGCCGTTCTTCGAACCCATCATCGAAGAGCTGAAGGCACGTGGGTTCTCAGTGGTTGTTACGGCTCGCGACGCCTTTCAGGTCTGCCAGCTGGCAGATAAAAAAGGGCTTTCTTATACTCAAATTGGTCGGCACCACGGGAAGAATCGTCTCTTGAAGGCATTTGGCTTGGTCCTTCGCGCACTCCAGTTGTCGCCGATCGGGTTAAAGGAGAAACCAGTGCTGGCGGTTTCACATGGAGCACGCTCCCAGATTCTCCTAAGTAATCTGTTAGGTATCCCGACGATACTCATCGCCGACTACGAACACTCACGCTTTCCTCCAATGATGCGCCCGACCTGGCTCATGACGCCGGACGCAATTTCGGATCAGTCTCTCTGCCTCAAGAACGGTCGTGTCCGAAAATATTCTGGTCTTAAAGAAGATGTTTATGCTTGGAAACTGGAGCCCGATCCC
The DNA here is from genome assembly GCA_963751725.1 of uncultured Verrucomicrobiae bacterium. Classification (GTDB taxonomy): domain Bacteria; phylum Verrucomicrobiota; class Verrucomicrobiia; order Chthoniobacterales; family UBA10450; genus AV80. The sequence goes on from CAVVVQ010000029.1 coordinate 86,422, forward strand.
AGTCTCTTGGACGAACTCGGGGTTTCAGACACTGACATCATCGTGGCGGTTCGGCCGCCGGCAACGGAAGCGCATTATCACAAACATGAGAGCGTCGTTCTATTTGAGGCTTTCATGGATCGGGCTGCGCGAGTCCCGGGTATAAGGATTGTGCTCTTGCCCAGAAATCGTAGGCAAGAAGAACAGATTCGCTCCAAATGGCCAGCCTGGTTTGAAAACCAGAAGACGATCATTCCCGCGGGTGCAATTGATGGCTTGAACCTTCTCTGGCACTCAGATCTGGTGGTCAGCGGCGGCGGAACGATGAATCGTGAAGCGGCTGCCTTGGGTGTCCCCGTCTACAGCATTTTCCGGGGAACTATCGGAGCGGTAGATCAACGTTTGAGTGAAGAAGGGCGTCTGGTGTTGGTTGAATCTCCCGCAGACGTTGAAGGCAAGATCCCGTTGGTGAAGCGCGTTCGACGGTCGACGGCTGAAAGTAATTCGAAGCGGACGTTCACCCAGGTAGTAGATGCGATTCAAGAGATTGCCGAATCTTATAGAACTACCGCCACGCGAGGGGGCTCCCATTAAAATTCTAATCGTAGCTGGTGCGCGACCGAATTTCATGAAGGTCGCGCCTCTGATCAAGGCGCTCGAACTTCGCAAGCTCGATAGCGCCCAGTTATATCCTGGAATCGAGTGGCGGCTCGTGCACACGGGCCAACATTACGACGCGCAAATGTCCGAGATCTTTTTTGGCGAACTCGGTATCGCACCGCCCGACATCAACCTTGAAGTGGGATCCGGATCGCACGCGGTGCAAACGGCGAATGTCATGTCTCGCTTCGAACCGGTTTGCGAACGGGAAAAGCCTGATTGGGTGGTTGTGGTCGGTGACGTTAACTCAACCATGGCCTGCACTATTGTCGCTGCCAAACTCGGGATAAAAGTCGCACATGTCGAAGCTGGACTCCGAAGCTTCGATCGAACGATGCCGGAGGAGATCAATCGGATCGTGACTGATTCTTTGGCGAATTTGCTTCTAACCCCGTCCGACGATGCGAATGAAAATCTCAGACGCGAAGGGGTTTCCGATGCGAGAATCAAGATGGTGGGAAATGTGATGATTGACGCGCTGGTGGCTAATTTGGAGAAGGCGCGCGCAAGCGAGGTTCTCAACAAACGAAATCTGAAGAAGAAGGATTTCGTCTATGTAACGCTGCATCGTCCCTCGAACGTTGATGATGCAACCAGTTTGAAAAGGATCATGGCGGAACTGAAACGTCTTGCGAGTGAAATGCCGGTCGTTTTTCCGATGCATCCGCGTACGCGCAAGATGTGTGGCAACTTCGACATTCGCTTGGACAGCTCCAACGGAATGCGAATCCTCGAACCAATTGGGTATCACGACTCCCTTTGCCTGACCGAGTCAGCCAGATTGATCCTCACTGATTCGGGTGGTCTGCAGGAGGAGAGCACTTACTTCAAAACCCCGTGTCTCACCCTCCGCCCAAATACTGAACGACCCATCACCATAACCCTTGGAAGTAACAAACTGACGGACGTAGATCACCTGGCACAGGATATTGGCGAAGCTTTGAATCGGAATGGTGCGTCGAGCAAGATACCGCCGCTGTGGGATGGAAAAGCATCCTACCGAATTATCGATTCCCTCATTGCCGGGGCCTAGCCGCATTCCTCCGCAGGACTTTCCGAGATGTTAAACGCCATCTTTACGCTGGACTATGAAATCCACGGCAACGGGGAAGGAAATCCCGCTGAACTGATGATTGAACCGACCTATCGGTTAATGGACTGCCTCGAGGACTACGGTGCTAAGCTAACGATCATGGCCGATGTGGCCGAGATTCTCAGGTTCAAGGAATATTGGGAACAAACGGGACGTGACGACTTCCATTATCAGGCGATTGCCGATCAGCTTCGCCAGGCCATCGAACGGGGGCACGATGTCCAATTGCACCTTCATGCCTCGTATTTCAAGGCAACCTTTAATGGCAGCCGTTGGGAACAGAACTGGTCTGAGTACAATTTTGCCGGGCTTCCTCTCGACCGTTTGAATGAAATAATTCGGATCGGGAAGGATTACTTGGAGATCTTGTTAAAGCCGGTCAGGCCGGAATATGAATGTGTGGCATTTCGGGCTGCGAATTGGGCGGTCAGTCCTTCGCTGAATGTAGTTCGTGCGCTGATTGCGAACGGGATTTACTTGGACACGTCGGTTTTCAAATATGGACATCGTTCAGGCCTGGTGAGCTTTGATTACACAAGCGCTCACAGTGAATTAATCCCGTGGCCGGTTCTTGAGGAAGATATCTGCCAAAAGGACGAAGCCGGCGAACTCGTTGAGGTTCCAATCTATTGTGAAAAACGGTGGCTAGGTGCGTTTTTGACCTTAAATCGCGTCTATCGAGTCTGGAATTCGCGAAAACATCCAATCGGAGATGGCCCAGCAAACATGAATGGAGATCGCCCCGCAACGGGACTGGCGGATAAAATCAAGCGAAAGTTATCAATAGCCCTTCGAGTCCATCCCTGGAAGGCGGACTTCAACCAGTGTTCGGGACGGCAGCTTATCAGTGCTATCGGTCGTTCGGCGCGCCGGTATGATTCGGAAGGACGCAAGAATCTTCCATTTGTGTTGATAGGGCATTCCAAACTGTTCACACGAATCAACGAATTGAGCCTGCGGCCATTCCTTCGTTTTGTCCGACGAAATCCTGAGAGGTTCGCGTTCGGCACGTTTTCGTCAGCTAACTACCGGAACACCGTTCGGCAGTCACTCGCCCAGGTTGAGGTTTCCTGAGTTACCTCTGATGGAGTCCAACGTACCAGGTTCTAGGCGGCCACTTGCAATTCCAGCTAATTCGCGAGGGATTGGCAGAGTTGAAGCGGTTCGCCGGGATATTGTGCGCAAGGTGCGTCAAGTTGGAGTAATCACAACAATCAAACAGGGGACGTTGAAGTTGGTCCGGGAATTTTGCGGCGGGTCCGGCAGGGACCACGATGCTCGGCCAGATGAATTCGATCTTCAGTATGGGACAGACACAGGAAGAATTGTCAGTGTGGGTTCCCTGGATATTCCCGACGACAGATTGGCGCATGTCATTCGTTATGAAACCGTATCTCCTGAAGTGTTTTCTGAGAGCATGGCTTTGCTTGAAATTTGCCATCAAGATTTTGTTTTTATCGATTTGGGATCAGGCAAAGGAAGGGCGTTACTTCTGGCAGCGCGCTTCCCTTTTAAGGAGATCATAGGCGTTGAGATATCAAACCAACTTCACACGATAGCCCTCCAAAATATTTCCGTCTTTGTAGATGACTTACAGCGATGTCCGAGTATCACATCGATTTGCCAGGATGTACTTGATTTCGAATTTCCTGAGGAAAACATTGTGGTCTATCTCTACAACCCATTTGACGATCACCTGATGCGTCCCTTGGTAGCTAAGGTTGCCGATTTTGTTTGTCGTTCTGGAAAGTCAGTTTTCGTGGTCTATCAAAATCCGCTTTATCGGGATATCTGGGAGCTATCAAAATCATTTCAGGCGATCAAGGTCACGAACCGATGTGTGGTTTTTAAAAGCTGTAGTCCGGAGTGACAAGATGGCGAAGTACAGTTCTGATAACCCCCGCTCATAACGAAGATGCATTTATTACGCATACCATCCGATCCGTTGTTGAGCAGCGTGTCCTGCCAATGAAGTGGATTGTAGTTAACGACTCTTCGACCGACCGGACGCAGGAGATATTGGAAAAGTACGCGTCGCAATGTCCGTTCATGGAGGTAATCAAGATCAGTCGACCCACGGGAAGAGATTTCGCGAATAAGGTTCGCGCTTTCGGAAGCGGATTTGCCCGGGTCAAAGACCTGGATTTTGAGTTTATCGGAAATCTGGATGCGGATATCGCATTGGAGCCAGACTACTATGACAACATGCTAAAGGAATTTGCGGCAGACCCAGCGCTCGGAATTGCTGGAGGCATGGTTCACAGTTGTGTAAACGGCGAGTTTGTCAGTCAGGAAGTATCGCTCGATAGCGTGGCCGGCGCCGTTCAACTCTTTCGACGTGACTGCTTTCTTCAGGTCGGTGGCTACACACCATTGCCGTATGGTGGGATCGATGCCCTCGCTGAGATCATGGCAAGAATGAAGGGGTGGAAGACGCGCACCTTTGCCAACAACAAGGTGCTGGAGCACCGGCGGACTGGCTCAGCCACAAATCGCCCCGTAGCGGCAAGACTGAAGGAAGGCCGGCGTTTTCATTCGCTAGGTTATGGATGGCTTTTCTTTGCCATAAGGTGTTTCTACCGCCTGTGGGAGCCGCCGAAGCTCGTCGGAAGCGGAGCTGCCTTAGCCGGTTATTTTGCCAGTGCCCTTACTGGTGCTCCGGTGGCGTCACCCGCCGACGTTGTCCAGTTTCTACGGGCAGAACAGCGGACAAAACTGAAGCGCGTTTTGCATATTTCTGCCTAGACGATCACTTTTGAGGTAATGCTATAATTGTATGTGCGGGATTTGCGGAGTCTTCAACCGGAATGGTGGTCAGATCGATCCATATGCTTTGGATCGAATGATTGAGACGATTCGCCATCGGGGACCGGATGGCGACGGAAAGTTCGTTGATGGCGAACTTGGTCTTGGTCATCGTCGGTTGAGTATTATCGATATCGGTGGTGGGGCACAGCCCATCGGCAATGAAGATGGTTCTCTTCAGTTGGTCTACAATGGCGAACTTTATAACTACATCGAGCTTCGACAGGAATTGGAAGGCTTTGGGCACCGGTTTAGGACGCGTTCCGACACCGAAGTAGTAGTTCATGCCTACGAACAGTGGGGACCCGATTGCGTAAAGCGCTTCAATGGGATATTTGGTTTCGCAATTTGGGACCGAACAAAACGCGAACTCTTCCTTGCTCGTGACCATCTTGGTGTAAAACCACTCTATTACGTCGAGGTTGGTGACACGCTTTTCTTCGCATCGGAAATCAAAGCGTTAGTTCGAAACGCGGAATGTCCTCGCGACGTGGATATCGAGGCGCTGGAACAACTCCTAACTTTTCGCGCTGTTCCATCGCCTAAAACACTTTTTAAAGGCATCTTTAAGCTTCCGCCAGGTCATTGGATGCGCGTTAGCCGGACGGGAGCCCTGACTCAACGTTATTGGACGTGGATCCCTGAGCTGAGAAAAAAGTGGTCCGAGCCAGAATTGGTCGAGGAGTACCAATCGCTACTCGATGATGCTGTTCGCCTGCAGATGAGAAGTGACGTGCCGCTGGGATTATTTCTCAGTTCAGGAATCGATTCAGGAGTGCTCCTCGCACTCATGAGCAAGTATTCTTCAGGTCCGGTTCGCGCGTTTACGATTGGATTCGAACAAGGCGAACGGACTAACGAAGTGGAAGATGCTTTGGTGATGGCTCAGAGGTTTGGGGCAGATCATAACACTATGACGGTCTCAGCTGACGATTACATGAAGTACTATGAGCGTTACATGGAAGACCTTGAGGAACCTGTCGCGCATGAGCCCGCCGCCGCTTTTTACTTTGTGGCCAAGATCGCGAGCGAGCAGGTCAAGGTGGCGCTTAGCGGACAGGGGGCGGATGAACCGTGGGCCGGATACGATCGCTATGTAGGCGTTAAGTTGTCGAAAATCTACAGTCAGATACCGACAAGTCTAACCAGCAAGATCGGTCCTCTCCTGGCTCGGCTCCCGGGCAGGATGGAGCGTTTCAAACGAGGCTTGGCCTCTTTGAGTGAAAAGGATCCGTTAACGCGATTTGCCAAGATTTATTCCTTCTTCAATGCTGACATGAAACGGCACCTTTTTAAGGGCGATCTGGCGGTTCGGTGCGAAGAAGATGCTTATCGGGCGAAGGAAGCTCTTCGCCACCTTCAATCGGATGTACAACATTTGGATCCGTTGACGCAGATGTTATACATCGATACGCGGTCCAGTCTTCCCGATGATTTGTTAATGGTTGGAGATAAGACCTCCATGGCTAACTCGTTAGAAGTGCGGGTGCCTTTTCTGGACTATCGATTGGTGGAATTTGTTGAAAGTCTTCCTCCAAATCTCAAGCTCAAGGGATTTACCGGGAAGGTACCTGCACAAAGTTGCGGCTGAGAAATGGGTGCCTCGGGAGGTAATCCATCGAAAAAAGAAGGGATTTGCTCATCCAATCGCGCATTGGTTGCGGACCTCAATGAGACCGATGGTTGAGGATTGCCTCCTGAGCTCGGACTCATTTGCTGCGACCTACTTTAACCAAGATTTCGTGAAGACCATTCTTGATCGCGATCGGGAGGGTAAGGAAAATTACATGAGGCATATTTATCTGCTCTTGTCGCTCGAATTGTGGTACCGGGCATTCAGACCTCACGCAGCCATGACCAGATAGTCTTCTCGTGGAGATGATGCTGAACAGAAAGAATCCGTGAATCCGATTGCCATAGTTTTTGTCTTGTTGGCGGTTGCGTTTCTCTATGTCCTGCCGCGAAGATGGGCGGCGCTTCCCCTGCTTGTGGGAGCAGCTTACATGACGTTAGGTGAGAGTGTCCAAATTGGGCCATTTCACTTTTATGTGATTCGAATTTTGGTGGCCGTCGGGATCTTGCGAGTTTTCATCAAACGGGAGCACCTTGAAGGTGGGCTTAATAAACTCGATTGGTTGATGATCGCATGGGGCATGTGTGCGGTATTTAGCAGCTTCTTTCATGAGGATTTTACATCGGCCTTGGTTTCGCGCTTGGGAATGGTGTACGACGGACTCGGTGTTTATTTCCTCTTACGCGTGTTGATTCAGGGTCCGGACGGTGTTTTGCAGTTCTCGCGTTTGGTTCTGATTGTGCTTATTCCGATCGCCATCGAAATGGCCTTCGAAAGTGTGACCGGGAAGAACAACTTTTCCATTCTCGGAGGAGTCGGCGCGGAAACCGAGGTGAGACTTGGCAAATATCGGGCCCAAGGCCCATTCCTGCATTCCATCTTGGCGGGAACAGTGGGCGCTGTGTGTTGGCCTCTCGTTGTACCGTTTTGGTGGAAACAACGTGGACTCGCAATATTAGGACTTGTGCGCGTGCGCAACGATTGTCCTATCAAGTAAATCGAGCGGTCCAATAATGACAACGTTGATGACAGTGATTGGTTTTTGCGCGTGGAAGGTTCGGAGGAACATGCGGCTGGTTCGTTGGGGAATCGTGGCGTCAATCATCCTTCTCGACATTATCATGAAGGCGCCGGTCTATTACCTGCTTGCCCGGATTGATCTTGACCGGCGGCAGCACTGGCTGGCATCGAGCTGAGTTAATTAATGCGGCGATGACGCATCTCGGACGAATGGTGGTTTGCTGGAACCGATTACACGCGGCACTGGATGCCGTACGGCGTAATGTGGAGCAAGGATCACGCGGACATAACTAATCAATATATCAAGATGGGTGTTATTGGCGGATTGCCTCTCATGATTCTGTTCATTTGGATTTTGGTTGTTGGTTTCAGTTATGTTGGTAAAGCGCTGCGGTCGAGCAGGAGCGAACCGTTTGAAAGGAGAATCATGATTTGGACGCTCGGTGTAATCCTGTTTGGTCATGCGACGACTTTCATGTCGGTTAACTATTTCGATCAGTCATTTGTCTTTTTTCTGCTGGCCTTGGCAGGTATCGGCTCATTGCCAGTTGAATCCCGTCAGTTGCAGCGAGCTGCTATCGCGGAATCCAAGAGCTACGGACTTGGAAGCGCTAATTATTTGTCAGGCGTTCCCCGGGTGTAATCACAAGGTGTCCCGACAGTAAGTAATCCCCTCCTATGAAACTATCTATCGTTATCATTTGCTGGAATGATCTGAAGGTTCTTTCGGATTGTCTCAGATCGATCTTCAACGAAACAAAGGGAATCACCTTTGAAGTAATCATGTCCGACAACGGTTCAACCGACGGATCGGTGGAATACGTTCGCCAGCATTTTGGCGATGTGCGGATAGTGGAGAATGGAGAAAACCTGGGATATGCCAAGGGGAATAATCGCGGCATCGACGTCGCCGGCGGGGAATATGTTTTGATCCTAAACCCGGATACAATCATACATGACCGGGCTCTGGAGAAACTGGTCGCGTTTGCCGAGCAGCATCCCGAAGCGGGCGCGTTTGGTTGTCGAGTCCTCAACGTCGACGGATCTTTTCAGGATCCTGCGCGTCCCATTCCGACAGCATTTGGCTATTTGGTCGCAGCGCTCTACTTGAGGTGGCTTGGTCGCTTTTCAAATATATTTGCTTCCGACGTCTACCCGGGTTGGGATGGTCAAAACGAGCGAGCCATAGGATTCCAGTCTGGGTGTTGTATCCTTTTTCGCTCGGACTTGTTAAGTCGCCTTGGTGGCTTTGACGAACGATTCTTTTACCATTGTGAGGAAAAGGATCTGTGTTACCGGGTTTGGAAATCGGGTTCGTCAGTCCTGTATTTTCCGGGGGCTGAAATTACACACCTGGGTGGACAATCGGTCGGCAGATTTCCCATTCGTTTTGCCTTGGAGACCTACCGAAGTGGGTATCGCTTTTTCTACAAGCATCACGGTGCGAAGGGTGTGACACGGATTCGGCGCGTATATCTGCTTGGCCTTTGGATTCGATATTGCGGATATAGCTTAGTAAGTTTTTTCAAAAAGGACGAAGCTTTGCAAAAGCGATTGGAAATGTATCGAGTGCTGATGAAGTGGAACTTCAGGCTTGATCCAAAGCGATTTATTGCGGACGGGAACGAACCAGATGTCGGGTTCGAACCGCTCGCGCCTGCACCCAAGATGATCGAGTCTGTCGTGTAGAGCAACGAAAAGGAAATAATCCAAAGTAATTTATGGAAGAAAAAAAAGCGCAAAAGATGTCGAAGACCGGGACGTCACTGGTGACGGGCGGTGCAGGATTTATTGGATCCCACGTAGCAGATACCCTGATTCAGATGGGGCATCGAGTTATCGTGCTCGATGACCTTAGTGGCGGTTTCCGAGAGAACGTGCCGACCGGCGCCGAGTTTGTTCAGGGTTCAATTCTGGATCACGAACTGGTGAATGACCTGTTTGAGAAACATAAGTTTCAATATGTGTATCATCTCGGAGCGTATGCAGCAGAGGGCCTGAGCCATTTCATTAAGCGTTACAACTACAATAACAACGTAGTTGGATCAGTTAACCTGATTAACGCGGCGGTTAATCATGGGACAAACTGTTTTGTGTTTACCTCTTCAATTGCAGTTTACGGGATGGGGCAAACACCAATGACTGAAGCGATGGTTCCAATCCCGGAGGATTCTTATGGAATCGCGAAGCTGGCGATTGAACAGGAACTCCGCGTCTCACATGAGATGTTTGGCTTAAAGTACATCATCTTCCGACCACATAACGTGTACAGGTGAGCGACAGAACATTGGGGATCGTTACCGGAATGTCGTTGGTATCTTCATGAACCAGCTGTTGAAGGGCGAGGCAATGACGATCTTCGGGGATGGTGAGCAGGAAAGAGCATTTACGCATATCAATGATGTTGCTCCGATAATCGCCCGGTCAGTGACCGAGTCCGCCGCCTATAATGAGGTGTTCAACATCGGGGCGGACACTCCTGTAACAGTCAATCACTTGGCGGAAGTGGTCGCCGCGGCCATGGGCAGAGAAAAGAAGGTCAATCACCTCGAGCCGAGGAATGAGGTGAAACAGGCCTTTTCGGACCATAGCAAAGTCGAACGTGTTTTCGGCAAGCAAAAGAAAATAGCGCTCGAGGATGGCATCCGGTGATGGCCGAATGGGTCACGGGCCACGGCGCACGGGAAAGCAGTGTTTTCGAAAATATTGAGATCATGAAGAATCTTCCTCCCAGTTGGGCCGTTGCGGCACCCGGTAACCATCCTGGGAGCGGATCATAGCGAACTTGCGGTTCTACCCATCACAGCTTCGACAGCGGATAGAATTGGTGAGGTGGCGAACCCGTAGCGTCGAGCATGGATGTCGCCTTAGTTCTCTTTAGCGCGACAACAATTGCAGCGAGAATGACGGGCTTCAAGGTTGAACCCCCGCGCCGAAATCTCCAGGTATTTTCGAATTTCACCATGACAGCGGAAACCTTGTGCTCAGCTTCGGAAATCTCCCGTTGTCGCGAGACTTGGGAAAAGATGCAAAAGCATCCGAATACAGATTGGGAATTCTATAATCTCATAAACAAATGCAGAGAGGAAGTAGAGGACCCGTGTGTGCTACAATTACGAAACGAAAGGGATGTCGTTAGCGTTTGGGCCGGACGAGTGGAGCGCACCCCATTTGAGCTTCGTTTGGGTTACTTGCGGCTTGGCAGTCTACGCGCACGGACCCTTACAATTGTAACAGGTGGTTTAATGGGAAACGATTCCGCGGAAGAATGCAGATTACTACTTGATCATGCCATGCAAGAGTTGCCTGCCAAGCGTCTTGACGCGTTGATCCTCAGCTATGTACCCTGCGAGCATCCGCTTTTTACTTTGGCAAAAACCGTGCCCAAATGGTATCAGCGTGATTGGGTCGTGGCGCCAACAATCCATTGGAGGATTGCCCTGCCGGACTCGTTTGAGGAGTTTCTTGAAAGGCGAAGCCGAAATCACAGGCAGCAACTCAAAAAGACGCAAAGGGCTTTGGAGAAATCTTTTCCAGGAAAGGTCAGGATTCGCCTTTTTCAAGGCCCCGCCGAGGTTGACGAGTTTTGTCGAGACGCGGAGTCTATCTCGAAAAAAACATATCAGCACCATCTCGGGGAAGGTTTTGACAACGAGCAGAAAGCGCGGTGTAAATTGTTTTCGCGCACCGGGGCATTTCGAGGCTACGTCTTATATATTGAAGATCAACCAAGTGCGTTCTATGGGGGACAGCCTACTTGGATACGGTGTATCTAAACTCAACGGGTTACGAACCAAGTATGAAGAGGTTCGAACTAGGGTACTGTTTTGTTGACCCGGGTGATAGCGGATCACTGTGGCACCTGCATTAAGAAGATCGATTTAGGTCACGGCGGCAGTTTCTACAAAGAGAGATTTGGGAACGAGAGCTTCTTCGAGGCTTCAGTGCGTATCTACCGCCTGACACTGCGGGGAGTGCTAGCGAACTTGCTTCAAGGAGCCAATGCTAAGGTCTCGGGCGGGGTAACAGCGACGTTGGCCAAGCTCGGGCTGCTGCAAAGAGTTAAAACGCTGTGGAGGGGCAAATTGGCGCATCGTCGCCAAAGCAATTCCGCCAGTTGATGAAGGATGAAGATCCATGCTTGGGCGCGAGACCTCAGTGTTCGATAATTAATCATTGTGTACGAAACTAAGCATGGCTTACATTCATGAGGTTAAGCCCTAAGTCCCAGCTGGTTTCATCGCGTCACTAGGCAACAAGTTGCTGCCAAGACATCGGAGATGACAAGGGCAAGATTCCTGCTACGAATTTCGCGTGATAATGACAAAGTTTTGGAGAGCGTTTGCTTGGGCGATGCCATGGTTTGTGGCGGTGGTCGCACAGGCTGCAAACGTACACGTTGGGGCGTCGGCGAGTGGGAACGGTAGCGGAAGCGATTGGAATAATCAGGCCGCGTGGTCGTCGCTTTCATTCGCGCGCGGGAATGTTTACTACCTCTCCGACGGTAGCTATGGAGGCAAGACGTTATCGACGGCCACCAGTGGCACAACGCTTATTACGATCAAGAAGGCGGTTGCGTCTGATCATGGGTCGGCCACTGGCTGGGTGAGCACGATGGGGGACGGTCAGGCGACGTTCAGCAACGCGATCAACTTTGAAAGCTCGTATTGGCTATTCGACGGCGTGACCGGAGGCGGTGCGGAAAATCAATGGGTAAATAATTTTGGTTTCAAGGTGACGGAAACAGCTGATGACAAGGCCGTTCTTCGGATCGGGTATAACAACAACGGTATAGGGAATGTCACAATGCGCCATGTGGACATCCAAGGTAAAGGTAGCGGAAGTCTATCCGGTGGCGGCGCGTCAAACGATGGGTTGGACGTGCACTATGATGTGACCAACGTTACCCTTTCATTTGCATGGATGCATGGAATTGGGCGATGTCCTTTTTTCATCATTGACCATGCGGGCCCAACAATGATTGAGGGAGTCTATGTCCAGAGCTACTTCGCAAGTAACGGAACGGATGTGCACGGTGAGGTAAGCTCCACGGGAGGTGGCGGTGGCACACCCGCAGACACTACGTTCAGGTATTGTTTGATAGTGGACATACAATCGACTGGTGGAATCATGTGGGATAACCACGGCGCGACTTCATCGCAATTATACATCTACGGCAACGTAATCTACAAGCCTGCAGGCTCTTCATGGCAATCAGGAAACGGTGTGATCGGAGGCTGGACTGGGAATAGTGGAGAGCAATTCCGAAACTGCCACGTGTACAACAACACCTTCATCTCGGTTGATCAGGAGAGCCTCTCATCGTTCCCGAATATTTTTTCCGGAAACGATGCCAAGAACAACCTCTGGTTCAATTGCACTTCGCCGAACTTTTCTAAGTTCCCAACGCATGATTACAATCATTTCATTAATTCAGGTGGCGCGCATAGCGAGACTAACGGCACGAGTGCGACAAGTGGCAATCCGTTTGTAAGTTATACCGGTTTAGATTTCAGGTTGGTCGCAAACACGTCGCCTGGTGTGGATCTTGGTGCGCCGTACAATGTAGATCCGTTAGGTCGCACTCGTACGACCTGGACGCGCGGAGCATATGAATTTGGCACCACGGGTCCTACCGCAACTCCGGCGCCGACCGCAACGCCAGGCGGAACCGCAACGCCACCTCCAACCGCAACACCGCCACCGACTGCTACGCCCGTGCCGACGTCGACTCCTGTTCCGACTGCGTCGCCGACACCACCACCAGTGGGAGGAATCATTCAGGCGGAATCCGGCAATATCACTAGCCCGTTTGCCATAGCTAGCGGCGCCCTTTCGCAACCAGTGACAACTACAATTACCGCCGGCGGCCGGGCTGTTTATACGTTCGTAATCATCGAAGCAGGTGATTACGTAATTCGAGCATTCGTGAATGGCCCAAGCCTGACCGAAAATTCGTTCTTCCTGAATATTGATGGCGAGCCAACAGATCCGGTAATGGAATGGGATATTCTGCCTCCTACTTCCGGATTCGAAGATCGCCTCGTTAGTTGGCGGGGAAGCGGCACGGCCGACGACAATGAGTTTGAGCCAAAAAGCTTTCACCTCAATCCAGGCACCCACCAGATCGTTATCCGCGGAAGAGAAGGAAATACCCAGCTGGATCGCTTTACGGTCCTGAAGATGCCGGTACCGCCTTCGAATTTGAGAGTGCCGTAACCATCGCAGCTCGGCCTTCTGGATTCTGGCGGGGGAACCGTGGCATCCTTACGGTTGCTGTCGACGCCAGTTCGTGATTTCCATGAAAGCCAAACCGTATCTCGACAGTTGCGATTACTCGAGTAGTGATTTACCCGAGCGAGCGCAACCCGAATGATCAGAATCCTCGTTAGAATCTGGCGAGTAACAAAAAGTCGCCTTTTTTGGGGATGGAGATTCCATCACCTTGGCGCCCGTTCAAGCATTGGGCGGTGCGGGTTGGTTCGAAACGCTGGAGCTGTTAGCGTGGGTCATCACACAACGGTTTCGCACGGGTGGTCTCTAGTTGATCTTGATCCGGCGATCCATGAAAACAAGCCGAAGATTCAAATTGGCTCCTATTGCAGTATCCTCCACGACTTCCAGTGTAACGCGAAGGTGTCGGTCGAAATACAAGATTACGTCCTTATCGCGCCAAGAGTATTCATCACAGATTCTGATCATGTCGTGGGTGAAAGGGAACGCACTACCTTATCTTCAGAGTTCCGGAGCGCCGCGGTGATCATTGAACACGATTGTTGGATCGGAGTGAATGCGGTGGTGCTTAAAGGAGTGCGGATTGGTCATCACTCAATTGTTGGCGCTAACTCCGTCGTCACACGAGACGTGCCGCCGTTCAGTATTGTTGCTGGTGTGCCAGGTAAAATAGTCGGTCAAACCACAGCATGATTGCGGGGGCCGTTCGCGATTTGGAGACCGTGTCAAAGGGGCAGGAGCGCAAACTCAGGTTCCTAATCGCCATTGCTAGCCACGGTCAAAAAAATCTCGGATATCTGCAAAAGATTATCAGTGTCTATGAGGCTTTGCCCTTTGACGTCGATGTTGTTGTTTTCTCGGAAGCGCCAAAAGATCTGGGAACGAAGATCTCGGTTATTGTGGGATTGCCCTCGTCTGATCCATGGTCGCTCCCGTTTGCTCACAAGCGTTACTTCGCAGACAACATCGATCGATATGATGTCTTCGTTTATACCGAGGACGATGTCGCGATTCGCCCATCACAAATTGACGCTTTCTTTCGTGTCTCGGAGTCACTTCAACCCAACGAAGTCGCAGGTTACCTCCGCTATGAAATGGATTCAGGTGGGACGGAGATTTTAACCGATGTGCATGGGCCCTTTCACTGGAAACCTGAGTCCGTGCGTCGGCGTGGAGAACACTTGGTTGCTGAATTCACTAACGAACACGCCGGCTTTTATATTTTGACTCGCGACCAGCTGCGAAAGGTCGTGGCCTCAGGTGGCTTTTTGAGAGAGCCTTACCATGGACGCTTTGGTTTGCCTGAGACGGCCGCGACCGATCCGTATACCAGTTGTGGACTAACGAAAGTCATCTGCATTTCAGCGTTGGACGATTTCTTGTTGCACCACATGTCGAATTTGTACGTTGCCCGGCATGGTGTGCCATTGACGGAATTCAGAGAACAAGTGCAAACTCTGATCGACATCTTTAACGGGCTCTATCCGATCAGTACCTCTGTGTGAAGTGGAGTCAAAGTTTCTTCATAACGCCTGGTCCAAGAGCTACTACGAGCCGGTTCCGAAGGCGTTGCGGGACATGATTCCAACGAAAGCGGAGCGTGTCCTTTCGGTCGGGGCAGGTTTCAATCAGCTTGAACTCAGTCTTCGCGATCGAGGAGCAACAGTGACGGCTTTGCCCCTGGATTCGGTGGTTGGAGCGATTCTCCAACGCAATGGGATCGAGGTGATTTATGGCAGTCTCGCCGAATGTTTCGAGGCGATCAGACAAAGGAGTTTCGATTGTGTTCTCATCAGCAACCTTTTGCATTTGCTTCCGAATCCATGGCACGTGCTGCAAGAGTGTTGCGCTCGCCTCACCGACAAGAGTGGTTCGTTGATTGTCGCAGGCCCTAACTTTGGATCGCTTTCGGTCTTAGTCCGGCGTTTCCTTGGTCAGCGTGATTACGCTAGTCTGGGCGGTTTTTCCAAGATAGGAATTCACCCGCACCTTCGCAAAACGGTCGCGCGACAGATCGAGCGGGAGGGATTACGAGTGGTGGCGAAAGAGTGGACGTTTCGGCCGGAGAGCCATCATCCTTCTGCGAAGAGGCGCAAACTGGCGCCGCGGATTGATGGCTGAAGGATGGATTCTCAAGGCGAGGCAATCTGCTTAGATGGGCTCGGCATTTTCGTATTCGAACAATCTGGAGTCCCCCACACGTTGACAAATGAGCAGTGTGGTCGAGATGCGAACAACCGTGACAGATAGATCTGACATTCCGACGATGCCTGAAGCCGGCCTCGAGGCAAGGACAGCGGATGACGTCTTTGCAGTCGAGAGCCAATCCGCAAACCTTAGAAGCCAGACGATTCGAGGGGGAGCAGTTACATTTACTGCGCAGGGCATCAAAGTCGTTCTCAACCTTGCTTCAACGGTTCTCCTGGCGCGTTTGCTGACACCTTACGATTTTGGAATGATCAGCATGGTAACCGGGGTGACCGGGTTTGTGGAAGCGTTCAAGGATGCGGGATTGTCTTTGGCAACGGTGCAGCGGGAACGCATTACCCAGGAGCAGGTTTCAACATTGTTCTGGGTCAACGTCGGTATAAGCGCGGTCCTAATGATTGTGGTTTTGGCCATATCGCCGGCGCTGGCGATGTTTTATCATGAACCGTCGTTGACCTGGGTTGCCGCCGCAATTTCGGTAACGTTTTTGTTAGGTGGGTTGACCGTTCAGCATCAGGCCCTGCTTCGCCGGAATCTTCGATTTCGGCAGTTGGCCGTCATAGATGTGATTTCTCTGGGGACTGGAATCATCACCGCCATCATCCTGGCCTGGATGGGGTTTCGTTACTGGGCTTTGGTGTGGATGAATCTGATTACGGCCGTAACAAATGTGATTGCCGTCTGGGTTGCACTACCGTGGCGGCCTGGTCTTCCGAAAAGGCACTGTGGTGTTAGGCCAATGATAACCTTTGGAGGGAGCATCGTTGCAACGCGATTTATTTTTTCTTTTGTGAGCAATACGCCTAACATCCTCATTGGTTGGTACTGGGGTGCGGGAGCGGTCGGATTGTATCAGAAAGCTTATTCCCTCCTGATGTTCGCCATTGATCAGATTCATGGACCGGTGGCTGCAGTAGCGCTGTCACCTCTGTCTCGCATTCAGTCAGATCCAGAAAGATTCAGGCGCTATTTTCTTGCCGGATATTCGATTGTGATTTCTTTCGCGTTGCCGTTGGTTGTTGTATCAGCGGTTTTTTCGGAAGAGATCATACGAGTTGTCTTGGGGCCACGGTGGAGTGGGGCCGTAGAAGTTTTCAGGTGGCTGGCGGTCGGCTCAATCTTTGTGGTCCTGTTAAACCCACTTGGTATGATCTTGCAAGCCTCCGGACGTGCCGTCAAACAGGTCAAGATCACGATCGTGGATTCCATATTGATTATCATCGCCTACGTTGGCGGGCTAAAGTTTGGTCCAGTCGGAGTTGCGATCGGGTTTGTCATCATACGGGCCCTTGTTTACATCCCGATTTCGTACGCAATGCTCAGGGGGAGTGGCATTAGTCTGGCGAAACTCTTGCAAACTGCTTTGTTGCCCCTTGTCGCCTCAGCGGTGGCCGTTGTGGCGGGAATCGTCCTAAAGCTCAGCTTGCGCGGCGGCCATGGTGAACTTGTAATTCTCGTTTTGGGGACCCTTTTAATGTCTTCAACGTATGCATTTATCCTTTTGGTAGTTTTCAAGAAGTGGGAATTTTATCGCGGTGTTTTACAGGAGTTGATTCCGGCAAAACTCACTTTTATCAGCAGGTGGTTCGCGAGACGGGCTTCCTAGAACCTTCGAACGTCGCATCGCACTATTCTTGCTAATTCCTGCACGACGAAGCTTCCGGAGAATCCTGGCAGCCCTGCATCAGACGTTGAACAATGAGTAGCCCGACCGTAAGTATCGGCCTCCCTGTGTATAACGGGGAAAAATATTTGGCCACTGCCATTGACGCAATTCTTAATCAGGATTTCGAAGACTTCGAGCTTATCATTTCAGATAACGCGTCTACCGACAGCACTGCTGATATCTGTCGGCAGTTCTCGGAGTCAGATAAGCGAGTCAAATATTCGAAGGTTGACGTCAATCGTGGCGCCGCTCCGAACTACCAACGTGTCTTTCATCTCGCGACAGGTAAGTACTTCAAGTGGACCGCGCATGATGACGGCTGTCTGCCAGGTTTCTTGACGACCTGTGTCAAAGCAATTGAGAACGCCCCCGAATCGGTCGTTCTGGTTTATCCTCGGGCGCAAATAATCGATAGCCAAGGGAATGTAACGCGCATTGACGACGAGTCCGTGGCAAGGCATGACCCCAAGCCACACCGACGAGCCGCGCATGTGGTCAGGAATGTGAACTTAGCTTGGCCATTGTTTGGTCTTATCCGTTCTGACGTGCTCAAGAAAACACGATTGATTGATAGCTTTATTGGCTCTGATTACGTGTTGCTCGCGGAGCTGGCCATGTTTGGGGAGTTGCTCGAACTTCCGGAGGTTCTGCTTCAACGGCGAGTTTACCCTGGTATGTCGAACGTTGTGCATAAGACAAGAGCACAGTGGAGGATGTGGATGGATTCCTCTCGACCTAGGAGGGGATTGCCGCTCCCGGATTTTATTCAGATTGGATGGCAGTGTGCGCTTTCGGCGTGCCGATTGCCTTTATCGATCCCAGACAAGATCGTCTGCGGGGTGGCCATTCCCGCCGCGTGGTATCTGCGGAATTTGAGAGACATTGGTGGCCGCTATAAGCGAAAGCTTGTTTCGGCAGCTGGGTGAATTCGAAAACGTGATTACTAACAAGAGTCAAACACTTCGGGCTGGTGATTTGGTCGAAGGTACGAAGCAAAGACGAAATCTTGAGGACCTTGGACAAACAAGGGAGGCTCGAAAGCCTTCCATTCATGCCGCAGATGTTCCAATATTGCGGACAAAGATTTAGGATCTACAAGCGAGCTCACAAGACCTGCGACACGGTTAACGAGCCCGCTGGACGAGAAATGCATGATGCCGTCCATCTGGAAGGCCTTCGCTGCGACGGTTTGGCTTATGGTGGGTGCCAGGCGGGCTGTCTCATTTTTTGGAAGAATGCCTGGCTGAAGAGAGTTTCTCCGAACGCATCTGAGTCCACAGGCGAAACGTCGATAAGTCGGCCTAACGGAAATAATGAATGCACGGATGCTGATGTTTTGGCTGGAACGAAGGCCGACGAAGGCATGTCCGATGATCCGACGTATGTCTGTCAAATTACGCAACTGCCAGCTGCGACGAAACCGCTCTCTCCATGGAATATCCGGCAATACGTGGAAGATTACACCTCCGGAAATGTTGGTTTCAGTACATTGTTAGGTGGCTTTGTTTACGCCACCTATAACAACATAATGAATCTGGGTATTGGGGTGGGAGCGTTTATGCGATGGATTTACGATGGAGTTCAAAGGATTCGTGGTGGCGTTCAGTACCCGAGGAAATGGGGCGCGATTCCGCGGGGAGAACCCACTCCTACCCATAAACTTGATCTGAAACCCGGCGATCTTGTCCGAATCAAGAGCTTCGAGGAAATCTTAAAAACGGTCGACACAGCCAATAGAAATCGAGGTCTCTATTTCGATGCTGAAATGGTTCCGTATTGTGGCGGAACATATCGTGTTCGCACCCGCGTTGAGCGTATGCTCAACGAAAAAACGGGTAAGATGATGAAGATAAAAAACGATTGTATCATTTTAGAGAACGTATTTTGTCGCGCCTGCTATAGTGAAAAGCGCTATTTTTGTCCTCGCGCCATCTATTCTTATTGGCGTGAGATTTGGTTGGAACGAGTTCCAGAAGAGAACAAGGCCACCTGAGTTAATCGGGGCGCCGATTGTGCGCACAATACTAACAATTGTGTGGATGAGCGCTGCCGCTTTGGCAGCAACGGAGGGTGACGCTGCGTCGTTTCCAGTGCGATACGGTGTAACCGAGCGTTTCCTGGTAGATCAGAATGGAGTGCCGTTTCCGATCATGGGACGAACGGCGTGGTTTATCACGTCGTTGTCGGTAAATGACTATCACAGCTTCGTCGATGACAGCGCAGCGCGCGGTTACAACGCAATCGAGTTCCATGTGGTGAACCACGATGCGCGTGGGAACAACCCCCCTTTTAACGGGAACGGAGAGCGTCCTTTTGTGAACCGCCTCGATGGCAGTGCGTGGAACGGCTCGCTGACTTACGGAAACATCAACGTTGAGGCGCCTGATTTCAGTACGCCTAATGAGCCGTACTGGAGTTTTGTGGATGGGTTGCTTTCGTATTGTGAGACCAAAGGGATGCTGGTGCTTTTATTTCCGGCCTACGCAGGGTTTCAGGGAGGCAATCAAGGATGGATGCAGGAGATGGTGGCAAACGGGCCGGCGAAGATGCAGAGCTACGGAACGTGGATAGCGATGCGGTATCGGGATCAGAAGAATCTGGTTTGGATGATGGGAGGAGACTTTGGCAATTTCACTCCTGCGCAGATAGCAGTCGAGGGAGCGTTGTTGACCGGACTCAAGAGCGTGGCGGGACAGCAATCTATTTATTTTAGTGCGGAATGGGATTCCGGAACCATTGCAACTGATCAGCAAACCTTTGGATCCGCCATGACTTTGAATGGGACATACTCCTTCAATGGCGATGTGAACACTCTTGGTCGAAGTGCTTATGCACATAAGCGCTTGGAGCCAGCTTTTCTATTGGAAGAACCGTATGACGAAGAGGGACCTGATGGGAACGGAGTAAATCCGAGTGCGACACAACCTGTGCGGCGGTTTCAATGGTGGGGGTGGTTGTCGAGCATAGGCGGTTATGTCTCTGGTAACGGATATGTGTGGCCGTTTCGCGCACCGGCATGGCAGCAGCACCTGAACACACAAGGTGCACAGGATATGGGGCGGTTGAACGCATTCATTGGATCGATTCGGTGGTATAAGCTTGTTCCGTCTGGGTTGGGTGGAATGCGTAACCTAATCACGGCGGGAGGAGGCGCATCAGTCGATGCAATCGATTATGTAGCTGCCTCAGCCAGCCTGGATGGAACATTGTTAGTTGGCTATATACCGCCAGCGCATACCGGGACAATCACAGTGGACATGGGTGCGATGAGTGGGACGTCGCATGCGCGCTGGTATGATCCAACA
Organism: uncultured Verrucomicrobiae bacterium; assembly: GCA_963751725.1. GTDB lineage: Bacteria > Verrucomicrobiota > Verrucomicrobiia > Chthoniobacterales > UBA10450 > AV80. Next base: position 106,965 of record CAVVVQ010000029.1, read on the forward strand.
AACGCGACGTATACGGAGATAGGAACCGGACTACCCAATAGTGGGACCCACGTGTTTACAACCGCCCGGGAGCAACAGCGGTGGGGAAAACGATTGGGTATTATTAATTGAAAGAGAAGTGCCGGCGGACACCGAAGCGCCGGTGGTGACACTGACCTCGCCCAAAGGTGGGGCGGTGGTTTCCAATAGTGTGACGGTGACAGCGAGCGCGAGCGATAACGTGGGAGTGGCAGGAGTCCAGTTTCAGGTGGACGGAGTCAATCTTGGGTCAGAAGTGATGACGGCCCCCTACAGTGTGACATGGAACACGTGGCACGAAACCAATGGGATGCACACGGTGCGAGCGATCGCCCGCGATGTGGCGGTCAATAGCGGGTCGAACTCGGTGACAGTGACAGTAAGCAATGATGCAACCAGTCCGTTAGTGGGAGCGTATGCCTTTAGCGAGGGAGCGGGGACAACAGTGGTGGATGCGTCCGGGCACGGCAATACGGGATCGATCAATGGAGCGACGTGGACCAATCAGGGGAAATATGGAAACGCGCTGAGCTACAACGGGACTAACTGGGTAACAGTTAATGATGCGAACTCATTGGATTTAAGCGGAGGGATGACGTTGGAGGCATGGACATATCCGACGCTGGCGCCCGGGGTCTGGACAACGATAGTGTTGAAAGAAGCGCCTCCGAATAACCTGAGTTACATGCTTCAGGCCGATCCATCGAATCGGCCAAGTGCGTATATCATGACAGATACGGCCGGGTTACAAGGCATAGTGGGAACGGAAGCACTTCCACTGAATGTGTGGAGTCACCTGGCAACGACCTACGATGGAACGGCACTGCGCTTATATGTAAATGGGGTCCTGGCAACGAGTGAGTTTGTTTCAGGAAATCTAATTACATCCGAGGGGCCACTGCGGTTTGGTGGCAACTCAATCTGGGGAGAATATTTCGTCGGCACCATCGACGAGGTTCGAGTCTACGATCAGGCGTTGGCTGAAGCGGCAATTCAGACCGACATGAACACGCCAATTGTGCCAATTGCATTCACGCCAACGCCAACACCAACTCCCTCAGTTACGGCGACACCAACTTCTACAGCAACACCCTCGCCGGAGCCAGCCGCGCAGACCATTAATCTTTCGACCCGAATGCGAGTGCAGACTGGAAGCAACGTTGGGATCGGTGGGTTTATCATCACCGGCACGGCATCGAAACATGTGTTGCTACGGATCATTGGACCCTCGTTAGCCGATTTTGGAATTCCAGACGCATTAGCCGACCCCATCCTCGAGCTCCACGGCCCGGATGGGTTCACGACAATCGTGAATGACAATTGGATGGATGACCCGATGCAGGCGGCATTGATTGCCGGAACTGGCATCGCACCGAGCAATGATTTGGAGTCAGCAATTTTTGTTTCGCTCGAACCGGGCTCCTATACTGGTATCGTTAGGGGAAGCGGTGACGGCTCCGGAGTGGCATTGATCGAGGTGTATGACTTGGATCAAGCTGTCGACGGGAAACTCGGCAACATAAGTACGCGAGCGTTTGTTGGTCTCACCAGTGAGATTGTGATCGCTGGTTTTATCTTGGGGAACAATAGTGGCGACGACCGGATCGTCGTTCGTGGTATTGGACCAAGTCTGCTGGGGTTAGGCGTAGCGGACGCCCTTACCAATCCCACGCTAGAGCTGCGGGACAGCAATGGAGTGCTGCGAGCAATGAATAATGATTGGCAGGACGATCCGTCACAGGCGGCAGAGCTGGAGGCGGCCGGTTTGGCTCCGACCGATGCTTTGGAAGCAGCTATGGCTGTGGGACTTTCACCCGGCCTCTACACCGCGTTGTTAGCGGGCCAAAACAATACCACTGGGGTAGGCTTAATAGAAGTCTACGATCGCGGTGGCGAGCCTTAGGCCCTACGACCTTATTCTGTTCACATTACTGACCGCGGGTGCTACAATCTCCGTTCCAAGCAGGAAGTGCCCCTCTGGCCCTCTCATTATCTCAGAGTAAATGGTGCGAGCACTAGGAATACTAATATTACTGGGCGTCGCGGTGTCGACAGTCCCAAGGGGAGACGCTGCGTCGTTTCCGGTGCGATACGGTGTAACCGAACGTTTCCTGGCAGATCAGAATGGAGTGCCGTTTCCGATCATGGGACGAACGGCATGGTTTATCACATCGTTGTCGGTAAATGACTATCACAGCTTCGTCGATGACAGCGCAGCGCGCGGTTACAACGCAATCGAGTTCCATGTGGTGAACCACGATGCGCGTGGGAACAACCCACCTTTTAACGGGAACGGAGAGCGTCCGTTTGTGAACCGTCTTGATGGCAGTGCGTGGAATGGTTCGCTGACTTACGGAAACATCAACGTTGAGGCGCCTGATTTCAGTACGCCTAATGAGGCGTACTGGAGTTTTGTGGATGGGTTACTTTCGTATTGCGAGACCAAAGGGATGCTGGTGCTTTTATTTCCGGCCTACGCAGGGTTTCAGGGAGGCAATCAAGGATGGATGCAGGAGATGGTGGCAAACGGGCCGGCGAAGATGCAGAGCTACGGAACGTGGATAGCGACGCGGTATCGGGATCAGAAGAATCTGGTTTGGATGATGGGAGGAGACTTTGGCAATTTCACTCCTGGGCAGATAGCAGTCGAGGGAGCGCTCTTAACCGGACTCAAGAGCGTGGCAGGACAGCAGTCTATTTATTTTAGTGCGGAATGGGATTCCGGAACCATTGGAACTGATCAACAAACCTTTGGTGGGGCCATGACGCTTAACGGGTGCTATTCTTTTACAGGTGAGGTCAATGGTCTCGGCCGTCACGCCTACACTCACACTCCAGTCAGAACCGGCTTTCCTCCAAGAGTCACCGTTCGACGAAGAGGGACCTGATGGGAACGGAGTAAATCCGAGTGCGACACAACCTGTGCGGCGGTTTCAATGGTGGGGGTGGTTGTCGAGCATAGGCGGTTATGTTTCTGGTAACGGATATGTGTGGCCGTTTCGCGCACCGGCGTGGCAGCAGCACCTGAACACACAAGGTGCACAGGATATGGGGCGGTTGAACGCATTCATTGGATCGATTCGGTGGTATAAGCTTGTTCCGTCTGGGTTGGGTGGAATGCGTAACCTAGATCACGGCGGGAGGAGGCGCATCAGTCGATGCAATCGATTATGTAGCTGCCTCAGCCAGCCTGGATGGAACATTGTTAGTTGGCTATATACCGCCAGCGCATAGCGGGACAATCACAGTGGACATGGGTGCGATGAGTGGGACGTCGCATGCGCGCTGGTATGATCCAACAAACGCGACGTATACGGAGATAGGAACCGGACTACCCAATAGTGGGACCCACGTGTTTACAACCGCCCGGGAGCAACAGCGGTGGGGAAAACGATTGGGTATTATTAATTGAAAGAGAAGAGCCGGCGGACACCGAAGCGCCGGTGGTGACACTGACCTCGCCCAAAGGTGGGGCGGTGGTTTCCAATAGTGTGACGGTGACAGCGAGCGCGAGCGATAACGTGGGAGTGGCAGGAGTCCAGTTTCAGGTGGATGGAGTCAATCTTGGGTCAGAAGTGATGACGGCCCCCTACAGTGTGACATGGAACACGTGGCACGAAACCAATGGGATGCACACGGTGCGAGCGATCGCCCGTGATGTGGCGGTCAATAGCGGGTCGAACTCGGTGACAGTGACAGTAAGCAATGATGCAACCAGTCCGTTAGTGGGAGCGTATGCCTTTAGCGAGGGAACGGGGACAACAGTGGTGGATGCGTCCGGGCATGGCAATACGGGATCGATCAATGGAGCGACGTGGACCAATCAGGGGAAATATGGAAACGCGCTGAGCTACAACGGGACTAACTGGGTAACAGTTAATGATGCGAACTCATTGGATTTAAGCGGAGGGATGACGTTGGAGGCATGGACATATCCGACGCTGGCGCCCGGGGTCTGGACAACGATAGTGTTGAAAGAAGCGCCTCCGAATAACCTGAGTTACATGCTTCAGGCCGATCCATCGAATCGGCCAAGTGCGTATATCATGACAGATACGGCCGGGTTACAAGGCATAGTGGCAACGGACGCACTTCCACTGAATGTGTGGAGTCACCTGGCAACGACCTACGATGGAACGGCACTGCGCTTATATGTAAATGGGGTCCTGGCGACGAGTGAGTTTGTTTCAGGAAATCTAATTACATCCGAGGGGCCACTCCGGTTTGGTGGCAACTCAATCTGGGGAGAATATTTCGTCGGCGCCATCGACGAGACATTGATCTACAACCGGGCTTTGAGCGCAACTGAAATTCAGGCCGACATGAATACGCCAATTGTTGTGCCCACGCCCAGCCCTACCCCTACGTCCACGCCAACTCCGACGCCGACCCCATCTCAATTGATAAATATTTCGGGAAACGTTTTCTACTGCACGAACCCTGCACTTGGCCCCGTTCCAAATGTTACACTCCAGCTGACCGGCAACGCTAATATGTCAACGGTTACCGACAGCTCGGGGGCCTATCATTTTTCGTCACTGATCGCTGGCGGGACATATTCCATCACGCCTAACAAGGCACCAAGAACCCCCGGGGGTTCAGGAGCAACTATCAACACCGTCGATCTGATTGCCATTCAGCGGCACTTTCTTCGCGTCATCACGCTTTCCGGATGTCGATTGACTGCCGCTGATGCGAACGGGGATAGCAACGCGAATACCGTTGACGTTATCGCGATTCAGCGATTCTTCCTCGCCCAAACCTCGGGAACCGGCAACGTCGGAAAGTATCGGTTCACTCCAGTCAATCGTACGTATCCAGGCGCTGATGACTGACCAAACGAGTGAGAACTACAACGCCTTGGTTATTGGAGATGTCAGTGCGCCCTACGTGGAGAGTTCTGCCAACTTGAGTGCGCCTTCCGCAGAAAAAGATGGCAAAGCCCGCCGCGAAACGGAGGACGTGTTTGCTTCACAGGTCGAGCGGACTCGGAAAAGACGTCCGCTTTCGAAGCGGCAATGATAGGAGTGGCTGAAACGTAACATCCTGATATGCAGTAATTTGAGAGTTAGATTGACTTTATACGCCTCAATCACTTACAATTAGCGTTTCATTTCGAAAGGTGTTCCCCAGGCCCAGTCTCGTAACGCGGCGACCAAACCGCATAATCCAAGATAGCTATCGTCATATTGTGAGAAGAGTTCATTTCCTCCCCGAAATCATCGCGCGTCTAATCAGATCTGCGGCTTTCGCATGTCTCGCATTTTTGCTATTCGTTAGTCCGAGTCTTTTCGGTGCGTCAGTGCCCCCTGGGTTTACTGAGAGCAGTATTTCCGGGCCGTGGACCGATGCAGTTGGAACAACGTTTGAGAGTAACGGACGAATATATGTCTGGGAGCGAACTGGACGCGTCTGGTTTAAAGATACGACTGATCCTCTCACCGACACTGCTTCTTGATATTAGTGAAGAGGCGGGGGCATGGGAAGATCACGGGATGCTCGGGTTCGCCTTGGATCCGAACTTTCGATCGAATGGATACATCTACTTGATGTATGTCGTTGACCGATATTATCTGCTCAATTTCGGTACGCCTGGTTATAACCCCAATTCGAATACCTATTTTGACGCAACGATTGGGCGGGTCACGCGCTACACCTGTCGATCATCGGATGGTTTTAGGTCAGTGGACTTAGCGAGTCGTTTGGTGTTGATAGGCGAAACCAAGCAAACCGGGATCCCAATTTGTTCGGTGACCCATGGAGTTGGGAGTCTTGTCTTCGGAGAAGATGATACCTTGCTAATTTCGACCGGAGACGGGGCGTCCGCGACTGCGGGAGATCAGGGAGGCGCCGTAGCAGGAAGCTACGCGCCGCAAGCTCTGGCTGATGGAATTTTGCGACCGAAAGAAGACGTAGGAGGCCTGCGCAGTCAGTTAATCGATAGTCTTAATGGAAAAATTCTCCGGGTCGATCCGGCGACGGGAAATGGACTGCCGAGCAATCCATATTATGACGGAGCAAATCCACGCTCGGCACGTTCGCGAGTGTGGGATCTGGGGTTACGCAATCCGTATCGGATGTCATTAAAACCCAATACTGGGAGTCACTTTCCGGGCGACGGCAATCCTGGAGTGCTGTATTTAGGCAATGTCGGCTGGAACACGTGGGAATCGGTCTATTCGGTGCCGGGTCCTGGGCGAAACCTTGGTTGGCCAATCTATGAGGGCTTGAGCGTAACGACGGGTTACGATGGAGCAGTGGCAAATCTGGATGCGCCAAATCCATTGTATCCTGCGTCAGGGTGCAGCCAGTATTTTACCTTTGCCAATTTGTTGAAGGAAGACACGCTGGCGGCAGCTGGCCAACCACCGTTTAACAATCCGTGCAATAGCGGACAGAAGATACCGAGTTCGATTCCGCAGTTTCTGCATTATCGACCGGTATTGGATTGGAATCATGCGAGTGCGACAACTCGAACACCGACATATGGGGGTTCAGGGCAGGCGCAAACGGCGAATGTGGGTGCGGGTGGATCGCCCGTATCTGGAACGATGTTCAGCGGGAACTGTGCTGTAGGCGGGACGTGGTATAACGGGAACGAACTTTCCGGCGGCGTATCAGGACCGGTATTATTTTGCGGACTGGGGTCAGGGGGTAATCAAGACACTGACCTTTGATGCCACGGACAAGCCCGTGGCGTTGGGGGATTTTGCGACTGCTGCTGGGGCGGTGGTGAGCATCGTGCAGCACCCAACTGACGGGAGTCTCTATTATATCGGTTATGATTACAGCGGTGCGTCGATAAAGCAGATATCTTTCACCGGGAACCGGACACCTGTTGCGGTAGCATCTGCCAATCAGTATTACGGAGTGACGCCGCTTCCAGTGCAGTTTAGCAGTAGCGGGTCAGGAGATCCGGATGGGCAAACGATAACGTATTCATGGAATTTCGGTGACGGATCGCCAGTGAGCACGCTTGCCAATCCGACGCATAACTTTACGGCACCGGCCGGGGTACCAACAAAGTACACAGTGGTGTTGACGGTAACCGACAGCGGGGGGCTATCGGCGCAGGCGAGTTTGATAGTGTCGTTAAACAACACGCCGCCAAGTGTGAATATCACGAGTCCAGTGAATGGAGCCTCAATCTCAGCAATGAGCCAGACGATAGTAAATCTGACTGCATCGGTGAGTGACATTGAGTCGACCGACAGTCAATTGGCGTATCAGTGGCAGGTGTTGTTGCATCATAACGATCACAATCATGGCAATCCGGTGGATACAAATCACACGACGACGGCGGTGTTGGACCCGACCGGGTGTGACGGGATCAACATATATTATTACCGAGTGTTGCTCACGGTGACGGATCCTGCCGGGTTATCGACAACAAAAGAGGTGAGAGTGTATCCGAATTGCGGACCAAACACGCCACCGACGATCTCCGCGATAGCCAATCAGACAATACTCCAGGATGAATCGACGGTGCCATTGAGTTTCACGGTAGGGGATGCCGAGGTGGCAGCGGCCAATTTGCAGTTAAGTGCAACGAGCTCCAATCCGGGGTTGGTGCCTGTTGGCAATATCGTATTTGGAGGAGGCGGAGCGAATCGAACGGTGACGGTGACTCCAACGGCGGGGCAAACGGGCAACGCAACGATCACGGTGACGGTGAATGATGGGCCCAATAACACGAGCACAAATTTTGTGGTCACAGTGAATCCATCGATCACAACGACAACGACCTTCAACAATGCCGCTGTCCATCACGATTAATGACAATACCGCCGGATCGCCGTATCCATCGACAATCAATGTCAGTGGGATGAACGGAACCGTCAGGAATGTGACCGTAACGCTGACGAATCTAATCCACACTTGGGTGAGTGACGTGGACGTGTTGTTAGTCGGGCCCGGCGGGCAAAAGGTCTTGATTTTCTCTGACGTTGGAGATGCGTTCAATGCTACCAACAGAACCGTTACACTTTCGGATTCGGCTGCATCGGCATTGCCGGAAAGTGGATCTTTTGCCAACGGAACGTACAAGCCTACGGATTACACAGACACCTCACCTGGTGGAGACAATTTTCCCGCGCCTGCGCCAGCGGGACCTTACGCAACCGCGTTTTCGGCATTCAATCTGACGGCGCCGAACGGGACGTGGAAACTCTTTGTGTTCGATGATGGACCGGGAGACGACGGCAAGTTTAATGGTGGTTGGAGTTTGACCGTGACAACGTAGCGCCCGGACCGACGCCTACGCCTGGTCCGACATCCACGCCAACGCCGACGCCACACCGACGCCAACACCAACACCAACACCAACGCCGACACCGACACCACACCGACACCAACGCCACCCACACCGACACCGACACCGACACCGACACCGACACCGACACCAACACCGACACCGACACCGACACCGACACCGACACCGACACCAACACCGACACCGACACCGACACCGACACCGACACCGACACCGACACCGACACCGACACCGACACCGACACCGACACCGACACCGACACCGACACCGACACCGACACCGACACCGACACCGACACCGACACCGACACCGACACCGACACCGACACCGACACCGACACCAACACCGACACCAACACCGACACCGACACCGACACCGACACCGACACCGACACCAACACCGACACCGACACCGACACCGACACCGACACCGACACCGACACCGACACCGACACCGACACCGACACCAACGCCGACACCGACGCCGACACCAACACCGACACCGACGCCGACGCCGACACCGACACCAACTCCTACGCCGGCAATGATGCATTATTTCCGGGTCGTTCGCTTACTGCACCAGTTCGACGCCGAATCTCGTCGAAAATGTTACAGTAAACCTAACTGGTGATATGTCCGCTTCGACCGTGTCCGATGGAGCGGGGAATTATCAATTCTCGAATGTGCCGGCTAACGGAAGTTACATCATTACCCCAACATAAGAATGGCCTGCTGCCCGGCACTGTTGGAATTAACACAATAGATGTGGTCGCGACGCAGCGCCATTTCCTCGGGATGACTCGATTCCGCCCGGCTGTCAGATGAGCGCTGCAGATGTAAATGGCGACACTTGGTCAACACGGTCGACGTGATCGCCATCCAGCGATTCTTCCTGGGACTTTCCACAGGCATTGCTAATACAGGAACTTATCAGTTCACTCCTCCAAGCAGAGCTTATCCGGGACTTAACGCGAATGAGACGGATCAAAATTATGATCTGTTGATTTTTGGTGACGTAACAGCTCCTTTCGCAGAGCGCGATGGCGGCTCCCAAGACGTGTCGGTTGACGAGCCGAGCACTCAGCACATGTCATCTGTGGATGAAGTCACATTACCTTATGTTACATTTGAACGCTCAAAAGGAAGTATAACCGCTCCCGTGGTCACATCCGATGTGGATGCGAAGGCTGGACTTGTTGCGTTTCAAGGAGATTTCACATTCGACGCGCGAATCGTGGCATTCCAGGATCCTCCAGTTCAGAAAGCGGGAATGACAAACGGTAACTGGAATGTGGCAGGAAATATTTTAGCTGGGCCGGGACCGATTAAGACGCTGCGTATTTCGGCATACTCGAAAGATTTCACACCGTTATCGGGATCCGGGACTCTGTTTGAGCTACGGTTGCTCAAGGTGGCTTCCACAAGTCGAACGACACAGTTCAACTGGCGTCCATCTCCAGACAATTTCTTTTTTATCGATACAAACCTAAGGATGCATGCACCTGAACGGGCGCCGTCGGGTGGCAGGGTGAGCATGGCCAAGCCTCGGATTGGGACGTTGAAGCGATATCGCGTTTCTTCTGCGCACTGATCCGGATGTGGAGGCGGCCGAGTTTCAACTAAGTCGAAGGGGTCTAGCTCAGCCTTTGTAATCGTTAGGTATTGATAAACAATTCCAAACTTCACCCGGCGTCGTAGAAACAAAATGAGATGAATCCAATAAAGCGTGTGTTAGTGACCGGGACTGAAGGATACCTTGGTTCACTGTTGGCTCCTGAACTGGTTCGGCAGGGTTATGAAGTCGTTGGTCTCGACACAGGGTTTTATAAGGAGCGAATGCTTTATCGAGACGGCCTTGTAACCCCACTTACTCTGGCGAAGGACCTGCGACAGGTCGAAGTCAGCGATCTGAAAGACATCGATGCAATCGTGCACATGGCGGAGCTCTCCAATGATCCCGCTGGCCAACTCGCTCCGACCATCACCTACGAAATTAATCACAAGGGCTCGGTCTATCTCGCCGAACTGGCCCGAAAGGCCGGCGTTAAGCGATTTGTCTACATGTCGTCATGCAGCGTATACGGCGTGGCCGAAGGCGGGGACGTTACTGAAGAATCACCGGTCAATCCCCAAACCGCCTATGCCATATGTAAGACGTTGGTTGAACGCGATGTGGGGCCGCTCGCGACCAAGGAATTTTCGCCCACGTTCATGCGCAACGCTACTGCATATGGCGCCTCGCCTCACATGAGGTTCGACATTGTTCTCAACAATCTGGCGGGCTTGGCTTGGACGACCAAGGAGATCAAAATGACGAGCGATGGAACACCATGGAGGCCGTTAGTTCACGGACTTGACATCGCGCGGGCAATTATTTCCGTGTTGCAGGCGCCAACCGAAGCAGTCCACAACGAAATTTTTAACGTTGGTGACACCGACCATAACTACCGTGTGCGCGAAGTAGCCGAAACAGTCGGCGATGTTTTTACAGGTTGCCGCGTTTCATTTGGTTCGCCGGGCCAGGACAATCGAAGCTACCGAGTGTCATTCGAAAAAATCCAAAAGCACCTCCCGGATTTCAAATGTGCGTGGAACGCACGACGAGGTGCCGAACAACTTCACACGCTCTTTTCGCGGATTGATATGACAAAAGAAGTCTTCGAATACCGGACATTCACGCGGCTGAAGCAGTTGGAATATTTGATTCGCACGCAACAAATCGATCCACAGTTTTTTTGGACTGAATAGATTCATTGTTACGCCAGTCGGCGAATTGCAGTCAACTTCGGAAAAAGCAGTGAGTATTTTTCCTCCACGTTCAACTTTGCAGGCGGGACGTGGGACCGGCTGTGACTTCCCATCCGAAGTACATGGGAAATCCAAGCCGAACATGAATACGCCGCTGGAAAGCGAACAGCCGGAATGAGCCCCTCGTCCGAAGTGACCAGACTCCTCTGACGCTTCTCTCCAATGCGACATAACTCTTCCCGCCGACCTTTTTCCACTACGATTGGAATTGACTTCCAGCCTGGGTTTTACGCAAAATAGAGTAATTTGGGACCGAAAACGCGCCTAAGCGTAATGGGGTTTCGGTTTATGCTGCGAGGTTTCTCTCGTTATTCAAGGATTCGGATGAATTTTTCAAAACAAGTGTCTGCGTCTTTGTGCGCAATTGCGATCTGGTTGACTCTTGCGACTGGCCTGTTCGGTGCGTCGGTTCCGCCAGGGTTTACTGAGAGCAGCGTTTCTGGGCCGTGGACCGATGCTGTTGGAACCGCATTCGAAACAAATGGACGATTGTATGTCTGGGAACGAACAGGATTGGTCTGGTTCAAAGATCCGGGCGATCCTTCACCAACACTGTTGCTGAATATCAGTGAGGAAGTTGGGGCATGGGAAGATCATGGAATGCTGGGGTTCGCCTTGGATCCAAATTTCCGCTCGAACGGATACATCTATCTGATGTACGTGGTCGACAGGTATTACCTCCTCAATTTCGGCACTCCTGGGTATAATCCCGCTTCAAATACATATTTTCAGCCAACAATCGGACGGGTTACGCGCTATACGTGCCGGTCATCCGACGGTTTTCGATCAATTGACTTGGCGAGCCGACTTGTGTTGATAGGCGAAACCAAGCAGACCGGCATTCCGATCTGCTCGGCGACGCATGGAGTCGGAAGCTTGGTCTTTGGAGAAGATGACACCTTGATGATCTCGACCGGAGATGGGGCTACAGCCACCGCGGGGGATCAGGGTGGAGCAACTTCGGGTAGTTACGCGCCCCAGGCCTTGAGTGATGGCATCTTGCGATCGAAAGAAGATGTAGGTGGGTTGCGTAGTCAACTTGCTGGATAGCTTGGATGGGAAAATTCTGCGGATCGATCCGGCGACCGGGAGCGGGCTCCCGAGCAATCCATTTTATGACTCCTCTAGTCCTCGGTCGGCGCGTTCACGGGTATGGACGCTCGGACTACGCAATCCATGTCGGATGTCCCTCAGGCCTAACACGGGAAGTCACTTTGCCGGGGATGGCAATCCGGGGGTCTTTTATTTGGGTAACGTGGGGTGGAATACGTGGGAATCGGTGTATTCGGTGAGCGGGTCCGGACGGAATTTGGGATGGCCAATATACGAGGGGTTAAGCCTAACGGGCGGCTATGATGGAGCCGTGGCAAATCAGGATGCTCTTAATCCACTGTACCCTGCATCCGGTTGTAGCCAGTATTTTACCTTTGCCAATTTGTTGAAGGAAGACACGCTTGCGGCAGCGGGGCAGCCTCCATTCAACAATCCGTGCAACGCTGCACAGAAGATCCCGAGTTCGATTCCGCAGTTCTTGCATTACCGGCCAGCATTAGATTGGAATCATTCGAGTGCGACGACGCGAACCCCGACCTACGGAGGCTCGGGGCAAGCACAAACGGCTAACGTGGGTGCCAACGGTTCGCCGGTGTCGGGAACAATGTTTAGTGGGAACTGTGCCATAGGTGGGACATGGTATACTGCGACAAACTTCCCTACGGCATTTCAAAACCGCTATTATTTTGCGGACTGGGGACAGGGAGTGATCAAGACACTAGCATTTGACTCCAACGACAAGCCTGTGGCGTTGGGCGATTTTGCGACCGCAGCTGGAGCGGTAGTAAGCATCGTGCAGCATCCGACCGATGGGAGTCTCTATTATATTGGGTATGACTATAGCGTCGCGGCTATTAAGCAGATTTCCTACACTGGAAACCGGACACCAGTGGCGGTCGCATCGGCCAATCAGAATTACGGGGTCACACCGCTGGTGGTGCAGTTTAGCAGCAGTGGATCAGGTGATCCAGACGGACAGTCGATAACCTATTCGTGGAATTTTGGCGATGGGTCGCCCGTGAGCACCCTGGCCAATCCAACGCACACTTTTACGGCGCCTGCTGGGGTACCAACAAAGTACACGGTAGTATTGACGGTTACTGACAGCGGAGGGTTATCTGCCCAGGCGACTGTGATTGTGTCGTTAAACAACACGCCGCCGAGCGTGAACATTACGAGTCCTGTGGATGGGGCATCGATATCTGCGACGAGTACTACAGTCGCAAGTCTAACAGCTTCGGTAAGTGATAATCAATCGACCGACAGCCAATTGGCATATCAATGGCAGGTCCTGTTGCATCATAACGATCATAATCATGGTAACCCAGCGGATACAAACCATGCGACCACGGCCGTATTGGAGCCGACCGGCTGCGACGGAATCAATATATATTACTACCGTGTGCTGTTAACCGTGACCGATCCGGCTGGGTTATCGACTACTAAAGAAGTGAGGGTATATCCGGATTGCGGACCCAATACGCCGCCGACGATCTCGGCCATACCAAACCAGACGATCTTGCAGGACGAATCGACGACGCCGCAAGGTTTCACGGTGGGGGATGCAGAGGTAGCAGCGGCTAATTTGCAGTTAAGTGCAACGAGTTCCAATCCTGGGTTGATTCCCGCAGCCAATGTTGTGTTTGGCGGAGGCGGAGCGAACCGGACAGTGACGGTGACGCCGGCGAGTGGGCAAACAGGAAGCGCGACAATCACGATAACAGTCAACGACGGACCTAACAATACCAGCAGAAGTTTTGTGGTCACCGTCAATCCGTCGATTACGACCACAACCACCTTTAACAACGCCGCATCAATCACCATCCCTAACCAAGGGAAAGGCAATCCCTATCCCTCCACCGTCAGTGTCAGCGGAATGAACGGAACTGTTCGGAACGTGACGGTGACATTACGAGGACTGAGCCATACCTGGGTCAGCGATGTGGACGTCTTGTTAGTGGGGCCCAATGGACAGAAAGTGATTATCTTCTCCGACGCGGCTGAAGCTTTCAACGCAAGCAACGTCACCTTTACCTTGTCTGACAATGCTGCAGGATCAGTCCCCGGCAGCGGATCATTCGCTTCCGGAGGGACATACAAGCCAACAGACTATGCTGACTCGTCGCCCGGGCGGAGACAATTTTCCAGCGCCCGCACCGACAGCGCCTTTCGCCTCAGCTTTTTCAGCATTCAACGGTATCGCCGCAAATGGAACTTGGTCTCTCTACGTGTTTGATGATGGTCCGGGCGATCAAGGGAGTTTTTCCGGTGGCTGGAGTTTAACCGTTACGACCGTTGCTCCTGGCGCCACACCAACACCCGGTCCAACGGCCACCCCAACGCCGATATCGACCCCAACACCAACTGCCACAATAGCAGGGACGCCAACGCCTACCCCCACGATTGGACCCACCGCAACTGCTACGCCGCCCGCAACGCCCAGTCCCACGCCTCACCGCCCCACTGCGGCACCGCCCCAACGCCTACACCCACTCCAAGCCCTACCGCCACGCCAACACCGACTCCCGGTACAGGACCATTGGCGGCTTATAGCTTTAATGAGGGCACCGGAACCACTGTCGCGGATGCGACTGGGCATGGCCTCATGGGAACTCTGCAAGGAGCAACTTGGACTACTGGTGGCAAATACGGGAATGCATTGAATTTTAACGGAACAAGTGGCTACGTAGATTTGGGTAATCCTGCTGCCTTGCAGTTGACTGGAAGCATGACTTGGAGTGCCTGGATCAAGGCGGCGGCGAATCCCGCCGACGACGGACAGATCATTGCGAAGTCCGATTTCTCATCGGGGTGGCAGTTGAAGACTAGTCCTGACACTGGTCCGCATACTTTTGGCGTTGGCGTTTCTGGAACAGCTAATTCGCACACCCAACGGTACATACCAACGGTACGTTCTCTCAATGTCTGGTATCATGTCGCGGGTGTTTACGATGCAACGGCCCGAACTCTGGATATCTATGTCAATGGGATTCGAGACAACGGAACCTTGATCGGAACGATCCCGGCTTCCCAATTCAACACCGCGGTCAATGTAAACATTGGACGTCGAAGCGGCGGGTTCAATTTCAATGGCATCATCGACGAGGTGCGGATTTACAATCGGGCGCTAAGCCAGTCGGAGATTCAAACAGACATGAACACGGCGATTGGTGTTGCAACGCCTACGCCCACGGCAGTACCAACAGCGACGGCAGCACCAACAGCGACGTCGACGCCTGCACCGACTACGACGCCAACGCCGGCACCAACAGCGACAGCGACGGCAGCACCGACTGCGACGGCGACGCCAGCACCGACGGCGACGCCAGCACCGACAGCGACAGCGACGCCCACACCGACAGCGACGCCCACACCGACAGCGACGCCCACACCGACAGCGACGCCGGCACCAACAGCGACGCCCGCACCGACCGCGACGCCCACACCGACAGCGACGCCGGCACCAACAGCGACGCCCGCGCCGACCGCGACGCCGACGCCGACACCGACACCGACACCGACGCCGACACCGACACCGACACCGACACCGACACCAACAGCAACAGCAACAGCAACAGCAACAGCAACAGCAACAGCAACAGCCAACAGCAACGCGACACCGGCACCGACTGCGACACTGACACCAACTCCGACAACAACACCAGCGTCAACAGCCACGCCGACAGTCGCGCCTGTGGTCGCCTACAATTTCAACCAAGGAAGCGGAAACAACGTTCCGGATGCGTCAGGCCACGGGATTACCGGTACGCTTCGCAGTACCGAGTTGGACGACTGCTGGTCGGTACGGAAGTGCGTTGAGTTTCAATGGATCGAGCAGCTATGTCGATCTCGGCAATCCGACCCTCTTACAAATTACCGGTAGCATGACATGGAGCGCCTGGATCAAGGCGTCAGCCGATCCGAGTGATGACGGGCAAATTATGTCAAAATCTAACGACTCCTCAGGTTGGCAGTTTAAAACAAGCCCCGATACCGGTCCGCATACTTTTGGGATCGGCGTCTCAGGCGCACTGAATGACAGAACGCAGCGTTATAGCACAACGGTGCGGTTGCTAAATGTTTGGTACCATGTCGCTGGCGTTTACGACGCAACGGCCCGGACATTGGATATTTATGTGAACGGCGTTCGCGACAATGGCGTCCTGATCGGCACTGTCCCCTCCGCCCAACTTAACTCAAGTGTGAACGTAAATATTGGGCGACGCACGGGCGGGTATTATTTCGCCGGCGTCATTGACGAGGTGCGTATTTACAATCGAGTGCTTACGCAGGCGGAAATTCAGGCGGATATGAATTCGCCGATACCATAAGGTGTGCGTCGATCCGCGCTTTGGCGCAGAAAGTCCTTAGCCTGTTGCCGCATCATAGAAGCCATTCGAGAACTTAGGCCCCTTTCCGGCAGAACGTCGGTTGGCGTTGGCCCTCGAACGTGATAAAATCACGTCACAAAGCTTAGACAAAGAAACATACAACGCGTCATGCAATTCACTGAAACAAAACTAAAAGGGGCCTATGTCATCGACTTGGAAAGAAGGGAGGACTCGCGAGGTTTTTTTGCCCGAGCCTTTTGTCAAAATGAGTTTTCTGCCCATGGATTAAAGCCCGTGATTGCGCAGGCGAACGTTGCCTACAACGCGAAAAAAGGGACGCTCCGCGGAATGCACTTTCAGTTTCCTCCTAAGGCCGAAACAAAGCTAGTCCGCTGTACGCGCGGCGCGATCATCGATATCATCGTCGATTTGCGACCTGAAAGTCCCACGTACCTGCAAAATATCGCCGTCGAGCTAAACGAGGACAATGGGCGCGCGCTCTTTGTGCCTGAGCGTTTTGCTCATGGGTACCAAGTGCTTCGCGACAACACCGAAACAAGCTATCAGGTTGGCGAGTTCTATGCTCCTGAGTGCGAGAGTGGCCTTTTGCATGATGACCCGCGACTCGGCCTCCAATGGCCATTGCCGGTGACGGTGATCTCAGAGAAGGATCAGAAATTTGGGCTATTGGAAAACGTTGAATCCGAACTGAAACGACGGATGACAATTTAGAGTAAAATCAGGAGAAGCCGAATTCATGATAATAGTTGATAGGGCATTGAAAGCGCGGGCTGCCGAGCGGAAGCCGGTCAGGGTTGCAATATTGGGTGCAGGGTTCATGGCACAGGGTTTGACGAACCAGATTGTTAACAGTGTTCCTGGAATGGCCATGGTTGCGATCTACAGCCGGAAAGCCCAGAAAGCGCTTCATGTGCTGGCGTATTCGGGCTTGGAGAACGCCACTGAAGCGAGCACGCAAGATCAGCTTGGAGACGCGATCCGTTCTGGCCGACCAGTGTTCACTCAAGATGCGATGCTTTTAGCGCGATCTAGCCAAGTCGATGTCATCGTGGATACAACGGGCTCGGTTGAGTTTGGCGCCCATGTTTTACTGGAGGCGTTCAAACATCAGAAGCACGTTGTATTGATGAACGCGGAATTGGATGCAACCATTGGTCCAATTCTCCAAACCTACGCTGACAAGTCACGGTGTGATTCTTTCAGCGTGCGAAGGAGATGAACCCGGCCTGCAAATGAACCTGTATCGCTGGGTGGTAGGTCTCGGGTTGACGCCTCGGGTGATGGGCAATGTCAAAGGATTGCAGGACCCATATAGAAATCCGACAACCCAAAAAGGCTTTGCCGAAAAATGGGGGCAAAATCCTGCGATGGTGACCAGCTTTGCAGATGGATCGAAGATCAGTTTCGAGCAGACGATTGTGGCAAACGCCACCGGCATGGTTGTGAAGTCGCGAGGTATGTCCCGCGGGGCAGAATACAAGGACGACGTCATGAAGATTGGATCCATCTATGATGTGGAAGAGCTTCGGAGGCTTGGTGGCATTGTGGACTACGTAGTCGGTACGCCGCTAACCAAAATTTACTGTCTGGCGGAACATCCTGACCCGAAACAGAGACATTATCTTGAGCTTGTACAAGATGGGTGAAGGGCCATTGTATTCGTTCTTTCTTCCCTATCACCTGGTGCACTTCGAAGTCCCGAATGCAATCGCCCGCGTTGCCCTCCTTAATGATTCGGTGGCTAGGCCGTTAGGCGGCCCGGTCGTCGAGGTATGTGCGGTGGCAAAGCGCGACCTGAAGGCCGGCGAAGTGCTCGACGACTACGGAATGTATATGACCTATGGCGAAGCGGTAAATACCGACGAGATGAGCAAGAATCGCTACTTGCCCGAGGGCTTGGTGGAAGCGTGTGTGCTCAAACGGAACATCGCCAAAGACGCGGTCATCACTTACGATGATGTGGAATTGCCGAAGAACCGATTGGCCGATCGACTGCGCGCCGAACAATATCGGCATTTTCGTGGTGAAACCTGGCTGGAAGAAAGGATCGCAAGTTGCAACTGACCTGCGGTTGTCCAAGGAAAAAATTCGAATGAACGCAAGATAATGAAAGTTGTATTGTTTTGCGGTGGCTTCGGTATGCGAATGCGGGAGTATTCGGAGGCATTTCCAAAGCCGATGGTGCCAATCGGATATCGGCCAATTCTTTGGCACGTAATGAAGTATTATGCCCACTATGGGCACAAGGACTTCATTCTCTGTCTTGGTTACAAGGCTGACATCATAAAGAAATACTTCCTCGAATACGACGAATGCGTTTCGAATGATTTTGTTCTGTCTGCTGGCGGCAAAGATCTAAAGCTTCTGAGCAGCGACATCCACGACTGGAATATCACGTTCGTAGACACCGGCCTCACTTCCAACATCGGAATGCGGCTGAAAGCGGTGCAAAAGCATCTTGCGGGTGAGGAAATGTTTCTAGCCAACTACACCGATGGGCTTTCGGATGTTCCGCTGCCGGCCGTGATCTCCTCCTTTGAAGCGAGCAACAACGTGGCTTGCTTTGTTAGCGTCAAGCCGCGAGCCAGTTTCCACCTGATTCAGGTGCAACCTGATGGAAATGGTGAAGAGCATTGAACACATCGGGAAGTCTGGCGCGCGAATGAACGGTGGCTTCATGGTTCTGCGGCCGACTGTTTTCGACTACATCAAACAGGGTGAAGAATTAGTTGAAGAGCCGTTTCGGCGGTTGATTACCGAAGGCAAACTGATGGCTTACTCGCATGATGGGTTTTGGGCTTGCATGGACACGTTCAAGGAAAAGCAGGATCTTGACGATGTCTTTGGACGAGGTAATGCGCCTTGGGTTGTGTGGAACCATCAAAAGTAAGTCATGTATGACTGCGCGGTCATCGGTGGGGGGGTGGTCGGCTTGGCCACGGCTATGGAAGTGGGTAAGCGAAATCCCTCGTCGCGCATTATCCTGCTTGAAAAAGAATCGCGCATTTGCTCGCATCAGAGCGGGCGCAATAGCGGGGTAATCCACTCGGGCATCTATTACAAACCGGGTAGCTTCAAGGCCCAGTTTGCCCGCGACGGCAGTTCCTCGATGGTCGAGTTTTGTCGCACACATGACATTCCCCATGAAGTGTGTGGCAAGGTGATCGTGGCGGTTGAGGAAGCTGAGTTGCCGCTTTTGGAAAGCTGTATCAACGTGGCCTACAGAATCAGTTGAAAGTCGAGAGACTTTCGGCGGCGGGAGTCCGGGAAATTGAGCCGCATGTTAGCTGTCTTGCGGGAGTCAAGGTGTCCTCAACCGGGATTGCCGACTACCCGAAGGTTTGTGAAAAATATGCGGAGTTATTCCAGGGAGGTGGAGGGACGATTAAGTTGGGCGCAAGGGTCAAAGATTACGCGTGCGACTCACGACTGGATACGTCCTCGAAACTTCGCAGGGCGATTTTGAAACGCGCTTTCTCATTAATTGCGCGGGATTGCACAGCGATCGAGTGGCGCGTCTCGGAGGTTTGGAGCCGGAGGCGAAGATCGTTCCGTTCCGCGGAGAATATTATGAATTGGTTCCAGAACGCCGACACCTTGTGAGCAATTTGATTTATCCAGTTCCTAATCCCGACTTTCCATTTCTAGGTGTTCATTTTACTCGAATGATCGATGGTTCGGTTCATGCCGGTCCAAATGCGGTATTGGCGTTTAAACGCGAGGGTTATCACAAGACCAGTTTCAACTTGCGCGATTTTGTTGAGACCATGACTTATGGGGGTTTCTGGAGGCTTGCCCGGAAGAATCTCTCGGAGGGTTTAATGGAGATGCGACGTTCGTTTAGCAAAGCGGAGTTTGTTCGGAGTCTGCAAAGGCTTATTCCAGAGATCCAAATGTCTGACGTTATCCCGTCACAGGCTGGAGTCCGTGCCCAGGCATTACGGCCGGACGGCAGCATGGTGGACGACTTTCTAATCGTTAAGGGTTTTAATTCGGTGCATGTCTGTAATGCGCCGTCTCCAGCGGCTACCGCTTCACTGGAAATTGGCAAGGCGGTTGCCGACCATGTTCCGATAATGGAATCAAAAACCGTCGTTCCAGCGTAGCTTTCGGTTTGCGATTCGCTTGACGATAGCTAGACAACAGTTCCCGTTAGACATGCATTCATTCGATTTCAGCAAGATTAAGAAGGTCCTCTGCCTGGGGGCCCACTCGGATGATATTGAGATCGGGTGTGGCGGAACCATCCTCAAGATGGCGCGTGAGATTTCTGATCTTGAGGTTCACTGGGTTGTCTTCAGCGCAGGTGGAAAGCGGACGGTGGAGGCGCAGCAGAGCGCGCGAGATTTTCTAAAGGGCGTGACGAAAAAGAAAATTGTTGTGAGAAAATTTCGAACCAGCTTCTTTCCGTTCGACGGAACACGAATTAAGGAATTCTTTGAAACGCTAAAGGCGTTCGACCCTGATTTGGTCTTTACCCATTATAGAGATGATCGCCATCAGGATCATCGAGTGTTGTCAGATCTGGCATGGAACACATTTCGCAATCATTTCATCTTGGAATACGAAGTCCCCAAATTTGATGGCGATCTTGGCGTGCCGAATCTGTTTGTTCCACTGGATGAACGAATGGCAAAGCAAAAAGTGGATCGCGTTTGCCGCTACTTCCAAACGCAGGGAAACAAGCATTGGTTTAGCAAGGACACATTTCTAGGGTTAATGCGCCTTCGCGGCATAGAATGTTGTGCAAAATATGCCGAGGCGTTTTACGCTCGGAAGGTTTTATGCGACTAGCCGGGTTTTCGCGGCGGAGGGTTGGTTGAGGCCTCAAATTTGCTTGTGTTTGGTTCGATTCTGGGACTGGAAGACTAGATGAATATTTCAATCGTTGGGTTGGGTTATGTGGGGCTGCCTTTGGCGATTCAATTCGCCCGCTCGGGCGCAACCGTCGTGGGGTTGGATGTGGATCAGACCAAAATTGACCTGATCAACAAGGGCAAGAGCTACATCAAGCATATCGCTTCGGATACGATTGAATCTGAGTTGCACGCGAAAAGACTCTCTGCTTCCACCGATTTCAGCGTGATCAAAGGAACGAGCGCAGTAATCATTTGCGTTCCAACCCCCTTGAATAAGAATCGTGAACCAGATATTTCATATATCCTCGACACGGGCCGACTAATTGCGCCGCATTTGAACAAGGGAACCGTGGTGGTGTTGGAATCCACCACCTTTCCTGGGACGACGGATGAAGATCTCCGGCGAATTCTTGAAGCGAATTCTGGATTAAAGGCCGGTGTTGATTTTCATCTCGCCTTTTCACCGGAGCGCGAAGATCCGGGTAATCCCAGCAGCGTTGTTGCAACGATTCCGAAAGTTATAGGCGGATTAACACCCGCCTGTCTGGAAAAAGCAAAAGCCCTTTATTCGATTGCGATTCAGAATCTGGTTCCGGTCTCCTCTTGTCGTGTCGCGGAGGCGGCCAAGCTCCTGGAGAACATTTTCCGCAGCGTGAATATTGCCCTGATCAATGAACTGAAGGTCATCTATAGCGCGATGGACATTGATATCTGGGAAACCATTGCGGCCGCGAAAACAAAACCTTTTGGTTTCATGGCGTTCTACCCAGGTCCCGGGCTTGGCGGTCATTGCATTCCGATCGATCCTTTTTATCTAACATGGAAAGCAAGAGAGTACGGATTGAATACCCGCTTTATCGAGTTAGCAGGCGAGATCAATACGAGAATGCCTGAGCATGTTGTGCATCGGGTGGCAGATGCCCTGAACAACAGCTGCAAGTCAATCAAAGGAAGCAAGATCTTGATTGTTGGTCTGGCCTACAAGCCCAACGTCGATGACGAACGAGAGTCGCCTAGCTATGTTTTGATGAATCTGCTGAGCGACCGAGGAGCATCGGTTGAATATTTTGATCCTTACGTCCCAGTTATCAAACCCACGCGCGAACATTCACACCTCGCGGGCAAGAAATCGGTCGAGTGGAATCGTGAATCCATCTCCGGTTTTGACGTCGCGTTGATTGCGACAAACCACGCGAATGTGAATTATCGGGAACTGGCCGATTGGGCCCAATGTATAGTGGACACGCGAAATGCAATGGCGGGTGTGCAAGTTGCGGCGGGCAAAATCTGGAAAGCGTAATAACAGTTGATTTGGTGCGTTCGAATTACGTGTTGGTCATATTTATCTTGCTGGACGCTGTTTTTGCAGGATAAGAGTCACGTCATAGAGAAAAGGAGAGTTATGTGGAACGCCCGAGAAACAACGCACATTAAGGAAAATCTTCGTAAGTTGGATTGGAGATGCTGCCTTTCGATCTCAGTCCTATTGGCTGTGATTGCCTTGGGTTGTGCCGGTTGCCAGGTGTCGACACCTCCCTTGCCGAATCCTGCAACTGCCCATACGCCGGTGACATTGGCGCCAGGGGATGTCATTAAACTAACCTTTATTGACGAAACAGATTTGAACCTAACTCAGAAGGTTCGCCGGGATGGCAAAGTGAGCCTTCCGCTCCTTGGGGAGGTAACAGCAGGCGGGAAAAGGATGATCGATTTTCAACGTGAGCTGGTCCGTCGTTATGAGTCACAACTTGAGAATAGCGATGTCTTGGTCACTCTTGAGAATACCGGCGCAACCGTGACCATTTCCGGCTTTGTCAACAAACCTGGCAAGTATCAGTTTGAACGTCCGGCAACCGTGTTCCAGGCAATCATGGAGGCTGGTGGGGTTAATGACTTTGGTAATCTCGCCAACGTTCACTTGATCAGGATCGTGGACGGACAGCAGCGAACGGAGATTTTCAATTTCCGGTCGACTCTCCGCGGCGAGCCAACCGCAGCGACGTATGTGAGGGATGGGGACGTGATCTACGTCTCGCGCAGCCTATTTTGAACCGACGTATCGGTACGCTGGTTATTGGAACGGCGAATGATCTTGAGGCGGACGATTAGCAAGGCACATGATGTTTCGCAGTCGAGTTTATCAGACTCACGATTACTACAGGGCTACCCTGTTGTAATTGCTCTTATCTCGATAGCTCTGTCACGGCCTGTTCGTGCTGAGCCTATTGTCGAAGTTGTGACCCAGAATGCCGCTGCCTATGGGGGTGGTCCAACATTGGAAGCTGAGGATGAGAGTGCGCCTTTCATTATCCCACTCCATGTGAAATTTGGACTGGATTCGGGCTACGACGACAACATCAACGCAAGCGCAGCGCGCGAGGGGGCGTGGTTTACCACTGAAACGCTCACCCTTTCTTACGATCGCGCTGATCAACAAACGCAGTTTCATTTGCTGCTTGGAGGTGGGCTGCGGCAATTTTTTAATCCCGCCGGAACACACGACGAGAACGGAAACGTCTCGTTGTCACTTGTTCATAACTTCACCCCCCGCCTGACGCTGGCGGCGGACCTTTCTGCCAGCTACCAGGTGGAGCCGGACTTTAGCACCAACGTGGGACCCGAGACTGTTCTGGCGAACCATTTCCAGACCACCGACACTTGCTCTTTGATTTATTACTGGTTACCCCGGGTTTCTGCACGAACAAACTTCACCTACCGGCGAATCATGTACGATGATGAATCGATCGGAATCTTTCAGGATAGGTCCGAGACAATGTTTGGTGAAGTGATCCAATTGAAGCGGTCAAGTCGGACGAATTTCTTTGCCGAATATCGCTACCTGGTCGTCGATTATGATTCGGCCCGAAATGATTCCACGACAAATTTCGTGCTTGCCGGTTTGAATCATAAACTAACTCAGGATTTCAGCTTTGATGTTCGCGGTGGCGCCACCTCCCGTTCATTCGAACAGGGCGGAGACAGGACTGATCCCTATTTTGAAGGTTCACTTGAGTATGGGAAACTTGGGCGCTCATCAATCAAGTGGACCGCAAGTTACGGAGTCGAAGAGGCGGGTTCCACGCTCACCGGAATTCCTCTGGTGAATATTACCCTGCGGACTGGGTTGCAACTGAGTTACAACCTCTCGCCCAGAATTACCTCCATGGCGACGGTCTACTATAATCACGCTGACACCGAAGGAGTGAATGCTCCGCCTGCAGGTCTCGCGAGTTCACAGGGTTCCTTTGATTGCGCACTCAGCCTCCGTTATGCGATTAATCAGCGGTTCGCCCTTCACGTTGATTACAACTATAGCTCTGTTGAATCGACCGGTTTGCTCGGAGCAGTTCAGCGATCTGCCTCCGACTATTCGCGCAATCGCTATTTCGCGGGAATCAGCTTTACCTATTAGCTTACCCAAGGTCGAATTCTGCTAATGCGCAAGCCTGTAGATCTCGAACAGTGCGACGCCGGTGGAATTTGCTGAACCGCGAACAATCGCGGAGTAGGGACCTGGGGAAAGGGTTCCGATGATCGCCGACTCGCGATCATCCGCGGGAGCGAGATTTGAATCGATGATGGGCTGCTGTTGATCCGAGCGCCAGTCATCGTTTTGGAGGACCAGAGATCCATCGCCATTACGTAATTCAAGAACTGGATTCATCAACGCGTCGAGGATACCGAACTCGGTTAGCGAAGGACCAATCGCACGAACAATAAGCGGAAGGGGCTCAGACCCACCTACGACGAAACCTCCAATCATGACGCGATCTTGAGTATCGACGCGACCGCGTGTGGACAAATTAAGCAGACGGGAACTGCCGGAGTCGAGGTCGTACAGCTCAAATAAGGCCACACCAGTTTGGCCCGTTTGATCGAAAACCACAGCAGTGTAGGAGCCAGGAGCCAAAGTCGCGACGATGGCTGCTTCCTGGTCGTCCGTTGGAGCCAGCCCAGTTTCTTGAATGATCTGCGTTTGTCCAAAACGCCAATCCTCATTGGAGGCAATCAGTGTGGCGAAAGAGTCGTAGAGTTGCATGGCTGGATCGGGCATCGCATTGGAAACGCCCATCGACGCCAGGGACGGTCCGATCGCACGCAGAATGACCTTCTTTGGATGGTTACCTGTAATCATGAAGCCGCCAAACATCGCGTTGTCACCGTTCTCGACGAAGAGTCGCGTAGAGACATTGGCTAACGATGAGGAAATGCCAGGTGTGGGGGATGGAGTTGGTGATGGACCTGGTGTTGCGCTAGGGGCCGGTGTTGCAGAAGGGACCGGCGTTGCAGAAGGGACCGGTGTTGCAGAAGGAACCGGTGTTGCAGAAGGACCCGGTGTTGCAGAAGGACCCGGTGTTGGCGAGGGACCCGCTGTTGCGGTTGCAGTTGGCCCCGGAGATGAGGTCGGCGATGGTGTGTGGAGTCGCGGTTGGAGTTGGCGATGAAGCAGGTGTCGATGTTGGCAAAGGGGTGGCCGTCGGACCAGGGCCCGGAGTTGGCGTAGGCGGCGGCGTGGATGCTGTGTGCTGAACTTCGTTTGAGAAGAGGCTCTCAATGCCTAGCGTATTGTATGCAGTCGCAGCGAAATAATAGACGGTCCCCGCTGATAAATTTGAAATGGTTGCGGTTGTCGTGTTCCCAACCTCGATGTGTTCAGTGTAATTGTGGGAGCTCGTACCATAATGAAGCCGATATCCAACGATATTTGTTTCAGGGCTTGGACTCCACGTCAGAGTCACGCTTACGTCTTGCGCATTGAGGGCTTGCGCGGATAGAAAAACCAACACCGCGATCCAAAGATGAAGTCGCACCTGCTTCATAAGATTCCGAGAATCCCGTTAAAGCAGGCAAAGTGCCGATTAAATGTGACAGAAAGTCCTTGACACCAAGTGCTTACACGCGTTGATGACTTGCTTTCAACTAGCAGGAAATGGGTCGATCGGTTTTGAAGGATATCTCGTGGAAGTTAAGGTTACGGTTGTTTGATCAAATCAGCGCGTCGTTCCCGTAACGGAGAGTAAATAAGTTGAGCAATTTGTTTTCTCTTGCTCTTAGTTTTCGATTTGGCGAGTCGAACATTGACGACACCGAATTTTTCGTTGACGCAAACTCCCTCAAACTGATCTCGCCAGTCAGCGATCTTTGAATCGAACATTGTTTCTCCGTCGCTTCCTGTTTGGAGCTGATGAGAGTGAAGTGCAAGCGTGAATCGAAAAATAAATTGAAAATCATTCAATATTCTTTTTCGGAAATGTTCAGTCGTTACTAGAAATGCTGAGCAAGCTTAGAAATTCAGATCGAGATGACAGATAGGTAGAATCAAAACGTAGCGGGTAACTCATTTGTGCGGCTGGATTCCGGGAGGGATCCAGCCGATTTTTTTGTTTACGTTGAGCTACGAGTTATTGAGAGAGGCGGTAGATTTCAACAAGAGCGGTGCCTGTTGAATTGGAGGAACCGCGGACAACGGCGGAATAAGGGCCTGGAGTGAGATTAGCGATGATGGCCGATTCGCGATCGTCGGAAGGAGCGAGATTGGAGTCGATGATGAGCTGCTGCTGATCTGAGCGCCAGTTGTCGTTTTGGAAGATGAGAGAGCCATCGGCATTGTGGAGTTCGAGGACGGGATCGAGCAGAGCATCGAGAACACCGAACTGGATGAGAGA
>CAVVVQ010000030.1:0-306896 GCA_963751725.1 uncultured Verrucomicrobiae bacterium
GCGCGTGGGAGTCCGCGCTGGACGCGGCGCTCGCGGACGCGGATGAGCGGTGGGTCGTGCAGCGGGTGGCGTCGATTCCGGTGAAGTCTTTTCACGTGCTGGACGACGAGGACGGGCTCCACGTCGAGCCGTTCTACGTCGTCATGGGATTCGCGCCGAACCGATACGGCGTCGCGATGGTCGCCCGCGCGTCACAGCACGACGTCGTGAACGTCGCGCAGCAGGGCGGCATCTGCGCGACGATGGTGAGCGCGCAAGCCGTTCATCCTGCGCCGGCTCATTCGTAAAGCGAGCATCACCCGCCGCCGCACGCTGCTCGGATGGAGCGCGCTTCTCCTCGGTGCCGCGTCCGCGCGCGGACCGGCGCCGGTGGTGGCGCACACGATCGACCTCGCGACACCCGATCGTGCGACTGACTACGACTACCTGCGTACCGCCGTCGGCGCGCGCTCGATCGTGCCGTTCGGCGAGTCGATCCACCTCACGGATGAATTCCCGCGAGCGCGGCTTCGCCTCGTTCAGCATCTGCACGAGTCGATGGGCTTCGACGTGCTCGCGCTCGAGGGCTCTGTCGTCAATGCATGGCTCGCGATGGAGCGCCTCTACGGCGCACCGAACGACACCGCCGCGGTCGCCGCCGCGCAGGAGATCGCGTGGTTCCCGCTGTGGGACACCTCGGCGATGCGCGAGGTGATGCGCTACGTCGCGGCCACGCAGCGCACGGCGTCGCCGCTGTATCTCGCCAGCTTCGACATGCAGGCTGGGCAAAGCCGCGCCACCGGCGATCGCGTGTTCGATCAGCTCTTTGAGGCGCTGGGACGGTTCTCGAGCACATCCGTCGACGCTGGTCGCTGGCGCACCGTGCTGCTCGACGCATCGAGGTGCCGCGACACCCATCTCGCGAGCCGGCACGGACAGCGCCGTGCGTGGCATCGCGCGCTGGATCGATGAGGCGGCGGTCGCCGCGGCGCCGCCGACGTCCGGCGGCCCACATCGCGGCCCTGCGACTGGTGCCGCGAAGTCTGGATCAAATGGCGAGATTGTGCGAGGCCGCGCGATCCGGCGTTGCGATCGCACGCCAGGTCACACGCAATTCGTTGGCCGCCGGCAACGTGTTCGCGCTGCGCGACAGCGTGTCATCGTCACACAAGCTCATGACATGGGGACATCACTCACATCTCTACTACAACACGCTTCGCGGTCCGCTCGCGTCGATGGGCCAGCGGCTGCGGGCTCGGGATTCGGCCGCCGTCTATACCATCGGAGTCTTACCCGGCGCTGGGAGCGCCTATGACGTCGCCGAGGACGATCGGATTCCGCTGATGCGGCGCCGCCTCACATCGGCGTCTCGTTACAGCGCGGAACGATCATTGGCGTCCGTGGCGCCGCACAGGAGCCTCGCGTCGTTCATCGATCTGTCACGACTCGATGCATCGCGTGACACCGCATTCTTCGCGACCGGCGCGACGCGCTTCGAGCCTCGCGGATCGCGACCGACGATTCTCGCGCGAGACTTCGATGGCGCGGTATTCGTCGGCCGCGTGCATCCGCCGACCCTGCTGTTCGGCGGCGCACTTCTCTCCGCGGTCGCGACGACGAAGGGACTCTGGCTCGATGACTGGTGGGCACTCGTCGGGCTGGCGCTCTTGACCACCATCACACTCCGCCGGCGGTCGGCGAAGCGTGCACAACGATCCACGCGACCACGACAGTAGATCCTCGCGCTTCGCGCGGAGGATGACAGCTACCGCAGGGCTTCCTCCAGCGCGCCGACGAAGCGCTCGACACGCGGCACCTGCGCGTTGTAGCCCATGACGCCGACGCGCCACACCTTGCCGGCGAGCGCGCCAAGCCCGCCGCCCATCTCCACGCCCATGTCGAGCAGCCGGCGACGCACCTTCGCTTCGTCGACGCCCGCCGGCGCGTTGATGACGTTGATCGTCGCGCACCGATTGGCCGCCGGCGGAAAGAGCGACAGGCCCAGCGATCGAGTCCGCGCACCAGCGCCTCGTGCGCCAACTGATGCCGCGCCCACCGCGCCTCGAGTCCTTCCTCGAGAATCAGGCGCAGCGCTTCATGAAATCCATAAATCGCCGCGATGGGAGCGGTGTGATGAAATGCGCGCGTCCGTGAGGCGCTCGCCTCGCCCCAGTACTGGAAGAGCAGCGACAGGTCGAGGTACCACGTCGACGGCTTGTGCTTTCGCGCGCGGACGGCGTCCATCGCGCGCGGCCCGATCGTGATCGGCGCGAGGCCAGGCGGCGCGCCGATGCACTTCTGGCTGCATGAGCCCGCGGCGTCGACGCCGAGCGCATCGATGTCGAGCGGCACGCCGCCGAGCGACGTCACGCAGTCGACCGCGACGAGCGCACCATAGCGGCGCGCGACGTCGGCCATCGGCGCGATCGGCTGACACGCGCCGGTGGTCGTCTCCGACGTGCACGAACGCGACGAGCTTCGCCGGACGCTGCTCGAGCGTCGCGGCGATCTGCGCGGGATCGATGATCTCGCCCGGGCCACTTCGACCGTGCGCACATCAGCGCCGCTGCGCCGCGCCATCTCCGCCAAGCGCTGACCGAAGTAGCCGACGACGCCGACGACGGCGCTGTCGCCCGGCTCGAGCAGGTTCATCATGATCGTCTCGAGACCGGCCGAACCGGTCGCCGAGATCGGCAGCGTGTGATGGTTTCGGTGCGGAACACGTGGCGCAGCGCGCCCATCGTCTGGTCCATCAGCTCGACGAAGTACGGATCGAGGTGACCGACGGGGTTCGCGCCCATGGCGGCGAGCACGCGCGGATCGGGGTTGCTCGGGCCCGGGCCCATGAGAAAACGCTCAGGAGGACTGAGCGGCGGTGGTGCACGCGCGCGGCGGTCGGTGCGGCGGTCGTCGTCATGCGAGTCCCAGTTTCTGTGCGAGTCCGATGCGCTGCAGCTTGCCCGTCGCGCCGACCGGAATCTCGGTGAGAATCAGAATTTTCTTCGGAACCTTGTATGGCGCGAGGCGCGCCGACGCGAACTCGCGCAGCTCCTTGTCGGTCGCCGCCGTGCCCTGGCGCAGCACGATCGCCGCAGCCACCTCTTCGCCGAGCATGTCGTGCGGCATCGCGAACGTGACGCACTGATGCACGGCCGGATGATCCATGATGATCTCGTCGACCTCGCGCGGCGAGATCTTCTCGCCGCCGCGATTGATGATCTCCTTGAGACGGCCGGTAATGCGACATAGCCGTCGTCGTCCATCGTGCCCTGATCGCCCGTGCGGAACCAGCCGTCGTAGAACGCCTCGGCGTTGGCCTTCGGGTTGTTCTCGTAGGCCGTCATCACGTTCGGTCCCTTGATGACGATCTCGCCCGTATGGCCGCGCGGCACCGTCGTTCCCGTCTCGTCGACGATGCGAATCTCCGGACCGCCGCTCGGGCCGACGGTTCCCGGCTTGCGCGCGCCGGCGGCAACGGGTTGCTCGCCATCTGGTGCGCAGCCTCGGTCATTCCGTACGCCTCGACCACCGGCACGTTGAACACGCGCTCCAATTCGCCGATCACCGTCGGCGGCAGCGCCGACGACGACGAGCGAATGAACCGCAGCCGATGGTCTTTACGATCTCCTCGTTGCCCGGCGCGCGCAGCAGAATCGCCTGATGCATCGTCGGCACGCCGGTGTACCACGTCGGCTTCACTTCGTCGACCCACGCGAAGAACTTCAGCGCGTTGAATCCCGGCGAGCAGCATACCTCGCCGCCGGCGGATAGTGGCGCGGAGAGCGCGGCGATCAGGCCGTGGATATGGAAGAGCGGCATGATGACGAGGCCGCGATCGTTCGCCGTGAGCGAGAGCGTCTGGCGGATGTTCGCGGCCGACGCGGCGATGTTCTTGTGCGCGAGCGGCACGATCTTCGGTCGCGACGTCGTGCCGGACGTATGGAGCACGAGCGCGATGTCGTCCGGCGTCGCGGCGCGCACGGGTTGCGGCGTCGCGCGGCACCGCCGTCGAACTCGAGCGAGAACGTTCCCGCGCCGCGCTCGGGATGCGCGACGAGCCGCGCGATCGGAACGCCGAGCTTCTGCGCGACGCCGACGGCCGGCGTGTCCTTGCCGGCTCCGACGACCAGCAGCTTGGCGCCGAGGTCGGTGAGATAGAACTCGAATTCGTCGGCACGATAGGTCGGATTGAGCGGCGCGGCCGTCGCGGCCGAGCCAATGCTCAGGAACGCCGCCGCCATCTCCGGACCGTTGTCGAGCACGATGCCGACGCGATCGCCCGGGCCGATACCCTGCGACGCGAGCGATGCGGCGACGTCCGCGACGAGCGCGCGAAGCCGCGATAGGTGAGCGGCGTGCCGCCCGGCGAGCTGAGCGCCGGGGCGTCATCGGCGCCGTGCTTTAGCAATTCGGAAATCGTTCCTGCTGTCATACCGGTCTGTACAGTTGAGCGTTGTCTGGCAGTACGGCGTGACTTCCGCGCTGAGGACAAGCTTGCCGTTGCGTGTCGGCGAGCTGCTTGGCCAGCAGGCTCACGAGCGCGTAGACGGCGTCGATGTGCGGCGTCGGCGTATCCGTAAGGCGGCCGAGCTCGACGACCGCGCCGACCAGCGCCTCGATCTCCATCGGCCGTGCCTGCTTCGACATCCTGCAGCATCGACGTCTTGTGCTCGCCCACCTTCTCCGCGCCCGCGATGCGTTTGTCGATGCCGACGCGAAAGGTGATGCCGAGCTTGTTGGCGACCGCCTCCGCCTCGCGCATCATCTGCGTGCCCAGCTCGCGCGTGAGCGGGAACTGGAGCAGATTCGAGCCAGCGTCGCGTGCGTCAGCGCGCTGATCGGATTGAAGCTCAGATTGCCCCACAGCTTGAGCCAGATCTCGCTGCGAATGTCGTCGATCACCGGCGCCTTGAACCCGGCGCGCTGAACGCCGCGAGATGGCCTGAGCGCGCGGCGACGTCGATCCGTCCGGCTCGCCGAGCGTGAAGCGGTTGCCCTCGACGACATGCACGACGCCGGGCGCCACGAGCTTCGCCGCCGGATAGACGACACAGCCGATGACGCGGTCGGCGTCGATCAGCGGCCGATCGAGCCGTCGGGATCGGCGCGAGCGCACCGGCGTTCCCTCGTACTCGCCGCCGTGCTTGTGGAAGTACCACCACGGAATGCCGTTCTGCATCGTGACGATCGCTGTCTCGTCGTGGCAAAGCGCTGCGAGATCCGCCGCGATCGCGCCGACCTGATGCGCTTTCACCGCCAGCACGACGACGTCCTGCGGCCCCGCCTCACTCGTCTTCTCGATGCGCCGCTTCGCGCCCGACGATTCGGCGCCGTCTTCCTGATCAGCCGCATGCCCTCGCGGCGGATGGCGGCGAGGTTGGCGCCACGCGCGATAAAGGTGACGTCCTCGCCCGCCGCGGCAAGCCACCCACACGTAACCGCCGATGGCACCTGCACCAATGACCGCGATTTTCACGTGGTCAGAGCATTTCTCGGCGCGAACGCGCATCGGCCGCAGAACGACGATCGCCAGGATGGCGGCGATGAAATTCATGATCGCCGTGATAAACGATGTCATCGAGTCTGTCTTCTCGCGAACGTGTTCAGCGTTAACATTGCAAAGCGTGTCATCCCGAGCCCGCGCAGACGGCGAGGGACCCCCCTATTGGAAATTGGGTCACTCAATTGAGAGCAATCGGCCCATCTGAAGTAGACGCCATCTAACTTGCGCAAGCCCGTCACCGCTTTCGCGAAGTTTGACGCGCCTACTCCATATCGTCGCCGGCACGTCGGTTGCGTGACGCAATTTACAATGAGGGGTCCCTCGGCGCGCTATCGCCGGCCTCGGGATGACACGTTTTCATAGTTTCCCAACAGCACGACGCTAAACACTTACCGCTTCGCAGAAGCTGCCTTACAACTGCATCGCCCGAAGTCCCACGGCAACAAATCTGCTGCGTTTACCAAGGTCTCCAACCCCACAAACCGCTCAAAAAACCCGTCCACATGGGATCGCGTCTTGACAAACAGCCGCAGAAAAGTGAATCGACTACAGGGTATTTTGCTAAATCCGCAATGAAAACGGCTCTTGGAGTCCTCGTATCTCGGTCGCACTACTTGGCGCGACACCGTTATACTGCGGGAAGAGCCGGAACCGCTGGTCGCGACAGTCGAAGTCGTCGATTTTACCAAGCTCCTCCCGATCCTCCCCGAGGCACCTTCGGATTGGACAGCGGACAAGGCCGAAGGCTCAACCGAAGACTCCGGTGGCGTTAAAATTACCAGCGTCCATCGCGACTACAAAAAGGGTTCCGCCGATGACGCTCCAAACACTTCGATCAGTATCCTCGATTCCGCGGCAAACCCGGATTACGTGACCGCGACTGTGTCGGCCTGGAACGCAAGCACCGAAACGCCGGAGGGCTACACTAAATCCCTGAAGATCGGGGAAATGCCCGGATTCGAAACCTTCGAGAAGGAAGGGAAACACGGCACACTCTGGTTGATGGTGGCGAAGCGCTACGTCGTGCAAGTCGAAACCCAAGGCCAGGAGTCGAAAGAACTTCAGGAATGGTTGAAGCGGATTGATCTGAAGAAACTCGCGGCGGTAAAGTAGCCCTTTCCTTTACTAAACGGTCTTTTTCTTTGCCACGAACTTAACGTCTTCAAGGCCTTCCATGTCGGCGTCCTGAGTCCATAACGTCGCATCATGCAGCCGGGCCGTTGCAAAGACAATCGAGTCCGCCATTGGCAGCTTGGCTTGCAAACTCAGCCGTGCGGCAAGAACAGATAGTTTGGCGTCCAGTTCAACCACCTCGCCTTGCTGCATATGGGCAATCGCATGCAAAGCAGCGGATTCGTCGCGTTCCCGGGCAATCATTTGAAAACTTCAAAGATCGTTAAGTCGGACAATCAGGCCACTGACCCGTTCGATGGCCCCGGCAAAGAATGCTGAATTGGTCGGCCGCGAAATATACAATCACAGCCTGACGAATCGACCACATTCACAGGCGATCCCTTCCCGTTCAAAGTCCCGGTTCATTCCCTTTAAAAAACCACGCATTTCCTTCATCGGTTTCATCGGAACGATCTCGATTCGTCCACCCAAGGCAAAGACCTGGAGTTTCTGCCCGGGTTTCAGCTTGAGAAGATCACGAACAGGTTGTGGAATCACCACTTGAAACTTCGGCGACGTGTAACGGTGCTCATATCGATAATGTATTGGTATTACGATATCACTATCGATAGCACGTTCAATCCCAACTCTCAGGAATTAAGTCGTAGCCACCCCTCGCCCAATGGCGTCACCACGATCAGCCATTGCCAAACTCGTCGCTTACCCCAAAGTAGTGCAGATTTCCAACACACTATGGCCGACGATCGCAAAACTTTAGAGCAACGAGCCCAGATGACCGACATCGAACGTCTGCGGCATTCGGCCGCCCACGTTCTGGCCACCGCGATTCTGCAAAATCTGGCCGGACGCACAGTTCGCCGCCGGGCCGCCGGTCGAGAACGGGTTCTATTACGACGTCGAACTGGAGCACCGCATCTCGCCGGAAGATTTCGAGAAGATCGAGGCCGAGATGAAAAAAGAGGTCAAAGCCAATCAACATTCGAGCGAGTCGTCGTCTCCCGCGACGACGCGCTCGCCATGGCAAACAGCGGCGCCCTCGGCGCCCTCGGCGAACGACCGGAGCCGAGCAAGTTCAAACTCGACATCATCCAGAACATTCCCGGAAGGCGAAGAGATCTCGATCTATCGGAACGGCGAGTTCACCGATCTCTGCGCCGGGCCGCACGTGATGCGCACCGGCAACATCGGCGCGTTCAAACTCACCCACGTCGCCAGCGCTTATTACAAAGGCGACGAAAAGAATCCGCAGCTCCAACGCATCTACGGCACCGCTTTCAAGAATAAGACGCAGCTCGACGAATACTTCGCCATGCTCGAGGAAGCGAAGAAACGCGACCATCGCAAGCTCGGCAAGGAACTCGAGATTTACGTATCGACGATGACGTCGGCCCCGGCTTGCCGCTCTGGTTGCCGCGCGGCGGCGCGATTATCGAGGAACTCGAGAAGCTCGCAAAGGAAACAGAATTCGCCGCGGGTTATCAGCGCGTGCGCTCACCACATATCGCGCGCGAAAGCTTATACAAGAAAAGCGGCCACCTTCCCTATTACGCGGATTCGATGTTTCCGCCGATGAATCTTTGCGAAGACGTGAAGAGGCGCTTCGCAAACAAGGCTCGATTCGATTACCTACCACCAAGGTCTCTTGACGGCAGCTCAGATCGGAATGCCGTTGGTGAAGGAAGCTCGGAGCTAAAAGAAACAAATCGGAAACTGGAAGAAATGGAAGTTAGTTCACTATGGCGATCGTATTACCTCAAAGCGATGAACTGCCCGCATCACCACAAATTGTATGCGGCGGTGCCGAAAAGTTATCGCGATCTACCGCTTCGTTTCGCGGAATACGGGATGTGTTATCGCTACGAACAAAGCGGCGAATTGTTCGGCCTGATGCGGGTGCGTTCGATGCAAATGAACGACGCGCATCTTTATATGACGCCAGATCAGTTCGAGGCCGAGTTCAATGCGGTCAACGAAATGTATCTGAATTATTTCAAGCTCTTCGGGATCGAAAAATATCTGATGCGTTTCTCCACTCATGATCCAGCGAAGCTCGGACAGAAGTTCGTCGACGAACCGGAGCTGTGGAAGCAGACGGAAGAGATGACGCGGAACGTTTTGAAATCATCCGGGATCAACTACGTCGAAGTCGCAAACGAAGCCGCTTTCTACGGACCGAAGATCGATGTCCAGGTCTGGAGCGTGATCGG
Organism: uncultured Verrucomicrobiae bacterium; assembly: GCA_963751725.1. Taxonomy (GTDB): domain Bacteria; phylum Verrucomicrobiota; class Verrucomicrobiia; order Chthoniobacterales; family UBA10450; genus AV80. Next base: position 8,824 of record CAVVVQ010000030.1, read on the forward strand.
GCGCGAATTCACTATCGCGACAAACCAGGTCGATTTCGCGCAACCGCGCCGATTCAACCTCGTTTACAAGGACCGGGATAACACGGAGAAAACGCCGCTTTGCATTCATCGCGCGCCGTTAGGCACGCATGAACGTTTCATCGGGTTCCTAATCGAACATTACGCCGGCAATTTCCCGCTCTGGCTCGCGCCGGAACAGGTCCGTATTCTTCCGATTGGGGATGACGCCAAGCTCCTCGATTACGCCCGCTCAATTCAAACTGAGCTTCGCGCACATCAAGTTCGTTGCTGAACTGGACGCCAGCAGCGATCACATGAAAGCAAAGATCTCGAACGCCGAGCAGATGAAAGTTCCCACCATGCTGGTCATCGGCGGTCGCGACATGGATGCGAACGCGGTAAGCGTCCGTGTCCACGGAAAAGGTAATCTCGGCGCGAAGCCAAAGGATGAAGTGATCGCGGAGATCATGCAGTCGATCAAGGAGCGGCGAGCGTAGATTCGCGTACCGATGTCCTGATGTGTAGGACCTAGGCCGCAGCGTTTTAACCGGCTGCCGGGATTAGCCGGCGCAAATCACCTGCATCATGTCCTGAGTCCCGGCAGGGGCGCTCACGACGCCATGAACTATCGACAAGCATCGTGGTCTGTCGTCCCTAAAGGGACTGATGCCTTTCTCACTTCAAGTCCACCGGCGCTAACGCGCTGGGCTATTTTCCGATGAAATCAGGCGTCTACAGAACGCATCACTAAGCCGGCGTGGTTGCTGTCCAGGTAAGGCTCACCACACTAGTTGCTCGCCACAACGCCGAGTTTAAGTTGGTCGTTGAGGTAACTAACCAGATAGCGCAGCGGATGAGTGCGATCCGCGGGGCCTTTCTCCAGAAACTGTTTAAGACGCAGCATCGCCGCCGGTCGTGACCGGATCGCTTCGATCACATCCGCGCGGTGCTCGGCTTGCGCGAGCTCCGCGAAAATGTTCGCCAATCGCACGGCCGCTTCCGGTTGCAGATCGGGTTTCGATTTGTCATCCAATTGCGCCAGGGTCAGGTCGAGCGCCGGCCCCCACTGATGCATCCGCCACAGAGTCATGGCGCGAAGATTGCGAAGTTCCGCCGCGTATCGCCCGTTAGGAAATTCGCGATCGTATTCATCCAAAGCTCCCAGCACGCGCTTGGGATCGAACGCTTCCCGCTGGATACGATTTCTGGACTGACGTCAAAGATCTCGTCGCTCGGGCTGCTTCCCGGCGCAGGACACGCCAACCGTGCACACAAAGGGACGCGAAAGCGCCTGGACCGAACGCGCAACGACAAAAAGAGCCGCTTCGCGTTTTTGGCTGCGCGGATATTTCTTCAGAAAATCCCGCGCCATTTCTTCCATGCCCGGCATAATCCCGGGAAACGTAGGTCGCCTTGCCGTTCTCTTCTTTCAGATCAGGGATGTCGGTCTCGACCGTGGTCCGCTGCCCGGCCTTCAATCCGATCCGGCTGAACTCGAGATAATCCGCCACTGGTTGCATGATTGGGTTAGCCAACGCCGCTTCGATTGCCGCGAGAATTTCATCGTCCTTGTTCTCGAAAAGATTCCGGGTAACCGCCAGGTCGATCCCAACCATTGCTCTCCAGCACATCGAACCGGATCGGGACATAAATCTTCAGCATTTCCCGCGTGATATTTGGCTCCGAGGAAAACTGAGCGAGATCGTCCAAAAAATTTGCGCAAGTGACACCCTCAATATCGGTGAGATTTTTTCTCACCAGGCCGTCGAGCTCGCGAATTTCTGCGGCCATCGCCGCTGGCTCCGCGACTGACGGCTTTCTCCGGCAACAACGCAATGCGTTTGGTTAACCCCAGCATTGGCGATCCCCGCTATCAGAATTCTTCTGTCCGAACGCGCCGAAATCGTCATACGGGTAACCGAGAATATTCGCGTCCCGTCTGGCAAAGCTATCGTGATATTCGTACTGCTGTTCTGCGTTAGGCGCCGGCGGAAAACTCCAGTAGGCGGCCAGCCGTTTCGCCTCAACCGAATCCGGAGCTTCCTTTCGCAGTTTTTCGTAAATCTCACGTGAAACTGCTTCGCCTTTTATTTCGCGCGCCAACTGCTCCGCATATTCCGAGGCGGCGGCAATTTTCGGCATCGCCTCCAGCGCTTTCCAGCGCGCCTGCGCCCCGAGCGGCGTTCCCGGGCGGGCCCGCGCCGCGTTCATCCACCAGCGCGAGGCATGTCGCAATTCATCTCGCTCTTCGAGTTCGGAGTCGACATTCTTGAGGCCAAGCGATCGGCCGTTCTCCCGGCGCCGCAACGCGTCCAATGCGGCGTAGCGTCTAATGAGATGCACCTTGGTATCGAGCGGCGCTCGCAAAAGTTTGCCGCGAGCCTCGGCCCAGGCGTTTCCGAGCTGCAACATGTTTTCGGCCTTCTCCTGCGGCGGTCCGGCTGCGGCTTTGGTCAGAGTTTCGAGATTCGCCGCGATGAGCTTGAATTCATCCGGGGACAGAAACTTTTTCGCTTCGGCAAAATTTTCCTGCGCCAGATAACGTTGCGCGATGATTGAGCGAAGCTCCTTCTTGCTCTCGTCATCAAAGCTTGCGTCCTCGACCGCCGTGGCCAGTTCCGTCAGAGGCGCAAAATTCAAAAGCGTATCAATCGATTGCTGGATCTGGTCGAGATCAGCGCCGGTGATGTTCGGATAGACCGAGCTTCTTTTCAGTTCCCAATCCGCTTCACCGTCTGGATAACCTGTCGTGTAACGGGAGCCGTCGATCTCCGAAGGAAAGAAATTACTGGTCCGATGCGTCCGTCTTCCTCTGCTCGTCCACCCCCGGCTTCGGTAGCGTCCGTGCGGGGTGGAACGAGCAAACGTTTCAGCTCGACCAAGGCCGCGCCGGCCTGATGATTATCCTGCAACGCGAAGGCAAGACGAAGGCGGACTCCGGGGGCCATGGGCGATTCGGGAAACTTGGCGAGAAATTTCTGATACGTCTCAATGGCGTCCGCCGCTTTGCCCGCGCGCTGAAACGCCAGTCCCCGCACCATCAGCAGATCGTCGCTGCGTTCGAGTTCAGCCGGCGCGAGATTCGTCAACTGCAACGCCTGTTCCTGATTTCCCGTCGCGCTCGCGGCCTGCGCCAGCATCGCCAGATATCGCGGCTGCCAGTCGCCCGATTGGTAGATTTGTTTTTGCTTCACCACTTCCGCAGCAATCCGCGGCAGCATCGTTCGCCGCCATTTTTTCACATCGGCAGGCTGATCGTACTTGCCATCGTAGTTCTTCGCTTCCGGAGCGCTGAGCACGAGATACGTGAATCCCATCGCGATGCGCGGATGCCGGGCAATCAACGCAAACGCCGCCGCGCTGTCCGGCTTTTCCGCGACGCGCACCAGGCATTTCTCGCACATGAACACGGCTGACTTGATCGTCTCGGGATGTCCCGGCGTTTCCGCCTGCGCGATGTAATACTCGAGCGCCTTTAGATAATTTTCGCCGTCGAAAGCAAGCGCTCCCAGCCAGCCGAGCGCGTCCGCTTCAAAGCGGCCATGCGGATATTGCTTGCGGTAACGCTCGAACATTTCCGCGGCTCGTTTTCGCGCCGGCGCGCGCTCTTTCATTTGCTCGTCCGTGCGGTCGTACCAGTCAATGCCGGATCGCGATGCCGAGAACGCGCAGCGCGCTTGCATGAAAAGCGCGATCTCCGCGCGCGGATGTCTGGGAAATTCTTTCGCTACCCGCTCGAACCATGGCAGGCATTCCACGCGATCACCGGTTTTGAACAAGGAAGCGCCGCAAAGATAGAGCCAGTGCGCTTTCAGCGGTCCCGTCGCATTCTTCGCGCGCCTTTCGAGATCGGGATCTAACTGGGTTCGAGTCTTTGCGTTCTTCACTCGCTTCCCTCTCCTTTGGTGAAGACGAACCAAAGAGATTCTTGTTCTCAATGCGCCACTTAATGTAATCCGCCGCCGCGGTCTTGTTATCGGCCGAACCCACAAGCACATCGCGCACATCGTGGAGAAGATTGCACCAGTCGCCGCCGGAATAATGTTGCCGCGCCTGCTTCAACAGTTCATCCGCAACAGTGACTAACGGCGCGGCCGGTTCACTGCGAAGACGTTCTGCGAGTTTTTTAACTTCCGCATCGAAATCTGGTTTCTCCTGATCGGATGGATGAGCGTCCGTTTCGAGGAAAATTTCTCCAAGCGATTTGCCCGGCAGAAAATCGAGGGAATCAGCCAGGGAGGGCGCCGGTTCGTCAAAGGAATCGCCGCCCGTGGCAAGGAGAGACGTCTGCTGAATTCCAAATAAAAGGGCAGTCGTTACGAGAAGACTTATTCGTCGATATTTTTCCATTCGGAATCTCCGGGTGCGTTGCGAATACGGTAGCGAATCTGATCAAAAGTTGTTCCGGGGGCGAGTTGAATCATGCCAGGACGCAATGATTGTCGAGCGCGAAGGTGACTGAACCAGAAGGTGAGGCGGGTCGCCAACGGGACTGCCACTGCTTGCCGGGCACCCTCGGGATTGACATGTCCGACTACTCGCCAAAAATCTCCTTCTTCCGCGTCCCGAAAAATCGCGGCAGGCGCATCCAGCTCCAGCGCATATCCTCGATCGAGATCCTGTTGGCCGCTCTCGCCGGAAAGGCGCGGCTCAAGGTCTGCATCGCTTTCATTCACCAATTGGAGGAGCGGCGGCATTTCCGTTTTCCGCAAGACCAAGTGGGGCACGGCATCCAGATGACCGAGCTGTCGAACTGACCATCCACTCGGCGCGCTCGAATCGGCCAACCGAAAGAAAACAACTCCGCGCGCGTTTGTTTTCCCAACCCGATTGATTACTTCCCTCAGGGCGGTGCGATCTGGCCAGCGCACAGCGAGAAGCTGGTTCGGATTCACTGGCGTATTCGTCAACCGCGTCGCGGCCCGCGGCTTCGAGAATCGTTAGTCCGAGTGCAGTTGGCCGAACTGTTGCGAGCGATTTGTTGAAACAGAGATCGTCCCAATTCCAGTCCCGAATGTGACCGCGCGATTTGCCGGACGGATCGAAAAGCGTCACCCTGGCAAAGGAGGGAAGCCCCGCGCGCCAGGGAGTCTGGCAATGGTTCCACTGCATTAGCGATCTCTCCAGTTTTTCCGGAACAAGGAGTGGCAACGGGGCGGAACCCTGGACCACTGGATCAGGCTCAAAATCGTAGAACATCGGGAGCAGCTCATCGACGCTGCTCTCGAAAACGTGCAAGGTTGAGCTCCGACTCCAGCCTGGTAGAGCGGTAATACTGAGCCTCGGAACGAGCGCGTGAATCTTCTTTAGCGCAGCCGCGTATTCTTCGATGAGACGGTCGGGCGCATCGTAATCAAGTTGCAACTCGTTTGCGTCTTTGGTGACACGCAGCGAGTGCGCCTAACAACGATTCGAGTGACGGTTTCGAAAACGGCGATCGCTCCCGCGATTCCAGCCGAACGACCGGAACGAACTTCAGATCGTCATTGCTGGTTTGCGGGCGATTGAATCGCGCTTTCCAGCGCCATGTTTCCCCGACATTTTCAAGCTCACCGATCTGCCAATAGATGGTGTGAATCCCCTGAGCGGAGAGTTCGGCGCGTTCGGTTTCGGATAACGGCTCGTTTCGCTGCCAGACCCAAAACGCGGTGTCGAATGCGCTCGCTGAAGAACAAACAAGCGTGAAGGCCGCTGCTATGATCACTCTACAAAATCCGTGTCGGAATTTCGTTATGTTAGGACAACGATAGCTATTCATGGCGATCAACGCGTCTGTAATGGTCGCAAAGGCATCTTGCCATCACAATCACTCCGTTTATGTAGACGAACCAAAAGACACGATTTTCAATCGCCCTGGCTGCCAATGGTGATTTTTAATCACACAAGGAAGGGTGACCTGAAGTCGCCCCCGTGATTTGTGTTGAGGACGCAACGACGCCGATACATAGGTTCGGGCGCATTGCCAAAAAAGTGCGGTGATTTGAACATCACCGAACATTTGGGGGCGGCGACTGCAACTCGCCGTTCCTTGGGCGATTTCAAATCGCTGCATTAAACCAACCCCGACAGCTGTCGGGGCTCACTTCCGCCTTTCGACGCCTATCTCTTCTTCTTGGTCGGCAATTTCTTGCGCTTAGTCTTCGCAAATTCGCGAAGTTGTTTCGCAGTCATCGATTTCGCCATTTGTCGTGACGCACCTTTCAGCGAGGACTTAGAACGCTTGCCACGTTTGGCAGCTAGCGCGGCTCCGGCAGCCATTTGCTGTTTCTTGGATTTTGCAGGCATATGAGAGGATCGTTTCTCATTGCCGATTCGGTTTTGGCCTCAAGACGATTGCAGGCGTCGATCGTCTTTTTTGGCCACGGAATAACACGGACGAAACACGGATTTTTCCAAACAAGACCAATTTCTAGTCCCTAAGCAATTCCGTGTTTCATCCGCCTGCCACGACGTAGCCTTGGCGAAGGCGGGTGTTAATCCGTGGCTTCCGTCCTTTCCAGGCTCCATGGCTACAGGAAGCCCGCAATACGCTGCCTTGACCCTTTCCGAGATTCCTGCCTATCCTCCGCTCGCCTCGATCGGCAACCATCACACCGCATATGCAAAAGGAACTTACTGTCCGTGGGTTAATCATAGGGGTCATCATTACGTTGGTCTTCACCGCGGCGAACGTTTACTTCGGCCTTAAAGCCGGTCTGACCTTTTCGACATCGATTCCGGCCGCCGTGATTTCGATGGCGATCCTGCGTGCGTTCAAGGACGCAACGATCCAGGAAAATAACATCGTGCAAACAGTCGCCTCGGCCGCGGGCACGTTGTCGTCGATCATCTTCGTCTTACCAGGCTTGATCATGATCGGTTGGTGGACGGAGTTTCCGTTTTGGATTTCGTTTCTGATTTGTGCGCTGGGCGGAATTCTGGGCGTGATGTACTCGATCCCGTTACGGCGCGCCTTGGTAACCCAATCCGATCTTCCCTATCCTGAAGGCGTCGCCTGCGCAGAAGTCCTGAAGGTCGGAAGTAAGGATGAAATGCGAGTGCTTCTGACGTTGAACACGGTCGCTCCGGGCTGCTCGCAGTGTTGTGGGGATCGATCGTTGCAGCCGTCTTTGCCATCATTGTTGCGACACAGATTTTCGCGGCCGATGTCGCGCAGACTTTTCGCATCGGGAAAAAAGGGGCGGTCAGCGGTTATGATTTCAATTTGTCGTTCGCGCTGCTCGCGATCGGTCACATGGTTGGGCTGTCAGTCGGCATCGCCATGCTCATCGGAGCAATGATTGGCTGGGGCTGGGGCGTGCCGCATTATTCAGAGTTGCTGGGCGACTGACAACCGCTGCCGGTCAGCTTGCTGCCAGCACCTGGAGCAAGAAAGTCCGGTTCCTTGGCGCGGGCGCGATTGGTGTCTCTGCGATCTGGACATTGCTCAAGCTGGTGAAACCGGTCGCGGCGGACTCGCTGGCGCGATGGCCGCTTCACGAGCGCGCAAAGCCGGCAAGGCCGATACGCTGCCGATTACGGAGCGGGACATTCCGATCGGCATCGTCGCAATTATTACCCTGGTTTGCATGCTGCCGATCGCATGGGTGCTCGGCTATTTCGCTAATGAGAGCCGGACTCGGCTCACAACTGCAACGCTGATCATCGGCGGCGTTGCTTACATCCTGTTGATGAGCTTTTTCGTTTCAGCTGTGTGCGGATACATGGCCGGACTTGATTGGTTCATCTAACAGCCCGCTCTCTGGCATCGGGATCCTGGTTGTGATCGGCGCTGCGTTACTATTAGTGGTCGGCGTGAAACCATACGTCGGGCCCGATGCGAGCAAAGCGTTAATGGCTTTCGCGCTTTTCACCACCGCGGTCGTCTTCAATGTCGCCGCGATCGCGAACAATAACCTGCAGGATCTTAAGACCGGTCAGCTCGTCGACGCGACGCCATGGAAACAGCAGGTGGCACTGATCATCGGTGTTCTCGCAGGCGCCGTTGTCATTCCGCCCGTGCTCAACCTGGTGAATAAAGCCTACGGTTTTGTCGGCGCGCCGGGCGCTAGACCCGAACCTGGTGCCATTACCTGCGCCGCAAGCCGGCCTGATCTCTTCGTTCGCGAAAGGCGTCATCGCAGCAGACATCGATTGGGGCCTGATCCGCATCGGCGCAATGATCGGTGTTGCGATCATTTTGTTGGATGAGATTCTCGAAACGCACCACTAAAGACATGCACGTCCCGCCTCTCGCGGTCGGCTTGGGGATTTATTTGCCCACTGCGAGCACGTTGATGATCGTGGTGGGCGCGGTTGTGGGATGGTTCTTCGAGAAAGCCGCTGACCGCAGCCCGAAACCAGAAAACGCCAAACAGCTGGGCGTATTGCTCGCTTCGGGTTTGATTGTTGGGGAAAGCATCATTGGGGTGGTGATTTCTGCGATCGTGGTCTTCTCCGGAAAAGGCGCGCCGCTGGCGCTGGTCAGTCCTGAGTTTGAAACAATCGGCAAAATTCTTGGCGGCATCGCGTTCGCAGTAATCGCTTTCGTGCTCTATCGATGGGTCCTGGGAATGGCGTCGAAGCGAACCGCCTAAAGCGCGCGAATCGTTAGGTCCGTTCCGATTCCACATGGCAAACATCGATCCGTCCAATCCGCCCAACGAATTTCCGGACATCGTCGGCGCGGCGCCGGTGAACCCGATCCTGGCCAGCTTCCGGTCGTTCATTCCGCCGACCGCGCGCCTGCGCGAGCTGACGGCGTTACCTCTCATCATCGGCACGCTGCTCGGGATGGTCTTTGGCGCGTCCTCCCTCTATCTCGTGCTCAAAGTCGGACTGACGGTGAGCGCGTCCATTCCGGTAGCCGTCCTTTCGATCACATTCTTCCGTCTCCTTTCGAAGGTTGGCCTGCGCGACGCGACAATTCTCCAAAACAATATTGTGCAAACCGCCGGGTCAGCTGGCGAATCGATCGCGTTCGGACTCGGCGTGACTATGCCTGCGATCATGATCCTGGGGTTCGATCTTGAGATCACGCGCGTCACGCTGGTCGCGGTCCTAGGCGGACTGATTGGCGTGCTGATGATGATTCCGCTGCGCCGGGCGCTTATCGTGCAGCAGCACGGCTATCTTAAGTATCCGGAAGGGACGGCGTGCGCCGAAGTCTTGAAAGCGGCCGCGTCGCCTGAATCGCGCGATGCCGCACACGCCGGTGATCCAGTGGCGCGCGCCGCGGCCGACGAAGCGGTCAGCGGCGGCAAGATCATCCTCGGCGGCTTCGCGATCGGCTTTATCTACTACGGCCTGCTTCAATTTTTCAAGGCGATGAAGGAAATCCCCGAGAAAGTTTTCGGGAAACCATTCGAGGGCGCCTCCATTTCGCTCGAGAACAATCCTGCGTTGCTCGGCGTCGGTTACATCATCGGTTCCCGTATCTCCGCACTCATGATGGGCGGCGGGGTCTTGTCGTACCTCGTTCTTATTCCAGCGATCAAATACTTTGGCGCCGCCGAAGCGTTGCCAGTGGCACCGGAAACTGCGCACAGGATCGCCGACATGTCGGTCGACCAAATTCAGAAGGGCTACATTCTATACATCGGGGCGGGAGCGGTCGCCGCAGCCGGCATTATCAGTCTCTTTCGCTCCATACCCCTTATCTGGCATGGATTGAAGGGTGGCCTGGCGGATCTCCGCCAGTCCGGTGTCGCTCAGAAAGACGTGCCAAGAACGGAACAGGATCTTTCAATGAAATGGGTCATCGGCGGGATCATTGGATTGCTCATCGTCATCATGATCGCGCCGCAGTTAAACCTAACCTTTAATGTGTTAGGTGCGGTTCTAATCGTCGCCTTCGGTTTTCTGTTTGTGACTGTTTCGTCGCGATTGACCGGCGAAATCGGCTCATCTTCCTGTCCAACCTCAGGCATGATGATCGCGACGCTTTTGCTGACCTGCCTCATCTTTCTTGTCATCGGTTGGACTGCGCCCCCCTACTTTGTCACGGCGCTTTCCATCGGCGGCATTGTCTGCATCGCGTCGTCGAACGGTGGAACTATTTCACAGGATCTAAAGACCGGTTTTCTGATCGGTTCGACGCCGAAGTCGCAACAGATCGCGATCCTGGTCGGCACGCTTGCGTCGGCCATCATCCTGGGTCCAATCTTGATGCAGCTTAATCAATCCGGAACAGTTTACGTTCCGGTCGTCGGCAACCAGGATTTCGCGTTTCCATCTACCTTTCGAGTTGATGCGGCCGATTACCTGAAAGACGGCAACGGCCAGGCAAAACGCGAACGGTTGTCCGGCGCACAAGCGGGCGCTGATCCTAACGATTACTTCGTTTACCACAAAACCAACACCGAGAACGGGCCTTCCGGGCGTTATCTGGTGAACAACGACGGCGCGCCCGTTTACCTGGTCGATCCCGGCATCAACGGCGTCTATGACAAGCGGCCGGACGGATCAAGCGTCCAGAAATTCACCGCTCCGAAAGCGACGCTCGTCTCCTACATCATCAAGGGAATCCTGGGCGGACAACTACCGTGGGGCTTGGTTTTGTTAGGTGTTTTTATCGCGATCGTCCTTGAGCTTTCCGGCGTTTCCGCACTCGCCTTCGCAGTTGGCGTTTATCTTCCGATCTCCAGTTCCGCGCCCATCTTCGTCGGCGGGATGGTGCGCTGGCTCGTGGACCAATACACCCGTCGCAAACACGCCGCGTCAAAGTTGAGCGAAGATCAACTGGTAGCGGAAGGGGACAAGAGCAACGGCGTGCTTCTCGCGTCGGGTTATATCGCGGGTGGCACGCTGGCGGGTGTGCTTTTCGCCTTTCTCGCCATCCCGATGAAGGATCAGCTCGATAACTTCGAGACTTGGGCCAAGGCGCATAATCCATTCTTCGACGGTCCTTCGGCCGATCTCCTTGCGATGCTCCCCTTCCTCGCGCTCTGCGTTATTCTCTATCTCGTCGGACGTGACGCGCTTCTGGCGGTAAAGCGAAGCGCTCGAACAGCGCTAGCGAAGCGCGCGTCGCGGCTGTAGCGTGCGACTGATAGCCGCGTTTAAGCGGGGAGACCATCATCAGGCTCGGGACGACAGACGCCACCGACAAGCGTGCGTCAGGATGAGGCCGACTTACACGCGTAACGCTAGGCATTTCAGAAGTGCCACTACAAGCTCGCGATTACGCGCAGGTCTGCGAGTGTTCAGGCTATGGGCGATAAATCACCGAAGACCAAAAACAAACAGGCGGCGCAGAAACAAGCAAAGGCGAATGCCGCGGCCAAGCAGAAGAACGACAACAATGCTGCCAAGCAAGCGGTGAAACCCAAGACGGTAGGCCGGTCTACATCAGAAAGTCCCGCCGGCGTGTTTTGCGGGCAGGCGTGTCGACCTAGATTGCTTCAAACGTCGCAAACAAAGGCGTCAAATCCGTCGTTTGGTTCGCGGCGGTCTTCAACGCGCTTCCAAGATTTTGCGCGACCGAGGCCACCTCCACGCGAATCCCGCGCCGCCGTAATTGCAAGGCCAGGTAAGCGAAATCGGAATCGCCCGTGACCAGCATGACCACGTCAGGTTGCATTTGCACGGAAAGCTCTACGGCGTCGATCGCCATCATCACGTCCATATTCGCCTTGAAATGGCCCTCTTCGGTGGGCGAACCATCTTTCGTGACCGCGAGAAATCCATTCGAACGAAGCCAATGGACAAACTTATTTTTCTTATCCCGCTCTTCTTGCCAGGCCGGGATGGCGGGAGGAAGCCCTGCATAGACCACCATCTCGATCAGCTTCCGTCCAGTCTTCCCGCCAACGAGAAAGTCGCGGAGCTTCAACCAATCGAGTCCGCGTCCCTGGGTTCGAACTGAGCTGACGACGTTTGCTTCGTCCACGAGGACCAGCACTCGTTCTCCGCCGCCTTTCGTCATCCTTGATCTTTCGTTTCTTCGCCGGCGTTACCGACCTCCGGCGCCTCAACGTCGTCTGAAGTGGGATTCTCTCGTGCGTGCAATTTTCGCAGCCGTTTCTCTTCCTTCTTCGCCTTCTTTGCCAGGTCTTTCCTGCGCTTCTCACCCGAATAGTTTGGTTTAGCCAATTTGGATTCCTTTCTGAATGGTTTGTTAGGTTACGAGGCGGGTGGTCCACCGAAATGAGCCGCATAACTTTCGTAGGCAACGATGTCCTCCAACATCGAATCAACCGTGGCGGCCAAGGGCGCTACCCTGGCAAAGCCGGAAAAGACGGCGCGATCGCCGATGTCACTGTCGATCACGAAGGTTGGACGCTGTGTCACCTGCAACGCATGGAACTCAGCCGTGCTGGCTCGGATTCGTTTCTCGATCTCAGGCGATCGGGCGCGTTCTAGTAGTTTTGCTTTGTCCAGTCCGCCGGCTTGTGCACCGATTTCGGCTGCCACATTCCAGTCGTCTCCGGGTTTTCCATCGCGAAGGACAGCAGTCGCGAGGGCAAGTCTAACCCGATCATCGATTACACCCATATCCCGGGCTGCTTCCGCAACCAAATTGCGAACGACGTACTCCGATGCACCTGGTTGCAGCCATTCGGTGTAGAGCATAAATGGCGACCGCATAATTGTGCCGCTCCGCCGATAATACCAAGCCAGTTGCTCGCGTGAGATCGGCATGCCCGCCTCATCCATCAACGCGATCTTCCATTCAAAATTCACCCGATTAGGGTAACGCTTCTTCAATTCTGCCCAGGCAGGTTCCGAGTAAAAACACCACGACGATATAACGTCGAGATAATAGGTAATCTGTAACCTTCATATCACTCTTTAACTCTTTAACTCTTTAACTCTTCAACTCTTCAACTCTTCCCTCTACTCTTCGCCTTCATAGTAATCCGCAACTTGTCCTTTCACGATCTCGTATTCAGGGCCCTCCATCGCGACGGCCCACTTCCCGCTGTCGGGATAGTAACACGAGTCGCTTTGGGGATTGTCGGCAATGACATAGTAAGCGAAATCTTCGTCGCCGTTATTTGTTAGTTGATGCGCTTCACCTGGACCGAAAAGAAACGCATCGCCTGCCACCACGTCGGTCGTTCCTGTTTTATCCCGAATGGTGCCGCGTCCGGAAATCACGAGATAAAGTTCCGACTCCGCCCCATGGGAGTGGTAAGGGCAATACGATTTTCCCTTCGGAATGCGGACTACCGCGAGGTCGAAAGGATGGCGTTTCGAGAGGTCCAGCGATTCAGGTTCACGTCCCAGTGCGATCGAGACGTCCTTAACGAACTTGTGATATTTGCCTTTGGGCGATTTTCGCTCCTGCTCTTTGACATCCTTTAGGTTCACCTTACGCATGGAACGATTAGTAGCGTCTACGCGAATTGGGTCAATCAATGCCTGACACAAAGATCACAACGAGACGCCAAGAAGGGAGTGTGATGGTGATCCGCTGTCTTCGCACTACTGCGACGAGGCCGCAGCTTTGCCGTCCTTGTACGTCACCGTCAACTCCTTGATCGCGGAGAGATCAAGGCTCGGCAATGACGCCGAACCATCATCGTCAAACACGATCCTCACTTCCCAGCGGTTCCCCGGCGCACTGGAATGAATTGTCACCTGAAGACTGCTTCCACTCGCGATGCTTTTCCCGCCGGTCACGTCTTCGCCAAACCGATCGGAATTGGTTGGGCCGATATAGATTTCCTTGATTCCTTTGCCGGTCTGGTTGTGCAAAGTGAACTGTTTTCCATCTGAAAACACGCTGCTCATAGGGAGAAGGAAAAGGAGCGAAAAGACCAGCGCAACGCGTTGGGAAACGATCAAGACCCGCACAAGGATCTATCGTGGCCAATTCCCGGGACCGCAATTGTGATCTCTTGTCGCCACGCGGTTCGCTACCAACCCGCTACCCTGTGTGAATGGTTTCGGCTAATGCCGTTCAGCGCCTCGCCAGCAAGCGTCGCTCAGCACTAACGCAGACTCACTCAGTAGCGGCTATCCGGATCCTCGATCGGTCGCGTTTCCAGAAGCGGGCCTTCATGGCCAAAAATCCGGATCCCGCCTTTCCTCATCCGGGCGCGGTTAGTCGCATGAGTAATCGCCTTATCCCACTCGCTGAAATAGGGTTCAACTCCCGGCGATTCGACAACTTTCCAGCCACCGTGATGCGGCTTAATTGTGATAAAAGTTGGTGTCGGCATAGGCGCGGTCTTTGAACCGCACACCGATAGCAAAAGCATGATTCGATCCAGCCCATCGAGGCAAGATTCGGCTACGGAAAAGCGTGTCATCCCGAGGCTGGCGCAGCACGCCGAGGGACCCCTCAGTCGCAAGTTGGGTCACACCATCGAGGTGAAGTGCCCGATATGGAGTAGCCGCGGCGCCTAACGCAAAAGCGGTGACAGGCTTGCGCTCAGGGAGAGCGTCTACTCCATATCACCGCCGCCACGTCGGTTGCGTGACGCAATTTGCAACTGGGAGGTCCCTCGCCGTCGTCGCAGGCTCGGGATGACACGCTTTGCAGCGTTAACTGCTAAACACAAACACTTACGCGAAGCGCCCCAATATTGACGTGGACGCTTAGACGGAACGGAGATTCGGCAAGACGGAATGCTCGGGAGCGGTCTCGCTGGCAGTCGCGGTCGACGCCCGTTTCGCGTCCCATCGCGCTTTCATCAGGGCGGCTAACTTGGCCCGTCCTTCAGGCGTCAGGTTCCGCTTCTTCTTCTCCGGTGGCGAGGACGGACGGATCGGCCTTAGGGTCCCGTTTGGCACTGGTGATTTTGGCTGGGCCGCTTCAGCCCGCAGCGCCAAATCGACCTTTTTTTGGAGTTTAGCGAGTTTCTTTGAATCTTTGTTCAGGCTCGCTTCCAATCGCAGAAGTTTCTTCTTAAGGCTTTTTAGCTTCATAGTAGTTACAAGTAGAGGCCAATGTTTCAGGACCGGGCACGCAGGGAGGGTCGTTCACTGCCTGTCACTCGCGCAGGGTAATCGAGTTTCGTCAGGCAGGGCAAGCAGGAAACTGATAAGTTAGCGGCGCCTACGCGCCATACCGGATTGAAGCTCCCTGCCCTCGGCGACCCACCCTCCTACGCTTCGCTACGGCGTGGCAGGCAGGCGTGGCTACGCATCGGATTCACACCCTACCTGTTCCAAAAGCGGCGGAGCACCGCCGCACTCCAAAACTCAGCGGTGGGAGCTCTGAACGGCGGGATCCAGCTGTTCCAAAGCCTGATCCGTCTTGGGCTGGCCCGTCTTTTTTAGCTGCGACTCCGTATAGGTTCGCGTTTCCGTAGAGGTCGTCGATTGGACCATTGTTTCCTTCTTATTACTACTGACGCAACCGGTAACCACGAATGCGGCAGCGCAAGTGATGACAATAACTGATGGAATCTTCATCATACTGCCTAAATAGTGGCTAGTTTTTTCGATCGCCGCAAACAGCAATCGGCCACCTAGATCTTGACCGTTTCCCACGCCATGAACGCATCAAGGTCGGCCGCGACCGATTTCATGGCTAACCGCACAACCAACGCATCGTCGATCTGACCAATGATCGGCACCGCATCGGGGATCGCGTCATAGGGTGAAGTGAAATAAATTACAGCAGCCAGGACAATCAGCAGGTGCTCTTTGTTAACGTCTTGGAACTCCCCCTGATGATATGCGCGGACCAACCGGATCATTGCCATTAGATACGGCCACGTTTCCGCAAAAGGACCGCGCGGGACGTAATTGACCTTGTCCATCGCATTGAGGAGCAGCTTGCGCATCTGTTCCGGGTTCTTCGTGCAAGCCTCTGCTTCCTTGGTCGCCTCGAGGAATGCTTCGCTCCGCATTACTTCCTCGGTGCCGGCTTCGGTCAGTGAGCGTTGGTGGTTTCCACCGCCTGGCGTCTCAGCCAGCCGATTCGAGGTAGTAGATGTTTTGCGTTTCTTCATCGGAAATTAAATCGAAAGGAGTGTTTAGGTTACCGAAGCTGATCACTGCCGACAATCCTAATCAGCAATTCGTAGTCCTTACCCAGCATCATCAGTCCTAAGCCATTAGCCTTCTGGGCCCGTCAATGGTCATACCGCTTTTCCCCGGCTTTGATCTCGATGTTCAACTCGTTCTCTGGCGGCGGCAACGGACATGTCGCAAAGGGAGTAAACGCGCAGGGCGGATTCTTGGCTTTGTTGAAATCAAGAATGGCTTCACCGTTTATCGGTTTGTCAGCATAAAGAAATCGTCCGGCGCTATACGTTTCATTGTCGTTCGATTCGTCCCGGAAAATGATGAACAGCGTCTCATCGCCTTCTTCGTTAACCGGCTGAAGCGAATATTCCTTTCCTTTCAGGGTAAACTTGAGTGTGCCGGGAGTCTTCATTTTGAAATGGCCACCCAGGATATTTGGGATCATCAATTCCTTCGGTTCGGGTAACGCTTCGAATCGCGCTTTAATTCGGTAGGTCTCGTCAATCGGAAACCAGTGTTGCCCTTTGAAATTCAACCTTGCTTTGCTCTGACTGTCTTTTAATCGGATACCGGAGCGATCTTCCCGCCGAATCAAAAAGAAGGTCTGGCTTCCGGTGCGGATCTCAGTTGGCTTTCCTTTTTCATCGGAGACCAGCTGGATCGTCGAAACGTTCTTGCCATCGACCTGCGCTTCGACACCGTTTTCAACCTTAAGCGTCGCCGCGCCATTCTTGAAATCGATCTCCCCGAATTTTCCTTTCTTGAAATTGTCGGTTAACCGCACATCAAACCCGGGACCCGCGCCGATGGTGTTGACTCCCTCTTTTAGCCAGAAGAGTCCGGCGACTGAGAGCCAACCGGTTTCTTTTTTCAGGTTCTGTTCCTGTTCGGCCCGCCATTTCTCGATCTCTTTGTTGTAATCGTTCTGCGCACCCGCCGAGACGAGGAGACCGAAAGTCAAAACGAGAGCGAAGCTAAACTTCCTTTTCATTGTAGGAATTAACCACGAATGCGCACAAAGGAACACGAATAAAGGAAAGGGCGATACCCTTCGGCGCCGCGCGTAGCTGTTTAGCGTCGTGCCATTAGTAAACTGTGAGGCATGTCATCCCGAGCCTGCGAAGACGGCGAGGGACCTCCCTGTTGGAAATTGGATCACGCAATGAAGAGCGATCGGCCAGTTTGGAGTAGACGCCATCCAATTGCGCAAGCCTGTCACCGCTTTCGCGAGATTCGACGCATCTACCATATCGGCGCCGTCACGTGGGTTGTGTGACGCAATTTGCAATTGAGGGGTCCCTCGCCGTCTTCGCAGGCTCGGGATGACACGCTTTTGGAAGTGTCCGCTTCGCAGAAGCGCCACTACATCCCCGGCGGGTTAATTCGTGGTCAAATCTTCGGGTGCCGAGCGAAAAACCTGGGGAGACAGCCCGCGAGGGTACCAGCCGAAGCGCAAATCAATCCAACGACCATTGCGATAATGACCTCAAGCGGCCAAAGATTATGCGAGGTTGCGTCGCCGATCACCTCGACGCAGACACGAGTCATGACCGCGGCCGGGACAGCAGCCGCAACAACCAAAATGACCATCAGGAAATGTGCTTTCCCAAAGGCACGAGCCAGCGCAGCAGCCAACCAAACCACGCCCAATCCAGCGCCGTAAAGCGTATTTGGCAACGTGACCTTGTTATACGGAACCGGCCAATACAAGATCCCAATCGCAAGGAACCCCGCCAGAAAAGCGCCAATCAACCAATAAGTGGGATTCCTTCTCGCTGATCTGAATCGGCCTTCCGAAATCGCGCTGATCATCGATCAAAAAATCAGCAGAGGTTGTACCGTGAGGCGATGTGCTTGTCCGATCCAGGCGCCGACAAGGGATATCCAACGCTCCACACTCAACATCCGACGTTCGAACGCTCAACGCTCAACGTCCTCAACGCTCAACATCCAACGCTCAACGCTAAATCTTGTTCAATCCGTGTTCGATGTTCGATGTTCGATGTTCGATATTGGATGGTTTCTTTTGGGGCTGCGGCCACCGAATTCAACCCTCGAATCACATGGCCTTCATCGCTTCACGCATTTCTTCCGGACTCACATCGCGGACGTGCGTAGCGATTGACCAGGAATGGCCAAACGGATCTTCCACTTTGCCATAACGATCGCCCCAAAACATTTCCGTAAGAGGCATGGCCTCCTTGGCACCGGCCCGCACCGCCTGCGTGAAAACGGCGTCGACATCGTCGACATAAAGATGAATGACCACCGGCGAACCTTTGAGAGTCTTCGGACCCAATACTCCCCAATCCGGCCGTTCTTCGTTGATCATGATGATCGAATCCCCGATGCGGAAACTGCCGTGCGCAAGTTTCCCGTCCGGAGCCGGTAGCCGCGATAATTCGACTGCACCGAAAGCTTTCTTATAGAATTCAATCGCGTCTCCCGCATTTGCACAGATCAGGTGTGGGGTCACTGTCCGCATTCCTGTTGGAACGGCTTTCACTGATGATCTTGCGGTCGTTTCGTTAGCTGCTGTTTTCATAGTTCTCCTTTCTTTGTTGTGATGACTAAAAAATAAGGCGCACTCGGGTCGGAGCAACCTTCGATTCGGCTCGACGAAGCAGGCCATCTTTCGTTACAAGGGCGCGATGAATCATAAACGAGGTGTCATTGCGTTGATCATTGCGTTTCTGTTTATTTTCTTTTTCGGATTCTGCTGGCACGGAATGCTGATGCAAGCCGGCTTACAATGGAAATATCGGAGCACTGGCGATCCGATCCCGATTTCAAGAGTCACTTCTGGGTTCTGATTATCGGGCATGTGGTAATCGCGTTTGCGTTTACCGGCCTTTACATCAGCAAGGTGGGGATTCACTCCGCCGGAACAGGAGCTGGATATGGCATTGTTATCGGGATGCTTTGTTCGGGGGCAGTCCTAATCCGATTCGCAACGGAACCACTTACTGGCAAGATTCTTTGGATGATGGTCGCAGGCGATCTCATCATGTTCACGGTGATGGGAGCGTTAGTTGGAGCGATTTATAAACCGCTGCCCGATCGGTGATCGCACAAAGATATGTCCTATGAGACCTATAGGACCTATCTCGAATGCCTCACGACTTTGGTTTCCCCGACATTTTTTTGTGAAACCGGTTCCGACCGGATCCTTCTTCGAACGCCTCAAAGTCTTTTTCGTTTTTCCGGTAGTACTTCTGATGATAATCTTCCGCCGGATAAAATTTCATTGCCGGCAGAATCTCGGTCACGATCGGTTTATCAAACTTGCCTGACTTTGCCAGCTTCGCCTTGGAAGCTTCCGCGACACGTTTCTCTTCTTCGCTACCGTAAAAAATCGCCGCCCGATAGCTTGGGCCGACATCCGTAAACTGTCCATCGGCCTGGGTTGGATCGATTTGGTTCCAATAAATCTCGAGCAACTGATCGAACGAAATCTTCGCCGGATCGTACGTAACCTCGAGCGCTTCCCGATACTTCGTCTTCTCAGAAGTAACCAGTTCGTAAGTCGGGTTTGGTTCCGTTCCGCCGGAATAACCGACGACCGTATTGATCACGCCCGGCGCTTTATCGAAGGCCGGTTGAATACACCAGAAACAACCGCCAGCTAGAACCGCCTTTCGTGTCTCAGGTTTCTTTTCCTCTTGAGCGAGACCGAGGGGGCCGATTACGGAGAAAAGGAGGAGAGAGATAATGGTGGCCAACTTTTTCATGGATAATTGAGCTTGCTTTGAATCCACCCGGTTGCAAACCACCCTACATAATCGGATTGCGCTGAGGCGGTTGTAGCCACGTCAGTTTTCGCTGGCGTTCGCTCCATTTGAACTGAAAGTCTTCCGATGATCAGAAGTGCGCTTTGCAGCCTGGTTGGTGTTATCAGTTGTCTTTTTAGCCTAACGGGACACTCCCAAGTTCCAACGGGGTCGCGATTCGATGCAACTCCCTTCAACAGTTCTTTCGCCCAGCTCCCGCCTCTCACTTTGGCGGACGAAAATCGTTTCTCTTTCATGACCGCGATGAGTTGGCATAAACCCGTCGAATACCTCCCGCCGTTTAACCCCAGCGCACGCCAGGATGTAGCTTCGCCAAACGGTTTCGATCACGGTCTCAGTCCTGATAAAACGGTCGAGCTACGACCGATGGACCGAATCTACGTGGGAGGCGAAATCGGATTGCTCTACGGAAGATCGACCGGCAAATACGGATACGAATACGAGCAGGGATACATCATTGGGGCAATCGGAAACGAATGGTTTCAGATTACCGTTGGCACGTCCTACGAGAGAACGAGCTGGCGCCTACCGAAGCTATTGAGGGGTCGCTATCGGTCCTCGCACTAAGGTCGCTTAGGCAGAAGGATTGAACTGTTGCGATGAATTACAACGTTAGTGCACGTTGGATGTTCGTGCGAGCCAATCGGACATCGACCTTACTACTTCGGTGTGATGCCGGAGGTCGGCGTCGGGGTGTTGTCCGGCTTAACCGTCGCCTGCCAACTTACCACCTGCCATTTGCCATTCCGTTTTAGGAAGGTTCCCGAGTTGAGGTAATTCTTAATTTCCTTCTTGCCAGCTTTCTCGGTTGTTCCGACCAAACGAAACGCAACAATTGCTGTATCACCGTACTGCTGAATTCGAATATCTTCCGCGGTGAAGATCGTGGTTTCATCTCCCGGTTTCGGCGTTCCTTCCGCACGCACTTCCTTCATGATGTCAGCCTTGCTGACCCGGCGCCCGGATGATCCGGTATAAATCAGATCTTCCGCCCAGAAACGTTCGTGCGTCGCCGCTACATTCTGACTGGCACCGGCCAGGAACTCCTTCAATAACTTGGTCAGCTCGGCCGCGTCCGGCGCCGTTTCAGCCCTGACTCCAGCGGCGAGACAGAAGACCGCAACAAAAGAGAGAATGGTTTGTTTCATACGTTTGGTTCCTTCACAATTCCGGAGGGTGGCAGATTTCCCGGAAAAACCGAAACACAAATTCAAGGATCGAATTTTTCTGAATAATCTCGTAGGCTGAACCTAACACCTATGACGCCGCCCTCGCCATCCCCTGCTCTTCAGACCGATCGCCAAGAGCGCTGGAAGTTCCTGCGTGATGTCCTTGCTTTTCAGCTCAAGATGTTTCTCGATAACGTGCGCGACTTCGCCCTGATGCCGATCTCACTGGGCGCGGCGATAATCGATCTCATTTCAAAAGGCGACCGTGAAGGTGCCCTCTTCTATCGCGTGCTCAGGTGGGGATCACACAGCGAAAAAGTAATCGACGTTTACAGCGCGCTTAAACAACACGAGCAAGAGGAACCAAGGATCAACCCGAATTACACGGTCGACGGTGTGATTTCCAAATTGGAAGGAGTTCTCGTCCGCGAGTACGAGAAAGGTGGAACAGCCGCGACGATTAAGGCCGCCATGGATCGCGCGATCGATCAACTCCACTCCGAAACCCAAAAGCCAAGAGAAAAAGCCGGTGACATGGTTTCTCGCGCAACCGGCACACTGCGCAAGACGTTTGATTCTGAGAAACCAAAGAACGACTAGGCGAACCAGCACCCGAACCTAATTCAGACTGTAAACTTCGATTACCGCGACGCCGATCGTGTTATCGTTTCCCCGCACGATGGCGGTGTAAGAGCCGGGCACAAGATCCTGCACTATGGCTGATTCCAGATCATTCGATGGCGGTATCCCCGTCGCGATGATCTGCTCCTCCTGATTGTCGCGCCAATCGTAATTGACAGTGATCAGTTGGCCATTGCCATCATACAATTCCAAAACCGGGTTCTCCAAAACGTTCGGCACACCGAGATTCGTCAGGCTCGGACCAATCGCACGCAACAGCACCCGCGGATTCGTTCCCACAACAATAGTGCCGCCAATCATCACGTTATCACCGACATCCACGAAACCGCGCGTCGAGACGTTAGCCAATTTTGAGTCAACGGCCGGACTTCGATCGTAAACTTCGAATAAACCAATACCCGTTCCGTCGTCCTTCCCCCGCACAATTACGGTGTACGCTCCAGGATTGAGAGTGCCCAAAAAGGCGGATTCCAAATCATTCGCCGGCGGCAATCCGCTCCCGATAATTTCCTGGGTGGTTTCCCCATCCCTCCAATTGTCATTGCTTGCGATGAGTTCACCGGTCGGACCGTGAATCTCGAGAACCGGATCTGCCAGCGCACCAGATAAAGGCAACGAAGGGCCAATCCCACGAACGATAACATTCTTCGGCTCCGTTCCGGCGATGATAAATCCGCCAATCATCGCGTTGTCGCCGATCTGGACGGACAACCGAGTCGAGATATTCGCGAGGTGAACTGGTTGCGTCGCCTGGTATTCGAAGGCGCCTATATCCGGCGGACCATTTCGAACGAAGTAGCGTTGATCCTGGCTTGGTCCATTGAGGTCCGCATGATCAATGGCAGGGCTCCCTGGTAAAAGCGAAAGAGTTTCTGTCGGTCCGCCATTATCGGCCAAAGGGCCGAGCTTCGGATCGAGCGCGGTGTCATCGGTCGTTCCACCCTGTTGATCGTCTGCGGTAAAACCAGTACAGCCATCCGAACGTCCAAGAAGGTTATGTCCCTGACTGGCAACCTCGCCATTTACATCCGGCCCTGCGGCAACCCCAGCGACAGCTGGTGCACCGCTTGGCGCCCCCCCGTCTGTTCGATTAGGAGCCAAAATAGCGTCGTTGATAGTTACGACAGATCCAGATGCGCAATACAGGCCACCTCCAGAGCTCGCTCCACCATTCAATTCCCCAAAAGAACCGCCAGAGGCAGAAGCGCCTCCAACGGCGGTATTGTTAGCAACGGTGCAATGCAACATCGTTAGGTTACCAAAGTTCGCGATGCCGCCTCCCTGCGCGACCCCACCAGGAATGACAAAAGTGTCCGTTAGGACCCGGGCGTTGGCGCCAGCGGAAGTGTTTGCCGCGATCGTGCAGTTGCTCAGTGAAAGGACGCCAGTTGCCGCATTATGAATCGCGCCTCCAGAACCCATTCCGCCCATTTGGGCATCCCAACAATAGCAAGGGAAGTGTTCTACCGCTCCACCCTGACTACCCAAAGCCGAGTTGTCCACCAACGTACAGGCCACTAACGAAAGTGAGTTCTGGTTCGCGATGGCGCCACCGATACCATCTCCCCCCGGTCCGGCCCCTGCAAAATCCGAGCTACCAAGACCGCCGAGCGCAGTGTTACCCTTTAAGGTGCAGCGCGTAATCGTCAGGGTCCCCTGATTCAAGACTGCGCCGCCGACTCCAGGCATGCCCGGATCCCTTTGGTGAATTCCACCTGTTCCCTGGGCTTTGCCGTTGATCAGTGAGAGGTCCGAAATGGCAACCGTGCCGGCCAGGATGTTAAAGATCCGACTAATGTGATTTCCGCTGATGACAATGTTTTCACCGGAAACATTTTGGATGGTCAGATCCTTATCGATCACGATTTCACCCGTTGTAAGCGTAATGGTGAAGACGCCATTAGAATAGCCCGGATCGCTTGTGGGAATATTGAATTGGATCCTGTCTGCCGGCAATGCCGCCGCTGCATTCGCACGGAGCGAATCCGGGCCGGCGTCGTTTGTATTACTAACAATGAGGACAGCTGATTGTGCCGAGACCGCGGCGAGTAAGCTTATCGCAAACGAGAAAGCCAAAACAAACCTCTGCCTAACGCCCATCACAGAGCGATTTTACTAGTCAGTGAGTCATGGTGCAACAACGAATCGGCTCGACAATTGCGTCACGACCGCTGCGCGCTTATCAATTAGTATCTGTCCCATGACTACGCTTTCCGACCGCTCCTTGTCACTCCTTCATGAATGGGTTCAATCGGATAGTCTTCGCCGGCACTGTTACGCGGTCGCGGATTCGATGAAACACTTCGCACGATTGCGCGGTGAAGATGCGGATTTGTGGGAAGCCGTCGGTCTGCTCCACGACATGGATTACGAAAAGCATCCGAACCTGGAACAGAGTTCCACCGAAGGCCATCCCTTCGTTGGCGTGGCCTACTTGCGTGAGGATGGATGGGGCGAGGATATTTGTCGTGCGATTCTTTCGCACGCCGATTACTCCGGCGTTACTCGTGAAACTCCGCTCGAGAAAACACTTTATGCAGTGGATGAGTTGAGCGGATTTGTTATGGCCGTCGCGCGAGTCCGACCATCCAAAAGCATTCATGAGGTGGACGTCGCTTCGGTGAAAAAGAAAATGAAAGACAAAGCGTTCGCGCGCGCAGTCAATCGCGATGACATCGTTCGCGGCGCAGCAGAATTGGGAATGCCGTTGGAAGAAGTGATCGGCGGAGTGATAACAGCGTTGAAGGCGGATGCCGAAAGATTGCAGTTGGCTGGAAGCAACACGTAGCCTATTTGGCGGCGGAGGCGCGGCTTCAATATCAGCTGGGCAGGAGCCACGGATTAACACGGATTAAACACGGATTTTTTGCGCCTCGAGCTCCGCCGTTTGACCGTTGTCCGTGTTTAATCCGTGTCCATCCGTGGCTAAAAAACACACGAAAACGGCCCGGCTCAGCGCCATATCCGCAATAGCCTTGGCTCTTGAATTCCGAGTCGAGTGACGCCAAAGAACGATTACACTACCCGATGCCCGAGCAGACGCCTTCCGAATTTGAGATGGAGATCGCTTATGTGCTCTTCATCGATGTCGTTGGTTACAGTCGGCTCCTAGTCAACGAACAAGGCGAAGTATTGAATGAGCTGAACCGGATCATTCGCGGATCCGCCGCGTTCCAGAGCGCGGAATCAGCCGACAAACTCATACGACTTCCGTCCGGCGACGGCGTCGCTCTCGCATTCTTTCATCAACCGGAAGCGCCAGTCAGATGCGCGCTCGAAATCGCGGAAGGCCTTCGGAAGAATCCACACGTCCAGGTGCGAATGGGAATCCATTGCGGCCCGGTCAGTTCAGTTATCGATGTGAACGATCAGCCGATTGTGACCGGGACAGGAATTAATATGGCGCAACGCGTAATGGATTGTGGCGATGCCGGACACATCCTGCTCTCGAAACGGATCGCGGATGACCTCGGCCAATTCAGTCGATGGAAAGAGCGACTCCATGATCTCGGCGAAGTCGAAGTGAAACATGGTGTAAAACTCGGGCTCGTTAATCTCTTCACCGAAACACTCGGCAACGCAGCTCTTCCGACAAAAATTAGCGGCAAACCCCTCGCAGAAACCACGAAATCCGCGCGACCCACTGCACCATCGACCGGTTCAAATCGCAAGACCCTCTGGATCCTTGGCGGAGTCTTGGTGCTGGCAGTGTTACTTGGCGCCACTTTCTATGCTTTTTCTTACCGAACTAACAATCAATCCATTCCAATCGCTCACCCGGCCGGATCGGGAGGCAAATCGATCGCTGTTCTGCCCTTCGAAAATCTGAGCGAAGAAAAAGCGAACGCCTATTTTGCAGATGGCGTTCAGGACGAAATTCTGACGGACCTGGCCAAGATCGCGGATCTCAAGGTGATTAGCCGAACGAGCGTGATGCAATATAAGAGCGGCGTCGCGCGTAACCTTCGCGAAATTGCAGAGCAACTCGGCGTCACTCACATCGTTGAAGGAAGCGTGCAAAGAGCGAATAACAAAGTACGCGTAAACGCACAATTGATCGACGCCAAGACCGATGCACATCTCTGGGCGCATAGTTACGATCGCGATTTGGCGGACGTCTTCGCCATCCAAAGCGAGATCGCTGAAACAATCGCGGATCAGCTGCACGCCAAGCTTTCTGACGAAGAAAAATCTGCGATCGAAACGCCGCTCACGACCGACCTGGTGGCCTACGAGCTTTATCTGCGAGCCCAGGCGCTTTATGCGGATACATCCGATCAACTCCGCGCGGCGGAGAAATTGCCGCAGGCGGTGGAATTACTAAAGCAAGCAGTCGAACGCGATCCGAAGCTCCTGAAAGCGTGGTGCAAGCTGTCGAAGGTGCATACGTTGATCTACTGGCAAGGACACGATCACACGCCGGCCCGCCTCGCCCTCGCTAATATGGCCGTTCAAACTGCGCTCCGAATTCAGCCCGATTCAGGCGAAGCGCATCTGGCTCTGGCCGATTATTACTATCACGGGTTTCGCGATTACGAGAAAGCGCAAACTGAACTAACCAGTGCGCGTCGAACCATGCCTAACAACGCTGAGGTTTTCGAATACACCGGTTACATCGCCCGTCGCCAGGGACATTGGAAGGAAGCAACCGAAAACCTGGAGCGCGCACTCGAACTCGATCCGCGGAATTTTTTCATCCTGCAACAGATGGCGTTGACCTATGAAGCGCAGCGGCGTTACCAGGATCAGATACGGATTTACACGCGAGCATTGACCGTTGTGCCAGGCGATCCGACTACCCGAATTTATCGAGCGGAAGCGGAACTGGAATGGCGCGCGGACATTGTGCCTTTCCAAAACATGCTATCGACTTTGCTTTCGGAAAACCCGTCCCTTGCCTCTGATGTCGACGATCCTCGATATGCTCTGTGCGAACGAACTCCGGAAGCTGCGGAACGCGCATTGAGAAACTATCCGCGCGACGGCCTGGTTATTAATGGGGTCAATTATCCCGCCGCATACTGGGAGGGTGTTGTTGCGCGCTGGCAAAACGACCAAAACAGAGCGCAATTTTCGTTCGGGAAGGCGAAGGCTGCGGTAATGAAAAAACTCGAAAGCCAACCGGATTTTGCTCCGGGATTAAGTCTTTTGGGACTGATTGAAGCCGGCCTCGGGAATAAGGAAGAAGCGCTGAAAAATGGACGACGTGCCTGCGAATTGTTGCCGATTTCCAAAGACGCAATCGATGGCGTGGCTTTGGCGGTGAACCTGGCGCAAATCTATCGCCTGGACCGATGAAAAGGATCTCGCGATCGAGAAGATCGAGATGATTGAGCGGGTCCCGAATTATCTCAGCTACGGTTTTCTGAAGCTCCAACCGACGTGGGACGCCTTGAGAGGCGAAGAACGTTTTGAGAACATCGTAACCGGTCTGGCACCGAAAACGGATTGATTTTGGAGTGTAGCCACGGCCCTGCGGGCCGTCCGGGATCTTTGGCGTACCGTTGACTTCGGACAGCGCAGTTGTAGTGGCACTTCTGCGAAGACGCCCGGTGAGTTGGCTTGGATCGGTCTCGAGCGCCGCATAGTGGCGGTCACGTCGATATCAGGGCGCTTCACAGAAGCGCCACTACAAAACGGCCCACAGGGCCGTGGCTGCAACCCAAAACTCACCGCCGATGCTCTGCCTGGTAATCATTTACCACCAGGCAGGCGTGAATTACTCCCGGAATCCAACCTAACAATGTCAGAATCAGACTCAGGAAAAAACTTGCTATCCGTCCAGTCAACAAGACCGCGACGGGCGGGAGCACGACACAAAAGAAATAACGTAAAGCTTTCATAGGAGGTTGGATCGTTACAAATGTCGCATCTGTCTGGCTATTCGCAACGCGACATCAGTTCCCCTTGGCCGGATTCCGATCCGGATACGGCGGTACCGGCGGCAAGTCATAACGTTTCGTCTTCAGGTCGTTCAAGATCTCTTCAATCGCGCGATCGAGCTGTTGATCTTCGCCTTTAAATTCCTTACTCGGATCATTATCAACCACGATATCTGGATCCACCCCGTGGCCTTCAATGACCCATTCCTTGCCATCTTTCGAGTATGGCGCGAACTCCGGCCGGAATAATTGACCGCCATCGGTCAATGGCAGCGGATTACGAATTCCGACGACACCGCCCCAAGTGCGTTTCCCGATCAATTTGCCGAGCCCCATCGCTTTAAAACGGTACGGGAAAATGTCGCCATCCGAAGCGGAGAACTCGTCACAGACCGCAACCATCGGCCCGGTGAAAGTCTGTGGCGGATTAGTCTGCGGATTTGTGTTCCGCGCCATCTCGATCATAACGAGTGTGCGCCGGAGCCGTTCGATCACGAGCGGGGAAACAAAACCACCGCCGTTGCCGCGGACATCAACGATGAGCGCCTTCTTCTTGAGCTGCGGGAAGTATTGTTTGGTAAACTCGTTCAGGCCACCCTGACCCATGTCAGGGATGTGAATGTAACCGACTTCGCCATTGGTTTTCTTGCTTACCATGTCGACGTTCGTCTGCACCCACTGCTTGTAATAAAGCGGGGATTCGTCAGCGATAGGTTCAACGGTCACGTCGCGAGCGCCCTCGTCGGAAGGCTTCGAGTTCACGCGCAGGACGACCTGTTTATCAGCGGTCCCAATCAATGCGTCATAAAGGTTTGGCAAACTGGAAACGGCAATACCATTGACGGCGAGAATGTAATCGCCCGGTTTCAGATTCACACCGATGGCAGCGAGAGGCGATCGCACTTCCTTGGTCCAGTTTTCACCCGGCAAAATCTTTTCGACTCGATAGGCCTTGCTCGCAGGATCCCGGGAGAACTCGGCTCCGAGTAGACCGAGCTTGATCCGCTGCAATTCCGGCCGCTCACCGCCTCCCACATAGGCGTGACCGTTGTTCAGTTCACCGATTAATTCGCCCAGCAGATAGGTGAGATCGTTGCGGTGATTCACAAATGGAACCAACGCGGCATACTTGTCCCGCATCGCTTTCCAATCGACCCCGTTCATGTTCGGCGCGTAAAAGAAATCGCGCATCTGTCGCCAGGATTCGTTGTAGATCTGGGTCCATTCCGCGTGGCGATCGAGTTGAAGATCGAGCCCCTTCAGTTTCAGCTCATGATCTTTTATGTCGAGTTTGTCTTTCGGGAGATCGATGATGGAATAATCCTTCTTGATCTTGAGTAGCATTTTCTTGCCATCATTGCTTATCTCGTAGGAGTTAACGTCTCCCAGGACGGTTTCCTTGCGGTCTTCGAGACTAAAAGCGCAGAGATGATACTTGCGATCGCCTGGGCCACCGTCATCGTCGCCCTCTGCGGCGTCGTCAGCGATTGTCCGTCGTAGATAGAAAACGCGGCCTTCAACCATTCGCAGGTTTGAGTAATTGCCGGGCGCGATATCGAGAGCAGAAATACGATCCTGGATCCCGTCGAGATCAACCTTCACCACAACTGGCTTCTTTCCCTCCTTCTCCTTGGTGTCGCCAGATTTCTTGTCGTTATCGTTCTTCTGATCGCCGGCGCCTTTCTTTTCAGCATCCTTCTTGTCGGCCTCTTTCTTGTCGGCATCCTTCCCCTTCTTCTTACCGACTTCATCACTGCGTGGACCGAGCGGCGCTTCAGTATCCTTGGCCAGCGTAACGAGATAAACACGATCGAGATCTCGATAAACATTGGAAAAATCCACTTGCCCAAAGATCGGTTTGAAATCGCGGCTTGAAGTCATCACGAGGTATTTGCCGTCGTCACTAAAAGTTGGGCTATCAGCCGAATACCAATCATCGGTCACGGCCGTCGTCTTCTTGTCCGCCAAGGAATAAAGAGAAACCTTATTGGTGCCGTTCGGCTCCGGGCGTGACCAGGCAATCCAGTTACTGTCTGGTGACCAGTCGTATCCAGAGATCTCGCCTTCCTTATCCTGATCCACTTGCGTCACGGCCTTGCTCGCCACATCGACATAACGCAACCGCTGCATTCGATCGCTCCAGAGCAGCTTCTTACTGTCCGGCGACCAAGTTACCTGGTAATAATAGGTATCGGCGTTGCTCGTGATCTGTTGGGCCTGACCTTTTCCATCCTGAGAACGAACGTAGAGTTCATTCTCGCCGGTAGCATCCGAATTGTAGGCGATCCACTTCCCGTCAGGCGACCAAACCGCATCGCGTTCGTGCGCATTCGAAGTTCGGGTCAGATTGCGCGCTGTTCCGTCCTTCATTGGCACTGAAAACAGGTCGCCACGCGCGACGACGATCACTCGTTGCGCATCAGGCGCGGTGCTAACCGATTCAATGTTCTTGGAGGCATCAATGAAAGCAGCGCGTCCCGAAGCGAGGTCTTCCTTGATTTCAATTGGAACTGGAGTGGCTTTGCCGCTGGCAATATCAAAACGCCAGATATAGCCCGCCTGTTCGAAGACAATCGAGTCCTTCCCAATCGATGGGAATTTAATATCGAAATCCTTGAAGGTGGTGAGCTGTTTTGTGTCTTTGCCGGTGAGATCCGTCGAATAAAGGTTCATTCGGCCATCGCGATCGGAGGCAAAGTAAATCCGATTATCCGAGCCCCACATCGGACAGATGTCCTGCGCCGGATTGTCTGTCAGATTCTGGATTGCGCCGGTCTTGAAATCGAAGATCCAAACGTCATCGGCCATTCCGCCTCGGTAATGTTTCCATGTTCGGAACTCACGAAAAACGCGGTTGTAAGCCATCTTAGAGTCATCGGGCGAAAACGAAACAAACCCGCCGCGAGGAACCGGCAACTGTTGAGGAAGCTCGGCATCCATCCCAACGCTGTAGAGCGAGCCAATAAAGGAATTAAAGCTCTTCATTCGGGAACGGAAAACGACCTGCGGTTTGGTGTTCTGCCAGGTCATGACGAGGTTATTCGGCCCCATTCGGTCCGAGACATCGTCGCGGCCGAGAGTCGCTGTGGTGGTTAATCGCTTCGGCACACCGCCTTCGCCTGGCATAACGTAGACCTCAGTGTTCCCATCGTATTGCGACGTGAAGGCGAGCTGAGTTCCATCGGACGAGAATCGCGGGAACGAAGTGTAGCCCGGGCCACTAGTCAGTCGACGGGCAGTGCCGCCTTCCTTAGGCACAGTGTAAAGTTCGCCGGCGTAACAGAAAACGATTTGGCTATCGTTTACGGTCGGGAACCGGAGAAGCCGCGTGGTGTTCGGCAGATTCTGCGCGATCGCCGACGAGATCGAGAGAGATGCGCAGAGAGAAAGTAAGAGAAGAGAGCGTCTTTGCATGGCTGTGTTGGTTAATTACGGACACCAAGCTGGTATTCATCCCACCAGATGCAACGAAAAATCGTCTGGAAACCCTCACCTCAAATCCTCTCTGCCGCTCCCCCATGCACATGCACTTTCACTTTAACTTTCACCTCAGGTTGAATTAGGTGCACAAACGCGCTGCCGTTGTAGCCACGGCCCTGTGGGACCGTCAGATGTCCGCGTTCCCTGAACAAGAAAGACCAACGAGATTGAGGAGAATGAGTCCCGTGAAGAGCATCCCGTTTCTTCGACCTTGCCAACCATGATGCTGCGCTGATACCGCGACGGCCCGTTGTGGCCTAGCTACAACTCGGTCGAGCCACCAGGAGACAAAATCTCCCCGGCGACCTTCCTTATTGGTTGGTCTGAGTCTTAGACAAGAGGGGTGCTGAGCGAGTCTTCGTCAGACGAAGACGAATGGGCCTCTGGATCCGGCAGAACTCTGAGCTCGTGTCCGACGGGAGGAACGTTCGCTTCAAGACTTCCCAGTTCGCAATCTTCCACAAAGAGCGAATCCAACGGGCGCAGTGCTCGCGTCAGTTGCTCATATTGTGAGAGATCAATCTGGATAGGCTTGATCGTGTCCCCCCGCCGGTTCGGTCTCAACTCTGGCAGGATCGAAGGCTCAGTCGACTTGACTGGCGGCTCGATTTCGCACGCCCTATTGGCTCGATATCGTTCGATTATATTCACACCTAAAGCACTTGATTTCTGGAGCCTATGCTGTGCCAGCACCAAAATGGCTGTGACCAACCCCACCTAAGTTGGTGACAAAGCAATTGACGCCGCCGTGCTTTGTCCTGAGCGTCAAAAGCGGTGCGCAAACTACTTCTCATCCTAATTCTCTTTGGCCCGCTTCTCCTTCAGGGAGCAAAGCCCAAGGTAACGCCAGAGAAAGCTAAGGTACCGCCAGAGAAAGAACTGAAGGCCCTGGTTCTCGATTCGCTTATCGCCTTCAACAATGGGGTTCGACAGAAACACTTCGGCCAATTCCACGAGGGCAAACTGTCGATACAGCGTCGCAAACAGATTCCGCTCGATCAGTTCACCAATACTTTTCGGGCGTTCATCGATAAAGACTACGACATTTCAAACATCGCCACCTCCGACCCGGTGTTCGATATTCCTCCCTTAATCAACAGCGATGGCGTCCTCAATCTGCAAGGCCATTATCCAACCAAGCCAAACAGGGTCGCTTTCAAACTCTCCTATGTTTCCGAATCATCGAAGTGGAAACTGCTGGATTTTAACGTCCGCGCGTTCCCGGCCGGAGATGAGACCGACAAGGTCCCGACCGGGACCGAACTTGATAGTCTGGTTCTCAAGACCCTCCTTTCGTTCAATGAATCCTTACAGTCGCAGAACTTTGATTGGTTCCATGAACAGATCTCGAGCGCCTGGAAAAAGGAGGTCACCTCAGAACAGCTGCTTAGGATCTTTGCGTCGCTCATCGACCAAAAGATTGATCTTTCAGGGATCACAAAGCTGGAAGCGATGTTCGAGCCGGCTCCGGCCATTAATGAAGACGGGCATCTCGTCGTCAATGGCTGGTACCCGACGAAGCCTTACAAGATTACCTTCGCACTAAAATTCCTCTACGAAGATGACGTGTGGAAGCTGATTGGAATTAGAGTGAAACCGGGTTCCGTCGACGAAGAAATGGACTTCCCAAGAAAGACCGCCCCGATCGAAGACGAAGACGAGTTGGAACTGAAAGAGGGTAACGAGTAGATCACGAGTCTCGAATCGCGATGACCCGAAGAGTCGCCGGACTTGCCTACTGAAAATAGCCCAGGTTTTAACGCTGGGTGGATAATAAAAAAAAGACGTCGTCCCTTGAGGGACGACAGGTCCGATGCTTTCGAAGGCGCTTCTGTCATCCGGCGGCTATCGGACTCAATGATGATTATGAGCGCGGCCCCCAGCGTTAAAACGCTAGGCTAGTTTTCAAGGAACAATCGATACGCTAACCAAATCAGCTGCGCCTTCGAAATTTCCAGGGACCTTCAAGATCGTTAGGTATTCGTCGCATACCCGCGGCGCCAGACAAAATAAATCGGGATACCGGTTAAAACGAGGAGATACCCAATCCCGGACGTCGTCGGCGCGAGCCACGCCAAGTCCAGCGATCAATAGTCCGGCGATAACAATCGATATGATCGGGATCACTGGATAACCCCACATGCGATACGGACGTTCGGCATCCGGCGTCTTCCGACGAAGCACAATCACCGCGATCACCAACAGCAGATAAAAAACAAGATCAGCCGAGACGATATACTCAAGCAACTGTGTATAGACATTCCCATAGCTCACTGCGCCCGTTTCCGGATTCCTGATCACTGTGCGTGGAAGCGTCAGGAACGACGCCCAGCACCCCTGCGCCACCAACGCAGCTGCTGGAACATTCCGCGCATTGATCGTTGCGATCCGCCGGAAAAACAAATTGTCGCAAGCCATTGCATAATAAACCCGCGCTCCGGCCAGAATCAGTCCGTTGTTACAACCAAAGGTAGAAATCATAATGGCGGCTGCCATCACCATTGCGCCCGTTCGACCGAACACCGAATTCATTGCCGCCACCGCAACTCGATTTTGGGGCGCATGCTGAATTCCATCGAACGGAAGGGTCGCGACATAAGCGAGATTCGCCAGAAGATACAGGACCACGACCAGTCCACAGCCGGCGAGCAACGCCCTAACAAGGTTACGTCCAGGATCGCGAATCTCGCCCCCGATGAATGTCACATTCGTCCATGCGGTCTGCGCGAACAATGGACCAATCATGGCCTTTCCGAAAAGCAAGGCGAGCGCAAGCCCGCCAACAACAGTGAACCCGGTTTGCGCTTCCTGCGGATTCCAGCCGTTCCGCCACGAATTCCACCAGTCCGACGAAAACGCCGCACATCTCATTTTTCCAGCCGAGAGAGAGCCCAATAAGAATGAGCACCAGAAGCGCGGCCGTTTTCGCGAAGGTGAATGTATTCTGAATGAACTTGCCGGTCTCAAGGCCGCGTGTGTTGCTCCAAGTGAGCAGGACAATCAGCGCGATGCCCACCAATTGCTCCGTCGAAAGACTGATGGCGTAACCACCGAAAACAATTGGAGAGAGAAGATAATGGTCGGGCCCAACCGCTGAGACGAAAGACACCAGTGAACTTGGCAAAGGCAATAGCCACGGCCGCGATTGTGCCGGTCTGAATAACAAAGAAAAGCGTCCATCCAAAAAGAAAACCGACAGCCGGTCCGTAGGCTTGACGGAGAAAAACATAGACACCACCCGCGCGCGGCATCATCGTTGCCAGCTCAGAACAACAAAGCGCACCGGTTATGGTCAGCGAGACCGGCCACAGCCCAGACCAAAAGCAACCATCCGGGCGCGCCGATCAATCGAGCGGATTCAGCTGAAGTAATAAAAATCCCGGACCCGATCATCGAGCCGACCACGATCATGGTCGCGTCAAGCGGACCAAGGCCGCGAACTAGTTTATGATCAGTGCTCTGATGACATGTGTCCGTCAAAAATCCGGAATTCGAAGATCGAAATCCGAAACAAATCAGTATTGTCGAATAGAACAGTTGGTAAACATCTGATCATCCAACCGGAGCCTGAATCTGAACATCATTCTTCTCAAGAATTCGCGCAGTGACCGGGCGAATTGGACCGCGCCCGGTGAGTCGCCATGCAGACAAATCGTTTCCCCCTGAACCTCTACGTCCTTTCCTTCCACTGAACGAACAACTCCTTCACGCAACATTCGGATCACCCGCAGAGCAGCTTCTTCCGGATCATGTAACAAGGCGTCCGGACGAGTTCTGGGAACCAGCGATCCATCCGATAAATAATTTCGATCAGCGAAAATCTCGCGCACAACCCGGATATTCGCGGATCGCGCCGATAGTTCGAGGGCACTGTTACCGGGAGCAAATAGGCAGAACGAAACATCGGTCGCTGCCACCGCGCGCACAATTTCGTTTGCCAGTTTTTCATCGTGCACCGCCATGTTGTAGAGTGCTCCGTGCGCTTTGACATGATTCACACGCGCGCCTACTGCCTTCGCCATCGACAAAAACGCGCCAAGTTGATAGGCCACGATCGCGAAAGCTTCCCCTTCCGGAAGCTTGATTTCTTTGCGGCCGAAGTTTTCGCGGTCGGCAAAACTCGGATGCGCGCCTACAGCGACCCCATGCTCACACGCAGCGCGAATCGAATCGCGAACGGAGACTGGATCGCCTGCGTGAAATCCGCAGGCGATGCTGGCGGAAGTAACCAGCGTAAACAGCTCCCCGTCGTGGCCGCGCCTTCTCCCATGTCAGCGTTGAGATCGATCTGCAGTTTCATCTTAACCGTAGTCCGATCCCGATCCGGAACCGCGCAAAATCGGCTTCCCGTTCACGCAATAACTCCTGCGCTTCAGCCAAGGCCACTTCGTGAAACCGAATCTGTTCACCCGGCCAAAGTTGAGCGGCAATTGGCAGGTCCACCGTGATCACATGCGCAATCTTGGGGTAACCACCAATCGTCTGGCAATCTCCGAGCAGGAGAATCGGATTGCCGTCTGGCGGAACCTGCACCGTCCCGGGAGCGACTGCTTCTGAAAGAAGGTCACCCGATTCCGTCCGGGTCAGATTTGCCCCTTCCAGCCGCGCACCCATTCGATCCGAATCTGGCATCACAGCAAAAGGAGTCGAAACAAAGGCCTTTTGAGTTTCGGTGGTAAAGCTGGACCAATCTTGTCCCCGGATAATTCGGAGAAAGCGATTCTCCGGCGTGATGGTGGACCAAATACCGGGAGCAGACCAAGCCGTGATTTTTCGACGCGCGAACTCCCGAGCAAGATGTGCCGGCAACGCGGTCGACTTGCCCAGCGGAAGCCGGTCGCCGTCGCGCAGTGCTCGGCCCTCGTGGCCACCGAAATTACCTCGGAGATCAGTGGAGCGACTGCCCAAGACCAGCGGAACATCAATTCCGTCGGAAATCGCCAGCCATCCGCGCGACCCTGATTTAGGCGTAATTATTGTTAGCTCTTCATCTTTCGAAATAAGGCCGACGTGCCCCGAAGGCAGCACTTCGTTCCCGATCCGAACATCGAATGGACCGCCACACCAAGCGACCAATCGCTCATCTTCAAAACGAAGGCGCAAACGTCCGAGAGTAACTTCAATTCCAGCAGCCGAGTCCTCATTGTTAACTAAGGCATTCGCAACTCGCAGTGCGTGCCAATCCGATGCGCCGCCAACCGGGACCCCAAACTTTCGAGAGCCGTTGCGCCCGAGGTCCTGCACAGATGACAGGAATCCAGCCGATTGAATTAATACATTCATTCTATCAGGGCGTTGAATTCTGCAGGTGAAATCTCGCGGAAAATCACATGATCTCCCATACGAATGCGAATGGGCGGATTACGGTGCGCGTCGAACAGACGCAACGGAGTTCGGCCGATCAAGTTCCATCCCCCCGGTGACTTGGTCGGATAAATTCCTGTTTGCGCGCCGCCAATTCCAATCGAACCGGCTGGCACTTCCTTTCGTGGCGACGCTCGACGCGGGGTGGTTAGTTCTTGCGGCAATCCGCTTAAGAACGGGAATCCGGAAACAAATCCAACACAAGCTGCGCGATATTTCCGTTTACATGGCGACGGATTACTTCCTTTTCATTCAGAGTGGCATTGCGAGCGACATCGGACAGGTCGGGACCAAACTCGCCGCCATAACAAACCGGAATTTCAATCGATCGGGTTTTGATCCGGTTTCTTTGTTTTGAACGAAGTTTGGCTCAGGACTTCTTGAAGTCGCGTTTCAAGTTCCTCGAACGGAGAGTGGTTAGGTCACGGTTGATTCGATTCGTGTCGGATCATAAAAGACCGAGACGGTAGAATAAGCTGGAGCGAACTCGATGACTCCTGGAATCGCGGCAGCCTCGAGGCGACGAATGACCCCCAGGACGAGGTCGAGCGAACGATTCGGATCCGCCCCGAAATCTTTAACGACGCGAATAATCAATGCTGAATCTCCGAGCGGCGTGATTTCCATTGGCAATCCAATGGTTCGTCGGTCTTGCGGTCCTGCTCAATATTTTTCGGTGAGTGGCCCGCATTTTGGACTGCGGTGGCAAGCGTAGCGCGACACCGCTTTGGGGTCGGGCCAGGTGCCCGGTGATTAGGACGCAAAGTTTCGCCTATCCACAGAGCAATGCTTTCACTTGGCTCTCATCTCCATCCCAAAGCGGTGTCGACGCTTCGCTTTGCCACCGCAGTCCATACCCGACGGCCCACAGGGCCGTGGCTACAACAGCAGCCAAACTTGAAGTCAGCCATCGAGCGGGTTAAGAACCTGCGCCCTACATGTCGGATCCACTTACCATTTCGATGATAGTCCTCGTCATTAATCTGATTGGACTCCTCGCGGTTTATTCCCTAATGGCGTCGGCGATTATGCGAATGCGCTGGCACCAACGCGGCTTGGTCGGCGTGCTCATAACAATCCTTTTAGCGCAAATAATTTGGATCGTTCCTGCCTTCACCGGCTTCCACTATTCCACCTCCGCGTTACCCAGCGTCTTTTGTCATCTGTTTCAGCAACTCGATCGTTTCCGCATTTGCCGTCGTCATATTTTGCCTGAAAGCACCGACACTCTCGCGACAACTGGAAGACTCCGCCCGAATGGACGGCTGCGGATGGTGGGGAATTTTCCGGCACGTCGTGTTTCCTCGAATCAAGCGCGAGCTCACCGTGATCGGTTTCCTGATTGTGATGGCCACAGCGTTCCCGTTTCTGGCCGCCTTGATCAATCCCGCTGGCGACTCCCTCCTTAGCCTTGTTTGAATCTCTTCCAAAAGAACTCGGCATCCCTCCGTTTGGAATCATGATGTTTGCATCATTTGTTATGTCCTTGCCGGTAATCGTGACTTTTATTCTGGCAAAACAATACCTGGTCACTCCAGTTCCAACCAAACCCTCGATTGCTCCATCCGTTTCATGACAACACGAGTTCTCATCTTCGCTCTGGCCATAATTCTCCAGAGCAGCGTTCCGGCAGCCGAATTAACGGTGCAAGCCGCTGCGAGTTTGACTGACGCGATGAAAGAGATTGGTGCCGCTTACGAAAAAACCAGTGACGACAAAATTCATTTCAACTTCGGTGCTTCAAATTTTCTGGCTCGCCAAATCGAAGAAGGCGCGCCAGCTGATCATGTTTTTCTCGGCTGACGAAGCAAAGATGGACGATTTGGAGAAGAAAAATTTCCTCCTCGCAGGGACGCGACGGAGTCTGCTCTCCAATCTGCTTGTTATCGTCGTTGCAACTGACGCGACGATGATTCCTACGTCATCCGTCGATCTAACCAAACGCGATTACCAGAAGATCGCCTCGGCGGAACCCACACCGTGCCTGCCGGGATTTATGCCAGCGAATACCTGCAAAAGGCCGGATTTTGGGATGCGGTTAAGGGAAAGATCATCCCAACGGAGAACGTTCGAGCGGCGTTGGCGGCGGTTGAATCTGGAAATGTCGATGCGGGATTCGTTTACAAAACAGACGCGTTGATCTCGAAAAAGGTGAAGATCGCAGTCGAAATCCCCGCCGCCGACGGGCCTAAAATTTCCTATCCTGTCGCGGTGACCAAATCATCGAAGGAACCCGAAAGTGCCCGGAAATTCGAAGAGTTTCTCGCCGGGGCAACCGCGCACTCGATCTTCGAAAAGTTTGGATTCATCGTAACGAAGTAGCAATGGCGCCATGACCAGTGAAGCGTGGCAAGTTGTCTTCTTCACCCTGAAGGTCTCGGCCCTTAGCACCATAATAATTCTGCCGTTTGGGATTCCGCTCGCGTGGTTGTTAGCGCGAAGATCGTGGCCAGGAAAAGCAATCGTAGAAACACTGGTTATGCTGCCGTTGTTTGTTCCACCTGTAGCAACCGGTCTTCTCTTACTCATGCTCTTTGGTCGACGCGGCCCGATAGGTTCAATGCTCGAGCGAACCTTTGGTCTTGATGTAGTTTTCACCTGGCGCGCTGTCGTGATCGCCTGCGCCGTAATGGCGTTTCCGCTGCTTGTCCGAACTGCGCAAAGCGCGTTTCAGGAAGTTAACCCGCGCCTGGAAGATATCGCGAAAACACTCGGCGCGAGCAATTGGCGAGTGTTCTTTACCATTACCGTGCCCTTAGCTTCCCGAGGCCTTGTCGCTGGCGCAATTCTCGCCTTTGCCCGGGCGATGGGCGAATTCGGGGCAACGGCGGTAGTCGCGGGAATGATTCCGCGCCGGACCATGACCATTTCGCTCTCCATTTATCAAGAAATCCAACTTGGCCATGACGCGCGCCGCAATACCGCTTCTGTTTGTTTCGATCGCAATAGTTTTTATCGCGGTTCTCTCCGGCCAAATCATTTCGACCCGGAAACGTTCGACATGAAACTTCGTCTTCACGAGATTCGTTTGCCGTTAGCCAGTTTCACCCTGGAAGCCGAGATCACATTCGACCAACCAATCGTTGGAATGTTTGGTCCCTCCGGAGCAGGTAAGACGTCCTTGCTGGATTTGATCGCCGGCCTTCGCCGGCCGACCAAAGGAACAATCGAGCTCGATGATCAAATACTCTTCGATGCGGCAACACGGTTAGATCTTCCGCCTCGCCTTCGCCGCATCGGATATGTTCCGCAGGATCTCGCGCTTTTCCCACACCTGAATGTCAGGGACAACCTTGTTTACGGATACAAACAGGGAACGCCAACGCTAACGAGCCTCGAACATGTTGCCGAAGTGATGGAGATTACTCACCTTTTCCCACGCGACACCGCAACCCTCTCAGGTGGCGAACAGCAACGCGTTGCCTTTGCCCGCGCTATTCTTTCCGCGCCACGCTTGCTTCTCCTGGATGAGCCAATGAGCAATCTCGACTCGCGGCTCAAGAAACGATTGATCCCGTTTTTGCTCCGAATCCGAGATGAATTTCAAATCCCATTGATTTACGTTACCCACGACGGCGACGAACTGGCGGCGCTATGCGATGAGGTAGTGGTAATGGAGCGCGGAAAATTCGTGGGGCGCGGAAAACCTGCGGAAGTGGTGGGAGATCAGTTTTTAACCACTAGTGGTTAAAGCCGATCCTACTACTGAGGTGGTAGCGCGTAGACCTCAACATTCGCGATACCGGTAGATTCGCCGGCTCCGCGAACGATCGCTGTGTAAGCCGCGTTATTACCGGGAAGAGTCGCGAGAATGGCCGACTCCAAATCATTCGTCGGTGGAATCGTCTGTATCAATAATGGCCTGGCGATTAGGCGAATCGATCCAGTTATCGTTAGCTTCGATTACGCCGCCATTTCCGTCGTGCAACTCAAGAGTCGGATCCTGAAGTTTATTCTCGAACGGAAAGCGACGGACCGATGGCACGGACCAAAACCCGTTGCATGGCCGGGCCACCAACAATCGTTCCCGCGATCAAAACATTTTCGCCGGTCTGAACAAAACCGCGCGTCGAGATGTTGGCCAGTTTGGATATGAAAGCCCGATCGAGATCATACACTTCGACCACGCCGACTCCGGTCGTGTCGTCCAAGCCCTTTAAGATCACGGTATAAGGCACGCTGCCGCTGCTGGACGGAAGGGTAGTTAAGATAACGGACTCATTGGCGGAGGTAGGCGCGATCGTGGTATCGACAATTTCCTGGCGATTGTAGTTGTCCGCCCAATTATCGTTCGTTGCGATCAAGGCCCCGGCCCCGTCATGCAATTCCAGCACCGGATCGCCTAACACATTTCCAATTCCGACCAACGATGGGCCAATTGCCCGGATCATTACTCGTTTGGCGGAACCGCCGAGAGTGATGAAACCACCGATCAAGACATTGTTTCCAGTGCCAACACTGAGCCGGGTCGAAATGTTGGCCAACCGCGCCCCGTAGGTGTGGACTCATAACGAGCAAAAAAGTTAGTCTGACTTCCCGGCCAGATAGTGTTCGCGGACGGCGCTGTATCCTGAACGTCGCTTACCGTCAAAATGTAACTTTGCTCCTGACTCACGCCCGAGACGGTCAAAATCACTGTGTCGGGTTCAGGACCAACCTGCGCCGCGGAAACGGTCACGCCTTGATAGATCAAATAATTGGCCGCGACCGCCGCTGTCGTCGGATCAACATGACTGTTGAACCTGACGGCCAAATGGCTCGTATCCTGATAGAGATAAACTGAAAGCACTTCGAATGGACTTGCGATCCACTGTCGCAGGTTCGCCATCGCGTTTTCGTCGATCATGTTCTTAGCCAGTGGCGGCATCTTTCGTGTCATCCAAGGCGTTGTCGCGCAGGTAAAGGCCTGATCCCTCGAGGTCGCGGAAGATGACGACATTGTTGACTAACGCTTGATCCGCCAGCGGCGTATAGAATCGGCCATCGTAAGCTGGACCGAATCCGCCCGGCCGATGGCATTGCGAACAGTTCGAGTCGATCCAGGAACGCATCCGGAGTTGGACCGGAGCGTTCGTATTGGTAATCGACACGGACTTAAGAAAGTTCGGGATATCAGATTCGTTAGGTGCGGGATTGAGCAGACCAAGGTGCGCAAAGGTCCGAAGTTGGTTATCCGTTCTTCCCGTCGACGGATAAGTGAAATCCCCATTCATCTGATGGGTCTTCACTCCAAGAACGAAATTGGCGAAAGTGTTATGACAAACGACACATTGACCGCGACTGGGGTAACTCCATTTTTGAATCCGTGTCCCGCCGGTGCTGGTGACAATCGGAATATCCTCGTCGAGCGCGCCGGGCAAAAGATCGGCGTCGGTGTTGTCCGGGCGCCATTTGTAAGTGACGCCGTAAACACCACCGCCGGCTTTACGAACGAGCAACCGCGTTTCGAGCCGTTTTCGAGCGCCAGTCATTTCGTTTACCGTCAGTTCGAAATGTTTGACGAAAACCGTGCCGTCGGGAAACGACCATTCACCGGTTGGAACAAAATCGATCTGCTCGTCCGGTGTGTAGGGAGGCCCATCATTGGGGACCGCAAACCAGCGATCTTTGTGAGCGCTATCTGACCAAAGTGGTGAATTGACATTGAAAGGAATGATCCCGGTGACGGGAGAAAGCGTCGCGAGGTTGGTGAAGGCGCCGGTCGCGGAAAGCACGGCCGGAAACAGTCCAGCACTGGTGGTCGGCATGACGTTATTCAGATAGGGACCGATCGGATCACGCGAATCCAACCCATAGTCCTGAGCCAGAGCCGAGATGGTCAGGCTCAAGAGGATGCATGTGGCGAGCGCAATTTTCGAAGGGATTGCTGGAACCTGGCGTTTGATCAGTCTTTTCACTTTGGTGTTGTGCGGGGAAAATTACGTGAAGGTCGGATATTACCATCCGGCGGTTTCACCGCAAATTGATTCAGTCGGCAGGATGATCTGGGATTGCGGAGTCGAGTTTTGTTTGTAATCGGCCACGTCTTGGAGTGCGGCGGTGTTCCGCCGCTATTAAACCGAGTGTCTTGCGGTCCGGAGCCAAAGGCAACAACCCTCACCCCACCCTCTCTCTTGAGAAGGGAGAGTTAGGACACGGGTCGATCCTACATCCCGACATGTTCAGATGCGAAGCCAATATCGGACGGCCCACCCTCCTACGCTTCGCTACGGCGTGGCAAGCAGGGCCGTGGCCACAACGATTGCGTCTTCGCTTTCCGCAATCCGAAATCCGCAATGCGTTTTACGGCGCGGTCTCGATCTCCATCTCGATGTTTACCTCGTCACCAATCATCGACACTGATTCCACGCTCTTACTCCAAACCAAACCGAACTCACTTCGTTTGATTGGCCCAGCTGTAATTCGCCAGCGCAAGGAGCGATCTTTCGAAATTGATTCCGGAGAACTGGCCAGTGCAACCTGAAGTGTTACCGGCCGCGTCACACCACGCATCGTTAGGTCTCCCATGATTTGCCCGGCATTTGCCCCAGTCTTCTTGACCTGCCGACTCTTGAACGTCATCTCCGGAAATTTCTGAACATTAAAAAACTCTTCGCTCCGCAAATGTTCATCACGCTTAACGATCCCGGTATCAATGCTGGCAACTTGAATCGTGGCTAAAACCGAGGATTCCTCCGGATGCTGACGGTCGATATCGAGTGTGCCGCTGAATTTGGTGAACTTGCCTTTCGCGCTCCCAAGGAGATGCCTAACCTTAAATGTAATCGTCGATTTGGTCGGATCGATCTTAAGTTGTTCACCTGCGATGACATTCGGACCCGCGGCCACTACCGCCACTGCAATCGCAATTAGTAGGCGCAAAGATTTCATCCTAAACGTTGCCTCAACCGAACTCTACCCCGCAAACCGGAGAAAGTAACGATCCCGTTACTTTGCTTCGGTCCGGGTTAGGAGACTGTTGCATAATTCCTCTCGGGATCGGGGCAATCGACCAAACAAATTCGCCAAAGCCAATGCGGGATCGCTTTTCAACATTCGATCGTCGTGCACCCCGGCAATTCGAGCCAACTCCGTTTCGAAATGCAATATCGCGCGCAGGTTCGGATCCTTTTCATTGAGATAAGCAAACGCGCGACGCAACAGGGCGAAAAGTTCCGGCTCATGGTGATCAGACTCAGTGCACAGCTCGATCAGTTCGACGAAATAGGAAGCCGCTTGTGTTCGACGAATGTTTTCACGAATCCCAGCAAAAGGATTTTTCAACGCGACTTCAATGAGGGAATGCAGATCGGATTTACGGCTCCGGACAATCTGGATTTCCGCTTCGAAAAATAAATCCAACTTTCCGGTAAACGGACTTTTCGGCCGTCGCGCGCCACGGGCGACAGTTTGAATACAGCCCAGCGACTCGGTGCACCAGGAAATGATCAGACTGGTGTCGCTCAGTTTTCGTTTTCGCAGAAGAATCGCTGTGGTGCTTTCCATTAGGGACTTGCACTTGAACTTTAAGTTTCCCTTACACCGGGCCTAGAGCCAACCCTAAGAAGCACACCTCTGCTGTAGGTACCCGTCACGTCAGTCCCACTTCTTGATCTTTGGCCATAGGTCACCTAGCGCCATGTTCGGTTCGCGACAGAGAAAGATTTCGAAATGTTCGTCACGCCGCGAATACGGATGATAGGTTTGCCCAACCGATTCCACCTTGGCGAAATGTTCGCGATCGCCCCTTCCATCGCTGCCAAGAACGATCACGCTTTCGCCAGTGTAATCACGCGGTCCCCAAAACCAGTAGTTTTGATGATTGCTGATCGCTTTCGGTAAGCCGTATTTCTTACCGAAAAAATCGATCGCCCCAGCCTGACCGTAGCTGTTAGCAAAAATCGCGGTAACGGCTCGTTGTTCCGGTGGGAGAGCGTTGTAAACGCGAGCCACCTCTTCGGCCATTGCTTCCCATCCGAATTCATCGGCAAAATATTGCGGCAACGGACCCGTCGGCTGGTTCTCCACCTTGGGTGGTTCAAGTCCCAGTGTTTTTGATTGATAAATGCCAAAGCTTTCGGGCGAGAGGATCGGTGAAAAGATCGGCGCAAGCAGGCAGCCGACGCACACCACCAATCCAACATAGACGCTGCGACT
Organism: uncultured Verrucomicrobiae bacterium; assembly: GCA_963751725.1. Taxonomy (GTDB): domain Bacteria; phylum Verrucomicrobiota; class Verrucomicrobiia; order Chthoniobacterales; family UBA10450; genus AV80. The sequence continues at coordinate 53,191 of CAVVVQ010000030.1, forward strand.
CCACCTGAGTTGTCGTTCTGTTACTTTTTCAAGACCAATCGCGCCTCCGGCCAAAAGCATTGGATAGGCCGGAACGAGATAATAATTCTTCCCCTTGAGCACGATAAAAGTGATCAGGAGCAACAGATAAACCAAACCCAGAATGCGGTATTCCCGTCCCTCCCGACCGAAAAAGAACCAAAGAAGTCCGCCTAACCAAAATGGAAACAATACCGGATTCAAAATTATCGCCTGGTCCGCAATGAAAGCGATCGGGCCGCGGACCACGTCCCGATTGCCGGAACGAATGTTGTGCATCAATTCAATGAACGGAAAATCGTGACGAATCAGCCAGACCAGGTTGGGAAGAAAGAGCAAAAGCGCGACACCGGCACCGAGCCAGATCCAACCATTGGTAAGAAAACGGCGTTGCGGCGTGAGAAGTAAAGCGATCAAGACCGCGCAACCAAAGAATCCGGCGCTGTATTTGGTTTCCATTCCGAGTCCAAGCAGAATGCCAAACCAGAGCCAGTACCGCGGGTCACGCCGATTGGTCGCGCGAACCACGCACCAGGCGCAACCGAGCCAGATCAATGGCTCGAACGCGTTCATGGTTAGCCAGTGATGCATGATCAAAAACATCGGCACGGCGAAAACTGCAAGAGCAGCCAGCGACTGCGCGAAAGCGCGGCCACCCATTTCCCGGGCCAACTTTCCAGCCAGCCATACCGTTAGGCCACCGGCGACGGCGGGAAGCAATCGAAGACCAATCAGGGAATCACCGAAAAGATGGCGGGCGATCCAGGTGATGACTGCGACCAATGGCGGTTGATCGACATAACCGAAAGCCAGGTGCTCGGAACAGGCGAGATAATAAAGTTCATCCCGAAAGATTCCGTATCGGCCTGCGATAAGGAGATGAAATAGGACCTTGGCCCCGGCCAGCAACCAGACAATGGCCGGCCCGGAGCGCGACACTCGCGGGGACGACGGCCCGAGACGGGTGAGATGAATCGTGGGTTCCAACATGAACGTTCTGCGGTTGGCACTTGTCCTAGAACCCGCCCCCCCGAGAAGCAAGAAGATCTACGTCAAATACTGTATCGTCGACGCGCCCCGCGCTGCAGCCACGGCCCTGCCTGCCCACCGTGGAGGACGGGCCGGCGGGATCGGCGTTTTTTGGAGTGCGGCGGTGCTCCGCCGCTTTGTGAAAAGGCAGGGGCCTGTATGCCATATCTGCACCACTATCGACGTCGAACGAAAAGCGGAAGACGCGCAGCCGGACTCCAAATACGCCGATGGCGGATTCGGGCAAGAAGCGCCGTGGCTACAGGCGCTTTTAAGGCTACTCGCCTTCCTTACGAATCACAGTAACCGCCGGCGTTTTTCCTGGCCGATACATGGAAGCACCGTAACAAATCGCCGGCTCATTCCCGCGCGCATAACGAACTTTTTTCAAACCGAAATCCCAACGCTCCAGGAAACTGCAGTTCACGGTCTTCTGGGTCCCGGGCAACGGCAAATAGCGCATATATGTCATCGTCAGAAACGCAGGATCACCAGGCAACGGAAACGGCGCAGCAAAGTTCGGTGACAGCCGAACAAGTCGGTGACTAGTCAGATCGAGCGCATAATCGGTATCACCATCTGAGCTGCCAACGTGCACCACAAAAAAGGCCAGGCGCAACGGCGGTTCCAGCAAGAAACGATCGTCCTTCCCTTTCAACCGCATTTGATCAGCCGCGCCCTCAAAACCGGGCAATTTCGCAAACTCGATTTCGGTTCCCGTCTTTAGGTCACGGAGAAGGTAATGTTTCCCATGTCCAAGTCCGTTGATGGAATCATCCTCGTCCTCCTTAACTTCGTGCAGGACAAGCTCAACCGAGTCGTCCGGCGCTCGAAACGTCGGGCTACGTTCACCGAAGGCAGGCGCATTGGGATCTGAGTCAGAATCCAAATCGGGCCATTCGAAAAAAGGCGAAGTCGTCGCGCTTGAATACCATTCCGGGGCGGTTTCGAGTCGTTTAAGCCCAGATCCTTTTGGTTCGATGCTCCAAAATTCCGATTTGTTTTCGCCGATTTTTCGCGTGAACACGATGGTTTCACCGTCGGGCGAAAAAATTGGATCCTGGTCTTGCCCGGAATTTTCCTTCGTCAACTGGCGAATCAGCTTCCCATCTTCGCGATACAAAAACAGATGTGAATGGCTCTCTCCTTTTGCCTGGAAATAACGGATCGCGACCACGACCTCGGGATCCGCTTTGGCTCGCGCCCCAATCATCATCATCCCCAGCCCAACCACTAACAATCCAATGACCCTTCTCATGAAAAAATCCGTACTTAATCCGCTTGCGACGCTGTTTAGTCCCGCGAAGACGGGACGCAGGCGGGTATCAATCTGTTACCTCAAACTGACGGTTCGCATTCTTGATTACTGTTTCTTTTGCGCCAGCCGCTTAATCGCCACCTGTTTCCGCACGTGTTCCTTGATCGGGACAGCCGGGTCGCCCATCACTTTGCAGCCTTCCGGCACATCTCCGAAAACACTACTCCCACCCGCGATCTGAGCGTGGTTACCAATTTTCAAGTGACCGCCAATGCCACTCTGCCCTCCCACAGCTACGTAATCACCCAACTCGGTGGATCCGGCAACGCCAACCTGTGAAACGAAAAGACAATGCTTTCCAATTTTCACGTTGTGTCCGATTTGCACGAGGTTGTCGATCTTGGTCCCCTCGCCAATCACGGTTTCACCCAGCGCTGCTCGATCAATAGTCGTACAAGCACCGATCTCCACGTCGTCTTCGATCCGAACAATCCCAATCTGTGGAATCTTGTGATGTTTGCCATTGTGAAAAGTGAAGCCGTATCCATCCGAACCAATGATGGCGCCTGCATGAATGATGCAGCGACGACCAATCTGTGTCCCATCGTAAATGACCGCATTCGGGTAAATGATGGTGTCGTTGCCCACGGCAGATCCCGCTTCTATTGAAACGCCCTGAAAAATTGTAGAGCCGCTTCCGATAACAACGTCTTCCCCAATGGTAACAAAAGGACCGATAGCCACATTCGGACCGAGCTTCGCCGTTGCAGAAATCGAAGCCTGAGGCGACACCCCTTGCGGCATGGGACGTTTGCCGAACCATCGGTTCGTCACCCGCGCGAACTCAAGTATGGATGATCGACTCGAATCCAGCGCGCATCGTGTCCCTCAAGACTTCGCGCAACCAGGATCGCCCCCGCTTTCGTCAGAGGCAGTTGCGCGCTGTATTTGGGATGACTGAGAAAGCTCAGCTGATCCGGGCGAGCGTTGGCTAAGGGTGCAACGGCGCTGATTTCGCGTTCACGGTCACCCGCGTAGCTACCACCCACAAAATCTACAATATCTCCCAGCGAAACGGTCGGCATGCCTCAGAGTTTATCGGATTGCCGAAAAGAATAAAGGAGGGAGCACAGCTGTAGTGGCGCTTCTGGGAAGCGGTCCGTATTTAGCGTCAACCAAATCCCAACGGGATTTCGTCCTCCAGCCCAGGGTTGCCAGCATGAGCAACCCTGGGAACAAGTTGGGCCAGGAATCAACCCCAACGGGGTTGCGCCCGAGTAATGGAACGCGTTGTTTCAACCTGAGAGTCGAGAAGGAAGCGAAATCGAGCGTGAGCGACGCAACCCCGTTGGGGTTAAATCGTTAGGGCATTATTACCCAGGGTAGGCCGCAGAGCGGCCAACCTTGGGCTGGAGGACTCAATCCCGTTGGGATTGCAGAACCTTGTAGCCCGACGCTGACCACGTAGACGAAGCTCCCCGATATGTGGCGTGACCGACAGCTTGGCCGGCTTCACGACCGTAAAGACCTCCCAGCGCTTCGCAGAAGCGCCACTACAACTCCACCGTCCGTCAATGATTCGCGACGCAAAAAGCTTGAATATTTTGCCGATTCCGCCGTTTTATCACGGTATGAACCATAACAAATTGTTTAGTCTGATTGCTGCGGGGGCGATTGCCATGTCGGGAGTCGCATTTGCTGGGGCAACCAGCTATCAGGTCACGGGGCCAGTCATGGAAGTCACCGACAACATGATTGTGGTCATGAAGGGGAAAGAACGTTTTGAGGTCGATCGCGACGCAAACACGAAAGTTACCGGCGATCTGAAAGTAGGCGAAAAAGTAACGATCATGTACACCATGACGGCCAAGAGCGTGGAAGTGAAGCCTGACAAGAGCGCGAAGAAAGACGCCAAAAAGTAATCAGAGCGCCGACGCCTTTAGCCTACCATTCTTGAGCCACGGATCTAACACGGATTAGACACGGAATGACCGAAAGCGCTCTGTGTTGTCCGTGTTTAATCCGTGTTAGATCCGTGGCCTTTGCAGCTCGCCCATTGCTGCAATGGCACGTTACCGACTCTTGCCGCCCATCACGCCCCCTAATATTCCTCGCATGATCTGACGCCCCATCTGGCTGCTGGCCGCGCGCACGGCACTTTTTGCCATAGTCGTTGCGACGGAGTCGTGAACGGCGCCACGCGGTCCAATGGTCGGTTTGAAGATCCCCTCGATCGTCTCAAAGAAACCGGGCTTAGCGTTGGCTGGAACAGATGCGCCAGGTGTTGCCGGTATCGCTCCTGCGTTCTCCGCTCGTTCTCCAGCACGCGCCTGAAGTTTTTCATAAGCCGATTCGCGATCGACTACTTTCTCGTAATGACCTGCGATACTGGACGATTGGATAACCTGTTTCCGTTGTTCAGGTGTGATGGCGCCCACCTGACTCCGTGGAGGAACAATCTTGGCCCGGTCAACTATTCCCGGTTTGCCATCTTCTTCCAGCATCGAGACAAGCGCTTCCCCTACACCTAATTCAGTTAGAATTTTTTCAACCTTCAGTTTCGGGTTTTGCCGAAAAGTTTGTGCGGCAGCCGACACCGCCTTCTGATCGCGCGGTGTGAACGCGCGCAATGCATGTTGAACCCGGTTACCGAGTTGGCCGAGAACTACGTCCGGAATGTCGAGCGGATTCTGGCTGACAAAATAAACACCGACGCCTTTCGATCGGATCAGTCGCACCATTTGTTCGATCTTCTGTTGAACCGCCGGTTCGATGTCGTCGAAAAGCAAATGAGCTTCATCGAAAAAGAAAACCAGCTTTGGTTTTTCCGGGTCACCGATCTCCGGCAGGCGCTCGAACAATTCGGAAAGCAACCAGAGAAGGAACGTCGCATAAACTTTCGGGGATTGCTGCATCAGCTTTTCCGCCGCGAGAATGTTGACCACACCCCGACTTCCCTGAGTCTGGATCAGATCATCCAAGTCGAGAGCTGGTTCGCCGAAAAACTTGTTTGCTCCCTGTGTTTCGAGTTCAAGTAGACCGCGTTGAATTGCACCGGCGCTGGCGGCGGAAACGTTTCCGTACTGTGTTTTGAATTCAGTCGCATGGTCAGCGACGTACTGCACCATCGAGCGCAAATCCTTCAGATCGAGCAGGAGCAAACCGCTTTCGTCGGCGATCTTGAACACCATATTGAGAACGCCGGTCTGCGTTTCATTCAGGTTCAAGAGACGCCCAAGCAGGAGCGGCCCCATTTCAGAGACGGTGGCCCGCACCGGGTGACCGTTCTCGGCAAATACATCCCAAAACACAACTGGGCAGGCTTCCCCTTTGAAATCGGCAATCTTCAGTTCGGCAGCGCGTTCAACCACTTTAGGACTGTTCGCTCCGGGCTGACTGAGACCGGCCAAATCACCTTTGACGTCAGCCATGAATACCGGGATCCCGCGGGCACTGAAATTCTCCGCCAGAGTTTGTAAGGTAACCGTCTTGCCGGTACCGGTTGCGCCTGCGATCAAGCCGTGGCGGTTCGCCATTTTCGGCAGCAAATAGATAGGTTGCGCCCCTTGCGCGACAAAGATTGGGTCGTTCATAAAGCCAGGGAGCAACTTTCCCTGAAGGGCCCGCTATTGTCCAGCAACGACAATAGGTCCTATGAGTCGTATCGGACCTATTCTAGGCCATCGCTTCTGAGGTTTCGGGTACCGAAACATCGTGAGGCGTAACGTCGACCGGCGCGGGTGTGATCGAGATAATCGTGAATTGACTGCTTTCGTGATCGTTAGTCAGCGTAACCGTATCCCCAACCTTGTTACCGAGAAGCGCCTGGCCGATCGCGGTCTGATACGAAATGATACCACGGTCAGGGTCGCCGTCCCACGCACCGAGCACGGTATAAACCTCTTCCTTCCCCGAATTAGAATCCTTCAGAGTTACAATCGTTCCGATCGAGACTTGAGAGGTATCGGGATTTTCGAACGCGGTGCCCCGAGCATTGTGGAGCGCGGTTTCCAATTCGGATTTGCGCCGCATCAAAACGGCCTGCATCTCTTTCGCCGCTTTGAATTCAAAGTTCTCGCGCAAATCTCCGTAGGAACGCGCAATTCCGATTTCCTTGCTATTCTCCGGAATCTTCTTGTTAACGAGTTCTTCGAATTCGACCTTCCGTTTCTCGAGGCTGCTCCATGAGACAACGAGCGCAGCGGTTTTCTCTTCCTTCTGTTCGCCGGAAATGACGCTTTCGAGCTCGGGATAAAGTCTAATGATCCGGGCAAGGAGTGAACGTTTCGTCAGCTCATCAAAGACGGGGGTCAACATCAGGCGTCGCATCGCATCCCGCGCCACCCCAACCTCTGCTCCGGTAAACATGTCACCAATCAGTTCGCGATCATCCAGCAACAGATCGCGCAAACGGCTTCCGCGGCTATTTTCGTTATGCTGATCCCGTTCCAGGGCTGAAAGCATCGCTCCTAAAAGACTCGGCGTGATCAGATCTCGCCATTCACCACTGCGTTCCTTGCAAAGCCAGACCAGCGTTTCACTCGTGACCGAGTGATCGCGAATTACCTGGTTCAAGAATGAACGTAATTCATCGCCCATCCCCGCCTCGGCAAAGACCCGAGGGAGTTGCAGCACCGCACGTGCGTGATCGCTCTGCATTAATTGAAGTCCACGCGTCTTCCAATTTTGCTCCGAGTGCCCCAGGCATCGCCTGCAAGACGCGACGTTCTTTCGCTGCTGGAAGTTTGGGAAGAATCATGATCAACCGAGTTTCTTCCTCCGAGATTAACCGTGACAAAGTCATGTCTGCCCTTGTCGTTTTGAGCTGAGGACTTTTCTCGATCAAATCGTCGCGCGCCATGACCAACTCGAACACCAACGCTGGATTTAACCGCTGATTTCGCGCGGCAACTTCTTCAATCGCATTTACGATCGGCTGCAGCTGCGTCTCCGGGTTCTCGAACTCAGCCTGGAACTTGATGATTTGATCAAGCGCAGCCGTCTGATCTTTCGATTGCCGTGCCTGAGTAAAAAACGTAATCAACTCATCACCGCGCGACACTTTCTCGGTCCGTAAAGCGATCGGCTCGCTCTTTTTGGCCGGGAGAAGGAAATGGCCATCTTTTCGCAATAGTTTCTTGGTCGACTCCCACCAGCGTTTCCATTCCGGCTCGGTAAACAGGTCGCCAATCATCATCTGACTGATCTGAGACAGGGTGGCGGACCCGCCAAGGCTCTCCAGGACGTTTCGCATCAGCGCGGTCGGATCTTGTCGTGCCAGGTCCTTGACCGCGGCGAGGCCGTTCGCTTTCCTGGCCAGGAAATGCTCCGGTGGGATGACCAAAAGGTTCTCCGCCGCATACTGTAACTGCATCGCGTGCCCCTTCTTACCAGGGAAATCGATCAAAATCTGATTAAAGAGAAGGCTCCACTCAGCCACGCGACCGAATCCCCAGCTTTTGTGCAAGCAATACGCCCCGGGCTTCAGTTTCTCGATTTGTTCCGCTGCGCGTGCTGGCAGCTTTCCCGATTCAACGAGCTTTTCTAATTCTGAATCCATGCGAGTCGAACAAATTACGAAGATCGTCTCCGTGTGCGAATGAAAATTGGGGTTGGCTTTCTTTGGGCGAATTTAGGGGGTCGGATCTCGCCCAAGTTAAGAAAGGGCATTCAACCGATTTGCTTTGCCGTTTGCGACCTTAAGGACCGCATGGAACGGTCTGCGCCGTGTCCACGAACACCACCAACATCTGGTTTTGGGTGGCCTTTCACGCGGGCATTTTTATTGCGCTCGCGGTCGACCTGATCAGTTTCAAACGGCGCGATCGCGAATTGAGTCTACGGGCGGCGTCACTGCGCAGTTTGATCTGGGTTATACTTTCATTGGGTTTTGCCGCCTTGATTTGGAACAGGCGTGGCGCCGAGGATGGCCTCGATTTTCTGACCGGCTACGTCATCGAGTACTCGTTGAGTGTCGATAACATTTTCGTTTTTGTGTTGATCTTTAATTACTTCCGCGTTCCCGCCGTCTCGCAGCATCGAGTGTTGGTCTGGGGAATTCTGGGCGCGCTCGTCATGCGCGGAGCGATGATCTGGCTGGGGGTAGCTTTGGTGGAACGATTCCATTTTGTTCTCTACATTTTTGGAGCTTTCCTCGTTCTGACCGGAGTCCGAATGCTTTTCGATCGAGATGCTAAACTCGATTTCGAGAAAAATTTTTTCATGCGTTTCTGCCGGAAAATGCTTCCGCTGACGCAGGAATTTTACGACCGCCGTTTTGCGGTTCGGGTTAATGGGCGACTGATGTTCACGCCGTTGCTGCTCGTCTTAATTCTGGTCGACGTCATGGACTTGATCTTTGCGGTCGATTCCATCCCAGCCGTGTTCGCCATCACGACCGACCAATTTATTATCTACACCTCGAATGTTTGTGCCATTCTTGGATTGCGTTCCCTTTATTTTCTTCTGGCGCGGCGTAATCGATCGGTTCATTTATTTGAAGACCGGGTTAGCCATTATTCTTGGGTTCGTCGGGACGAAGATGATTCTGGCCAGAGAACTGATCTCGACCTGGCTATCTCTGGTAATAATCATCGTTATTTTGAGTCTGACCATTAGCCTTTCTCTCCTCGCCACGCGTAAACAGAACCGAGCCGCCACTCCCCCGAAAAATTAGCCGTCGCATAATCATTGCGTTCAGCAATTGGAGTTGGTATTTCCTTTTCATCCCCCTATGAAAAAACTCCTCGTTAATGCTGTTTGCATCTCCGGCGTCGCCACACTGGCGCTAGCCGATATTCAAGATCCTCCTGCTAATGACTACGGTCCGACCCGAAAGCTGGGACGCGGCCTATCCAATCTTGCCTTTGGTGTAACAGAGATTCCAGACACGATCGCAAAGATTAATGACCGAGAAGGCAACAACGCTGCAGCCAGCTATGGCGTTGTTCGCGGGCTCGGTCGAAGCTGGATGCGATTTCACACAGGAATCCTGGAACTGTTCACGTTCCCCGTTCCAAACGGTCACCGCACCTATTATCCCTTACTCCCAGGCGATATCACTAATATTCACGGAGGATATCAGGAATTTCCGCCCGAGCTCGGCAACGAATCGAAATATCCTTACGTGCGAGTTTACTGACCGCGGCGAACTTACTGCAGTTCAGACCTTGGCGGAATGATTTCTGTTCCGCGAATCTTGCGAACTTCATCGGCGATTTCTACAAGCTGCCGGCTTGCACTGTTTCGCGGTAATTTGATTTCAATCAGGCAAAGTTGCTTCGATGTCCGGGCCCCGGCCAGCGCCCGATCGAGTTCGTCTTTGGTTGTAACGGTGATTCCTTCTCCCCCACGGACAACTTCACAAACCTGGCTGTAATTCCATTGGCTAATCACGTTAAAACGACCTTCCCGAATTCGGCGCATTGTTCCGTAACCGTCGTTATTCAAAACTAATATCACGGGATTCAACCGGAGCCGGACCATGGTTGAAATCTCCATGCCCGTCATCTGAAAGGCGCCATCCCCAACTAATATATAAGGCCGCAACTTTTCAGTCGCCATTGCCACTCCAATGCCACCGGGAACAGCGAAGCCCATTGACATGTAATATGCGGGAGCGATGAACTGCGCCTGCTTATCGCTCCGAAGACCGACCGCACCGAAGATTGCGTCGCCGATATCAGCCACAACACAACAATGCTCATCCAGGTGCAACGAAAGAATCCGAAACACATCAGCTGCACTCAGTGGATCAAACCGTTCGTCCTTGCGCAATGGGAGCGGAGCCGTCTGGGGATTGGGATGGGTAAACTCTTTCGGGCTTATTTGGGATTTGTTCAACGCCACGAGAAACTCTTCGAACTGGATGGAGTCGTAACGATGGTACTGAACCGTCACCTGTTCGGAGGTAACCAGCACAGTTCGACGGCGATCAAGTTTCGCAGTGTAAAACCCCATGCTCATGTCGGTAATGAACGTTCCCAACATCAAAACGAGATCAGCCGATTCAACGTACCGGCGAACGTGTTCGTCACTGCTCAATGCGCCACCATACACTCCCAAATAAAGAGGGTGATTCTCTGGGACAGTGCTCTTGCTCAAAAGGCCCGCCGCAATCGGAATATTCATCGCCTCCGCCATCTGTAAGGCCAGGTTCGCCGTGTGATAACGCGCCAATTCGACTCCCGCCAGGATCACCGGTTTCTTTGCCTGTCGAATCAGGGACAACGTCTCCTCAGTTGCGGCCGCGAGCGCTTCACAATCAGATGTCTCCGGCGGTCGATGAGAGATTGCATCCAGCGGAATCTCGCAATCCACCATGTCATGCGGAACTTCAATATAGACCGGCCGTTTGTATTTAAGACAGGCCTCAACGCACCGAACGATTTCCTCAGCCGCCCGGTGTTCGTCCAGCAAAACGGTCCTCGCCACCGTAACCTCGTCGTAAATCCGACGCTGCGTTTCAAATGTCTTCACTTTGTGATGAAGCAAAGGATCCTTCTCGCGTTCCTTTCTCCCCGGAGCTCCGCTCACCACCACAACCGGAGATTTCTCAGCGTATGCACCGGCAATGGCGTTTAAAACATTGAGGCCACCAACGCAGTAGGTAACACACACCAGTCCGATCCCGTTGATTCGAGAATAAGCGTCCGCCGCAAACCCAGCCGACGGCTCGTGGGTCATGGTAATATTTTGAATCGGTGACTTATCGAGCCATGCAAAAGTCGGGAGCGCGAAATCACCCGGAATACCAAACGAATGGCGCACGCCACATTGATGAAGATATTCGAATAGGAATTGGCCGAGCGGCATGCGCTTCCGGGTTGGCTGGAACCGTGGAGGGTTAACGGCGCCGTGCGTCAGAGAACATGCCGTTTGCGAGCATCCCGGTCTTCGGGAGCAAACGTGCTTCGGAGCGTGATTGGTCATCTCAAGCATTGTTGGATCGGGCGTTTCGCAGAAGTGCTACTACAAAGCGTCTACCATTCAGGATGCCGCGAGCATCCAACAATGATAACTGCATAGAGCACAATCATCACAATGAGAGCAGTTGGGATCAGGTATATCATATTGTCTCTTTCTACTCGGAATGAACCACCTGCGTCGCACGACGCTCTGCATGAATTGGCTTTCCCTCTTCAAAAATTGCGCCCAGCGCATGGAGTCTCTGGCAGATCAAAACGGATGATGCCTTCGGTACGGGTAGGTATTAGTGTCGGGGTCACCCATATCGATCCATGCACAGCCTTGATCTCAGAATAGATGACGTAGCCTTTGGCGGGAAAGGTGTTGGCCGCGCCGACGGCAAGGCTGTCTTTGTTCCGTTCACCATCGACGGGGAAAGCGTCACGGCCACAATCACACGAGAGAAAAAGCAGTTCGCTGAGGCCGAGTTGGTCGAAGTCATCGAAGCCTCACCGGATCGAACGAATCCGGAGTGTCCCTACTTTGGGAGATGTGGAGGCTGCAGCTATCAGCACATTCGTTACGAACACCAATTGGAACTGAAAGCTCACCAAGTCGAGCAGGCCATGCGGCGAATCGGACGTCTCACCGCGCCACCGATGCAACCGATCATTCCATCTCCCCTTCCCTATGGTTACCGAAACCGAATCACCGTTCACGCGCAGGATCGCGTCGTTGGATTTTACGAAAGATCGGGTCACCGGATAATGGATATCGCGCAGTGTCCGATCGCTGCGGCTGAAGTTAACGAAGCTTTGGCCAGGTTACGTTCGTCACACGTTCGTGATGGTCACTACACCTTACGCGCGCAAAGCGGCAGCCGAATCTTTGCCCAAACCAACGATGCGGTTGCGGATTTAATCGCAACACGAATCGCCGGAATGTTCAACCGCGGCGGGTTACTTGTGGACGCCTATTGCGGGGCCGGATTTTTTGCCAAACGACTGGTTTCTCAATTCGAACGCGTCATTGGAGTGGATTGGGATCGTTTCGCTATTGAAGCAGCCCGAAAAGAAGCTGGCTCAGCCGAGACCTATATAGCGGGGGATGTTGCCACGGAGTTGCGCAGGCTCCTGGCCGAGAATCGTTCCAGCAACACGAGCTTGATCGTTGATCCGCCAGCCGACGGTCTTTCATCGGAGGCGCGCCGGGCGATTTTGGAACATGGTCCGAGTGATTTCATTTATGTCTCATGCAATCCCCCGACGCTCGCCCGCGACATTGCTGAACTAACGAAGGCATACTCCGTCATTTCGATTACGCCCTGCGACATGTTCCCGCAAACGGCCGAGATAGAAGTGATCGCGCAGATGAGCAGGCTTACGTAAGTGGATGGGCCCCCGCGAACGATCCTACGATCTTTGTTTAGCGTGAACTTGCCCTCTGAAAATAGCCCAGCGTTTTAACGCTGGGAGTTAATAATAAAAAGGGCTTAAGTCGCTTTAGCGACGACAGACCCGATGCTTGTCGAGGGCACTTCTGTCGTCCCTGACGGGACTCAATGATGATAATGAGCGTCAGTTCCCAGCGTTAAAACGCTGGGCTATTTTCAGGAAACATCGAGCCGCTAAAGCAACTACCCGAGCTGCTTAATTGTACTTAACGGAACAGCCGTAAGGTCGCGTACTCGCGTTGCTGACTTTCTTGCCAGCGAGCGCTTCATCCAGCGCAACCCGCACATAGTTTGTTGAGGTCGGGATATCAGCTGGATTTGGTGACGCCTTGCTGTCGATCGCTCCCATGTAAATGATTTTTCCTTCCGGATCGATGATGAACATGTGAGGCGTGTTCTTGGCTCCGTAGGCGTGACCAGCTTTTCCATCCGGGTCGAGCAGGAGCGCCGTCATTGGCGATTTCCATTCGGAAATCTTCGCGTTCGCTTGTTCGCCAGTGAGATTGCCTTCTTTTCCTGGAGCGGATGAATCGATCGCCAGCCAGACGACTCCCTTGCCCGTAAATTCCTTCTGCAACTTTTGCATGTTGCCGACGCCATAATGTTTCTTCACGAATGGGCAGTCCGGATTGAACCATTCCAGAACCACGTACTTGCCTTTGTATTGGGAAAGCGAATGCGTCTTCCCGTTCGAATCCGAAATCGAAAAGTCAGGCGCTGCGTTTCCGACCGCAGGTGCAGGTGCATCGGCCGCAAACAATGCAGCGGACGAAAGGCAAATTATGGAGGTAAGAAGTAGTTTTATTTTCATATCTTATTCAGAAGCAACATGTGGTGTTACGGTTTCAAGCTTATCTAGGATGATACTTTCGGTGAGCAATTCGGGAAACAATATCGGTTCCGCACTCTTGCCCCCTGGATATAGCACATACATTGGGACACCGGGCCGGCCAAATTGTTTTAAAATTTTCGTGATTGCTGGGTCGGCATTGGTCCAGTCCGCCTTAAATTTCACAATCCCGCGTCGTTGAAACGCGTCACGGACCGCGCTGCTCTCGAGCACAGTGGCTTCATTGAATTTGCAGGTGAGACACCATGCCGCGGTGAAATCAACAAAGACCGCTTTCCCCTGTTCAAGTTCGGCTTGCAAACGTTCGGGAGTGAACGCCAGCCAGTCGCCATGCGATTGAGAATCAGTTGAAGCCAATTTGGTCGCTGAAAATTTCTGGCCGATGAAATAGAAACCGCTTCCGACCGCCACCAGGAGCGCCAGAACAAACGCCACGACCCGAGAGCTAGCTGAGGCCGTCGGCACGATGAACGCTCCCTTGATCCAGCAGGCAAGGCCCAGCGCCAACAGGAAACAAGAAGTCCAGATGATCGCTTCGACGCCGCGTTCCGCTCCGAGCACCGACAACAAAAAAAGCAGCGTCGCCAAAAGCAGAAATCCCATCAGCTGCTTCACGTGTTCCATCCAGGGACCGGGTTTGGGAAGCAGACGAAGCCATGCCGGTTGCGCCGATAACAATAGATATGGCGAACTCATTCCCGCCGCGATTGCGAGAAACATGATCAGAATCAGCCAACCTGATTGGGTAAAGGCAAAGCCAAGCGCCGGTGCGAGAAAAGGCGCCGTGCACGGAGTAGCCAACACCGTGGCAAAAACACCTTGAAAAAACGAGCCGGCGTCCCCTTCTCGCGCAGTCCAACTGAGCAATCCGCGATTCGCGCTCTGTGGAAGTGTGACTTCAAAAACACCAAACAAATTCAGCGCGAAAACCAGGACGACCGCGCTCATCGCCACAACGAAATACGGATTCGTAAATTGAAATGCCCATGTGATCTCGCGACCAAGCGACTTAAGAATGATAAGCAGAATCGCTAGGCCAATGAACCAGACGAAAATTCCAAGAATGAATGCTAACCCACTTCGCAGAATGCGTTGGCGACTTTGGCCCGCATGTTGAATGAATCCAAATATCTTGAGGGAAATTACCGGTAGAACACACGGCATCAGGTTAAGGATGAAACCGCCGAGAAATCCAAAGAACAAAAACTTCAAGATGCCCGAAGCGTCTGGAAGAGAACCGCTCGCAGCGACGGCGACATTATTGTCGAGCGACCATGCGTTGCGGTTTGGTCCCGTCGCATCGGGACCAAAGACCAAGACACCCTCTAGCGCCGTCAGTTTCGGATCCGGATTTTCAATCGGAATACGGAACATGACCTTGCCATTGCCGCGTTCCGCTTGGGGATGTCCGATTGCTAGTTCGGCGGGAGGCAGTGGGAAAAAGTCGGCATAAGGATAGTTGGTCAGCGCATTACTTTCGACTGTCAGTTGCAAGCCGTCGCTGATGCGTTTCCAACTGGCTTTTGCTACGTTCGCATCCGGCCAATTTTGTGGCAGCAAACTGCGATAGCGAGAGAAGGTTTCCTGATTAGCAGGTTCAACTTTATCAGCAACGCGCAAGTCGAGCTTCAGTTGTGCGTCTCCCGGAATACAAAGTCGTTCGCAGACGAGCCATTCCACTTTTGCTGACAGTTTAGCCGAGTCCGTGACTGAAGCCGGTGGAGTAATCTCCTGCATCAGCATCACTTCATTCTCGTAACCGTAGGTCTCGATATCTCCTGGATCCTTCAATCTCATCGGAATTGGCCATTGGATTTCGCCAACCTTCCATTCTGGCGGCAACTCCCAGGCGATCTTGCTCGGCAGACCGGCGTCCCCGTTAAATTTCCAATACGTATGCCAGTGCGGCACCATTCGGAGAAGAACGCCTACGGTAAACGGTTTGCCGGGGGCGATCGTAGCGGTGTCGGCCAGCAGTTCGGCCTTAACCAGTTCACGGCCCTCAAACATCTGGGCTGAAACAGACCCCGTGATAGCTAATGCCAGCAGCCCCAGAAGGAGCCTTAGGGAACGACTGATCACCGTCATGAAACTAATTACCATCAGGCCATCACTAGGGCAATGGTGCCTCTGGCTCGCAGGCTGCTCCTCCCGACTCAAATGCGAACATTCCTGATAATCGTTATCGCAATCGCGCTCGGCTGGTTTTTCCTTGCACAAAAGAAGCATGACCAAGCAGTTGCGACCGAACAGGCAGCCACGGCTCAGAACGCATCACCTCGTCCGGTGAGCGAGCATAATTGGGCTAAGCACGCGCTCGACAAAACGCGATCCGTCACGAACCAGGTTGCCAAAACGCGCAAAGAAGACGCGAATCCGTAGAGAGCCACGGATTAACACAGATTAAACACGGAAAATATCCGGCGTTGTAGCCACGGCCCTGCGGGCCGTCGAGTTTCGGCACGGCCACAGATCGGCCCTGGTTAAGACGAACCAAAAGTCTTCCGTGTTTAATCCGTGTTCGTCCGTGGCAAGAAATCTTCCCTGGAGTGACCTTGCATCGTTGTTGCAGCGAAAGCGATACCCGACGGCCCACAGGGCCGTGGCTACACAGCACGAATTTATTTCGTGGCGCTTAGTTCAGCCAGCTTGCGGCGAATTGCGGTCTTGAAATCCGCCAGAGAAAGGCTCGGCCCAGATACAGCCCCTTTTTCATCGATCCCGAGCATTGCGACATTTGATAACAACAAACCGTTATCTTTCGCGACCACATCGCGGTCACTCTGATCTTTCTCCACCCGAAACCGGCCATGCATGATTCCGACTAACGGAATAAATTGAGTGCCGTTATGTTCGACAAAGAGAACATCGTGATCGCCCGTCTTGAATCGTGGCCCATCAGCGACGGCAGCGCTCTCGTCACCGACCGTTCCGCCTAACATCCGAATCGTAAAGGTCGCGCCCGGAGCCCCTTTTAGCGCGTCCTCAATGTTGAACGTCACGTAGGTGAAGATGTTGCGTTCGGCGCCTTCTCCCTCCCATTGCGACCGTGTGCTGGCGACTTTGCCTTCGAAAACGAAATCAGCATCGCGCACCAGCTGATCAAAAGTCGGCGGAATGACCGTCGTAGCGTGAAGACCATTCGCAATTACCAGGACGGCAAACGCCATCAGAACCGAACAAAATCTTTTCATATCATTGATCAAGATCGTAAACCTCAACCAGAGCAACCCCGGTCGCATTGTTCGCCCCCTGCACAATAGCTGTGTAGTTACCTGCCCCACAGGTGGCGATCACTGCTGATTCTCGGTTGTCCGGCGGCGGCACACCAGTCGCGATGATCTCGGCAGCTTGGGGGCTCGTATTCCAGTCGTCATTCGAAGCTATCAAATTTCCGGAATTATCTCTCAGTTCCAACGTTGGATCACTCAAGACGCCGGCGATTCCGCTCAAGGAGGGACCGATTGCGCGCACGATTACGTGCTTCGCGTTCGTGCCCTGCACAATTAATCCGCCGATCATTACATCGTTAGCCACGCCGACCTGGCCTCGTGTGGAGATGTTGACCAGCCGCGTGTCGTTAGAGTCCAACTCGTACGCTTCCACCAACCCAACACCTTGGGCACCCTGCCATCCGTTCACAACCGCCGTGTAACTTCCGGGCGCAACCGTCACAATTACGGCCGATTCAAGCTCGTTCTCAGGCGCAAACCCGCTGGACGCAATCTCGCTGGCCTGCGAGCTCGAGATCCAATCATCATTTGAAGCGATGATTCCAGTCGAGCTATGCAGCTCGAGCATTGGATCGGAGATCGCATTGCTTACACCGCTGGCGGCAAGAGACGGTCCGATCGCGCGAAGAATTAGTTTCTTCGATTCCGTTCCCTCAACTATCAACCCGCCTATCAATACATCCGGACCAACCCCCACCCTCATTCGTGTGGAAATGTTCGCCAGGTGACTCGCCTGACCTTGCCCCGGCGTAGGGGCCGGCGTCGCCCCCACGCCCGCACCATAGATCGACTGCGCGCCGGCGATATCATCCGCGGACGGAACTTCCTGATTGTTGATAATCGAGTTCATCACCGCCACCACATGCTGGCCCGCGGTATCCGGATGATCGAGACCCAGCGTGTGACCCAGCTCATGGAGAAAAACACGGCGAATATCCGGAATGGAATATCCACCACCCGGCGGGTACCGAAGTGGACCGCGATAAGAATCGAAGGTAACCGCTCGGTTAAGCAAAGTATCCGATTCAGAGATGGTCGACCCGGAATAGCGATAATAGGTCACCGCCAAAGTGTTTCCCCCGAACGGCTGACCAAAAACGTTGTTCGCAAATACTACCGAATTCACATGGTCGCCGGACGAGGCGGAACTGCTCGAAGTTATCGACGGAGAAAACTGCATCCGCAGCATTTCCTGGTTCCACAATCCTGGAACAGGTGCGACGGCAGTGTTCCAGGATGTGTTTCCGTCAGCGAGTGTTCGGCCCGCATCTCCCAAACCCACCTGCAACAACACAACAGAACCATCAGGCCAACGTTGGCCTTCGAGAACGTAACCGCGCGCGCTGCCAGCGAAAGCGACGGCAAGAGCAATGATAAAGAGAATCCGGGACTTCATTTTCGGTGGGGAAGACCGTTGGATGAAGGGAGATTGGTGGAGAACATCGCAACCGGGCACATAATTTCTGGGAAGCAAAATCCGTACGCGTAGCGTCGGGGGCGCCTTAACTTTTTCTCTGAGTTTGGTAAATTGTCAACTCGCGTTTGGCCCGCGCAAAAATCGCTTACGGCACCAGGAAAACCTTACCTGAATACGGATCTTTCGCCTTACTTCCAGGCGAGAAACCGCTGACGTCAACATAACCACCGCTGGGATCAAACGGGCTATAAACAAATCCCGGTTTTCCAGGAACCGGTTTGGCGATCGGCACCTGTCCAGACTGTGTGTTTGCAGTCGTACGCGGTCCTTCACTTGGCGCCGGCATGGGCTTTGTCGTGTCGGTGTCTCGTAACCGTCCGCGGTGGATGCGGGGCAGCAGTCGGTTTTGGCTGAGTTTGGGTTTGGGCCGCGACGGTACTCTGCTGGGATTGCTGCGGGGGCTTTTGGGTATTGGCCGCCGTCGGATTTACGGTGTGCCCCGGTGTAACGGTGTCGGACGCCACGGGCGCATTTGCGGTTTGGTTCGAGTGATCGATTTTCTGACGGACATAGTTAGCCGGCGCGTCGATCACGTGAAATGAGGTGACCGCCACGTCGTGAGCAGCTTGGCAGCCGGCAAACGCCAGAAGCGCCAAAAGCAGAATTCCTCCAACATTTTTCACTTTGTTACTGATATCTCTCATCGTTTGCAGGGCCAGAAATTTGTTACCGGGGTGAATTCATGAATTCGTTCAGCGTGCCGCTTTTAGATCGTAAATAAAGTCATTGATGGCCTTTTCGGTCACAGCCCACGAGCAAACCAATCGATAGACATCCGGTTCCACAAATTTATAAAAATGCCAGCCCCGCGCATTTAATTGACGAATAAGCGGTTCCGGCATTCGAAAAAAAGCGGCGCTCGCTTCCTGTGGAAAGGCAGGACCAACGCCCAACAGATCGGTCAATTCCTTGGCCAAGATAGCAGCACATCCATTAGCATGACGGGCGTTCTTCAGCCAAACATCACCATTCAGCAGGCCCACCCAAGGAGCGCTCAGGAACCGCATTTTGGACGCAAGCTGCCCCGCCTGCTTCGCGCGATACTCGAAATCGCGCGCCAGCTCCTTCTTAAAAAAAACAACCAGCTCACCGGCTGCCGTTCCGTTTTTTGTTCCGCCGAAGCAAAGCACATCGACGCCGGCCATCCAGGTTACCTCTTTCGGAGCGCAACCAAGACTTGCGACAGCGTTAGCGAAACGAGCGCCGTCCATATGGAAAAGAAGCGAATTTGTTCGG
This sequence comes from uncultured Verrucomicrobiae bacterium, assembly GCA_963751725.1. Classification (GTDB taxonomy): domain Bacteria; phylum Verrucomicrobiota; class Verrucomicrobiia; order Chthoniobacterales; family UBA10450; genus AV80. The sequence goes on from CAVVVQ010000030.1 coordinate 72,652, forward strand.
GCGAATTCGGCAATCTGCTCAATCTCATCGCGACGATAAACAGTCCCTAGCTCGGTAGATTGTGTTACACTGATGACACGCGGTTTCGGTGCATGCAGGCCATGCTCAACTTGGCTCTGAATAGTCTCTTTGACTTGAGTGAGATCGAGTTTCCCGTTTAGGCCGGGGGTAGGCAGAAGTTTGGAGCCTCCGGAAAAGAACTCCGGCGACCCGCATTCGTCAGTCTGGATATGTGCCATTTCGTGACAAATCACGCTGTTGAACGGTTGACCGAGATGCGCTAAAGCCAGCGCGTTGGCAGCGGTCCCATTAAAGAGGAGAAACACCTCGCAATCGGTTTCGAAGATCTCCCGGACTCGATCGCACAGCCGCCGGGTCCACTGGTCATCACCGTATGATGCCTCCCCGTCGCGATTAGCGTCGATCAGAGCCGCCCAGGCCTCGGGACAAATGGCGGCTGTATTGTCGCTCTCAAAGTCGTGTCGCTGGCGCATTGGCCTCTCGTACGCGAACACAAAGAATTGAGCAACCCCCTCAGGTTATCCTCTTTGCCGAATCGGGGCCAAAGCGTTAGAATCGGGCCATGAGTTCACTGCAAGCGGAAATCGAGCGGCGGGGCGAACGCATTTTCGATCTGGTCGATCGCAATCCCGAATCGATTTTTTCCAAAGCCGGTTTTTACCAGCGGATGATGGCTTTTTCGATGAGGGACGAGCACTTCAAGGTGCAGTTGTTCCGTTTTGTGGACGTGCTGGCGTCGCTTCGTCAGTCCGACGATATCGTTCGGCATCTGAGTGAATACTTCGCCGGAATGCAGAACGGGTTTGTCCCCTTTTTGCAGACGGGTATTCGCGCGGCGCGAACGGTGCCTTGGCTGGCCGCACCTGTCTTACGTTGGAACGTCTCTGGCATGGCGCGACAGTTCATCGCTGGTCGTAATCCGGACGATGTGATGAAAACCCTGCGCCAACGACGCAAGGAACGAATCGGATTTACGGTCGACCTTCTCGGAGAAGCAGTCGTTAGCGAACAGGAAGCGGGTGAATATGCCGAGCGCTGTCTTGATTTGCTCGATGGCCTTGCCCTACGGACACGCGGATGGACCGATCCACTTGGAAAAAACTCCGATCTTTTCCCAGTCGTGAACGTTTCAGTGAAAATATCCGCGCTTTATTCTCAGATGAATCCCGCCGACCCGGAGGACGCCATCGCCCATCTCGCCCCCAAGTTGCGTCCGATCCTTCGTCGCGCGCGATCCGTTGGCGCGTTTATCAACTTCGACATGGAAAGCTACGCGCACAAAAACGCCACGCTCGAACTGTTTCGAACATTGTTTTCTGAGCCGGAATTTCGGGACTGGCCGCACGCCGGAATCGTTATCCAAGCGTATCTTCGGGATGCGGAGCGCGATTTGCGCGAACTACTCGAGTGGGGACGCGCTCGTGGAACCCGGTTCGCGGTTCGACTCGTAAAAGGTGCCTACTGGGACTACGAAAAGATTAAGGCCGCCCAGAACGGCTGGCGTGTCCCGGTGTTTCTGCAAAAACCGGAAAGCGACGCTTGCTTTGAAACGTGTTCACGCATCCTCCTCGATAATCATTCAATCGTTACGGCTGCATTCGGTTCGCACAACGTGCGCAGTATCGCGCATGCGCAAGCCTACGCGGAAGGGCTCGGACTCGATAAGAGCCAATTCGAATTCCAATTGCTCTACGGAATGGCCGGCCCAATCAAACGCGCCCTCGTGAAAATGGGTTACCGGGTCCGGGAATATTGCCCTGTTGGCGAGCTCCTGCCAGGAATGTCCTACCTTGTTCGTCGTCTTCTCGAGAACACTTCTAACGAAGGATTTCTTAAAGCTAAATTCTCCGACAAAGTTTCAGCAGCGAAATTACTCCGGGATCCAAAAACGTTGGTCGCGAAACAGTCGCCTGCAACGACGCCGAGCCAAGGCCAGACTCCACCTGTCCTCGGTCGAAATGGGGCGACTGAAGGTCCCGCTGGTGACCACTACGAAAATTCGCCGCTGCTCAACTTCGTTCACAAATCCAGCCGCGACAAAATGCGCGCTGCTCTGGAAGAGATGCGCGGTCGACTTGGCCAGAAATATCCGGTGAACATTAATGGCCAGAGAATATGGACCGGCAGTTTCATTGACTCGATAAATCCAACCTCACCAAAACAAGTAGTGGGCTCTGTGGCCGAAGCAGGAATTTCGGATGCCGAATCCGCCGTTGCCGCCGCGCGACAAGCATTCGAGCACTGGTGTCGCGTAAGCGTTTTGCACCGCGCCGAATTACTCGAACGAGTCGCCTCGATCATGGACCGGCGACGCTTCGAACTCTCCGCACTCGAAGTTTTTGAAGTGGGAAAATCATGGAGCGAAGCGGACGGTGATATCCGGGAAGCGATCGATTTCCTCCACTATTATGCGCAACAGATGCGGGCGAAAGGCATGCCTCGCCTGACGCAGCACGTGCTCGGTGAGGAAAGCTATCAACATTATTGGCCACGCGGCGTTGCCCTGGTCGTTGCGCCATGGAATTTCCCAATGGCGATTCTTACCGGAATGGTTTCCGCGGCATTGGTTACAGGGAACACCGTGATCATGAAGCCGGCTGAACAAGCGGCGGTGTGCGGGGCGTTCGTGATGGAGATGTTTGAGGAAGCGGGAATTCCGCCGGGCGTTCTCAACTTTCTGCCAGGAAAAGGGCGCATAATTGGCCAGTACCTTGTCGATCACAAGGACGTCCATATGATTGCGTTCACCGGCTCACGCGAAGTCGGTCTGCGAATCTGGAAAAGCGCCGGGGAAACCCTTCCGGGCCAGCGCGAATTGAAGCGGGTCATTTGCGAAATGGGCGGCAAAAACGCGGTCATCATCGATTCAGACGCCGATCTCGACGAAGCGATCGTGGATTCAGTTTACTCTGCGTTCGGTTATCAGGGTCAGAAATGTTCGGCGCTTTCGCGCCTGATTGTTCTGGATGAAAACTACGACCGCGTGATCAAACGCCTGATCGAAGCAGCGGCGAGTTTGCGGGTCGGTAATCCGGAAACAGCGGGCATCACCGTCGGTCCCGTCATTGATGAAACAGCCTATCGAAGAATGCTGGAGACAATTGAAACGGGCAAAGAAGAGGCGACCTTGGTGTTTCAGGCAACCGATATTCCAGCAGAGGGCTATTTTGTGCCGCCAACAATTTTCACCGATGTGAAACCGTCGATGCGCCTGGCCTGCGAAGAGATTTTCGGACCGGTCTTGAGCGTCATTCGAGTCCGGGATCTCGATGAAGCCATTCGAGTCGCAAATGATACCGATTACGCTTTGACCGCGGGATTTTTCTCTCGAAGCCCAGCTAACATCGAACGGGTAAAAGCAGAACTGGTCGCGGGCAATGTTTACATCAATCGTTCCTGCACCGGGGCTGTCGTCGGCCGTCATCCATTCGGCGGGTTTAAGATGTCAGGCGGTGGAACGAAAGCAGGCGGTCCCGATTATCTCCTGCAATTCATGGTTCCTCGCGTGGTGACAGAAAACATCATGCGCCACGGGTTCGCGCCGGAGTCGACACCAGAATACAGGCAGCCTTTCGGCCAGGTAGCCGCATCTTCCACGTGATGGCGTAGACGTGGATCTCATTAGCCTGAGGGATTTAAAGAAGGATAAACGCGCCAGCGGACGCCACCAGCGATCTGACTGACCTGGATAAATTTTCGCCTTAGATAAATGCTTTACGTCGTCGCTACGCCAATCGGAAATCTCGACGACATTACCTTGCGCGCGCTCGAGACGTTGAAGACCGTTGACGCCATCGCCGCCGAAGATACTCGGCATTCCGCAATCTTGTTACGCCATTTCCAAATCCGGAAACCGCTGATCAGTTTCCATGAACACAATGAAGCGATGCGGACCGCGCAGCTCGCGGAACGTTTGGCTGCTGGCGAAACGATCGCCCTCATCAGCGATGCCGGCATGCCCGGCCTCTCCGATCCCGGTGCCCGCCTAATTCGGAAATGTATCGAATGCGAAATTCCGTTCACGATCATACCCGGCGCCTCAGCTATTCTAACTGGATTGGTCGGTTCAGGAATTTCGATGGAACGCTTCTGTTTTCGAGGCTTCCTCCCAGTCAAAAGCGGACAACGCGAACGTGAGCTGCGTGCAGCAATGGAACGGGAAGAAACTTCGGTCTTTTTTGAGTCGCCCTACCGGATTCTTAAGACTCTTGCCGCTTGCGCCGAACTCATCCCAGACCGCAGCCTGTGCGTTGCCCGGGAATTGACCAAAAAATTCGAGGAATTCCGGCGGGGAACAGCAATCGAGCTGCTGAGCCATTATGAAGCGCACCCGGCCAAAGGGGAAATCACGCTTGTAATCAGCGGCAGCGGGGAAAAGAACACCAGCCAAGGCTATTAACGTTTCCACTTGTCAAAGCGGCTCAGTTGTGTGAATTTGCGCGCCCCCCTCCAAAGATCCTCTCCGTATGGCTTACGCAATTATCAGAACTGGTGGGAGACAACATCGTGTCGCCGAAGGTGATATTATCGATGTGGACTTCCTTAACGAAGAAGCCGGCAAAGAAGGCATCTTCGCCGACGTCCTTTTCCATACCGACGGCGACAAAGCCACGCATGGCAGTCCATTGATCGAGGGCGCGACTGTCACCGGCATGATCATTGAGCAACGCAAAGACAAGAAACTGATCGCCTTTAAGTATCGACGCAGAAAAGGTTATCACCGGACCGTCGGTCACCGGCGCAAATTGACCCGGGTCAAAATCACCGGCATCAGTCTGGGCGAGAAAACCGCAAAGAAAAAGAAGACCAAGGCTGAGGACGGCGAATAAGTCGGCCGATCGAGTCAGCAAGAATCACTGAACATCAACTTCCGCAATGGCACATAAAAAGGGACAAGGCAGCGTTAAGAACGGCCGGGATAGCGTTAGCAAACGGCTCGGGGTCAAGAGATTTGGCAGTGAAGCAGTCGTTGCGGGCAATATCATTATCCGCCAACGCGGAACCAAGTTCTTGCCTGGCAAGAATGTTGGGCTGGGTCGGGATTACACGATCTTCGCTTTGGTCGACGGACACGTCCGTTTCGATCGGGCCGGACGGCGGGTAAACGTTCTCCCTCTCGAAGCCAAATAGGTATTCTATTTCGGATTACGGTCCGACCCCAAGTTGGCGCAGCTGCGCTCGGACTTCTGCATCATCCGGCTTTAGCCGTAATGTTTCTCTGAGCTGGGTTATGGCTTCATCGCGCCGACCCGCCTGAAGCAGTGCAATCGCCAGATTGGCGTGGGAATCAGCATAATCAGGGTCCTGTCGAATCGCCTCATTGAATTGCTCTATCGCCTCTTTCGTTTTCCCCTGCTCTGACAGGCTGATCCCCAGATTATTCCGAGCCTTGGGATAATTAGGTCGAAATTTCAAAGCTGTTTGATAGGACGCAACTGCTTCCGCCCATTTTCCATTGCTGGCTAAAGCGAAACCAAGATTATTATTGGCCTCGGGATAATCGGGGAAGATCTGGATAGCTTTCTGCAAATGCTCGACTGCTTCGTTCCACTGCTTCTTCTTAATCAGGACATCGCCGAGATTATTGTGAGCGATATGATTGCCGGTAGTGACGGCGAGGGAATGGTTCCAGGTCGTCTCGCTATCTTTCCAATAACCGGCCTGGACATGACAAAGTATCGTTAACATCAGAGCAACCACTGCCGCGACTGTTGCTAGCGTCTGGCGACCGCGCTGCGATTTGCCAAACAATTCCAATGCGCCCCAGGCCAACAAAATCGACAAACCAATTTGCGGCAAATACATGTAACGATCTGCCCGTGACTGTTCCCCGACCTGAATGAAACCGATCACAGGAGCCAACATTCCCACATACCAAAGCCAGCCGGTTACGAGGTAGGGCGAAGAACGCAGTCGCACGATGCAAAGCACTGCCATAAGAACGAGCAGAACGATTGAAACCAACATTGCTGCCGCCGGTAACTCCCGCGGGTAGGGATAAAACAACGCCATCTCATATGGCCAAACGGTGTTCCACAAATACATCAAATAACTGAATAACGCGTTCGCAATCCGGCGGCCTAACGCGAGGTGTGCCTGGGCGGTCGCGCCGCTTCCCTTTTGCAAAGAAAACGTGATGAGGCTCCAGACGATCGCTACCACCAGCAATGGGACCTTTTCTGCGATCAGCCGTCCAAGGGTGAGTTTGTTTCCGCTCGGCTTATCGGGGGGCAGCGCCATCCGACGCAATGGCCAGTAATCAAAGAGCAATAACACGCAGGGAGCGGTCACCAGCATCGGCTTCGAAAGAACGCCCAGAATAAACAAAGTGAGCACGAGCAGGTAATTCGAGGCCTTCGGTTTCGCAGCATAAGAAGTGTAAGCGTGCAGTGTGAGCAGGAAAAAGAACCCGCTCAGGACATCTTTCCGTTCCGCCACCCAGGCAACGGATTCTGCGTGAATGGGGTGAACGGCAAAAACTGCCGCGATAAACGCGCTCGGCCAGGGTTGGCGGGTCACGCGCCAAAAAAGCCAGAACAAGAGAAGGGTATTGATCGTATGGATCAATAAACTGGTTAGGTGATGGCCTCCCGCCCAGACCCCGAACAACTGGCAATCAAACTGGTGTGTAAGCCATGTGACCGGATGCGCGTATCCGGTATGCCCGGTTGTAAATGCCCAGATCAAATTCTGGCCGCTTAATCCGTTCAGAACGTGCGGATTTTCGGTGATGTACTCCGGGTCATCGTAATTGATAAAACCGTATCCCAATGTCTGTCCGAACGCGACCCAGACAAGGACAACCAACACAGCGCAAATAATCCCGAGGTGGAGCGGTTCAGTCGACGCGGCAGCTGCAGGCCGCGACAGCGGGCGATTCTTCGAGGATGTTTTCCGTTTTCCGCGATCGCCCATTTGGAAGGCAAGACTAGAAGCCAACTCCTAAGGAGCGCAAGCCAGCCGTCACCAACCAAGCAAAGCTCCAAGGTGGCATTCACCATTGGACCGCGTTCTCCTCGACGATGGGGTGGCCGACTCGGCCCCTCACCTCAGTCCGCTCCCCAAAATGCGGGGAGAGGAGGGGATTGCGCAAACAATCCGACAGAGGTCATGCAATTGACAAAGGTTCTGCGATGCAGTGCTTTCCAACCGTGCCAGGCCTTCCCAACGAATCCACCGCCGCATCATCGAACGGGCCTGAACCTGTTCACCTGGTCGACTATTTCGATTCGATCGCGTCAACTCGCGATCAATGGATCGAGAAGAATTGGTACTATCATCAAGAGCTGGCCCGCACACTCTCATTCTTTGTCCCGCCCGAGTCGTCTGTGCTTGAGATTGGTTCGAGCACCGGCGTCTTGCTCAACGCTTTAAAACCAAAGCGTGGCCTTGGCGTCGATATTAGTCCCGCCATGGTTGCGGCCGCTCGTCAAAAATACTCTCATCTTGAGTTCAGAGTCGATGACGTCGAAGACCTCAAGACGGATGAGAAATTCGATTACGTGATTCTCTCGGATGTAATCGGCTTTCTAAATGATGTGCAGCAAAGTTTTGAGAATTTGCACCGCGTCTGTCACCCATCGACCCGCCTCCTGATCACTCATTTCCATTATCTATGGGAACCGATTCTGAACGCGGCAGAACGGGCAGGAAAAAAGGCGAAACAACCACTGCTAAACTGGCTTACCCCGGCGGACATCGCGAACTTGCTCGAACTCTCCAGATTCGAAGCGATACGCACCAACGCGCGCCTACTTCTGCCGGTTCACGTCCCTGTGGTCTCCACATTTTGTAATCGTTTCCTGGCCAATCTCCCGCTCGTTAGGAATCTCGCTCTTCTTCGAGTGATCGTAGCACGGCCTCGAATGGATCAATTCCGGTCGCTCTCCTGCTCGGTTGTTGTTCCCTGCCGCAACGAACGGGGAAACGTGGAAGCTGCCGTCGCGCGTATTCCCAAGGTTGGCCATGAGACCGAAATCATCTTTGTCGAGGGCGGCTCGAATGACGGAACGCGAGAGGAGATCGAGCGCGTCATCGCCGCCAACCCGCAAAGAAATATTCAACTGGTTATCCAAGACGGCCGAGGCAAAGGAAACGCAGTCAGACGCGGTTTTCAGGCGGCCAAGGGCGATCTGCTCATGATCCTCGACGGCGACCTCAGCGTTGACCCTGAAGAATTGCCAAAATTTTATGAGGCGATCGCAAACGGCACCGCGGATTTCGTCCATGGCTCACGTCTCGTTTATCCAATGCAGGATGAGGCAATGCGCTTCCTGAACCTGTTGGGAAATCGCTTCTTCAGCATCGTCTTCACTTACCTGTTAGACCAAAGCTTCAAAGACACGCTTTGCGGAACAAAGGTCCTCCTTCGGTCCGATTACGAAAAGGTCGCCGCGAATCGGAGTTACTTTGGCGACTTCGACCCCTTCGGTGATTTCGATCTTATTTTTGGCGCCGCTAAACTGAACCTCAAGATCATTGAAATCCCAATTCATTATCGCGCCCGAACCTATGGCACGACTAATATTAGCCGGTTCCGTCATGGCCTGCTCCTTCTTCGAATGGCCTGGTACGCAATGTGGAAGATAAAGTTTGTCTAACCTCCGCTACTCTTCGGCACCAAGTTCGCGTAGATAATTTTTCACAGCCGCATCGTCCGGCTTTAGCCGCAACGCTTCGCGGAATTCCACCAACGCTTCGTCGCGCCGTCCTAATTGAATGAGCAGGATGGCAAGATTGTTATGCGCATCTCGATAGTTAGGATCGATTCGCACAGCCTCGCGAAACTCGGAAACGGCGTCGTCGGTTTTTCCAAGCTTCGATAAACTGACCCCGAGATTGCTGTGAGCTTGCGAATAATTTGGTCGAGTTCGAATAGCAGCGTGAAATGAATCGATCGCAGCTTCCCAATTTCCCTGGCTGGCCAACGCGAAACCGAGATTGTAATGGGCTGTTGGGTAATCGGAAACGGTAAGAGCCTCGCGCAGCAGCGTGATTGCATCATCAAGGCGCCCTTGTTGAATCATCACGTCAGCCAGATGGGTCTTGGCGATATAATTGTTGGACGTGTGTCGAAGAGCCTGGTGCCAGAGCGTGGTGCTATTGCGCCAGGTGGTAGTTTGCGACCATGCCGTCACCGTTAGCGCACCGATAACTAAAGTGGTCAAAGTAATCCAGACCACTGAGCGGCGCCAATGGCTGGCCATCTGAACCGCGCCCCAGACCGCTGCAATGTACAACCCGATTTGACTCAGGTACGTATACCGATCCGCGTGTGACTGCATTCCAACCTGAACGATGCCGATCATCGGAATCAACATCCCAAGGAACCACAACCAACCGATCAGCAGAAACGGAAATCGATTACGCCAGACAAACGCGAACACGGAAACAACGATCACGAACGTCAGTGCGGCCACGATCGCAAGTGTGCTCCAGCCGCCTAACGGATACGGATACACCACCGCAAGGTCAACCGGCCAAAACATCTGACGGACATACGTCCCGTACGACACGACCGCGTTCACTAATCGATCCCCGAAACTCAGCTGGTGCAGCCCAATCACCGCGCGCCCCTGCGCAATCAACGTGGCTGCACACGACGCGGCCGAAAGCACAAAAAATGGAATCTTCTCGGCAATAACAAATCCGATCGATTTTCTGGATGACACGCGGAATCGTTGAAGTGGCCAATAATCCAGCAAGAGCAAAACAAAGGGCAAAGTGACCAAAGTCGGTTTGCACATCAGGCCAAGCGCGAAGAAAGCGAGCGCGCCCACATATCGACTCCGACCTGGTTTGCCAGCTCGAACGTAAGTGGAATATGTCCAAAGGGTCAGCATGAAGAAAACGCCACTCAGCACGTCTTTTCTTTCCGAGATCCAGGCAACTGATTCCACCCGTAGCGGATGAATTCCAAAAAGAGCCGCAACGATGGCGCATGGCCATATCACGCCTGTTAAGCGACGAAGAGCCAAAAACAACAAGAGTGTGGCGAGGAGATGCAGAAGCACATTGGTCACATGGTGTCCCGGTGATTTCAGGCCATAGATCGTACAATCCGCCATATGGGAAAGGGTCGTGAGCGGATGCCAGTTGCCGGCATGGACATGGGTAAAGGCCCATTGAATTCGACCAGGCGAAATGCCACCAACTATAGCAGGATTTTCGTAAACGTACTCTTGATCGTCGTAATTAACAAACTCGTAGCCAACGCTTTGCGCGAACACGGTCAGAATCAGTCCGCTTAACAAGAGACAGACTAGCGCGGTCGAAAAAGGTGAAGCCGGCTTCTTGTTTCCAGCGGATCTGCGTTGCTTCGCCCTGTCGTCCATTTTGCCGAATCGTGCTTGAGTTATGGGGCGTCTCTATCGTATAAATCAAAGTTCCCATGAAATACCAGACCTACCTCCTTTTCGGCGCCCCAGGCAGCGGCAAAGGCACTCAGGGCCGAACTATCGGCAGTATCCCCCGGTTCTTCCATTGCGCCTGTGGAGATGTCTTTCGATCCATCGATACCCGGACCAAAGTGGGACGGGCGTTCCTCGAATACTCCAGCAAGGGGATGCTCGTTCCGGATGAAATCACTGTCCAACTCTGGAAAGCGCAAATCGATTCCGCAGTCAGTGCCCATCGGTTCAAACCAGACATCGATATTTTGGTATTGGACGGAATTCCGCGCAATGTTGGCCAGGCGCAAATCATGGACGACCTAATCGATGTAAAGAAGGTTTTCCACCTTTCCTGCCCAAATCGTGATTCACTTTTCACGAGGCTGAAGAAAAGGGCGCTAAAGGATAATCGACTCGATGACGCTAACGAGGAAGTGATCAAGCGGCGATTAGCCACTTACGAGTCCGAATCGAAGCCGGTTCTCGAATACTACGGAAAAGATCGAATCACGTGCATCGATGCGACCCAGCCCCCCGCGAAAGTCTTGCTTCACATCCTCGAGAGCATGAACGGGACGAATGGGGCGCATGAGCCAGAGTCAGTTTGAAAATTTCACCGCCTCGAGTCTCTATTGTGAGAAGTGTAAGGCGGCCATGCCAGTCAGGGAACGGCTGTTGTTGATCCTGCCGGATAAAGAAATTTACGATTACCTTTGCACTGGGTGCGCTTCGTCGGTTGGCCAGCGTGAAGTCACGGCCGGCGATAAATTGATGGCACAACGAACGGCGCACCGATCACGATCCCGCCGGCAAACTCCAACTCAACGCATCAGGCTGTAGCGCAGGATGCGTCTCGTTTTCATCGGGACTGGAGAGATTGGCGTTCCGGTCCTTCGTTCCCTTCTGATTTCGCCCGAGCACAAGCTGGTTGGGATTGTCACACAGCCGGACAAACCGGTCGGACGCTCACAAACGGTCGAGCCGCCGCCGATTAAAGCGGCATTGGCTGGAGTGAACCTCCCAATACTGCAACCTGATCGAATTAAACACGAGGAAGCGGTCACACAGATTCGCGAACTCGCCCCGGAGATCATTGTCGTTATGGCGTACGGCCAGATCGTGCCGCCATCGGTGCTGCAGATTCCGCGCGTCGCCTGCTTGAACTTGCACGCGTCGCTCTTGCCTCGTCATCGAGGTGCCGCGCCGATACAGGCGGCCATCCTTTCTGGGGATCAACAGACTGGAATCACAGTCATGTACATGGATGAAGGTCTCGATACAGGGGACACCCTACTGGAAAAACGAATCGACATTGCGCCAGACGAAACTGGCAGCTCCCTCCATGATCGACTGGCCCAGATCGCGGCCACAAGCGTTGCAGGAAGCCTTATCCAAACTTCAGCAGGGATCAGCCCCCCGCCTTCCACAGGACTCGTCCGCCGCAACCTATGCGCGCAAGTTGGTCCGCGAAGACGGCCTAATCGACTTGACCGAATCAGCTGCCATGATCGAACGAAAAATCCGCGCCTATGATCCGTGGCCGGGCACTTACGCAATCGTGCGAAACGACGTCGGTCCCGAACGAAAGCTGAAAATCTTTAGCGCGAGGATAACGGCATCTCAGCCGAATACGAAGCCAGGCAAGATTCGTCTCATTAACGATTCGGTGGTCGTCGGCACGACAGATGGCGCACTCTTGTTAGGGGAGGTTCAGTTAGAAGGGAAACGCCGCATGACCGCAGCGGAATTCCTTAGAGGCCATCCTGCAATCGTGGCGTTTCACTAAGCGCGGCCCGCGACGGCAGCCAGGAAATTGCGCAGGGTTGGCGCTTGACACAGAGGGCATCGCACCTGTCTCATTTGCTTCGTCATGCCTCGCAAGTCTTCCAAACCAATCTACAAACGCGTTGTTCTCAAACTGAGCGGGGAAGCGCTGCGCGGAACCGGTGAACGCGAAAATATTTCACCACAAATTGTGCGCGAGATCGCCCAACGCATCAAAGAGGTCCGGGATTTGGGGGTCCAAACCTCAGTTGTAATCGGCGGGGGCAACATTTGGCGCGGCCTGTCGGCGAGCCATCGTGGAATGGATCGGACAACGGCAGATTACATGGGAATTCTCGCCACCGTGATCAATGGGTTGGCCGTGCAAAGCGCATTGGTTCAGGCCGGGGTGGAGACGCGGGTCCAAAGCGCTATTGAAATGAAGAATGTGGCCGAGCCATTCATTTTGGGTCGGGCTATCCGGCATCTCGAACTGGGGCGCGTCGTCATTTTTGTCGCGGGAACGGGCAATCCTTATTTTTCGACCGACACGACCGCGGCGCTACGCGCGAGCGAGATTCGAGCGAACGTCATCCTGAAGGCGACAAAAGTGGATGGTATTTACGATCGGGATCCAAAAACCCATCCGAACGCAAAACGCTACGACCGAATCACCTACTCAGATGCATTGACCCAAAGGCTTCAGGTGATGGACTCAACCGCGTTTAGCCTTTGCATGGACAACAAGATTCCAATCATTGTCTTTGATATGAACCAGCCCAGCAACTTCACAGATATCGTGCGCGGTAAGAAAATTGGGACCATGGTCACTGAATAAGGGCGTAGGGACGGCCCTCCAACGCACAGCCGATTTCCTTCTGCCCAACCAATCGCGATTTCGATTGCGATTATCCCTCTGGCAAGCTTCTATTGCAGACCACTAACCGACACCCATGACCGCCGAAGAAATCCTGTTCGACGCTGAAATGACAATGGAGAAAAGCGTTGATTACATGGTCCACGAATTCTCCAGTGTCCGAACCGGAAAAGCCTCCCCAGCCCTGATCGAGAACGTCGACGTGGAAGCGTACGGTTCGGCCATGAAACTGAAACAGCTCGCGCTGATCACTACGCCAGAAGCCCGACTCCTTGTTGTCCAACCCTTCGACGCAGCGACCGTGCGCGACATTGAGAAGGCCCTGAAGGAATCCAAGATCGGCATAACACCCTTGGTCGATGGTAAGGTCATTCGTTTGCCCATCCCCGAACTCTCCGAGGAGCGAAGGAAAGATCTCGTTAAGTCATTGCGCCAAATGGCCGAGGAAGCGCGGGTTCGAGTGAGAGCCAACCGGCGCACTGCGGTCGATGAAGCGCGGAAATTACAAAAGGGTGGCGAAATGACCGAAGACAATCTTCGCGACCTCGAAGCCGACATTCAAAAACTGACGGACAAATCGGTCAAAGAAATCGATCAACACCTCGAGCGAAAAGAAGCCGAGGTCATGAAGGTGTAGCGAGTCACTCAGGCGTTCTGCCTGTGTTTAGTTAGCGTTTTCAAAGAAAAGCGGTGTCATCCCGAGGCCGGCGAAGCGCGCCGATGGACCTCCCAGTTGCAATTTGCCTTACACAAGCAAAGCGCGCCCACAACCGATGTGGAGTGGACTCCCTCCCTTTGCGCAAGCCGGCCACCGCTTCCGCGTTAGGGAATGCGGCTACTCCATATCCGACGCTTTTCACCTCAATTGTGTGCCGCAATTTGCAACTGAGGGGTTCCTCGGCGCGCTTCGCCAGCCTCGGAATGACACGCATTCCTCATTGCGGCACTGAAGTCGTCGCGCTCTCAACTAAACCCCGCACAAAAAGTCACGCCGAGGGCGTGTTTAGATTACTTTGAGTCGCGCGATGCCACGTCACATCCGGACGAGGTCCAACAGAAACTGGCACCAGAGATAAACCATCCCGCGCCAGGAATATTTCACGCCGCCGTCCTCGGTCGACGTAAGAACACCCGCCTTAATGTTGTGCGCGATCTGATCGCGCAAATCATTCTCCACCTCGAGCTGGATTCGATCTTCATCCATTGGATCAATCACGCTCGTCGCCACCTGATTGAGTCGTAGAAATTCACGGTGACTCTGGTACAACTGCCAAAACGATTGATCCGGCCGTTGCCGATTGATCTTGAAATGCGGAGTCAGCTTCAACCCGTATGAGAGCGGGTAATTCCAGGTCGTCCAGATGATGCCGTCATTCGCCCGAGACGAAATTCGCAGATAATAAAATGCCAGATCGTTCTGTTCGTTTAGACAAATCGTTGCCTGAGCCCGGTCCTCGTCCTTGTAAAAAAGTCGAAAGAACTGCCGATAATCTTCCCAGTCCCAACCGGCATCGTTGACGTGCCTGAATCCTTCGTTTTGGATCTCGCTTGTGATTTCGTCGAGCGTCGGGAACACATCAGTCGACGGCGGATTCTTTGGTCTCAGGGCTTTCTCACGCGGAAGACGCAGGGTGCGAATGCGGGTGAGAATCTCAAGCCACGGAAGGAAAAACCAGGCCAGCGCAGCAAACATGCCGATAATCCAGCTCTCGGTCACAAAATAGACGGCCAAAAATGTAGAGATAAGGATTCCGAGCGCGCCCCCTTTCTGAGCAAACGAACTCTGGAAACTTCGCAAGGCGACACTAAGGACAGCCACGCCTAACGTGAGAAGAAGGCCAAACAGCATTACGGTACGATTCCGTGATCGCTCAGGAATTTCTCCAACTGGACAGTATCAAAGTTGGCCAGGACTTGATCGCCGGCGACCAACGTCGGGACGCTGTCCTGATCCGAAAGCCTCATCATCTCCTCGTACGCAGCCGGGTTGCGACCTACATCAATCACCGTGAATTGGAAACCACGATCGGAAAGATAGTTTTTCGCGTCCACGCACCACGAGCACATGGGACGACTGTAGAGTTTGAGTCCGGCCGACACAGTTCCAATAAACAATCTCATCCATGCCCGTCAACTCACCGAGGGGTTGCAACGCCAAAAAAACAAAACTCGACATTGCTCCGGCCATTCGCATTTTACCTACGCCGAATGCCTCAACCGAAATCCCCAGTTCCGACCAGAGTTCCCAAGTCGACCCGAAGGGTTTCTATTCCATCCAGAACTCCATGTGCACTCCTGGTTTGGGGAACTGTCGCACTGATGTTCGTTTCCCCGGCAACGGGACGCGCAGCGCCGGAAACTTCAGCACCTGACGGTTGTTTTAATTTTGCCGAACTCTTTGATCAAGTGGTGCCTCCCGCTCTGCCGCAAGGTTGGGTCAGCACTCTTACCACCGGCCCAGCGGATTGTACATCCACCGGGACCTGCACCCTCGGCACAAACTGGGTGACCGTAACCAACCAACCAGACAGCGCCCCAAACGCCGCGTTTCATGACGACCCCCCTTGCGTAACGAATTCAACCCTCGATTCACCCCAGATTCTTGTTCCGATACCACGCCCCAATCTGCCGGTTGGGCCGATTGAGATGACGTTCCGCCACAGTTTCAATGTGGAAAATGGCTTTGACGGAGCCGTCCTCGAAATTCAAATCGGTTTGGCCGGTGGAGCATTTGTCGACATCCTCCAAGCCGGCGGCAGCTTCGTCACCGGCGGTTACAATGCAACCATTTCGACCGCGTTCCAAAGTCCAATTGCCGGACGACAGGCATGGACAGGCAATTCCAGCGGCTACATCACAACGAGAGTGACACTTCCACCTACCGTGCAGGGAAGTGCGATGAAGCTGCGGTTCCGGATGGCCAGCGATTGCAGTGTTGCCGGCGCCGGTTGGACGGTTGATTCGATTACTATGTCGGGGGGTTGTGCCGGCACACCGCCGCCTACCCCGACACCAACCTGCACACCTCCAGCCGAGGGGTTCGATAACATAGCGGCCTTGGTGCAGGCCGGCTGGTTTGTTCAGAACAACAGCCTGCCCGGCCCCGGCACGGCCAGTTGGTTCCAAGGCAATAGCGCAGTCTTTGTCGCACAATCTGGCGGTCCTGCATCTTACATCGGGGTGAATTTCAACAGCGGTACCGGCGCGTCGACCTTGAGCAACTGGCTGTTGACTCCTCCACTCACCTTACAAAGCGGGATGGCAATTTCCTTTTACACTCGCACCGTGGACGCGCCGCAATTTCCAGATCGGCTCCAGGTCCGAATGAGCACAACAGGCGCGAGCACGAACGTTGGCCAAGCCCCACTCGACGTGGGCGATTTCGGCAGAGTGTTGCTCGACATCAATCCAAATTATACGACAACCGATTACCCGAATGTGTGGACGCAATTTACCATCCCGATCGAGATATCAGGTCCCGTAACAGGGCGGATCGCTTTTCGTTACTTTGTCGAGAACGGTGGTCCGTCGGGAACGAACTCGGATTACATAGGAATCGATTCGCTTCAAATCTTGGGAACCTGTGTCCCGATTACGGTAACGCCGACACCGACGCAACCCAACTCCTACTCCGACAACGCCTCACCAACTACTCCCACGCCTACCGCTACCATCACCCCGACACCGTTCCCTTCCATCCCGCCTGTTATCGGTAGCCCATTGTTCGCAACGGATCTGGTAAACAAATTGTTCATTTACCAATTCGAAGCCGAAGGCGCTGATTTCCTTGACGCCACGAACTTGCCGCCTGGTTTGTCCTTCGATCCATTGATCCGCGCAATCACCGGATTCCCGACCCAAACAGGGTCGTTCTCGATAGGCTTAGTTGCTCAAAATGAGTTCGGCACAACAAACGCAACCTTGACCCTCAACATCGATCCGGTTCCTCCGGCCGGACCAATCATCACCAGCTCCACCGCCGCGACCGGCAAAGTTGGATTACCGTTTACCTTCCACGTTATTACGGTCGGTGGCAGCCCCGCGGCCAGACTAACAACGGACAACCTCCCGCCCGGATTAAGCGCAGATGCGGTGACCGGCGTGATTTCGGGAACACCAACTGTGGCGGGGAGCACCTCGGTAGCATTGTCAGTGAACGATGGCAACTTCACCGCAAACGCACTTCTCCAGATAACGATTACATCCGATCCAGCGCGTCCGGTGATCGTCAGCCCCGACAACGCAACGTTAGCGGTCGGTAGCCCATTCAGTTACAGAATCCGGGTTCAATCCTCTTCTCCCGAACAAACGACCTACACCCTAATCGGTAACTTGCCCGGCGGCCTCGGTTTTGATCCAGGCACTGGAACGATCTCCGGACAATATTCTCCTCGCCCGGGGTCAAACAATGGCACCGGACCGAATGCGATCGACCTCGCAGGAGGTGCCCTCGTTGGCAGTGTCCAGCTCTTCGGAACCAACTCGAGCGGCTCAGGAACAATTCAACTTCTCTTCCTGCTCGCCCCATCCGGTTTGGTGAACATTTCCACTCGGATGCAGGTCGGAACGGATGACAACGTCATCATCGGTGGATTCATCGTCACCGGGAACGCTCCCAAAGTGGTGATTAACCGTGCGCTTGGTCCTTCCCTGACTGGTCTCGGAATCCCCGGGGCACTTCAGGATCCGACGCTCGAGTTGCACGATGGCGCTCATCCGGAAATTGTCGTGACTAACGACAACTGGCGCGACACTCAGGAACAGATTATTCAGGATACCGGAATTCCACCAAGTGACGACCACGAATCGGCTACCGTCGTCGCGATTGATCCCGGCAATTATACCGCAATCGTCCGGGGCAATCAAAACAGCACGGGGGTCGCAGTGGTGGAAGTGTACGACCTCGGGACAGCAAGCCTCGACGCTTCAGATAGTTCCCGGCTCGCTCAACTCTCGACCCGCGGAACGGTTTTGACCGGCGACAATGTTATGATTGGCGGCTTTATCATTACCGGAACGGCAAGCCGCGTTATTATCCGTGCAATCGGACCTGAATTGAACGGAATCGTTCCTGACCCGCTACAAGATACAATGCTCGAACTGCGTGACGGCATGGGTTCCCTCCTCTCCTCCAATGACGATTGGCGCAGCACCCAGGAACAGGAAATCATCGATACCGGGGTCCCACCCACCGATAATCGAGAGTCCGCAATTGTTGCCACCCTGAACCCAGGAGCGTATACTGGGATTGTGCGCGGGAAAAATGATACTACGGGCGCAGCCTTGGTGGAGGTTTACGGGTTGCAAGGGGTAGGCAGTTTGAAAAAGGACCCGCGCTAAAGAACGTCTCGACTGGGATTCGGGATCCTGGACCATCCGAACATCCCGGGCCTTGGCTTCTGGTGAAATTTCCCGGATGATCCGGACCATCTCACCCTAAAAGCCTTGTCGGTCAGCATCACTTTCTCTATGGACACAGTAAATCGGGCATCGCGCCCGCATGAAAACAATGACCAACCTGGCCAACTGGCAGCGCATAGCTTTCGCTGTCATTGCCCTATTACCATTGATGGCCGCCTGCACCGCAGCAGCGTCGCTCCCTGGGCCCGTCATGGCGACGGCTTTGCCACTCATCACTGACGGACAACCAACACCAACACCAACACCAACGTCCGACGTTACCAACGATAACTTTACCAACCGACACCTTCGACACCTCAGCTCCTCCCCTAACAAAGTTCGTCGAACCGGTCGCCACCACCCGCATCGATCGGGCGCTGGGATTTGTTAAGTTTCAAGGCGATTTCACGTTTGATTCGGCAATCGTTCGCCCATCCCATTCTACGCCGGTTCTCAACGCCGGACTGACTCAAAACGGATGGACGATCTCTGGCACCGTTCTTGATACCGGCCCTGGGACCATCAAGACCCTGCACGTCTCCGCTTTCGCCAACAACGGAGTGTCCGCACTAAATGGGTCGGGAACATTGTACCAACTCATTATGGTCAGGGTCAGCAATACTCCGGGGGAGGCCGCCTCGCTAACATGGAGTTCCGATCCGAGTAATTTCGTGTTCATCGACCGAAACACGCAATCGATCGCCCCCCCGCAAATCAACGGGCTCATCATGATCACCGGCATCACACCGACGCCGACACCGAGTCCAACGCCAACGGAAACCCCAACGCCTACTCCAACTGAGACGCCGACTCCGACGCCTACTCCAACTGAGACGCCGACTCCGACGCCTACTCCAACTGAGACGCCGACTCCGACGCCTACTCCAACTGAGACGCCGACACCTACGCCTACTCCAACTGAGACGCCGACTCCAACGCCTACTCCAACTGAGACGCCGACTCCGACGCCCACGCCAACTGAGACACCGACTCCGACGCCTACGCCAACTGAGACGCCGACTCCGACGCCTACTCCAACTGAGACACCGACCCCAACGCCTACTCCAACTGAGACGCCGACTCGACGCCTACTCCAACTGAGACGCCGACTCCGACGCCTACTCCAACTGAGACGCCGACTCCGACGCCCACGCCAACTGAGACACCGACCCCAACGCCTACTCCAACTGAGACACCGACCCCAACGCCTACTCCAACTGAGACACCAACTCCGACGCCAACACCGGCTCCAACTGGCACCCCGACCCCGACGCCAGCGGCGTTTCCAGTGATCACTAGCCCACTCGTCGCTTCAGCTTTGGTCGATAGGCCGTTCGCTTATCAATTTGAAACGCTCAATGCCGATCTTCTCGAAGTTGCGAATCTGCCCCCAGCTTTAACGTTCGACTCAACCCTCTCCGCCATAGTTGGCCTTCCAAATGTCACCGGTGTGTTTTCTATCGATCTGCGCGCCACCAACTCGTTCGGCACAGCCACGGCAACATTGACGCTTACCGTTCAGCCCATCCCAAAGATCGGGCCGGTCATCACCAGCAGCACCGCTGCAACAGGACGGGTGGGACAATTCTTTTACTTCCACATTATCACGCTTGGCGGCAGCCCGGATTCCAGATTGTCGGCGGAGAACCTGCCGCCAGGCTTGAGTGCTGACCCCATAACCGGAATCATCTCGGGCACTCCAACGGTGGAAGGAAGCACGGCTGTAACCCTAACCGTGGTGGACGGTGACCTAACAACAACCGGGTTATTTCAAATCACTATCACCAACGACCCTAATCGGCCAACCATCATCAGTTCCGATACGGCCTCACTTCCTATCAACGAGCCGTTCGTCTACACGATTCAGACGATCCCGAGTTCGCCTGGAAACGTCGTTTACAGCGTGGTGGGCAATCTACCAGCTGGTTTGGTCTTCGATCCGGTAGCGGGCACAATCTCGGGCAACTATTCTCCCCGACCCGGCCAGAGCGGACAGAGTCCTGACGCCGTCGATCTCGCCGGCGGCGCTCTCGTTGCCAGCATCCAGTTATTTGGCACGAACTCGGTCGGCACCGGTACCCTACAACTCCTTTTCCTCGCGGCCCCGACCGGCTTGGTCAACCTCTCCACACGAATGCTAGTTGGCACTGACGACGATGTTTTGATCGGAGGTTTCATTGTCACCGGTAACGCTCCCAAGGTCGTAATCACGCGTGCTCTTGGCCCATCTTTGGCCGGGGCAGGCATCGTCGACGCGTTGCAGGACCCAGTGCTGGACTTACATGACGGTGCACACACTCCAAGCGTCATCACCAACGACGACTGGCGCGGGGCGCAGCAGCAGCTCATCCAAAACAGCGGTATTCCCCCTGTCGACAATCGCGAGTCCGCCATCATCATTGCGCTCGACCCCGGTAATTACACGGCAATTCTGCATGGTCGTGGGAGCAGTACCGGTGTCGCGGTTGTTGAGGTGTATGACCTCGGCACCGCTAGTCTTGATGCGTCGGGCAATTCAAGGCTCGCTCAGCTTTCAACGCGGGGGAAGGTCCTCGGAGGCAACAATGTAATGATCGGTGGGATTATCATCAGCGGCTCAGCCACTCCTATAATCATGCGTGCGATTGGACCTGAATTGAACGGTATTGTCCCTGATGCCCTCCAGGACACAGTCCTCGAACTACGCGACGGCTCTGGCTCACTGATTGCCGCGAATGACGATTGGCGCAGCACGCAGGAACAGGAAATCATCAACACGGGCGTCCCTCCATCAGACGACCGCGAGGCCGCCATCTTTGCGACGCTTAATCCCGGCTCGTACACTGGGATCGTCAAGGGAAAGAACGAAACCACTGGTGCGGCCCTGGTTGAGGTTTACGGGTTGCAGACCGGAGGCAGCCTGAAGAAGAGCCCGCGCTAAAGGCCTCGCGACAGGATTTCGGAACCAAGGTTTCATCCGAGAAAACCTTGGGCTTAGTTACTTGCTAGATGTCCGGGCTAGCCGGACTGTCCCTTCTGGAAAGCCTTGACTCTCGGAGGCACTTTCTCTATGAACAAAGTAGATCGGGCCACCGCCGCCCGCATGAAAACCAAGCTTAATCGGGCAATTTGGTACAGCCTCTTTCTCGCGGCTGCCATCGTACTTTTGAGTGCGAACGCTTCGAAAGCAGGCATCATTGCGCCAGTTACCGTTAGGCTTCCGACCGACAATTTTTCGATCTCAGTTCCAATAAACACGGTCATTACCGAACCGGTAGTGACAACGGAAATTGGAAAGCTCCGAGGTTACATTGTCTTTCATGGCGACTTCCAATTTGATTCGTCAGTGGTCAGTTTCGCACCGCCATTTGTGCATCCCGCCGGATTGACCGCCGACGGTTGGACGGTTCACGGACGGATAATCGATAACGGGCCAGGCACGATAAAAACTCTCCGCGTCACCGGCTTTTCCCGCAGTGGCATTCCACTGCGCGGCTCCGGAACCTTGTTCAATCTGTCCATGCGCAGGGTAAGTGGCACGCCGGGCGCAATGAGCGCTCTTTCGTGGAATTCCTTCTTTTTCATCGACATCCTCAATTTTGAACATAGGCCGAATCAAATTAACGGATTGATCACCATTGATGGTGGTCAACCAACCCCCACTCCGACGCCGCGGCCAACCGACAACACCAACTCCGACGCCAACACCAACACCGACTCCAACGATCCAACACCGACCAACGAACTCCGACTCCGACGCCAACCGAAACCCCAACTCCGACACCGAACGCCACGCCGACCCACAGAAACTCCGACGCCAACGCCAACCGAAACTCCAACTCCAACTCCAACCGAAACTCCAACGCCGACGCCAACCGAAACTCCGACTCCGACGCCAACCGAAACTCCGACGCCGACTCCAACCGAAACTCCAACGCCAACGCCAACCGAAACTCCGACGCCGACTCCAACCGAAACTCCAACACCGACGCCAACCGAAACTCCGACGCCGACGCCAACCGAAACTCCAACGCCAACGCCAACCGAAACTCCAACGCCGACGCCAACCGAAACTCCGACGCCGACGCCAACCGAAACTCCAACGCCGACGCCGACCGAAACTCCGACGCCGACTCCAACCGAAACTCCAACGCCGACGCCAACCGAAACTCCGACGCCAACGCCAACCGAAACTCCAACGCCGACGCCAACCGAAACTCCGACGCCAACGCCAACCGAAACTCCAACGCCGACTCCGACACGAAACTCCGACGCCGACTCCGACTCCAACTCCGACTCCGACGCCAACGCCGACCGACTCCAACACCAACTCCAACTCCGACGCCGACGCCGACTCCAACTCCGACGCCAACGTCCAACGCCGACTCCAACTCCAACTCCGACGCCGACTCCAACTCCAACTCCGACGCCAACCCCAACTCCGACACCAACTCCGACGCCAACACCGACCGAAACTCCGACACCGACCCCGACTCCGACTCCGACTCCAACCGAAACTCCAACGCCGACTCCGACGCCAACTCCGACGCCGACGCCAACTCCAACACCAACACCAACACCAACTCCGACACCGACACCGACACCGACACCGACGCCAACGCCGACTCCGACGCCAACGCCGACTCCGACTCCGACGCCGACTCCGACGCCAACTCCGACACCGACGCCAACTCCGACACCGACTCCAACTCCGACACCGACTCCAACTCCGACTCCGACACCGACTCCGACACCGACACCGACTCCGACTCCAACTCCGACTCCAACCCCAACTCCGACTCCGACTCCGACTCCGACGCCAACGCCAACTCCGACTCCAACTCCGACACCAACTCCGACGCCAACTCCAACGCCGACGCCGACTCCAACACCGACGCCGACGCCGACTCCGACTCCAACTCCGACTCCAACTCCGACTCCGACGCCAACTCCAACGCCGACTCCGACGCCAACACCGACTCCGACTCCGACGCCGACTCCGACTCCAACTCCGACGCCAACTCCGACTCCAACTCCGACTCCGACTCCAACGCCAACGCCAACTCCGACTCCAACTCCAACGCCAACTCCGACGCCAACTCCGACTCCAACTCCAACACCGACTCCGACTCCGACCAACTTCCCCGTAATTGTTAGCCCGCTCGCCCTGTCGACCTTGGTCGATAGGCCGTTTGTCTATCAATTCGAAGCCAACAACACAGACCTTCTTGAAGTCGCTAATCTGCCCCCGGCCCTCACCTTTGACCCGACCATCTCCGCCATCGTCGGTGTCCCAAATATCACCGGAGTTTTCACAGTCGATTTGCGCGCGACCAACAAATTGGGAACGGTTATACAGACACTAACGCTCACCGTTGAACCGATTCCAAAAGCAGGCCCCGTCATCGCCAGCGGCACAGCTGCAACGGGGCGCGTCGGGCTGTTCTTTAGTTTCCGGGTAATCACCGTTGGTGGAAGCCCAGCATCAAGGTTGGCGGCTGTGAACCTGCCACCGGGATTGAGCGCCGATGCTGTGACCGGAATCATCTCCGGCACTCCGACTACTGAAGGAAGTACAGCGGTAACATTGATTGTCACGGATGGTGACCTAACTACAACAGGGTCACTTCAGATCACAATCACCGATGATCCCGCGCGCCCAATCATTATTAGTTCCGACGCCGCTCTGCTCCCAATCGATGAGCCGTTCCTCTACACAATTAAGGTGAACACCGCCTCTCCTGAACCGGTCGTCTATACGCTGGTCGGCAATCTACCGAATGGATTAATCTTTGATCCAATCGCCGGCACCATCTCGGGCATTTATTCTCCACGCCCCGGCCCTGGCGGCGATGATCCAAACCTCGCCGGCGGCGCGCTCGTCGGCAGCATTCAGTTATTCGGCACGAACTCCGCCGGAACTGGCACCATGCAACTTCTCTTCCTCGCAGCCCCATCGGGGTTGGTTAACCTTTCCACCCGGATGCTCGTCGGGACCAATGACGATGTCTTGATCGGAGGTTTCATCGTCACCGGCAACGCTCCCAAGGTTGTCATCACCCGGGCACTCGGCCCATCATTGACTGGAGCCGGAATCTTAGGCGCGCTCCAAGATCCCGTTCTCGAGTTACACGACGGCGCTCACCCACAAATCGTTATCACGAACGATGACTGGAGAACTGCGCAGCCGGAGTTGATCGAAAACAGCGGGATCGCGCCGACTGATGATCGGGAATCGGCTATTGTCATTGCGCTCGACCCCGGCAATTACACCGCGATCCTGCATGGCAAGGGGAACAACACCGGCGTCGCGGTGGTTGAAGTTTATGACCTCGGCACGGCCAGTCTCGATGCTTCGGGCAACTCCCGGCTCGCTCAACTTTCAACGCGTGGAAAAGTCCTCGGCGGCGACAACGTCATGATCGGCGGATTTATCATCACCGAAGCGGCCACTCAAATCATCGTTCGGGCAATCGGGCCGGAGCTAAATGGAATTGTCCCCGACCCTCTCCAGGACACGGTTCTCGAAATGCGAGACGGCTCAGGTTCCTTGGTCGCATCGAACGACGATTGGCGCAGCACGCAGGAACAGGAGATCATCGCCACTGGCGTCCCCCCATCAGACGATCGTGAAGCGGCGATCGTTGCCACGCTCAATCCCGGCCCGTACACTGGAATTGTCAGTGGAAAAAACGGGACAACTGGCGCGGCCCTGGTTGAGGTTTACGGATTGCAAGGAAATGCACGAATCCAGAATAACCCAAGATAGACCAACGTCAGCGCTTGCTAATCTGGCGACAATCTAAATATTGTCGCCCTGTGCGGAGAATCGCCCGGGTCGCAATCCTTTTGATCGGGAATCTGATTTTTCGGATTGCCGTAGCCCAGACTGTCGAGAATCCGACTGTCCTGAGTAAGGAAAACGTAGTGGACGCTTCACGCAGCGGCGGACCATGGGCATCGGCAGCGGTCGGCCAAGTGCTCGCGTTGCGTGACCGCATTCGCACGGGAGAGGATAGTCGCGCTGCGATTCGGATGACAGATCTGAGCGTCCTGCGTATTGACGAATTGACGACCATTGAGCTGACTGCCCCTCCGGTAGCGAGCAACAAGCCCTCTCTGAACGTGAAGGAGGGAACAACGTATTTTTTCAGTCGGGAAAAATCGAAAGAGATTCAAGTCACGACACCTGCGGCGAACGGGGCCATGCGGGGAACGGAATTTGTGGTCGCCGTCGCAGGGAATGGCAGCACAACTATCACCATGTTGGACGGCGAACTCGAGCTCTCCAATGCACAAGGATCCGTCGTTGTCGGGAGTGGCGAGCAGGCGAAAGTCGATATCGGTGGACGCCCGAGAAAAACTGCGGTGCTCGAAGCAATCAATTCCGTCCAATGGTGCCTTTATTATCCTGGCGTTTTAGATCTAAAGGAGCTCGGGTACGGCAGCAGCGCCAATGCGGCGGTAACTGCATATAACGCCGGCGATTTGCTCGCAGCGTTGGTCGCTTACAAACGAAGTGGCGGCCCGGGCGGGAACGCGGACCGAATTTTCCGCGCCGGCTTGCTCCTCGCCGTTGGCCAAATCGATAAAGCAGAACCATTACTTCGTTCCGCCAGCTCGGGCACGCCTGGTCGAGATGCGCTCCTGACCTTGATCGCAGCGGTCACCCTCAAGCCGAGACCAGACTCCGCATCACCACAAACGGCGAGCGATTGGGTCGCTGAATCGTATTACCTCCAATCTCGAGCGGACCTCGCGGGAGCGCTCGCCGCAGCACAACACGCGACCGAAATTGATCCATCGTTTGGGTTTGCTTGGACCCGTGTCGCGGAATTGCATTTCAGTTTCGGCCGGACTCCACAGGCTTTGGAAGCGCTTGAAAAAGGAACGCAACTGTCGCCACGTAATCCGGCGGCACATTCGTTGCGCGGTTTTCTCCTGAGCGCTGAAAATCGAATCAACGACGCGATCGTCTCGTTCAACCAAGCAATGGAAATCGACAGCGCCCTCGGTGATGCCTGGCTTGGGCGTGGGCTTTGCCTGATCCGGCAGGGAAAGGACGTCGATGGCCGCCGCGATCTTCAAGTCGCCGCCGCGCTCGAACCTAACAGGTCTTTCTTTCACAGCTACCTCGGGAAAGCGTTCAGCAACAACGGAAATGAACCGAAAGCTCGTCTCGAGTTGGATCGCGCCAAAACACTCGATCCGAAAGATCCGACTCCATGGATCTATTCCGCCATCGAAAATAAACAAGACAGCCGAGTCAATGAAGCAGTCCACGACCTGGAGAAATCGCAGGAACTGAATGACAACCGGCAGGTTTACCGTTCACAATTCCTGCTCGATCAAGACCGCGCCGTCCGGAGTGCAAACCTTGCCGCAATCTACCAGGCGGACGGAATGGAAGATGTAAGCCTCCGCGAAGCTGCTCGCGGAGTTGATTCGGATTATTCCAATGCTTCGTCACACCTGTTCCTGGCCAACAGCTACAACGCGTTGCGTGACCCCAACCGAATCAACCTTCGGTACGAAACCCCATGGTTCAACGAACTGCTCCTGTCGAATCTTCTTTCCCCAGTCGGCGGTGGACCGCTTTCGCAATTCGTTTCCGAGCAGGAGGTACTCAAAAATGTTCGAGGCCGATGGGTTCGGAATCAGTTCGACGACCAATTACCGTAGCACCGGCCAATTTCAGGAAACTGCGTCGATCTTTGGCACATTTGGAAACTTCAGTTTCTCTCTCGACACCGATTTCTTCTACGACGACGGATATCGCCCCAACAACGAAATCACCCGTTCGGAAACCTATTTCCAGGTGAAATTCCAGCTTACTCCGCGAGACACGCTCTTTTTCCAGACCAAGTATCAGGATGTTCGTCAGGGAGACGTGCTCCAATATTACAATCAACGCGACTTCGCGCCGGGTGTTCACTTTCACGAACTGCAACAACCCGCCATCCTCCTGGCGGGTTATAACCACGAATGGGCCCCCGGAATTCACACCCTTCTCCTGGTTGGTCGGCTCGCAGATGAAATCTATTTCAACGACCTCAATACTGATTCGGAAATTAACCAGTTCCTTCAGACCGGTCGACCGAACGTTGGCCGCTCATTGGTTTTCCTGCGCGATGACATGGGAGAGATCGTTAGTCTAGGAGGGTTCCCGCTCTCCGAACCGCTCGATCTTCGTTATCACAGCGCTTTTACCACCTACACGGGAGAGCTTAACCAGATTTGGGAACAGAAAAACAATACCCTCATTTTCGGGGCCCGTTTTCAGTCCGGTGAATTTCACACCAGCGACCGACTCGACAACGCGGTCGCCCCCATCCCTCCATTTCTTTTTGATGATCCGGTCGCGGCGCATGATTTCAATAACTCGTTCGAGCGACAAAGCGTCTATATTTACGATACCTGGCGGCCTTTCCGTGAACTCTCCCTCACCGGTGGACTGAGCTACGATCGCATTGAGTTTCCAACTGATTATCGTAACGCGCCGATCGTGGACGGCGAAGAGACTCGCGACCGACTCTCGCCGAAAGTTGGAGCAATCTGGAATCCGGTTGGAAATTTGTTTGTTCGCGCAGCCTACACGCAATCGTTAGGTGGGGTTAGTTTCGATCAAAGCGTCGGGCTCGAACCAAATCAGGTCGCCGGGTTCAACCAGGTCTTTCGCAGTATCATTTCAGAATCCGTGGTTGGCTCGGTTGCGGCCCCGACGTATGATACGGCCGGGATCCTGATCGAGGACCGGTTCTCAACCGGAACATATGTCGGACTTGCAGGCCAACTATCTGCAATCGGACGTTGACCGAACGATTGGGACCTTCGATGCCTTCCTCTCACCGCCTAATCCACCTTTTCCCCGTCGTATCGATCCACCGATCGTTTCGTCTTCGACGCCGCAGAGCCTCCGCTACGAAGAGCAGGATTTTCTCGCGACCTTCAATCAATTAGTCGGCACCGAATGGTCTTTTGGCGCGCGTTACCTAATTTCCTATTCAAATCTCCAAACGCTCTTTACCGATATCCCAGTCTCAATTGTTCCCGGCGCTGACCATCGCGATAAAGCAACTCTTCATCAGGCACAGCTATTCGCGCTCTATAATCATCCTTCAGGTTTCTTCGCTCGACTCGAAGGTTACTGGGCGCGGCAGAGTAACGTCGGCTATTCACCAGACATTCCGGGCGATGACGTCTTTCAAGCAAATGCCTATATTGGTTACCGGTTCCGGCGCAATTACGGCGACATCACTGTCGGTCTCCTCAACATAAACGATCAGAACTACCGGCTGAACCCCCTCAATTACTACAACGAGCTGCCACGTGAACGAACTTTCGCAGCGCGGCTTCGCTTCAATTTCTGATGCGTTCCCGGAACAGGCGTTTCGCTCGGGCTTTTACCATAGGAGCCGGCGGAACACTGGCGATAGGGTTGGGGCTTGCCTGTTTGCAATGGTCTCTGGGGAAACCATTCGCGCGAATAAGCTACGATCAGCCTTTTGTCTGGCGTGGACCGACGACGACGAGCGACATCGTGTTGGTTTACTTGGACGAAGAATCAGCAAAGGAATTGCACCAACCCATTGATGATGTCTGGAATCGTTCGTTACATACCGCGCTCCTGGAAAGACTGACAACAGACGGCGCTCGCCTGGTTTTTTACGATCTAGTTTTCGACACACCGAATGCGGATCCTGGGCAGGATGAACTCTTCGAAGCCGCGCTCCAAAAATTCGGCCACGCTGTAATCGGAGCTTCGTTCGATTTCGGCGTAACCCAAGAAACAACACGGATCATCGATTACTCCGGGGAGCGCGTCGTCCCGCCACTGAAGAGTCTCCGCAAAGCAGCCGCGGGTTGGGGACTGCTCGTATTTAAGCCACTTGATTCTGATTACGCAGTGCGTCAGATGTTTTTTGGAACCAACAATATTCCTAGTGCAACCTGGAAGGCAGCCGAACTTCTGGGGGCACCGCTCGAGCACGATAAAGCAGGAGCCCGGCACAACGCGATGGATCAACTACTACGGCCCGAAAGATACCTTTCCGTCGTATGGATTCTCCCGCGCCTTGGACCCGGAACGATTATTGCCGGGATTTTTCAAGAACAAGATTGTAATGATCGGCGGACGTACCAGCCTTGGTTATTTGGCCGCTGGCCGGGACGAATTTCGAACACCATGGACCGGTGGCGGAAAGGAGCATAGCTACACACCCGGACTCGAGGTTCACGCCAATGTCCTACTGAACCTGCTCCGTGGAGAATGGCTCACCCGCCTCGCCGACAAGTGGGAAACGCTGATCGTAATCATCGTTGGTTTGCTGGCCACGTGCCTTGCCGTAATGCGTCCCCCAATCGCTTTCGCCTCAGCGTTGGTCATCTCCGCAACAATCGTCGGCATTGGTTTCTGGTCGGCTTGGAATCAACATATCTGGTTCAATTGGATGGTTCCGGCCGCGGTTCAGATGCCCTTTGGCCTCGCTTGGTCTGTCGGGTCACAGTATCTGCTTGAAAATCGCCGACGAAAAGAGCTGCGACGCGCTTTCGGATTTTATCTTTCCCCACAGATGGCAGATCGAATCGCTGATTCCGATTTCGATCTCACACCGGGTGGAAAAGTGGTCGAGGTCACCGTCGTCTTCACCGATCTCGAGGGATTCACCGCTATGTCCGAGAACCTCGATCCCTCGGAACTCTCTGAGATTCTTACTTCCTACTTCGGACTAACAACGAAATGCATTCTCGAGAACAACGGCACCATCATTAAGTATATTGGTGACGCGGTCTTTGCCGCGTGGGGTGCACCGATCGTTGAACCAAACCACGCCGTTCGCGCAGCCGAGGCCGCCTGCGATCTACGTTCCCTTTCGGAAATGGAAGTAAGCGGAAAGACGCTTCGCACCCGCGTCGGTATTCACACCGGCAAAGTTCTCGCCGGTAACCTTGGATCAACCTACCGCTTCGATTACACCATGATCGGTGACGCCGTGAACTTCGCGGCCCGCCTCGAATCGCTCAACAAATACCTGAAAACACAGGTGCTGATCTCCGACGCCGTTCTCCAACAGCTTTCGGACAAATTTGTTACACGATGCCTCGGCGAATTCCGCGTCGCCGGCAAAAAACAAAGCGTCGCAATTCATGAATTACTTTGCCGCCGCGAAGCGGAATGCGGCGAGAAAAACTGGATAGAGAATTTCGAAAAAGGGCTTGGAGTTTTTCGCGACGGTAAATTCGCGGCAGCCCGCGATTTCATGGATAGGACCAAGGAGATGCGGGGCGGTTTTGACGGACCATCGGAGTTCTATCTGAAGAAAATTGCTACCCTCGAAGCGAACGGACACTTGGAGAACTGGACCGGGGTGGTTGAGTTATCTGAGAAATAGGCTTTGGGCCGGACGCGCGACTTCGATTCCAGCGTGGGCAACTCCCCCGAAACCGATCCGAACCAGGTCATCCGCACGGAGTACGTGTTTAGCGTATCGATGCTTTCCTGAAAATAGCCCAGCGTTTTAACGCTGGGTAACGACGCTCATTATTGTCATTGAGTCCCGTGAGGGGACGACAGAAGCGTCATCGACAAGCATTGGGCCTGTCGTCCCTTAAGGGACTGATGCCCTCCTCATTATTAAATCCCAGCGCTAAAGCGCTGGGCTATTTTCGGAGTGGCAGCCGCGCTACCAGATACCGCGCTGAAAAGCGCGGCTCAATCGGAACGACCGAGACTCTGGATCCGATGAAAAGACAATCGCCGGAGCTAAAACGCGCTCTCAGCGTCTGAAACCTATTCACTTATCACCAGTCACCATTCACACCTCGCTGCACAAAACGGCAGTAAATTCTAGTACGCCTTCGCCCACAACACCCGGCGCGGACTCGGCATTCCCGTAACGAAACACTTCCCGGACTCAGCCTGTTGGCCGGACCCATCGAACGGAATACACCGAATCGTAACTTTGAGATCGCTCTTAATTTGTTCCTCGACCTCACGAGAACAATTCCAATGAGCCAAAGCAAAACCGCCGTGAATCTCCGGCTTAGATGAACTCTTCGGAGTAAAGAAATCGTAGAATTCTTCTTTCGAATCGATCTGCCGCGTATTTTCAGAACGAAACGCAGTCGCCCGTTCCAAAAGGTTCTTCTGAATTGAATCAAGCATCTCGACGGCTCGACTGGTAAATTCTGCCACGGGCAAGAACGCCTTTGCCTTGTGCGGTTGATCCCTGCGAGTTACCGCAACAGTTCCAGATTCGAGATCGCGCGGCCCAAGCTCAACTCGCAACGGAACACCTTTCTTGATCCATTCCCAATTCTTCACGCCTCCGCCAACATCGCGTTGATCTACCTGAACATCGAGTGGGTTACCGAAGTATTTTTGCTCGCGCAATTCTGCAGCAAGCTTCTCCGCAGCCTCGAGGACCCGGGCACGGCTCTCCTCTTTCGTCGTTATCGGCAGAATAACGATATGCATCGGCGCAACCCGAGGTGGCAAAACCAGTCCGTCATCATCTCCATGAGCCATGATGACCGCACCAATCAATCGCGTCGTCATTCCCCAACTCGTTGTCCACCCGAATTCCTGGGTGCCCGCACGGGTCTGGAACTGAATCCCACTTGCTCGCGAAAAATTTTGACCCAGAAAATGCGAGGTCCCCGCTTGCACTGCTTTCCGGTCCTGAAGCATCGCTTCAATGCAAAGAGTTTGGACCGCGCCTGGAAACCGTTCGCTCTCGGATTTTTCTCCACTGACTACTGGAATCGCCAGGTGATCTCGCACGAACGTCTCGTAAACACCCAGCATTTTCATTGTTTCCTCGCGGGCGTCCGCTTCGGTTTCATGGACGGTATGACCTTCCTGCCAAAGAAACTCGGTGGTTCGAAGAAAGAGACGGGGGCGCATTTCCCAGCGAACAACGTTCGCCCATTGATTAATCAGGATCGGCAGGTCGCGATAGCTTTGGACCCACTTTGCATAGGTGGCACCGATAATAGTCTCGGAGGTTGGCCTAACTACCAACGGTTCGGTCAACGGACTGGCCGGAACCATTTTCCCCTCGGCGTTCACCTCCAGACGTGTGTGCGTCACCACCGCGCATTCCTTGGCGAAACCCTCCACGTGCGTCGCTTCGCGCTCGAAATAACTCAACGGAATAAAAAGCGGGAAATATGCATTCCGATGTCCGGTCGCCTTGAACATGACGTCGAGTTGTCGCTGCATGTTCTCCCAAACCCCATATCCCCATGGCCGAATAACCATGCAGCCGCGAACCTCCGATGATTCAGCCATCTCGGCCGCCCGGATGACCTGCTGATACCATTCCGGAAAATCTTCATCGCGCCGAGGCGTGATCGCGGTCTTTGTCGTTGTACTTGAAGTCGCCATGAGAAAGCGGGAAACTACGCGGGCAAAATAAAATGACCAGCGTCCATTTTTTTACCGTCTACCGCAACTTTCAGGAAAAGCTGGGTTGTATTATACATCAGTCATGAATGCAAAACTGGCCCTCCACCTTGTCCTGGTTCTAAGCGCAACTTTATCCCTCGCTCCCACTTTGTCGTTTGCACAGCCGCCAAGCGATAAATCTGGCCGGCATTCGAAAATGGACCGCCGCGCCCGTTGGGGCAGCTTGACCGAGGAAGAGCGCGCCAAAATTAGGGCAGCGCATCAGAAAGCCATGGCCGATCCAGCCGTCAAAGCCGCCCGCGACAAACTCAAACAAGCCCGCCAGGAATTCCGCGAGGTAATGCACCCCGCCATGTTGAAAGCGGACCCGTCGATCCAACCGATTCTGGACAAATTACGCGCTGAAAAAGTCGCGACTAATTAGAGGAAGCGGCCACGGACGGACACGGATTTTCAAGGTGGGTCCGGCGTCTACCTCCTCTCCATCTTTAATCCGTGTCTAGCCGTGGCCGGAATCGCATATTATGGAAATTATGGGCGCGTCCGCTGCGGTCCATTATCCCCACCACACCCGCCAATCCCCTTCAAGAAGCTGTTGACTCTTGCCCCCAAGCTCGTAATTTCGGGGCCCCCTTTCCACTCTGATGAATACCTTTTCTGCCAAAGCCAACGAAGTACCACGTAAATGGTGGATCATTGACGCCAATGATCAGATCCTCGGTCGCGTCGCCGCCAAAGCGGCCAACCTCCTTCGCGGAAAAGAAAAAACCATCTTTACCCCACACGTCGATACCGGTGATTTCGTAGTGATCATCAACGCCGAAAAAGTCCGTGTAACCGGCAAAAAAGAAGAGCAAAAGAGCTACATGAGCTTTTCCGGATTCGTAGGTGGACACAAGAGCGAAAATTTTCGTGCCCGTCGCGAGCGTCATCCGGAGCTGCTGTTGGAACGAGCAATTCGCGGAATGATTCCGCATAATCGCCTCGGTCGCTCAGTTTATCGGAAGCTCAAAGTCTATCGTGGCAACTTGCATCCCCACGCCGCGCAACAACCAGCGAGCATCTCGCTCCCATCTTAATTCTCTCATGGCAAAAACTCAGGAATTCATTGCCACCGGCCGTCGCAAGACTTCCGTTGCGCGTATTCGCATGATCGCCGGAAACGGCAAGATCGACATCAATGGAAAAGGGTTCGAAGACTATTTCCCGACGGTGTCGCTGCAAAACACTATTCTTCAACCGCTCCAGGTGGCGAAACTGACCAACGCCTACGATCTCTCGATCAACACCAGCGGCGGAGGCAGCACCGGTCAAGCCGGCGCCGTTCGGCTCGCTATCTCACGAGCCCTGCTCCAGGTCGATTCCAATCTCCGTGGAACCTTGAAAATCGAAGGATTGCTCCGACGCGATCCGCGGATGAAAGAGCGGAAGAAGTCGGGACAACCGGGAGCACGGAAACGCTTCCAGTTCTCGAAGCGCTAACCTGTACCTGCTTGCCCGGGTTGCCCGTTGTAGTGGCGCTTCTGTGAAGCGCCCCGAAATAGACGTGGCCGACAGATTCACCGCTCAAGACTAATCAAAGTCATCTCACCGGGCGCTTCGCAGAAGCGCCCCTACAACTGCGTCGTCCCACGCCTAAGGAGAACGCGACGATTTCTGACGCTAAAACAGATACGGCCCTCAGGGCCGTGGCTACAACGCAACGAATCAGTTACCTAATTCTTCGGCTTGTCCGGCGGCGGAGGCGCTCCCGGCGCCGCGGCCTGAGGCTGAATCGATACGTTGGCCGGACCTGTCGCGCCGTTTGGTGAAATTGTCTGTGGTTTTAGCTGAAGCATTTGCCCTGGCCCCTTTGGCTTAAGCACAGCAAGCAAGCGGTTCGCCTCAGTCGTAACCAGACTGTCTTTGTATTGGTTCAAAACCGATTCACAAACCCGACGCGCATCGTCGAGTTGATTCTTCTCCCGATAAATGTGGACCTGTGAAATCATAGCGATCGGAGCGATGTATCCCTTCGAATCATCCGACGCGATGCGTTGATACATCGCCAGCGCCTCGTCCGGTTTCCCCATCATTTCCAGGTTTGCCCCGATACCCATCCGAGCCTGGCCTCGAAGAAGGTGCTTGGGAAATTTATCGACAAACGACTGCAGGGTCGCATTCGATTC
Source organism: uncultured Verrucomicrobiae bacterium (assembly GCA_963751725.1). Classification (GTDB taxonomy): domain Bacteria; phylum Verrucomicrobiota; class Verrucomicrobiia; order Chthoniobacterales; family UBA10450; genus AV80. The sequence goes on from CAVVVQ010000030.1 coordinate 107,662, forward strand.
TTCGTATTTCTTGTCGTCGCGCTGCTGTTCAGCCAAGAGCAGGTAGGCGCTTTCACCAGCTGGGGTGTCTTTGAACTCAGTGATGACCTTCTGGAAGTCAGCGGGCGTCTTTGCCGCTGCCAAGGCAGCCGCTCCCTGTGTATCGCGACGATTGGTATAGAATTGGTATCCACCCCAGCCCATGCCGGCCAAGAAAAGGATGATAACAAGAGCCAGAACCGGTTTCTTGTAGCGTTCCCACAAAACCTGGGACTCGAGAGCTGGATCACTGGGCGCAACGGTAGGCATAGTCTGTAATTTACTGGAAGTCATGGGTGGCGTTGAAAACGCAGATTCGTGTTATGCCATGCATAGGTTTCCCGCGCAAGCGGAAGGAGGCTCTAGCCCTCCGCCAGATCACCCCATCTACTATCGGCCTCCCCAACCGGAAAGGCCATGGAAATGTGGCGCACCCTTATTCCAGCATCTTTTCTAGTTTTTATCAAGGCATGCTAAATGCACTGGACACACTGAATTTTGTGGTATACTCCCACCACTCCCCCTCTATCCTTCATCCAGACAACACTTATGAAACAGACAAAAAAGCAGTGGACCAAACCCGCCCTGAAATCGTTGCCGATTTTCTTCGAGTGCACCTGCTACGCCGGCGCAGTCTGATCGACCGAGGATAGTTCAATTCGCATCCGAATTCTTGGGAGCGCGGCCGGCGGCGGCCTCCCTCAATGGAATTGTTCCTGCACTAATTGCCGCGCTGCTCGCGACGGCACGATCGCTCCGCAAACGCAATCCAGCGTCGCGCTATCGGGGTCCGATTCCACCACCGGCTGGTTTTTGATTAATGCGTCGCCGGATCTGGCGCGCCAAATCGAAAATACGCCGGGTCTCCATCCCAATCCGAATTCGCCGCGCAACAGCCCCATTCTGGGAGCGCTCCTGACCAACGCCGACATCGATCACGCCCTCGGCTTATTGCTGTTGCGGCAACAGGAAACGCCATTGGTTGTTTACGCGAACGAAGAGATCCGGACAGCCTTGGGATGGATGGAGAAGGTGCTCGACCGGTTTTGTGGTATCAAATGGAATCAGGTCGCAAACGAATTTGTATCGTTAGGTAACGGGATCGCTTTTCGGAACATTCACCTCGGGAAAAGCTCCGCCTTTCAGTTGCGAGACGAAACTTCAGGCGCCACCGCTTTGATCGCACCGGCTGTGGGCGAACATCACCAGCGAACTCCGCGACGCCATTTCCTCGTCAGACGCAGTTCTGTTCGATGGCACGTTCTGGAGCAACAATGAGCTGCTTGCAATTCGCCCGGGGGCCCGGAGCGCGCGAGAAATGGATCACCTGCCAATAAGTGACGGCAGCCTCGAGCTGTTGCGTCAATCGTCGGCCCGTCGCAAGGTTTATACACATATCAACAACACGAATCCGATTCTGATTCCGGGCTCGGGCGAGCGCAAGCAAGTCGAGCAGGCTGGAATCGAAATTGGATGCGATGGATTGGAGCTCTCGTTATGACCGCTGGACTTCTGGATCGTGAAACTTTTGTCGGAAATCTCCGGGCGGTCGGACAACGCGCTTATCACGACAAACATCCGTTCCATATCGCAATGAACGAAGGCAGGCTTGTCTCCCGAAGCTTTGCGCGGCTGGGTGGCCAATCGCTTCTATTACCAATGCAATATTCCAATGAAAGACGCCGCCATTCTCTCCAATTGCCCACTGCGTGACGTCCGCCGTGCGTGGATCCATCGAATTGTTGATCATGACGGGAATGCCGAAAACGAAGGCGGAATCGAAGCATGGTTGCGGTTAGGCGAAGCAGCTGGCCTTTCCCGCGACGAATTGGTCTCTCACCGGCACCTCCAACCCGGAGTCCGGTTTGCGGTCGAGGCTTATGTGAATTTTGCCCGGACAAAACCGTGGCCCATCGCGATTGCTTCTTCACTGACAGAACTTTTTGCCCCGGATCTGATGGCGACGCGTTTAGCCGCATTCGCAAAATTTTATACCTGGATCGATTCAACTGGACTGGACTATTTCCGCCGCCGAGTCACCCAAGCTCGCCGAGATTCGGATGAAGCACTCGAGTTTACTCTCGAGCACTGCAATACCCCTGAACTCCAAGAGCGAAGCGAAACGAGCCCTCGAATTCAAATGCGACGTCCTCTGGTCAATGCTCGAGGCGATACATCATGCCTATGCCGTCACCGATCAGCGATGAGATGCGGCCGCAGCTCGCCGCCGGAGTTCGTTTCCAAATCGATTCCACCTCGGGTAACGCTGTCCTGCTCTTTCCCGAAGGAATTCTCGAGTTGAACGAGACCGCCCATGCAATCTTGACGCATTGCGACGGAAAAAGTGTCGCAGAAATTGTTAGGGATCTCGCTGAAGAATACGATGCCGACCCGGTGACACTGGCTAACGACGTCCGTGAAACGCTGTCTGATTTGCAACAACGAAAACTGATTCGCTTGGCATGACCGCGCCGCGTCCATATGCACTCTTGGCTGAACTTTCTTACCGCTGTCCGCTTCATTGTCCGTACTGCTCGAACCCAACGCAGGTCCGAAACGGAGAAGAACTAAAGACCGACGAATGGCTCCGCGTAATTCGTGAGGCCGCAACCCTTGGCGTTTTGCAGGTCGGATTTTCCGGTGGCGAACCACTCGTTCGATCCGATCTCGCTGACATCATTCGTGGAGCACGCGAATCCAAACTTTACACTAACCTCATCACCAGTGGCGTCGGTCTCAACGCAACGCGCGCGAAAGAATTGCAAGCAGCCGGTCTCGATTCAGTTCAACTTAGTTTTCAATCGGATGAAGCGGATCTGGCTGACGAAATTGCCGGGACCCGCGCGCATCAACTAAAACTAGAAGCGGCCGCTCACACTCGCGCGGCTGGGATACCGCTCAGCCTTAATTTCGTTATTCACCGCCGCAACATCGATCGGTTGCCGCAGATGATTAGTCTCGCCGAAAAAGTTGGGGCGGAGCGCGTCGAGCTCGCAAATGTCCAGTATTACGGATGGGGATTTCAAAACCGTGCCGCATTGCTTCCGTCCCTGGAACAAGTCAATCGCGCGCGCGATGTCGCTGTCGCAGCGAAGGAGCGACTCACTGGCAAGATCGACATCTTTTATGTGCTGCCGGATTACTACGAAGCACGACCGAAACCGTGCCTCAACGGTTGGGGCCAGCGCTACCTAACAATTAACCCTGCCGGCGATGTGCTCCCATGTCCGACTGCTTCATCGGCGATCCCCAATTTGTCACTGGAAAATGTGCGAACGCGATCGCTCGAATGGATTTGGCGTGAATCTGAAAGCTTCAATCGCTTTCGTGGAACCGACTGGATGCCGGAACCGTGTCGCAGTTGTCCGCAAAAAGAAATCGATTTTGGTGGATGCCGTTGCCAGGCGGCGTTGTTGACCGGCGATGCGGGAAACACGGACCCAGTCTGCACCTTATCGCCGAATCGCCGAATCGTTGATGCGGTTCTCGAAAACGTGAACGCATCAAATGGATCGACGTTGGATTGGACATTCCGGACGAATCCGCCTGTCGCGCTGTAGCCGCGGTCTTGAGGGCCGTCCTGATGACTCGCTGGCATAACGTCCAAGCCGCGACGGCGCTATTGGATTAGCTAATAAGCCAATGCTCGAAGTAGACGGACCGTCGCGCCAGCCCGTTACCTCCATTCCCAAGCGGCGCTGCGGTCTTCGCCAAGGCTGGGTCCGACAGGCGTAAAACGTCTGCCAACTCAAAGACAATTACGGCAAACGTTGCCCGCAAGCGCGGTCACACGCTGGATTCAACGGAAGAATAAAAGCGTAAACCTTGTTGTCGTTAGCCACGTAGATCCGCCCACGCGCTGCAATCCCCGTACTGAAGCGATGCGTGCCCGCCATTAGTTCATTCGCTCCGCCACCGCCATAAATCACGGCCCCCGTGTCCGCATTGTAACCGTGCAAACGCTGGTCTCCCTCAGCCCCGACAACCCAAACAATGACATTATCAACTCCATTCGTAGAGGTCGCGAACGGCGATCCGCGTCCAAGCTGAGTCACATTCCAAGCCATCGTGATCGTTGGCGGATTACCGGCATTGATCCGGAACGCAGAAAGCGTGGTGCTGTTCGCCCGAAAGGCTACGTACGTTCCCTGGCTGGTTCGATACGTCGCTGCTGCCTGAACAATCGTATTCGCCGATACACTGGCCGACGCCACCGGCGCAGTGATACCGCCCAGATTGTTCCGATTCAACAGATAAGCCATTCCATCTTTCCCAAGCGCAACGACCAAATTCGACGGCGTGGCGCCTGGCACATCAACCAGGACTGCACCCGAACCACCGAGGTCCAAGTCACCATTATCAAGTGTAATCCAGTTGGTTGGCGCCCAATAATCATTGGTCGATCCACTGAAAACCGGGCCGGCCTGGAGCCGGATGACGGCCTCCCCTCCACTCCAGGTCCTCGTGCCGAAAGTATTGCCGGTCACGACAAATGGATTAACCCCGTCACTCGCGATTCCACCGACGCCCCAAATTCCTCCGCCCTTGACAGAAGTCGACCATGCCATCACATTCGCTGGATTATTGACCGGAACACCGACGACCCAGCCACGATAATTCGAGCAATCCCCTGCCAGCCCAGAGTACGGCACATACACGATATTATTAACAATCCCAAGCGCGGCCCGCTGGTTTTGCACCACTGAAGTGAAAGGGAAACCGTTGAAAACGGCAGTGGCATTTACGTCCACCGGCCAGCCCGGATTGGTCGCACCGGTATCCACATTCAACGAATAAATAAAATGTTTCTTGGTCGCGCCATCGATCATGGCATCAAAGAAAAGCGACCGCGTCGGCAGATGCACAATCGGCGTTCCGGTAATTCCAAGCGGGCTGATATTTCCACAAGGCAGCCCCGAGGTGACGGGTGTCCCGAGGTTTCGTTGCCAAATGACATTGCCGCTGTTGCCACCGAGCGCATAGACATTGTTCGATTCGGTCACAACAATGATCATCGATGTTCCACCCGGGCCGTCTTCGATGTAGAGCGGTTGCGCATAGACGTTCCCGCTAATGGTTCCGTTGAAATTCATATCCCGCGTCAGATTAGCCGAGGCAGTCGGCATGAAGATCGGATCGATAAACAATCCGCTTCGCGAATCATTATTGTGATATTGCGAGACGTTCACCGCCGCGTTCCCTGAAGTAGCGGCGGCGAAGATTACAAGCGATGTGATCAAGGCCGAGCGTTTCATTTGAGGAAATGTTTCGGACACCCTCCCACATTGCGTCGATGCCTCAAGCATTTCGGCGAAGTGAGGCCACGGACGAACACGGATAAAACACGGATTTGGGACTGCGAGTCCGTCGCTTGCCTTCGTTCCGTGTTTAATCCGTGTCCATCCGTGGCATCATTTCCCCGCGCTAACGATCGCAATTCCCCAAGGGCCATCGCCAACTTTGATCTTCTTCAGTTCCTTGCGCTCTTTCGTGTCAACAACCGAGATATCGTTAGACGCACCGTTCGCCGTGTAAAGCCGGGAACCATCCGGACTAATCGCAATTCCCCAAACACGATTCCCAACCGGAATAGTCCCAACAACTTCGTTCTTCCCCGTATCCACCACCACAACCGAATTTCCGCGCCCGGTCGAAACGTAGAGCTCTTTCCCATCTTTCGACGTCACACTCCCCATCGGCAAAGCACCTTGCGGCAACTGAATCTTGGAAAGCGATTTGTGCGAAGCCGGATCAATCACAGTGACGTAGCCGCCGGATTCCGACGGAACAAAACCTCGATTGCCGTCCGGTGAAAAAACAACTGAACGCGGCCGGCCGCCCACATCGATCTTAGCCAGAACGCGTTGTTGCTCGGGTGAAATGGCGAAGACTTCCCCCTTATCTTCACAGGTCGCGTAAACTTCGCCATTGGCCGGATTGACGGCGACGCCTTCCGGTTCCTCCGACACCTTCACTTTGCCGCGAGCTGCACCAGAGCTCAAATCCACAATGACAATGCTTGCGTCATCTTCGTTGGCAACGAATGCGAATTTTCCATCTTTGCTAATGGCAAACTGCTCGGGATCAGAACCGACATGCCATCGGTCGATCAGTTTGCGAGCGGCGACGTCAATTACCCCAAGTCCGTCTGCAGTTTTGTCCGCCGGGGCTCGTTCAGTATCGACTCCAGGCGCCATTCGGGGGGATCCACTCAAAGCGACCAGAATTCGTTTCCCATCCGGAGTTGCATGAATGCCGCGAGGTCGCTTCCCGACCGGGAACGTCGCAACCACCTCATCATTTGCCCCGTCGATCACCGTCACGTCACCTGATCGTTCGTTGCTGACAAAAACAAGGTAACCTGCCCCCTGCGCTACCTCTGCTGTTCCAGCGACCGCCATCCACATCAGAACTGCCAAAATTTTGCCCCTCATAACCGCAGCCGTACAGCCGGAGGGCCCGTTCAGCAAGTTCGCTTGCGTTGCTGGAGTGCGCCGGCCAAAGCAGTTGTAGGGGCGCTTCTGCGAAGCGCCCAAGAGTTGATTCCGATCTTCTTGAGCGGCCTCTGTCGGTCAGGTCCATATCAGGGCGCTTCACAGAAGCGCCACACAACACGTCTGGTAACCCGGCGCGCAACACCGCGAACTCCAAATTGCGCATTGGACGTCGGTCGCGGGCCGTTCAACCTTGTCCGCGAATGATTCCACACGACAAGCTTTTCATCCCCGGCCCGGTCGAAGTTTCACCGAAGACAATGGCCGCATTTTCCCGGCCCATGATTGGCCACCGTAGCCAAGACTTCAAAGACCTCTACAAGGCCATTCACCCGCACCTTCAGAAACTGTTTTTCACCCGCCAACCAGTCTTCCTTTCCACTTCATCAGCCTGGGGCGTAATGGAAGCGTCGATCCGTAATTTGGTCGATCGGGGCGTGCTTTGCTGCATGTGTGGCGCCTTCTCAGACAAATGGCTCGATGTCGCAAAGCGATGCGGCAAAACCGCGGAACCACTCCAGGTTGAATGGGGTAAGGCAATCGATCCCAAACAACTCGACGCCAAACTTGCGACCGGAAAATTTGACACCGTCACATTGATTCACAGCGAAACGTCCACCGGCGTGATGAATTCGCTCCCGGAGATCTGTCACACGATGGCCAAGTACTCAGACGTCCTCCTAATTCTTGACACCGTTTCATCTTTCTCCGCTTTGAAGGTCGAAATGGATGTTCTCGGAATCGATGTCATGCTCACTGGCGCTCAAAAAGCGCTCGCGCTTCCGCCCGGGTTTTCGGTCTTCTCGGTGTCAGAACAAGCGTTTGCCCGAGCCGAGAAGGTTCCGAATCGTGGCTACTATTTCGATTTCCTCGAATTCAAGAGCCAACAGTCTGAATGGATGACCCAAAGCACTCCGAGCATTGGCCACATTTTCGCTCTTCAATCAAAGCTCGACGATATTTTCCAGGAAGGTCTGGAAGCGCGATACACGCGTCATACCCGCACGAACGCATTGGTGCACGACTGGGTTCGTCGCAAAGGGTTTGAGTTCTTCGCGGAAGAGGGGTTTCGGACGCCAACGCTGACCTGCGTCAAAAACAACAAGGGAGTCGACGTCGTTGCCATGGCGAAAAAGCTGCGCGAACGACATCACTTCGTGATCGATCCCGGCTACGGTCCGATCAAAGGCAAAACGTTTCGCCTATCGAATATGGGCGACGAAACCGAGGAAACCGTTTCGCAACTCCTGCGAGCTCTGGACGATTGCCTGGCGAGATGAGCCGCCAGGTAGCGCTCGTCCTCTTTATTCAACTCCTCGCGAGCCAGCTCCTCGCAGCGGCGGATCCACCGACTGCCGCGGATACGTCCGAGGTGATCGTAACTGCCACCACTGAAAACGAATCGCTGACCTCGCCTTCCGAGACGAAAGCCGCCGAGCAGGAAAGCCAGGTGCCCGGTGGTTTTACCTTGCGGAACACAACCGAAATGGAGCGAGGCAGAGCTTCCAATTTCGAAGATCTCCTCCAGCGATCACCCGGCGTTTTTCTGCAAACCGACGACGGAACCGAAGTCAATCGCATCTCGATTCGTGGATCTGGAATTCTCTCCGAAGACGAACCGTTGGGCGTTCAATTTCTGCTCGATGGTTTGACCCTGAATCAAGGGGATGGTGAAGCGGTCCTCGAAGACTTCGACCTCGCTACGATCAATTACGCGGAGATTTACCGCGGCGCCAACGCCTTCAAATACGGCTCGATTACACTCGGTGGCGCGATCAACCTGGTGACAATCACCGGTCACGACGCCGCCCCCTTCACGATTCGACTCGAAGGCGGAAGCTTCGGTTATTTTCGAGGACAGATCACGTCGGGCGGAGTTAGCGGACCATTCGATTACGTCTCGTCATTAATGGGACGTTATCGCGATGGTTTCCGCGATCATAGCCGGGACAATACCGAACGGTTTTTCGGGACGCTCGGTTACAAAATCGATGATCATCTCGAAAACAGATTCTACCTAACGTTCGACCACGTGGATCGTCAGTTACCCGGCGGATTGACCAAGGACGAAATGAACGCCAACCCGGAGCAGGCCAACGAGGATGCTGTCGCCCAAGACTTCAACAAGAAATGGGAGTTTGTCCGCTTAGCCGACAAGATCAGCTACCGAAATAACGGCCACGAGTTCGATCTCGGTCTCTTCTGGTTCCATCGGAATACCGAGGAACGCGGATTCTTTGAGGAAGATTTCCGAGAGGGAATCACGGCATTCTATTCCGACAACTATGGTATCAGCGCTAATTTCGTCACTCACGACGACCTCTTTGATCGGCGAAATCTCTTTACCGTCGGATTCAATTTACAGGTGGAAAACGAGGTCTCTCAGAACTTCGAAAACCTCGATGGTCATCGAGGTCAAACGACTGCTTTGGGCACCAGCGCATCGATCAACGCGCCGTTCTACCTCGAGAACCAGCATTATCTCACCGACAAGTTTTCCGTTATCCTCGGCATGCAGGCAATCTATGCCCGCCGCCATTTCTCAGACCATTTCGTAACCGATGACGAGGGAAACCAATCGCATCAGCAGGATTTTTACGGATGGAACGAGAAGACCGGAGTGGTCTACGAGTTCGATAAACAGAATCAGGTTTTCATGAACTTCAGTGGAAGCTGGCAACCACCTTCCTTCGATAACATGGTCGAATTCACAGAAGGAACGAACTCCAGCGTTGTCTACACTCCGCTTCATCCGCAACGCGCTCAGACCATCGAGATTGGGACACGCGGCGAGCGGGGCCGATTTGAATGGGAGTTATCCCTTTATCATTCCTGGCTTCACGACGAACTTCTTGAGTTAAACGACGAAAACGGAAACGAGATCGGCGCGATCAACGTCAAGCGTTCCTATCATCAGGGAATTGAAGCTGGACTGGACATCGAATTGTTAGACCACGGTCTTCAATCGAAAAAAGAGAGGAACCCAGTTAACCTTGAGTCAGACTTATACGCTCAACGATTTTCATTTCGATGGCGATCCGGTCTACGGCAACAACCGGATCGCCGGAATCCCGAAGCACCTTTACGAAGTTCGAATTGCTCTACACCACTCCCGCTGGTTTTTATGCGGGACCAAACATGCAATGCAATCTGGCGCGATATCCAGTCGATCAGGCCAATACTTTGTTCGCTGATTCATACGCACTGATCGGATTCAAAATTGGTTACCGGCCAAGTAAAGGATTTGCCATTTTCGTTGAGGCGAAAAACCTGACCAACGAACGCTTCCCTTCCGCGGTCGATCCGATTGCTGATGCGCGCACAACCGATGAACCCAACGTTTTCCATCCGGGCGATGGCAGAGCCGTTTACGGCGGAATTTCGTGGACTTGGTAGACCTCAAAGGAACTGATCGCGGGTTGTTGACTAAAAGCGAAGGGCGCCCTCGTTTCCGAGAGCGCCCTTCTTATTCGATGGCGGTAAGCCGAATTCTGTCGGCGTGATAAATCACGCGGATGATCATTTATCTCATCCCACTTACGCGGGACGCCCGATCCCGCTAACGCGGAACCGTAGTGCGACAATACCCGAGGGTTAACCCCGAACGAATCCGGGGCGGGGCGGACCGGCTATCCTTCCTCTGTTTTGTCTTGCACCACATGGGGTTTTTCGTGCCTCGCTAATTACTCAGCGAGCGGTGAGCTTTTACCTCGCCTTTTCACCCTTACCTGAACTTCGTTGCCAAAGAACCGGCGGTTTATTTTCTGTGACACTTTCCGTCACCGCGTCTTTAGTGACGCTGTGCCCGCGTATTCTACGCGGCATGTCGCCGTATGGTGTTCGGACTTTCCTCTCCGAATTTCTTCGGAGCGATCATCTGCCATCGGAGAACAGATTACGACGAACGGGGTGATCCGGCAAGAAGCTTAACTAGTCCTTTCGAAAATAGCCCAGCGTTTCAACGCTGGGATTCTTGATAAGAAGAAGGACATAAGTCCCTTTAGGGACGACAGACCCGATGCTTGTCAGTGGCGCTTCTGTCGTCCCTGACGGGACTCAATGATTATACTGCTAGGTGCCCAGCGTTAAAACGCTGGGCTATTTTCGGGAAGTCAGATCGCAAGCCTCCACTTAAAAAGGCGCTCGCACACTAACGAGAAACCAACTGACCATAACCAATCCCAGCGCGAGTTTGCCAACCATCCCAATTAATCCCCCGAGCAATGTCCCCCAGCCCGCGCGACCTGCGCTGCCGAGTCGTTTTCCTCCCAGAAGTTCGCCACCAATCGCTCCGATGACCGGCCCAACAATCAGTCCGGGGATCGGCCAAAAAAGTCCGATGAGCGCTCCTATCGCGGCACCAGTAATCCCCCACCTGGTTGCGCCGAACCGTTTTGCTCCGAAATATCCGGTCACAAATTCAATCACATAGGATAACACGGCGAGGAGACCTAAGACCGCGATATTCCACCAGCCCAAACTCTTGTCGGTCCCCAGCATTACCTGATGAAGAACTGCGGCGGCGAAAATGATGACGGCGCCGGGCAATACAGGAATCACAGTTCCGATCAACCCTATCGCCATCAGGATAATCGCGACTAACCACCAGAATAAATCCATGTGATTGGTGATCGGTAAATGGTGAATTGTGATGGGGAACGAACTAAGAGCACTTCCCTACTCGCGAGGTTTGACCATCTCCCCGCCGTTTCTATACTGTTCTCCTTCAACCAAACCCAAACAGATACCCTATTATGGCACTTGCAATCGGAACTAAAGCACCAGATTTCTCACTCGCGTCCAAAACCGCTGACGGCCCCAAGCAGGTCAAACTCAGCGACAACTTCGGCAAAACCAACACTCTCCTCCTTTTCTTCCCTATGGCGTTCACCGGGACCTGCACAACGGAAATGTGCGACCTGAGCAAGGAGCTTCCCAGCTACAGCGGATTAAACGCCGCCGTTTATGGGATTAGCGGAGATAATCCGTTCGCACAGGAAGCGTGGGCCAAAAAAGAAAACATCACCGTCTCTCTTCTGAGCGATTACGAACACAAGATCGCTAAAGCTTACGACGTGATGTACGATGCGTTCCTGCCACAAATGAATCTCGGTATGAGCGGCGTCCCAAAACGTTCCGCCTTCATTATCGACCGCACCGGCGTAATCCAATACGCCGAAAGCAACGACGACGCCCGTCAGTTGCCTAACTTCGAGAAGATCAAGGCGAAGCTGGCTGAAATGAAATAATTTCCGCAAACACACCCATGGCCGACGAATTCAAGACTCTTCAATCGTTTGACGCCGGAAGCGGCCAGAACGCTTTCCTTCACTCGCTCCCTGCTCTCGAATCTCACGGAGTAGGCCCAATTTCACGTCTTCCGGTAAGTATCCGCATCGTCCTCGAGTCGGTGCTGCGAAATTGCGACGGAAAGAAAGTTCGCCGGAAAGATGTTGAGACACTGGCGAATTGGAACGCGAAATCACCAGCTAACGAAGAGATTCCGTTCGTTGTTGCGCGGATCGTCCTGCAGGATTTCACCGGGGTCCCACTGGTGGTTGATCTCGCCGCCATGCGCAGTGCAGTGAAGCGACTCGGCGGAGATCCCAAAATCATTGAACCGCTCGTGCCAGTGGATCTCGTCGTCGATCATTCCGTGCAAGTTGATTTCGCCGGGTCAGCTGAAGCGTTGCGTTTGAACATGGACATGGAGTTCAAACGCAACCGCGAACGTTATCAGTTTCTTAAATGGGGCCAGCAAGCTTTCAAGACGTTCGGGCTTGTTCCACCTGGTATCGGGATTGTGCACCAGGTGAATCTCGAATACCTCGCTAAAGGAGTTCTCTTCTCTAAACCCTCAACTCTCAACGCTCCACTTTTCTACCCGGACACACTGGTCGGGACCGATTCACATACGACAATGATCAACGGCCTCGGTGTTGTTGGCTGGGGCGTCGGCGGAATCGAAGCAGAAGCAGGAATGCTCGGCCAACCAGTCTATTTCCTTACGCCTGAAGTCGTCGGCGTTCATCTGACTGGTCAGCTGCGCGAAGGCGTTACTGCGACCGACCTCGCGTTGCACATCACTCAAATGCTGCGCGCACAAAAGGTTGTCGGTAAGTTTGTGGAATTCTACGGCCCCGGCGCAGCGTCCTTGCCGCTGCCGGATCGCGCAACGGTCGGCAACATGGCCCCCGAATACGGCGCGACCATGGGTTATTTCCCGGTCGATGCAGAGTCGGTCAATTATTTGCGCGCGACAGGACGCACAGCAGAACAATGCGTTGCCTTCGAAAATTATTTCCGAGCACAAAAAATGTTCGGAATGCCGCGGAAAGGCGAAGTCGACTACAGCGTCGATCTCGAGCTCGATCTCGGCGTCGTTCAACCGAGCGTGGCAGGTCCTAAGCGTCCGCAGGATCGCGTCAATCTACCGGAGCTCGGCTCCGTTTTTCGGTCTCTCTTGGAAAAACCGTTGAAAGATGGCGGCTACGGCAAATCGAATGGTCAGCTTCGTAAACAACATTTCGTTAACCTGAATGGGACGCCAACCAGGCAGGGCGACATGGTTTCGACTGACAAACGCGACCAGGGAATCGAGCCCGGTGACGAACAGAACAAGGTCGAAATGGTGACCAACCGCCCGACGCCCGATTCAGCAAAGGAAATCGATGCGAAACCCGGTGATACATTTGCACACGGCGAATCCTGCATCGGCCACGGGAGTGTTTTAATCGCTGCAATTACGAGCTGCACTAACACCAGTAATCCAAGCGTGATGCTCGCAGCCGGTCTGCTGGCCAAAAAAGCCGTCGAACGCGGACTCAGGATCGATCCAGCAATTAAGACTTCGCTCGCCCCTGGCTCTCGCGTTGTCTCCGATTACTTGCAACAGACGGGTCTTCAGAAATATCTCGATCAACTCGGGTTCAACGTGGTCGGTTACGGTTGCACAACCTGTATCGGTAACTCTGGTCCGCTACACCCAAAGATTGAGCAAGCGATCAGCGATTTTGATCTGGTGGCAGCTTCTGTTCTTTCGGGCAACCGCAATTTCGAAGCGCGCGTGCATCAAAACATCAAAGCGAACTTCCTGATGTCGCCTCCGCTGGTCGTCGCGTTTGCATTGGCTGGCCGCGTTGACATTGACCTATCGAAAGAACCGATCGGTAAAGATCGGGACGGTCGCGACGTTTTTCTCCGCGATCTCTGGCCAACCTTGCATGAAATACGCGACACCATGCAGTCCGCGCTTACCCCTGACGTCTTCCGTCGTCTCTATCGTGATTTCTCCGGACAAAACCCAAAGTGGAACGAAATCCCGTCCAGCACCGGCGACATCTATCAATGGGATGAAAAAAGCGATTACGTCCATGAACCCCCGTTCTTCCAGGATTTCTCGATGAAGCCGGGAACAATTGAAGAAATACGCGGAACGCGCCCGCTTGGAATTTTCGGTGATTCGGTAACGACTGATCATATTTCGCCAGCCGGCGCGATCAAACCAACCTCCCCCGCAGGGCACTATTTGGTTTCACGCGGAATTCAGCCGTCGGATTTTAACAGCTACGGGAGTCGTCGTGGAAATGACCTGGTCATGACCCGCGGCACATTCGCTAATGTCCGGATCAAAAATTTGATGGTCCCTGGCACAGAAGGAGGCGTGACGAAATATTTCGGCAACGGCGCCACCACCGGAGAAGAGATGTCGATCTTCGACGCCGCAGTTAAATACCAGTCGACCGGTGTCCCACTGATTATTCTGGCTGGTCAGGAATATGGAACTGGGTCGTCTCGCGATTGGGCGGCGAAGGGAACGCGGTTGCTCGGAGTAAAAGTAGTCGTGGCGGCTAGCTTCGAGAGAATTCATCGATCGAATCTAGTTGGGATGGGAGTCTTGCCACTTCAGTTTGCCGAGGGAACGAATACTCAGTCACTCGGGCTAGATGGATCCGAGACTTATGCCGTCCTCGGTTTGTCAGAAAAAATCGAGCCGGGGCAAACGGTCACTCTTGAAATCACCCGCAAAGATGGGAAACGCGAAAAGGTTCCGGTAAAATTGCGGATCGATACACCAATTGAGATCGATTATTACCGACACGGTGGCATTCTGCCTTTTGTGCTGCGGGAATTGATGACGAGATAACCCGGCAGCGTCGAAACGGGGTCCTGTTTGGAGAAAGCCACGGATCAACACGGATTAAACACGGATTTTGTACCTCCAGCTTAAGCCTCCAACTCCAATCCGTGTCTTAATCCGTGTTAATCCGTGGCCAAAAATCCCAAAATTACGCCGATAGCAGACGGCCCACAGGGTCCGTGGCTACAATAGCTCTCGCGTTCTCCGCAGCACTTCAACATGTGACCCGTCCGCGATGAAGGCCGAGACCGGTTTTACGGAAAGAGGCTTAACAAACTCGGGTCCGTAAAGCGTCGCAACGTCCGCTTCGAATCTTGACGTCTCAGCAGGCCAAAGTTTCCAAGGAGCGTGCTCGACTCGATACTCGCTCAATCCCGACTGCATCGCGGTGTAACCCCAATAATGTTCGGTAATGAATTCTTCATGCGACCCCTGCCCCGGACTCCGCGGGTCGCCCAAGCCGGTGACTGATAGAGTTTCCCAGCGTTTTCCTCTGCGCCACTGATATTCCACGTGAACCCGCCCCTCCTTTTGCTCGAGAAGATGTCGCATCGGTAGAGCTAAATACGGCTCTCCATAAAATGCTCGCGCTATGAGGGCAATCGCCGGCCGCGGGACCAATTCACGAACGAATGCGACTCCTCGTCTCCACTCGTCCACTTTCCTTCGCCGAAGATAAAACCGAAGGTTCACTTCCTCAAAGTGGCGATGAAACGGAATCGGAAGACCGAAAAGACGCGTATCTTGAAAGAGAAACCCAACCACGCTCAGGTATGTCTCACCTTGGTAAAAATCTAGCTCGGTTCCCGCTGGGATCCGCGATTTCAATATTGCTGGATCGACAGCGTAGTTGATCATCGCCAAATGCCGCCAGTATGCGCTCAGGAACGGTTTTAACATCGGCGCCGAGTTCTCCTGTTTCCTTTAGCCACGGACAGACACGGATTGAACACGGATTAGGAATTTCGGACTGACCGATCGGGCAAACAAATCCGTGTTTAATCCGCTCACGCTTAATCCTTGGCGAAGGCGGGGTAATCCGTGCCTAACGATTTCGCTTCCTTTTTAAGACCTACTTGAACAGCGTCTCGAGCGCCGCATCCCGCTCCGCTCCAAGGGATCTCGCTTTCAAGTAACATTCTCTCGCTCTCTCTTTCGCGGGCGGATCGTTGGTCGCGTAAATAACTGCGAGATTAAAATGCGCATCGGCATACTCAGGATTTGCAGTGATCGCCTCGAGCAACTCCTTCTCCGCGGCTTCCTGCCAACCCTTCTGACTCGCCGTAATCCCCAAGTAATTATGTGCGGTCGCGCTCTTCGAATTAATTCCAAGCGCTTTGGTTAATTGGGTAATCGCCTCGTCGTATTTGCTCTGCCGATAATAAACAATGCCAAGGGTTGTGTGCGAAAACTCATCCTTCGGCGCGAGCGCCACCGCTTTCTTTAAGGTAATCTCAGCCGCTTTTAACTTGCCCGTTCGAAAATAAACGACTCCAAGGTTAGAGAGCGAATAAAGGTTGTTAGGTGCTTTGGTCAGGATTTCCTGGTAATTCTTTTCCGCCGCGCGATATTTGCCGGAATCAAAACTCTCCTTCGCAGCGCGCGCGATTGGCACCAGCTCATCTGGAACTGCCGGCACCGCGGAATTCTGAGCCGCCGGCCCATGACCTGGCGCTGGAGGCGGCGCACTTGAATTTTTCGGAGCGGTAAAGCTTGCTTGCATTGTTCCCGGGACGTCATCAGAAATTGCGACGACTGGTTGTCGCAATAGAGCGAGCTCATCCGGAGAGAGTTTGGTCACTGGTTGCGCCAATAACTGGATTTGCTGATTCAAGGTGTCGGACTTGATCTGTAACTTCTCAAATTCTGCCAGCATCAGTTTTTTGGCCTGTTCGCGTCGCGCTTCTTCCTCACGTTCGCGAACGACTATCTTCCGCAGAATTGCGTTCTCTTTCGTCAGGCGCGAAGTTTCCTCGGGATTGGCTCCAGTAAGCTTGGCTCTGTCGAGCGCGTTACTGGCTTGTTCCAACTGCGACCGCAAATCGGTCACGGTTACTTCGTATTCCTGATTTTGCTTTTGGCTCGCCGCTAATTGTTGCCGCAGTTGTTCCAGTTGCCGTTTCACTTCGGCGACTTCCTGTTCCTTCTTTGGCTTGTCTTCGCCGATTTCGCGAACTGTCTTCTCGGCGGCGGCCAGCTTTTGTTTCAAATCGCTGTTCTCCGTTACCAACACTTGCACGCGTTCCTGAGCCTGTTTCGCTTCCTTCAGATCGTTGAGCAATTCGTCGCGTTCCTTTGTCACGGCCGCGACCTCGGTCTTGGCCGCCGCCAGCTTCTCGTCAGCAGCCGCGTTTTCCTTCTCCGCTTCGGCACGGCCTTTCTCCGCAGAGGCGAGCGCTTTTTTCAACTGCGCAATTTCACCCCGAAGCGCTTCTTGAGCTTTGGCATTACCGGGGGCGTCCGCAATCTTCTTTAACGAATCTTCAGCCTGGGTAAGGCGGCTGCGAACTTCCTTTTCGGCGGTGCGCGACTTGTCCAGATCGGTCTGCGCTTTCTCCAATTTTGTATTGGTATCCTTGAGTCGGGAATTCAGATCCGCTTTTTCTTTCGCGACCGCGTCATATTGAGTTCGTGATTTCTGAAGTTCAGACTGCAATTGATCGACTTTTTCCTGAAGCTTCCGGGTCGCTTCCTTAATCGCCGCTTCCGTCGCCGCAGATGTGCGTGACTCTACCGGAACAACCGGGCCAGGAATAATATTGGGCCGGGTAGGTCCAGGCTCGACATTTGATTGTGCCGGGCGCTGTTTGTCAGGTTGTGGAGCTGACCCGGTGGATGGCGCGGGAGTCTGAGCAGATGTCGCCGCAAGGTCACCTTGTGTTCCGAGCTTGTTCTGAATCCGCAGAATATTTTCTCCTATTTTGCGCGCGCGAAATTCCACGATCGCCGGCTGCCAATCTGGACGCGTTCTGCGCAATTCTTCGAGCAAACTTCCGGCAAACCGGAACTTGGCCAGCGCGCCTTGAAGTTGGCTGTCGTGCTCGAGTTTTTCGCCTTGCTGCGCGGTCATGTACGCTTTCAGGAACAGCTCGCTCGGATCGTCGGACTGAGCGATCAAGGGCCGAGGAAAGATTGCGAGACAAAAACCGGCGAACAAGATCAGACCGACTCTCTTCATGGTATCGAGAGTCGGACGATATGCAGGTGTGGTTGAGTTGCAATACGGGCTCGCATCGCGTAGGTACGAATTAGCGGCAAACGTGCCAGCTTGATTAGAGCACGTTTGCCGTGCAGAATCTTGGTTCGAACTCGATGGTGGCCGTAGCTCAATGGTAGAGCTCCAGATTGTGATTCTGGCTGTTGCGGGTTCGAGTCCCGTCGGCCACCCATTCCGCTTTTACTTGTTTTTATAATCGCTGTGATTGTTCGAATAGTCGTTCGGAATCTTTCGGAAATCGAGGCGTTTTAATTGTGGCATGGGCGTTGCTAGGCAGGACCGCGTGCTCATACCTGATACCTTCGAATCAAACGAAGCCAGAGAACAAGCCAGTGAATTCTGGCGTCGAATCTTGTCCGACGAGCAGTTGCGCCATTGCGATAATCTGCAAAAGCTGATCGCTGGCTGCGAAATCATCGCCGCACTTGATTCAGTCGATCTTCTGGCCGCCTGATCGCTTCAACGGAAACTGAGGTCGGTTTTCATACCGACTGATGTTTCATGCCCTACCCTAACGCGCTGGCGTCGGTCGGGGTTTCTCAATCTCATTTCGCGGAAGTGGCAGCTCAAGATTCGTTAGCGCGTAAGCCGTAACCGCCACTACCGCCGCGTTCTCAGCCAGTTCCCGCGTAACAATCTTGTCCAATGTATCCGCGGCAGAATGATGATAGTTAAAATAAGTTCGCCCATCCTGCATCGGGCTAAACCCAGGAACGCCAAGTTTCGTTATCGGGTCAATGTCAGCGCCTCCGGCACGACTGTTGAAGTTCAAGATCCCAGCGCCAATCTCCTGCAAGATCGCGGCCGCAGGTTCAAATAACGGTTTAGCTTCCTTAATCGGATAATTGATCCCAAGCGGATGACCCGCGCCGCCATCGATTTCCATGGCTGCAAAATGATTCGCTAGATCATCAGCGTGATTGGCCGCGTACTTTTTTCCGCCAACCAGTCCATTTTCTTCGTTCATCCAGGCAATGACCCGAAGAGTCCGCTTCGGTTTAAGACCAAGTTGTTGGATCAAATTGGCCGCTTGCATGGCTACCGCGACGCCTGCGGCATCGTCGATTGCTCCCGTGCCTAAATCCCATGAGTCAAGATGGCCGGAGACGATAACGATTTGTTCCGGATGTTCGTTCCCCTTCAAATCGCCAATCACATTGTGACTAACCGCATCTGGCAGCTGCCGCGGCGTTAGCAATAATCGCATTCTCACCTTCCCCTGCGACACCAGCGAAACCATCAGGTCCGCATCCTCCGCCGTTACGGCCGCGGCAGGAATCTTAGGAATATCTTTCGCGTAATTGGTTTGGCCGGTGTGAGGCAATCGATAGTCCGCTCCACCGACCGAGCGAATCAGCGTGGCAACCGCGCCTAGTTTTGCCGCAGCACTCGGTCCTTCTCCACGGTATTTCACCGCGTCTCCGTAGGCCTCGCCAGAATGCCCTTGAGCTGCCATCGCCTTGTCAAAGTGGTAATTGAATAGGACGATTTTGCCCGCCACTTTGTCTTTACCTAACGTCTCCAGTTCATCAAAATTTCGAACAGTCAACGACATCCGCGGTGAGCCCAGTTTCGCCGGTTCGCCACACTCCCTCCGAGCGCCGTCAGCACAATCTTTTGCGTAGTTTTCTCAGCCATTCCCGGATATTCGATCAGTTCAGCTGTTTCCTGCCCGCGAACCCAGTGCGGCACGCTGACCTCCTCGAGTTGGACTTCAAGGCCAAGCGCCTTCAGCTCCGCCGCGACGTATTCCACCGCTTTTGCCGCCTGGGCTGATCCGGTTAATCGGGGCCCGATGTTGTTGGAGAGATGCGCCACCTGCCGATAGGCGTAGTCACTGTTCAACGCCGCCTCCCGCAATTGTTTTAGATCCGTCAGCGTCGCTTTTGAATAAGGCGTCGCAGTTGGCGACGGTAAGTGGACTGGCTGACGCGACCGGTTCCTGAGCGTTGCTTCGCAACGCGCTAATCAGGATTAAGAGAACAACAAAGATGGAACGTCGAACTATGATCACTCACTGTCGAAGAAAGTTGCGCGTGATGTCAACCAAATGTCCGCTCCCGAATCGGCGGACCCTGACCCCTTACGGCATCGGCCCGCGATCGTACACCTCAACCACGCCAATACCTGTGGAGTTGCCGACTCCAGCAAGGAGAGCGGTATACAACCCAGGCGGCAGGGTGGCCGCGATAGCTGATTCAAATTGGTTCGAGGGCGCAAGGCCCGCCGCCATGATCTCCGCGGCTTGAACGGGGTCATCCTGCCAATTGTTGTTAGACGCAATCAACATTCCATTGCCGTCGCGTAGCTCCAGCGTCGGATCAGGCAAAACAACCGTGGTCGGGAATACCCCCGGTGCGAGGCTTGGACCTATACCACGCACAATGACTCTATCCATGGTTTCCGCATCGCTCAGCAGGAAACCCGCAATAACAATGTTGTCGGTGGTGCCGACCAATGCGCGAGGTACTAAGATTGGCCAACTTCGAATCAGCCGCCGTGTTCAGATCGTAAACCTCAATCAACGCGACACCGGTAGTGTCATCCTTGCCTCTTACGACAGCGGTGTACCCACCCGGAGGAAGGGTCGCAACGATGGCGGATTCCAAATCGTTCACTGGCGGAATGCCCGTCGCTTCGATCTCCGCCTCTTGAGTATCTCTCCAATTATCATTGGTTAGGGTAACAAATCCTCCCTCGCCGTGCAGTTCCAGAACAGGATCGGCCAATGGATCTGGGACACCGAAATTTGCTAATGACGGTCCAATGGCTCGAACAAGGACTCGCTTCGGCGCTGTCCCATTGATGATAAGCCCGCCGATCCCAACGTTATCACCGGTCTGAACCCGAAGACGAGTCGATAGGTTGACGGCCTGAGTGATAGGTGACGGAGTTGGGGTTTCCGTGGGTGTAGGTGTCGCAGTCGGCGTTGAGGTCGCTGTTGGTGTTCCAGTCGGCGTTGGCGTCGCTGTCGGCGTTGGCGTTGGCGTTGGCGTTGGGGTCGGCGTTGGCGTTGGCGTCGGCGTCGGCGTCGGCGTCGGCGTCGGCGTTGGCGTCGGCGTCGGCGTCGGCGTCGGCGTCGGCGTTGGCGTCGGTGTCGGCGTTGGCGTCGGTGTCGGTGTTGGCGTCGGTGTCGGCGTCGGTGTCGGTGTCGGTGTCGGTGTCGGTGTCGGTGTCGGTGTCGGTGTCGGTGTCGGTGTCGGTGTCGGTGTCGGTGTCGGTGTCGGTGTCGGTGTCGGTGTCGGTGTCGGCGTCGGTGTCGGTGTCGGTGTCGGTGTCGGTGTCGGTGTCGGTGTCGGCGTTGGCGTTGGCGTCGGTGTCGGAGTCGGCGTTGGCGTCGGCGTGTCGGCGTTGGTGTCGGTGTCGGCGTCGGCGTCGGTGTCGGTGTCGGTGTCGGCGTCGGTGTCGGTGTCGGCGTCGGCGTCGGTGTCGGTGTCGGCGTCGGCGTCGGCGTCGGTGTCGGCGTTGGAGTTGGCGTCGGCGTCGGTGTCGGCGTCGGTGTCGGTGTCGGCGTCGGCGTCGCTGTCGGCGTGGGCGTTGGAGTTGGCGTCGCTGTCGGAGTCGGCGTCGGCGTCGGCGTGGGCGTCGGTGTCGGCTGTCGGCGTCGGTGTCACGTGGGCGTGGGCGTGGGCGTTGGAGTCGGTGTTGCGGTTGCGGTTGGACTTGGTGTTGGCGTTTCAGTTGGTGACGGTGTCTCGGTCGGAGTCGGTGTTGGCGTCGCGGTCGGTGTCGGCGTTGGCGTTTCGGTTGGCGTCGGTGTTGGCGTTTCAGTTGGCGTCGGAGTCGGCGTCTCCGTTGGTGTCGGAGTTGGTGTTTCGGTCGGCGTTGGCGTTGGCGTGGGCGTTGGCGTCGGCGTTGGCGTTGGCGTCGGAGTGGGCGTCGGCGTCTCGGTGGGCGTCGGTGTCGGCGTCTCCGTTGGCGTTGGCGTTCGGTCGGCGTCGGCGTTGGAGTCTCGGTCGGCGTCGGTGTTGGCGTTTCCGTTGGCGTTGGCGTCGGCGTGTCGGTCGGTGTCGGCGTCGGAGTCGGTCCGTTGGCGTTGGCGTCGGAGTCTCGGTCGGCGTCGGAGTTGGCGTCTCGGTCGGCGTTGGCGTCGGAGTCTCGGTCGGCGTCGGAGTTGGAGTTTCGTCGGCGTCGGAGTCGGCGTCTCAGTTGGTGTCGGCGTCGGCGTTTCGCGTCGGTGTGGCGTCGGTGTCGGCGTCGGCGTCGGAGTTTCGTCGGCGTCGGAGTCGGCGTTTCCGTTGGCGTCGGTGTCGGCGTTTCCGTCGGTGTCGGAGTTGGTGTTTCCGTCGGTGTTGGCGTTTCAGTTGGTGTCGGCGTTGGTGTTTCCGTTGGTGTCGGCGTCGGCGTTTCGGTCGGCGTCGGTGTTGGCGTCTCGGTCGGCGTCGGTGTTGGCGTTTCCGTTGGTGTCGGTGTTGGAGTTTCGGTTGGCGTCGGGGTCGGAGTCTCGGTCGGCGTCGGTGTTGGCGTTTCAGTTGGTGTCGGAGTTGGTGTTTCCGTCGGTGTTGGCGTCGGCGTTTCGGTCGGCGTCGGTGTTGGCGTTTCTGTTGGCGTCGGAGTTGGTGTTTCGGTCGGTGTCGGCGTCGGCGTCTCGGTCGGCGTCGGTGTTGGTGTCTCGGTCGGCGTCGGTGTTGGCGTTTCCGTTGGCGTCGGTGTTGGCGTTTCCGTTGGTGTCGGTGTCGGCGTTTCGGTTGGTGTCGGCGTCGGAGTCTCGGTCGGCGTCGGTGTTGGCGTTTCGGTGTCGGCGTCGGTGTTGGCGTCTCCGTTGGTGTTGGCGTCGGCGTCTCGGTTGGCGTTGGCGTCGGCGTTTCGGTCGGCGTCGGTGTCGGCGTCGGCGTTGGCGTCGGCGTTGGCGTCGGCGTTTCCGTTGGCGTCGGCGTTGGCGTTTCCGTTGGTGTTGGCGTTTCGGTCGGCGTCGGTGTCGGAGTCGGCGTTGGCGTTGGCGTTGGCGTTGGAGTTTCCGTTGGCGTTGGCGTTGGAGTTTCCGTTGGCGTTGGCGTTCGGGTCGGTGTCGGGTCGGCGTTGGCGTCGGTGTTGGAGTCTCGCGTCGGCGTCGGCGTTGGAGTTTCGGTCGGCGTCGGTGTTGGAGTCTCGGTCGGCGTCGGTGTTGGCGTCTCCGTTGGCGTCGGTGTTGGAGTCTCGGTTGGCGTCGGTGTTGGAGTCTCCGTTGGCGTTGGCGTTGGAGTTTCGGTCGGCGTCGGTGTTGGAGTCTCGGTCGGCGTTGGTGTTGGCGTCTCGGTTGGCGTCGGTGTTGGCGTCTCGGTCGGCGTTGGTGTCGGCGTCTCGGTCGGCGTTGGCGTCGGCGTCTCGGTCGGCGTTGGCGTCGGCGTTCGGTCGGCGTTGGCGTCGGAGTCTCGGTCGGCGTTGGCGTCGGAGTCTCGGTCGGCGTCGGTGTCGGCGTCGCGTCGGCGTCGGCGTTGGCGTCTCGGTCGGCGTCGGCGTTGGAGTCTCGGTCGGCGTTGGCGTGGGCCCGGTGCAATCGGTCGTCAAAATGCTTAGCTCCCAGCCACCCAGGTTGCCTGAATCTCCTGCCCCGCTATCGAACACATATAATGACCACGTCCCGTTGGGGTCTGTTCCATTGAAGGTGGAAAGGGTCGTTCCGTAAGGGCCAGTGGGCGCAGGGGCCGGATAGGTGATCGGCGGCGGATAAGCCGTCGGCTGGTAAGTCCCATCCGGTAGTCCACCGGTGGGTGGCAACATGGCTGCAGCATTGTCGTCGAAGGTTAGATCCGAATTGATGGTTTGCCCGGTGCCGGCGTTTTCCATGAGTCGGATGGCCTGCCCACCTGGCCCCACTAGCAGAACATTCACATCCCCCACAAAAGTGTGGTTGAGATCGCTTAGCGTCACTGTCATGTGGCTCACCGTCCCGCCAAGGCCCGTCACACTAATAGTAGACGGATAGGGTATGGCTGCACCGCTATCGGGGATAATGATGAGCGCCGGGTTCGTGAAGGTCGCGCACGATGCAGTGCCAGTGGGAGCCAGCCTCCCGACGGAGGCTCTCCGGAACGAAAACGTTGTGCGATCTGACTGTGGTGTCGAGTCCTTCACCCCTGATTCACTCGTGCCGGCAATCGCACAGAACGCTACGACGATGATCCGTTGAATCATCTGTCGGAGATGAAGCTTATCGTCCATGGTAAGCGCGCGAGTTCCTCATCGCCCTCTTCTTCTCAAGCAGGTTTTGTACGATCGGGTTGCGGCGATCGGGCGTTATCGCCGCTCCGGGAAACCCATTTTTTTCCACATTTAACTTCCCTAGCATGTGTACATTCCTCAGGTGGGCGCTTCCCTGGCAGTCGGAGGGAGTGCTTGCGTGATCGAGGATCATCAGCACTCCAAACTCATCGCACAATCTGACGTAGTCGCATGAAAAAGATTCGCCAACCAAATCGATGTGCGAAGTCCGAACCCGTCGTCACGAAGGGCCAATACACCTGCCCGATGCATCCGGAGATCGTGAGGGATCAGCCTGGAGAATGTCCGATTTGTGGAATGGCATTGGAGCCAATGGTTCCTACAGCAAACGCGAGCGAAGAAAATGCCGAGCTGATTGATATGACACGCCGTTTCGCGTTCGGCGCTGCGCTCACACTTCCAATTTTTCTTCTCGCGATGGGGCATCTTCTGCCAAACGCACCGGTATGGGTATTCGGCGACGCGTCGCGCTGGATCCAATTTGCTTTGAGCACACCGGTTGTTCTGTGGGCGGGCTGGCCATTTTTCCAACGCGGTTACCGTTCAATCATCAGCGGCCATTTAAATATGTTTACCCTGATCGCGCTGGGCATCGGCGTCGCTTACGTTTACAGCACTCTCGCGATACTTTTTCCCCCATATTTTCCCATCGACCGCGATCGGCCACGGAAAGGTCGGGATTTATTTTGAAGCCGCCGCGATGATCACCGTTCTGGTCCTACTCGGTCAGGTGCTGGAACTGCGAGCGCGCGACAAGACAGGTAACGCCATTCGAGACTTGTTAACGCTTGCTCCTCCGACGGCTCGACTTATCTCCAATGACCAAGAACACGAGGTTCCACTCGAAACTATCGAAGCCGGCGATCACCTTCGGGTTCGCCCGGGCGAAAAAATCCCGGTGGACGGCAAGATTCTCGACGGTCAGACCTCGGTTAACGAATCAATGCTGACTGGAGAATCGTTGCCGGCTTCGAAAAAACCGGGGGACACCGTGATCGGTGGAACAATCAATGGGACCGGTAGTTTCATCATGACGGCCGAGCGAGTCGGTTGTCACACGGTCTTGGCGCAGATTGTTCGGATGGTGGCCGAAGCGCAACGAAGCCGCGCGCCGATTCAGCGACTGGCCGACAAAGTTTCGAGGTTTTTTGTTCCGGCAGTTTTGTTCGTCGCAGCAATTACTTTTATCGCCTGGGCTACGATCGGTCCCGAGCCGCGTCTCCTCAACGCAATTGTGAATGCTGTGGCGGTGCTGATCATCGCCTGCCCATGTGCCCTCGGACTCGCGACTCCAATGTCGATCATGGTTGGTGTCGGCCGCGGGGCTCAAGCCGGTGTCCTAATTAAGAATGCCGAAGCCATCGAGTTGATGGAGAAAGTTAGGACGCTCGTCCTTGATAAGACCGGAACCCTGACCGAAGGCGCGCCCGAGTTAACCAGAATCATCGCCAACAGATGGAATTACCGAGCGGGATTTGCACGATCGCGGCGGCCAGCGTCGAACAACAAAGCGAACACCCGATCGGCGCCGCAATCGTTTCAGCGGCTAAGGAGAAAAATCTAACTCTGAATAGGATCGACAGCTTTGCTTCTACAACCGGCGGCGGCGTAATCGCAACGACGGAGCGCGGACGAATCCTCGCGGGTCAACCGATGTTCCTGCGCGAACAATGGGATCTCCGGACTTGAAGCGATTGCAGGAAGAGGCGCGACGCTCTTCAGAAACAAGGTCAAACCGTAATCTTCGTGGCGATCGAAGGCAGACCTGCGGGAATTCTGGCGGTGGCAGATCCGATAAAGAATTCGACTCCGGCCGCGTTGAAGGAACTCCAGCGCATGGGGTTAGAAACGATCATGCTAACGGGAGATAACGAACTTACAGCTCATGCCGTTGCCGATGGGCTCGGGATCAAGCGAGTTGAAGCGGGTGTTTCACCACAACAGAAGCGAGATCGCATCCGGGAATTGCGGCAACATTCAGTCGTGGCCATGGCCGGCGATGGAATCAACGACGCGCCAGCCCTGGCTGAGGCTGACGTCGGAATCGCAATGGGAACCGGGACAGATGTTGCGATGCACGGCGCCGGGATCACACTCGCCAGAGGGAATTTGAACGGAATTATCAAGGCGATTCACCTGAGCCGAGCGGTTATGCGTAACATTCGCCAAAACCTTTTCTTTGCCTTCATCTACAACGTGGTTGGTATTCCGATCGCAGCCGGTTTGCTCTATCCTGCGTTCGGTCTATTACTCAGTCCGATCATTGCCGGCGCTGCGATGAGCCTCAGTTCCGTATCTGTCATTGCCAATGCACTTCGGTTGCGCAGAGTGCGGCTTTAATGACAACGCTCTGAAATCAGATCCATGAAACGTTCACTCTTCTTCACCCTCGTCTTGCCCTGTTTTGTTCCAATTTGCGCGTTCGGTGATGCACAGCTCGCAAACGCAAAAGTGCATTTCGTCGATCAAACCGAAGGAGCGAAGATTCTCACCACCAAAGACGATTTTATTCAGCGGCTCAGCCCTTTTGATCGCGCCGCCCGGATGAAAACGGACAAGCCCGTTTCGGAATCTGAGTTCATGGCCTTTGTTAGAAAGAACGTAATCAATTGGAACGACTCGGAGATGGAGAAACTTCAGTCGATCATAAGTAAGATTGGAACATCACTGCATGATTTGCCGGTGCCGTTGCCAGAGACGATTCAATTGATCAAGACCACTGGCGACGAAGAAGGAAACGCTGCGTACACACAGGGCACAGCCATTGTGCTTCCAAGGTTCTATTTTGAAAAGAGCCAGGGCGACATGGAAACAATTCTTTGCCATGAGTTCTTCCACGTTATCTCGCGACAAAACCCTGAGCTTCGGGAACGTCTCTACCAAGTAATTGGCTTTTCCAAGTGCAACGAGATCGCGCTCCCCGCTAACCTTCAGCGCCGTAGCATAACTAATCCAGACGCTCCGCGAAATGATCATTATATCCAACTGACAGTGGACGGGCAGAACGTGTTCGCCGTTCCAGTCCTGTTTTCCAGTTCAGAAAAATACGACGTTAAACGTGGAGGCAACTTTTTTGATTATCTTCAGTTCAAGTTCCTAGCCGTCGAAAAACGTCCTGGCTCGCACGATTTCACACCCGTGATGCAGGGTGCATCGCCGCGACTTCTTGGCATAGAACAGGTCTCCGGGTTTTTCGAACAGGTCGGACGAAACACGGAGTACATCATTCATCCGGAAGAAATCCTCGCCGAAAATTTTGCAATGCTCGTGCTCCACGAAGAAAAGGCGCGGTCGCCGGAAGTGTTGGAAAAGATGCGGGAGGTTTTCCTGACGACGGCGCACTAGTAATTTTCAAAGACTTGGTAGAGCCACGGATGAACACGGATTAAACACGGATTTTTTGGGGCTGAGGACGACCTCTCCCGACTCTTTTCCGTGTTTAATCCGTGTTCGTCCGTGGCAAAAAAATAGAAGAACAGCTCTTCTACGGCATGGCCGGTTGCTCACTCAAACCGGATGTTCCCTCAAAATTCAGTTTTCTTTGAAACTCGCGCCGGACTAGCAACAGGTTCACGCAGGCCTGGACAAAGATGCTGACGACCGACAGATACCAAATATATCTGATCTGAAATCCCTCCGTTCGTGACACGATGATCGCTGGTAATGCAAAAAGAATTAGGCGCGTCGCCGAACTGATCAGCGGAGGAAACGTGTTGCCAATTCCCTGAAACACACTCGACGAAACGAAAACGGCACCCGCCGCCAGGAAATTGAACGAAATGATTCGCAGGTAATCTGCCCCAAATGAAATCACTCCGGGATCCTTGGAGAAAAACCGGATAAAAGTTTCTGGAACGAACTGTGCAGCGATCGTCAGTAAGAACATTGTTGCCGACGTAATTGCGAGCGCTGATCCAAAAGAGCTCCGAACCCTGTCCGCCCGTCGCCCACCGAAGTTTTGCCCTACCACCGGCGCCACGGCAAAAGCAATCGCTATCACCGGAAGAAACATCGACTGCATCACGCGCACGCCGATACCGAAACCGGCCTGTGCGGCTGCACCGAAATTTCGAAGGATCCCATAGACGACCAGGATATAGACGGTCATGAGACCAAACTCACCTCCGGCCGGGAGACCAACCCGCAGCATTGCGCCCCACATTTTTAGATCAGGCGAGAGCAGTGAAAAACGGAAACGAAGGTAACGATAGTTGCGCACGTAATAGACAATCATCAGCACGTTAGCCAAAACGATTGAAACAAACGTTGCCAGAGCTGCACCGGTGACACCGAGTCGTGGAAAAACCCAGACACCAAAGATAAGGAGCGGCGCGAGGATCATGTTGAGCAAAACCGTTAACGCCTGAATGGCTACAGTTGGTTTCATGATGCCCGTAGCACGCAAGGCCGATCCTAAAGCGACCAACGGGAATTGCATCGTTAGCGCGGGAATGAACCAGAGCAGGTAGCTTCGCGCCAGAGATGCGGTCTCGGCATCGGCGCTCAGCGATTGACAATATTGATCACGAAAAGCAAAGACAAATACCAGGAGCCCAAGCCCAACCAGCATCGACAGGACAAGAGATTGATTCAGGGCGAGCTCCGCCTTCGGCTGATCTTTTTTTCCCGCTGCCTGTGAAATGATCGTCGTTGTTCCAACCCCCAAAGTCTGCGTCAACGCCAGAACGAGCATCATCAGATTTCCGGAAAGACCAACCGCCGCGATCGCTTCTTTGCCAAGGCTTCCAACCCAATAAAGGTCAGCTAACAAATAGAGCGTCTGAATCAGCATGCTCACCGCGATGAAGGCGGACATCTCAAGCAAATGCCGGGTCACGGAGCCTTGCGTTAAGTCTTTCATATTATAGAACCACCCATTTACCGAACGGCGGGATCCTCGCAAGCCGCGGTCATAATTCCATTTCTTTAATCCTGCTCTTTGAGTGTCTGGTACCCGCGCATGAAACCCTATAGCAAGACGCTAGTCCGATTTCCTTTAAACCTGCTCTTTCACTTGCTCTTGCTCCTCCGGGAAGCAGTGCCGCTCCTGTAGAGCAAGAGCAAGTGAAAGAGCAGGATTAAGACCAGACTCGCGTGCCGGCCGCTTACACACGTACCGGTTCGACTTGATGTCTACCCACAAAACAGACGTGCCTGTCTCTCATCTCAGAGAGACAGGCACGCCGCTATTAATCTTATATGACGGGTTTACGGAGTCGGTGGCGCTCCCCGATCGTAAATCTCGACCACGCCAATCCCGGTGCCGTTGCTCGCCCCGTTCAACAACGCCGTGTAAAGACCCGGCGATAGCGTCGCGGCAATAGCCGACTCGAGATCATTGGTCGGCGCAAGTCCGGCAGCCGTTATCTCAGCGGCCTGAGCAGGATCGTCCTGCCAATCATCGTTCCCCCGGATCAACGCGCCATTGCTGTCGCGCAATTCGAGTTGCGGATCGGCCAGCACAACGCTGGTCGGGAAGATTCCCGGTGCGAGGCTCGGTCCAATTCCGCGCGCGATAATCCGATCTTGATTTGGATTGTTGCTCAGCAGGAATCCGGCAATCACGATGTCGTTCCCGGTCAGAACAAGCGCACGGGTGCTCAGGTTCGCCAGTTTCGAATCAACTCCCGGATTTAGGTCGTAGATTTCAACCAATGCCGACGCCGGTTGAATTGCCGACGCCCCTGACAATTGCGGTGTAGGAACCTGGATCCAATGTTGCCACGATAGCGGATTCCAGATCGTTAGTCGGTGGAATACCGGTATCGATGATCTGTTGTTCCTGGGTATCACGCCAGTTGTTGTTGATCACCGTTTGGAATCCATTCGGACCATGCAGTTCGAGAACCGGATCCGCTAACGGATTCGGTATTCCAGAACTGCTCAACGAAGGACCAATGGCGCGGAGCAACACGTTCTTCGGCGCTGTTCCCGAGATGATGAATCCACCAATGGCGACATTGTCACCGGTCTGGACGAACATACGCGTCGAGAGGTTCACCGCCTCGGTCGACGGCGGCGTGACCGTTGGGGTCGGCGTCGGCGTTCCCGGTGTTGGCGTTACCGTCGGTGTTACCGATGGACTTGGCGTTGGTGTCGTCGGTGTTGGGGTTGGCGTTGGCGGAGGCGTTGTTGGAGTTGGGGTTGGAGTCGGTTGGGGTTGGCGTTGGTGTTGGAGCAGGTGTTCCGCAACCACCGCTAATCGATAGCGTGTCGATTCCGATGAAGTCGGAGTTCACTCCGCTCGGGCCGCCATTCTCAACGAAGTAACGCATTGCAAGTCGACCAGTGGTCGGTGATGCGATACCGCTCAATGTCACCGTGAACTGTGTCCACACATTCGGATACCCATCGATTGTGTAAGTCGGATTGATATCCAAGAGCATCGTTGTGAAGTCACCAACGTCAGTTGCCGTTGTGCCCACGTTCGTGCTCGCTCCATTGGTGCTCATACGCACTTGCAACCGATCCGGGAACGCAGGTGCATCCACCGTGCGTGTCCAGAAGCTCAACACCACTCCGTTCTGCAACGATACTGGCGGTGTCAGCAACCAGTTGCTCAAGGTCGATGTGCCGGTGCCGTTATTGAAGTTGGTTCCGATGTAGGACGTAGCAGCTCCTCCCTGGGCCGGGAACACATCACTGTTGCCCTGGAACCAGTTGGTTGTTCCAGGTCCAGGCTGGCTGTTGTTCTGCATGAACCATCCTGCTGGCACTAGTGTTGTGATGTCATCGAAGCCTTGGGCCAATGGTGTGCACCCTGGTGTTGGCGTCGGCGTTCCAGTGTGGTTGGCGTCGGCGTTCCAGTTGGTGTTGGCGTTGGGGTGCAGCCTGCGCACGGTGTCGGTGTTGGGCCGCAAGAACCACCTGTCACTGTCACGTTATCGATCCGCCATCCCGTGCCGTTCACGCTCGAATCCGAGCACATCCGGAAACGAATCTTGATCGTCTGTCCGATCACGTTCGGTCCGAGGTTGGCAACCGTGTTGATGTAACCGCCGGAGCTTTGGCTCCATGCCATTCGTCCACCAATCGGGTTCGAGAACGATGTGCTGATCGTTCCGTTATAACCACCGGTGACAAAGCTGCCGCCCACCGCTGCAGCCGTGACGTCGGTAAACGCGCCACCGGCAATATTCGGTGAGGATACTTCCAGCACAGCGCCGTCGAAGAAGTTCGCTCCGCCGCCGATTGGTTCGAGCGCATAGTTATTGCGGAAGCTTACTTGTGCACCCGCCTGAGTGATGGCGATGCCAGGGGAATCCAGTCGCTTATCGCTGACCACACTTGGATCATTGATGAACGCTGCGTTAGGCGCGGAATCCGGTGTGGTAGTCGAGGTGACCCACAAAATTCCATCCGGGTTAACCGCGTTGCTGGCGACCCATCCCGCTGGGAGAGCCGGCGCTGTAACGCCGTCAAAGTTTTCAAACAAACTGCCGCATGGTGTTGCAGTTGGTGTTCCGCTCGGCGTTGGCGTTGGCGTTGGTGTACAGGCGGCGCAAGGTGTTGGCGTTGGGCCGCAGCTTCCAGAAACCTGAAGTGTATCGACTCCGATGTAATCAGAGTTCACTCCGCTCGGACCACCACTCTCGACAAAGTAACGCAACGCCAACCGACCTGATGTCGGTGAGGCAACGCCACTCACTATTACGGTGAACTGTGTCCACACATTCGGATACCCGTCGACTGTGTAAGTTGGATTGATATCCAGCAGCAGCGTGGTGAAATCACCGACGCTGGTGGACGTCGTTCCGACGTTCGTGCTTGCACCGTTAGTGCTCATACGAACCTGCAACCGGTCTGGGAACGCCGGTGCATCTACCGTGCGCGTCCAGAAGGTCAGAACTGTTCCGTTCTGCAACGTCACCGGTGGCGTAAGCAACCAGTTGCTCAGCGTCGAAGTGCCGGTGCCGTTGTTGAAGTTGGTTCCGATGTACGATGTCGCAGGACCCGTCTGCGCTGGGAACACGTCGCTGTTGCCTTGGAACCAGTTCGTGGTCCCAGGTCCAGGCTGGCTATTGTTCTGCATGAACCATCCGGCCGGGACCAACGTCGTGATGTCGTCGAAGCCTTGCGTTACCTGCGTTCCACCTGCGCATGGCGTCGGAGTTGGCGTTATTCCGGGTGTCGGCGTCGGTGTCGGCGTTATTCCTGGCGTCGGTGTTGGCGTGCCAGGCGTAGGCGTCGGTCCACATGAACCAGTCGTGACCTGAAGCGAATCAATACCGATGTAATCGGAGTTAACCCCACTTGGCCCGCCGTTCTCGACGAAGTAGCGCAAAGCAAGGCGACCTGAAGTCGGTGACGCGATACCACTCAGTGTGACGGTGAACTGTGTCCAGACACTCGGGTAACCAGTCGTTGTGTAAGTTGGATTGATGTCGAGCAGCAGGTTCGTGAAGTCGCCTACGCTCGTTGCAGTCGTCCCAACGTCGATGCTCGCTCCATTGGTGCTCATGCGGACCTGCAACCGATCCGGGAACGCCGGTGCATTCACCGTGCGTGTCCAGAAGGTCAGGGTTGTTCCGTTCTGCAACGTCATCGGCGGCGTGAGCAACCAGTTGCTCAACGTCGAAGTGCCGGTGCCGTTGTTGAAGTTCGTGCCAATGTAAGAGGTCGCTGGACCCGCCTGCGCTGGGAACACGTCGCTGTTGCCTTGGAACCAGTTCGTGGTCCCCGGTCCAGGCTGGCTGTTGTTCTGCATGAACCATCCGGCCGGCACAAGGCTCAGAACGTCGTCAAATCCTTGCGACAACTGAACCGTTGGCGAACACGAAGGAGTCGCCGTAGGTGTTCCGCCAGGTGTTGGTGTTGGCGTCACTCCCGGCGTTGGCGTTGGAGTGCAACCACCACCGCTGACCACAACATTATCAATGCGCCAGCCCGTGCCGTTCACACTTGAATCCGATCCCATGCGGAAACGCAGCTTAATCGTCTGACCGTTCACATTCGGACCGAGGTTCGCGACAGTGTTGATGTAACCGCCGGAGCTTTGGCTCCATGCCATCCGTCCACCGATCGGGTTCGAGAACGAGGTGCTGATCGTTCCGTTGTAACCACCGGTCACGAAGCTGCCGCCCACGGCCGCATTGGTGATGTCGGTAAACGCGCCACCGGCAATGTTCGGTGACGAGACTTCCAACACGGCGCCATCGAAGAAGTTTGCTCCGCCACCAATCGGCTCGAGGGCGTAGTTGTTGCGGAAGCTCACCTGCGCTGTGGCCGAGGAGATGGCGATGTTTGGTGTATCTAGGCGTTTGTCGCTGGTCACGCTTGGATCATTGATGAACGCCGCGTTAGGCGCCGAATCTGGAGTGCTGGTCGATGTGACCCAGAGTATTCCATCGGGGTTCACCGCATTGGACGCAACCCATCCTGCTGGCAATGCCGGCGCGGTTACGCCATCGAAGTTTTGCGACAACGCTGTGCCGCCGCATGGCGTGGCCGTCGGTGTAGCTGTTCCTCCTGGAGTTGCCGTTGGTGTTCCGCCCGGAGTTGGCGTCGGGGTTGGGGTTCCAGGCGTTGGCGTTGGGCCGCATGACCCGGAGACTTGGAGTGTATCGACTCCGATATAATCCGAGTTCACTCCACTCGGTCCGCCATTTTCGACAAAATAACGCAAGGCCAACCGACCGGATGTCGGCGACGCGATACCACTCAAGGTGACAGTGAACTGCGTCCAAGCGGTTGGGTAACCGCTCGTCGTATAAGTTGGATTGATGTCGAGCAACAGCGTTGTGAAATCGCCCAAACTGGTAGCAGTTGCACCTACGTTGGTGCTCGCGCCATTCGTGCTCATGCGCACCTGCAACCGATCCGGGAACGCCGGTGTATCGACCGTGCGTGTCCAGAAGGTCAGGACCACTCCATTTTGCAACGTCAGTGGCGGGGTTAATAACCAGTTGCTCAACGTCGAAGTGCCGGTGCCGTTGTTGAAGTTCGTTCCGATGTAAGAGGTCGCCGGACCAGCCTGCGCTGGGAACACGTCGCTGTTTCCTTGGAACCAGTTGGTGGATCCAGGTCCAGGTTGGCTGTTGTTCTGCATAAACCAACCGGCTGGGACTAACGTCGTGATGTCATCGAATCCTTGCGTTAACTGCGTTCCTCCCGCGCACGGCGTCGGGGTCGGCGTTGCTGTTCCGCCCGGCGTTGCCGTGGCCGTGGCAGTTGGAGTTGCTGTCACGACTGGAGTTGGCGTTGGTGTGCCAGGTGTCGGAGTTGGACCGCATGTTCCCGTGACCGAGAGCGTGTCAATTCCGATGTAATCCGAGTTTGCTCCGCTTGGACCGCCGTTTTCGACGAAGTAACGCAAGGCCAATCGACCGGAGGTCGGCGAAGCGATGCCGCTCAACGTGACGGTGAACTGAGTCCACACGACTGGATAACCGCTCGTCGTATAAGTCGGATTGATATCGAGCAACACTGTTGTGAAATCACCGACGCTGGTCGCGGTGGTGCCCACATTGATGCTTGCTCCGTTCGTGCTCATACGAACCTGCAACCGATCTGGGAACGCCGGCGTATCCACTGTGCGTGTCCAGAACGTCAGGACCACTCCGTTTTGCAACGTCAATGGTGGGGTTAACAACCAGTTGCTCAGTGTCGAAAGGCCGGTGCCGTTATTGAAGTTCGTTCCGATGTAAGAGGTCGACGGACCAGCCTGCGCTGGGAACACGTCGCTGTTTCCTTGGAACCAGTTCGTGCTGCCAGGTCCAGGCTGACTGTTGTTCTGCATGAACCAGCCGCCTGGGACTAACGTCGTAATATCGTCGAACCCTTGTGCCAGGACAGGCGGACAAGACGGCGTTGGCGTTGGAGTTCCGGCAGGCGTTGCGGTTGCAGTCGCGGTCGGCGTTGGTGTAGGCGTAGCCGTTGGCGTTGGTGTGATACCTGGTGTCGGAGTCGGTCCGCACGTACCGCCGGTTACTACGATCGTATCTACCCTCCAGCCGGTGCCGGCCACACTCGAGTCGGATCCCATCCGGAAACGCAACTTGATCGTTTGCCCATTCACGTTCGGTCCAAGGTTTGCCACGGTGTTGATGTAGCCAGCAGAGCTCTGGCTCCATGCCATACGACCGCCAATTGGACTGGAGAATGAAGTGCTGATCGTTCCGTTGTAGCCGCCTGTTACGAAACTACCGCCCACCGCAGCGTTCGTGATGTCGGTGAACGCGCCAGCTGCAATGTTCGGCGATGAAACTTCCAGGACAGCGCCGTCGAAGAAGTTTGCTCCGCCGCCAATTGGTTCCAGCGCATAGTTGTTGCGGAAACTGATCTGAGCGGATGCGGAGTTGATGAAAATAGTCGGCGTATCAAGGCGTTTATCGCTGAGTGCGGACGGATCGTCGACAAAGGCGTCGTTCGGCGCCGTGTCGGGGGTTGCGATCGATGTAACCCAAAGCACTCCCGTTCCAGCCGCATTACTTGCAACCCAGCCTGCTGGCAGAGCCGGCGCTGTTACGCCGTCAAAGTTTTCTGACAACGCGTTACAAGGCGTCGGCGTCGGTGTTACTCCGGGGGTTGGAGTTGCGGTTGGCGTTCCGGTCGGAGTCGGAGTCGGTGTCGGTGTCGGTGTCGGTGTCGGAGTCGGAGTCGGTGTCGGTGTCGGTGTCGGTGTCGGAGTCGGAGTCGGTGTCGGAGTCGGTGTCGGTGTTGGTGTTGGTGTCGGTGTCGGTGTTGGTGTCGGTGTTGGTGTTGGTGTTGGTGTTGGTGTGTCAGTCGGAGTCGGTGTTGGAGTTCCACCAGGAGTTGGAGTCGGTCCCGTGATGGTGATCAGACCACTGACTTGAAGAGCCGAGATCGTGTTCAGGTCGCCATCAATAAAGACAAAATCATCCGGCGGCGGTGCCCAGGTCAGCGGAGTTGATGCTCCCGATGTCCCGCTCACCCGTTGCATCCTTAGGTTGTACAAGGTCCCGGAGCCATTGAGCGGCGTAAAGTCGAGGGAGAAAGCTGAGACTCTCAATGTCCGAATTGGTCCGGCGCCTGGGAGGACGTTACCGGAAACGTTCCAATTTGTACTGGTCAACCCACCTGCTGCAACGGGCGCCGCCGCGAAAGTGACGACGGTCGAATCGAAAGTGAAGTCCGCCTGAAATCCCACGTAGTTGAGCAGCGGGATCAATGTTACTCGTCGTTACCGCTTTAATGAGAACAGTATTGGTCGCCACAGACGTATCGATCGTGTCTGTCGGTAACGTTACGGTGGGAATAGGCGGCACCCCCGCGCTAGCACTTTGTGTGAAACATGCCGAGGCAGTCAGAGCCAGGCTAAGAAGAGCGAATGTGATTTTTTTCATGGTAGTGAAGTGGCTAAGGATTGCGGCCGGGGTTCTCCGAAATGTGTTCGGGGTGAAGTGAAAATGAATCGCACCGATCCGTTAGGTTGCTGAAAAACTGTCGATTGACTGTTTGGGCAAACGGGTTCGTTAAGTGGGATTGCATTGATACGTGGAACGCATCGATTGAATTCCCGGTCTGAACGACGTTATGGAAATTCACACGGATGCGATTGTGCCCTTCTAGCGAGAACACAATGCGGTGTCCAATAATATTTTACGATTTCGTCAAGTTCGGGTTCGAATCGGCATTTTTATGTGGACGAAGTATCGACGCGATTCTCACATGATGAACACAGCGAAATGACACAGAGAAAAAATTTCGCTTCGGCTCCGTTGTGACCCTTACGTAAAGTTCGCGAAGTTGCATTCCACCGCCATGCACCGTGTTGGTTTAGACGCTAGTGGACGTTATAAATTTCCACCAACCCGATCCCGGTTCCGCCATCCTTACCGGCGAGAACCGCAGTGAAAGAGCCCGGCAATAATGACATAAAGATCCCTGACTCATTTGGATCTTGGAGCGCTAGATTGTGCGACATAAGTTGGGCGGCTTGCGAAGGGTCGTCCTGCCAATTGTCGTTCGCGATGATGAGCGCGCCGTTTCCATCACGCAATTCAAGTGTAGGATCGGCCAAGGCGGGATTGATACCGAACTGGGCCAGCGATGGACCGACTCCCCTGATGGCGACCTCACCGTTAGCGCCATCAAGAATAAAACCTCCGATCATTACTTCGTTGCCGGACAAGACAAAGCCGCGAGTACTGATGTTGGCGAACTGCGAGCTGCCAGTGCGATTGACATCGTAGATTTCAACCAAACCCACCCCAGTGCTGCCGTCTTTTCCGGCCAGGATCGCGGTATAAGAAGTATTTGGCTGAAGCGTAGCGGCAATACCCGATTCCCGCGGGTCTTGAAGTCCAAGTCCGAGGGAGGTTAGTCGCGATGCTTGAGTGGCATCGGCCTGCCAGTCATCGTTTTGGGCGAGAACGGAACCGTCCGCTGACCGTAGTTCCAAAGTAGTATCGGTCAGTGCATTGCTAATCCCAAGAGGAATCAGCGAAGGCCCAATGGCCCGAATGACTACTTCCTTAGCAGCACTCCCAGCCACAATGAACCCGCCAATCAGGACATTATTCCCAGTTTGAACATTCATTCTGGTCGAAATATTTAGCGCCTTCGCGCATCCAACGTTCGCGATCGAGACGGTATCGATTCTCCACCCGACTCCGCCAACACTGCAGTCGGACCCCATGCGGAAACGGAGTTTGACGTTCTGGCCCATAGCGTCCGGAGGCAGATTCGCAGTCGTGATGATGTAACCGCCAGAATTCCCACTCCATGCCATTCGCCCGGCGATCGGGTTTTGGAATCTCGTCGAGATGGTAGCATTGTAGCCGCCAGTGACGAAGCTGCCACCCGCAGTGACAATGTCGGCAAAGGCCCCGCCTCCAACAGCAATTTCGAGCACCCCTCCGTCAAAGGTGGATTCCGTGTTGTAACTATGCCGGAACGTTACCTGCGCTGTATTGGAGCTGATCGCAATGGAGGGAGAGTCAAGAGTCGTATCCGTGACACAGGCGGGATCGTTATGGAAGGCGGAGTTAGGAGATGTATCCGGGGTTGTTGTGTTCGTTACCCACTGTGTTCCGAGCGCGCACGTTCCACCAGGCGTGCAGGTGGCAGCGCCGTTGGTTAAGGTCGTGGTCCATCCGGCCGGCAAATTTGGTGCAGCCACGCCATCGAAATTTTCGCTGAAAACCGTAGAGGAACAGGATGTTGTCGGGGGCGTTATAAAACAAGTAACCTGTGAGGCAGACACCGGTTCTGTCTCAGAAGCGACGCAAAAGCGTGCCGCGCCATCTTGTTGTACACCGAGAAGGAAATGGACGTCAATCGAGGCGCCAGTGGCAAGCGGGGTCGCATTATCAATGGTGGTGACCGATAGGGAAGAGTTGTAACCGCCGCCGTTTGGTTGACTCGGAGGTTGTTCGAGAGTTGTTCCCCTAACAGACACGCTACTGGTTCCCGAGCCACAGGGCGGCCGGTCTACCATGGCAGAGATATCACTTGAAGTACGAGGCCGCAGATCAGCCATACCCGAAAATGCCGGGAACGTAGTAAGCTCGACGACACGAAAGCGAAGCCGCGTAATCGGAGAACCCGAACTGTTCGTGAAGGTCTTGCGGATGTCGATGGTTCCCAAAGTGGAATTGTTCGCTGGATCGGACGTCGGGTCGCGAAAATAGTTTGGCGCTTCAGTGTCAGCTACGCAGGAGTCGAGCGATGTGAAGTTCGTCAAAACTCCATCGCGCACACCTGGGGCTGCCAGGTTCTGCGGCCCCGGAGCACCAAGACGTTGACCGCCTCCCGCACTGGTTCCGTTTGTATCTACAAAAATGAAGTCGACGCTGTTATCGTCAGTGTCTTGAGGCTGACGTGCTGGTCGCACCCGGCGTGTTAATTAGCAAATCGGCCGATCCACAATTTGTGGCGCAACCACCCGGTGATCGCCGCACCCAGGCATAATCCATATTAAACGGCATTAATGGAGGTAGACCAGCTCCCTCGCGGTAAATTGTGTTCGCTTCCCCAGTGGGTCCGACCGCATCAAGCCGGTTAGCAATCGAAAAACTGGCACCGCCCGCTGCGTTATTGAAAATGGCTAAGCCGGCTTGCTCAGGAATCTCCAACGCGAAAGTCTGGTCGCCGACAGCAGTCGTTCCCGACCCCGATGGATAACCACCTAAGCCGTACCCAACTGAGTTGGTACAAAGAAAATGCTTCCCGGCTGGAATTACGGTTCCGTTTGGGACAATGCAACGAATCGCACCATCCGAAGCCGCCACCGCCAAACCTTGGGAACTATCCGCCGATTGCGCGGTCAGTGGTGCATCGGTGTTGTTATAAAGCTCGATGAACTCGTTCGTCGCGTTGTTGGGGTTTGGGCCG
Source organism: uncultured Verrucomicrobiae bacterium (assembly GCA_963751725.1). Lineage (GTDB taxonomy): Bacteria > Verrucomicrobiota > Verrucomicrobiia > Chthoniobacterales > UBA10450 > AV80. The sequence continues at coordinate 147,029 of CAVVVQ010000030.1, forward strand.
CGCACTCGAAATTCGGAAATGATCAATTGTCCCGCCAGGGTCGGGCCACCCAATATCACCGCTGGAGGCGTGACTACCCTCACCCCCTTTTCTGATCCTTTTGCGACCGTGAGGGTTGCATTTGCTTCTTTTGGATTGAGCGCAAACGCAATCGTCGCCAGAAAAAGACCGATCAAACAAAATGCAAGACCGGTTACGAACCGAGAATTGAAGAAGGCAGAATGTGAGGCGGGATTTTTTTTCATAGTTATACTGTATTTGTTGTTAGGGGACAGGTAAGGCGTGTTTGAAGGAGGGACACGGATTGACTTGATTGGGCGCGCTCAAGCTGGCGTAGCGTATAACCGAGTTGATGTGCGTCAAGGGACAATGTCACTAATGTCCTGCTCTTACACTTTCACTTGCTCTTACTCTCAAACGCATTGCAGGTCTCGAATCTTGGAAAATGAACGAACTTAATCGCTGTTCGCGTTCTTGCGCGCGCGCCCGAACTTTGCGAACGTCATTCTGTCTCCGCAGAAAAAAATGTGTCTGTAGCTCAACTGGATAGAGCAGCTGACTTCGGATCAGCAGGTTGGGGGTTCGAATCCCTCCAGGCACGTGATATCACGGATATAAACGCGTGTCATTCCAAGGAGTGATTCAAAACCAATGAGCATCAAAGCTAACTTGGTTTCGAACGCGGTGTCATCCCGACGCCGGCGAAGCTATGCCAGTCCGGCTCGACCGGAAGGACCTCTCAACTGCAAATTGCGTAACACAGACGACGGTGAGCGGCCATTTTGGAGTAGCCGCCGTCCCTTTGTGCAAGCCTGCCAGCGCTTTCGCGTTTGGCGACGCGTCTACTCCAGATTGGAGGCTTCCTCTTCACTTGTGTGACGCAATTTGCAACTGGGCGGTCCCTCGCCGTCTGCGCGGACTCGGGATGACACGCATTTTAACTAGTGCCCCCTTTGAATCAGAGTGCTCACACACTGCGTCCCGGCCGTTACGGATCACTCATCTGCATCTGGCGACGGGCCAATTCCACGATCGGCAAAAGGCGTCGTGACATCGCCAAAAATTACCGTGTCATAATTTTGGCTACTCTGATTGCTGATCACTCCAGAATATGTACGGCTCGCTGGATTGAACTGATACTTCCCGGTATTCGCCAAACCAGTGGTTAATCCGAGGAAGAACCGTTGGATCGCAATGACGTCTACCGTATTAATGAACGCATCACTGTTAACGTCCGCCGCCGTTCGCGGACAACCCGGTGGCAACACCGCAATGTTAAGGAAATGCCGCTGTGTGGCGACAACATCCACCGTGTTAATTCCGGGTGCGCCGCCCGGCGTCAGCGCTGCCTTCGTCGGCGTAACCGTGTAACTTCCGCCGCTCGCCAGGCCGGTGAACTGGTAATTGCCCGATCCATTCGAACTGGTTGATCCGCCGGAGGTGCCGGTCAGCGTCAGCGTAACACCTGGGACCGCGTTTGGACTCGGGTTTGTACAATAGAGAATTGTGCCGGAAATATTAATGAACGCAGGCGTTGGCGTCGGCGTTGGTGTGGGCGGCGGGGTCGGAGTCGGTGTTGGCGTCGGTGTGGGAACTGGAGTCGGGCTCGGGGTGGGTGCGCCGGTGATCGGAACGCACCCTGAAAATTCCGAACTGTTGCTATTTGGATCGGTCGCTGTCGCCGTCACACTGGTGTGACCAAAGGTGAGCGGAAAAATCAGCGGTCCGAAACTGGCATGTACAATTCCCCGCAGTTGTTACGTTGGTCGAGCCAAGGAACGCTTGCCCTTCTCCATTGCCAGATCCATCGCACGCGCTGTTCGAAAAGAATTCCAATCGAAACGTCGTGCTCGCCGTGCTGTTAAGAGTTCCTGACAACGTAACATTCCCGCCTCCAAACGAAGCCGAAGTAATCACTGGGAAGTTCTGCACATTGTTAGTGCCGGTATCGGCGTCACATCCGTCATTGCCGGTCACGCCGTCCCAATTTAGATCGATCCCGATCTGGCTGTTCGAAAAAATTGCGTTTCGATTGATGGCATTCTGTGTCGTGGTCGGATCCAGCAGAGCCACTCCGGGCCCGTTGCTGAAGGCAATGATATTTCCCATGCCGGAGGAAGTTCCCCCGATCACATTCGATTGCGCGCCGCCAGAAAGGAGTATTCCGGCCAGTCCATTACCGGCCGCGGCTCCCGCGATGTTCAGTCCAATGGTGTTACCCTGCAACAGGTTCGAGTTCGTTCCCGAATTTCCAAATGTCACTCCGTAATACATGCTGGCGGAAATGTAGTTTCGCGCCCCGGCTGCGGTGCCGCCGATGACATTGTCATGCGCGCCGCCGACAACATCGATCCCGCTCGAATTATTGCCAATGCTGGTTAGGCCGCTTGCGTCGAGCCCAAAATAATTTCCCTGAATCAGGTTCCCGCTCGTCCCCGGATCACCCAGTGTCAGACCCTGAAAGGTATTGCCCGAAATGACATTGCCAGCCCCGGGTGCCGTGCCGCCAAGCGTGTTCGATTGCGCGCCACCGAAAATGCCAACCCCAGACGATCCATTCGGGATCGCACCGTTGCCATTCACGTTCACCCCAATGTAATTTCCTTGAACCAAATTCTGATTCGTCCCCGAATCGCCGATGGTGATGCCTTGAAAAAAATTCCCGGAAATGATGTTGCGCGCACTGGCAGTTGAACCACCAATCGTGTTCGACTGCGCTCCCAGGAAAATACTGATCCCAGCTGAACCGTTCCCGACCGTGGCCGAGACCCGTTCACATTCACGCCAATGTAATTTCCCTGAACCAAATTTAGGTTCGTCCCGGCCCCCAAAATCGTAATGCCTTGCGCATGATTCCCGGAAATGATGTTCCGCGCAGCGGCAGTCGTTCCGCCAATCGTATTTGATTGCGCCCCGTTCGTGATCTGCACCCCGGTTGCGCCGTTCTCAATCTTCACTGTCCCGGCCGGATTCAGACCGATGATGTTCCCTTGCACCAGTGTGTTTGTCGTTCCGGTATCATCGATTTCGACCCCATGATCGCGGTTTCCCGAAATAACATTGCCCGCACCGGCTGCGGTGCCGCCGATCGTGTTCGAAGGCGCACCTTCAAAGACCAGCACGCCGGATCCCTAGATTGGCCAACGCAGCAGAACCGTCTGCCTTCAACCCAATGTAATTGCCTTGCACCAGATTGTTACGCGTTCCCGACCATGGTGACATCCTGATACTCGTGGATCAGAACACCGGGACCGTTGTTTCCGGAAATGACATTCCGCGCCGCGCCCGAGGTTCCGCCGATCGTGTTGGACTGCGAACCACTCACGATTTCGATCCCAGATCCGTTCGGGACCGCGCTCATCTCCGTCCGGCTAACTCCAATGTAATTCCCCTGAACGAGATTGTTATTTGTCCCGGCGTCACCAACGTAGACGGCTTGAAACGTATTTCCGGAGATCACATTGCGCGCTCCGGCGCCGGTGCCGCCGATCGTGTTGTCATGCGCGCCGGCATAGATGACGATGCCGGCCGAGTTCGGCTTGTGCGCTTGTCCCGGTCTGGTTCGTGCCAATGTAATTCCCCTGAATAACATTGTTGGCCGTGGTGGAACCACGAATCCCGATTCCGTAGGCAACATTGCCGGAAATGATATTGCGCGCGGCCGCAGTGCGTCCCACCAATCACATTTCCCGTCGCGGCGTTTCCGTTCGGATCGGTGCCCTGGACGGAGGTCGATGCCGCGTTCATTGAAATTCTGAATCGTCAGGCCTTTGATCGTGCAATTGGCGGCGCGCACGATCAGACCCGGGCCGAAGAGACTAAAGAGAGTTTGCAACATGGCAAAGTTCGAGCCATCGAGAACGATCTCGGGCCCATTCGCGTTGGTATCGCCGGTGAACGCGGTCTGAGAAGTGCCGTCGATGGTCGTTCCATTCCCGAGCGCCGCCATGATATAGGTCGGTTTGATTGTGTAAACACTCCGCCGCGTTGTAGTTCGGGTCGCTCGTTGGAATATGAAACTGACCGTCGTCGGCGACCGGCGGCGCATCGGTCGATTTATCGAATGCATAATAGATAGCAGTCCGCAGACTGCCCGGGCCGCTGTCGTTTGTGTTTGTCACCACCGCGCTCGGTAACGGCGACGGATTTCCATAAATCGCCGCCATCCCGCGCGTTCGCTGTTTGCTCAGGATTCGATCGTAAACATTGCCGATCAGATCGATGTATTGCGCGTAAGGCCGGCTGCATGCTGATCGTGTCCATGGCCGTTGTTCGATAGGTCATTGCGCCTGTAATGCATGACCGAATAAAAATCGTAAGCTCGTGCCGAAGGTCCCGCCGCCTGCGACAATGGTGAAGTTAGGCTGCTGCCCGGGATCGATATTGGCAAAGTTGATAATGACGTAGGTATCGCGATCGGGCCGCTGTTGTTCGTGCCAGAACCGATTGCGTGCCCTACTTCGTGGCAAACCGTTCCGCGGTTCCAACTGTTCGGACCGAATTGCACGAATTGTTCGCCACCCGCCATGCCGACCGAAGACGAAAAACCACCTTCGAACCCGGTCGAATTTTCCTGAACAGTGATGTAATTCGCGGGAGGCGTTCCGGTGAACTCGATGAAATGGAGATTCGCGAACGCAGCCCATTCCGCTACTCCATCGCGGAATTGTTGCATCTTTATTGAGGTGATCGTTCCGTTGCCGACCTGCGACTGGATCAAATCGATAATTGACATTTCCGCCTGGCCATTTGAACGCGGTGCCCGGCGGCGTGATCACATCAGGCACACCGGCGAGCCGGTCGCGATATGCTTTCAGATCGGTCGTACTTGATTCCGACGTCACCGAATTTCACCCACCGATCAGTCGGCTTGGCGTCCGGCCAGGACGCGATCGATAATTTGAAGATCGATCGCATGATTGGTCGTTTGTTCAGGACCGGACGCGGACAGTCCGCTGCAAACAGCGAAGACAAATCGCCACAACCAGGTAGCAAATGCGTAACGGGGAATTCACGCGACCCTCAAAGACTGTTGATCATATCAACTCAGGCCGTTAACTTGGCAATGTCTTTCCGCCCCGTCCTTGTTCCAAAGCTCCTGTTTAGCGTTAACAGGTTTTAAAAAATGGAACGCGAAAACGCCAGGCCGGCTCGGACCTCGGGCGGCGTTGCCAAGATAATGCGTCGCGCTCCGCGGGGGTATCTCTTTACCGACGGACGCATGAACCTCTTGCGCATTACTTGCGCGGCCTCCTCTCCCCACACGTGGGGAGAGGACTGAGGTGAGGGGCCGAGTCGCTTTCGCATTCAGTTAGGAACAAAGTTTCACGACTCAAACCCTCACCCTACCCTCTCCCTTGAGAAGGGAGAGGCGAACAATGGGACACGCCCATCCACACGCAGACCGACGACTCCAAACCACGTTGATTCCCAAGAGTAAGTGTAAGTGAAAGAGTAGGATTAAAGTAATGAAGTTGACACCGATTCCCCATTCTCGTTACCACTCCGCGAGTGAAGTCGCCGCCAGCCAGTCGCAGCGAACTGGATGAAGTCATCGTCAATATCGAGTTAACCCTGGCTAGCATCGTTCAGGGCCTCGCTCTCTCCGTCCTGGCCGACAACGCCAACACCGTTCTCACCCAGGGTCCGCCCGAAGCGTGGGCCTACGTAGGCGTTGCTCTCCTCATTATCCTTCTCTTCTGGTCACGCGCACTGATTCACACCCTCACCCTCATTCGATGGCCCCTCGAATTCGTCCACAACTTTTTCTATTTCGTTTGTGTCCTGGTTGAAGTGCTCGCATTCAAACATCTGACCGATCCGTTCATGTGGTTTTGCCTTAACGCCCTTTTCGCCGCCATGGTCTGGGGATTGTTCGCCCATGACATGCGCCTCATCCGGTTGCGCGCACGCGACAGCGTCGGCCCGAGCAGTTTTCGTCTCTACGCCATCGTGGAAGCCGATCAATGGCTGAACATCCGAGTTGTTGTCCCGTTGCTTTTCTTTTTTACCGCGGTTCAGCTCTTGCCATCAAATTCGCACCGAGATTCTTCATCGAAAGCAATGGTCACCTTATCTTGATTGGAATTCAGGGCGTTGCCCTGCTCATCTATCTTATCGCTGTTGTTCGCTCCTTCACCCGCATCACGCCATTGATCTCAGCCACACGCGCCGAATGGCGCGACGACGTGGAAGAAGGAATCTGAAAACCGGACGCTATTCCTGTTGCCAGGCGCGCATCCCACATCAAAGGCAAGCGCCGCTAAATCCCTGACGGCCCGCAGGGCCGTGGCTACAATGTCCGTAGTGTTCCTTTTCTGTCAGGCGCCGATTAGCCTGCCATCACCTCTGCGCCTATCTCTGTCCATCTGCAGCGTATTCGTTTGCTGTCGAAGCGCCGATTTTTCCAGAGCGCGCCTTGGCGTCGTAAAAAAGGACGACAAACGCAATCGCAAGCAGCGGTTGCAGGAGCAAACTGATAACTGCCGCCGCTATGCTGACAGCCAGCAACAATCCATCGGGCGTAGGTGCTTGTGCCATCGTGCGCGCGAGTTCCATCACCTTTTCGGGATCTTCGATTCCGGCAAAACGCGTCATCAACACAATGACGTTCGCGCCAAAGGTAAGTGCCAGAAAAAGCAGGAACCAAAACGAGGCGAGAATCGCGCCCCGATACAATGGACGTTCCATCGGAGGCGCTTCCGGAATACTGCGCGCCAGGTCTTTGCTTTCCTGCAACGCCAGCATTGGGTTCTGACCTTCCAACGCCGCAGTTTGTTGCCAGAATAAGAAGTTAATGAAGAGGCGCGCATTCATATACATCATGAATGCGCCGCCAAACGTGACCACCATCACGATCAGCAGAAGATTACCGGTGCCAGCCGCCGCGATCATGGCCAACAACGGCACGAAAATCCAAAAAAGATAACTCCCGTAAACCAAAATCGCCGTTCCCAGAACGCGACCCCAACAGCGCAACGCGGCCGAGAATTGTGCGCCTAACGTTTGACCCCGATTGCGCAAAATGTTGTCCGCCACAATCTGGAACCCGGCGGCGGAAATTGGCCACGCCAAAACACAAATCATAAACAACAATATCGAACTCGGCGGCAAATCGGGGATCTCCGTCGGTGGCGTCGTGTTCCCGGTCAGAAAATCTGGCATCGGCATCGGTGGCAGACTTAACCGCAGGAAAAGAAACGGAATCCCCCCAACCAAACCGAAAATCAGGAAGAGGAAGAATCCCTCGCCGGTAAATCCGAAACGTTTCCGAGACGATCTGGGAAAAGCTCTTTGCGATCTCGAAATGTTGCGGCAACGGCGGCGGCTGTGGCTCCAATTCCAACTCCGGCTCCGGTCGCTCTTCATCCGCGAATACTTCCGGGAGTTCGCCGGCTGGAAACCATCGTTCCTCCTCGACTCGCCGAACTTCGTTCGCGGGGATCAAACGCCCTTCCCGACGCCACTCGCGCAACTCATCTGTATCAACAGGGCCGTATTCCTTCCCTTGCACCCGAACGATCCATTCCTCAGTCACTCATCTTATTAACCCGTTTTCCTTCCCCACACAAAGGTCACAACGAGCACACAAAGGCTAATGGAGATTGCTAATTGCAATTCACTTTTCGCAATCTAGCCATTAGCCACCAACCACCACCCCCAGCTTACTCGTTGTGTTCCTTTGTGTCAATCCGATGTAGGCGAAGGTGACCGAAAAACGGCGTGAAGACCGCCGCCAATCCGCTAACGTTGCCGACGTGAAACTGCTCCTGATAGACGGACATTACTATGTCTACCGCTCTTTCTTTGCCATTCAGAATCTCTCCAATTCGCGGGGGGAACCAACCAATGCGATCTACGGGTTCACGAAAACCGTCCGCAGGATGCTGAAGGATTTGCGCCCAGAATATGGTGCAGTGGTCTGGGACGAAGGACTCCCGCAACGTCGCGTTGAGTTGCAACCTGCCTACAAAGAAACGCGCAAAGAAATGCCGCAACCGATGGTGCCGCAGCTCGATTTCATTCAGGAAATGGTGCCCGAGCTTGGATTTACAAATATCTCGCTGCCCAATACCGAAGCGGACGACCTGATGGGTTGTTATGCCATCGCTGCTGCGAAGCGAGGTTGGGAAGTTGTCCTCGCCACCAATGACAAAGATCTTTACCAGCTGGTGACTCCAAGAGTGAAAATCTACACCACAGCCAAGGCTGACCTCGTCTCGCCTAAAGACGCGTTTGCTCTTCTTGGTGAAACGGAGGTAACGGCCAAGTGGGACGTAACACCCAATCAAATTGGAGATGTTCTCGCGATCGCCGGAGACTCGGTCGATAACATTCCAGGCGCTGGCATCGGGCGGAAAACCGCCGCCACACTCATTCGTGAACACGGCGGGCTCGAAGCGCTTTTGAAAAACGTCGAAGCGGTCAAGAGTCAACGAACACGGGAAAAACTGGTAGCGGCGCGGGATCAGATTCTGCAAAACCGCAAAATGGTGGAATTGGATTGCGACTTGGAATTACCAGTTAGGTTAGATGACCTGAGCATTCGTCCCGATTACCCGGCTCTGCTTGAGACACTGGAGAAATGCGAGTTCAAATCCCTAATCCAGGAAGTACGCGACGAAGCAGCCAAAGCGGGAACGGCAACGCAGTCGGAGCTGGCCCTTTGATTGGGCCTACGGGCGACTCGGAACGAAAGAGCGACGGATTAACACGGATTAAACACGGATTTGCTGTAGCCACGGCCTGGAGGCCATTGAGTCGGCTTGCGCGCTTGAGCGCAAGATTATTGGGGGCGACTGCAAGTCGCCCTTCCTTGTGTGATTGAAAATCACCTTGGCAGCTAGGCGATTTGAATCGCCCATTCTTTCTTTCCGCAATCCTAAATCGCCTGTGAGTCATTCACGGGCAGCCCTCCGCCCCTCTGAAGTCACCCCATTTTTATAGAAATCCTGCATAACCCCGAAATTATTTCGAACGACAGTGCATTGCCGCTGTCGAATAAGACAGGTTAAGGCGATTCGGGCAGCTGCGCGTTTCTCGTATTTGTTGTTTCTCCGCGTGCGCTGCCCGAATCCTTTTTTAAGGGCTTCGCTTCCTCGCCTCGCCAGTAAGTCTCCTAAGCCGCTCCCTAAGAGATCCTTGTGACGCACGCAATTCCTGAGGCTTCGCGATTTATTCGACCCGCGCTTGCAACCGCTTCCGTCACCAGCAACCTTCAAACTGACGCGCACGGCAACGCAATAACCTCGTCGCCCCGGCGGTCCAGTTACCCATGAAAGATACAGGATCAGACCCGATTGCGGTCGCACTTCAGGAAGACGTTGGCAAAGGAGATATCACGACCGAATACATGGTCCCAGAAGGCCTTGACGCCATCGGCAAAATCGTCGCCCGTGAACGCGCCATCGTCGCCGGTAGCCAGACCGCCGCGGAGGTCTTTCGACGCGTGAACCCGGCTTTGACTATCGAAATTTTGCAGCCGGATGGCACGGCTCTAACGGGCGGCGAAACAATCCTGGAAGTCCGCGGTTCAGCCCGCTCAATCCTAACCGCCGAGCGGGTGGCGTTGAATTTTCTGCAACACCTCAGCGGGGTCGCAACCTTCACCCATCAATTCGTCGACGCCGTCGGCAAATCGAAGGTAAAAATCCTCGATACCCGGAAGACGACGCCGGGTTTGCGGACATTGGAAAAAGCGGCGGTCGTTGCTGGCGGCGGCGCCAACCATCGCGCGAAACTAAGCGACATGGTTTTGGTAAAAGATAACCATCTCAACCTCGGCTCCGGTCAGCTGGCGGCTGCCATCCAGCGCCTCCGGCAGGAACGTCCCGAAATCAAGATCGAAGTGGAAGCTAACCGCCTCGAACAAGTTCGTTCCTTTCTCGAGATCGAAGGAATCGATGTAATCCTGCTCGATAACATGAAGCCTTCGGAGCTGCGTGAAGCGGTCGCACTCGGAAAAAAGAAAGTAAAATTCGAAGCGAGCGGCGGAGTGACTCTGAAAAATGTGCGCCAGATCGCGGCGACCGGGATCGATTACATATCGGTAGGTGCGTTGACCCATTCGGCGAGCGCGATCGACATTTCGCTCGAGCTGACGCATGTCGGCGCCTGATCACGAGACTCCATTAGTAGCAGCCGATTTGCGGGCGGCGCTTGGCGATTGCCGGATTGGGAAAGAAATTATCGTCACGGAGGAGACAACCTCGACCAATGATCTTGTCTGGGAAGCTCACGGCAAAGGCGTTCCGGACGGTTTTGTCGCCATCGCCGAGCGTCAGACTGCAGGGCGCGGACAGTACGGGCGCAATTGGCATTCGTCGCCATATCTCGGGTTATGGTTTTCGGTGTTGCTTCGGCCGAAACTAACGTTGGCCGAATCTCCTCAGCTGACATCGTGGTTGGCAAACGCAATCGCGCTGACAATTCGGGAACAAACCGGTTGCCTTCCCTTTATCAAACCGCCTAACGATATTTTTCTCTTAAACCGCAAGGTGGCCGGCGTCCTGGTGGAAGGGCGCACCGAAACCAACGGCAGTTATGTCGCTGTTGCTGGAATCGGTATCAACGTGAACCAAACAATCGACGATTTTCCGGAAGACCTGCGAGCCACAGCCGGTTCCCTGGCCATCGCGGCCCAACATCCCATTTCGCGAAAACTGTTTGCGATCGCATTATTCAAACGACTCGAGAGCGCGATATTGTAGCCACGCCTCCAACGCCTTCCTTCTCGTTCCCAAACTGAAGTTTGGGAACGCACTTGTCTTCGAAACTCTGTTTCGCCGATGGCACATGGCGATCGCGGACGTAACGCAGGCAACTCTACCTGACACGCGTTGTAGTACACGCTTACTGCTGAAGCGCCCGAAATGGAACGTGGCCGACAGATTCGCGCTCAAAACTGATCGAAGTCGACTTTCTGGGCGCTTCGCAGAAGCGCTCCTACGGATCGTCGGATCTGATCGTTCCCATTAAATCCTTGTGATCTTTGCCTGCCGCGCCGCAGTCGCGCACTTACGGGACGAAACGGGCGCGATGGCTCTCCTGAACGACCTTGCGATGTTAGCCCCAACAAGTCACGATTCGCACCAATGCCTTCCAGCAAGAAAAACCTTCTTCGCGCTTACTGAACAGCGTCTGCCGGATTGCCCTCGCCGTGATGGCGTTCTTTTTCTTACTTTGGCTCGTTGGTATGAGAATGCCCGGGACAAATGTTTCGACCGCAGCCGCGCTCTCGGCGGATGAACTTACCTTGCGCGCCGAGCTCCAGGCCGATGTCCAGAAACTCGCGGGCGACATCGGTGAACGAAATCTCCAGAAATATCCCCAACTAAACGCGGCTGCTGATTTCATTGAGGGTGCTTTCTCAGCCGCCGGTTTACGAGTTCGCCGAGACACCTATGAGCCGGGCGGCAGCGGTCTTGCCTGTCATAACATCGAAGCCGAAATTCCCGGTGCGCGACCTAACATCGTTGTCGTCGGCGCGCATTACGATTCGGTCTTTGGATCACCCGGCGCCAACGACAATGGGAGCGGCGTTGCGGCCATGCTCGCGCTCGCCCGACGATTTGCCGGAAAACCGACCGGTCAAACCCTGCGCTTCGTTGCTTTCGTCAATGAAGAGCCACCCTATTTCCAGACCAAAAACATGGGAAGCCTGGTTTACGCCGGACATTGCAGGACTCGCGGCGATCAAATTTCCGCCATGATCAGTTTGGAAACGATCGGATATTTCTCGGACTCGCCACATTCGCAGAAATATCCATCGCCCGGCCTCGGCGCGTTTTATCCGACTGTTGGCAATTTCATTGGATTCGTCGGTAACACTGGATCTCGCGACCTTCTTCGGCGAAGCCTTGCGATTTTCCGTCAGGAAAAGAAGCTTCCATCGCAGGGCGCCGCTCTGCCTGGTTTCATTCCTGGAGTCGGCTGGTCGGATCACTGGGCGTTCTGGCAACATGGTTATCGCGGCATCATGATCACCGACACCGCCCCGTTTCGTTATCCGCATTACCACGAAGCCACCGATACGCCGGATAAACTCGACTACGACCGGTTCGCGCTTGTCGTTAGCGGCATGGAAACGGTGATCGCAGAGCTGGCGAAGTAAAGTGTCCCGCAGTCGCCGCGTGAAGCTGCTAGCTACCGCAGATTATAGGCCTCCATCAAGCCAACACCGGTGGTAGCGTCCCTTCCTCGTACGATTGCAGTGTAAGCTCCCGGGGAAAAAATCTGAAGGACAGCCGATTCCAAGTCGTTACCGGGTGGAATGGTTGTGGACGCGATCTCTGCCTGCTGGCTCGTCCCGTCCGGTCGAGTTTTCCAATTATCGTTAGAGGTAACGATCGCTCCATTTAGGTCACGGACCTCCAATGTGGGGTCTGCCAGTGCGCCCGCGATAGGGATTGATGGCCCCAGGGCCCGAACCAGGACTCTCGACGAACCTCCACTAACGATTAAACCCCCAATCATTACTTGATCTCCTGCTTCGACCAACCCTCGTGTACTGATATTGGCCAATTCCGACGGTGCGGATGAATCAAGATCATATACCTCCACCACTCCAGTTCCGGCGGTGTCGTTTTGCCACGAACAATTGCGGTATAGCCACCCGGTTCGAGAGTTCGCACAATTGCACTTTCCAAATCATTGGTTGGCGCAACTCCAGTCGCTTCGATTTCTGATTGTTGAGTCGTCCTCCAGTCGTCGTTCGTCGCTAGCAGGGTATTTTCTTGAAATAGTTGAAGCGTTGGATCTGCCAGGGCGTTGCTGATAACGCTGGGGAGCGATGGGCCAATTCCGCGAATAATGACCTTCTTTGCATTCGTTCCTGTCACAATGAAGCCACCGATAAGTGCGTTCTCGCCGGCCTGGACTCGCATCCGGGTTGAGATATTCAGAAAAGTGGCTGCTGGAGTGGACGCAATGTTGTAAAGCTCGCTCCCCCTGAGGTTAGTCATGTTGACTCCTCCGGCGACTAAGACCTTGCCGTTTGCGAGACGCGTTGCCGTGTGAACGAAGCGAGACGTTCCGAGATCGCCGGTGAGGCTCCAAACGTGGTTGACCGGATTGTATAGTTCAGCATTTGCCAACGGAGACGGATCTTGATTGGAACCTAGGAAGGCCCCACCGGCAACCAGCACCTGCCCGTTTTGCAGTAAGGTTGCCGTGTGAGCATAGCGGGGTTGCGCGAGGCTTCCCACCTGCGTCCAAGTCCGCTTGCCGGGTGATACACTTCCACGCTGTTCAAGTTTACTGTTTGAAAGAGAGGAGGCGGACCCGCCCTCAAGCCTCCGGTTACAATCACATCGCCGTCGGGGAGCGTCGTCATCGTATGGGAATAACGCGCTTCGTTGAGACTGCCCGTGGGAGTCCAGGTATTGCTCATTGGATCGTGACAGCTCCGCCGTCGTCAGAATACCCAGTGTTGGAGCTAAGACCGCCCGCGACGAGCACTTTGCCGTTGTGCAGTAGGACTGCGGCGTGAAAGCGGCGTTCCCTGCCAGGCAAACCAGTCGGAAACCAAGTGTTAGTAGCGGGATCGTATATTTCGTCGTTTGCCAATGGGTTGATTCCTTGTTCTCCGCCGGTCACGAGCACTTGACCATTGGGCATGAGCGTCGCGGTGTGTGCCATTCGGAGGAGTGCCATGTCGCCGGTCAGCCTCCATGTTCCGTTTGTTGGATTGAACACCTCGGCGGTCGGCGGTTTGAAAATGGAATCCTTGCCTCCCGCAACGAGCACCTGACCGATTTGGTAGTAAGGTCGCGGTATGCCCTTGGCGGATCGTGGTCAGATTACCGGTGGCGACCCAGGTCCCCGAAGCTGCGATGGTACAATTCCGCACTATTCGGTGCCGTCTCGCTCCCTCCTGTGACCAACACGTTGCCGTCATTCAGAAGCGTAGTTCTGTGATTGCCACGCGCCGTGACGAAGCTGCCAGTGGCCGAAAAACCACTGGAACCTGCGACGCAGCGCTGCTGGAACACAAAGCCGATGCCGAAGACGAAAACTGAAAGTATCCAATGTCTAACTGAAAAGATTCCTATATTCATGAGTGCGCTCACCGGTCCGCTCACATTAGTTCAAACCAACTGGTATTATCCAATCAAGAGCCTTTTGAAGTTGATTGCGGATTTCACCCGTGGCTAGGGAACTGTGGATTCAAAGGTTTCGCGTCTATCTTTGTGTTATTCGTCGTAAACGCCACTAAATGTGAGCGATCGCGCAGCTGGCGAAATAAGGTTCCTGTTAGTGTTGTTCTTTCGGCAAATATTGATCCCGATCGAATGGCAGCGGCTCATGATCCGGGATCGATTCACCCGGAAAATCGTTTTGGAATCGTTTCCGATCCTCTTCGTCTGCATAATACTTAAGCCAGATCGCCATATCTTCGTGGTCGCCGCCTCCGATTGGGCTGGTGTGCCATGCGCCACCTAATTCAGCCACCGACGCCGTCTCCGCGCGGAGGCCGTCAGTCCAAAGCCATTCGTACAGTTCCCGATCACTCAGGTGATCTGTGCTGTCGAGGAAACAGCTCATCTCGGCCAGGAGACGAACAATTTCAGCGAGTTTCGTGCTTATGGTGGCGTCATCAAGCTCGGCTGCCGGTGGCATAACGACGCCTCGATTTGTGAGTCGATTGAAATCGGTATCGAACTCGGAGCGCTCGAAAGCGAGCACATGTTCCAGAAACGCTTCCTCCATCTCGAGTGGAAGCGGCTCAGGAGTTTCGTAAATCATTTTGCCGTCGGAAATTTCCTCGAGCTCTCGCTTCATTTTCTCGATCCGAATTTCGCGATCAACGTCGGCAGGTATATCCGGCAGTTCAGGGGAGTAAGACATAATGGGGGGATTGTTGTGGGGGGTTAATTGTTTGGCTGATTAGAGCGGTTTGGAAAAAGCCAATCAAGATTTTTGTGAAATTCTTTCATCCCCTCGGCGTCGATAGGCGAATTATGATTCGCACCGGCAAGTGGGATCAGTCGTTTTTCTCCGGCATACGCTTTGACCACCATTTGTTGGAATCGGGGCGCGACTACTTCATCGTTCTCGGCCAAAAGAAAAATCGCGGGAGCATGGATCGATGCCGCGTTTGTTATGCTGTCGAGATCAGTCGGAATTCTCCGGGCACATGGACCCGCCAGAAGCCAGAGATTCCACCAACCGTGCTGTTGCAGAATGATCTGCCGTAACGCGGGTGGATTATGCAGAATTAATCCTGCGACCGGTCGGTGCGCGGCAACGTGGAGCGCGGTCGTCGTTCCCAGACTGGCGCCAAAGACAACGATCGGCCGCTCGCCTGCGTCTCTTTCAGCGCATCGAATGCGGCCAGCGCAGCTGGACCTAACCGCGCGAGTTTCGCCGGCCCGGTGCTGCCGCCGAACCCAGGATAATTCATCCCCCAGACTTCGACCGCACGGTTGTTGAACATGTCCGCTTCCAGAGCAACCCAGCGATCGGCCCGATCGGCGTTACCATAAAACCGCAGGACATAAAACTGAGGTTGGCCCTGTTGTTGCGCTAACCGGGACGTAGCAGTCCAGACTTCCACCTCGCCCTTCTCAAAAGGAATCGCTTTTCGAACAGCCCCTCTGGTGTTGAGACGGTCGGTTGATGGAAATAGAACCAATCGATCTGGCAACGGAGCAAAAGCGAGCACGGCGAAATATAGCAACGCAAGAGTGATGGGAACGCGGAACCGCTTCATGGCTCGCACACCCTAGTCCAGGTTTTTTCAATCTTCCGAGCTTCTGTTTCGTCCCCGGGGATCGAAGCGATTGGTTTTGCCTCTTACACGGTGATTGGGATTTGGGTTGGCCGGGATTGAACCCGGAACCAACGCCTTAAAAGTGTTTTTTGAGACGAACGTTTACTCTTTTTACCTACGATAGACCGTCTATGGTAGCCTATGTCACCCATAAGATTGTTGAAAGTGTGACAACGAGTGTGTGACAATCGTCGGAGATGCGCAGGAAGAATCCGAAAGTCGGTCGCGGCATTTATCTCCGAGGGAGGTCCCTATTGGCTGAGTGTTCAGAAGAATGGTACGCGTTCGTGGCACACACTTGAGACCTCCGAGCCCGCCGAAGCCGTCCGCCAGGCAGGAGCCCTTCGCCAAAATATCATCCTTGAATCGGGTTCGCCGCTTAACGCCGAGATCACTCGCTTTATTGCCTACAAGACTCGACAGCAAGAGTGACACTCGCTCCACGGCTGTGACGAAGCGCAACAAACTCCTGTTGTTTGCTGCGACCCTTCCAGCGAATACATCCGCCGCCATCGTCACCACTCGACAAGTCCAAAAATTTTATGACGATACGCTCACCCGAACCGCCGATATACGGCTCTTGGCTATGTCATGGCACTTCGGGCGTTCTTCCGGTGGGCCGAAGAAGTCGCTCGCATCGCGCGCCGAAATCCCGTTAAACAAGTTAGGCTCGCTCGCACGACTGGCCGAGCCAGGAAGGATTTTTGTGATTATGAACTTCGCGACAAACTGGTTCGTGAGGCGCCAACCGACGATCTGAAGTTTATTCTCTTTTGCGGTTTCCACGCCGGGTTGCGCTTTCAGGAGATTGTCGAAGCTCGTTCCAACTGGTTCGACGTCCCCAACGGCTTGCTTCATCTTCGCAAATCGTCCACGATGAATTTCAAAGATCGCGAGGAACGCGCGATACCACTGACTCGCGAGTTTAGGAAATTTCTTGCGAAGTACGGCCTTCGCGAACCCTTCATGCTCCGTCCAGACATTCCGCACGGACAATGGCTTTATCGCTATGATTTTCGCGCTGCCTTCATGAGTTACATGGAAAAACAAACATGCGCCTGGGTCACTCCTCACATCATGAGGCACACCTTCGCTAGTCTTCTCGTTTCCTCCGGTGAGAGCATCTACAAGGTTGCCGTTTGGCTCGGTGATGAAGTCGGCACAGTTCAAAAGCATTACGGTCACCTCACACCTGACGACCACGGAATTGAAAAAGCGTTCTCACGTCGAAAATTGCGGCGACGGAAACTCGCCCCCGTCTAATCGCGAACAGCACGCATCAAGATCTGCGAGGCGATACAGTGTCATCCTATGCCGTTGGACGAGCGGCGTAATCCAACCAGCTTCCCGCATCCGCTTGAGCATTCCCTCACAGCCCACATATTCGGCGGCGTCGGGAGCTCGTAGCAGTCGAGGGCGAACCGATGTTCTGGGGAAGTGCCGCATTTAGTGTCAATGGAGCATAGAATCCCCGATATAGGAAGTATTATTTTTGACCTTTGTCTCACTTCTTAGGCCTGGGAGCGATTGCGTCTATCGCCACATTCACGGCGTCGTAGTTCCGGAGCACTCTCGCCGCTGTTCGCGCGCGTTCGCCCATAGAACGGGCAGGCCGTCCCGCCTTAACCTCTGCTTCCCGCCGCTGCAGTACCTCGCGCACAGAAACGTACGTCCGCCCCAAGAAATCATGCCGGGTCAATTTGCCCAACTCCACTAATTCACCAACGCGTCGGGAACTCACTCCTAAGATGGCTCCCGCTTGGACGTGATTGAGCAAGCCCTCTTCTTGTTGCGACACCCTACTCATCTGCGTTAATTCCGCGAGGAGTCGCTTTGTATTTGACGATCCAATGCTATCACTTCTTGGCAGCACGCACTATACTTCTCGAACACGAATCATTTGTCAATGCGTCCATCTGTCCGGCCCGGACTAATTTACAATTGGTTCGCATCACTGTTGTGATGCTCAGCTTTGCTGAAAACACCTTTGGCAGTGCCCCAAAGGTGTAGCCAAAACTCTGGGGGGAACTGATTGCAGATTCGCGATCCGGTGCCTAACGCCAATAAGATCAGCGACGGCTCCCGCGATCAAGCGTCAATTGAAATGGGAAAGTCTTAGTCATTGAAACCGGAATCACAAAGCGGGAAGCCGTTCGCCTGCATCGCTTGGTTAGGTGCGAGGGTCGGTTCATCATCGAAGGTGAACCGTACAATTCCTCAGTTCCGAGGAAAACAATCCGAAAGCCCCGTAGCCTTCCATCGGCTTGGCATGAGAATCATAGAGGAAAACGCCGATGATGAACGCCTTGCGCGCGGGCCTGCAGTATACGGGCGGCAAGACCGCAACGGAGATTCTCCGTTTGTCGTCGCCGCGTTTCGCGGCCTCGAGGTTGGCATACAGTATCTGGGCTTCGGAGTCTCCGAAGTAATAGCCGCTTACTGAAACCCGGCGCCCCTCGAACTGACGTGGATTTTGGAGTAACTGCATCACTGTCAATTCTTGCGCTTGAGCAGTGATCGCCGTGCCCAGCAAAATTGCGAGCAGCGATAGGCGGCAACGGGAGAGACGTATCATAGCACCTAACCTATATGATTAGGCCGACAATTTCGACGGATATCCACCGTATTAGCCCCCAAGTCCGTTTTTCTCTCAAATCTGAGAGTGCACGCTGCCTAAGCCAATTTACGAAGTGCGGGTAATACATAGTTCCAGAAATTCGCGTCGCAGAACAAATTTAAGCTCTTGTTGTTCCGTAGTCGACGCTTTTTCGGTCGATGTTTAAACACATTCAGCCTTGGGTTCTCTTTCCGTAGCTGCCGATAAACGCCGCTCAGGTAGTCATTAATAACATCAGGCCAAAGTTTTTTTGCGTGATTGATTCGACGGACGCGGTTCGAAGCCTGCATCCGTCTCCGCGCGATGCGACGAATGAATACGATTTCCCGGGGTGTCAGGTCTACACACTCCGGTACGCCGTAGGGGATGTTTTCACGGCCTACGACACCCCAGTAACGACCAACCTGTTGCCCCGGCAGCGTTTGATCACTCTTCGACGTGTATCCGGCGCAATAGGCCATGATTCCCAATCGCGAACGCATCAGTTCAGCCGATGTCCCTGCCAACAAGTGTTTACCATCGCCCGACCCGACTACCTCAAACCAGGTTTGCGCTAGCCAAATGCGGAAACTGTCGATGTGATCTGCAGGTATGTTCCAGAAAATCGGGTGAAAATGCGGCGCGCCACGTTGCTGGAATTCGAGCTTCCAATGGAATCCGGCAGTCAGGAATTGCCTCCGAAAACGTTTGCCGAATGTATGAAGATCCCGTTTGAAAACTTCGTATTCCCACGGAAACTCGTTTGGGTAGGTCAGCGTTCCGAAGATCGGGCGACCGGCCTTTCTTTGATCCACCTTCGCTAACTCCATTCTAAGTCGCTGACGCGACTTATCCGAGAAACAAGTGATTTGGCCGCGTGCCGTTTTAGTTCCGAGACCTCCGATCAACTGGCCAGACTCTTTTATTTCGACCAGCGAGGCACCAGTATGGCAGGTGATCGTATGTTGCGGTCCAATATGCCGCTTGGACAAGCCAGCGGCCGGTGCCGGCGCTCCCGCGCCGGCAACCGGTCGGAGCTCATATATCAGAGGCTCCCCACTCACGAAAAACCTCCTAACCTGCCAAAGTGTGACAACTGCTGTGTGACAGTCAGCAGTTGATGGAGGTGATTTCTAGAGGGTGGGTTGGCCGGGACTTGAACCCGGAACCAACGCCTTAAAAGGGCGCTGCTCTACCATTGAGCTACCAACCCGCAAACGGGGAAATTCTTCTAGTCCAATACTCGCATCGCTGCAAGGTTTGAAGGTCGCAGATTCAACCGCGTCTAATCGAATCAAGATGAAACCAAAGTTTATTGCCATCACTTTCCTGCTTCCGATGATTTTGGGCGTGGCCGCCCTTGCTGCATCGGATTCTGGCCCGGCCGTGACCGCAATCAACGAAACCGGGCTCGATCTCTACCGGAAACTCGCCACGGGTGACGACAATCTCTGTCTGTCGCCTTATTCGATCCAGACCGCGCTGGCGATGACATTCGCCGGGCGCAGATGGAAAAACACGAGATGAAATGATCCGAGTTTTGCATTTTCCCAACTCTGACGATTCGGTTCATGGTTCGTTCGGTGAATTGGCCAGTCAGCTGCAAGAGATGGCCAAACGAAGTGCAGACGGTGTCGCCAAATCGAACAATATGGACGGCGGCCCGAAGGAGCCGATCGCATTGTCCATCGCGAATCGGCTTTACGCTCAAAAGGGATACGAGTTTCGCCCGAATTTTTTCGCGTTAATGAAGGAACGTTATGGGGCGCCGCTGGAAGAAGTTGATTTTGCCAAGAATCCGAGCGGCGCGACACAGCAAATCAATGCATGGGTCCTGGAGCAAACGCGGCAACGGATTCGCGATCTCATTCCAAAAGACGCGTTGAAAGCCGATACGCGTCTAGTTTTGGCTAATGCAATCTATCTCAAAGCGCCTTGGGCCAAAGCTTTCATGGTCGAACAAACAAAGCCGGAACCATTTCATGTCCGCGGCGGCAACCCCGTGAATGTTCCGACGCTGCATGGTTACGATCGATCCTATGGTTATGCCAAGCAAGATGGAGTGACCATGGTCACGATTCCGTATGTCGATCCAGATCTGCAATTTGTTGTGATCATGCCGGAGGAAGCGAAAGGACTTAAATCGATTGAAGCAAACATGACCAGCGCAATGCTATCTAACTGCGCGAAACTGGAGCAACGCAGCCTTGATCTCTACTTGCCGAAGTTCAAATTCGAGCCGCCAACGCTGAATCTCGGGTCCACTCTGCAGGCGCTCGGGATGAAAACCGCTTTCAATCAACCGGCCGGGAGCGCCAATTTCGATCGGATGGCCCCCCGCAAACCCGATGATTATCTCTATATCTCAGATGTCTTCCACAAGACCTTCATCGCGGTAGATGAAAAAGGGACGGAAGCGGCTGCCGCGACCGCGGTGGCGATGATGCGAGCGACCAGTATGCGTCAAGAAGAGAAGCCGCTTGAGGTCAGAATCGATAGGCCGTTCTTCTACGCTATCCAGCATGTGCCGAGCGGGGCGTGCCTTTTCGTCGGGCGCGTGACAGATCCACGCTAAACATCCGACCCCCACACAAAGGTCACAAAGGGACACCGAGGGGTAACGGGAGGCTCTATGCACCATAAGCCCACTCGGTGGGAGCCAATTCCTCAGCGTTCCCCTGCGACCTTCTGTTCAAAATTGCCGGCCGGGTGGATTTATTGCGGCTCGCCCTACCTAAGGTTAGGCCGATCGGAAATTGGCCCACGATTACCCCTCTCCGTTTCCTCTGTTTCCTCCTGTTCAAATTCTCCGCGGGCTCCTGTGCGGTTTGGAGTTACAGCGTCGCCAGCAGATCGCGCAGTGAATTCTTCGGACGCTCAAGTCGGAACACCGGGATACCTGCCATCTCTGCTCCTTGCCAATCGCGAATCGGATCGTCGCCGACGTGTAACGTTTCGTCAGGCCGAAGCCCGCTCAGTTTCAACGCTCGCTGGTAAATCAGCGGATCGGGTTTGTCCGCCCCGATTTCGCTCGAGACGAAAACGTGCGAAAAAAATCCGGAAACACCCAAATGATGCAGAATCATCCGGAGTCGCCCGTCAAAGTTAGAAACAACCGCAAGCTCGAAACGCGGCCGGAGCGCTTCGAGCACTTCGACGACTTCCGGGTAAAGTTCCCAAACTCCGGCCTCAGCAAAATGTGAATAGGCTGCTTCGAAAAACGCGTCGCGATCGAGTGCGCTCGTGTCCGGCGCAACCTGATTGATAGTGAGATCGACCAACTCGCGCCACCAGCCTTTGTCGTCATCCGGTCGCGGGCCATCGATCACCGGACGCGCTGGCATTTGTTTCCAAGCCGATAGAAACGCGCGATTGAGCGCGTCAGCCTCGAACTTGAGGCCGACTCCTTGCGCCACCAGCGCGTAATGATATCCGACGCCCTTTGGCAAATGAATTAACGTCCCGGCCGCATCGAAAAAGATCGCTCTCACGGGTCGAATTTCGCTCACTTATTTCGCAGTTGCACATCACGAGCTCTCAGTCTTACCAGCTCAGTTTATTTGTCCCATCTGTCCCATCTGTCCTATCGACGCGGTGAAGTCAGTTGGACAACTTCGCTCCCGGCGGGTATCTAGCTCCAGATGCTTCCGGTCGAACACAACGATCCAATCAACGCGAAAATCCTCGCCATCTCCGAGGATAAGATCGAGGGATTCGTTCGCGAACCGTTCCAGGAAATTGCGCAACGCTCCGATGTTCCGATCGACACCGTTCTGGCTCGGATCCGAGCAATGTTAGAGGCTGGAACTATCCGCCGGGTCCGACAAACCTTGCTCGCCACCAATCTCGCTGACGGCGCGCTCGTTGCCTGGAAAGTCGCGCCGGAAAAAATCGAGGCCGCTTTCGATTACATGTCTCAGGAAGATCCGTTCTCCGGTCACGTTGTCCTGCGTTCAACCGATTCAGTTACTCCCGGCTCTGAATACAAACTCTGGACCACACTGAAAGTGCCGCGCGGATTTTCCCTGCAACAACACGGCGAACTCCTCGCGGAAAGAGTCGGGGCGGATCATTTTCGGCTAATGCCGGCGAAAGGAATTTTCACCCTCGGCGTTGGACACGTCCGACGTAAAACGATTGAACCCGGCAGCAAAGCGGATGCGCCCGCCAGAATGAATCCGGTCCATGTTGCCGAGGTCAGCGATCACGAATGGAAAATCCTGACCGCGCTGAAACGTGAATTCGCCGCGGAAGAAATCGGGCCGTCACCATGGCTGTCACGCGCCAAGGAAGCTGGCGTCAGTCCAGATGAGTTTTTTGCCGTCGCTGAATCGCTCAACAACCGAAAAATCATCGGCCGATTCTCAACTTTTCTCGAACACGTTAAACCTTCCGCCGGCGGCGTGCGCGTTACCCGTTTTAACGCCCTGTTTCACTGGGCCGTGCCGCCAGGTCGAGAAATCGAGGCCGGCGGTGAAGTCGGCCGACATCACATCCTAACTCACTGTTATTGGCGCGAAGCGGGTCCGGAATTTCGGAACGTCAACATCATGGCGGTTGCGCACGGCACGGATAAGGAATTATTGCTCGAACATAAGCGTGCGATCGATCAGCATCTGGCCGCATCCGGAATCCCGGTTTCATATACCAATGTCTTCTGGGGCGGGCGGAGCGAGATTAAACCATCGGAGATTTCTCCGGACGCGTATCGGGCGTGGATTGAGAAAATGAACTGCAGAGTTTGAGTAATGGAGTAATGGGAAGTTGGAGTAATTGAAAAAATGCAAACGTTGATCGATAAACTGCGTTCCCGCATCGACCTGGACACTGGCGATGTCGCGATCGCCGTCGCGGAGCTATTATCGGATACGGTCGACGACACGGTAAAAGCCGATTTCCTGACGGAGTTGCACCGGAAAGGGGAAACGGTCGAGGAGATCGTTGCTTTTGTTCAACAACTCAGCAAACGCGCGATCGATCCATTGATTGATCCGAAAGATCTTCCCGGGCCTTTGGTTGATGTTTGCGGAACAGGCGGGGACGGAGTCGATCTGTTCAACGTTTCCACGACGATCATGTTTATCCTGGCGGCGGGCGGCGCTGTCGTAGTGAAACATGGCAATCATAGCGTCACCTCACGTTGCGGCAGCGCTGACGTGTTGAAGGAACTCGGCGCCCCGATTGATCTGGCGCCGGAACAACTGAAAGAATGTGTTCAACGACTCGGGCTTTGTTTCGTTTTCGCCCGGCGTTATCATCCGGCCTACCGGATGATGGCGGAAATGCGTCAGCGGCTTGCTCGTGAAAACACGCGGACCATCTTCAGTTTGCTCGGACCATTGATGAACCCAACCCGTCCTACTCGTCAGCTCATCGGCGTGTTTTCACCGCGTTTAACCGCCGTTTTCGCCGAAGTGCTACGCCGGCTCGGTCGGGAACGCGCGTGGATTGTGCATGGGACGACCGAATCCGGACACGGCATCGACGACATTTCAATCAGCGGGGCAACCATCCTGGCGGAGCTATCTCAAGGAAAAATCACTTCCGGCGTAATCGATTCGCGTTGGCTGAATATCTCCACCGGCGCGCTGGATGAATTGAAGGGGGGCGACGCCACAGAGAATGCGACGCATCTCGAAGGAGTTTTGTCTGGAGCGGTCCAAGGTCCGAAACGCAATTTGGCAGTGGTAAATGCAGCCGCTGGATTCGTTGTTTCCGGGATTGCGCACGATATGAGTGAAGGGATTTCGTTCGCGCGCGAACAAATCGATAGCGGCAGAGCGTTAGAAAAGCTGCGCGGGTTCCAACAATTCAAGCCCAGCCAATAATTCGGGCGCTAGAACGTTTTTCGCTCAGCTCGTTCCCAAATTGAAGTAGCGGCGAACGCACCGCCGCACTTCGAGACGTGGCCGACTTATCAGATACCATCTATTCGCTTGCGTTGTGGAGTGCGGCGGTGCTCCGCCGCTTTCCACGATAGCAGGAAGCTGTTCGCACCTTCTGTTCGTGTCACCGGTGGCTTGCACTACCGGCTACCTTCGTGTGAGTCAATCCGAAATCCGAAATCCGAAATCCGAAATCCGCAATCCGCAATTTTCTCACCCGATTTTCTTCCGGAACCGAAGCGAGCAAACACAAAAGAGGAACACCGCCATTCCTGACATAATCGCCAGTGACGGCCAATATTCGAAAAACCGCGCGCCACGAAGGATAATCGCGCGCATCAGATCGATGAAATACGTCGTCGGCAAAATCGAACCGATCGCATAAAAAATCCACGGCATCGTTTCCCGTGGAAAAATAAATCCGGAAAAGAACACGCTCGGCATGATGAAAGTCATCGACATCTGCAACGCCTGCATTTGGTTCTCCGCTTTTGTGGCCACGAGCAATCCGAGGCTGAGCAAGGCAAAGACGTAAATGAAGGTGGCAACCATCATCGCAATCACACTGCCGGCGATCGGCACCGCGAACACGAATCGCATGATGCCGAAAAGCAGAATCGCCATCAGCATTCCGATACAGAGATAAGGAACCAGCTTACCCAGCATCAGACCCCAACGACTCAATGGACTAACCAGTAGTTGCTCGAGCGTCCCGCGTTCTCGCTCACGCACAACCGCCATGGCCGTGGCAAAGGTCGTTCCTATCTGGAGCACCACACCAATCACCCCCGGCACAAAAAAATTCGGGCTCCGCATCGTTGGATTATAAAGAATCTGTGGACGCACTTCGATAGGTGGCGCACGTCGACCGATATCCTTCATCATGACTTCCATCGACTGGGATAGCGTCAGGCCCAGTGCTGTGTTCAACGCCTGCAGAGCGATGGTCGAGTTCGAACCGTCAATCAACATCTGAACCTGCGCCGATTGACCACCCCGCAGGTCGCGGGTGAAATGTGGCGGAATCTGCAGCCCAACGTAAGCGTGTCCTTTTCGAATTTCGCTCGCCAGTGAATCGATATCCTGGACTTCACCCACAATCCGGAACGTTTCCGTGTTAACGAAACGATCGAGTAATTGCCGGCTTTCGACGGTCCGATCCTCGTTTAACACGATCATCTTCATGTGTTTCACGTCGTTATCCAGGGCATAACCAAAGGCGACCATTTCAATCAACGGTGGAAAGAGCATGAAGAAAAGGGTCATCGGATCACGCAGAACCGTGATGAATTCCTTGAACAAAATTGCGTTAAGCCCACGAAAAGGAGCGCGCTTCATATCAAGTCAAAGGTGGATTGGCCACGGATAGACACGGATTTTCACGGATGAAGAAAAACTTTGGAAAAGATGACGTCCTGTCGCGGGAGCCGGCGCGCCGGACACTCCCCAGCCTTTGCTTTTTCCGTGTTTCATCCGTGTTCATCCGTGGCTTTCCCAATCTCTTCACGCTGCCGCCTCCCGATGATTTTTGGGCCCTCGCCAAACGTATTGGCCACGCCGATCCCAAACGGCCCACAGGGCCGTGGCTACAACGCCATGTCTCACGCCGCCACCTCCTGATGATTTTCGCTGGCGTGCTTCGCCGTTAACGAAACAAAAACATCTTCAAGCGATGGACCAATTTCATGAATCTCGGGGCTCGCAATCCCAACCCCGCGCAGTATCTCGTCGATTTCATGTCGACGCACCTGATCCTCCACCAGCAAGTGCATCGATTGACCGAAGACCGTCGCGTTCAACACTCCGCGCAACTGCCGCATCGCCCGCAACGCAACCGTAACGTGATCACACGTGACATCGAGCCGACGTGTCCCGGGTGGACTGACATCCGGCATTTTTTTCAATTCGTCTGGCTCCCCGCAAACAATGAGTTTGCCGAGGTAAATATAACCGACGTGCGAACAACGCTCCGCTTCGTCCATGTAATGGGTCGTGACGAACAGCGTCATCCCCTGCCCCGCGAATTCAAAAAGCAAATCCCACAGCTCTCGGCGCGCGACCGGATCGATACCCGCGGTCGGTTCATCCAGAAACAAAACGGTTGGTTTATGCATCAACGCGCAAGCCATAGCGAGTCGTTGCCGCCAACCGCCCGACAAGAGAGCAGCGCGGCGCCCTAGATATGGCTCGAGATGCGTGATCCCGATCAATTCGTCCCGCCGCTGTTTCAACAACTTGTCGGGCAAACTGTAGAGTTTTCCGGAAAAGATCAGGTTCTCGTTTACGGTTAATTCATCGTAGAGCGAAAACTTTTGCGACATATAACCGATCTGCTCCTTGATCGCGTCTCCTTCCCGCATGATGTCGTGTCCGGCAATGCGCGCGTTTCCCTCCGTTGGTTCGAGAATGCCGCACAACATTCGGATAACGGTGGATTTACCGGACCCGTTCGGGCCGAGAAAGCCGAAGATCGATCCGCGGGAAATGGAGAAACTGACATGATCGACTGCGGCGAACGTCCCAAAACGTTTGGTCAGGCCATCGCATTCGATCATCAGATCACCCATGGCTCATTGACCCCGTTTCATTTCACGTTCGGGAAATAAACATCCGCTGCCATACCGGCGCGCAGTTTATCCTCGCTGTTATCGAGACGAATCTTCACGCCGAACACTTGTCGAATCCGGTCTTCGACCGTCTGCACATTCCGCGGCGTAAACTCCGCCTGACGATTAATCTGTTCGACCTTGCCTTTGAAGTCCTTGCCCGGAAACGAATCAACCCGGACTCGGACTTCCTCATTCAAATTGATTAATCCAAGCCATGGTTCCGGCACGAAAACGCGCACCCAAAGATGTTGCGGCAGAAGCAGAGTCGCGACTTCGCGGTTAGGCGCGAGGACGTCCCCTACTTTAACGCTCAACACTTCCAGAACCGAGTCGGTTGGCGCCACCACTTTCATTTCCGCCAATTGCGCATCAACATCAGCCAGTTGCGCTCGCGCTTGAATCACCCGTGTCCGCGCTGCTTCGACGACCTTTTCCTGGGTTCGCGACGCACTAAGGGCCCGCTCCGCATCACTCGGGGAGACCACTCTTCGGGTGAGCAAATCCTGCTGACGTTTCGCATCATCCCGCAAAAACTGCAGCTGCGCTTCCTGCGCGTCAGCATCCTGAGAGGCGCTATTGATTTGCGCTTCGGCCAGATCACGTCGCGCGTTAAGTTCAGCTGCATCCAGCTCGACCAGCGTCTGGTTCGGCGTTAGTTTGTCTCCTTCTTGTGCGTGGATTTTCCCAACGCGCCCACCCATTCGCGGGCCGACATGGACTTCGTCGACCTCAATTGTCCCTGAGACGGTCTTTTCGCGTTCGTTACAACTCGCGAACCACATCGATAAAGCGATGAGAAACGTGACGCGGATAGATAGGGTGGTCATCGCTTAACAATGTGGCGGTCGCCGTTATGAAACGGGATTCCGCAACTTTCGCAAGCGATTGCGCCTGAAAGGCATTCACGGTATTCCATTTTTCATGCAATCAGCCGGTTACTCTGGGACGCCGTTGCCGCGAAAACTTGGGATCAAAGCTGGCGACCAGATTTACGCAATCAACCCGCCAAACAATTATCGGAAACTGCTCGAACCGTTACCGGAAGGGGTCGCATTCGTTAAAGAATCCGAGAAAGAAGTCGCCTTCGTTCATCTTTTCGTGTCGGAACGCCAAACATTGGAAAAAAATCTGAAACAACTACGAAAACTAATCGCTGACGCCGGCCTCCTCTGGGTTTCGTGGCCGAAAAAATCGTCGGGTGTGCCGACAGACGTGACGGAGGATACCATTCGCGAGGTCGCGCTTCCACTTGGCTTGGTGGATGTAAAGGTGTGTGCCGTGGACGAAACCTGGTCGGGATTGAAATTGATGGTTCGCCGTGAAAATCGGGCAGGCCACAGAATTTGAACAGGAGGAAACAGAGGGATTTTGGGCTCTTCGGGCCGATTTTCAATCGACCTACCTGCGAACTGTGATTTAACGATGCCTTCCAAAACAGCGGCGCACTAATACCAAGGAGCGGCGGTTGCCGAACCGCCGACTAACCATAAGGCCCGACAGCTGTCGGGCCTCATTTCTTCGCGGGGCGAGATAGTTGGTGTCGCGCACAAAGATTCTCCACCCACCTCGCCAAAGTGAGGCCCAGACGGCGGTTCGGCAACCGCCGCTCCCTGTCATTAACGCATCGCGGCTCTGAAAGCATCGCAAACCGGCCCGATCCACGTTCAACCACCCTTGATTCGATCGTTCTCCCAAACGAAATTCCATTCAACCACAACCACTTCTCCTATGAGCAAACGGCTTTTTGATCACATCGACCTGCGTGTCCGAGATCGCGCAAAGGCGGAGAAATTTTACTCACAAATTCTTCCCGCCATCGGATTCCGCATCGACAAGAGCGGCGATGAATGGGGCTTGTTTGAAGCCGAAGGCAAAACGGCAGTTGAATTCTTCGGGTTCACCGAAGAAGCCGATCATAAACCAAACGGAACGCGCATCGCCTTTTGGGCGGAGAGCCGCGATGCGGTCGATACGGTTGCGGAAGTCGTCCGCAAAGCGGGTGGTCAAGAGATCGAAGGGCCTGAGTTATGTGTTGATTACAGCCTCGGTTATTACGCCGTCTTTTTCGAAGACCCGGACGGCAATAAACTCGAAGTCTGTTACCGCGAAAGGGTCACCAGTTCGAGCTGATTGCCATCCAACTGGCGAAACAGAGTTTCGCGGACAAGTGCGTTCCAAAACCGAGTTTGGGAACGAGGAAGAGAGCACTCCATCACTCCGCGCGGCAGACACCGGACGGCCCCCACAGGGCCGTGGCTACAACATCACTCCATAGAGATTCGCGCGGTAATTCCAAATTCCCCCAGGACCCGCTTCGTCGTCTCCATCGGTAAACCAACAACATTCGTGTACGAACCGTCGATCCGCTCGATGATCTCCGTGCCGTGCCCTTGCGCTGCGTAGGCCCCAGCTTTGTCGAGCGGATTCACTTTCGTTAGGATACCGCGCGATCGAGTCGTCATCGAGCTTTCGGAACCTAACCGTCGATAATTCCTGGAATCCCCGAGCCTGCTTCGCCGCGAAATGACAAACGAACACGGAGGTCCAGACTTCGTGGACCCGATCGCTCAGCCGCCGCAGGATTCGAGTCGCGTCCGCAAGGTCGGTCGGTTTCCCGATGACCTGGCCATCCAACGCGACCAACGTATCCGCGCCAAGAACGACTGTCTCCGGAACTTGTTCCGCGACGGCCAACGCCTTCCGCGCGGCGTTACCGATTGTCGTCTCGCGGATGGTCAGCCATTTCGTCGCAACCTCGGCTACTACTGGCGAGATGACCTCGAACTCGTATCCCGCCCTCTGCAAAAGCTCGCGGCGCCGGGGCGAGCCGGAGGCAAGAACAAGATGTGGTGTGCGACGATGAGACGGAGCTTCAGCCGGCACCGTCACGGTTTCTTGGATGGATTCGATCCTTTCTCGGAAAGAAAATCCTGGAGGTTAGGCATCTTCATTTCTTCGTAATCCTTCGGAGCAGCAAACTCGGCATCGCTCAACGGATCCTGCTTAATAGAAACCATCGTGCAGGTGAGTTCACCCTTGTCTGATTTCACTATCGTTCGTAACGGCAGACCGGGGAAATCCTGAAAGTTCAGCATACCTTTTGCAACATCGTTCCACGCCGTCGGTCGGATTGCCTGAAGTTGTTTAATGATCGCGGCGGCATCGGGATAGTTGGGCGCGATCCAATAACGTTCCTTCATCGAGCCAGACTCGCGGACATATTCTTCCGTCTCATATCCATTGATCGTTTCCTTTTTGCCGGTTGCAACAAGCTTGCCTTTGTTGATCGAGTTGGCCGGATCTTTCGAATACTTGTTAGCCAACTCGGCGATTGCCTTTGTTTTCTCGGCAGACAAGCGGATGATTTTCTTTTCCTTGTTCATCAAATTGATCATGTCGCCGCTCTTGCCGTCGATGATCGTGGTCAACGCGGGTGAGATTTCGACCCGGGCTTTGTCCCCCTTGACCTTGATCGTGAGCTCGTTGTTTGAGCCGGCTCCCTCGATTTTTTGGACGAGAGTAAGATCGCCGCGGGCGGTTACTGCCAGCAATGTCACAGCGATCAGGAAAATACTGCTGAATTTCATCATTCCCTCTTGCTAGTCCGCCGGTGGAGAAAAGGCAAGATGAAGAGGTGGCCTGAGTCACACGGTCAAGATACAGCTAGCCGCAATTCGTTCCTCACACACACGCTGGCGCTTGCGTCTTGGAGTGCGGCAGTGTTCTGCCGCTTTGGGAACACGCTTAGTTGCATGTCGGGTTTCTTGCTTCGGGTTCGGCCGAATCCACAGCGGCGGAGCGCCGCCGCACTCCAAAAGCTGCACACCCGAGAAACTACTTGGCAGCGCCCCAGAGTCGCGGCAGTTTACCGCGCCGCGGGTGTAGCTTAATGGTAAAGCTGTAGCCTTCCAAGCTACTGACGAGGGTTCGATTCCCTTCACCCGCTCATTCCCCGCTAACCTTCCCAGGATACCATTCAGGCGGCAGTCGTTACTGAGGCGGCGCCTTGGCACTCAACTCCTGACATCCTTCATTTTGCGTAGTTTTCACCGAAAACCGGAATTGCTTGCATACGACACCTTGGGCCAATTAAAGATTGCCGAAGGAATAATTAAATATGAAACGAACATTTGCATTGCTGGTTGGTATGATGATCTGCGCTTCTTTCGCGCAAGCGGGAGACGTGAAGGTCAAAGCCGTCTTGACGACCGGTCCCGGAGCCGGGCCGATGACAACATTTCCCTCCGATACTGCCAAAATCCACGGCTTCTTCCAAACGACTGGCGCCAAAGAGGGTGACAAACTTCGCGGCGTCTGGATCGCAGAAGACACCGGCAAAGCGGCACCAGCCAACACCAAGATCGACGAAGCGAGCATTTCCCTCGAAGGAGATACCAAGGATGGCGATTTCTCCGTCAGCAAACCAACGAAAGGTTGGCCAGCCGGCAAGTACCGCCTCGAAGTTTACGCGAACGACAAGTTAGTCACAACGGCGAAGTTTTCGATCGAAGGCTCTGAAAAGGCCGAGACATCGTCAGCGAAACATTCGAAAGCATCCGAAAAAGCAGTAGCGAAAGATGACGATCACGCTGCAGAAGAATCAGGCGATGAAACAACGTTTTCCTTCAAGGTTCACAACACCACCAAAGACAAGATCGTGAAGCTTCTCGCCTCTGAAGATGGTCAGAAATATGGCAATTTTGACGTAGGCAAGGCCGGGATTGCCCCGGGCGAAACCATCACCCTGAATTGGGACAAATCGACCAACAATTCAGACTGCGATTGGTTGCTTAAAGCGGTCTATGAAGATGGTGCAGAATCTGACCCAGGAAAAATTAATTTCTGCGAGGACGACGTCGAAGTCGATTTTTAACAAGGCCAAACCGTCAAACTAACCAGTTGCGGGCGTGTCGGTCACCGACGGGAATCGGCGCCAAGACTTGTCACCACACAAAGGAAAACAACTATGAAGAAAACATCTCTTCTCTTCACCACTATTATTGCGGTGGTTATGGCGGCAGTAGCTTTAACCTCCAGTCACGGACAAGACCCTGACTGGAAGCCGCCCGGTTCCGAAGAACAGGCTGCAGTAGATGCCGCCAACGGCACCATCGACAAGGTCTACGGCGAGCTCATGGGCAAGCTCGACGACAAACAACAAAAGAGTCTGAAAGAAACCCAACGCGCCTGGATCAAGTGGCGGGATGCCGAAGCTGATTTCGTTGCGCGGTTAGGCGGCGCAATCGGCGGGAGCGCAATGCGTGTTGATTTCGCGAATGCACAGCTCAAGCTCATCCAGGAACGAACAAAGATTTTGCGAGGCTATATCGAGCAAGCCGAGAACCAACAATCGAACGGCGATTAAACGCACGACTTCGTTTCGCACTGTTCAACGCAGCGGTTTTTGGTGAGAACGGTCCTCATCTTTTCGGCGATTCTGTTATTCAGCGCCTGCGAAGGCGGGGAAAAGATCACTGGCGCCGAAATCGTCGAGTTCGGGGTATTTGAAAAAACTCCCGCAATCCGCGCTCCACGTTCGGTTTACCTGAACCACACTTCGACAACTGTGACCCGATCGAACAACAGGACAGATTCAAAACGGCACGTTGAATATGGTGACTCGCTCGCTGGCGAAAACGATCAGTTCATGCTAGTGCGAGCGAGCCCGGCGCAAAATGATCTTATCACGAGCAATTCAGTTCGTTGCACTCGCTTGTTGCGCCGCGTCGCTTATTGCTGGCAAACCCAGCAATCCACGGATTGAAGTATTCAAGTCTAACCGGCAGTTACTTCTTTTCGACGGAGACGAATTCGTAAAGAGTTATCGGATCGGGCTCGGGAGAAATCCAATCCCACCAAAGGAACGTGAAGGCGATCGCGCCACTCCTGAAGGGTCGTATTTCATTTGCGACAAGAATCCTAACAGCGAGTTTTACCTCTCATTGGCGATCAATTATCCCAACGCTGCGGATGCGAAACGCGGTTTGAAAGACGGTTTGATTTCGCAGGCCGAACACGATGCGATCATCGAAGCCGCTAACAAACGTGAGACGCCGCCATGGAAAACGAAGTTGGGCGGCGAAGTTTTCGTTCATGGCAACGGCTCCAAATCCGATTGGACCTGGGGCTGCATCGCCCTGGACGATTGTGACATGGAAGAACTCTACGAATTCGTTCCGGTTAACACGCCGATTGTGATTTATCCGTAGCAGAGAATTGGAAGTTTAGCGTCGCTACTCAAGATGGAACGCGATCTCTTAAGGTCCGCTCAGCGGGATTACGTGTTTAGTGTCTGAAGCCCGGAAGGGCTGCCGGAAATTAGCCGGTGGCGCAAGCCACCGGTAATCTACCCCCAATCATCGTTCAACCCCAGCAGGGGCGCCGCTCACCGATACAGCCAAACGCGACTACCGTCTTAGGGTGTTCGATGGAACAATACGCCTAATCTGAAGCGGTGTGCGCAGCCCCTGCCGGGGCTTAGCCATTCCGCTTCCCGAACTGGCGGCTCGCGCCACCGGTTAATTTCCGGTGACCCTCCGGGCCTGGTTATGCATCAGGCTGACCTACTGATCGGGCGCGATCACATCGCGATGGCGCCACGCGTAGCCAAGCCCTGAGTAGACCGTGAAAATTACCACGATCCACACCAGGATCGGTCCGCCCTGATTCCACGCTCGCAACCACCAATTGGTTTCGCTGTCGACGTATTTCAACTCCTGCACCGAAAGTAAAATAAGAAAGAAAATTACGGTTATGATCTGCCACGATGTCTTGTGTTTCCCGAGCTGTTCCGCCGGCAAAATCTGCCCGCGCGCACTCGCCATCAATCGTAGTCCGGTGATCAAAAAATCACGCGCCACCACCGTCGTCGCCGCCCAGGCCGGAATCGCTTTCAACGGAACCAGCGAAATAAAGGCAGCTGCCATCATGATCTTATCGACCAACGGATCCATCAATTTTCCAAAGTTTGTCACCTCGCCGTAACGCCGCGCGATTTCGCCATCGAAATAATCCGTTATTCCGGCAAGCAAAAATAAGATCAACGCTGCGGTATGTCCGTAGGCCCAAGTGGAATTGAGGGAGAGGACAAATAGAATTGTCAGAACCAGGCGGCTGACGGTTAAGCGGTTTGCCCAGTTCATGCCGCGGTTGTTGCCGAAACGTCGGTTCTTCTTTAAAAATCGGATGTTTCCAGATTGGAACGGTCTTCTTTAATTCATCCATGATCCATTGATTAGCCTCGAACGCCGCCGCTCGGCGAGCGCTTTCCACGCGAACAACCACGGAAGCTTCGCCAGCTGGAACAAAGCCGATCCGATGATGAATCACAACTTTGCTCAACCCGAATCGTTTCTGCGCATTTTCGGCCAACTGCCGGATCTGATGTTCCGCCATTTCAATGTGCGCTTCGTAATCAATCCCCGTAATTTCATTTCCCTCCTCAAGCCCACGGACCGCTCCCCAAAAATCAACGATCGCGCCGGACGCCGGATCGTTCTCGCGAATAGGCAAGGTTAGCGGAGATTGCGTAACCGAAATATCACAAACGGAATTTGCCATGCAGTGTTGAAGCCGGATAGTTGTGGTTACCGCCGATTCCGGCGTGACGCCAGTGTTGTGTAACCGGTATGAGTTGATACTAGGAGATACATAAAATGAGCTCGAATCAATGTGATATCGGACTGATCGGCCTCGCCGTCATGGGCGAAAACCTCGTTCTCAACATGGAATCGAAGGGTTTTACCGTGGCCGTATTCAATCGGACAACGGAGGTGACGGACAAATTTGCCGCGGGCAAGGCCAAAGGGAAAAAGATCGTGCCAACCCATACGATGGAGGAATTTGTGGCGGCATTGAAACGTCCGCGCAAGGCCATGATCATGGTTAAGGCGGGCGCCCCGGTCGACGCCGTGATCGGGCAGCTCGCCCCGCTCCTCGAAAAGGGAGACGTCATCATCGATGGCGGCAATTCGCTGTTCACCGATACCCAGCGTCGATGCAAGGATTTGGAAGGGCGCGGCCTGCATTTCGTCGGGTGCGGCGTTTCTGGCGGCGAAGAAGGCGCGCTCAAAGGGCCGTCGCTAATGCCTGGAGGCTCACCTGAATCGTGGGAAATGATCAAACCGATCTTTACCCGAATTGCCGCGATCGTCGATGGCGAGCCCTGCTGCCGTTACA
This sequence comes from uncultured Verrucomicrobiae bacterium, assembly GCA_963751725.1. Taxonomy (GTDB): domain Bacteria; phylum Verrucomicrobiota; class Verrucomicrobiia; order Chthoniobacterales; family UBA10450; genus AV80. The sequence continues at coordinate 182,069 of CAVVVQ010000030.1, forward strand.
TGGGACCGGATGGCGCAGGTCATTACGTCAAAATGGTCCACAACGGGATCGAGTATGGCGATATGCAGCTCATCTGCGAAGCCTACGCCATCTTGAAAGACGTGGTTGGCCTTACCACCGACGAGCTGGCAGCCGTTTTCGAAGAATGGAACAAAGGCGATTTGGACAGTTACCTCATCGATATTACCTCGAAGATTTTCCGTAAAAAGGATCCGGACACCGGAAAAGCGCTGGTGGATGTCATCCTCGACAAGGCCGGTCAGAAAGGCACCGGCCTCTGGACTTTGCAATCGGCGCTCAGCCAATCCGTCGTGATTTCGACAATTAACGCCGCCGTCGAAGCGCGGGTGATTTCATCTCGCAAAGAGGAACGGGTCGCCGCTTCCAAGCTCTTGCCTCACCCGAAGATGACGAAGTTCACCGGGGATCGGAAAGCTCTGATCTCATCGGTGCGCGACGCCCTTTACGCGTCGAAGATTGTTTCCTACGCGCAGGGAATGGAACTGCTGAGCGCGGCCAGCGTCGGATATAAATGGAATTTGAATTTCGGCGACATCGCCACCATTTGGCGGGGCGGCTGCATTATTCGCGCAAAATTCCTGAATCGAATCAAGGAAGCTTACGAACGCAATTCGTCGCTCCACAACTTGCTCCTGGACCAATATTTTACTGGAATCATCGAACGCACACAGGACAACTGGCGGATCGCGGTCGCAGCCGCGGTGAAACAAGGCGTCGCCGTTCCAGCTTTCAGTGCGTCGCTTGCTTATTTCGACAGCTATCGCTCGGCCCGGTTGCCGGCAAATCTGCTCCAGGCGCAACGCGATTTTTTTGGCGCGCACACTTACGAACGAACCGATAAACCAGGCGTGTTTCACACCGAATGGATGGAGACTGACCGAAAACCGGTCGAGAAACCGACTAAACCAAAAGAGGCATCCCGCGCCTCTGAATAAACTTCTTTTCCAATGCCAACTTACATTTACGAAACCACTGATCCTTCGAAACCGATTCGCCGGTTTGAAGTGCAACAAAGCATGAAAGACGAGGCGCTTCGGTCGGATCCCAAAACGGGCGAGCCAGTCCGGCGCGTTATTTCGGGCGGGTTACGGGGTTCATGTTCCGGGAGGATCCACGGGGCCATCGACCGGTTCCGTCGGCTCGCACGGGTCGGGTTGCAGTTGCTGCTAGCGAGCTAGTTGAGAGTCGTCAGTTGAGAGTTGAGAGAGGGCTCACTCAACGCTTTCTCAAACACCGCTCTCAACTCTCAACTCTCAACTCTCAACCCTCAACTCTTAGTAGATGTACGGTGCGGGCAGCTGGAACGCGTTTCTTATCAGCTCCATTTCGGCTCTTCTTCCTCCACCAAAATTACCTCGACCACATCGAACCGGAAAAAGATATCCGGGTTATCCAGGAGTCGTAGCCAGGCTAGAGCCGCCTCGCGCGATTCGCCTTTGTTTATCGCGATCAACCGATTCAAACGGCCGCCCGAAATCTTCGCGAGTGCGCGTTTTTACTTCAACAAACACGAGCGTATCCCGATCTCGACAAACGAGGTCGATCTCGCCTCCGGTCCGGCCACGAAAGTTACGATACAGAATTTTGTATCCGTTCTTCTGGAGGAACCGGGCCGCCAGTTTCTCGCCCTGAATCCCAATCCCAGATGTGGGGGCTGCGAAGTCGAAAACCGGTTGCGCCACCGGTTCGAAAGATCGGCGATGAATTGGACAAGGCCCGTGCTCATGCAACTTGATCAAGTGCAGTTCGGTGCCGTAGCCCTTGTGTTGGCTGAAGCAATACTGGGGGAAACGCTCACAGAACTCGCGCATTATCGCATCGCGAGTGACCTTGGCAATAACACTCGCGGCCGCAATGCTTAGACTGTAGCAATCGCCGTCTACGATCGCGGTCTGTGGCAAGCGGGAACGGCGTAACGGGCAGTCCATCGATCAGGACATGATCGGGTTGAAGGCTCAATCGCTTCGATCGCGAGCCGCATCGCTTTGTGCGTGGCCCGCAGGATGTTCATCGTATCGATCTCGACCGAATCGACGATCCCAACCGCCCATGCCAATGCTTTGCCGTCGGTTAGATCGTGATAAATCTCTTCCCGACGCTCCGGCAAAAGTTGTTTGGAATCATTTAGCCGACGGTGTCGGAATTTTTCCGGAAGAATTACCGCTGCTGCGACAACAGGACCGGCTAACGCTCCGCGACCCGCTTCATCGATTCCGGCAATGGCCGAGACCCCAAGCGCGCGCAGTTTTCGTTCATGCCGGAACCCACAACGACGATACATTGGTCACCCGGAAGGTTAATGAATCAGCGAAAGCTTTTTTGCAATCGCCAATTCGCTTTCGCAGGTGATCGGATCTCACACAACGGTCGCGTGCTTTGCGCGACAGCTACCGTAAAGAAGGGTGCCACGGAATCAGGTCACGGATTAAACACGGATCGTTACATCCCGAACACCGGCCTTGAACGCTTATGTCCGTGTTTCATTCCGTGTCCTTCCGTGGCAAAAACACCGCAGAAAGGGCGGGCCCCCCATCATTCCCGCACCAAGAGTCACGTCAATGGCGTGTTGAGAGCCCGGGACTACGGCTGAAGCGCGATTAGTTCTGCTCGCGAACCGCGGTGGCTTCCTTGCCCTTACGTTTTCGCAGGTAATTCAAGGCAGCCCGACGCGCCCGGCCTTCTTTCTCGACTTCCACCTTGGCGATCCGCGGCGAATGCACAGGAAACACCCGTTCGACGCCTTCGCCGTAAGAGATTCGACGGACAGTGAAAGTCTCATTAATTCCGCGGCCTTTTCGGCCGATCACGATGCCGGCGAAAACCTGAATTCGTTCCTTATCTCCCTCAACGACCCGCGTATGGACCCGAACGCCGTCGCCGACCTTGAATTTCGTCACGTCCCCTTTGAGTTGTTCCTTTTCGATAGCGTCGATAATACTGCTCATAAATAATCTCCCTTGGCTTGCCTAGCGGGCGGGCGCTCACCTTCATGCGCCTTGGGAGGAAAATCAAAGGAAAGATACCGAATTTTCGGCCTCTACTGATCATGTCCACTGACTGGATGGACGGTAGGGCTGTTGTAGTGGCGCTTCTGCGAAGCGCCTGGAGAGGGACGTGACCGAAAGATTGGCCCCTCAAGACAGATCGAAGTCAATCCCGGGCGCTTCGCAGAAGCGCCCCTACAACTCCGTCATTCGAGGTCGAGGGAACGGCGACGATACCAAACTGCCCACAGGCCGCGACTACAACGGGTTGTGAACCAATTCGGTCCCGCTATAATGCGCGGGAAGCAGCGCCCGTAGCTCAACTGGATAGAGCGTTGGCCTCCGAAGCCAAAGGTTGTGGGTTCGACCCCCGCCGGGCGCAGTTGAACACATGTCAACTCGCGCAGTCATCCAAACTCGGAGGATTCTTTCAAGTTTGGCCTGGACGTCCCCGATCGCTCGATCGAACCCCCTCAACTCTCGCCTGCTTATCGATTGGGTTTAGCGGCAGCTGTCGGCGGGCTAATGCTCCTTCCCTTACTTTATTGTGCGCTAATCGCCGCAATTGCCTACGGCATCTATTGGCACATAGGGAATCACGAATGGTTTACTGATCATCTGAGAGGAGTTTGGGGTCTGGTTATCTACGCCGCTCCGATTATCACGGGTGTCATCCTCGTATTCTTTATGTCTCGGCCATTCTTCACTCGACGTCAGAAACCTCCCGATTTGATGGCTTTAAGTCCTGAAGCAGAACCGGAACTGTTCGAGTTTGTCCGAGCTATCTGTCGCATTGTGCAGGCGCCATTGCCCGAACGAATCTTGATCGACTGGCAGGTCAACGCATCTGCCTCGCTGCACGGTGGGCTTGGCAGCCTTTTCCGGCGCAAACTAGATCTGACAATCGGTCTACCTCTCGTCCGAGGTTTAAGTGTGGTCGAATTCGGCGGCGTGTTGGCTCATGAATTTGGCCACTTCGCCCAAAGCGCTGGAATGCGCCTGACATTTCTTATTCGGTCGATGAACCTCTGGTTGGCGCGGATCGCTTATCAACCAAACGACCTTGAACGTCAGCTGACTTCGTCAGGTCTCCGACGACATGTCTATGGGCAGATCATTCTCATATCGGCTCGCATCGGGATCTGGACCACTCGATTGGTGCTTCACGGCATTGTATTGTTAGGTCACATCATCAGCTGCCTCTCCCTTCGACAAATGGAGTTCGACGCTGATCGCTATGGAGCCATCGTATCCGGGCCCGACCGATTCGCCGCCGTCACGAAACGCCTTCGTCTTCTCACAATCGCCTGGTCGGACGCCAATCAGTTGGCGTTGCGTGCCTTTGAAGAACAAAAACTTCCGAACGACCTCTCGGAGTTGACGATTGCGCGCCTGGACGTTGTCTCCGATTACAGCGAAAAAGAAATTGATCGAGATGCAGAACAGCAACGAACAGGTTGGTTTCACACCCACCCTTCAGATGCGGAGCGAATCGCGAAAGCCACCACGGTCACCAGCTCCATCGCATTCTCCGATGACCGTCCAGCGCAGGAATTGTTTTGTGATTTTTCGGACCTGAGTAGAGAGGTCACCTTATTCTACTACCGTTTGCTTGGTTTGCCGCTGAACGACGTAAACCTGGTGGATGTGGAGCAAACATGCGCCGGTTTGGCGTTTGGCCCCTCAAAACTTTCCGCGGTTCGAGCTTATTTCAGTAACCGGCTATCTGCGAGCAGGCGTATCGTCGTCGATTCCGACGAGTTGATTCCCTTTGAGGACAACGCGACCGCAAGAGCAACGATTCACGCTGATTGCCAGGAATGGAATCAAGCCTTAGCCGACAGCAAAGAGGCGTTCGAACAATTTCAAGATGCTCAAAACCAGATCGCGGCCACCCGGCAGGCACTAGCGCTGACCGAGGCACGGATTCGCTTCAAACCAAAGGATCTGAAGCTTGCCAGTCGATCTCAGAAAGAGATTCTAAGTTGTCACGAACGCGCTATCGAATCGCAAAAGAATTGTGAACCGCCAATGCAACGTTTTGAGAAGGCTGTTCGGCGGCGTCTTACCGATGCTTTGCGCTTACCTAACATTCCAGGCAGAACCCAGAAAATCACCACCACGGACATCATCCAGTTCCTAAAGAATTTTGAGCCGGTTGCTCAGCTAACCTCACAACTGGAAAAAGATTTCGAAGATTTCGTCACCGTCTACGCAGCCAAGAAGCCATGGTTGGTTCGTCGCCCGTACAATCAGAAAAAACTGGAGCTGACCAAAGTTCTCAATGATCGGCTACAGGCACTTGATCCGTTGTTGCACGACCTGATTGTGCCGGGCGAAGGGGCTGAGAGTCTGCTCGCGCGAATAGCTCGACGGTTGCCGCGAGAGGCACTCCCCTCTGACGTCTCCGTCCTAAGTAATGTCGGAGCACGCCTCGGGGAAATCAATCACGTCTACTACCAGGTGGTTGGTGATCTCTGCCTTGCGGCTCAGACCGCGGAAGCCGAATTCGCCGGAGTCGCAGCTTGACGCTGGCAACATCCACCCGCTTCAGCGGATTTTTCAGCCCAACGCTTCCAGTCGGCCAAGTAAATCCTGTCGAGTCGTCATTCCGATCACCTGATCGCGCAGTTGGCCGTTCTTGAAGAAGAGGAGCGCAGGGATCGCGCGAACGTTGTACTTCACCGAGAGGCTCTGGTTCTCGTCCACATTCACCTTTGCCACTTTCACTTTTCCGGCTTTTTCGGTCGCAATTTCATCGAGCAGCGGCGCGATCATTTTGCACGGGCCACACCATGGCGCCCAGAAATCAACCAGCACCGTTTCATTGCTCTGAGTGACTTCTTTTTCAAAGTTTGTTTCGTCGAGATTAATCGTTGGTGAGTTAGCGGAATTTGCCATGTCTTTAAGATAACGCGGAATTTAAGATTTCGATGAAAAATTTAACGCACCTCGAGGAACGTCAGCATTCCGCCTGAAGTGTGTTTAGGGTATCGATCTTTCCTGAAAATAGCCCAGCGTTTTAACGCTGGGTGCCGCCCCTCACTAATCATCATTGGGTCCCGTCAGGGACGACAGAAACGCCATCGACAAGCATCGGGTCTGTCGTCCCTCACGGGACTCATGCCCTTTTTATGACCAACTCCCAGCGTTAAAACGCTGGGCTATTTTCAGAAGGCAAGTCTCGTTAACACGTACCCTAGCTTATGTGTCGAACAAGCTCTCAGCCCGCGAAAACTCGCGGGGGCAAAATGTCCACGCCACAATTCAGCCAAGACGCCTGAGCTAGGCCAATAAATCGTATCCGCGGCTTCCAGTAATTCGCCGGGTTGTAAACTCACCCACTGTCGCTGGTTCAGAAAGAATCACCCGCGTATCAACTTCCGGCGCGTCAGCTTCAGTCCGCGCCACAAACGGTTCATCGACCAGCATTCGCAATTGCCGTCCAACTTTTTCCGCAGCCATCTCACGCGCGATTCGCTGCTGCGCGCTCATGGCGCGACCGTATCGCTGATTCTTTACCTTCGCCGAAACTTGTTCCGGCATCTTCGCTGCGCGCGATCCCTCTTCCTGGGAGTATTTGAAAACACCGAGCCGATCAAAACGCGTCCGTTCAATAAACTCCAGTAAAGACTCGAATGCCTCCTCGGTTTCTCCTGGAAACCCGACGATAAAGGTCGTGCGCAACGCGATTCCCGGAATTCCCGCGCGTAACGCCACAATCAGATCTTCGATGTGTTGGCGACTCGTTTCGCGCCGCATCTTTCCGAGCATGCCTTCTTCAATGTGTTGCAACGGCATGTCGATATAGCGCGCGACCTTGTCGCATTGCGCAATTGTCTCGATCAGTTCCGCGCTCCAATGTGCAGGATGGGTGTAGAGAAGGCGGACCCAGAAGTCCCCCTCGATGTCTTGAATTTCGCGGAGCAACGCCACCAGGGTAGGTCCTCGGTCGGAATCAATTGGTTGGCGCGGCCCAGCCTTTTCCTCCCACAAATCCATCCCGTAATACGTCGTGTCCTGACTGATCAAGTTGATCTCTTTGACACCCTCAGCCACCAGCGCGCGAATCTCTGTGATAACTGAATTGGGATGGCGACTGCGATGCCGACCGCGCATTTGTGGGATCACACAAAAACTGCAGGGATGATTACATCCTTCCGCGATCTTCAGATAAACGCTGTGAGCCGGAGTCAAACGAAACCGCGGAGTATCGTAATTTGGAATATAAATCGGCTTATCTGTGACAAAGCTGTGGCCAGGACTGAACCCGCCCATCGGATTATCTTTTGATTCGACCACTTTGCGCACGATCGCACCCATTTGCGCGACCTGATCCAACCCAACGAATGCATCGACTTCCGGAAGCGACTCTCGAAGTTCCTCTGAAAACCGTTGCGACATGCAACCGCTGACGATCAATTTTTGTCCCGGTTTTTTTCCTAATCCCCGCTGTTGATGGGCTTCGAGGATCGCATCGACTGATTCTTCTTTCGCTGAATCGATGAACGCGCAGGTATTGATAACAAGGACATCCGCTTCATCGGCCACAGACGTAATTTCCATTCCATGCTTCACCACGCTTCCAAGCATGATCTCCGCGTCGACCAGGTTCTTGGCGCAACCAAGACTGATCATACCGACCTTAGGAACGGCAGTTCGACCGCCGCTTTTTCCTCGTTCTTCCATGTGAAGTTAGCGTTGAGGCGGAATGGCTCGAGAGACGGTAGCCCCTGGCCGCGGTCGTGGCGGAGGAGTCGCCGTCCGCGCGGGCACCGCAGCCGGCTTACGAACCGGCGGCGCAGTTGGCTTAACGGCTGCCGCATCCTCAGGATGAACCGGTTCGGCCCGGCGCACTTCCGGTTCGGCTGAAACCGGCGGCGCGGTTGGTGGCGCCTGAGCCACGGTCGGTTCAGGCGTCGTCGCTATTGCGACCGGGGCCGGCGTTCGGCTTGCGGGAGATTCTTCGATAGGCACGGCCCGCGGAGCGACGATTGTTTCCTTTGTCGTTCCCGGCGCGGGCGAAACTCCAATCATCTGACGGGGAGCAGGCTTCAGTCGGTTGATTTCCGCGATCCATTTCATAATCATGAAGCCAGCCACCAACACGACCACTCCAATCACAAATGGAAGCAACGACCCGCGGCTCCCTCCGCCACCACCGGGAGCCCTGCTCGGTCTTCGCGAAACTGAAACACGAGTCGGTTTGGGCGCCGGATTGTCCTGGAGATAGGCATAGCCATCAACCGTTACGCTCTCAGAACTTTCAAACGCCTCCAGATACGGTGTCACATCTACATTGAGAAACTTTCCGTAAATGAGCAGAAATCCTTTTGCGTAGGCCAAACTCGCGAACTCCGAAAACTCTTCGTTCTCGATATCCTGCAGCCGACTTGGCCGGATCTTGGTCATGCGACCGGCTTCATCGAGCGTTAGGTTCCGCGCGAGCCGTGCTTCCTTTAATTTTTTGCCAAGACCTTCCATTAAAATTCTTGCTTCGCCCGGTTATACCGTGGCGTCGAGGTCGACGAGAATCTCGCGCGGCTTCGCGCCTTCGCCGGGCCCCAATATGCCGCGCTGCTCGAGAATATCAACGATCCGCGCCGCGCGAGTGTAACCCAGCCGTAATCGACGTTGCAGGAGCGAGGTCGACGCGCGTTTTTCCTGCCGAATAATCTCGAGACATTTTTCCACCAGCTCCTCATCTTCGTCCGTCACGTCTTCTTCGGTTGCCGCGCTGGCCGATTCAAGCTTGTCCTGCATGGCAAGATCAAAAGCGGGCGGACTTTGCGCAGAAATAAATTCTACCAGGCGATGCATCTCTTCATCCGTCACGAGCACGCCCTGCGCGCGGATAAGCCGTGATGTGCTGGGCGGCAGATAAAGCATGTCTCCCTGCCCCAGCAAACGATCCGCTCCATTTTCATCCAATATCACGCGGCTATCGATTTTTGACGCCACCTGAAACGCGATTCGACTCGGGATGTTTGCCTTGATCACGCCGGTAACGACATCTGCGCGTGGCGTTTGAGTCGCAACAATCAGATGAATTCCCGCCGCTCGCGCCATTTGCGTGATCCGCGCGATGGCGCTTTCAACGTCCGCCGGCGCCGTCTGCATAAGGTCCGCCAACTCATCAATGATGATGACGATATAGGGCATCCGATCGGGAATAATCAGATCATCATCGCGCGGCACCTTGATTTCGGGAGTGCCACCGTTGGTTGAGGTTGCGTCTGCTCCCACAGCTTCTTCCCCATCGACGCTTTTCTTTTTCGCCGGGCGCCCATTGAAACTAGTGATATTCCGCACACCGACTTGCGCGAAAATTCGGTAACGCTTTTCCATTTCATCGATGACCCAGCGCAAGGCGAGCAGCACTTTTTTCGGATCAGTGACAACCGGAAACGCGAGATGCGGAAGCGAATTAAAGGTCTGCATCTCGACCACCTTAGGATCGATCATGATGAAACGGAGTTCTTCCGGCGTGAACCGGAAGATCATGCTGGCGATCAAGGCGTTGATGCAGACGCTCTTGCCGCTACCGGTCGTGCCTGCGACGAGCAGGTGGGGCATCTGCGCGAGATCGGCAATGATCGTTTTCCCGTAAACATCTTTGCCCAAGGCCAAAGGAAGCCGGGCCTTGGCTTTGGCTTCCTCCCAGTCCTGTGATTGAAGCAATTCGCGGAGCATTACTTTTACTTTGCGAGTATTGGCCAGTTCAATTCCGACCGTGTCTTTGCCGGGAATTGGCGCGAGGATATTGATCCGTTCGGCGCTGGTGGCTCGCGCCAGATCGCGCTCCAGACTAACGATCTTGTCGACTCGAACACCTTTGGCCGGATAAACTTCGAAACGGGTGATGGTTGGACCACTCGTAATATCCCCGGCCGCGACCGCAATTCCAAATTGCCCCAGCGTTTCGATCAGGACTTGCTGAATCCGTTCCAACTCCGCCGGATCGACCGCGATCCGGCCTTCGCCATCGTGCGTATCAAGCAAGTCAAGACTCGGCAAAACATAATTTTCCGCATCCCAAGCTTGAGGCGTTAACCCAACAGGCGTTTTTGCTTTCTCCTTATCCTTCTTTCTCCGCGCTGCGAAGTTCTGCCAGAGAGGGCTTCTTCTTTGGCGGTTCCATCGGAAGCGCGGTTGTATCGACTACCTTCGGTTTCGGGCGATTAGCCAGTTCCTCCGGCGGAACAAAAACTCCGGGCGGTTCCGCCACGGGCGATCCTTTTTTCTTCAACTGCTTCTCAATTACCCGCTGTTGTTTAGCCAACTCCCGTTGACTGATCTCGAGCTGACCTTTCAAATCTGATTTCCGGAGACGTCGTTTCAGTTCCCATTCACGCAAACCCGCCATCCCGTTGTGCACTCCTGCAACAGTTTGCCGGACAAGATGAATCGGGCGCAGGCCGGTCATCAAAATCAGGCTACTGATATAAACGCCGGAGAGAAGGATGACGGAGCCAACCCCGCCCATCCAGGTCAGGAGAAGCTTTTGCCCAAGGGCATGACCGACCCACCCGCCAGGGCCCGGGATGTTAAAGGCCGTGCGCCACCCCTGCAGATGTTGCGTTTGCAGTTGAAGCAGGCAGGCCCCTGAAATAACAAAGAGAGCAATCCAGAGTAATCGCGGTGTGACGCGAAGCTTGGTGTTAAACAATTTGGCGCCGCCAAACCCGACCAAAACGACAGCCAGCAGGTAGGAAGCTGCGCCAATCATCAGATAAGAGAACCCGGCCAGGATGGCCCCAAACGGGCCGATGAAATTTTGCGCCGGCCGGTTTGGGGGCGAAATATGGCTAAACGGAACCCAGGAAGGCAGGTCCCGAGGGGCATAAGAAATCAGGGCAAGAAAGAGCAATGTCCCCACACCGAGTAACAGGAGGGCGAAGACTTCATTCCAGGCAGTATTTTTGATAGTTCGGGCCACTGCGGCTCACAGTAATGCGACGGTGAGCCCTTTCAATTTCATTTGCTGTGCGATAGCGGCCCAATCTGTTGGTCACGCGCGATATCAAGGCGCTTCGCAGAAGCGCCCGCGTACAACTTCGGCGTCCGAAGCCGAGAGGACGCGACGACTCCAAGACGCTCGGTTTAATAGCGGCGGAGCACCGCCGCACTCCAAGACGTGGCCGAGTTATCAGACACCATATATTCGCTTGCGTTGTGGAGTGCGGCGGTGCTCCGCCGCTTTCCGCGTGATAGCAGGCTAAGCTCCCCAGCTTTCCTCCTTGCGCCGGACTCGACTGGACGCATAGTCTGCGACGCGTTATGCGTATTTTTGCCCGCAGGATTGGACTCATGGTCGTCGCCGGATTAATCGTTTCTTCTGCTCCTGCGAACGGCATCACGTCGGCGAGCTTCCGATGGAACATCAGAGCGAGGGATCTGAGGGTCACGCGCCCAAGCCCCCACCATCCCATCCTGAACATCGATCGACTCCGGCAAATTTTTTCCCCGAAAGCACGCCTCACTAGTCAGTTCAGAATCAGAAGGGAGCCAGCATGGCTAGACAAATACCTGACGTCACCGCCGAAGATCACAACGATGCCGCCGGGCGTCCCTTACATCATCGGCAACGAAGCGGCCGAGCGTTTCTCGCTATTACGGGATGCACTCCATCCTGACCATCTTCATGACCAGTATCTCTTGGACAAATGGGTAACCTGAGTGTGATGCAGCCGGCCAACGCCGAAGCCTGGTTCACACCTTCGTTTCGTCGCTCTATTTTCTGCCGTTCATCGGGCCGATGATGGCCGACGCTGGCTTCGGAAAATTCAAGGACGTGCTTTTATCTATCGATCGTTTATTGCGTCGGCCATTTCGTTCTCGCGCTGATGGGTACGCCTGTCGGCAAGCACGATCGAACCCCAATATGTCCTGGCCATCGGGCTGTTTGTTAATTGCGCTCGGCGCGGGCGGAATCAAGCCGTGCGTCTCAACGAACGTCGGCGACCAATTTGGCGAATCGAACAGGCATCTGCTAACGCGCGTCTTCAATTGGTTTTATTTTTCCATCAACGCAGGGTCGGCGTTTTCCACGCTTTTGATTCCATGGTTGCTCGAACCATACCCAACCGATCCCGAAGGTTTAATTGCGAAACTGCCGCCATCAATGGTCACGTTCCTGGAAAGCCCGCGATTGCACAGTCCGGACATCGCCTTTGGTCTGCCCGGCGTTCTCATGTTCGTTGCCACGGTCATATTCTGGATGGGTCGCAAAAAAATGGTCCACATTCCGCCGGGCGGTGCTCGGAATTATGCGCGCGAAATCTTAAAAGCAAGGAACGGGCGCAGTATCCTGGTCAGCGTATTGGATCATCTTCGCGTTCATCGATGATTTTCTGGGCGCTCTGGGACCAGAGCAGCGGCGGCGAATGGACGATTCAATGCCAGAAAATGGATCTGCATTTCTTCGGCATGAATTTTCTCCCGGAGCAGGTCAACGTCGTCAATGGCATTTTCATCCTCGCCATGATGCCGTTGTTCAATTATTGGGTTTATCCCGCGATCAGCCGAGTCTTACCGCTCACTCCGATTGCGCAAAATTGGGATCGGCTTGTTCCTCACCGCGCATCATCGTTCGTCGTGATCTGGATGATCCAGACTCGACATCGATCACTGGCGGCCGGCCAAACGGTCGGCTGGCAATTCTTGGCCTATCGTGATCCTGTCCGTGGGCGAAGACATGGTTTCGATCACCGGACTCGAGTTCGCCTACACCCAGGCGCCAAACCGAATGAAGAGCATTCTCATGGCCATGTGGCTCCTGCTCGATTTCGCTCGGAAATCAGATTCCCGTCGATCAGTCAGCTTTTCTCATCCAAACTCAATCGATGGGTATGAAGATGGAAGAGCAAAGCGAGTTACTTCCGGTTCTTCGTCTGTGCTCATGCTCGGCACCGGACGTATCATCTACGTCGATCGTCTACGCGCCATTATACAAAGAGCGGACGTACCTACAGGGCCAATCGATGAACAAGTAGTCGGCCAGGATTGGCCGCGACAACCGGAGCGTCTAGATTTTACCGCGTTAGGAAACCGCGAACAGAATCTCGCGACTCTCACTGCCATATGATAGAAAATCAAATTCAGCGTATTGCGGGTCAGACATCTGGTGTTTGCCTTTTGTCTTGTCTTTCACGTGGCGACAACCAATTCGCCACACCACAGGATGACGACGATTTCAAAAACTGGCGAAGGATTACATTGAAGCGATGCTTCGGACGCATCCGGAGTACGCCACCGAGCTGGGCGATCACCGCTTTGATGACCGTCTAACCGATTACTCCGCCGAAACCCGAGCCAAGAAACTGGCGACGCAATAAGGCGTTTCACAAAAAGCTCGAACCGCTTCACCGATACAACGAAGTTGACCGGCCCAAACCAGGTCGATGTCCGAATCCTGCAAGGACAACAGTCGACGGCGAAATTTTCGATCTCGAAGAAATGAAAGGACCGGAGTGGAATCCGCTCATTTACAACCAGAGCCTGGCCAACAGCCTTTATCTGCTGGTCGCGCGCGATTTCGCTCCCGCCGGAAAAACGAATCGCCGAATCTGCGCAAACGAATGGAAGCGATTCCCGAAGGTGATCGCAGCAGGCGAAAGAGAATCTGCAAAATTCGCCGAAAGTTTACACCGAAACTGCGATCGAACAGATCGCAGGGCGCGGTCAGCCTTGTCCGCGAAGGCCTCAATCCGCTGCTCGATCGCGCGCCGAAGATGAAGAAGGAACTCGCGCCGCTTTGCAGGAGAAGACGGCGGCGGCTCTCGAAGAATACAAGAAATGGCTGCGAACCGATCTTGCTCCCGCGCTCCGACGGAGATTTCCGGCTCGGAATGGACAAGTTCCGCAAGAAACTTCGCTTCGCGCTCGCTTCCGATTTGTCAGTTGAAGAAATCTGATGAAGCGGGCACAGGCGGATCTCGACCTCGACCCAGACGGCGATCTACGAAACCGCGTTGCCGCTCTACAAGAAGTATTTCCCGAACGCGGATCCAGGCCACGTTGGACGATAGGAAAAAAGTCACGGCCGCTGTGCTCGACAAGCTGGCGGAGCAACATCCGGACGACAAGACGATCGTGGCCACGCGCAGAAAAGGTCGTGACCGAAGCGACTGATTTCGTGCGGAAGAAAAATCTGGTCACGGTCCCGGACAAGCCATTGAAGGTCATCGTCATGCCGGAATTCAAGCGTGGGCAGGGAATCGCCTATTGCGATTCGCCGGGGCCGCTGGAGAAAAACGGCAAGACATTTTTCGCCTGCGAACCGACGCCGAAAGATTGGTCAGACGAGCGGAAGGAGTCGTTCTTCCGCGAGTACAACAACTTCATGCTGCGGGATCTGACCGTGCATGAAGCAATGCCCGGCCATTATCTGCAAATCGCGCACGCCAATGAATTCCGCGCGCCGACGCTGGTGCGCGCCGATTTTCCAAAGCGGCACTTTCATTGAGGGTTGGGCGGTTTACACGGAACAATTGATGGCGGAGGCCGGATACGGCGGACCTGAGGTCAGGATGCAACAGCTCAAGATGCGTTTGCGTGTCGATTTGCAACGCCATCCTCGATCAAAGCATTCACACCGCCAACATGAGCGAGCAGGAAGCGCTCGATCTGATGATGAAGGAAGGATTTCAGCAGGAAGGCGAAGCGGTGGCGAAATGGAAACGTGCCCGGCTTAAGTTCGACGCAGCTCTCCACTTACTTTATCGGTGCGACCGAACATCTCGAGCTGCGCGAACGAGCGAAGGCCAAAGCCGGCACCTCCTTTGATCTCAAGAAGTATAACGACAGCGTTCTTTCCTTCGGCAGTCCACCGGTGAAATACGTTCGGGAGTTGATGGGACTGTAATTGCAGCTGAGTCTTTCTGTGCAGCGTCCCGAATTTCGTTGTTATTTGTCTTGGCCGGCGATCCGGCCATCAGCCATCCAAAGTCGCTTCACAGAAGAGCCCTACATGCGCTACACTCGCGCGTAACCTGACTTTAGACATCGTCCCGCCAGCAGACGTGCTCATCGGAAACCTGCGACAATCACGCATGCTAAACGTCGCGACCTGGATTCGGCCCAAGGACGATAAGTGGTTCCAACGCGCATTCGCGAAGCATCCGGAAGTCTCACTTCGAAACGCTTTGAACGAAGAGGTGGCGATGGAGGAGATGGATGGCCTGCTTTTGAGCGGCGGCTCGGATATCGCCCCGGAATTTCTTCGGCAGCCAGTCCCGGATCCTTCCATTCTGGACAAGGAGTCGATCCCAAGCGCGATCGATGGGAATTCGAAGCGACAAAACAAGCGCTCAAACGTCGCCTTCCGATCCTGGCATTTGCAAAGGGATGCAGCTTTTCAATGTCGCACTCGGCGGAACGTTGCGTCTCGATATTCCGGGTCATAACGCTCCGGAAATGCGCGACCACGATGTTCAGCCGCTGCGCACCGAAACCTCCGCTGCACATCGATATGAAAAGGTAAACAGCTCACACCATCAGGCCATCGATCGCCTCGGAGACGGCCTCGCGGTCGAGGCATGGTCTGCCGCCGACGACGTCATCGAGCAAGTGCGACTGGAGGATTATCCCTTTGCCCTGGCATTGCAGTATCACTCCAGAACGCGGCGAAATTTACGGAGCACTATTCGCTGATTTTGTGAAGGCGCTAGGCCGTTGAACGAAAAGGTCCGATGAGACCTATAGGACGCATACAGCCGCTATTAATGAAAATCGTGTGATTCCGTTCCCACAAGTTGCTCATGAACCAGCGGCCGGATTTCTTCCGCCTTGATCAGAAGACATTGTCGCTGTTCTGAACTTTTCCTTCAATAATCAGAAACGGTTCTTCCGTGATCAACAGTCGGACTCGCTCAAATAAGTCCGGCGTAACGATCGCATTTGAAACTCCGGTTTCATCTTCCAGGCTGATAAAGACAAATCCTTTCGCTGTCCCCGGCCTTTGACGACAAATCACGTTTCCGCCGATTTGAATTGTGTCGCCATGACGCGCCGATGCGAGATCGCTGGCTCGCCAAATATTTGGCAGACGGTCGCGTAACAACTTCATCGGGTGCGGCCCAGTGGTTAGGTTCATCGCGTCATAATCAGCTTTGACTCGTTCCGGCATGGTCATCGGCAGCAGTGGCATGTAGTGGCGCTTCCGTGAAGCGCCTTCCGGATTCACGGTCGCAACAGCAAAAACGGCTCCGGCATTTGTTCTTCCACTCGCCACATCGCTGCGCGTCGATGTTCCGCAAAACAATTGAGCGCTCCCAATTCCGCCAGAGTTCGCAATTCTTCTTTGCTCATAGAACACGCCGCTTGAAATCATCGAGCGATTCAAACGCGCTTGCTTCTCGTTCCTTCGACCATTTTTTCTCCATGCTCTTTCCGCAGCCCATTCACCACACAAAACCCCAACCGAATCGCTTGATCAGACACAACCAGTGCAAACCCATTCCGATTCCATCGACACAAACAGGCTGCACTCGAAGCCCATGCCGATTCGCATCCTTCACAATCGTGGCCGGGCGTATAAAAACCCATCGGCTGATTATTCAACAAACTCGCATAAAACTCCGGCGCCCGATGCACTTTCAAATAGGCACTACCATAAGCGAGAATGGCAAAACTGATCGCGTGAGATTCCGGAAATCCATAAAGCGCAAAGGATCCGATCGCCTGAATAATTTTCTCGATCACTTCTGGTGTCACATTGTTCCGCGCCATGGCCGCTCGCAATTTCACGCTCACCTTTTCCATTCGTTCCTGGGACCGATGGAAACTGAGCGCGCGCCGCAGTTCTTCCGCTTCGTTTCCAGAAAAATCCGCCATGATCATCGCGATCTTCAGCATCTGCTCCTGAAATAACGGAACCCCGAGCGTTCGATGCAGAACAGGTTCAAGACGCGGATCGAAATAGGTGATCTTTTCGCGTCCGGCGCGCCGCGCCAGATAAGGATGGACCATGTCGCCCTGGATCGGTCCCGGCCGAATGATCGCCACCTCAATAACAACATCGTAAAAACAATTCGGCTTCAGTCGCGGCAGAGTGGCCATTTGCGCGCGGCTTTCGATTTGAAAAACTCCGATGGTATCGGCCTGCTGCATCATCTCGTAGGTCGCCGGGTCATCCGTCGGGATATGGGCCAGATCAAGTGGCCGCCCGCGTTCTCGACAAAGCTCAAACGCATCCTGCATGACCGACATCATCCCCAGCCCGAGCAGATCCACTTTCACGATGCCCGAGATCTTCACAATCATCCTTATCCCATTGAGCCACGACGCGTCCCGGCATCGAAGCATTTTCCAGAGGAACAAACGAACTCAGTTTTCCCTGACAAATAATCATCCCGCCCGAATGCTGGCCGAGATGCCGCGGTAATCCGTAAATCGCTTGATAAAGCGAAATAAACGCGGGCAATCGCGGATGTCCTTTCGGTAAGCCGGCCTGCTCAATTTGCGCCGCCAGATCAAGGGTGTGCGGAAAATCGCCGTGCCCGAAAAGATGCGAAAACCGATCCAGGGTGTTGGCGGAAAGATTCAATGCCTTTCCAATCTCGCGCGCCGCACTTCGTCCTCGATAGGTGATCACATTCGCGGTCATGGCCGCGCCATGTTTTCCGTAACGCCGATACACTTCCTGGATCACGCTTTCCCGGCGATCGCCACTCGGTAAATCGAGATCGATATCCGGCCAACCTTTCCGGCTTTCACTCAGAAATCGCTCGAAAACGAGATGATTACTGACCGGATCGACCGGAGTGATCCCGAGACAATAACAAACCGCGCTGTTGGCCGCGCTGCCGCGCCCCTGCACCATGACGTGGTGTTCCCGGCAGAAATTAATGATGTCCCAGACAATCAAAAAATAACCGGCAAACCCGAGCTTCTCGGATCAGGCCCAACTCTTCTTCGAGCTGCCGTTTCACTGCTGTGCTGATGGCCGAATAACGCTGTTGCGCTCCGAAGAGAACAATCGTCCGCAGAAACGAATTCATGTCGTGCCCATCCGGAACGGAAAAGGCCGGGAATTCGTATCCGATATTTTCCAGAGAAAATTCGAGGCGCTCGGCGAGACGCGATTGGTATTTTCAATCGCATCCGGGCGATCGCGAAACAGGGCGCGCATTTCGGTTTCGCGTCTTCAGATGGCGTTCTGCGTTTTGGGTTAACAGTTTGCCGGCGGCATCGAGATGAGTGTGTTCGCGGATACAGGTGAAAACATCAAGCGCCTGACGGCCATACGGACGGGCATATTGCACTCCATTAGTCGCAATGAGCCGGAGCTGGAAATGCTCGGCCAGATCAAACAGTTGCCGGTTGATTCGTTCTTCGCCACGGAGGAAATGGCGTTGAACCTCGACCAAAAGATTTTGCGCGACCGAAAAGATCAATCAGATGTTGGGTTTGTTCAGGAACATTCTGAAGCGCGGCAAGATTCCCTCCCCCAATTAGGATCACCCATCCTTTGGCAAATTGTGGCAACTCATTCCACTGAACGAAGCAGACTCCTTTTTCACTTCGCAGATGCACCTGAGTCAGGAGCCCACACAAATTCGCGTATCCGATGCGATTCCGAACCAGCACGGGTAAGACGCGCCATCCTCCATGGTGAATTCACAACCAACGATCGGGCGAACATTTTTCTCCCGGGCGGTCGCGGAAAATCGTTGGACGCCATAAACGCCATTGCGATCAAGCAGAGCCATCGCTGGCATCTCGAGCGCTGCTGCGGTTTTCGCCAGATCTTCCGGGAACGATGCGCCCCGAAGAAAACTGAAAGCGCTGCTCGCATGGAGCTCGATGTAAGGCATGGCTCAATCGCGGAGCGATTGAGCAACTGATGGTGATGGCTCATTGCTAATTGCCGATCATCAATACTCATCACTCCATCACTCCATCGCTTTAACCCTTCAACGCTCCAACCGGACGGCCCACGGGCCGTGGCTACAACGCTACAACGCTTCATCACTCCGTTGCTCTGCAGTACCCCTCCCTAATCATAAACCCCATCCACCTCCCATTTTCCTGCATCGGAATGGCATCGACAGAGCGCGCCATTCTCCAATTCCAAATCCCATTCGGCGCGGACCCACGCATTGTCGTCCCACCAATTTCCTGAAATCCGGTAAGGCCTTTTCGATGTCGCACCTTGCCCGAAATCTTGGCGGTACGGAGGTGAGCGGGACGATTTTTTTCCAATAACATCGAAGCCGGAAGCGCCGATCGAAAACGTCGAAGACGCGCAACCACGCAGCAGATTGAGTTTCGCCCTGCCAATTTTCGGTTCCGCTTGGTTCTTTTTATCAGTCAGTTGCCAGGTAAACGGCTCCATTCGAAACGCGTCTGGCCGATGCGTCTCTTCCAGAACCGGGCTGCCAACACGATCCGCCCCGAGCAGAGCTGCTAATCGACCAAGCGTTTCTGCCAAACGCGCCGGGTCACGTAACGGCGTCTCGAACAACTGAAATTGTTGAGACGTTCCTTTGGACGGTTCTGCCTCCAGCGAAGGACCGATAATTGGATAGTCCGATATAAAATTCTCCAGATGCGTGTGCAACATCCGGAAAAGGACTTCGATATTCGTAGTCGGTTCAGGAATGGTAAACCGATGCTGGTAAACGCTTTTATCGCTGAACGTGATGGCGAGCCGAAGCTCACTCGCAACCAGGTAAACCGCATCGAGCCGGAGAGCCAGTTGTTGTAAAAAACGGCGCAAGACAAACAGAAGCGGCTCGCTGGTTTCGATTTCGTTTTCGAACTCGAACGTTTCTTCGAAACATTCTGGAGGCGAAATGAGTTTAATAAGCGGGTTGTTTTTCCGGAGGCGCGATCCCAAAGCTCGAGCCCGATCGGACCAAGCCGACGTCCGACGGCGTCCCGGTCGAGCGCGGCGAGCTGCCCGATATTATGAATCCCCCAGCGATGCAACAGATCGAGGGCGTGATTGATATCGGGGTCTGATTTCGAGGTGCCCGATTGCTTCATCGTGGAAAGATAACCGGCGGCGAATATATGTTCAAGTGATCATATTTTCCCCAAGCCCTCCGTTCGCCAATCAATAGCCGAATCTCGGCACCTGAGCTGTAGTAGCGCTTCTGCGAAGCGCCGTGGAAGTTGACCTCGGTCAGTCTTTCAACGGCCAAACTGTTGATTACGTCGATATCAAGGCGCTTCGCAGAAGCGCCACTACAACTGCGTCGCCCCGACACGCGCGCGTTTGAGGACGAGGATCTGGGCAGGACAAACAAAGATGGACTTTTCGCCCTTCGTTCCAGTATGATCCTTCCACCTCCATGGGAAAACAGGGTCCCCCATTCGCGCTCGTTTACCGACGCCTTCTGATCAGTTTCCTCCTCATCATCATGGCGGGGGTCGCTAACCCATTGAATGCGAGCACTCCCTCTTGTTCGCTCACCGTCCTCCCAAATAACGGCACCATCTCCGCCAACGCCCGTGCCCCGAACACGAATTTCAAATGGGGGCGCGCCGTTTACTTAGTCACCGCGACCGAGCTCGCTGCGAGCGGTTTTGCCGCAGGCTCCATCCCAACTGCGATTGGATGGAATTATCAGACCTCCGGCGAACTGGGAGCGACACCACTCATCATCTATTTCGAGAACACGACCGACACCATCAACACGAAGAACATTTCATGGGCGACCGCCATTACCGGGATGACCGTGGTCCATAATGCCATGACCCATTTTCGAGCACGGCCGGTCCGTTCGATATTACTCTCACCGGCGGATCTCCGTTTACTTATACCGGCGGCGGTTTGTATATCGCGTTCGACTGGGGCGAATACACCGGCCCGCTTTCCACTGGAACGGCGGAGTTGTGCACCACGAGTCTGCCCGGGGGTGCTCTCGGGGCACAAAGCAATGGCTCGGCCCAGATCAATTTGGTCGCGAGCAATTTTCGTCCGGAGACACGGTTGAATTCATTTGTTCAGAACGACGCCGCCGTAACCAGTATTCAATCGTTAGGAGAACTGCCCCTCGGGACAGCTCCGGCCCAGGTGATTCGGGCAGTGATCACGAATAACGGGGTGAACGCCATCAGCAATCTGCCTGTCACTCTCAACATCAGTGGCGCAAACACTTTCGCTAATACGCAAACAATTGTCTCCCTCTCTCCCTGCGGTGGGCACGCAATCGTCACCTTCGCGCCGTTCACTCCGACGACGGTTGGAAACAATTCAATTCAGGTCTCAATTCCAAATGATGATATTACGGCTAATAACACTCTGACCAAACCGCTCGCCGTTACTCCACTTCGGTATTCCTACAAATACCCCGGCTCAAGTCCGAGTGCCGGCACTGGTTTCACCAACACAAGCGGCGCGTTCGTTGCCAAATTCACCGCCACGGCTCTCACCGGTATCACTGATATTACCTTCGAGTTCTTTTCCGCGACTGGCACTACCTATCGAACAGCGATCTACGGTGATTCGGGATCTGGCACACCCTCCACCACCCCGCTTTACCTTGACGTGTCAGATCGAACTGTGAACGCGCCGGGCCCGGTCACAATCACTCTTCCGGCCTCGGTTTTTGTCGGTCCCGGAAATTTCTATGTCGGACTTCAACAAACGAACGTTACCAACTTTCAACTTGGATACGATTCGGAGATCCCGATCCGGACTGGCACATTTTACGTCGCTAACTCGAATCCTCCGTCGAGCTGGTCTGATTTTTCTCCGGGAACCAACTTCAAGCTCAACATCGGCGTCATTCTGCAAGATCCAAACGCGACGCCAACGCCCACGCCTACCCCAACACCGACCCCAACTCCAACAGCCACAGCCACGCCGACCGGATTCGCGAGTATTTCAGGCACAATCATTTATTGTTCGAACCCGAGCCCGCAGACAGTGCCGGGTGTGACCCTGACTGTTACCGGCAACCAATCGGCTTCCACTCTTTCGAATGGCAGCGGCAACTACATTTTTTCTCTGCTTTCATCCGCCGGAACGTACACGGTGACTCCAACAAGAAGCGCGATAACTCCGGGCGCACCAGGAATCAACACCGTGGACGTCATCGCCGTCCAACGACATTTCCTGAACATCGCGCCCATTCCAGCTGGTTGTCGCCGGATGGCCGCTGAGGTCAGCGGCGATAGCGTAATCAACACTGTTGACGTCATTGCTATCCAACGTTTCTTTCTCGGCCTATCGACTGGGATCGCTAACGTTGGAAAATATCAGTTCTCACCAGTGAACCGCAGTTACTCTGGAATCCCGAACGATCAAACCGGGCAGAATTTTGACGCGCTGATTTTCGGTGATGTGACAACGACGTTTGTTCAGTGAGCAGTCGCTTTGTATTGGCGCTTCTGCGAAGCGCCGATAAGGCCACCCGTTGTCGCCTCTGGGCTCCGGACTGCAACACGCCCGGTTTGAAAGCGGCGGAGCGCCGCCGCACTCCAAGACGTAGCCGACTTATGAGACGCCATCTATTCGCTGGCGTTGGGGAGTGCGGCGGTGCTCCGCCGCTTTCCGCGCGATAACAAGGGAGCTGTTCGCACGAATCCAGTCTACGCGTTACCGGACGACCCATAGGGCTGTGGCTACAACTGCTTTCCTTTGTGTTCCTTTGTGTCCTTTGTGCGAGAATCGCGAAGCGCCGAAAAATGACGTCGATAATGGTCCGTATGCCCGCTCTTATTCTGACTTTCGAGATAATCGTGGGCCAACGGTAAACGATAACTATCAAGCGTCGTTAATTTCGAATTGATCCAGCTCAACATCTCGCGCGGGACTGCGCCTATCGCTTTTTCCAATTCGACCAACACTTCACGATGATAACGGAGCCCGTCGGTACTCGATTAGTTCGTGCCGCAGAGCAAACATCTCTGCGTCTGCGATTTCACCGGTCCGGGCACGCTGATCGATCTCGATATGTTTGGGAGCTTGGAAAGCATTGGTCATTTCGAAAATGAGAATACTGACTCTTTCGCCACCTTTCAGATCGTCTCCCAATTGGATGTATCGAGTCCCGTTCTCATGAACAACGATTCCTCGCGGTTGATTCCAACTTCGGAAAGCGTAGCCGCCGAGCGTTTCCACTTCCTTCGCCATTGAATCGTAGAAAGGGCTCACGGAACGCAGCCACTTGTCAGCTTCATTGTCATCGGCGAAACACGGAAGCCCGTGACTCTGGTTGGAACCATTCGAATTCTCCATCACTCCATCACTCCATTACTCCATTACGGCCCACAGGGCCGTGGCTACAACGCTCCATTACTCCATCATACGGCCCACAGGGCCGTGGCTACAACACTCCATTACGCTCCACAGCTCCATGGCTCCAACACTCCATCACGGCCCCTTCTTTGGCAGAATGAGGCATGTAAATACTGCTCCAACAAATCCGGCGAAAAACCAGATTGTTGCCATCAATGGCCGCCACGCCAAGTACCGGGCGGCATCCTCTGAGCCGAACCACATCGGGAGAGAAGAGAGAACCACCGCAAGAATCAATGGCACCGCGACTATACCTAACCAACGCAGACCTCCAGAACGAACTCGCGCCAATGGCCAGGTCAAAAGCGCCGAAAATGCTAGCATGACCGCGGCACCGGACATGAGGGAGAGGGACTTCAATAACTCTAACATAAATATCAGCCGTTTTATGGTCCGTTCCGCAGATCACTTGCCATTCTGACAACAAATCGATTCGTCAGGCCCCGGCTCGCGTTTTCCCGGTCGATCTATGGCAAGTCCGATTACGTGTCCCCAAAAACCGCCAAATGCGTAGGCCGCGCTGGTCAGACCTCTATCGCACTCACGGAAGCACTGGCCTCTCAAATCGCTTTCGCACGGATTACTCGTTCGACATTGAGAGTAACAAATGTCATGCGTCTCACAGGCTGAATCGAGTTTATTGATAGGGATTCGATAGTAACCCTGGCGGGTGCACGGTGTAAGCCTCCTTGCGACCGCCGGTCCAGTCCGGTCCGCACCAGTTCCCATAAATCTTAATCAGCCCAAGCGCGTCAGTTGCGTTCAATGGGTCGTTCTCGACGTATCCGTAAAGATTTAAACCGCCTTTCTCTTCAATTGGATCCCGGCTTAACCACCGGCCAAGCGCAGGATCATAAACACGGTAAGGCGCGAGGATCAGGCCGCTCGGCGCGTGATGATAATGACCAGTGTAACCAAAATCGGTATCGAATTTTCCGTCTAACCGATTTCGTTTGCCGTACGGATCGTATTCGTAGCGAGCTTGTATCGAGCCGGCCCGATTGGTTACTTCGCGAACGCTCCCAAGATGATCGCGAGTGTAATAGAATTCCGTATTCGCCCCTCTCAGTCCCAGTTGTAGCTCGCCTTCAGCGAAGTAATCCCGACGGACAACTATTGTTCTCATCTCTTTCCTGGGCGATCCGGCTGCCAAGCCAGACAAAGCGTCGCGTGCTGGTTACAATCGCTCCGCTCTTTTCGATCACTTGCACCCGCCGGCTCAAACCATCGTAAAGAAACTCGCTTCGTCTATTATTTCGATAATCGATCGCAACCAATCGATTCGCCGCGTCCCATTCGAACCGCATTTGATCGCCGTCATCGACCAGGTTACCCGCCAGATCGTAAATAAGGCTAACCGGTGACGATCCGATATTGTTGACCTGCACTGCGCGCGTATCGAGCTGGTTCAACTCATTTGAGGTATAGGTGTTGAAAGTCCCATTCAGCCAGCCGCCAATCGGAACCGGATGCGGATCGTAATTGGAATCGCTTACCCTGTTACCTGCATCATCGTAAGCGTACTCGTAGCGCTGTGACGCGAGCCCGGGACTGGAAGCGTTCCGTGCGCCGGTCAACTCCTGCGCCTCATCGTAGTCGAACCACATCCCGGAAGACGTCGTTTCCAACGATCGCGTCATACTGGTGATCTGACCTGTTGCGTCTCGGGTATAATCGAATTTCGACAGGGTTCCACCTGTCGAATTCAGGTTCTGCAACGTCTGCAACAAACGATCATGATCGTTTCCAAAATAACTTTGCATCGTCTTTTGCCCGTTGGGAAAGGTGATCATCCTTAGACGAGGCGTTGATTCGTGGTACTTGCGTTGAAAATGTCCGAGGCTATTCTCTGTGGTCGTTAGTCGTCCCAACTGCATCGTAATCGGCGGTTTCAACCATTCCAGGGATCGCCTGACTGATGGTGCGGCCCAACTGATCGTAGCCGAAGGTGATCGTGTCGTTCGCAAGGGGGCCATCAATGCTTTGCAATCTTCCAGCACCGGGCGCCGGGATGTTATTGATCGCATAATAGGAGTAATTGGTTAGCCCGGTTCCATCGCTCATACTGGTCAACCGATCGTAATTCGGATCATAGGTGAAGCTGACGGACGCAGTGGGCGGTTCCAGCGGATTCCCGGAAGTGTCGGTGTAATCGATCCGGCTAATATTGTTATCGACCAAGTAACTGTAATTGGTTCGTCGCTGAAGGGCATCGGTGGAAGATTGCAAGCGACTGGTCGCACCTGGACCGCCCAGTGCAGTCTGCCCATCGAAGAGATAATCAATCGTCGTTCCATCCGGGAAGACCTTCTGGTAAACGCGCCCCTGAAGGTCACGATGAAAGAGCGTCACGTTTTGATTCGGATCGGTGATGCTCGTCAATGAACCACAAACGCACCAGCCGTAACGAGTGGTGCGATCACCCGGCTCTGTGATCGCGTCCATATGACGGTTTGCATCATAATGGCGGTAGGTCCACCGGCCCATTCGGTCACGGCTCCTGGTCAAATCGAGAGTCATCGTTCCAGTGATGTTATCGGTGTAATCGAATTGCTCGTAAGTCAGATCCGGATACGTGACTTTGATTTTGCGATTCAGATTATCGTAGTCAGTGGTGACGGTGTATTGATCGGCCTGACTGGTGGTTGTCCGAACCCGATTGAAACTGTCATACTGAAATGAAGTCACGGCCGAAATCCCGTTGACCGGAGGACTGGTGATAGAAGCCAGGAATCCGGCTGGAACGGTCCCGCCGTAGGCATACGAAGTGATTTCGTTCTTCGCGTTCTTGCGCGTGAGCACCTGGCCGAAACCATCGTAGGTAAATGCCGTTACCTGACCAGCGGCATCCGTATTGGTGAGCGGTTGATGTGAGGAATTATAGGTAAATCGGCGGAGCAGCTCACTGGTTCCGCCTATTGTTTGGCGGACTTCGAGCAAGTCGATCTGGTTTGAATCATAAGTATAACTGGTCAAGCGACCAGCCGGATCGGTGACACGAGTGGTCTTGCCCAAATTGTTGTGCTCGTACTGAAAGAGTTGCGTCGTCCCATCGGAGAGAACCCGTGCGACTTGAGAAGGACTCGCGCTCGCACCAATGTGCTGGTAATCGGGTTGACCGACGTAGGTGTACCAAACGCGATTCTCGAGCGCTCTTTTCTCACTGGAAAGGACACCGGAAACCGAGCCATTGGAATGATAAAGCCAATGCTTAATTCGCGCCTTGCTATAATCCCCCGGCGCGTCGGCCATGGCTTTTTTATCCCAGTAAAACGTGTTCGCCAGATCGAGTCCGGCGTTAATTATTTCTGTAACGTTAGGCGCGACTGGCTCCGTTGCGGTAATCCCGGGCGCTTGATCACGATATTCAACTCGTTCTTTGCCCCCGAGTGGATCAGTAATCTCGATCCAGCGATTCGTCCCGTTCTCGCCACTTACAAAAGTCGTCGTTCCGTAGGGGGTCGTGAGAGAATCGATCGAGTCAGTGCCGTTCTGATAAGTGAACCGTGACTGGATTCCGATGGCATCGATGATTGTTTTCAGTCGACCGTTTTCATATTGGAACGTGGCGGACCGGCCAAAGGGGTCGCTCACCTTTGTTATCTTAAGCGGTTCAGTCGGTATTTCGTACGCAATGGTGGTCACGCGGCCGAGCGCATCGGTAACCGTGGTAATCCGGTGATTTGAATCATAACCAATCACGACGCTGTTGCCGATGGGATCGACCATCTGCGTCATGAAAATTTTTCGCGGATAAGTGGTCACACCACTGCTCAGATTGAAAATCTGCTTTGATCCGTCCGGAAACCTTTTCTCATAGCTATTCGGACTCGTTCGCACCAGAAGGGCGTGACTTTGCGATTCCGGAGCGAAAGTTTGCGACACAGAATCGAACGAATAATTCTCGGTCCCACCTCCCGGGAGATAAACGGCCACCGATGACAATTGGGTAGTGGGATTATCCGTCACATAAGAAAGCCATCCGAATGTCCATTTTGGTCCGAGATTGGAATAACTGAACACGACTGGCTGTTCGGTTTCTTTCTGGTTATAAGTGAGGTTAAACTCGATAGCCGGACCGCGCGGAGGCGAATACCGAAGCGGGGTATCCTGAATATTCAGACTAACGAGCATGGAGTGAACGCTGTAACGCGCCATTCCTACATTGTTACAACTCTGACAACTCTCCTGGTTGCCGCCCGACTTATCATCGTCGCACTTGCAATACGGCCCCGGCGTCGGCGTGACCGGCGGGAATCCACCGACGTTGATGTGTAGGTCAAAGTTTTTTTGCTGCGCCTCGGGAACGTTGCCGTCCACGTAATAGGAATCCTGCCGCCAGACGGTGTTCTGCCCGGTCGCCGGAAAAAAGGTTCCCTGGGCTGGACCATCGAGGGCCTTCGCATAAATGGCGGTTGTGCGCCAGCCGTCATTGGGGACAAATCGACCCTGATAACTGAAATCGCCCCAGGACCATTCCGCTGGAGTCGCCTGACCGTTAACGATCTGGAAAGGCGTATCAAAGAGATGCGTGTCGTTCCGTTCCGAGACACGCAGCTGATAATGGCCGTCCGGCAGTCCTGAACCGAGATGGAGGATACCGTGGATTGCGTAGTAATCCCAGTTCCAGGTGCCCCAATTCAGGACGATCCGTTGTTCCACGATATTTTGAGCAATAGGCGATTGAGCATTGACGGCGGCGATGGCAGGAAGCAGGCAGGCAAAAAGAAAAAGTCTAACAAGCGACTTCATGTTCTGGGGTCTCCGAGGGTTAGGGGTTAACTGCGGAAGGGGGAACCGCAGTAAAACGTTTTCGCGAATGCGACTGCAAGAAAATTCGAAAAGATTTTCGAAAAAATCCTAACGCGTGATCACGCAGCGGAATCTAACCACGTCGCAGCGTTTTCTGGCCACGGATCAACACGGATTGAACACGGACAGGGATCCAGACATGGCCCTCTTCAAAGAAATCCGTGTTTAATCCGCCTGCCACGCCGTAGCTTGGCGAAGGCGGGCGTTAATCCGTGGCCCTTTCAATCTAGAGCGCTGGAAGCCTCAAATAATTTTCACCGGACATTCCGGCAACGCTTTCAGAAAAGCTCGCCCATAAGGACGGGTCACGATTCGATTATCCAGCACCACAACAATTCCGTTATCGCTCTTGGTCCGAATTAAACGACCAACCCCCTGCCTGAACTTTAAGATCGCTTCCGGCAATGAATATTCCGTGAACGCATCGCCACCACGCGCCTCCACCAGTTCAAGCTTCGATTCGATCAAGGGATGATCCGGCACCGCAAACGGCAGCCGAGTGATAATGACATTCGACAACGCCTCGCCCGGCACATCGACTCCCATCCAGAAACTGTCGGTCCCGAATAAAACACTGCGCGGAGTTGTCCTGAATTCTTCCAGCAATTTCCCCCGTGGCGCTCCCTTCCCTTGCACCAGGAGAGTCATCCCGTTGTCGTCAAAAAACGGCTCCATCTCGTCAGCCAGCTGTTGCATCCCCCGATAACTGGTAAACAGGACGAAGGCACGCCCATCGGTTTCGGTGACGAAATGCGCAACCCAATGCGCCAGCGCTTTCGTGTAACCTGCATCGCGCGGGTCCGGCATTTTTCTCACGACGAACAACTTCATCTGCGTTTGAAAATCGAATGGACTACCGGCCTGGAGCGGTTCGACGTCCATGGCGCCGATGCGATCGCGAAAATAGGCAAGATCCGGCCGACCGACGGCAAGCGTCGCGCTGGTCAAGACACAGGAACAATTGTCCCGGAACAACATTCGTTGCAGAACCGGGGCAATATCAATCGGTGCAGCATTCAAGGTGAGGAACTGAGCTTGTCCCTTTCGCTCGACCCAATAAACATATCCCTCGGCGCTTTGTTCCAAGAAAGTGACAATGCCAATGCGGGCCTGTTCAATTCGTCGACCGAGCTCTTGCAGTTCGACTCGCACAAATTCGTCTTCGACGCGTTTCGCCACCTCAATGATTCGTGCTTGAAGCGCGACTAACCGCGGTGAAATTGTGTCCGGAACAAAATCCGGTTGGCGGATACGACACTCCCGCCCTTTTCGAAAATCGCATCGCTCATCCAGAGCTCGGAAAAACTTGTCCACTTCATCAACAAGGTCAGCAGCCAAGGTCACTCCACTTGCGTCACGAGTGACGGTGAAAAGACCTTTGCGTGTCCGAGCGTTATAAAGCCGCTGAATAGTTGACCGCAGACCGTATTGCGAAACGCCGATGCCGATCTGGCGCGACGCGGTCTGTTCGAGAGTGTGCGCTTCGTCGAAGATAATGAAATCGTCCGGGAAAAGATAACCGCTTTCCCGTTCTTCCTGTTCCGCCGGATCCCCGAGAAGCATGAAGAGAAGCGTGTGATTGAGAACAATCACGTCCGCCGAAAGAAGCCGTTTGCGCGCTTGTTGAAAAAAGCAGTTCGCCGATTGGCCACAAGTCTTGGGGGTACAGATGTGCGCTTCGCTACAGACCTGAGTCCAAACCTTTGGATCGGGTTCGATTGGGAGATCGCTCAGCGATCCATCACGGGTGCGCTGCGCCCATTCGGCGATCCGGGCCAAGCTCGCTTGTTTCGGAAGTAGTGAACAGCTCTGTTGCCTGCTGCAAAGCTCGCTCGAGACGCCGCGGGCAAAGATAATTTTGGCGTCCCTTCATCAGGGTCGCTTCGAATTCGACCGGCAGGATTTTTTTCAGGATCGGGATATCCTTATTCAAGAGCTGTTCTTGCAGGTTGATCGTGTGGGTCGAGATGATCGCTTTCTTTTTCTTCTTAACCGCATAGAGAATCGCCGGCGCGAGATAGGCGATCGATTTGCCAACCCCGGTGCCTGCTTCCACCACCAGGTGGCGCTCTTCTTCAAGGGTGCGCGCAACCGCCGTGGCCATTTCCTGCTGTTGCGGCCGGTACTCGAAGTTTTTCGCCTGGGCCAGCCGTCCTTGCTCGGAAAAGAGGGAGTGCACCTCTGTTACGAAATCACTGTCTAAAGAGTCCCGAAGGGCGATCATGATGAAGAATTGCGATTTTCGATTTGCGATTTTCGATTTGTATTCATCAATAAAGCGTAACCCGAACCGCAAATCGACATTCTAAATTCAAAAACCCAATGAGACTGCTCGATCGCTACGTTGTTCGTTATTTTTTGCAGGCATACCTCTACTGTATCCTTGGGTTTGTCTCGATCTGGTTCATCTTCGATATCAGCGATAACCTTTCGACTTTCCTCGATGAACGTGTGTCGCGCTCACTCATTGCCAAATATTATCTCACGCAGGCGCCACAAATTCTTGTTATTTTGCTCCCAGTCGCGCTTTTGCTTGCACTTCTATTTTGCCTGGGGCGCATGTCGCGTTCGAACGAGATTGTATCGATGCTGACTGCAGGAGTCAGCCTGCCTCGCCTGATTGCGCCACTGATCCTGATTGGATTGGTCACCACCGGGATCAGCACCTTCTTGAACTACTCGCTCGCGCCGCATGCTGAGTACGCGCACAAGACCGTTCTGGAAGACCCGAAATCGCGTCGACAACAGTTTGGTCTGCTCGCCCAGATTTTTCGAAATCGGACAGACAATCGCACCTGGTTTATCCAGCAATTCAAGCCGGGGGAAAACGTTTTCAAAAACGTGCACATTGTTCAGCAGGATGAGACGGATAACATCGTGACGAATTACATCGCGGGCACCGCAGTCTATCATCCTGAAACGAAGATCTGGGATCTCCAGGACGCGAAGATCATTAATTATGATAGCGCGGGAAACATCACGAAAATGGATGAGAGCGAATCATTCTTGATCGAGCACTGGAGCGAAACGCCTTTTCGCCTCGGTAGCGCCAACCTGCGTGCAGAATATTTGAGTCTCCCCGAACTGCAGGATTACCTCGCTTTTAACTCCGATTTTCCGGAGACGTTACTGGCTCCATTCGCGACTCACTGGCACTACCGGCTGGCCTTGCCTTGGGCCTGCTTAGTGATTACCTTCATTGCCGCACCGCTTGGCATTGGTTTCTCCCGGAGAGGTGTTTTCTCAAGTGTCGCCGCGGCAATCGTTCTGGTTTTTTCGATGAATTTTGTGACCCATCTCTTTTTGGCCCTTGGTGAAGGGTCGCGGATCCCAACGTGGGCGGCCGCCTGGACCCCCAACGTGATCTTTGGCGCTATCGGTCTCGTTCTTCTCTACTACCGCGCCACCAACAAGGAACCACCGCGATTGAACCTGTTAGGGGAAGGACGCGTCGTCGCACCATGAACCCACTCGCAACCGATTGGCCAATCAAACATCGCGCGGACGTCTGCGCCAAAACACAACGACCCTTTGAACCGGGCGAACAGTTTTATACCCTGCTCTTTCGCGAAGGAGACGGTTTCCGACGCGAAGATGTAACCGAAGAAGCGTGGGCAGCTCGTAACGAAAACATCCAGCCGTTCTCCTTTTGGAAAACACGCTACGAACCACCGCCACCGACCCCACCCGAGCCGCTCGGAAAAGAAAACGCAGAAGAAATGCTACGACGTTTGCTGGCGCAAGGTGAAAACGCCAACGCAAACGCCAACGCTTGTTACGTTCTGGCTGTGATGCTCGAACGAAAACGCGTCCTCAAACAGATCAAGATCGATCAAAATGATGGACGCCGTGTCTTGATTTATGAACATGGCAAGACCGGCGATGTCTTTATTGTGCCGGACGCAAACCTGCGACTCGACCAGCTCGAGCAGGTCCAGACCGAGGTTTCGGCGCTGCTCAATGCGGCCAATGACCGATAGCCGACAGCTAATAGCCCATCGCCTGCCCCCATGTCCTCAATCGAAAATCCAACCACCCTCCCCTGGTTTTCGCCCTCCCGATTTCCGCTCTACCTCGCACCGATGGCCGGGGTCTCAGACAAGATCTTTCGTCAGCTCTGTAAGGAACGAGGCGCCGATGTGCTCGTAACCGAGTTCGTCTCGGCCGAAGGCGTGTTTCGAAAAAATGAACGAACCCGCGAATATCTCGACTTCGATGACTGCGAGCGCCCGATCGGTGTTCAATTGTTTGGTGGCAACGCTGAACATATGGCTGAAGCCGCCAAACAGGTGATGGATTGGGTCGGCCCGGACTTTCTCGACATCAATTTTGGTTGCCCGGTCAACAAAGTCGTCGCGAAAAACGGTGGATCCGCTCTGTTGAAAGATTGTCCGGCATTGGCTGCAGTGGCACAACATGTCGTCCGCGCGGTCGCGCCGACTCCGGTTACGGCCAAGATTCGAATTGGCTGGGACGCCGATTCAATCAACGCACCGCGTGTCGCGCGTATCCTCGAGGAAACAGGTATCCGCGCGCTGGCTGTCCATGGACGAACCCGCGCCCAGGGTTATTCCGGAGCAGCGGACTGGAATGTGATTGGTGAAGTGGTTGCAACCGTATCAATCCCGGTCATCGGAAATGGGGACCTGACGACCGGCGCAGATGTTGCGCGGCGTCGCGCGCAAACCGGAATTGCCGGCGCAATGATCGGTCGCGCCGCCATGAGCTCACCCTGGATTTTCGGACAGATGAAACACTACCTTGCCACGGGCGAACACCTTCCCTCGCCTGGTCTAGACGAAAAATGGGATCTGATCCGCCGTCATTGCCGGCTCGCGATCGAAGAATGGGGTTGTGAAGACAAAGCGATCCGGTCGTTGCGCGCTCGTTTGATGGCCTATTCCAAGGGATTTCCAAATAGCCGAATGTTGCGGGAAAAATTTCAAACCGTATCCACTCTCGCCGAGATCGACGAGATCGCGTTCAATCACGTTTCTCCAGTAGCTCAGGCCGCGTAAGCGGACCCGCTTTGCGTCATGGACAGCGGCGGATTACACACGGAATTGGAAACTCAATTTCAATCCTTCGTGTTCAATCACTGCCACGCGCGTGAGCTTGGCAAAGCGGCGTGAGCACCGCCCCTTCTCTCAAGACCGAAATCGCTAATCGTCAAGCGTCCCATATTTGCGGTAACCTGCCGCTGACCTTACCTTCCCCCGTGTCCGAAACTGCACCCACAACCACTGGCGTTAACTACAAGATCGGCAATGAACGGCTGATTAAAGTCACGGAAAACGCCGCTCAGAAATTGCAATCACTCCTGCAAAAACAAGGGCGCGCCAACGGTGCTCTCAGGGTTGCGGTGATCGGTGGAGGTTGCTCCGGTCTCCAATACAAAATGGACCTGGTCGATGGCCCGATGAACCGCGATATCATGGTCGAATCATCCAGTGTCCGGGTCGTGGTCGATCCCAAGAGCGCCCTGTTCGTCAGCGGATCGCTTCTCGATTTCAGCGACGATCTCCAGAAAGGCGGATTCAAAGTAACCAACCCGAATGCGGTCGCGCATTGTTCGTGCGGCGAGAGCTTCGCTGCATGACCGATTATTTCGGTATTCTGAATCAACCGCGCCAGCCGTGGCTTGATCCGGATGAGTTGAAAGAGATCTGGCATCAGCGAACTCTTCAGGAACATCCCGATACCCAGCCGCTGGAGCAAAAGGCAGAAGGCATTCCTTTTACGGATTTGAATGAGGCCTATCAAGTCCTGCGGGATCCCAAACGTCGCCTGCATCATCTGCTCAGTCTGGAAGGACACGCGCCTTCCTCCGCCGGACAAGCAATTCCGCAGCAATTAAACGATTTGTTTCCCGTAATCGGCGACCTGACTCAACGCACCAAGGTCTTGCTCGACAAGGTCGGGGCAACTTCAAACAGCCTGAGCCGGTCGTTGTTGAAACCGGAGATCCTTGATTTGCAGAATGCCATGAACGACCTGCGTGAGAGGATTCAGGCGCTAGTGGATCGGGCGGAAACGGAGTTGCATTTGATTAATGCCGAGTGGCAGAAGGACCCATCCAAACAGATCGAGCCATTATCGAATCTCTATCTAGTCTTTGCCTATCTGACACGTTGGTCGGCGCAGGTGGACGAAATGCTATTCCGGTTGTCGAGCTATTGAGCGGTTCCCTTCATAGGTCCTATGGGACTCATAGGACCTATTCGCCAAGCGTGACACCGCTCTTTACGGTGATACCATTCGCACGATGGACTCAGCCGAATGGGCCGCCCTGACCGACGAACAGCTCCTGGAGAAGCGCATCTCCAAGCTCGGACTGCGGCTCGAGGGCTCCGGCTTGGAACCCCTCATCAAACAGCTTCACGACGAGCTCTCCGCCAAAGGTCTCCTCTTTCATCCCCCCTGCCATATCGGCGACGAATGGTTCGTCCCCGTTGGTATCCCAGCGATCTTTATCCCGTTCTTTCTTGTCCATGACCGGCTTCGCGCCTTGGAAAAGTCGATGATGCTTGAAGTGGAAGGCGGCACGAAAGACTGGTTCATGAAACTGATCCGTCACGAGACCGCCCACGCCTATAGTTACGCCTATCGCATTCCGAAAAAGAAACGGTGGCAACAAATCTTCGGACGCACGTCACGCGCTCAAACGCCCGATTTTTATCGCCCGCATCCGTTTAGTCGCGGGTACGTGGTAAACCTCGATGACTGGTACGCGCAAAGTCATCCCGACGAAGATTTCGCTGAAACATTCGCCGTCTGGCTCGCGCCGGATGGCGATTGGCAAAAACGTTACGCCGGTTGGAAAGCATTGCAGAAACTCCAATACGTCGACGAACTGATGCGTTCCTTCGCCGGAAAACCACCGCTCCACCTCCCAAAATATCGCCCGGCAGAATATGATTGCCTTAATCTAAAACTTAAAACTTATTACGCCCGCAAACGGAAACAGTATGCCGATGCCTATCCAGATTTTTACGACGCTGATCTTCGACAACTCTTTTCCGCCACGCCTGGATCCGGAAAAATTACCGCGGCTGCATATCTCCGTCGACGGCGTCGAAGATTGCTGAATGCTGTTTGCCAATGGACCAACGAAAAAAAATTTAGGGTGAACAAATTGCTTTCTCGGCTTATCGACCGATGTGACCAGCTTGATCTCTGCGTCCTCAACGATGATCCTCAACAGGATTTTCGTGTTACCTCTTTCATTACTACCCTCGTGATGAATTATCTTTTTACCGGCAAGTTCAAACGCAGCAAGTAGCGACGTGAAGAAGACACTCAAAGTTCTAGCCCTGTTCGACGCCGTTCGCCCGACTACGATCGATCAGGATCTGAGCAAGGAATTGAAGACCGAGGATTGGAAAACCGAAGCCAATGTTATGGCCGCGCTCAAGACCCTCGGCCACGAGACCGAGCACCTCGCCATTTTCGATAATCTCGATCTTCTTCGACAAAAAATGGAGGGCTTCAAACCCGATGTAATTTTCAATCTTGCCGATCAGTTCAAGAACAATCGCGGGTTCGATCAGAACATCGTTTCGCTTCTCGAAATGCACGGAGTCCCTTTCACGGGTTGCGGCGCGACCGGACTGACCCTTTGCAAACACAAGGGTATCTCCAAGAAAATCCTGAGTTATCATCGCATTCACGTCCCGAA
Source organism: uncultured Verrucomicrobiae bacterium (assembly GCA_963751725.1). Classification (GTDB taxonomy): domain Bacteria; phylum Verrucomicrobiota; class Verrucomicrobiia; order Chthoniobacterales; family UBA10450; genus AV80. The sequence goes on from CAVVVQ010000030.1 coordinate 217,818, forward strand.
CTTTGTGGTCGTCCCGCGTGGTCAACGCGCCAGCCGGCCCCGGAACCTGAAGTTCCCGATCCTGGTGAAGCCAGTTAAAGAGGAAGCCTCCTACGGAATTTCGCAGGCGTCGTTCATTGAAACCGATGAACAATTCAAGGAGCGTTGTGCCTTCCTCCACCAAAGTCACGACGCCGATGTTATTGCCGAAGAATACATCGAAGGTCGCGAGCTTTACGTCGGACTCATGGGCAATTTGCGCCTAACCGTCTTTCCAATTCGCGAATTGATTTTCCGCGAGGTGCCGCCGGACGAACCGAAGATTGCAACTTATAAGGCAAAATGGGACGAGGATTATCGTAAGCGCTGGGGATTGCAGAATCGGTTCGCTCAAGGCCTCGATCCGGCGTTGGTGGAACAGATCGAAGAAACCTGCAAACGCATCTATCGTCTCCTGACCATTGACGGTTACGCCCGTATTGATCTGCGGCTCACCGCCAAGAACGAAATCTATTTCATTGAAGCAAACCCGAACCCAATTCTCGCCGCGGACGAAGATTTCGCTCAAGCCGCCGGGAAATCAGGTTTGCCGTATCCGCAATTAATCGACCGGATCATCCGACAAGGAATGAAGACGATGCGCGGATAGCGCAACCGCCAATAGCCTAACAGCTGTTTGGAAGAGCCACGGACTAGACACGGATTAAACACGGAATTTCTAGACCAGCCGGTTCCCCAACTCCCAGTCCGTGTTTAATCCGTGTCTGTCCGTGGCGAAAAATAGCAGAACCAAGATAACAGCTTCAGAACGTTAAGATCGCGTCGAGTGCTGCGGTATACATCGTGTTATCGGTCGAATCGTTAAACGGATAGGTATCGTTGAAGGAGTGATCGACTCGAATTTCCGGGCGAAACCGCAAACCGGCGAGCGGTTTCGGGAGCGACAGTTTGATATCAGCACCCAAGGTCAACGCACCGTAAGTCGTTCGACCCGTCCCAACAGTTCGCGGATCAATCGCCGGGTCGCCGCCTAACACCCGAATTGGATCCATCGGGTCGGCGTACTGCGCAACATAAAACCCCTGGTCATCCCGCCACATCTCACCGCGTATCCCAACGCTGATCGTATCATTAATCGCGTAGGTAAAATATTGCGCTAGTCCGTAGGCTTCCGCCCTCGCGCCACCGTCCACAGTATAATTGAAGTCGGTGATCCAGGTGAGTTTTTCCGTCAATTTCCACGTCATCGTAACGTCGCTTAGATAACGGAGGTCCGTGTTGTCGTTGACCGTCTCCGGTCCGATGTGGGTCGAGGCGATCAGTGTGCCTTTCCCATCAGAAAGCGTTGCGCTGAAACCCCCGTGAAACGCGGGCGCATCGTTGTTATCATCAATGCCGGTGTTCACACCGCGGGTCGGACCGGCAAACAAATCAAGCGTGTCAGTTGTGTGAAGGGTGAACAACGCACCAGTATGAGTCGCCGGAATACCAAAGTTAAAGATGTAAGTGTGGGAATAGAACGGGTTGGTCCGCGGATCGATCGTTTCCGCACCTTCCAGCGTAACGAATTTCCCTAGTTTCAAATCGAGTCCGCGATCAGTAATGATCGGAAAATGCAGATTGAGATAAACCTCCGGCACATCTCCCTGATAAAGCCCCGTGCCGACCTCATGGTACTGACTCCCGAGCGAACGAATGTAACGCGCGTCGGTTCCGAAAAGGAGCTGCAGCTTGAACCCCCAGTCGAACTCGTGCTTCTTCTCCTGTTGGAGCGTTCTCTCCGCCGTGATCACGGCCTGATTCATCACCCCCTCATTACTTCGATCGTCAAATAGTCTTCCGAAATTCTGATGATCACTCGGGCCGGCTGGATTGCCGGTAATACTTGCTTCAACCCACCCGTAAATGGCGATCCGCGTTCGCGGTTCCTTTTTTTCAGTGAACTGCTTTTGGGCCGCTTCCTCCTCCGGGGTAAGCGTCTGCCCGCTCATTAGACCAACCACCGACCACTGCAGGAGAGCGGCAAGCAGACAGGTAAGTCGCGTGGTAAAGCTTTTTGCATGATCCGGAAATCGTCGCCCCGTGTAGCAGGCAACGAGCCGGAATTGCTATCAGGCATAGACGCAGATAGCCAATTGCACTGATTGCTGATTGCTGAGAAGCTTGCTTATTAGCAATCACCTATCAGCCATCAGACTTCCTTCCGTTGCTTCAACAAATAGAAAATCATTAGCCCCCCAATCGGAAGACCAATTAGCGTGACCCATTCGTGGCGAAAAATCGCGTTAACCGAGTCGCCAACAATATTAACGACAAGGATTCCGATCGCGAGTCGCCGGCCCCATCGAGCACCTCTGGCAAGCCCGACGGATGCGCAACCGCAGGCTACTCCGACGACCATCATCAAGACAATCGACCACGAACCAAGACTCTTGAATTCCAATTCCGCGTGCGGTTTCAACCGCCAGATTTGATCAATGGCTGCGACCGGGGAATAACAAAGCAATCGTGACGACAAGGCAGATCAACGCTCCCGCCGCAAAGAAGAGTGAGAGCAATGCTATCCCGAATGGTCGCCGCAATCTATTCGTCACACTTATGCGGTCGGCGATTCTCCACCTTCGTGAAATCGGTACCCAATTCCCGGTTCAGTCTTGATCAGATACGGTTTGGAGGGATCCAGTTCAATTTTTTGACGGAGATGCGTGACATAAACGCGCAAGTATTGGCGGTGCTCCTCCGATTTCGGACCCCAGATTTCACGGAGGATATAGCGATGCGTCAGGACACGCCCAGCGTGGCGAACGAATAGTCTCAGCAAAGCATATTCAGTGGCGGTGAGTTTCACCTCATGACCGGCGCGAGTAACCACGCGCGCCGTCAAATCAACCAGAAGCTCTCCACACTTGAAAACAGAAACTTCTTCCTCGGGTCGGGTCTTGCGCTGCGCAGCGCGAAGACGCGCCAATAGTTCAGCCGTGCTGAATGGTTTGGTAACATAATCATCCGCGCCTGCATCGAGTGCCGCGACCTTGCCAACTTCGTCATCGCGCACCGACAGAATAACAACCGGAGCCTCGCTCCATTCCCGCAATCGCTTCAGCACCTCAATCCCATCAAGATCAGGCAAACCGAGATCGAGAAGGATTACTGCGGGCCGGTGGGAAGCAACCTCGGCCAAACCTTGTTGTCCCGTTTCCACTTCGTCGACCTGATAGTTCTCAGCTTCCAGCGCTACACGCAGAAGACGGCGAATCTGAACCTCATCATCGATGATAAGCGCAATCGGCTTCATTTCCGCTGGGCGAGGCTCGCAACCGGATCGGTGGATAACGCAACGGTTGAAGCAACATTCTCCACGGGCAATTGCATTGGCTCCCCGATTGGCAAGCGAATGGAAAAAATCGCGCCTCCGCCTTCTCGGTTCTGCGCCAGAATAACTCCGCCGTGCGCTTCAACCAACTGTCGCGCGATGGCCAGACCCAAACCGAGGCCCCCAGGACGAGTCCGTGGTCCACGATAAAACTTCTGAAAGACCTTTGCTTCTTCTCCAGGAGCGAGTCCCACTCCGCGATCTGCCACGGCAAAAACAATCATCGATTCATCCTGCATCACATTGACTTCAATCGGTCGCTCGCCCTTGCCATAGATCGTTGCGTTCGACAACAAGGCGTCGAGCGCCTGCTGAATCAGACCTGAATCCACCAAGATCGGCGGTAGATTTTTCGCAACTGCGATCTGCACATCCTTTTCCTTCAACTCGGACGCGGCCACCGCTTCCCGAATCAGTTCACCCGGATCGCACCACACTCGCACCGGTTGCAAGAGCCCGGATTCGAGGCGAGTCGCATCCAACAGATTGTTGACTGTTTTGGTTAGGCGCTGGACGGCCTGCTGCAACTCAGCTCGATTTGGTTGCTCCTGTTGCAAAGCAACCGAGATGGCGGCGAGCGGCGTCTTCAACTCGTGCGAAACAGAATCAAAAAGTGTTTTCTGCAGTTTTTGCGACTGGCGGGCAATCTGCGCCGTTCGATTTTCTTCCAGCGGCCCGCTCTTTATTGAGAAAGAGCGCCAGCTGCGCAGCAAAAGCATCCAGCAATTCACGTTGCTCAAGCGTTGGAGGATATTCCAACCGAACGGTGAGAACGCCTTCGGCCCGATCACCGGTCACAAGTGGCAGGTGTAGTGCGTCCGCATCAGGAAGCGTATCGGTCGATTTTCCAGCCGCCTGTTTTTTCTGAAAAGCCCAGGTTGCCACGCTTTCGCTCTTGCTCGAGGGCGGGAACATGCTGGCCGGATGTTGCAAGAGACCGCTTTCGTCACAGAGCCAGATCGCGGCTTCCGCCTGGAAAGAATCTTTGATCAACGTCAAGACTCTTGGAAGCGCTTCATCCAGATCGCGGCTGGCGGCAAGTGATCGCGTCAACCGGTACAGGGCGGTGGCGCGCTCCTCGCGCCGACGCTCGGATTGTTCACGCTCACGCAATTGCGTCGCGAGATGACCAATGACCAGCGCAATCACAAAATAGGCGCCAAACATCATGAAATCGTGCAGATGACTGATGTAAAAAGTGAAGCGGGGGGGAATGAACGAGAAAATCCCAAACATAGCACTTAGGGCCGCGAGAAAAAGGGTCGGCCAACGTCGCAATCGCGTCGCAGCCAGAACAACCGCCAGCAAATAGAAAACGCCACTGCCCAGTAACCGGTGTATTCGAAAATGGAGAGGGATATCGCCGTAACGATGCCGGCGATCACCAGTGCGAAACCGAAATCACCCCACGCCACGCGCGCCAGGCGTTCCTCAATCGATTCACGCCGAGGCTGTATTGATTCCTCGGATGGAATCATGTGAATGTCGATGTTGCCGCTATGCCGCATAAGCCATCGCAGCGGATCGCGTCTCCAAAAATTGGCCCATCTCGACCCAAGCGGTTTGCCGATGACAATTTGCGTGACGTTATGCTGCCGCGCGACGCGCCGCAGCGTTTCGCCGACATCGCGACCCGGGGTCGAAATCACTTCTGCGCCAAGCTGCCGAGCTAGCGCCAGATAACGGGTCAGACGCGCCTGTTCCTCCTGCGACAGAGAGCGTGGTCCTTCAATATTTGCGACAATCCACGTAGCCTCCATCGAGGAAGCGAGCCGCCGAGTATAACGAATCAGCCGCTCCGAATACGGGCTGGCACTAACTGCCACCAGAAGACGATCACCGCTCTTCCAGGGCCCGGTGATTTTTTCTTCCGACATGATATCGCGCAGGTCGCGGTCCACGTGTTCTGCGACAAGTCGCAGCGCCATTTCCCGCAAGCGCCGTTAGATTGCTTTCTCGAAAGAAATTTTTCGCCGCCGATGCCGCGCGTTCCCCAAGGTAGACTTTTCCTTCCGCCAATCGCTCACGCAATTGCTCCGGAGTGAGATCCACCAACACAATTTCGTCCGCCAAATCGAGAATGGAATCCGGAACGGCTTCCGTTACCGCCACGCCAGTGATTTGTCGCACGGTGTCGCTACGACTGGCCACATGCTGCACATTCAAAGTAGTGTAAACATCAATCCCGGCATCCAGCAACTCAAGCACATCCTGATAACGCTTGGGGTGCCGCGATCCCGGGGCATTGGTGTGTGCCAGTTCATCAACCACCGCCAAGGCGGGATGCCAGGTCAGGATGGCATCGAGGTCCATCTCCGTGAGTGTGGTCCCGCGATACTCGACCTGCGTTCGTGGCATGATCGGCATTCCCTCGAGCAACGCTTCCGTCTCCTTGCGTTGATGCGTTTCCACAATGCCAACGACGACCTCGCAGTCTTCGGTTTGCTTTTGCCGCGCCGCCTGCAGCATCGCGTAGGTCTTGCCCACACCGGGACACATCCCGAAAAAAATCTTGAGTTTGCCGCGCGCAGCGGTCATCTCCTCGCGCTTCATCCGCGCGAGAATTTCATCCGGATCAGGCCGTCTCCGGTTCGCTCATGAGAATAACTCTACTTCTCTGGCCGAGAACTGCACGCTAGAAGCGTCGTCCAAAGCCGACGAAAATGTTAAGGTCATCCGCACTGTCGGTCAGTCCAAAGAAAGAGTTGATGTCGATGGAGAAAGTTTGGGTTCACCTGATAGACCAAACCGGTATCGAGGGTGCCGATCCAAGGATGATTGTCGCCAGTGCTAACCGCATTATAGAACTCGATGTAACCGCTAAGATTGCCCACGATCGTCCGTGGAAACACCGATTGGATTATTCCATTGAACACGACGATTGCTGCTTTGCGGTTCGTCGAGAATATCGATCCTGGTTTGGCCGAACAAGGTAAAGCCACCCGGCAAACTGTAGTTGAAGGGTAAACCAAACCCCGGTTCATACACGTGATTGCCAAGGTGATCGCCGTTGGTTGGAAACTTCAACGACGAAACCAGACCGAGCACAAATTTGCCGCCGTCATTGCCAACAAAATTAATCTTGAGGCGAACAGTGGTGTCTCCGAAAGCGCTCTGCTCGAGCGCTGGACCGAAATCGCTTCCACTCGTCCGGCGGTTGACATACATCTGTGGAAAAATCTGAAGGTCCATCCAGTTGGTCAGGCCAATCTTGAAGTTGGTTTGGCCGACAATCCAGGTGCGCACACGAACGTTCGCATCAGCGACATTGTTTTCATCAAGGGTCCAGTTAGCGAGATCGGTCTCAATTTGAAAGACGCCGGCATCAACTGTGTAAGGACTATCTGTCTTGCTAGGCCGGTCAGTGTTATAGGCTCGCCGTAAATCTAGCGGAGTCGGGTTGAACAAAGTATAGCGCGATTTATCGGGTACCGGTGTCGTTGTGGAAGGTGATGGCTCACTACCGGCAAGTGTGATTCGCGCGCATGTAGCCAAGGTAACGGCGATGGTGGTTACTTTCATAATTAGATTCGATAACTGGATGCAGATAAAGCAGCTGGGTTGTCGACGAACCAGGTCCAGAAGAGATCACTTGGGAGCACACACGGCTCATCGGCGCGATTGCGCCACGCCCAGTTGTTGCCGGCACCTTGCATCGTCAGCACCGGAAGAGCAGAAGCAGACGAGCCGGGCGCGCGTTCTAGTCGACTCACCGAGACTTGGCACAAAGACGGAGACAAATGCTCGCATGGCTGACGGCGGCGCAGATCACCGTTGCTGATCTAGCGCAAGATTGAGTTGAAGAACATTCACCCCCGAGGTCGCCCAGGATTCCAAAAGCGCGACCCTCACTGTTTTGGTGAATCAACTCGCGTACTTTTTCTTCGGTCAGGCCGCGGGCTTGGGCCACCCGCCGAACCTGAAACTCGGCGTTGCGCGGGCTGATATGCGGATCAAGCCCGCTACCTGAAGCCGTTACCGCGTCAGCAGGCACATCCTGGTCACTTCTTAGACCGTTCTCTTTTCGGTACGCTTCAATACGATCCTTGATTGCGTCATTCAGCTTTTGTGAAGTCGGTCCGAGATTGCTTCCGCTCGAATTTGCAGCGTCATATCCGTTCCCGGCGGCCGACGGCCGAGGATGAAAGTACTTCGGATCGGTAAAGCCCTGACCAAGCAGCTTCGAGCCACGAACGGTTCCGTCTTGATCGATAATCAGACTGCCGTTGGCTTTGTCGCGAAAGAATGTCTGCGAAATTCCGAAGACGACGATTGGATAAATCCCGCAACAGACGATGGCCAGAACCAGAGTGGAAAAAATAGCGGCACGAATTTCGGAAAACAGTTCTTTCATGGGTCAGGCAAGGTTGAGAGTCGTAATAACGACATCGATGAGCTTGATTCCGATGAACGGCACGATGATGCCGCCCAGTCCGTAGATCAGTAGATTGCGCTGCAGGATTGCAAGCGCACCCATTGGTCTGTAGGCCACACCGCGCAGCGCCAACGGGATCAGGGCAATAATAACGAGCGCATTGAAAATAACGGCGCTAAGGATCGCGCTCGTCGGAGCTTTGCAGGTGCATGATGTTGAGAGGTGCGATAACCGGAAATGTGGCCATGAGCATGGCCGGAATGATCGCGAAATATTTTGCGACATCGTTGGCGATGCTGAACGTCGTGAGCGAGCCACGCGTTATCAGCATCTGTTTTCCGATTTCGACAATGTCGATCAGCTTGGTCGGGTTGCTGTCGAGATCGACCATGTTGCCGGCTTCGCGCGCGGCTTGGGTTCCCGTGTTCATGGCAACGCCGACATCCGCTTGCGCGAGCGCAGGCGCGTCGTTCGTTCCGTCACCGGTCATGGCGACTAAGATGCCCGTTGGCCTGCTCATCGCGAATTCGCTGGAGCTTCTGTTCCGGAGTGGCCTGTGCCATGAAATCATCCACCCCAGCCTCAGCGGCGATCGCTGCCGCGGTAAGCGGGTTGTCGCCCGTGATCATCACGGTCTTGATTCCCATCTTGCGAAGGTGAACAAAACGCTCCTTGATCCCGCCCTTCACGACGTCCTTGAGCTCGATCGTGCCCAGCGTCGTCATTTCGGAAGCGACGACCAGAGGGGTTCCGCCGCGGTGCGAAATCTCATCGACCGTCTTCTCGACCGGCTGTGGGAAAATTCCGCCCGCTGATTCAACAAACGCACGCACTGCTTCGGCCGCGCCTTTGCGAACCCGCATCATCGGCTGAGAATTCGTTGTGTGGAGGTCAACACCGCTCATGCGTGTTTGCGCGGTGAACGGGATGAACGTGGCGTGCAGTTCCTTGCATATCGCGCGCACGCAAACCGAACTTTTCCTTGGCCAAGACGACGATGGAACGCCCTTCCGGCGTTTCGTCGGCGAGGGAACTCAACTGCGCGGAAGCGGCAAGCTCTTCTGGTTTGATGCCGGGCGCAGGATGAAATGCCACGGCCATACGATTGCCGAGCGTGATCGTCCCAGTCTTATCGAGGAGCAGGACATCAACATCGCCGGCTGCTTCCACCGCGCGACCGCTCATCGCCAAAACGTTTCGCTGCAAAACCCGATCCATTCCCGCAATACCAATGGCGCTGAGCAGTCCGCCGATGGTCGTTGGAATCAAACAGACGAGCAGCGCAATAAGAACGGGAATCGAGAAGATCGTGGCCGAATAGATTCCGAACGGTTTCAGCGTAACGCAGACGAGCAGAAAGATAAGGGTCAACGCGGCAAGCAGGATGGTCAGCGCGATTTCGTTCGGAGTCTTTTGACGCCGCGCGCCTTCGACCAATGCGATCATCCGATCGAGGAAGCCCTCCCCTTTCTCCATCGTAACGCGAATGACAATTCGATCGCTCAGGACGCGTGTGCCACCGGTAACCGCACTGCGATCGCCGCCACTCTCGCGGATAACCGGCGCCGATTCACCGGTGATCGCGGCTTCATCCACACTCGCGATTCCCTCCATCACGTCGCCATCTGCCGGAATGATGTCGCCCGCTTCGCAAACAACCAAATCGCCCTTCCGCAAAATTGGAGCGGGCACGCTTTCCTCGCGGCCGTTCTGCAGGCGGCTGGCCATCGTTTCCTTGCGCGCTTTCCGGAGGCTGGCGGCTTGCGCTTTGCCGCGACCTTCCGCCACCGCTTCGGCAAAGTTTGCAAACAGTACCGTGAACCAAAGCCAGATCGCCAACTGCGCGACGAATCCGCGCAGGTCCGGCTCAGCGGTAAAAATTCCCACAGTCGTGAGCGCCGCCCCCACCATGGTCACAAACATGACGGGGTTCTTGACCATGAGACGAGGGTTCAGTTTCTTGAACGCGTCGCCGATCGCTGGGCCGGCAATTTTCCAATCAAAAAGAGAAGGAGATGTCTGCGTCATAAAGATCGAGGGTGGATCAAAAGAGGTTTCCCTTGAGGGTGAGGAAGTGCTCGACAATCGGGCCGAGCGCGAGGGCCGGCAGAAAATTCAACGCGCCGATCAACAGGATGGTGCCAATGAGTAGAATGAGGAATGTGCCGCCAGAAACCGGGAATGTGCCTGCGCTCGGCGGCGATACTCTCTTTCCTGCCAAAGAACCGGCTAGGGCCATGATTGGGACGATCATTAGGAATCGGCCGAACAACATCGCGATGCCTAACGTGGTGTTGTACCAAGCGGTGTTTGCGGTCAATCCGGCAAACGCGCTCCCGTTGTTTCCCGTGCCTGAGCTAAAGGCGTAAAGAATCTCGCTCAACCCGTGCGGCCCATTGTTATTTAAGCCGGCCAAACCCCATTTGCTCACCGCCGCCCAAGCTGCAAAACCGAGGATCGAACAGGATAGGATCAGCAAAGAGAGCATGGCCATCTTCACGTCGTAGGCCTCGATTTTCTTGCCCAGGTATTCCGGAGTCCGGCCGACCATCAGGCCCGCGATGAAGACCGCGAGCACGACGAAAACGAGCATCCCGTAAAGGCCTGCGCCGACCCCTCCAAAAATGATTTCGCCCAATTGCATGTTAAACATGCGGGACGAAACCGCCCAGCGCAGTGAACGAGTCGTGCATCGCGTTAACTGCGCCGCAAGAAGCATCCGTCGTGATGGTGGCAAAGAGCGCGGAGTTGAAAATACCGAAGCGGACTTCTTTGCCTTCCATGTTGCCATCCGCAATGGAAATGCCGAGCTGCTGATGAATGGGATTGCCGGCGTCCTCCGCATACCACGCCACCAAGACGCCGCCGACAAATAGAAGCGTCATCACGGCCCAGACTGTCCAGCCATGCTTCTGGTTCTTCACCATCCGGCCGAGGTAGTAGGTCAGGCCGCTGCCAATCGAAAAAATCGACAGCATCTGGATGAGATTCGAGAGCGGTGTTGGATTCTCGAATGGGTGCGCGGCATTGGCATTGGCATAACCGCCGCCATTCGTGCCAAGCATCTTGATCGCAACCTGCGATGCCATCGGTCCCTGCACGATGTTCTGTTCCTCGACGGTTTGTTCCTCCGTGACCGCCTTGCCCTCGGCGTCCTTGATCGTTTCTCCCTGGTCGTTCTTTTTTTCGACCGAGATCTTCATAGGCTCAACCAGCTTCGCTTTGGTATATGGCTGGAAGTTCTGGATCATCCCCTGCGATACGAGAAACACGGCGAAGACGAGGCAGATTGGAATCAGGAGGTAGTAAGTCACTCGCACGAGGTCGACCCAGAAATTGCCGATCGTCTTGGCGGAGTGCCGGGCAATCGCGCGGACCAACGCTGCGGCAATGGCAATGCCAGTCGCGGCGGAAACGAAATTGTGAAAAGTCGAGTCCCACCATCTGGGAGAAGTACGACATGGTCGATTCGCCGCCGTAGCTCTGCCAGTTGGTGTTGGTCGTGAAACTGACCGCGGTATTGAACGCGAGATGTTCGCTCAGTGGACCAAGACCCTGCGGGTTGAGCGGTAGCAGATGCTGAAACCGTAAGATGCCATACGTTAAGAGACAGCCGACCAGACTGAAGAGCAGCATCGCAAGCGTGTATTGCTTCCAATCATGCTCTTGCCGGGAATCGACTCTCATTAACCGATAGGTGACCCGCTCCAGCGGACGCAGAACCGGATCGAGCCAGGTCCTGCCATTGGCATCGAGAACGCGCACGAGGTACAGGCCCATTGGCTTGGTTATCAGCGCTAGCGCGACGATGTAGATGGCGAATTGAATCCAACCTGAAGCTTGCATGGTCGTTCCCTAGAATTTTTCCGGCCAGATCATGGCCACAAGGAGGTACGCGAATAGCAACAGTGAGATGATTGCGACGACGATTGTTTCCATGGCGTTCTCCTAAAGGCGCTCACAAAAGCGCACGTAGAGGCCGCTTAGCAGAAAAAACAGAATCACAATTCCGACGAAAATTAGGTCGCTCACTTGACCTCCACCTTGGCGAGCGATTTCAACCCTAGTCGGCGATTATTTTTTCTCGCCGCCGAAACCAGTAGTTGCCCTTCGCGTTCGTTTGCGCGAAGCCGTCCGCGAGGTGACCCGTGATAGGCCGCTCTCCTTCGTGGCGAAGAACTCATGGAGAGCGCTCGCGATGAAAACAAGCCAGACGATGATTCCTACAGCAATGAATCCGTTCATAGCGTCCAACGTAAAACGGGCTTTTGCGGCAGCGTGAATCAATTTTGGCCCGGAAACCGTTAAAAATTCATTAACGAGATTCTCTCCCTTCTGGCAACCGGCCGTCGCGGGGGCTGGACAAAGCTCCAAGAAAGAGCTTGCCTACAACCGAGCGGACCAATCGACATTCACCACTCACTGCGATGGCTGATGACTTTATCCTGGCGGAGGGCACCGCACATCGGCCGCGTAACGTCGATTGGAAGCGGGCGGCTGCCCTGCTCTATGGCGACTGGGGCACGAGCAAGGCCTACGTTATCGGTCTCGCCTTCATGGCGGCAGGATTCGCCTCGCTTCAAATCATCCTGGCCGTTTGCGCTGTAACCGCGTCTGGTCGCGGTAAATTATGCGGTCATCTGTCGCCATTTCCCGGAGGGCGGCGGCGTTTATTCCGCCGCTCGTTCGCAAGGGCGATTGCTGGCCGTGGTTGGCGCGCTTCTCCTGGTAGCCGACCTAACTGTAACAGCTGCGTTGAGCGGTTGGTCCGGATTGACCTATGTGATCTCGGGAATGGAACAGGTCGGCTGGCTTAAGTTTATCACTGACCATATCGCCCTGACCACGATCGTTCTCCTGTTCTTCCTTGGCTTTATTAATTGGTTCGGACCGAAACACTCGGGAAGCCTCGCCGTTATCCTGGCCCTCCCAACGATGCTCGTCGTTGTCGGCTTGATTGCCCTGGCCGCTCCGCATCTCACCACGAAGTTTCTCGAACCTCGCCATGCAAGTTTGGCGAAAGTCTGGGTGCAATTCGTGGGCGTAATTCTCGCCCTCTCCGGTGTCGAAGCGATTGCGAACTTGACCGGCGTAATGAAACTCGATCCCGGCTCGACTCCCGACAAACCGAGAGTCCGGCATCGAATCGCTCAAGGCTATCGTCCCGATCGCAATCGAAGTTGTTGTTGGCACCGCCTTGCTTGGTTGGGCCATGCTCTCACTTCCCAGCGTATTCGCCAAAACCATCGGGCCACTCAGCCGCACTGAGATCACCACGATTCTCGAATCCCGGAAGGAAGACATGCTGCGATTCGTAGGGGAACAGTTTGCCACTGCCTCCTTTGGCCCAACTGTCGGCGCCATCGTTGGGTGGATCGTTGGCATTGTTTTCCTTCTCCTGCTCCTGAGCGCAGCTAATACCGCCATCGTTGCTATGATCGGCCTGCTTTACATGACCGCTCGCGACCGCGAGATGCCGCGACAATTCAAACAATTAAACCGACACGGCGTTCCACTTTATCCGCTCGTTATCGCCGTAGGTTTGCCCTGCATAGTTTTACTCACGGCTACTAATTTCGAATCGCTCGCCGGGCTCTATGCAATCGGTGTGGTCGGAGCAATCACCGTGAATCTCGGATCGTGTGCCGTGAACAAAACAGCCGGCTTCACTTGGTACGATCGCCTGCTCTTTGCCACCACCTTTTTCATCCTGATGGCAGTGGAACTCACGTTGGCACGGACCAAGCCGGACGCGCTCTTCTTCGTAATCTGCGTCCTCGGCATCGGCCTCGCCTTACGCGCTTACACTCAAAAACGCCAGGGCCTGACCACAATGACTGTGACTCAACAGGTGGCGGACATGGTTTCCCCGGACCTCGCCGCAACCATGCAACCGCGTCTCCAGGAAGGCCAAAAAATCATGGTCGCCGCCCGCGGTATTACTTCCGTCCTAAGCTTTGCCCTCGATGAAGCCCAACTGCGGAAGGCAACTCTCTGCGTGCTCTACGTTAAAGAGGTTAATGTATTTTTTGGCGGTGGCGGTCAACTTGGTCGAGCTCGTTGGCAGAACGATCCCACTGCAAGCGCAATCATGTCACTCATGCTAAAGTCCGGCGAGGAGCGCGACGTCTGCGTCCTGCCGGTCTATGCCGTCAGCGAGGACGCTGCGTCGACGATTCTCGATTCCGCGGCCACGCTCGGGGTGGACTACCTGATCATCGGGGTTTCCCAACGTAATACGTTAACTAAGTTATTAAGCGGCAGCGTTGTCACCAACGTAGCCAGCCAATTACCGGACTCAATTCGGCTTGTCATTTTCGGATAATCCGAGGCCCGAACGACAGGAGGCGCCATAATGTCTCGCTCTAAGGAATTGCTTTCCGGCGGCCAAACGAGAATTTTCTCACTTTTGTAACATTCTGTTCACAAATAGTTTACAATCTTTTTTGGCTCAAGATCGTTGACATTCCTTTTACCCTGACGATCTTTCATCTGCGCAAAGTTTGAACCGGGCCAGCTGTAACCAACGGCGCCAGTCGGACTTCCGCAGAATCGAAATTTATTGATATTATAAGTCAGTTTTCCCCGGGTCTTTCGGCCTCGAAGCTGCTCCAGCTTCCGGCACCACAGCCGCACGTTCGTGCCGCCGTGCATCAATTGAGGCAGAACGGTTCTGCCGCCCACTTTCTATGAAACCAAATACAGCCATTACACGACAGTTAGTTCGGAAGAACGAAGACGTTTCTTCGCTTCGACCGCACTCCACACATCCATTAGTTGATTATCACTTCCGCACTCCTCAGGACGAACCGCAGCTTAGCGGTAGCGGAACCAGTCATGCGCCAGCTCGACCCGAGTCGGCTCCGAAATTCAGCGACCTGAGCCGGACCGTATTCGGCATCGAAGGCACCGAACACTCCATCGTTGAAACATTGGTCTACGTCATGGTTGCCGGGGTTGCGGCACTGCCGATCGCGATAGCGCTCTACGTCATCTGTCTAACGGCGGCGTAGGCCGTTTCGAAAACGAACGCTTCACAAGGGAGCGTGCGCAAACTACCTTTTGCGCATGCAACACCGAACGCTTTCGTTAACAGCAACGATATCGCTGGGCCTATTGCTTCCAGCGGTGGTCGCGCTCGCTGCATCCTCACCGATTCAGGAACGAGCCGACCGTTTTCTCGCGCTGGCGAACGCCGGATATCAGGCGCTTTATCGCGTTAACAGCGAGACGCAATGGCTTGCCGTCACCGACGTCACGCCGGAGCATGACGCTGCGAATGAAGCAGCGGGTAAAGCCTACGCCGCGTTCAACGGCAATCCTGCGCTCATTACCGAAGCCCGCGATCTGCTGACGCACTCGAAAGAACTAAACGAAGTCACAGTCCGCCAATTGAAGCAATTGCTCCTGAACGCGGCGGAAGGGCCGATGACAAATCCGGATCTGGTCGCAAAACGCGTTGAAGCCGAAACCAAACAGGCGTCGATCCTGAACAGTTTCGAGTTCAAGCTCAACGGCGAGAAAATCACCGCGAACGACATCGACAATAAACTCGAGAAAAGCACCGATCTGGCCGAGCGCAAAGCAGTCTGGGAAGCATCGAAGGAATCCGGGCCCGCGCTGAAAGCCAAATCTCGTCGTGCTGCGCGATCTCCGAAACGGCGTCGCCAAGGAGATGAAATATCCCGATTACTTTTCGCTCCAGGTCGCCAATTACGGGATGACCACGGATGAGATGATCAAGATGCTGGATGGCTGGATGGCGACCTTGCGTCCGCTTTATCTGCAACTGCATACCTGGACGAAATACAAGCTCGCCGAGAAATATCATCAGCCTGTTCCGAAGAAAATTCCGGCCCACTGGATTAACAATCGTTGGGCCCAGGAATGGGAAGGGCTGGTCGATGCCGCCAACATCGACAAGTATTTCGAGGGCCGCCAGCCGGAATGGATCATCAAGACGGCCGAACAATTCTACACCGGCCTCGGGTTCTCGCCGTTGCCGGAAAGTTTTTGGAAGAAATCGGATCTTTATCCGGTTCCAGCCGGCGACAAGCGCAAGAAAAATACTCACGCTTCGTGCTGGCACGTCGATCTCGAGAACGACATTCGTTCGCTGCAAAGCATCGAGCCAAATTCGCGCTGGTTCTTCACCGCGCACCACGAACTTGGTCACGGTTATTATTTCAAAGCCTACTCGCGGCCCGAAGTTCCCTATCTTGCTCCGGACCGGCGCCGCTCCCGGATTTCACGAAGGCGTTGGCGAACTGATTTCGCTCGCTTCGAGCCAGGTTCCTTATCTGCAGTCACGCGGAGTCTTGCCAAAGGATTTCAAGCCCGACATGACCGCGTTCCTTCTCGATGACGCGCTCGCCCGCGCCATTCCCTTCATTTATTTCTCCTGCGGAACGATGCCGCATTGGGAAGCCGACGTTTACGCGCACAATCTTCCTGCCGATCAATGGAATGCGCGCTGGTGGAAATACGTTGGCGAAATGCAGGGAGTCGAACCGCCTTCGCCGCGCGGCGAGGAATTCTGCGACGCCGCGACCAAGACCCACATCAACGATAACCCGGCCTACTATTACAACTACGCGTTTGCGACGGTGTTTAAGTTCCAGCTGCACGACTACATCGCGCGCAAAATTCTGCACCAGCCACCGCAAGCCTGTAACTACGCCGATAACAAGGAGGTCGGGACCTGGCTGAACAACATTCTGAAGAAAGGCAGCACCGAAGATTGGCGCAAAGTCTTGAAGGAGGCGACCGGCGAAGATATTTCCACCCGCGCCATGGCCGAATATTTCAAACCACTCAATGCCTGGCTCGAAGAACAAAACAAAGGCCGCCAGATTGGCTGGGATTAGACTGGTCATCAGACGTCGTCACGTATGGTCCTCTACGCTTCCGCCGAGTAAGGACGTCGTTGCCGAGGTCGTCCGGACTAATCCCGACGCCGAAACATGTCGAGCAGAGCACATTGCCTGTTGTCCTTTCGGAGAAAGTGTCGCTCACCTGGCCAATTGAACTTAACAGAATGAGCCGCTATCTCATCACTTCAGCGCTGCCCTACATCAACGGGGTAAAGCATCTCGGCAATCTTGTTGGCTCGATGCTTCCCGCGGATGCCTACGCTCGTTTCCAACGCGCCCAGGGCAATGAGGTCCTGTTCATTTGCGCAACGGATGAACACGGCACCCCGGCCGAGCTCGCCGCCCACGAGGCCGGACTTCCGGTCGCGGATTATTGCGCGAAAATGCATGCAGTTGCAGAAAGCATCTCGGAGAACGATTCGGGCTTTCCTTCGATTACTTTGGCCGGTCGCACTCGCAACAGAACCACGAGATCACCCAGCATTTTTACCATCAGCTCGACCAGAACGGATTTCTCGAAGAACGAGTAACTCGCCAGGTCTATTCTATCGATGACGGTCGATTCCTCCCCGATCGTTATGTCGTCGGCACCTGCAACCATTGCGGCTACGAACGAGCCCGCGGCGATCAATGTGAGAACTGCACCCGCGTGCTTGATCCAACCGACCTGATCAATCCGCGCTCCGCCATTTCCGGCTCGACCAATATCGAGATGCGCGACTCAAAGCATCTCTTTCTTCGCCAATCGCAAATGGTAGGCCGTTTGCGCGAATGGATCGACTCGAAAAAGGACTGGCCGCTTCTGGTTACCTCAATCGCTCGCAAATGGCTGGATGAAGGATTGAATGATCGCAGCATCACCCGTGACCTGAGCTGGGGAATTCCTGTGGCCTACAAGGGAAAGGTTCGTCCCGGCTTTGAAGGCAAGGTCTTCTATGTCTGGTTCGACGCGCCAATCGAATACATCGGCGCGACGCATGGAATGGGCCGACGCCACCAAAAATAATTGGAAACGCTGGTGGCGGGAAGACGAAGGCGCCGCCGATGTTCGCTACGTCCAGTTCATGGGCAAGGACAACGTTCCGTTCCACACCGTCGGTTTCCCGGTAACACTCTTCGGATCGCAGGAACCATGGAAGGTGGTGGATTACATCAAGGGCCTGAACTGGATGAACTATTACGGAGGAAAGTTCTCCACCTCCGGGAATCGCGGCATCTTCATGGATCAGGCGCTGGAGTTGCTTCCTGCCGATTACTGGCGCTGGTATCTCCTCGCCAATGCTCCCGAATCGGACGATTCAAATTTTACCTGGGAACATTTTCAAACCACCGTGAACCACGATCTCGCGGATGTGTTCGGCAATTTCGTCAATCGGATCGCGAAGTTTTGCACGGCGCGATTCGACGGGAGAGTTCCGAGCCAGGGCGAGTATGGCGCGCTCGAAACTGAAACCACTGCTGCGCTCGACCAAAAGCTGACAACCCTGACAGCACTATCTTGGAAGCGATGGAATTTCGGAAATCCGCCAACGAACTGCGTTCGATGTGGGTGATCGGAAATGAATATCTTCAGAAAGCCGAACCTTGGATGAAAATCAAGAAGGATCCGGTCGCTGCCGGCGTCTCGATTCGTTACGCTCTCAATCTCGCACTGGTCTTCGCCGCGCTCGCTCAGCCATTCATTCCCATTGCCGCCGCTAAGATCATGCGCGCGTTAGGCCAGAACGAAGCGCCATTGCCGTGGCCGAAATCAATCGCTGACCTGACCAATCAATTGACGCCCGGAAACGCGATCAGTGTCCCCGATGTTCTCTTTGCCAAAATCGAGGATACCCAAGTCGCCGAATGGGCTCAACGCTTCGGCGGAAAGTAGAAGGCCACGGATTAAACACGGGCAAGGAATGGACTTCCATCCATCCGTGTTTAATCCGTGCCCGTCCGTGGCCTCTTATTTCCCAATCGTCACCTTGACGGTTTCGGTGAGCTTTTCATCAACATAGAATTCAACGCGATACTTCCCTTCCGCCCATCCGTCCTCCGGTCGACTCAAGGTGAATCGCGCGCTCGTATCCGGCGCAGAAGCAACTGTCTCCGTCTCGTCGACCACGAAATTTGGCTCAACCAAATCTCCAACGTCTTCCGCAATCCACGCCACCCGGACGGTCGCGTCTTTCGGCAATCCGTTCCCGTGCCATCGCACATAGATGTTAGGAACATCCGATTTGAATTCGGTCTTCAACCCACCACCTGAATCGCTCGATACCTCGACGGTAAGTAATTTCGCTCCTGCGGCAGGCGTCGCTGCCGGCTCGCTCGTCATGACCGATTGCGGTGGAATCGATTCCGGCGTTGCCGGAGCCATTACTTCGGGCGTCGGTTTCAGTTCCGATTTCAATGGTCCTACGTTTAACTTCTGCAATTCCAATGTGGCCCGGTGAAGCGTGCCCGGCCCTTTCACCATCGTGACTTCCTTTACAAAACCCACTCCGGGAACAAACCAGCGATCCAGTTTCACGGAAATGAGCGACGAATCTTCACAATGAAGATGGAACGCTTGATATGGGCCAGCCGGCACCGTCACCGCCTCTTCACCGATGACGATCCAGCGTTGACGCACTTGAATCCCCGCCACTCCCCCTTGTTGTTCCCATTTCGCGCCAACCTTTAGTGGCGCACTAACGACTGTTTCCGGTGTTGCTAACTTTACGACTGGACCGGCCTGTCCAGCACGCGCCACACAGATAACACCGTGATCGCCCGCGGTGATTAATTCAGTCTTCATGATCTGATTCTTGCCGTTGATCGTCTCAAGATCGCATCACTTCCTGTCCCTCAAGCAATTGCTTGCTGGCGCGAACAGTTACAGTCGAACGAACCGGGCCTGGATCGCCCGTGTTTGATTCTGTCGATTGATACTCCCAAGTCATCTCATCACCGACCGGCAAAAGGGGATCGGCTACCAACCAAGTGATCATGGCCAGGAATAGTGCCGTCCCTAAGACAAGTCGTCGCATGCGGCCTCCACTCTTATCCACGGGACTCTCCTTTGCCAGCGCGGTGTAGGGTCGTGTTGTAGTGGCGCTTCTCAGCAATTAGCCGTCAGCCTTCGGCTTCACTTCCGGCCACCGATCATTTGTCGGTTTCCATGTCTTGTCCGGATTAAAGCTGTCCATGCTTTCCAGCAGCTTCAATGTATCCGGTCCGAGGTCTTTCTGATAAACAACTCCGTTCGGTCCGACCATGAACGTTTGCACTCCGGTGACGCGATATTGAGCCGGCGCCGCGATTAACGCGAATCCACCGATCATTGCGCCGTCCACCACAAAATCCATTTCCCCGAGTGGCGCAGCTGGCCCCTGTTTCGTTAGCACTTT
Source organism: uncultured Verrucomicrobiae bacterium (assembly GCA_963751725.1). Classification (GTDB taxonomy): domain Bacteria; phylum Verrucomicrobiota; class Verrucomicrobiia; order Chthoniobacterales; family UBA10450; genus AV80. The sequence continues at coordinate 237,792 of CAVVVQ010000030.1, forward strand.
GAAATAATAACCATGAAACGGTTTCCCCTGCTTTGAGTACCCCTGTTCCAAAGCTCTCGCGACGCCTTCTCCAACAGGCCCGCCCCATGTCCCATCGGGATTTCGCCAGGCCAAACCGTCATGCTTATCAGGACTGCTAATAATCCGCTGTGCGTACTGATTTACTCGGGCGCCATCGTGCTTTTCCTGCGCGTATTGTCGCTGCGCTTCAACGAACCCGCGACAAATCGCAATCGCATCCAGTTCGTTAGTCCCAATCCTGCGATAACAAGATCTCGTTCCGGCCACCTTTCGTGTCAAAATGCCATTTACCAGCTCTTCTGACGATCGGGATCGGCATCGGAAAATCATCGTTGCCTACGGTTAAGATTGCTCGATTCGCGTTTTTCGCATCGGCGCCCAGCAACATTTTCTCCTTTGCCTTAGCCGCGAACCTAACGGCTCGCTCTTTATCGGCGACCGGGTCTTGCGAGCTAATGATGTCAACGCTATCCGGTCCAAGAATTTCCTTGAGCATCACAACGTCGAACGCGGCCGCGGCCTGAACCAGACTGTCTGCTGCTTCTTTTGGTGTTTTGAACTCCTTAGGCCCTGCGGGCGAGGCAGCTGCGGAATCTGGTTTTGGCTTTGTTGCGTCGGCCAATGGAAGGCCGGCACAGGTTAAACCAATCAAGAAAAGCGCGATCAAAGAGATTCTCATTCTCATCGAAGTCTCTATCTCCTGCGTCCTCCACCGCGCCCGCCGCCTCCACCGCCGCCGCCACCATGGAAACCACCAGCGTTCATGCTGTTGCCGCCCCGGTTGCTGCTGGCATTACTAAAATCTCTATTACCGCCGTTAAATGCTCCTGCGTCTCCAAATGACGACGCGTTCTGATCCCCAATCCGATCCCCACCATTCGCGCGAGTGGCGGGAATATTCGCGCCGTTCGTTCCGTCATTGAGGCGACCGGTGTCCCGCAGATTGTTGGCGCGACCGCCGCCATCAAGGCGATTTCCGCCGCCCAGGTTATCAATCACACCGCCATATTTGTTAGCCAGCTGTCTGTTTCCATAGGGAGCGCCACCGCGATGGACTGGATTATGTTGCCACTTGGTCGCGCCACCAAGGTTGTTAGGTGAACTGAGATTTCCTTGAATACCAGTCGCGGTCCGCGTGGAATTTCTGACGTATACGTTGTTGGTGTTTACGTTGATATCACGGTTCCCCCAGGCGCAAGCGTAACCCCAGCCACCATTCCACGCTTTGCCCAGCGCAATCGCGACAGCAAACGCAATCGCTCTCCCCGGCTCATAATAACCCGGCGGCGGATAATAAATCGGCGGGTACGGATAAACCAGCGCACCATACACCATCGTCGGATCATAATAGGGAACATAGACCATCTCTGGATCAGCGGGTTCAATGGTGATGATCTCGTTAGCCCCCGCAGTTTCGCTCTCCACTTTTTGTTGTTCCGATGACTGAAGCGTCCCTTTCTGCTGCGCGAGACGACGCATGCGCTGAACGGAATCCATTACATCAGACTCCTGCGCCAGGAACGCGTTCCCCAAATCCGTCGTCCAAGTAAGAGCGTCCGCCATTCTTTTGACGGCCTCTGGAAAAATGGCCAGCGCCTGAACACTTGGATCCCATGGCTTTAGCGCAACCGCGTCTCCTAGCGCTTTGTCTTTGAGATAAGGATTCTGGTTCAAGAAATCCTGGAGCTGCATGAGTTCGAGCGGATACGTCGAAGCCACCAACACCTGGCCGAGAAGCGGGTCAGGATAAACCGCTATCGGCGCAACTAAAGAATCCAATTGATCATTGGGGATCTTCTGGGTTTCATCCGCACCCGACATCGCTGAAGGGACCTGAGCTCTTGCCGGTTGCGGTTGCGGAAGCAAAAGTAGTGAAACAACCCCGATCAGTAGGATAAACCACCCGGCAATCCGGCTCCTAAACTGTTGCAGATTAATCGTGGATCGAACGTGTCCCTTCATGGCCGGCTCCGTCCCGCCCAAAGTCGCGCTCACATACGAAAACGCAAACCGTGGTTACTAATCTGCGGCGATTTCATCTCGCGGTCGCCGGCGCTCCACCCAATCATAAAGTACGGGCAACACAAGCAGCGTCAGAAACGTTGAACTGATAATCCCGCCGATGACTACCGTTGCCAGCGGTCTTTGCACCTCCGCACCGGCACTGGTCGAAAGCGCCATCGGAATAAAACCAAACGCTGCCACTGCCGCTGTCATTAAGACCGGCCGAAGCCGGGTCAACGAACCTTCTACCACAGCTAATCGCGTGTCGATTCCACGAGCGCGCAAGCTGATTGATATATGTGATCATGACCACCCCATTCAGAACAGCGACACCACTCAACGCAATAAAACCGACCGCAGCAGAAATACTGAACGGCATGTCGCGCAACCAAAGCGCAAACACTCCACCCGTCACTGCCAGCGGTATTCCCGTGTAGATCAATAGCGTCTGCCGCAGACTTCCGAACGCCATGAAAATCAGCACGAAAATCAACAACAGCGCTGCGGGAACGACAATCGCCAGGCGCGCCTGCGCTTCACGCAGATTCTCGAACTGTCCGCCGAACTCAATCGCGTATCCACGCGGAAGCTTTATCTCCGATCGCACTCTTTCTTCCGCTTCCCGAACAAACCCCTGAAGATCGCGTCCAGCCAAGATTTACCAGAATGGCAGCGCGCCGATGACCAAAGTCTCTCCTGATTGGATCGACGCTCTTGGTGATTTTGAAGTCAGCCACCTTGTGTCAATGGGATCAAACCCGTCTCACTGACACGGACTGGAAGTTCACGAATCGCTTCCATCTTTTCACGCAGATCTTCCGGAAGCCGTACCACGATGTCATAGCGTTGGTTTCCTTCGACAAACATCCCGGCAACCTGACCGCCGAGAGACGCTTCGATCACTTTGTTCACTTCCGCGGCGTGAACATTATATTTCACCAGCGCGTCCCGATTTACTCGAATCTCCAACATCGGGGTCCGACCCGAGGCTTCGAACTCCACTTCCCCCACTCCGGGAATTTTCTCGAGGATCTCTTTTACATCACCGGCGATTTTTTCCAATTCGTCATAATCAAGACCGAACACTTTCACCGAGATGTCTGCGCGAATTCCTTCCATCAATTCGTTGAACCGCATTTCAATCGGTTGCGACATGATCATTTCTTGATCAGGCACCTTCGCATCGATCGTTTCACTGATGATTCTGGCGAGTTCATCTTTGCTGATCGGTTTGTTATCAACCTTGCGCCATTCCTCTCGTGGTTTGTAAAACATGAACACGTCCGCCGCGCTTACCGGCATCGGATCGGTCGCAACTTCCGGCGTCCCGAGACGCGAAAAAACCCGTGTCACTTCGGGAACGCCCTCAAGAACCGCTTTCTCCGTTTTCTTCTGCATCGCAACCGCCGTATCGAGATTGATGCTATTGTCTCGAGTGATCAGCGCAGTAAAAGATCCTTCATCGAGCTTCGGTATAAACTCCGCGCCCAATCCCTTGAAAACCAGAAGCGAGGCGACAAAGAGCGCGAGAGCGGCAAGCACCACCAGCCACCGCAACCGAAACGAGAGATTCAGAATTGGATGGTAACTAGCCTTTGCCAATCGCATCACGAAATTATCCCTTTCTCTGATTCGACCGCGAAGAAACAGCAGCGAAAGCACGGGCATAAGGGTCAAAGCCAGGACGAGCGCGCTCCCGAGACACAACATCACGGTCACGGCCATCGGATGAAACATTTTCCCTTCGATTCCCGTTAACGTGAGAATCGGAAGATAAACAATCGTTATAATCAGTACGCCAAAGAACATCGGGTTACCGACTTCTTTGCTCGCGCTCAAGACCGTCTCGAACCTTTCCTCGAAATTCAGTTTTCGTTCGAGCTGATGCTGTCGAACTGCGAGCTGCCGCACAATGTTTTCCACCATCACCACTGCGCCATCAATGATTAGTCCGAAATCGATCGCGCCAAGACTCATCAGGTTTCCTGAAACACGGCCACGGACCATGCCGGTCATGGCGAAGAGCAACGAAAGAGGGATAGCCGAAGCAACAATCAGCGCTGCTCGCCAGTTGCCTAGCAGGACCAACAACACCGCCGCGACCAGGATCGCGCCTTCGAATAAGTTCTTCTCGACCGTATCAATCGTATGATCGACCAAATCCGCCCGGTCATATACAATGCGGATCACGATACCGGGAGGCAGCTTGGCCTGGATTTCCTTGATCTTATCAGCGACGCGTTTCGCGACGATCCGACTGTTCTCTCCGCTCAACATCAGGACCGTGCCCAAGAGCGATTCTTCGCCGTTTTCCGTCGCCGCCCCCGTTCGAGCACTTTGTGACCAATTCGCAACTTCCGCCAAGATCCTTGACCAGCAACGGCCGCACCCCGGCAGCAAACTTAACCGGAAGTTCTGCAATCTCCTTGGTGGTCTGCACTCGGCCTACCGAGCGCACAATCAATTGCGAATCACCTTGATTGACCACGCCGCCACCGGCGTTTTGCGTATTCTCACCAATGATCTCCGCTAGTTCACTCACAGTTAAACCCGCTGCCTTCAGTTTTTCCGGGTTCGGCAATACGACGATCTGCTTTTCGTATCCGCCGCTTCCGTTTACATCGGCCAGACCGGGAACGGTCCGCAGCAACGGCTTCACCTGATAGTCATGGATGATCTCAAGCTCCATCAGCTGTTCGCGACGCGTGGCCGGCTTGTCCGGAGCATTCGGGGCGTAATCGAGGATATAAAAAACGATTTCGCCAAGGCCGGTCGTGATTGGAGCAAGCTTCGGCGCAAGACCGCGCGGCAATTTTTCCGCCGCATTTTGCAGCCGCTCGGTCAACAAGCTGACGCGCCCGGTAGATATCCGTTCCGTCCTTGAAAATTACGGTCATCTGCGAAAGACCGAATTTGCTGAGCGATCGAACTTCGGTCATTCCAGGAACACCCGAAAATTCCGTTTCGAGCGGAAAGGTAACGAGTTTTTCAATCTCTTCCGGAGCCAGCGCCGGAACTTCAGTGTTGATTTGCACCTGCACGTTCGTGATATCCGGCACCGCATCGATCGGAAGATGCAACGCGGACCAAACTCCGGCGCCATACCAGAAGAAGGCTCGCCACCAGGACAAACGTCCATTGGCGAAGCGAAAATTCGATAATCCGGTTGATCATCGTCTTGCCTCCTTTGCCTCAGCACGAGCGGTCTTGAAAAGTCTGAGGCCGGTTAGGATCTCCAATTCCTGCGCTGCCGCTAGCGCTTCGGTCTTTGCCTCGAGCATTCCTTCAAGGCTCTCGAGATATTGTTTCTGAATCTCAACGTAGGTGGTCAGCGGGATCGCGCCTGATCGATAATGCAAATCCGCAGACGCCGGCCGCTTCCCGGATTCTGTCAATGGTGTTCACTTCCCACCGTGACAACTCCTCGACCTTTGCTGCGTATATCGCAGCTGCTTCCGCGGTCTTTCGTTCTACCTCACGACGGCTGACCGCAAAGGCCGCTTCCGCCTGTTCCTGCCGGGCTTGGCTCGCGGCGATATTCCCCACGTTCCGATTCCACAACGGAATCGGCACGGACATCGCCATTCCAGCGATATTCTGTTTCTCACCAACCTTCCCGCTTTCTTCATGTGAAAAAAACGGGCCGACCGAAAACGTGGGATACTTTTCATTCCGCGCCAGAGAAACTCGGAGACCTTGTTGCGCGAGTTCTGCCTGTCGCAATCGCAAAGTCGAAGCTGTATCGAAAGGCGCGTTCAACCAGTGTATCGTTAGGTTCAGGCGACCGAAATGAAAGATTGATTACTCCTGATACTTGTCCGGCTCGAGAACCGTTGCCCTCGTAATTGATTAAGTTTGATCCACCCAGTGCTGACCTTCAGCTTCGCCTCGTTCGCTCGCCGGTCTGCGCTGGCCGCCTGCGCATCAATGATGCTCATTTCTAAAGCCGGACCAACCCCGGCTGCCTCGCGCTGGTGAAGCACCTCCCCCAGCCCGCGAAACCGCTTTGCCACCTCCGTCGCAGCTGCTGCGTTCTCCTCGGCGATGACAATCTCAAAAGCCGCTGCGCGCGTCTGCGCCGCCAGCGCAGCTTGGAACTGCGCAAACCCAATCTCAGCCAGCTCGACCTGCCGTTCGGCAATCGCGCTCCGTAGCGTCGAGCCGGCTCGATGACTCAATCGTTTGCATGATTGAAGCGGAAATCGCTAAACCTGTCCCTGTCTCACCTGACTGGGCGTCCTCGGAATGTTTCGCACCCGCTTGCGCGGACAATTCCGGATTCGGATAACCCCCGGCTGTTCGCCGCTCGCCTTGGGCCGCAGCAATCGCGGCTCGGTAATAATTCAGTTCCGGATTTTTCGCCAACGCTTCGCTGACCATGCCGTCGAGCGTGCTCGATTGAGGAGAGTCACCTGTTCCCGCCGCCGCAGTCGCTATCGCGACGATGATGAAGATAAAATGTTTCGCAATCTTGTCGTGCCATAATGTGAATGAATAGAAGCGCCCGGATGTTCTCTGGGCAGAATGAGCGCGTTAACGCTCGGAGTGATGAGGTCTGGTCCGCGAAAGCGGAGCCTAACTACACCAAGGTTGGGGCACGCGCCGGAGTTGCGGTCCGGCCAAGAAATTCGCCTAACTCAAGTCGATTCGGCAGCACTTGCCATCGCGGCGCACACGGAGTTTGGCCAGCTAGAGCAATCGCCTTTTCGAGCACTGCATCATCCGGCAGAAGCGCCAAGGTTACTCGTTCGAGGGATGCAGCGGCCTTTGGAACGGTGCTGGCCAGGGCGTTGCATCCAACACCACAACCATCGGTGGAACAATCGTCAGCCGCATCCGTGCAGCAGTCATTGCATTGCACAATGCCAGCTCGCTCCAGAATGCAATACGACGTCGCTGGAATCCACCAGAGACCCATCAATACCGCCGCAATGATTCGGACGACCCGCATCGCCCGGAATCTAAGGGGACAGTGACCATGAAGTCAATCGATCGGAGCCATGCCCACCATCCGACCGAACGGAACACATCCCATGGCCCTGACCGCAATCGCAATAGACGTAAGCAAGCTCTGATTCGCGATTAATGGATATGAGACATTCGCTCGTTTTTATTGCGTTACTGCTAATCGTTCTCTGGGTCATAGCCCGCGTAACTCTCGCCATCACTTCCGTGGCCCTGCATATTCTTTGGATTGCCGCCATCGTAATGCTCGCGATCTGGCTTATAGGCTTGATGCGCAAAAGCGGAACCTAAAACGTTGTTGGCTCTTCGGCTCCGGACTGCAACACATTCGAACTAAAGCGGCGGTGCTCCGCCGCATTCCAAGACGTGCACGATAGACAAGGAACGCTCGTTCGGGCCGATGCTTCGCCGCTTTCTCGCAGAATATCTAGGAAGCCGTTCGCTCCATTAGACGTCCGGTAATCGGTCGCGGCTCGCCGCCGCGTTTCTTAGTGAGAAACCGAAAAAGCGCTTGCCACAGAGTTACTGTTGTAGTTCACTATAACACTATATGACACCCAGCCCATCGTTCCCTCTCTATTAATATAGATCCTGAATGAACCGTGATTGGAATAATACTCAGCCGATCTACAGACAGCTCCGCGACCTCGGTGTCCATATGATCCTCGATGGCACCCTCAAAGAGGGCGACCCGCTCCCCTCCGTCCGAAACGTCGCCGCCGAATATCGCGTCAATCCACTCACCGTCCTCAAAGCCTATCAGCAGCTCGTCGACGAAGAACTCGTCGAAAAACGGCGCGGCCTCGGCCTCTTTGTTAAACCCGGTGCTCGTGAATGCTTGCTCCAGGACGAACGGCAGAAGTTCTTGTCCGAACAATGGCCGACCATTCAAGCCACCATTCAACGCCTCGGACTAAAGCCCAAAGAATTACTCGAGATGGCGAGCCCGTACGAATCGCCGTCCAAACCCGAAGGAAAGGAAAGCTGAATCCATGACCTGCATAGAAGCACGCGGACTGCGCAAAACTTTTGGTTCAACAGTCGCGTTAGACGGAATTGATCTGCGAGTGGAAGAAGGCCGCATCCTTGGTTTGATCGGTCCGAACGGCGCAGGCAAAACAACCGCGCTCAACGCGATTCTCGGCCTAACTAATTACCAAGGCGAATTGAAAGTTCTCGGACGGGACCCATGGAACGCGCGCGATCAGCTCATGCGCGACGTTTCCTTCATAGCCGACGTCGCTGTCTTACCCCGTTGGATGCGTGTTTCCAGCGCGTTCGATTACGTGGCTGGCGTTCACCCGCGCTTTAACCGCGCCAAGGCAGAAGGTTTCCTGTCCAAGACCGTAATCAAACGGACCAGCAAAATCCGCGAATTATCAAAGGGGATGGTTGCCCAATTGCATCTCGCCCTGGTCATGGCGATCGACGCGAAACTGCTCATCCTCGATGAACCGACCCTTGGCCTCGACATTCTTTACCGAAAACAGTTCTACGATTCTCTGTTGAACGATTATTTTAATGGCAGCCGCACCATTATCGTAACGACCCACCAGGTTGAAGAGATCCAGGATGTCCTGACCGATCTGATGTTCATCAACCGCGGCCGAATCGTGCTCGAATGCAGCATGGAACAATTTGAATCGCGCTACCTCGAAGTGATGGTCAGCCCGGAACATGTCGACACCGCGCGAACACTCAACCCGATTCACGAACGCCCGGTCTTTGGCCGCAGCGTTATGCTATTTGATCAGGTTAACCGCGATCAGATCGCCGGGTTCGGAGAAGTGCGCCGGCCGAGCATCGCAGATGTGTTCGTCGCGGTTATGGGAAACAACACCGGAGCGCCGAAATGACTCGGGCGCATCTCCCCTCCCATTCTGTCTCAGTGATGGTTGCGCCACAGCAGATTGACCAGCGCTATTCCGCCGAAAATCGCCACGATTCCACAGAGCACACTCAACACAATATAAAGCGACGCCACCTGAATCATACCGCGCCGCAACAGGAACACGGTCTCATATCCAAAAGCCGAAAATGTGGTGAATCCCCCGAGCAACCCCGTAAAGAGCAAGAGCCGCGAGCTTGGGGAAAAAAGATCGTGGTATTCCACCAACGCGCCGAGAATGCCAATGGCAAGGCACCCGATCACATTGACCATGAACGTGCCCAACGGGAATTGCCACGTTGGCGTCTGGTGCATGACCAACCCGCCCAATTTATAACGAACAACGGAACCGCACGCGCCCCCGAGCGCAACGACCAGCATCTGTTTCAACCCAAGCATAACTCCTCCTCTTATGTTCTTGCAGGAGTTATCAGCTCGTTATGCGGTTCTTCCCCTCACGAGGAACGGCAAACTCCATTGCCCGTCCGGAGTGTAGCAAAACCGTCCTTTCCCGCAATCTCAGCGCAGCATTTTTCTTTCACCAGATGAATACGCGAACCAAACAACATCCCCGCGCTTTCCCACGAATCGGGCGCACCTCCGCCCCCACCCAGCCACACCGCCAACGCGACTCAGCCATTCCTTTGGTCGGTCCGCCGCGAGGTGTGGGAAAACCGTTCTGTTTATCTGGCACCGTTGGCCGTTGCGGTCGTCGTCCTGTTTGGTTTTCTTGTGACTGTGCACGGTTTGCCGGGCCGCAGACGCGCCGCATTACTGCTCGATCCGCTGCTTCAGCGCACTGCAATCGCGTTGCCGTACAATCTGGCGGCGATAATGATCCTGATAACCGTCTTTGTCGTTGGCGTGTTCTACTGTCTCGATGCGTTGTACGGCGAACGACGCGACCGCAGCATTTTGTTCTGGAAATCTCTGCCGGTATCGGACCTGACCACGGTGCTCTCGAAGGTAACAGTTCCACTGCTGGTTATGCCGCTGGTTAGTTTTGCAATCATTGTCGGGACACAGTTGATCATGTTACTGGCGAGCAGCGCTGTGCTGTTCATGAGCGGAATTAGTCCCGCCACAACCTGGACAAATTTTCCATTCATCCAGCAATCATTAATTCTTCTCTATAGTCTGACCGTGCTGGCGCTTTGGCACGCCCCCATCTATGGCTGGCTCCTCCTCGTTTCGGGTTGGGTGCGACGCGCAGCCTTTCTCTGGGCCGTGTTGCCACTCTTCATCATTAGCGTTTTCGAAAAAATCACCTTCGACACTTCGCACTTCGCTTCAATGATAAGGCACAGGCTAATGGGATTCGCGGCGGAAGCGTTTGCCTTTAACCCGCAGGGCAAGGAATCAATCTTTTCCTTCGCGCAACTGACCCCCGGGAAATTTCTTGGCACACCGGGGCTCTGGATCGGTCTGATCTTCGCCGCCATTTTTCTCACGGCCGCAGTTCGTCTGCGCCGCTATCGCGGGGCGCTCTGATTCGGATGGCAGGAATATGTCGCACCTAGTTAGGCATGAAGCTAAACGGATCAAGGTCACGCTCGCGGTAAAACAGTAATCACAATCGAATGAGCACGATCCACAGCCTCGACTCACTCAAAAAACAATCCAGGATTGCGGCCCTCTTATATTTCGTAAGCTGCCTGCCCGCGCCCTTTGCCCTTCTCTATGTCCCCAGTGTGCTGATCGTGCGAGGAGACGCCGGGGCGACTGCCAGTAATGTCCGCGACTCCGAGGCCTTGCTCCGGCTCGGCATGGCCGTCGAACTCTTCTCGGCGACCGTCGCAATTTTCGCTGTTCTGGCGTTCTACCGCCTGTTCAAGGCGGTCAGCCACAAGCAGGCCATGGCCATGATGATCCTTTTTCTGATCTCCGTTCCTATTTCGTATCTCAATGCCTTGAACGACCTTGCTGCGCTGACCTTCGCCCGCGGTCCTGTATTTCTCACTGCCGTCTTCGATAAGGCGCAGCTCGATGCGTTCGTCTTATTCTTCATCCGATTACACAACCAGGGAGTTGCCCTGGCTCAAATCTTTTGGGGCCTTTGGCTCTTTCCTTTCGGCATCGTCGTTATGCGATCCGGCTTTATCCCCCGCTTTGTTGGCATCGCTGCGATGTTTGCGGGCGGAGGCTACGTGATCAATTCCTCGGTCTCTCTTCTTCTGCCGTCCGCGGAGCCCATCGGCGACCTGGCAATGATTCTTGGAGTTGGTGAACTGACGTTTCTCTGGCTATTAATCCGGGGTGCGAAAGAGCCGCGCCCAAATCCCCCAGGCTTTAAGCCGGCCACTGCCTAATTTCTCCGAAAAAACGCGCATATGCGTAACTAAGCGATTAACATTCTGAGTCAGAGAACTATTGGAGGATCAAATCGATGAAACTCAAACGCATCATTAAATGGGGCTTTTTCACAATTCTGTTTATGCTCGTGGCCGCGTTCCTGTTCGCTTACGCGACTTCGACTAACGACTGCGGTAAAAACCCAACGCCATCCAATCCGTTTAAAGCAATTGTCTATTGCGATTACGGTTCGCCTGACGTGCTCAAGATCGAAGATGTCGAAAAACCGGTGCCAAATGACGATCAAGTCTTGATCAAAGTCCGGGCGGCATCAGTCAATCCGCTCGACTGGCATTATGTCAGGGGAACACCGTACATCGCCCGCTTGGAGTTTGGTCTCCGCAAACCAAAGGTAACCCGTCTCGGTGTGGATTTTGCCGGAGTCGTGGAAGCGGTCGGCAAAAACGTGACCAAGTTCAAACCGGGTGACGAAGTGTTTGGGGGAAAGACTGGTTCTTTCGGAGAGTACGTCTGTGGTCGCGCGGATCGCGCCATTGCTCTTAAGCCGGCTAACCTGAGCTTCGAAGATGCAGCTTCGCTCCCGATCGCTGCCATAACCGCGCTACAGGGTCTTCGCGATAAGGGTAAAGTTCAACCGGGCCAGAAGGTCCTAATCAACGGCGCATCAGGAGGCGTCGGCACCTTTGCCGTTCAGATTGCGAAATCGCTCGGCGCGAACGTGACCGGCGTCTGTAGCACGAAGAACATTGAATTAGTTCGCTCGCTCGGGGCTGATCAAGTGGTCGATTATACCAAAGAAGATTTCACCAAGAGCGACCAACGTTACGATGTCATTCTCGATAATGTGGCAAATCGCTCGTTATCCGAATTCCGGAACGCGCTCACGCCTAACGGTAAATATGTCATAATCGGCGGTGGCGGCCCAAACGAGCAAGGGTTCATTGGGCCTATGATTCGACCGCTCAAGGCGAAATTGATGTCACTTTCTGGCAAACAAGAAATGGGCATGATGATCGCTCAATTGAATGCCAACGATCTCGATACTCTGGCCGAAATGACACAAACCGGAAAACTGAAGTCGATCATCGATCGGCGTTATAAGCTCAGTGAGGTTCCCGACGCGATCCGATATGTCGAAGAAGGCCACGCTCGCGGCAAGGTCGTGATCAACATCGAGTGAACGCGTGCAGCCATCAGCCATCAGCTGCTACCGCGGCGGCGGCACCGCAATCACTTCGTTCGAATAAGGTAGTAACACCAGCCATCTGCCGTCAGGTGCAATCCCCACAACCCGCCCCCGTACCCGTCTTGATGGTGCCATCGGCTCCGGAATTTCCCGAGTCGATCCGTCGGGATAGATTTGCGTTATCATTCGCCGGCGATGCCGCATCTTCCGTTCAGAGGATTCACGCGAGCGAGGCGAGGCTGTCGGCTTCGAATCGCGCGGTTTCGCTGCATCAGATCGCTTCGTACTTGAATCGACGGAATTGGTATTGTCCTGGGTAACTGAATCGCGTTGTTCAGTAGCTGTCGATTCCTCCGATGACGACGCAGGCGGCCCTTCCGCAGGTGCTGCTGGTTGCGGTTCGTTCGGACCTGGTCCAGCCGGTAACGCACGACGCACTTGGTGTCCGGCGATCTTGTCTTCTTGCAACGATTGAGGAGTTCCGTTTGCAGACTGACGAGAAAGATCCGCGTTCGGTCGGTCAACAACTTGCGGTTGAGAACCGTTAATTCCGGTGGAAGCGATTGCTCCCTCCGTGATTGATTGCGCGTTAGGGGCTAACGACGGAGGGGCGGATAATGCCGGACTGGATTGCGCAATGTCGTTCGCAATCGAATTTGTATTCTCTGTTCTAACACTCGCCACATTCCCCTCGCTTGGAGTCGATGAAAGAACATCCTTCGAGGCGTCTGCAATGGATTGAGACGGCGGCAAAGTGGGTTGGACTGTTCCGTTATTAGCTGGCAATGAGTTCGCCGTCAGTGGAGCGGTCGACTGTGTCGAAGGCGATTCCACGGCCGAATCAGCGTTCGCCACACCAATCGGCACGCCGATCGGTTCCTCTCCGCGAATTACCCGCCGGTGTTTGAGATATTTCGGCACAGTCACCATCGCCAACGCTGCCATTGCCGCCAGCAATAACGTCAGTGCGAGCGTCCCGGCTAGCCTCAAACCTGAAAACGGAACCCGGCGAGGACGCTGAAAAATTGCGGCGGATCCAAACCCGCGGGACATCGCTTCGCGCCGGTCCACCTGAAGCTGGCAGTCACGGAGTCTCTGTTGCAACTCGGCTAGATTCGGGCGCGCATCCGGATCGGCGAACAGCATCTGCGCGAGCAACCGCAAGACTCTCTTGGGGATGCCGCTCACATTACCACCAGGCATTAAAGGCACGACCACCTTCGCTCCCTTCGGAGCAACCATCGGGGGCACGCCTGTCAAAAGAAACCACATCGTCGCGCCCAGCGAAAAAACCTCCGACTGCAAATCGACCTTGCTGCCTCGGACCTGTTCCGGGCTGATGTAATGCAGTGACGTGTCAAAAGCCGCCACCGCACCATCATCATCAGATACCTTCGGGGTTGTTCCGACAAAGTGCAGCAGCTTAACAAGTGGCCAGTCTCCTTCGGCCGTTTGGCCGGGAACCAGCATCACGTTGTCCGGATTAATGGTGCGATGCAGAAGTCCATGCGCCGCAGCCGCATGTAAGGCGCCGGTCAATTGCGCGGCAATTCGTAGGACGGCCCCGGTGGCCAGAGGCCCATGGACCCTAACCCACTCCGCAAGTGCAGTTCCCTGCAACTCTTCGGTCACGTAAACCAGGTGGTCCTCTTCAACTCCGAAATCGAGAAGACGCACGGTGTTTACGTGATCAAACTGTTTCGCCGCAACAGCTTCTGATTCAAGCCGTGTCCGCACCGCTGGCTTCAGCGAAGTCACGGGCACCAATTCGACCACCACTCTTTCCCCGGAATCGATGTCTTGCGCCCGGTAAACCAATGACGTGCCGCGGTTATCCTCCGCGTCGTCGGTTTCATCTTCTAAGAGGCGGTATTTGCCAAGGAGAATTCTGTTTATCATGAATCGCCTTCGATACTTGCGTTCCTACTACTAGGAATTCGATTGCCAGGCGGAGTCCGGGCCTGTTTGAAGTTTGACGCTTTAACCCCGCTTTCCATTCAATCTTCACAGCATTCTGATTGCGGTGCTGTAGCCACGGCCCTGTGGGCCGTCGGGTATTCGACGTGGGACGACGCAGTTGTAGTGGCGCTTCTGCGAAGCGCCCAGAGAGTTGACTTCGATCTGTCTTGAGCGGCCAATCTCTCCGTCACGTCCACACCAAGGCGCTTCGCAGAAGCGCCACTACAACACGCCCCAACACAAGCTAGGCGGGTGTTCGTCCGTGGCCGGATCAATCGAATTCTCTTCAAACAATCGGATTTCCTTGTGAGCGCTTCCGGAACCGACTAACACAAGAGTCGTAGCATTTCAGTCTGCTCCACGCGGAGCGCGACTCCCTTCTCTCACATGTCATCCGAAACAACTTCGCCGAGCATCGCGGCTCGTACGAATTGGATGGTCGTCGTGCTGATTCTTATTGGCACATTCGTCGCTCTCTTGCCAATTATTCTCCATCTGCCGGCGCCGCCTTACCCGCGCGTCGGCCAGATCTTCGCCTATCTCCCAACCATTATTGCTCTCGTTCTTTGTTATGCTTTCGATCAGACTTCGCCAAAGCACGAAAAGATCGGAACACTCCTTCTCTGTCTCGTTCTCGCTTTTACCGTCAATTACCTTCACTACAGCTGGGTCGATCGAGGCATGTATTTTCGAGGAACACCCAACCTCGATTGGCAGCTCAACATGCATGCCGGCGTGCTCGATCTCCGGCCGGATAATCCGCCTCACAGCTACCGATTCCTTCCTAATTCTTTCGTTCGATTATTCGAACAAGTGACCGGCGACTTTGCCATCGCGCGCGACAGCTATCGCAACCTCTTTGGCGTGCTCTTCTTCGTCGCTTACTACCGTTTTGCGCGACTGTTCTCTGCGACATGGTGGAAGCCTGTTTTGTCTGGCGCTTCTCGCGGTGATCATGCCGGTCAGTTTCCGCTATTACGCCGGTCAATTAACCGATCCGATGTCGCACCTTTCTTTTGTGCTCGCGTTCCTTTTTGTCGAAACACAGCAATTTGTTTATCTCGTCCTCGCGGTAACAATTGGTTGTCTGGCCAAGGAAACGGTCGCAGCAATGGCGGGCTATTACGTGTTCTTTCGGTGGCGCGAACAATTCTACCTCCCGAAAGCGGCCATCTTGGGACTCTCAACGCTGGGCATCTGTTTGCTCGCCCGGATGTGGGTCTTGCACGGTGTTCCGGCCTATCAACAAATCAGTGGAACCGGGTTTGATCAGGCCGGGCGTAATCTCTCCAACTATCGTGAGTGGATTCCGGGATTCATTTACACCGCCGGGATTTTCATTCCATTTACCATCGCTGGCTGGAACAAAAGCCCATGGGCACTGCGGTCGCTCGCGCTTTATTGGTTGCCGGTTCTCCTTTTCTCCGGCCTGTTTTTCAGTTGGCTGCGCGAATCCCGAAACTTCGTGCCGCTAGCGATGATCCTCGCTGTCCTGACGGTTTACTATTTGATTCCCTATGAACAGGCAGAGTCGATGAGCGAGCGAGAACCAGTTATCTCCCGAACGCGCCCCGGCCTGCCCCATCGAGGACCAAGGAAAGGGAAAACGCGTTGAGTCTTTCCAAGGCGATGGCAACATAACCGTTGATGCGACGGCTAGCAGCAGTTTTGCTCACGATCTCTGGTTGGTTCCCCGCGCAACTCTACGCCGCCACGCCTACCGAACCGCAACAATCGAAGACGCAGATTGCTGATGTCGTTCGGGAAATTTCACCGAAGAACATCGAGGCAACCATTCGCAAGCTTGTCAGCTTTGGCACGCGACATACCCTTTCCGAGACCGCCAGCGAAACCCACGGGATCGGCGCGGCTCGTAAATGGATTCAATCGGAGTTGGCGCGTTACAGCAGCGATTCGGCGGTCGATTGCAGGTGGTGATGGACGAGTTCACACAACCACCCGGACCGCGAAACCCAAAAGAAGTCGCAGGTCGTCAATGTCGTAGCCACACTTCCCGGATCGCAGCCGGAATCACGCGATCGCATCTACGTGGTCAGTGGACATTACGATTCGCGCGTAACCGATCCAATGAATGCTATCGCAGATGCCCCCGGCGCCAATGATGACGCTTCCGGTGTGGCGGCAGTCATGGAGATGGCGCGAGTGATGTCGAAACGAAATTGGGACGCGACGCTCGTCTTTATGGCGGTCGCCGGCGAAGAGCAAGGATTGTTCGGATCAACTCATTGGGCAAACATGGCCAAAGAGAAAAAGTGGAACGTGGCAGGCATGATAACTAACGATATCATCGGCAGCTCCCATGGAGACGATGGTCAAATCGACAAGGAGCATGTGCGACTCTTTGCCGAAGGCGTCCCGCCGCTAAAAGAACTTCCAGATGAGTTGCGCACGCTGATTCGCACCGGCGGCGAAAACGATAGTCCGTCGCGCGAACTCGCACGGTTCATCAAATCGGTTGCCGAAAACAATGTGCAGAAGATGACGGTAAACATCATCTATCGACGTGACCGGTATTTGCGAGGCGGAGATCACAGTCCTTTTCTTGACGCCGGATTTCCAGCCGTGCGAATGACGGAACCGAACGAAGATTTTCGCCACCAACATCAGGACCTCCGCAAAGAGGGAGACGTCCAATTCGGCGATTTACCGGAGTTCTGTGACTTTGATTACATCGCGCAGGTGGCACGCGTAAACGCCGCCGCCTTGGGCGCGGCTGCTCTGGCTCCGGCTCCGCCGCGTAACGTCCAAATCGAGGCGAAAGAACTGACTAACAGCACAACATTAACATGGATCGCTAACAGCGAACCCGATCTCGCTGGTTATGAAATTGTCTGGCGCGAGACGACAGCTCCCGACTGGCAGCATTCTCAATCGGCCGGTAACGTAACCCGATTCACTATTCCAAAAGTTTCAAAGGATAACGTTATCTTCGGCCTGCGCGCGTTGGACAAAGACGGAAACGCAAGCCCGGCCGTTTACCCGTTACCGGTAAAATAGAATCTCACCTCTATCGCCGACGGAGCGGCCATGTCGCTCAGTGCACGGCGCTTACATGCGGCCAGTCGCGGCGCGAGCTACGAGCGTCGACCGATAACCATGCTGCCATCCGTGTTTAATCCGTGTCAATCCGTGGCTAATCCTGTAAATCAGTAATTGGAATTGGAGGAATTGCGAAAATGGAAATCAAAAGAGCAGGCTCACAACCTTCAAACAAAGGTCCGACGGATTGGTTTACTGGCACCGTCCGGATTGATCCGCTATTCGAAGCGCCCGAACCTGCCCGGGTTCGTGGCGCCAGCGTTACCTTCGAGCCGGGTGCCCGCACCGCCTGGCACACACATCCGTTAGGTCAAACCCTTGTTGTCACATCAGGCTCCGGTCGCGCCCAACGCTGGGACGGCCCGATCGAAGAAATTCGTCCCGGCGACGTAGTCTGGTTCGCGCCCGGCGAAAAACATTGGCACGGCGCCGCCCCCACCACCGCAATGACTCACATCGCCATTCAGGAAGCGCTCGATGGCAAAGCCGTCGAGTGGATGGAGAAAGTTACGAACGAACAATATGGCGGGACGAATTAAAAGGCCACGGACAAACACGGAATAACACGGATCGATTTTCTTTTCGAAAATCGTGCTATAGCATCGAGCGGTAGACCGTAGAATACCGCTGTTGATGAGACTATCTCGAAAGGGACCTCAGAAACATCGCTCCCATTCCGTGTTTAATCCGCCTGCCACGCCGAAGCCTCGACGAAGGCGGGTGTCAATCCGTGGCCCTTTCCCCCCCGTCTTTTCAGAAAGAGCTCGACGCGTTAGACATTTTTTGCATTAATAGTGCCCCTCTCCGAGCCGTGACACCGGCTCGACCTCACAGAAACAAATGCGCTCGCGGCTTCGATACGTAAAACGGAGTGTACTGACTGCTGCTGCTGTTTTTTCTCGGAACGGCAGCCTCCCTTTTAGCCGTAACTCCAACACCAACGCCGACGCCAACCGGCGACTTCACTGTCGTCGTCCTGCCGGACACACAATATTATTCATCGAGCCTGAATGGCGGGTTGCCCGCCATGTTCACCAGTCAAACCGATTGGATCGTGAATAATCGGGCCGCTCGAAACATCGTTTATGTCGGGCACACAGGTGATTGCGTTCAAAACGGCGATAACAGTGGCAACAACGCGGAATGGCTAGTGGCGACCAACGCTCTCTATCGGCTCGAGAACCCAGTCACCACCTTCATTGCCTAACGGTATCCCATATGGCGTCTCGGTCGGAAATCACGATCAATCGCCCGGAGGCAGCGCCAGCGGCACGACCACTTTTTACAATCAATACTTCGGCGAAGCCCACTTCCTGCCCTACAACTATTACGGCGGACACCAAGGGACGAACAATGATAACCACTACGATCTATTCAGTGCCGGCGGAATGGATTTCATCGTAGTCTATTTTGAATACGACCCGACGATGACGACCAGTTCGCCGGTCCTGACGTGGGCCAACAATTTGTTGCAGACCAATTCCGAACCGTCGAGCCATTGTCGTTAGTCACTGGATCATCAACAGCGGGTTTAACGCATCGTTCAGCGCACAGGGCCAGGCGATCTACACCGTCCTTAAAGCCAATCCGAACTTGTTTCTCATGCTCTCTGGCCATGTCACTCCACCGGAAGGCCAACGGACCGACACCTTCAACGGTCGCACGGTTTGGTCGGTCATGGCTGATTACCAGGATCGGACTAACGGCGGCAACGGTTTCCTGCGGCTCTATGAATTCTCGCCCAGCAACAATATCATTCACGTGAAGACGTATTCGCCATGGCTGAATCAGTCTGAAACGGATGCCGACAGTCAATTCGACATCCCGTACACAATGTCGACACCAACACCAACACCAACACCAACTCCAACACCAACACCAACACCAACGCCAACACCAACACCAACACCAACACCGACTCCAACTCCAACCCAACACCACACCGACTCCAACGCCAACACCAACTCCAACTCCAACCCGCCCACTGAAATTACAATCTCAGGCGCTGTTTCTTATTGTTCTGACCCGTTGTTTCGGCCGGAAACGAATGTGCTGTTTACCCTTACCGGAAGCGTCTCCGATTCCACGGTCTCCGATGGGACCGGCACCTATCAATTCTCATCACTTCCGGGCGGCGCGTCATATACCGTAACGCCAACCAAAGCTGCTCTTCCGCCGGGCGCTTCAGGCATCAACACCACTGACGTAATCGCGGCCCAACGACATTTCCTTGGGTTTACTTTCCTAACCGATTGTCGCCTGCTTGCCGCCGACGTGAACGGCGACAACAGCGTTAACACCAGCGACGTCATCGCGATCCAACGATTTGGACTTGGCATAACTACTGGGGTGGCGAACGTTGGGACCTACAAATTCACACCGCCAGCTCGCTCATATTCCGATGTCCAGGCTGACCAACCCGATCAGAACTACGACGCATTCGTCTTCGGCGACGTTGCTTCACCATTCGTGCCGTAGTTGAATCATGCATCGATTCGAACAGGCCCTCAGCGGCAGCTGTGCCGACTGTCCTCCGCATCGAGGCAATCCAAGGAGGGGCGTGCCGAACCGCCACGGACGGCCGAATCTGATACGGCTGAAGGGCCAGAGCAGCATGGGTGAGTGGCCGTTTGAAGGCTGAGCATGTTCTCGTTGGTGGGCGGTTCGGCAACCGCCCCTCCTTGGTATTAGTCCGACCCGTCAGAGCAGACACGCCTATTGACCAATCGATAAACAATCGGTCCCGCAGCGATCGCAACACCTGCACCAATCACAGCCGGCAACCCGTACTCTTCATCGTAAAATGAAATTGCGATCACACCGATAAGGACAGTCATCGGTAACGCCGCGAGAATCGCTACGCCTCCACGATTCAGCGGAATCCGAAAAGCGCCACGGAGCGACGGCTCGGTTTTGCGAAGTCGAATCAGCGCGCCGAATTCAAGAAACAACGCCAGGGAATAGAGCAGCACATCCGCAATGACCAGTTTTCCGAACGGCACAATGGCGAATACTGAATAACAAATGGCCGAAATAACGATCGCGTTTCGCGGCGTCCCGCGGGAATCGAGCTTGCCTAATCCACCAGGCAAAAGATTATCGGTGGCGAGGACCAATGGAATGCGGGAGTAACTCAGGAGCAGCGCATTGAAAAGCGCGAGCGCGCTGATCATTCCGCCAAGCGCGATCCAGATAGCCAGCCCGCGACCGGCGCTTCCTGCGGCGGCAACGGCGATCTGCGGCCAACTGCCCTCAGTCCATGTCGTCCAGTCCGTCGCGCCAAGCGTGGCCAGCAAAGGCACAAAATAACCGATCGTGACTAACGGAAGCGCAAACGCCAGCGCGCGCGGATAAGTGCGCGAAGCGTTCTTCACTTCGCCTTGCACGGTCGATGGGTTATCCCAGCCAATATAATTCCAAAGTGCAATCGAGATGCCTACCGCCAGTCCGCCAAGGCCGTGCGCATTTTCCGAGGCAAATGGTTGCCAAGGAATATGACTAAGCCGCGGAATGCAGAAAATCGAGAGCGCGAGAAACCCAGACATAACAAACAAACCAGCAAAAATCGAAACGCGCCCGACACGGACCGATCCGCGCAGGTTGATTATGGTCGCGCCCCAAATTACAGCGAGCGAAACGATCCATTCGAATCGCGCATCCAATCCAGGAACGAAATAACGCAGATATTGGTTGAACAGCACCGGATAGATTGCCATGTCCACTAACGAGTACATCCAGGTTAACCAGCCGTTCTGAAATGCCCAGAAACGGCCAAAGGCGCGATCAACCCACCGGTAGTAACCGCCTTCTTCCGGCAACATACTGGCCAGCTCACCAACAATGAGAACTTCCGGTAACGACCAGATTATTGGGACAACCAACAAAATAAGCAGGCCTAATCCTGGACCCACTGAGTGAATCAGCGTCTCGGTGCTATACGGTCCGCCGGACGTGCAGAAGTAAAGTATGAAAACAAGCGCAACCGTGCTAACGCCGCGTGGCAACTTTTGACTAACAACGGACGGACGGGTCATGGAACTTGATCTCGCCTCCCCATAGGCACCTGTTTAGCGTTAGAACCGAGATGAGTCCACATGTTGAAACGCGAAAACGCCGGTCCGCCTTGAACCCGGGCGCGTTGCCAAAATAATGCGTTTCCCCGCGGGTATCTGTTGAATGTCGCACGCATGAACATTGTGTCGTCCTTGCACGACGACCTCCTCTCCCCACACATGGGGAGAGGACTGAGGTGAGGGGCCAAGTCGTTTCGCTGCGCGATGAACGACGCATCTTCTCAAACCCTCACCCTTCCCTCTCCCTTTAGAAGGGAGAGGCGAGCATAGAACACGCTCATTCTGCCAGTTCGAACCCTATCAAAAACGCGATCCAATCGGTAAACAAGGGACAATGGCGAAGCTGGTTCTCTTTCCGAAAGCCGAAATCCGCAATTCAAAATCCCCTACGGCTTTTCGCGTTTTCGGTCTGCAAACAACCGTTCGATAACATAAAACGTTACCGGAATCAGAAAGATTGCGATGGCGGATGCGGCGATCATTCCGCCGATGACAGTTGATCCAAGAACGCGACGAGCCACAGCTCCCGAACCAGTGGCAAACCAAAGCGGTAAACAACCAAAAATAAAAGCAAACGACGTCATCAAGATAGGTCGCAATCGCAGGCGCGCTCCTTCGAGCGCTGCATCAATCAGTGGTTTGCCTTTTTCGTATTCGTCTTTGGCGAACTCGACGATCAGGATCGCGTTCTTCGCCGCCAAACCGATGAGCATGATCAACCCGATCTGGGCGTAAATGTTGTTTTGCATTCCGCGCAGGAACAGCGTTGCGAATGCGCCCAGCACGGCAATCGGCGTCCCGAGAAGAACACTGAACGGCAACGACCAGCTTTCGTAAAGCGCAGCCAGGATTAGAAACACAAACAGGATCGATAATCCAAATACAGCCGCCGGTGGCACACCTTGCTGCGCTTTTTTCTCCTGAAACGAAATTCCGAGATAATCGTATCCCATTTCATGCGGCATCGTTTGGCGGAAGGTTTCCTCGAGCGCGCTCATTGCCTGGAGCGAACTGTAGCCGGGCGCAGCCGACCCATTTATCTGAGCGGAGCGATATTCATTGTAACGCAAGGTGAACTCCGGCCCGGAGACTTGCTCGATACTGGCGACCGCATCAAGAGGCACACTGTCGTTATTGGCATTGCGAACAAAAAATTGTCCGACATTTTTGGCATCGGTTCGGTATTCGCCTTCCGCCTCGATATATACCTGCCACTGACGTCCGAACCGGGTGAAGTAATTCACAAAAAACCCGCCCATAAAAGTCTGCAGCGTTTGATAGACCTGACCCGGATCGATTCCCTGTTTCAAGACTTTGTCGCGATCTACTTTGACGAAAATTTGCGGGACATTTGGCAGGAACGTTGTGCTCAGCCCAGCCAGCTCCGGACGTTTACGTGCCGCTTCCATAAACGTATTCAAATTCTGCGAAAGAAATTTGATGTCTTTGCCAGCCCGATCTTCCAAAACAAAAGTAAACCCGCCCGAGGTCCCAACGCCGGGAATCGCTGGCGGCGGAAATGCAAAAGCGATGCCTTCGCTAAGACTGGACAGTTGTTTGTTAATATTAGTCTTTATGGCCAGATATTGTTCAGCGGGCTTCGTTCGTTCGTCCCACGGTTTCAATGTGACAAAGAAAAATGCGCTGTAGGTGTTTTGCACGAGACTCAGCAGACTAAATCCAACAACGCTGGTCACGTGCTGCACTCCCGGCGTATCAAGTAACATTCGTTCGATGTCTCGACAGGCCAGATCCGTCCGCTCCAGTGAAGCCGCGTCCGGTAACTGGACTGCAGCGTAGATGTATCCCTGGTCCTCTTCTGGCAAGAACCCGCTAGGTAGTTTCGCGCCAAAAAGAACTGCGCCGATCGCGAGGACCGCCAGGAACCCGAGGCTAAGCAAACTTTTACGAATCGCCAGATGCGACAAGCTCACATATCCGTGAGTTACCCGCCCAAAAAGACGATTGAAACGATCGTAGAACCAACCGAGTGGGCCACGGGTTTTTTTGCGCGGCCGAAGGAGCAGTGCAGAAAGCGCCGGGCTAAGCGAAAGCGCGTTGAAGGCCGAGAAGATTACCGAAATGGCAATCGTCAGTGCGAACTGTTGGTAAAGTCTGCCCGTGATTCCAGGTAGAAACGCTGTCGGAACAAATACCGCCGACAAAACGAGCGCGATTCCAATCACTGGCCCTGAGACTTCGCGCATCGCCTGAAGCGTGGCCGCGCGTGGCTCCATTCCTTCTTCGATGTGACGCTCGACCGCCTCGACCACCACAATTGCGTCGTCCACCACCAAGCCAACCGCCAAGACTAATCCGAAAAGCGAAAGCGTGTTAATGGAAAAACCAAAAAGCGGAAACAACACAAAAATGCCAATCAACGACACCGGGACAGCGCAAAGCGGAATTAGCGTCGCTCGCCAGCCTTGTAAAAAAATGAAGACGACGATGACAACAAGAATGAGCGCTTCGAATAACGTCTTTACAATCTCGCGAATGCCCTCAGTCACCGCACGCGTTTGATCCAGCGCGATGACGTAATCCATGTCCCCCGGAAACCGATCGCGCGCTTCCGCCATTAGTTTGCGCACACCCTCGGCTGCTTTGACCGCATTTGTTCCCGGCAACTGATACAGGGCGAGGATCGCACTCGACTTGCCATCGAGGCGGCCCCGAACGTTGTACGTCTGTGCGCCTAGATCGATCCTGGCGATGTCTTTGACCCGCAACACCGAACCATCCGGATTTGCCCGAACAACAATGTCACCAAATTCTTCAGGCGTTTGCAGCCGCCCCTGGGCGCGCACGGTGTAGGTAAACTTTTGTCCGCTCGGAATCGGTTCACTCCCCACCTGACCGGCAGGGTTGACCGTATTTTGCTTCTGCACCGCGGCGATGATGTCCGGAACCGTGACCCCCAATTTTGCAAGTTGATCCGGCTTTACCCACAATCGCATGGCGTACTGCCCCGCCCCAAAAATCTGGACATTGGAAATACCGGGAACGCGCGTGAGCTGATCGACCAGGTTGATGTAAGCGTAATTGGCGAGAAAGATGTTGTCGTAGGTTTGCTTTGGTGAGTTGAGCGATACGAGCATCAATGGAGCGAGGGTGGATTTCTGGACCGTGACTCCGTAGTTATTGACGTCAGCCGGCAATTGCGATTGCGCCTGTGACACGCGCAATTGGGCAAGGATCTGGTCGATATTCGGATCAGTCGCGACATCGAAATTAACCTGCATTCGCAGGTCACCGTTGTTGGCGTTGATCGAATACATGTAATTCATGTTGTCCACGCCACTCATCTGTTGCTCGATAGGCGCAGCGACTGATTGTTCGATCGTTAACGCATCCGCACCGGTATAATGCGTTCGCACCTGGATTTCCGGGGGAGCGATTTGCGGATATTGCGCTACCGGCAAGGTGAAAAGGCAGACGCCCCCAACCAGAGTGATCAGGACAGCAATTACGATCGCAACGATCGGCCGCCTGATGAAAAACTCAGACATTGAATCAGGGAGTTAGGGATTCTCTTGTTTGGCTGCCCCGTCGGCCGCGATCTGTGGCGCGGGCGGTACCCACTCCTTCACTCGAACCGTGCTGCCGCCCCTCGCCTTTTGCACGCCTTGCACAATTACGCGTTCTCCAGGTTTCAAACCATTGGTGATTTCCCACATCGGACCGATGCGTTCACCTGTTTTTACGGGACGCACGCTCACCTTATTGTCCTGGTCTACGACCCAGACTTGAAAACTGCCTTGCAGTTCGCTGACGGCCTCCTGCGGAACAACGAGTGCGTCTTTCTTGGTCTCAAGAACAAAACGGACACGGCCAAATTGTCCGGGGCGCAAGTTGCCTCCCGGATTCGGGAACGTGACTTCATAACGAATCGAACCCGTCCTTGCATCAAGACTGCGATCAAGGGCATAGAATTGCCCTTTGCGCGGATAGGCCTTTCCGTTGCTTAAGATAAGTTCGAAATCAAGAGTCTTTAGAAATGCTTGACGTTCCTCCGAATCAGGATGTTTCGAGAAAAAATCGGTGAACGCTCCTTCCCCTGCGGTAACGAGTGCTTTAATCGGATCGATCTGTGAAATTGTGGTGAGCGAACCGCTGGTTGGACTGACCAAGTCCCCTACTTGCGCTGTCGCAAATCCGGCCAACCCATCGATAGGCGCAGTAATCTTGGTATATTCCAAACTCAATTCGGCCTGCTTGACTGCGGCTTCACTCGCTTCTACGTCCGCCTTGCCCGCCGCGGCAGCCTGGAGCGCAGTGTCACGTTCCTGAGAGCTGATTACCTTCTTATCAAAAAGATCCAGGGCCCGCTTTTCATCCGCCTCCGCTTTGGATCGGGTGGCCTGTGCTTTGGTCAGAGTCGCTTTGGCTTGCGCACGAGCTTCATCAAATGGGCGCGGGTCGATTTGAAAGAGAAGATCGCCCTTTTTCACGACACTCCCTTCCTTGTAATTTTGGGAAATAATGTGGCCGCTGACACGGGCCCCAATGGTCGCGTTGACCACGCCATCGAGGGTCGCGATGCGCTCCTTGATAACGGGGACATCTTGCGGTTTCACCGTTGTAACCAGCACCTCAGGACCGTCCGGTGCGACTTGCGCCGGTTTGCGTGAACAACCCGCAAAAACCACCGCGCAAAACAGGAGTGCCGAAACGAAACTAACCGCTTTCATGAATGTCGCTCCTTTCAACCAAAATGGACTCTGTCCCATTCGGAGAACGTTGTCATACTTAAATAAAATTCTAACGATATACAGCTCACGCAATTGAAACGCGTCAGGCGGAACGCAGTTGTAGGGGCGCTTCTGACGAAGCGCCAGGGAGATGACTTCGTTGGCCTCGAGCGCCCGCTCTGTGGATCACGTCGATATCAGGGCGCTTCGCAGAAGCGCCTCTACAACCCGACCCGCACACGCGGGTCCCCCCGGATTTCCACCTTGGTGGATTCTAATCCACATCCCATAACTGGGACGATGCCGTCCCATGAGCGAAGCTATTTCGCGAACTCACAAGAATTCGTAAGAACTTTTAGTCACTGACAGTGAACGACTTAAACACGCTCTACATCGCGTGGCATCGCCAGTGCATACGGATGCCGGTGGAGAGAGCAATCTGAAGCGCTTGAGCGCCGAAAACGTTTTCCAGGAAACGAGAAGACTGACTGACCATCAACACAGCCATTCAGCTGAACAGGACTAACCGATTATGATTCTAGATTCGTTTGCTCAGGATGTGCGCGTCGGATTGCGCGTTTTGTTGAAAGACAAGTCCTTCTTAATTCTCGCCGTGCTCGTCCTTGCTCTCGGCATCGGCGGCGCGACGACACAATTTACCGTGGTGAATGCCATCGCGCTTCGCGGGTTTTCGTTCCCTCACCCCGAACAACTCGTTAGCGTCGGCTTAATCGATCCCAAGGCGACAGCTCAAAATAATAATTTCGGTCTCGGCCAAATGCCGACTGCCCAGGATTACGAAGATCTGAAAGCTGGGCAGAAGTCGTTCTCAATGATGGCCGGCTACCTGAGCGGGTCTACCGTTAACGTGACCTACAAGAATAAGCCGCAACGTTACACCGGCAGCTACATCACAGAAGATCTCTTCAGGATCATCGGCGTATCACCTGCCATGGGACGTGATTTCACAGCCGACGACAACAAGCCCGGCTCGGAAAAGGTCGCGCTTTTGAGCGATGAAATTTGGCGCCGCGACTTCGGCACTGATCCCAACATCGTTGGAGAAAACATCCGAATTAATGGCAAAGCCGCCACGATCATCGGCGTGATGCCGCCAAATTTTAAGTTTCCATTCACGGAAGAGATTTGGACGCCTCTATATAATGAGTATCCGCCGACGCCGCGCGGCCAACTCATACTCGGCGCCAACAATTCCGCTCCGGCAGTGATGGGCCGGCTTAAACCGGGCGTGAGTCTCGATCAAGTTAACTCAGAGTTCGTGGCGTTGGCCCGCCATTTGGCCGAAGACAATCCTAAGACGAATCAGAATTTCACGTCGGCCAGTGTCCAACCGCTGTTGAATGCGTTCACCGGTGTGCAGCTCCGCCAGATTGTCTGGGCCATGCTCGCGGCCGTTGTTCTCGTGTTGCTTATCGCGTGTGTCAACGTGATGAACATGCAATTCGGCCGCGCTGCTTTACGCGCCAAGGAACTTGCGATTCGTGGCGCGCTCGGCGCGACACGGTGGAGGCTTGTCCGGCAAATGTTGACTGAAAGTCTGGTCGTTGCGGTTCTTGGCGCGATCGCGGGAATCCTAATGGCTTACTGGTGTGTGGATATGTTGGTCCGTGCATTTAGCGCAGGGCCATTTCCGTTGCCCTACTGGATGCAATTCATCATCGATGGTCGCGTTCTCGTTTTCACCATCGTGATAACGCTGATCGCAACGCTCGTTGCCGGTCTTGTTCCCGCTTATCTCAGCGCCAGAGGAAACTCGGCCGAGATAATGAAAGAAGGCGGACGCGGCAACAGCGGCCGGTTAACGAGTGTGATCACTCGCATCCTGGTGGTTGCGCAAATCGCGTTGACCGCCGCGCTCTTGATTGCGGCGACGTTGCAAATCAAATCGATCAGAAATCAAATGAAGCTCGATTACGGTTACGACGAAAACTCGGTCTACAGCGCGCGCATGGGTTTGATGGAAGGTTCGTATCCCACCGAGGACTCGCGCCGCCAATTCTTCGTTCGCGCCGTGCGCGCTCTCCGGGCTAATCCTGAGTTTGTCGGGGCCGCTCTGAGCGATCGCTTTCGGATGACGTTCGCTCCGAATGGCCAATACGAAGTCGATGGTCAAAATTACCTGACCGATCGCGACCGCCCCCGGGGCAATTTTGAATCGGTCTCTGATAATTATTTTTCGACGCTCGGCCTGAAAATTCTCGAGGGGCGCGATTTCACGACTGATGACTCGGACACCAAGCAATCGGTTGCGATCGTGAATTCGAGTTTTGCTCGAAAACATTGGGGAAACCAAAGCGCACTCGGCCATCAGGTCCGTATCTTTAATCCTGCCAATCCAACCGAGTGGCGCACCATCGTCGGCGTGGTTCCCGACATGTTGATGCAAGGACCGTTTGATCAACAAATTGAGGCGGCTGGATTTTACACCCCGCTCCTTGGCGCAACACCCGCCACGCAATTTTGCACGATTCTTGTTCGTCCTCGCAACGGGCAAAATGCAGAGCATATGGGGCCGCCATTAAGTAAAGCGGTCACTGAACTCGATTCGAATCTGCCGACGTATTTTCCGGGGACACCGGCGCGATTGCACTCTGAAATTCTCAATGGCCCCCGCATCATTGCGAGTTTGTTTAGTATTTTTGGAATTGTTGCTTTCGTTCTTTCGGCGGTAGGGCTTTACGGCGTGATGAGTTTGTCGGTGAATCAACGGACAAAAGAGTTTGGAATCAGGATGGCCCTCGGTGCGGATGCGGCACGCATTTTCCGGATGGTTATGCGGCAGGGTGCCTTGCAGTTGGCCATCGGATTAATCCTCGGCGCTGGCGGCATCGCCCTTCTGTTCGGCGTCGTTGCAGCGAATGCTTTGAAAAACATTTTGTTCAAGGTCAACGCGCTTGATCCGTCGATTTATCTCTCGGTTGCGGGACTGCTGACACTTGTGGCCGCGCTCTCATGTTTCCTTCCAGCCCGCCGAGCTACGCGGGTCGATCCAATGGTGGCACTCCGTTACGAGTGACCGATTACGTCAAAACTAGCGAACCCATTGCCGCATTATCGGCGCGATTTCCTCCTCTCCCCATGCGTGGGGAGAGGACTGAGGTGAGGGGCCCACTCGTCTCTCAAACCCTCACCCTACCCTCTCCCTTGAGAAGGGAGAGGCGACCAATGAGACACGCCCACCTGCTGTGGATCGCGCTCCCCTCTTCTCTCTCGACCCACTCTAACGCCGTGAAAAACGCAGCCCCTACAATATCGTGCTGTGCCTGGCCAAAAACCCACTTAACTGACTGGAAAACGCGGTTTTGAGTTGACATCCCCCACCCGAATCCTCAACGATTCGCCTCCGGCTCTGTTCATGGCCCGAGCCGGTTTCACATCTGGGGGATTCAAAAAATGATTAAATCAGTCCTAAAGGGATTTGTAGTACCATTGCTCTTGCTTGTCGGAAGCAGCTCGGACAACTCAGCCGCTCGAGAAAAACAGGAAACGGCGGAGACCAAGATTGAAACGGTCGAAAGACTGATCGCCGCCAGCGGAAGCGTGTCGATCGATCTCGATCTAAGCCGACTCGGTTACGTCGCCGCTCAACCGGGAAAGTCAGCGCAAACATCTTTGCGTTTTGCCGTCGCCCCGGATTCATTTTTTACCATCTTGGTGAGCGATCACGTCCTTCGGGGCCCGCAACCAGGGTCGATGGCGCTAATCCCTCAGGAAGCGGCAGAGCTTCCTTCGCCTCTCAACGACTTCTACCACCAGCTCGTCTTGGAAAAGACGGAATCCGGGGCCTTTGAGCTGGTCATTCGCGACAGCAAAAATGGCATTGTCTATTTCGAGATCGAAGGGCAATCCTACGGATACGACGCCGGCACCCAGTCGTTCCAAATCAGAGCCGGCAGGCTTTTGGTCGCTGAGGCGTTGGCGAATCAACTCGGGCGCCCCGAAATAAGCCACGATGTCGTGGGTGAAATCTCTCTCGAGGCGTTGACCCAGCCTATCGAGATTCAAAAATTCGTTAACGGCGTGATGCAAGCTGCGATCCTGCCCCCCCTCAAGAACCGGCTCGGCGCGGGAACACCGAACGCGCCAGACGCCTTTAATCCCGGCCCGGATGTCATTGTCGGGGATTTGCCGGCCCTGGGACAGTTTGGAAGTAGCGGGACGCAAGTCGGTTTGGCTGTGGGCACGACATCTTGCAACAACGGAAACGTCGAGCTGAACTGGTTTCAGCTACCCAACGTTGACCACCCAGCCATTCCGCAAAATCTCTATCGGATGAGCGGGGGCGCGAGCAACAACGATCGCCTTGAGCAAATCGGGCAGTCCTGGTTGAAGCATGCCTTCACGGCGCTGCAAGAAAACGTTTGTGGTTTTGGGTGTACCGCCGCTGCTAACGGCACTCATCTGGGGGTCGGATGTTCTGATCCATATAGCTCGAGCTTGAATGGAACCCAAAGTGGCCTCGGTTCACGCGCTTGGGTCAATCCTTATTCCGGCGCCTTCCCATCTACGGCAGCTAGTCACACCGGCCATACCCATACGGGGGCGTCCCACCGAATCCTGGTGGAGCAGAGCGACCTAAACACGACATTAAATACAGGAGCGACTTACTTTGCCGAAGGTCAATACGTTACTCCGCATGAATACGCCTGGTGCCAAGCTAATCCGGGGCAATGCAATCAATACAACAATGTCTCCTACCGTCAGTTTAGTGTCACCGGCACAACCAGTTTTACCTTTGCGCCTATCGGATCCACTGTGCGAACCCAGCCGGCGATTAAGGCGTGGACCGGAGCGACGATCAACCAGTTCGAACCCGCGCCAGGTAGTGATGGCATTGGCTTCGTTGGCTACAAGGTGAGTGGCCCTACCGCCGGGCTTTATCATTATGAATATGTGGTCTACAACGAAAACCTAGACCGGGCGATTCAATCATTCAGCATCCCACTTGATGCTATTGTGACGATCAGCAACATCGGATTTCATGCGCCGCCCCAGGAACCCGGATTTGCCAACGATGGGACGGTGGGAAACACCGGGTTTAGTAGTACGCCGTGGGCTCCAACGCAAACCTCGAGCTCGATTACCTGGAACTCGGAAACCTTTGCCCAAAACCAGAATGCGAACGCCATCCGCTGGGGTACTCTCTATAACTTCCGGTTTGATTCTGCCTTTCCGCCACAGAACGCAAGCGCGACCATCGGCTTCTTCAAAACTGGCTCCCCGATAACGGTCGCAATTCAAGGCCCCGTTCCCGGTCCAACACCGACCCCCGCTCCGACGGGCACGCCCACGCCGACACCGGGGCCGACTGGAACTCCTACACCGACCCCAACTCCAACCCCAGTTCCACCTCCAACCCCAACTCCCGGTCCATGCGGCGGCCCGGTTTTCAGTGAGAATTTCGACGGCGTAACTGCGCCGGCTCTGCCTACGGGTTGGACCGCGAATAATACCAGCGGCACAACCCTGTGGGTGACCTCGTCTTCCGGAACGCCCGCGCCCGCCTTCGATTCAGCGCCCAATGCCGCTTATATAATTGATCCGACTACCCCATCTGACAGGCGTCTCGATACCCGGTCACTTGTCGCGGGCACTGGCGCACAGGTAACCTTCCGAAATAATTACAATCTGGAGAATACCTTTGATGGAGGAGTGCTGGAAGTTTCCTCGCCCAACATCAATGGGGGAACCTTCACCGACATTACTAATGCGGCGGTGGGAGGCAGTTTTGTCTCCGGCGGCTATAACGCCACTATCGGTCCTAACACCGACAGTTCGATTGTGGGTCGGCCGGCATGGACTGGCAATTCGGGGGGCTACATCACCACCGTGGCGAACCTCGGATCGAACGTCAACGGACAGACGATCAAGCTGCGCTTTCACATGGCCTCTGATACCGGCACAGGCGGTGGCGGCTGGCGCGTCGATACGATTACCAGCACCGGATTATGCGTGGCCCCAAGCGTAACCCCAACGCCGACACCGACACCATTACCAATCCCGACGCCATGCCAGACTTTCACCAACACCACGACCATAACTGTCGCTGATTCGGCGAACGCCCCGACCATAGCGTCGCTCTATCCTTCGAACATCACGGTTTCAGGTTTAAGCGGGAACGTTACTCACGTTCAGGTCAAGATTAACGGGATCAGCCACACCTTCCCTGACGACATAGATATGCTGCTCGTCGGACCTGGCGGACAAAACGTTATCCTAATGTCGGACGTCGGAGGCGGTAATCCGGGTGCTTCGAACGTAACCCTCACCCTCGATGACTTCGCGGCTTTGAGCCTGCCAGACGGCGGGCCGTTAGCCACCGGTCTGTTCAAGCCGACGAACGTTAACCCAGGCACCGGAACCGAGACTTGGCCCGCGCCAGCGCCAGCCCCTGCAGGCGGCTCCGCTTTGTCGGTCTTTAACGGAACCGCACCTAACGGAACCTGGTCGCTCTACATAGTGGATGACGAGTCACAAGACTCCGGCAGTATTGCCGGTGGATGGGAATTGAGCATAACGACCGATAATTGCTCAAATTCAACACCCACGCCGACTCAAACTCCAGGGCCAACTTCCACCCCAACACCTCAACCGCCCACTCCAACTCCTACACCCACCGCGACCCCGGGTTGCGGTCAAACCGGTCCAATCTTGTTTGCACCACTGAAAGACAATACCCTCTATGAAGATGTCACCGGTGAAAGCAGCAATGGCCAGGGCATTTTCCTCTTCGCTGGCCGGACAGATCTCAACGGTGGCGTTGGTGTTCGCCGCGGCCTCATCGCCTTTGATCTCTCATCCATCCCAGCAAACGCAACCATCACCGCCGCCACATTCTCGATGAATCTTTCTCGTAGCGGACCCGATTCCTCACCAGTCAACGTTTCTCTAAACCGATTGTTGAGCGATTGGGGCGAAGGCGCTTCCGATGCGGGCAATCCTGGCGGTGCGGGCACTCAAGCACAATCGGGCGACGCCACCTGGCTGCATACTTTCTACAATACCAATATGTGGACCTCTGCCGGCGGCGACTTCTCCGCGAGTTCCAGTGCAACCACTGCGGTCAGCAGCAACGGGACTACTTACCTTTGGAGCAGCGCACAACTTCTCGCCGATGTTCAATCATGGGTTTCCGGCGCATCCAATAATTACGGATGGATCATCCTGGCTAACGAAGCTGTTCAGGGATCAGCCGTGCGTTTCCCCAGCCGTGAAAACCCAACTAACCCACCGAGCTTGTCGATCAGTTATCAACTTCCCTGTGCAACTCCAACAGCAACTCCAACTCCAACACCAACACCAACACCTAGCCCGGCACCGATCAATATCTCGGGCGCGATTTCGTACTGCTCGAATCCAAGCCCGGGCCCGGTTCCGAATGTGACGCTCACACTGACTGGAAGCGGATCAGGATCGACCCTTTCAGATGGCGCCGGCGCCTACACGTTGGCGTCCCTTACTTCCGGCGGCAGTTATACGGTGACTCCGAGCAAGGCGGCTCTCTCGCCAGGTGCGGTTGGCATCAACACGCTCGATGTCATCGCCACGCAACGGCATTTCCTCAACATCACACCGCTACCACCGGGTTGCAGACTTACCGCGGCTGACGTCAATGGAGATAGCAGCGTGACCACCACCGACGTGATCGCTATCCAGCGATTCTATCTCGGCCTATCAACTGGAATCGCTAACGCCGGAAAGTACAATTTTACTCCTGCGAATCGCACTTATCCCGGAGTTACAACCGACCAGACCGGCCAGAATTTCGATACGCTCGTCTTCGGAGATGTTGCTTCTGGTTTCGTCGAACGCCCGGTCGCTCCAACAAAGGCAAGGTAAGCAGCCGTCATTTACCTGAAAATAGCCCAGCGTTTTAACGCTGTGGGTGTTTAGCGTTGTATCACCAGACCCGGAGGGTCGTCGGAAATTAGCCGGTCGGCGCAAGCCACCGGTGCCTACGCAACAGTGTCATTAGCCCCAGCAGGGGCTGCGCCTAACGTTGCGCGCCGCGCTTATAAAGTCATTGCGAGCTAAGGCACCGTGAGACCGTGTTTCGCGCATCGTTGAGCGACGCCCCTTCCGGGGCTAACGATATTACTGCGTAGTAAACCGGTGGCTTGCACCACCGGCTACTCTACGATCAGCCCTCCCGGGCTTCAGGCACTAAACACATACAAAACGCTGGGCTATTTTCAGAAGGCAAGCTCACGCCAAACCGATACCGATCGGAGATCCTCTAGGGCTTTATGTTCTGCACAAATGGAGAGGCAACGTCACCGAGAATCAAGACAGCCAACCTGTCGGTCACGCCCATACCGAGGCGCTTCGCAGAAGCGCCACTACAACGCGACACGACGCGACATGATTGCGACCGAGCGAGAAACTAAAGGTCAGCTCTTGATGAACGCCAGTAAGTCAGCGTTGATGATCTCAGCATGCGTCGTCGGCATGCCGTGCGGAAAACCTTTGTAAGTCTTCAGTGTGCCATTCTTCAGTAGCTTGGCTGACAATGGTGCCGAGTCGGCATAAGGCACGATCTGGTCGTCGTCACCGTGCATCACCAGCACCGGCACGCTGATCTTCTTTAGGTCCCCAGTAAAATCGGTCTGCGAAAATGCGACGACACCATCGTAATGCGCCTTCGCTCCACCCATCATTGACTGACGCCACCAATTCCAGATCACTGGCTCCAACACCTTGGCGCCGGGCCGATTGAATCCGTAGAATGGTCCCGCCGGAAGGTCGTAGTAAAATTGCGCACGATTAGCGGCCAGTTGCGCCTGAAGTCCGTCAAAGACTTCTTTCGGTAGGCCACCAGGGTTAGCCGCCGTTTTCACCATCAGTGGCGGCACTGCAGATAGGATCGCTGCTTTGGCCACGCGGCTTTCGCCATGACGCCCAAGGTAGTGGATGACCTCGCCACCCCCGGTGGAATGGCCAATATGCACGGCATCTTTGAGGTCAAGATGCTTGGTTAATACGGCGAGATCATCGGCGTAATGATCCATGTCGTGACCACCATCCGTTTGCGTGGAACGACCATGCCCACGTCGATCATGCGCAATCACTCGGAACCCTTTGTCCCGGAAGAAAAGCATCTGGGTGTCCCAGTCGTCCGCTGAGAGCGGCCAACCATGACTGAAAACAATCGGCTGTCCGCTGCCCCAATCTTTATAATAAATATCAATGTTCGCGCCGTTTTCTTTTCCAACAGTTACATGTGGCATGGCCGTATTCCTTTCAGTTGAGGTTCGAAAAATAACTGTTTCCCACCAACTCCAGCGCGTCACGTTAATTTTTTGTGACAACATGTTTAAATTTGCACTGAGTGCTTGCGCGATCTCGTGTGCGAACTAAATCTAGAATCAATTCTTCAAAACAGTATGGCAGCAAAAAACACAAAGACTATTCGACTGCACCGAGTGCTGAGGGCAGCACCCGAGAGAGTTTATCGCGCATTCCTTGACGCAGACGCAATGGTCAAGTGGCTTCCGCCGAACGGATTCACCGGAAAGGTCCATCAGATGGACGCGAAAGTCGGCGGGGCCCACAAAATGTCGTTTACCAATTTCACCACCGGCAAAAGCCATTCCTTTGGCGGAACGTACATCGAATTGAAACCGCACGAACGAATCCGTTACACGGACAAGTTCGATGACCCGAACCTGCCAGGTGAAATGCAGGTGACCATTACCCTAAAACAGGTTTCATGCGGAACCGAGCTAGACATTACCCAGGAAGGTGTTCCCGCAGTCATTCCCGCCGAAGCTTGCTATCTCGGCTGGCAGGAGTCGTTAATATTGTTAGCGAAACTTGGTCGAAGCTGAAATCCCGGAGCCCCTTAAGAGGAGGTAGGCGACTTTATCCGAACTATACTAGAAGTTCTATTTTTTGGACTGAGCTTGCTCCAGCAGTCGGTCCAACTTCGCCACCGCAGGCGTCGTTTTCCAAGTCTGCTTGTCATCAGAACGGTATTCTGCAACCGAGATAAATTCGAGTTCATCCGTTAGCGGAATTCCAAGCTCGCGTTGTAGCAACGGAACAAACATTTTCACCTCCGTTCCAGGCCATTCTTCCGTCAACGTCGCAAGCGAGAAAATTCGGGAGCGGCAGATGCGCTGCTCGACATTCCCGTGCAGCTTCGACTAACTGTCGCCAGGCGCTCCTATGTGAAACGCGCGCTTGAGGAGTCAACAGCGCAGCCGCGCTTTGTTGATATTCGGTTTGGACCACGAGCGCTGACAGTGCGTACAAAATGCAACCGTAGTTAAACATCGTGCGGAATCGACATGCGAAAAAACCGGCCACGACAACGAGAGGGCCGATCAGAAACATCTGGAGTGGAATGACAAAGCGGGGCAATGCCATGAAGAACGGCAGCATTCCATACGCATCACCTTCGCTGATGGTTTGCCGGCCAAACATTAGCACCACCAGGACAACAACGCCTATCGCACAGAAGAGAGCCGTGCTCGCCCGCAGCACGTGCACGGAGCCCGGACGCAAAAACGCTCGACGACATAGATAGTAAATCGTCCAAATCAACCCGAGGCTGCCAAACAAACCGAGTGCCCAGTGGAAGGGAGAATGCATCCAGTCATCGAGCTGCTCGAACGGATAGTTGTTAGGGAGAGGCTGCAGGCCCAACGTCAAGCTCTGCAACCCGGCGACCATAAATCGGAACGTGCATTCCAGCCCAAGCTTGAGAGCGCCTGGCGTGAGACTCGTGAATGGAATGATGTTCCTCTGCGGTAAGAGGAATACCATCGCCAGGCAGTGCACGCAGGTCAGGAGAACGAGAAGAAGCGCGGCAAAAAACAGGTGTCGCCGGACCGATTTGAACAAGCAATCGCGCTGATAGCTTACGATAATCAGGAACGCGAACACACCAGCAGTCGCAAGTGTTACCGCAACCCCCAGACCGAGCGTGTGCAGCGAACCATAAGCGGCACCTGCAGCGATCCAAATCCATCTGACCTTTTGTGGATCGTTCGCAAGCCGAACACAGCCTAAGGACGCCACTAATGCGAAAATCATCCAGATCAGTTGCAAACCCATGAATGGCCAGACCACGAATTCAAACATGAGCGGTTGCAACAAGAGCAGCGCGCAGACGGCCACAGCTACTGATCGTTCCTGCGCCGGTCCCATTCCGAGCGCTCGCGCCACGTTTACAACGAATGTAAATGCAGCTAAGCCGACGATGGTCAGCAGTAAGAGTTGGCGATAATGCCAGATCACCCCTCTCGCTCCGATTAACTTCGTCGTCCAAAATTCCGTCAAGAACGCAAGCGGCGCCCAATGGCCTCGGTAACTCGTGGTAACAAAGTGATGCTGTGCATCAGTCTGCATCAACTCATTCGATTGAGAGAGCCAGAGGTACAAGCCACTCTCGGCACGCAGGAATGAAATTGGAGCTCGGCGATATGCGACGGATAATAGGAGAAAGAGAATAGCAGCGAGACCAACGGCCTGCAGAATGCGGCGTTTATTCGAACGAATCGCGGGCTCGCTCGCGACCCGATGTTTCGTTAATGATTGAGGCTCAATGGTCGTGTCTGAGTCTAACCACCATGGCTACGAGAATTCAAACCTATTATTAAGATAACTGTTCCAACCGGAACGGGATCCGATTCCAGCTTGCCTCTGGACTGAAAGACGCTCGGTTTAATAGCGGCGGAGCACCGCTTTCCACGCGTTAGCAAGGAAGCTGTTCTGTATAATGTTGAACGCGCGCTAAACACGTACAGCGTTTCAGGAATTCTATTGCGCCCTGTGATTTTCAATTCACCGCACTTATCGAGTCTTTCTAACGCCAACCACGTACGTGTTTACGCAATACCCCACCCCGGAGGTCAAAGCCGATCATTGATCAAGAAGTCGATGACGGGCAAACAATCGTAGATTTCGAAACGAGCGCGACTTCGCATAAAAGCCAAATAGCCGAGAACTGCGCAAGGATGGTAAAGAACACTTGAACGCTCGAGTATCGGCGAACATCCAGAGAATGAATGATCGCTACCTCAAGGCAGCACCCAAAGTTCCAGGCAAACAACAAACCAACCCACGCGGCCAGCCAACCGACGCGCGTCCGGTAATCGTGCCGGCATAGGATAAACGAAACCGCTATTACCGTGGCCAGAAGCAAAGGCACATAGAGACGCATCAGAAGCGACAAAGCCACTCGAACAAGTTGGGACTGCTGGATCGACGGAGCGCTCTGAGCCAGCAACTCGGTCCGCGTCACGAACTGCACAGCCGCCGGGTAATCCGTCCAAAGATCCGGATTAGGTTGTAACCTGAGGCTGCTCAAACCGTCCTGATAACCATCAGCCAGGGGGAGATTCTTATGCCGAACGTAGGCTGGACATTTCCACGAATAAAAGAGAGCCATCTGATGCGCGATTTTCCTAACCACCGTTAACGGACGCTTCCCCCAGGTTCGCAAATAATAGTATCGATAAAATGCGCATTGCGAAGTAATGTCACCGAATTCCTGTCGCAACTGAGTATTAATCGAGCTTGGATGGTACATCAGATAATCCGGACAAAACCCAAGTGATGGAAAGACAACGTAATTCCCATACGATTCCATCGACCTAACCATCTCAGTCTTGAGCCGGTCGTGAATACGCTCAAGCAACTCCCGCGGATACGGCGTTTCGGCACCACGTTCGAGGTCATCTGCTATTTGAGCGCCGATAATGTCCGCATGGATAACAAAGAGTTGGGTAGGCAAGAACGTCCGGCTGGTCTCATCCTCTCGACTCAGCAGATACTCTGGCACGAGCAATAAAGCTGCACTTACTACTACGCCGGCTGCGAGCGCAGCCTTTTGCCAAAACCATCCTCGTCGGAAAAAGAGAACCGAAACCATTAGTAGCGTAACAACCGCGACCAAACCAAAGCTCGGCTTCGTTGAGGCAAGAAGGATCGCCCCGACACAAGTCGCGATTCCGTATTCAACCGTCGCCCATGGACGTTTCTTCCAGGAAACAACTGATGATGAATCGAAGCGCGAAATAGAGCGTGATACCGATCAAAAACGCAGCCAAACCTTCTGGCCGAAGCTGCATTTCAAAACGGATCGGTTCACCGGCGAAAAGAAAAATCGCCACTGGAATCAAACCCAAACAATCGTGGGTGAAGCGGCCGATCCGTGAATCAGGCACGAGTGCACGGGAACGTCGCCAGGTGAGCAATAAAATTGCGCCCGCAACAAGTCCAAGAAAATGCTGCGCGATCACGATTGCGCGGAAATCTCCGAATACCCGCAGCACCAGGAAAACAAAACCGGGGTAAACAAAGTTTCGGCCGTGGGTATGTCCGAACTCGGCTCCAAGCAGCTTCCTCAGAGCCGGTGAAAGATAACCCCATGTGTCTGGATCAGCGATCGGGTCTAGCGGAAGGACAAATCTTTGCCATGCCGCCATGGCAAAAATCGCCACCACCGCAAGCCAATAACACCACGGCCAAATGGTATTGAGACCAGGTGCCTTTGGGGCTGCGGTATTTTCACTCATCTCCAAAAATCAGCTCTACTCGCTACTTTTATTTGAAAAGCCTGCACCGACCATAAGTTCTGGCTCGCTTTCTTATTCGGAATCTGCCTTACTCCCGCCGCGGCAGTAGTTTGCCGCATTTTTCTATGGCAATCGATCCATCACTCATCGGGCTTCCTTCGGACATCTCTGCGGGCGAAGCGACAACAAAATTCGACCAGCTCCAGCGGAAGCTTATTCCGCTCTGGGAGCTAATCGAAAGCTTCAATCAGAAGGAACAAACCATTGTTGTTGTTCCTTCCATGTCGATCGAAATGGACGCAAAGGGCTTCGAAATCCAAGGCTACGAGGAACGTTTCCTTTTCCTCCTTTTGCTCTTGGCTCAGCCTCGCGCTCGAATGGTTTATGTGACGTCGCAGGCCATTCACCCAAGCGTGATTGAATACTACCTCGATCTGCTTCCGGCCGTTATTCCAAGTCATGCCTTGCGCAGACTCACATTGCTCTCACCATACGACGATTCCCCCCGTCCTCTTAGCCTAAAGTTACTTGAGCGGCCGCGGCTTCTCGAAAGGATTGAGGCAGCAATCGTCGACAAAGAGCGAGCTCATCTTGTTTGTTATAACACTACATTCCTCGAAAGGAATCTCGCCTTAAGACTCGGGATTCCACTCTATGGCGCTGACCCGCAGCACTTCGCTTTCGGAACAAAAACCGGATGCCGGCAATTGTTCGCCCAGGCCGGCATCAATCATCCCATGGGCTTTGATAGCCTGAAGAGCATTGACGAAGTCGTTTCCGCGCTGACCAGCATGCGGAAACAGCGGCCTTCGATGAAACAGGCCATAGTAAAACTAAACGAGAGCGTTTCCGGTGAAGGAAACGCTACGGTAGATTTGTCGAACCTTTCCGAAACAACGGAGGAAGCAATTGCTGAGCGCGTGCACTCGATGCGTTTTGAACTTGCCTCCATTCAGTTCCCCGAATACGCCGCAAAATTTCGCACCTTTGGTGGCGTAGTTGAGGAACGAGTCGGCGTGGGAGCGAAGGAGGTGCGCAGCCCCAGCGTCCAATTGCGGATCACACCGCTCGGGAAAGTGGAACTCCTTTCCACTCACGACCAAATGTTAGGCGGCCCGAGCGGACAAAGTTACCTTGGTTGTATTTTTCCAGCTGACCCGGCTTACGCCGTAACCATCACCCGCGACGCCGCAAAGGTCGCAAACCTTTTGCGAGACGCGGGCGTCATTGGCCGATTCGCCATTGATTTTGTCGTAACACGCGACAATGGCGCCGATCAATGGGACACTTACGCGATCGAGATCAACTTGCGAAAGGGTGGAACGACACATCCGTTTCTGACTCTGCAATTTCTCACCGGCGGCACCTACGATGCCGAGTCGGCGACCTTTGTTGCTCAGAATAGGAACAAGAAGTTCCTCATCGCCAGCGATCATGTGGAATCATCTCGTTATCGGGGATACACGCCGGATGATATTTTCGATTTGGTTGTTCGACGAGGACTGCATTTTGGTCAAACCGGCCAAACCGGGATTGTTTTCCACATGTTGAGCGCGCTCGGCAGCTCCGGACGCCTCGGCCTAACCGCTGTTGGTAATTCGCCAGAGGAAGCCCGTTCCATCTTCGACCAAGCCCAAAAAGTCTTGGATGAAGAGGCGCGCTTTGACGCACTCTAGGACTGCGAAGGAGGGGTGGAAAATCCACGCTCGTTACGCAATGAGTCTCTAATTGGGCAATG
The DNA here is from genome assembly GCA_963751725.1 of uncultured Verrucomicrobiae bacterium. Taxonomy (GTDB): domain Bacteria; phylum Verrucomicrobiota; class Verrucomicrobiia; order Chthoniobacterales; family UBA10450; genus AV80. The sequence continues at coordinate 279,234 of CAVVVQ010000030.1, forward strand.
ACATCTCATCGTCAAGACGGAGGCCACTGCGTCTTGTGCCCGCCCGTATTTCTGTAAGAATGCGGAAGAGTTAGGAGTTAGGGAATGAATGACAAGACGTCCGAGCTGCTCGTTGCGAAAGTACCCAGGTAACCCTTCTATTTTGGATTATCAAAATTCTGGCGACGACGTTGGGCGAAACTGGCGGTGACGCGGTCACAATGTCGTGGCTAGGCGAAACAACCCCGGAAGCCGAAGGCACCGGTTACTTGATCGGAACCGCAATCTTCGGCGTCATTTTTATCGCCGCAGTGCTCGTACAGATAAAGGCGAAAAACTTTCACCCGCTGCTCTACTGGCTTACAATCGTCGCAACCACGACAGTCGGAACAACGCTGGCCGATTATTGCACCCGGTCGCTCGGCATCGGCTATACCGGCGGGTCGGTCATTCTGCTTAATTGTCTGCTCGCGTCGCTTCTGCTTTGGCGCTGGTCCACTGGAAGCATCTCGATCCGAACGGTCACAACGCCAAAGGTCGAGATGTTTTATTGGATCACGATCATGTTCTCTCAAACGCTGGGCACGGCGTTAGGCGACTGGGTAGCGGACACGAACGAGATGGGCTACGTCGGCGCGGCTGGAGTTTTCGGTGGCTTACTCTTTTTGACGGTACTGCTTTACTACGCCACCAGCCTTTCCCATGTGGTCTTATTTTGGGCGGCCTTTATCCTGACTCGTCCTCTCGGCGCGGTTGTCGGAGATTTTCTCGATAAACCGATGGCCAACGGTGGACTAGCCTTAAGTCGTTATACCGCATCGTTTGCTCTTCTGATGGTGATCATTGCGTTGATTCTCATCTTTCCTCAAAAACCGGCCACGAAAGCGCGCTGATCCCGTCTGGCACTCAATAGAGTAATTGAATCCCAACGTATCCGATCAAGGCGAGTGGCGTATCTTCGCCTGAGTGCACGTCATGACCGATTGATCCGATCCAGACGGCGTGCTCGTTCAGGGTGTGGCGACAGCCGAAATTCACTGTCACGACATCCCGTTCCAGGTTCATTCGCGAACTAGCGTGCACTTCGCCCATCAAAGACGTTTTCTTGGTTAACTCTCTTCCCAGCACGACGCCATAAAGAAACTCCCCTCGCCCGACTGAACTGATCAATGGACCAAACTCGAGATCGAGACCGATCGACCCAAACTTCATTGCCGCCTGAAACGGAATTTGAAAACGCGTTCCATCTTCAGCCAGACCCCGGCGCACTGAGGATTGTGAAATGTTGAAGAGGATGCGCGGAAACATCGACATATCGAAACCGCTCGTATCTTCATCGAGGAACCGCCACTTCACTGCGGCTTGAGTTTCCCCGAGGCCACCGATTAATCCGTGGTTGCTGCGGCGGAGAATCACCGGCCCTCCCTGAAGTGTCAGCTGGATATGATCGCCCAAGCCATAATTTAGATCAATCGCCGGCGCATTTATCATTCCTTCGTTAGGTAGCTGAGAAAATGCCATAGCCAGGTTGGTTTCCCAACGGCCGTCGCCGGGAGTCCCTGGGTCATCGGTGATCATCGGGGGACCACCCTGAGCGAAGCTGACGCGCGGCAGCCAAAACAGAAGGGCGATCAGAATAGATTTCGTTAGTCTCACCACGATCTCGTTATCTTAGCTGTGACCGTAAGCCAGCCACACCATCGCATCGAGGCTGATCTTTACCGAGTTAGAGTCTTTGCCGCGTGAGGCTACGGCTTCACTGCTTCAATCGTCGCGGAGACCAAGTAGTCTTCGATCCGTTTGCCCGGTAACCACTCTCGAATAAACGACTTCGAAGACTCCTTCGGAGCGATCTTGATGTCTTTGAAACCTGAATCGCGTAGCATTTGCTCAAGCTCGCCAATCTCCGATGCACCCGCCATGCATCCAGTGTAAGCACCCCAATCAGCCTTGATTTCGTCGGGAAGTGGAGCCGTCCGTAACAATGTCCGCAACCGCAACCCGGCCACCTGACTTCAAAACGCGGAAAGATTCATTGAAAACGCGTTGCTTTTCGGGAGACAGGTTGACCACGCAATTTGAGATCACGACGTCGACACTGTTATCAGCTATTGGCAGGGCTTCGATTTCGCCGAGCCGAAATTCGACGTTGGAAAACCCATTTTTTCGTGCGTTCTCTCGGGCTTTGCTCAGCATCTCGTGAGTCATGTCCACACCAATCACTTTGCCCATCGCTCCAACCGCGCGAGCAGCAAGGAAGCAATCAAATCCCGCACCTGAACCGAGATCGAGGACGACCTGACCCTCGCGAAGTGACGCGATCGCCAGAGGATTTCCACAACCAAGCCCGAGATTGGCGGATTCCGGCGCAGCAGCTCTATCCGCCTCCGAGTAGCCCAAGTCGGTCTACGTTTGTCGAAGTGCAGCAATCATCAGAACAACAGCCGGCACCTGAGGCAGTGGCGCCGTACCGGCGGCGAACTTCTTCGCGGATCGTTTCAGATGATGACTCCAGTATGTTGGCATTCATTGTTTTTCTCTTTCTTTGCTCGATTAGCTTTTCATGTCGAGGAGCAGCAGGTTTCCTCGCGGGTTACTTTACAGCCTAATACGCCGACGAATCCTCCAGCAATCGGCGCGACAAGGTAGATCCAGAGTGACGACATGTGACCGGAGACTAAAGCTGGCCCTAACGAGCGTGCCGGATTCATTGATGCCCCCGAAATCGGACCAGCAAACATCGCCTCTAAACCGATGACCGCGCCCACAACTATTCCCGCCGTGATTCCTTTTTCCGCTGCTCCGATGGAGACGCTGAGGATGACTAGCATCAATACGGCCGTTAGAATCAGTTCGAGGAAAAATGACTGCGCCGCGGAACCCGCCGGAATCGGTGGTTCCGAGCAATGCATTTTCTGGAAAGAGCAGTCGCATCGTTCCGCTCGCCGCAAATGCGCCTATGCACTGACTGGCGATGTACGGGGTTAGTTCGCGGAATGGAAAGCGCCCAGCCGCATAGAAACCTATGACTCACAGCCGGATTAAAATGCGCCCCCGAGACGTCTCCAAATGTGTAGATCATCGCCAGAACAATCAGGCCGAATGTAATCGCGACCCCGACATGCGTAATGGCGCCGCCGCTAATCTCATTGATCACGATTGCGCCGGTGCCAGCGAAAACGAGAGCAAACGTCCCGATTATTTCCGCAATGTATTTCTTCATCCGGCCAGAGATCATCATGATGAAATTTGATTAGACTCAAACCCCGTCGGACAAACTTCTTCGCACCACGATTCGATTTTCGCCTGGATTTCGTCCCGAATTTTCCGGATCTCGCTCAGCTTCTCTGAATCGGTCCCAGTTAGTTGCGACGGATCAGGAAATGGCCAGTGTAATCTTTTAGTTACGCCGGGAAAAATTGGACAACTCTTGCCTTCGGCATCACTGCACACGGTGATCACATAGGCAAAGTGTTGACCGGATTTCCAAACATCGAACACCTTTTGGGTTTTCTTCCCGGAGAGATCGATCCCAACTTCGGCCATCGCTTGCGCAACAAGCGGGTTGATTTCGCCGGGTTCGAGCCCCGCGCTCTGTGCGCTGAAGGATTCCCCGCAGACATAGTTCGTCCACGCCTCTGCCATTTGGCTGCGGGCGCTGTTATGAACGCAAATAAATAGAACGTTTAGCTTTGGCATTAGCTTTTTTTCCTTCCGTCTGCGTTGCCTTTGAACAAGCGACGCGGTTCGCAGCAGTTCTTCTGAAGTTGCTTCAATTTCTGAAGGTCGCGTTTGAAAACCGGATCTGTTTGAACGCAGTCTTGGAGGCACTTCAGATTCTTATCCAACTCGGGCGCGCGACGTTCTGGCAATGAATAAATCATCCAGTTCTGTTCCCTCTCGGTAGTGACCATGCCTCGGGTACGGAGATAAGAGAGGTGTTTAGAAATTTTCACCTGCGATTCACCGAGAAGATCTTGGAAGTGACAGACGCAGAGCGGCGACGCGGTTAAGAGATGTAGGAGTCGCAGTCGGGTGCGATCGCAAAAACATTGGTAGATCTCGGTTAAGTCCACGTCTTTCGATATCTATATTCCTGTATAGAGCATATAGTCAAGGAGTCCGATTATTTCCGCTGCGGAGTTGGGGTCAGCCTCAGGTTCGAAACAAATACAGCGGCAGGCTTGGGACGGGCGGCATTGCAGAAACTGGAGTGGGTCGCGCTGTATTGTAATTTGGGAGTGGCCCAAAAAGCGAAAACCGTATTAGCGCATAAGTAGAAGCACGCCGGCACCTTCGGGCAGAAAGCGGTGCAGCGGGGAAAACCGGGCGCAAGAGATAGGCGCTATAGGGACGTCCAAAAGAGTCCTTGTATTGCATCATGAATGGCGGATAGTAGGAACGTTTGTTGGATTGTTCTGTTTGGTTCGTTGCATGGTAGATCTTCTAGCTGAGTTCATCAGTAGTGATTTGAAACCCGATTCCCGGGAACAGCTCTGAAATTGGCAGTTTTTCCACGTCAAATTACTATGAAACTATACGTTGGTAATCTCTCCTTTGAGACTACGGAAAATGATCTCCAGGATCTTTTTGAACAGCACGGGCAAGTTAGCGAAGTCGCGCTAATGATGGATCGCATGACCGGTAAATCGCGCGGCTTTGCTTTCGTTACGATGAATGACAAGGCTCAAGCGGAAGCCGCTATGAGCGCGCTGAACGGCAAGGACTTTGCCGGGCGTGACATCACCGTTAACGAAGCACGCGCACGCGAAGAGCGTCCACGTCCATACGGTAATCGCCCGTTTGCCGGCAACCGCCGGTAGTCGGTCTTTTAACTTTAAATGCGATCGGCGCTTCCCCACGGAAGCGCCGACCAGCATTTTTGTTTCGGCCAGAAATGAGCACCGAAAAAGCAATAGAAATTGAAGGAACCATTACCTCGGTTCTGCCCGGCACAATGTTCCGGGTGGCGCTGAGGAATCAGGCTGGCGCGGCCTCGAATGAGCGCCTTGTCCTCGCCCATATTTCCGGAAAAATGCGCAAGCGTTTTATTCGGCTCACCATCGGTGACCGCGTCAAAATGCAGATGTCACCTTATGACACCGCAAGGGCAAGGATCGTTTATCGGCTCTGATGAAGAAGTTTGTGCTAACGCGATCGTTCCAGGAGCCGTCTCAGCAAACTATCAAACGCATTCTGGTCCGATGTCCAGTTACCTCCCGATTGTCCCCCACGGGGAAGACAGTTAAGGAAGCGCTTTGGGCCAAAACAAAATTTAAACTGCCCAAGTTGATCTGTCCTCATTGCAGCCAGACACATGTCTGGACCAAGAAGGACGTTGTGCTCGCCAGGTAACGGCTCCCTTAGATAAAAGGTGGCGTTACGCTAGTCGTTAGGACCGAAATAGCGTCGACTTGGTCCTGAAAATAGCCCAGCGTTTCAACGCTGGGATTCAATCACTGAAACGGCCGTTATTCCCTTCAGGGAATACGAAATTAACCCGGTAGGTGACTCTTATCGGTTCCATCCGTCACCGGTATAGTAAAATAAAAACGGGCGCCGCCATCGGCAACGTTCTCGGCATCGATTTGACCGCCATGAGCTTCTACAATGGAGCGCACAATCGCCAATCCCATTCCCAGTCCATGCTCCTTGGTGGTAAAAAACTGATCGAACAAGCGGCCGTGTAATTCGCTCCGAATTCCTGTGCCATGATCGCGCACGCTCAAGACCACTTTGCCGTCACCATCGCAAGCCGTGCTAATCTCCACCCGGCGCCGGTCCGGTGGCGTCTGCTGCATCGCATCAAAGGCATTACTAACCAGATTAACCAAGACCTGCTGAATCTGGACCGAATCTCCATCGATCGAAGGCAGATCCTTGGCCAGCGAGGTCTCTATCTCGCAGGAATAGGCCACTGCGTCCGGTCCGACGGCATGCACTACTTTAGTCACGAGTTCATTCAGATTAATCCGGTGCAGGCTTGGATCGCCTTTCTTTATCGTGTTGCGCACATTCTGGATGATGTCGTGAGCGCGATGACCGGCCGCCACCACATCGACGAAGATTTCACGCAAGATCTTGGGATCTTCCTTAGACCGGTCGATAAAACGCATTCCAGCATTCGCATTGCTGATGATGGCCGAGAGCGGCTGACTCAGTTCATGGGCGAGTGAAGCAGTCATCTCACCGAGTAAGCTAACTCGGCTAAGCAAGTTAATTTGCTCACGATTACGGCGTGCCTCCTCTTCGGCTTGCTTTAAAGAACGCTCCACCCGGCGGCGTTTAACGAGATTAGCAAGCAGGCCAGTGATAAGCAGCGCCTGCACAAGGAAGATCGTAACACCGACGATGATCCATCCGCGGTTGCGCTCCCAAACCGTCGAAACATGAAACAGAATCGTGCTTCCGGTTGGCAGTCGTTTTTCGTCGATCTTCCACCGCTGGAGCTCGCGCCAGTCGTAGCGCGGAGGCAAACGTTCGATCATGTTTGGCGGAAAGCTCGATGCCGGTTCACCGCGTAGAAGACGAATGGCGATCTGCGCAGATTCCTTCCCAACTCGCTCGCTCTGGTAAAGCCGCCCACCCACAATCCCGATGCCCAGTTGATGCTCAAAAATGGAGTTAATCGGAGCGTTTGCTACGGCATGGAGCCGTTGCAGCGCCTCATCGCCGTTGAGGGTCACACCTCTGGCATCGCGAAGCAGGAGAAGAAAAAAAATGTAGGAATCTGGCGGCAACGTTGAGACCCGCTCCCGCATTTGCTCGAAAGAGAGGCTGCTCAAGTAACTGAAATTAATCCGGCCTGCCAATGGCTCGGTTGCTTTTTCAAAGACGCCCTGCCAAAGATGCTCCAGCGGCGTTGCCCCCACTATGACAACGATATTTTTTGTCGCGGGCGCGATTTGCAACATATCCTCGAGAAAGCCTGGAATTTCATATACCTGCCCAACGTAGACCGCATTCTTCTCCAAAGCCCCCGGCGGCAATAACCGGCGATCGGCGGAGGCATAAAGGATGGGAGTTTGCGGGAAAAGACGGTCGCGATATGTCGCCACAAAGATGGATGCAGGTGCTCCGAACGGGACGACGAGGTCAGGCTGCCATTTTTCCTGGCGCTTTTGCAGATAATCAACAATCGCCGCCTGCATGTCGGGATCGGAATAACGCGTCATGTCCAGCGAGACTTCGTCGAGATCGACGTGGTCCCCCATCTTGCCCGCCAGCTCGGTCTCGAACGCCGTGGACTCGACCGTGAAGGGCGGCGAAGCACTGCCAAACGAATGGACCAGCAAGACCCGTTTCGGCTCATCCGCCGCTGCGTTTTTCAGTCCGACAAATGCCATTGCCGCGATGGCGACAAAAAGAGGGAACTGCGCACGCCGCATCTTCCGCCCGTCACATAACCGTAACCTACCACGCGACGACACCAGTCTTGGAGTCCCCATCGCGCCACTCATTGGCGGCACTCCAAATGTTGAGAGACCAGCTGCCCATCGCTGATTGTTCCAGTTCACGAAGAAGGCGGTGATTGCCTCATCTGTAACATGCTGGGACGGATGTGAGAAGTCACCTTTGCAGCGAAATTCTCACCCCAGCGTCAACGAGGCCGCATCTCCAGGCAATGCCAGTGCCCCCCTTCGCTTCGCGCTTCCGAAGCGACTACGACGACTGCTAATTATAAGCGATTGGTTAGTTATCCCCGTTCATCGCGGGTATCGTAAAATAAAAGCGGGCTCCCCCGTCGACCACATTCTCGGCGTCGATTTCACCGCCATGAGCTTCTACAATTGAGCGCACGATCGCCAATCCCATTCCGAGCCCGTGCTCCTTGGTGGTAAAGAACTGATCGAATAAGCGGCCGCGTACTTCAGTGTGAATTCCTGCGCCATGATCGCGCACACTCAATCGCACTTTGCCGTTGCCATTGCCGGATGTGCGAATCTCGACTTTGCGCCGATCTGGTCGTGTCTGCTGCATGGCATCAAACGCATTACTGACTAGATTAACCAAGACCTGTTGAATCTGAACCGGATCCCCCTCGATCGACGGCAAGTCCGTGGCCAACCACGTTTCTACCTCGCAAGAACAGGCCATTGCATCGGGTCTGAAGGCCCGTGCTACTTTAGCCACCATCTCATTCAGATTAATCCGGTGCCGGGTTGGATCGCCTTTCTTAATTGTGTTGCGCACGTTCTGGATGATGTCGTGAGCGCGATGGCCGGCGGCCACCACGTCGGCGAAGATATCGCGCAAGGTTTCAGCGTCTCCCGTAGACCTGTCGATAAAACGCATTCCAGCACTCGCATTACTGATGATTGCTGAAAGCGGCTGACTCAGTTCATGGGCGAGTGAGGCAGTCATTTCACCGAGTAAGCTAACGCGGCCCAACAAGTTAATTTGTTCGCGATGACGGCGGGCCGCCTCTTCGGCTTGCTTTAAGGAACGCTCGGCCCGTTGGCGTTTAACGAGATTAGCAAACAACCCGGTGATAAGCAGAGCCTGCAGAGTGACGCCGATACTGAGAGACCAGCCACCGATTCCTGATTGTCCCAGTTCGCGAGAACGCTTTGATTGCCTGATCTGTAACATGCCGGTAACGGGAGAGTAACCTTTGCCGTCTAATAGCCAATACCCGGCCTGCCTCAATGCACCGCGCCTGGTCGAAGGACGCGGAAGGCTGTCTCGTTTGCAGCAGAACTCGATCATCATAGGCGGCCTGCAATTGAATGAAGCCAGGCTGTTGATCAGAAGAGGATCGTGCCTGTATCCGCTTTTTCGAACAAGTGGTACCAAAGTTCGAAGCGAGTGATGTATGCGGTTATTAATTTTCATGTTAGGGCAATGTGCGGACCAGGATGGCCCGACTGAGTTGTGTCGGCTTTGCGTTTATGGTTGAGAATTTCAACAAGCGAAATCTGCCATCGACGGAAAAGACGCCCAAAGCGCCGCCCCCAGTATTGGAATGCATCTAGTGACGTTTCCCTGAGCAATTCCCCTCGAAGTTCCTCCGCGGAGAGGCCGAGTAATTCGCAAACGTTCCGGAAGGAAAACGGCCAGCTGCAATTGTCGGAGACGACCCAGTCATAAGCATCAAGATAGAGCTCGCGTTCGACCGCTCTGTTTGAACTGCGGAACCGCCGCAAATCCCGCCTGGCTTGGGACAGAATTCCGACGGCCAATTCCTTTTGGGAATTCGTGTTTTCGCAAATCTTCGGCGTGTTCATGTTCTTGATCTGTTTGTTTCATTTGTTTCTAAGAATTTTCGGGGACGACATTTCAAAGAATTTGAAGTTTTTTGCCCACCGGCGACGAAAACGCGCTTTTGGGAGCGCAGTGGCAAGCGTAGCGCGCTTGTGGCGTCCATGCCTTGGCGAAGGCGGAACACCACCTTTAAGGGGTGCGGGTCAATGCTCCCGAGCGGACGAATTACACGAAGGGACGACCGGGGGTCAGCGTGGGCGACCGGCAAGTCAGTCCTTAGGGTCGAAACAGAATGCGGCTATCCTACGAACTACTCCCTCCTCCGTCACTGGCATGTCTGTCGGTCCAAGAAGAAGGGCCGCCATACCAACTGGCGGCCCCTTTTCTTAGATTATCCAAGTCTCATTTTGGCAGCGGATCCGACGCGAAGTTTGCATGGACAAGCATCCATTTGCTGTCCTTCTTCACGAAGATACGCGTGGATTTCGCCCGGTTCGGTGTCGTCTTTCCGTCTTTGTCTACGGTCAAGCCTACGTAGTTGTAGGTCAAGATGGCAACGGTTCCATTGTATACCTGCACCTTCGGATTTGCCATCTCTGCCACGACGACTTTGCCAGAATCCTTTCCTGCACCCTCAGCCAGCCGTGTAGCCATCGCTTTTCCATCGAGCCGTGTGGCATAGTCACCGTTGAATTCGGTGTAGTCGTCCGACATATCCTTCGTCTGGTCGGCAACATTCGTCGGATCTTTTATCTCGGCGGCCCATTGCGCTTTCGTCATTGCAATCACGGCATCGGCAATGGCCTTATCCGCGTCCTGTCCAAAAGCATGAGTCGCTAGCGTTGAGCAACATGCGCTCACTATTAAAACCAACATTATCTTTTTCATCCCCGTCTCTTAGGGACCCGCGGCCCGGGGAGCAATTCAATTATTGCGGGGTTTTCCTCGGCCTCTCAAACGGAATGCCAATACTGGAAAGGTTCAGTTCACTCCGGCGAGCAGCACCTTAGCGAACATTACCGGAGACCAAACCGGGCAGAATTACCAAGCGCTAGTCTTTTAAGCGATGTGGCGAGTCCGTTTGAACCCGGATCAACTCTCTGCCATCGGTCTCTTCGGATCTTCGTCGACGGCCGGTTTAGCCGCACCTTGTCGCATACGAATCCGCTGATGCTGGATAACTACTACCTGACTGTAGATGATCCAAGCCAGCATCAGGGTCGAGAGCAGCGCCAACAAATTGAAAGCGAACAGCAGCTTCGATTTGCGCGCCTCGAGTCGGGTCCGGAAAGCGGCGACGTCCGCCTTCACCTCTTGAACGTTGGCATGGACCTCGCCCAGCCGTGTATCGATGCGCTGCGTAATTCCGTTAAGCGCGGCGACGGTCTCAGGGGCAACACCTTTCTCTTGCCCCGCCGTCAGCGCCCGTAGCGTGCTGCGGAGCTGCGTCGCATCAGCGGATAATCCTTCGAGCCGGTTAAAGGTCTCGTCTAAAGCTACCAGCCGTGGAGCGTGTTCGTTCAACATCGGCACCGAGCTCATGATGCTCACCGCATTGGCAATGGTCTTGAGCGACTCTCTAACGGGGGTCAACACCTCCTGCATCTGCGCAATGCGTGGTCCCAGACTCGTATCCAGTCGCTCGTTTAAAGCCTGGAGTACGGGACTGTTTGCCTTCGCCTCTGCGCCGACAGCGCTGATGGTCTCGGTGGCCTGCTGAACCTCCGTCCGGACCGTCGCAACCAGATTGTTCACCCGGTCCACTCCAGCATCGACCACTCCGACGCCGGTCTCGACGAAACCAAACGCATTCAGCACGACGTTAGTTGCGGTCCGATCCACAAACCACACACCGACGATGCCAATCAGGCTGAGGCCGATGAATAATGCCGCAAGAGCGATACCGGCGAACCGAGCTATCTTCCCGAGAATTGACATGTTGAGTTAAAGAACTACCCGAACTAACGAGCGCTCGCAGCCAGCCTGTCAGGTCATAACCATAGACGCATGAAGCCTATGTCGCATTTTTTCCGCGCTGGCCTCCTCTCCCCACACGTGGGGAGAGGACTGAGGTGCGGGCCGACTCGTTTCCCCATCTAGACCCAGGATGCACTGCTCAAACCCTCACCCTGCCCTCTCCCTTGAGAAGGGAGAGGCGAACTTGAGACACGCCCACCCACAAAACCATGCTTTCTTTCTCTTCACCCGTCGCGACTCCGACGCTCTAAGACCTCAGAATACATGTTAAGCCTCGGGCCTAACGCTTATTGTTTGTCGTAAACCGCCATGTTGGTAAACTTTTTCCCCTTTGCGGTGGTTCCATGAAGAGTCACGACTCGAGCTTTTCCCATCAGCCGACGCGACAATCCGACCGGTGCCCACAACATGACCGCCCTTTTTAGAAGTCATGTCGAGGGTTTGATCGTTTACTTTGGTGTAGGCTCGCGTATCGACAGTAGGATCACCGGTTACCTCGGAATCTTGGCCGTTAAACCTTCCTCTCCACTCGGTATGAGTCGGCTTTCCGTCTGCATCGACTCCGTCCGTCGTCACCGTAATCTTGTTTCGGATAAGGTGACCGTCGTAGACGACCTTGGTATTCTTGGCGGTGCCGCGAGTCAGTTTTGACTTGGACTCATTTAGCTTCCAAGTGCCCATCAACTGATCACCCGCGTGCAACGCTCCGGCGACTAAAATTAACCCTAAGGTTAGTGAAATGATTTTGGTTCTCATTTCTCCATCGAGCAAAGATTCCAGGCGAAGGTCAATGCTTTTCTGGAATGCGGCTTCGACGATATGTTATTACCAGAATTTCCAGAGCTGCGCGGATTGTCCCGGAGGTTTGGCACCCGACAGCCTCCTAGGTGTTTGGGTTAGGGTCGAACAGGGTCAGCTCCTTTGGGCTGACATGGGCACCCGCAAATTTCCAGTGACCGTTACTTCGTGTCGCAATGTAAGCGTCGCCGTCCTCGTCAGGTGTGAAGTAAACCCAAACTTCGTTCGCGCTGACCACGCGAAACGCATAGGCCTCAGGCACCTGGCGTTCCTTTCGGATTGCGACCAGCGCAGCCTGCAAATCCGCGTTTGAGACGCTGTGTAAGGCACCGTAGACAGGCGCACCGCCGTAGACCGCGCATCCTGCCACCGCACACGCGGCGATGATCACGATCATAGCACGGGCCAGGTTTCACAAAGCCTAACGGTTAGGCTGGACTCAACGGTTATTTGGCCGGCGCATCCTTGAGAAACTCTACGGCGCCGGTATCGAGATCGTAGTGTGCGGCCACCACGGAAACCGTGCCCTTTTCGACCAGCTCCTTGAGAATGGGTGCGGAGTCCCGCAGTTCCTTGGCGACGTGCCGTTCGTTGGCCTTGGCGGTGGCCTCCGCATCCTGCACCGAGCGTGGCCTCCACCGCCGGCGCAATCGCCTTGACCAGCGATTGGATGTGCCCCGGGGCCTCCTCCTTGGCGGCGATCGTCTCCCTGGCGGCCTCGATCGCACCGCAACGCTCGTGGCCGAGCACCACGATGAGCTGCGCTCCCAAATGATCGACCGCATACTCGATGCTGCCCAACGTTTCGTCGTTGAGCACGTTACCCGCGACTCGGACCACAAACACATCGCCCAAACCCTGATCGAACACCAGTTCGGGCGCAGTGCGCGAGTCCGCACAGCCGAGCACAACGGCAAAAGGATGCTGGCTGGTGGCCAACTCCGTCCGCCGCTTGGCCGTCTGTCGAGGATGCTCCAGTTTGCTGGCGACGAAACGCTGGTTGCCGGCCTTCAGGCGCGCGAGCGCTTCGGCGGGGGATACTTTCGGTTGAGCATCGGCGTGTTCCGGCTCTTTGGCGATGGTGCCAAATGGAAGGGAGAGCAAGATCGCCGCGATGGCGGCAGGTAGGATGAACGAGTTAGATTTCATGGCTGTGGTTATGTGGATGGTGGTTGGTAATGGGAAATTGTTCAGTGTCTAACGAACATGAGCAATGTCGCGCGCATCGTTTATGCGCCTCGAACAACTAACTCTGGATGCAATCGGCGAAAAACTAAACACAAAACTTCCTTGCGCGCGGAAAGCGGCGAGAGCCCCGCCGCACTCCACAACGCAAGCGAATATAATGCGCCTGATAAGTCGGCCACGTCTTGGAGTGCGGCGGTGCTCCGCCGCTATTAAACCGAGCGTCTTGCGGTCCGGAGCCAAGGCAACAAGTAATCGCCGGTCTTATCCCGGTGGGTATTGCTCGAATTTCGGTATCGCAGGATCCATTTGATCCCACGGTTGCGCGTCACCCGTGAAAATGTCCATCTCCGGACTAAACCAGCTCGAATCATCGAGGCTGCCGACGACTAGTCCGATAATCGGCGAGGAAGTATCTGACTCCGCCCCGGTCACGCGCGAACCGCAAGCTGCACAGAAGCCACGTTTGTGTTTGCCACCTTTGAGACTTTCCGTGAAGTGATACTGCAATTCACCCCGAGTCAGCTTAAACGCCTCTGAAGGCACGATGACAAAAGGAACAAAAGGTCCGCCGGAGATTTGCTGGCAGTCTCGACAATGACATTTACCCATCATGATCGGTTCTGCGTCGCAATCGTAGCGAATAGCGCCGCACGCACATCCGCCGCTAAACGGGAGCTTCATCTTTCAGTGCTCCATCATCAGAACCACGCGAAAACGCGCTTTTCCACTGTGCATTTGTTCGTAGGCCGCCGCTACCTCGCTGAGAGGATATTTTTCGATCATCGGATGCACATCACTCAGCCCGCTGAATTTCAAAGTATCCTGCGAATCTTTCGCGGTCCCGGAATACCAGCCAGCTACTGATCGCCGTCCCATGATTAACGGCAGCACCGGCACGCTGAGCGGGTCGGTCGGCGCAGCGGGAATAAGCAGGTTTCCGTCCGGCGCGAGTCCTTCGACCAAGGCGGAGATCGCCTTTGCGTTAGGCGCGGTCGCCAGAATGACACGAGCGCCACCGAGTTTCTGTAACTTTGCGACAGCATCACCTGAATTTGTGTCGAAGTAATGATGCGCGCCTAACTTTTCAGCAAGCTCTCGTTTGTCCATGCCGCGGCCTAGCGCAACCGTTACGAATCCCAACTTCCGCGCGTATTGCACTCCGAGGTGGCCTAGCCCGCCAATCCCGTGGACTGCGACGACATCACCGCCCCGTGCCCCAGAATTCCGTAGGGCGTTGTAAACGGTTACTCCCGCGCACATGAACGGTCCTACTTCCTCCGGCGCCAACTCATCGGGAACCGCGGCGATCGTTTCTGCTCCCACGATTATGTAGTCCGCATAACCGCCATCAAAATCGATTCCGGTAACCTTGCGCTTAACGCACATGGCGAAATCGCCGTCACGACAGTTATCGCAAACAAAACAATGCCCGCCATGCCAGCCGACTCCGACTCGCTGATCTTTTGTCCATTGCGTGACTCCACTGCCGAGGGCATCTATCCGCCCGGCTATTTCATGACCTGGCACGCGAGGATATTGCATCCCCGGCCACAAACCATCCTTGACCAGAACATCGCTGTGACAAATGCCACACGCCTCCACTTTCACGCGAACTTGCCCTGCTCCGGGCTCAGGGATGTCACGATCGACCAATTTAAAGTTTCCGCCCGGCTTACCAATCTGCGCCGCTTTCATTTTCGTTTTCGTTTTCATTTAAGAAAGCTGCACCTCACTCTTATTTAGTAAACTCCTGCGTTCACGATCACATCGTAGACGCTCATTGTGGCAACTCCGTTCCGGCCTGCTCGGCAACCATGTAACTGGCGTACCAATCTGGCCAGTTCGCGTCTCGCTGGCCGCCGGTCCGCTTTTCGTGTTCGCCATGGGCGGCCTCCGCACGTCGAAACGCGCTCGCCAGATCGCTCGCCGAAGCGAACGTCGTCGCCGAGGAATCGATCCGACCGGGCAATCGTGTCGTGACCTCCTGGAGCAACCAACCGTTGCCGTCCGGATCGCGGAACGAGGCGAACGAGCGGTAGCTGCGGCGCTCGGGATCCGAACCTTCGACCCGCAGTCGACCAAACAAATAGGGCTCATGCGCGCCAGCGTACACACCGCCGCCGTCATGGAACGCTTCGCTGATCTCGACACCGCGGCCACGCAATTCTTCGCGGGCGGCATTGATGTCGGATACGATGAGGTACAAACCCTGAGCGGAGCCGGGCGCTGCCGCGGTTACATTCTTGCCGAAGATAACCGAGCAGGGTGAGCCAGGCGGTGTGAATTGGATCACGCGAAAGTCGTTACCAGAGGCGAAGTCGGCATCGAGTCGCCATCCAAGGGCTTCGTAAAATTTCTTGGCCCGATCTACATCAGAAACGGGTATGACTGAGATTTCTAGTTTCATGTCCATGAGTTAATTGCTCCTTGTTTGGTTGAAGAGTTAAAGAGTTAAACTACTGAAGTGCGGAAAAGGTGGTTGGATCCATGAAGTAGTGATCGATATGATCGACCAGCGGTCCATTCGCTTCTGATTCCTTTTTGACCTTCTGCCATTCGGGATCGGCTTGGAAAGCCGCCCAATTTTTCTCCGCTTCCTGGCGACTAGGATGCTCCAGAACGTAGACGAACAACTTCTGAGAATCAGGTGCATCTTCGGGCGACCAATAACCAATACTCCTCATGTTGTGTCGTCGGAAGATCGCGTCGGTATGATCACCGAAGCGGGCTTTCAAGGCCTCCATTTTACCCTCGTTGACGTGATAGAGGCGCAATTCGTAAACGTGATGCGACGGTGGGTCGGATGCGTGAAGCTTGCTCATGGCGAACATTACAGTAATGCCCAAGAGAAAAGGCAAAATATACGATGGTTTTAGATTAAGCGCGCGCATGGCGCGGCATTTCAGCGACGGTTGCATGGTTACTCCTTTCAAAGATCTTTAACTAACTGTCCGGAAGCAGTGAGCGCTGCATCGTTAGGTTCGCCAGAACGACGATCCTTCGGATCGAACCCCGCCCCGCACCATCAAGATTAAGCCCACATCCCACTCCGGTCCAATGCCGCAGCAAAATACCAACAAACCTAACGATTCGCTCGCCCACCATCCCTGTAAGAGCACGACCCTGCGGCCCGTTCGGGATTGGCGCCGCCTCTCGAGATGGGGTCACCCAATAGGGGCGCACGCCTAATTTGATGAAGCGCTCGGCCTTTCACGCTATCTCAGGATGTCTTCGCTGTCCGACCAAGGTCCAAATAGCCGGTATCCGCCGCGGGTTGCAAAGTATCCAGATTGAGCACGAATCCGGTGTCGCGCGCTGTCGATATTTCGCCTGCCGTCTTAGCCACTCTGCTGGCCATGTTTCTTCCCACGGCCGCAGTCTCCGCGCAGCATTCCGCCAATCGGACAACGCAGCAGGTCTCGACTTCACCGGTCCAACCAGTCGGCGCGATCGAGGCGTTTCCCATTGCCCTGAAAAATAATAATGGGATTCCCGCACGAGGAACAACGGTTCTACCCAATGCCGTAACGACTGCCTCCAACTACGCTTTCACCACGGCTACGAACGCCGCACTCGCCGACATGAGCTCGGGACACCGCGCAATTGCTTGCTCCAGATCTCAATGATGTTGCCTCGGCGCTCACGAATATCGGTTTCGATTTCTTTTATCAAGGCGTGCGCTTTGATCAGTTTAGCGTTAACGAAAACGGAGTCCTCCGTCTTGGAGGAGTGGCCCAAACCGGCAGCCCGTACCAACCTCTCGATCAGAACAACCTCTCAATCATCACCGCATTTGGAGCCGATCAACGGACCCACGCTTACGACGGCAAAGTCCACTTCAAGGTGACCCGGCTCCGCACCTGACCGCGTTCTGATTGTCGAATGGCTGAACAAACGCCCACCGCCAATTTTCCATTGAAACCACGAACCAAATATCGCCTTGGATCATTCGGCATTCGGCATTCGGCATTCCTGCTCCGCCCTGCACGGGCTACGCCGTAGGTCGAGCGGCATTTCTTCTCCTCTCCTTCATCGGACTAACGCTCTTCGCCTCGAGCACTTTCGCGCAGGTCGAGGTGACTGCCTCGGCCGGCACCGCCAACGCGAGCTACACCACCGTGAAGGGCGCCTTCGATGCAATTAACGCTGGGACGCACCAGGGGACGATCACGATTGGTATTTCGGGAATACCACGGAGACAGCAGCTGCGGTCCTGAACGCGAGCGGGGCAGGTTCCGCTTCGTATGCGACAGTCACGATCAAACCGGCTCTGGGGAAACCGCCGCGATCACCGGCTCGAGCGCCAGTGCCGTCATTGTTCTCAACGGCGCTGATTTCGTCACCATCGACGGCTCGAATGCCGGAACCTCTTCGCGCGATCTGACGATCACCAATACGGACCCGGGAACTTCTTCCGCCGTGGTGTGGCTTCAAACAACCGGCGCCAACGCCGCGACCAACAACACGGTCAAGAACGTCAATCTGGTCGGCAACAGCAATACCCCGACCTTGTTCGGCGTCGGCTCCGGGAGCAGCACCATCAGCATCACCAGCCTCGGGACGGGCAACAACAGCAACACGATTCAGAACAACAACATCAGCAAGGCGCAGTATCGGCATCTATTCGCAAGGAGCGAGCGCCGCGAGCAAGAACACCGGAAACATCATTACGAAAAACGTGATGACCACCGCCTCGCCCAACGGCATCGGCAAGGGAGGAATCCTGGTCGGTTTCGAGAATGGGATTCAGATAACCGAGAATTCAATTTCGGGCATCAGCAACGGCGTCTCTTCGTTCGACGCCTTCGGCATATCGCTTGGCTTCTCGGCTGATTTGGTCGCTCCCACCGGGTTTACCGGCAACGAAGTCACCAACGCGACCGTTTCCAGAAACACCATCGGATCGGTCGCCCACACTGCCACCTCTTCGGCCACTGGTATCGCCATCGCGTCCGCGGCATCTGGCACAACAGCTCGTCGTCAATAACGTCATTTCCGGCGTTACCGCCAACTCGACCTCGGGCAACATGGCCGCAGGTATTTTTGCCGGCGGCGGAGCTGGTTCGACGACGCAAATCTACTTTAACTCCATCTCGATGACGGGAGACCGGGGTTCAGGAACGACGTTCCCTAGCTACGCACTGGCCATCGGCGGGTCGAATCCGACGGTCGACGCCCGGGACAATATTCTGTTCAACACCCAAACGACGGCCGGCACAGGAAAGAGCTATGCTGTCGGATTCGCGTATTCGACTTTCACCAATCTGACCTCCGACAGTAACGACCTGTTCGTGAGCGGGACGAATACGTTTGTCGGCCAAACCGGCGGACTTGGAACAGCCGGCACGGACCGCGCCACTCTCGCGGCGTTTACCGGCGCGACGGGCAAGGACACAAATTCGATTAACGTCGATCCGCAATTTACTTCGACGACGAACCTCCAGCCACTGCCCGCCTCGCCGGTCCTGGATGCTGGCACTTCTCTCGCCGCCTTCGTCACGCCGTATATTGATATCAACGGCAACACGCGAACCGATTTACCGAGCCAGGGTGCGTTCGATCGTCACCGGGCCGTCGATAATTTATGTGCCTCTGGCGAATACGAACAGCACGGCCGCCCGGACTCTCACCGCCAGCATTACCGACTTTTCAGGCGTGCCGATCTCCGGCATCGGCCTGCCGGTTCTGTACTGGAAGATCAACGCCGGTTCCTACACCAGCGCCCAGGCGACCTCAATCGGAAGCAACCAATATCAATTCACCTTTGGCGCCGGCGTCGCCCCGGGCAACACGGTCTCCTATTACATCGCCGCTCAGGACACCAGGTCTAATCCAAATGTTGCCCTCAACCCTTCGACCGGTGCGTTTTGCTATTCGGCCAACCCGCCCAGGGCGGACAATCCGCCGAACTCGCCCAACACCTACCTCGTTCTCCAGAGTATCTCCGGCAACTTCACCGTCGGCACCTCGGGCGACTATGCTACGCTGACGGCAGCGGTGGCCGACTTGAATAACAAGTTCGTGACCGGCCCGGTCGTCTTTAATCTGTTGGATGCGACTTACGGACCGAGCGAAACGTTCCCGATTACGATCAACCCCAATCCGGGTTCCAGCGCGACCAACACGGTCACCATCAAACCAGCGGCGGGGGTCACCGCCGCCATCAACGCCTCGGTCACGTCGATCGCGGCCATCAAGATCGATGGCGCCAGCTATGTCATTATCGACGGCTCGAACGCGGGAACTTCCTCGCGCGATCTGACGATCACGAATGCGAGCCTCAGCACATCTTCGGGTGTGGTTTGGGTCGCGAGTAATTCCAGCGCCGGCGCCACCAACAACACCGTCAAGAACTGCATCATCGCCGGGAGCGCGCCATCAACGACCCTGGGAGGCATCGTCACAGCAGCGGCATTACCATTGGGGGCTCGGCGGAGAGGCCGAACTCGAACAACACCTACCAAAACAATGCCGTGAGCAAGGCGCAGTTTGGCATCCTTCTTTTCGGACCGATTGGGAACGAATCCGGGAACGTCATTACCGGAAATCTCATCGGCAGCTCGGCCACCTTAAGTAAGATCAGCTTCAACGGTATTATTTGTCGCCCAACAGGCCAACGCGACGATTTCAAACAACACGGTCCTCGGCGTTGTCACTTCCACCAGTTCTACCACATCCGGCATCAGGGTCAGCGGCTTCGCCGACGGCATTTTGATCAATGCCAATCGCATCAGCGACATCAAGAATACGGACCCGGACGGCTTTGGCTGTAACGGGATTCACCTGGAAGCCATTTCCGTCACGGCCAACGTGACGGTCTCAAATAACTTTATTTGGGATATCGCGGCCCGCGGCTTCTCCACTGTCACTTCCCAGGACAACGGCTACGGCATCATGGTCGACAGGGGCGCCGGGTATAAGATTTACAACAATTCTGTCAGCCTCTCGACCGACCAGCCTATTCTCCAGCGTCACGGCGGCGATCAATATCGCGACGGCCGTAAATACGGGCGGTGGCCTGGACGTGCGCAACAACATCTTCTCCAACACCGAAACGACCGGAACGCGCTACGCCATCTACAACTCTTCGAGTGCGGGCGCGGCTGTATTCTCGACCATCAATAACAACGACTACTTCGCGCAGCGGGTCGGGTTCCAGGGCGGCGCTCGACTCACGCTGGCCAACTGGCAAAACGCCACCGGCCAGGATGCCGCCTCGATCTCCGCCGACCCGCTCTTCGTCAGCACGGCCAATCTGCACATTACGTCCTCCTCGCCCGCGTTTAACACGGGCGCGACTATCGCGGTGGTCACGAATGACATTGATGGCGATACGCGGCCGCAAGGCCCCGCCTATGAAATTGGCGCCGACGAAGTCCTCATAGTTCCGACTCCGACGCCGAGCCCAACGGAAACGCCAACACCGACACCTTCTCCGACGCCGAGCCCAACGGAAACGCCAACACCGACTCCTTCTCCGACTCCGAGCCCGACAGAAACACCGACACCAACTCCTTCTCCGACTCCGAGCCCGACAGAAACACCGACACCGACTCCTTCTCCAACTCCGAGCCCAACGGAAACACCGACACCAACGCCTTCTCCAACTCCGAGCCCAACAGAAACACCGACACCGACGCCTTCTCCAACTCCGAGCCCGACAGAAACACCGACACCGACGCCTTCTCCACTCCGAGCCCAACGGAAACGCCAACACCGAGTCCTTCTCCAACTCCGAGCCCGACACCGACACCACCTGCCTGCACGACCACGACTACGTCGAACACGACACCTATCGTGCTTCCCAGCCCCGGCGCTGAAACTGGACCGGCCGCTCCCTATCCTTCGACAATCATAATTTCAGGCGTCGGCACCATCCCCGCAACACCGGGCAGCGTTCAGGTAACGATCCACGAATTTCACCACACCTTCCCGAGTGATATCGCCATCGTGTTGGTCGGACCGACCGGCGCAGCTTTCGACATCCAGGACGGTGAGGATCATGGTGGCGGGCTTCAGATTACTCCTGTCACCTACACCCTCAGTGACACAGGAGCCACGCAGTTGCCTAACGGGGGCATCATCTTACCCGCAACTTACAAACCCACCGCCTACGCCAACCACGACTTTCCATTCCCGGGTCCGGGCTCGACCTACGCCAATCCGGGACCCTTCGCTGGAGGCACGGACACCTTCGCTTCGGTCTACGGAGGAACAAACGCAGACGGCGTCTGGCGCCTCTACGCGATCGACGCCGTCGCAGGCGATTTCGGATCCATCGATGGCGGATGGAGCCTAACGTTCACCACCGAGGGTTGCGCAACAACACCAACCCCGAGCCCTACGGAGACGCCAACACCGACACATTCCGTGACTCCGAGCCGACTCCAACACCAACTCCAACTCCGGAAACGCCAACCCCGACACCAATTCCATCCGACATACCGTCACGTTGTCGGGCGGCAAGCTGACCATTACGGATTCAACGGCGGCACGAGCGCGATACGCTGACCATCTCGCGCGACGGCTCGAACGTCCGCATCACCGACCCAAACAACATGCTCGGCGCTTCGGCCCGGACACGCCAGGTGGATGCCAACACGGTGGAGGTTCCGTTCGCTTCGATCACGGGCAACATCACGGTCAATACCCTCGGCGGTAATGACACCCTAACGGTCGACTGGCGGGCGGCGACTTCATTCCCGGCGACGGCGGTTTTACAACGGCGGCGCGCAGACGAGCACTCCGGGCGACAAGCTGGTCATCACCGGCGCCGGCCAGGGCACCGTCACCTACAACTATACAACGCGAACGACGGCAGCGTCGTGATGAGCAACTTCGGCACGGTGACTTACACCGGCCTGGAGCCGATCACGAACACCGGCACGGCCACCGACATTATCTTCAATCTGCCCACGGCCAACGGGGTCACGCTGGCCGACGACGGCACAGCCGCCAACACATGTCGCGTTTGAGCGGCGCGAACTTTGAGGACACTGACTTCGCCAATCCGACCGGCTCGGTCCAGATCAATCGCGGCAACACGACCGACACGATGTGGTACCGCGCTGCCCGACCTGATTCGAGCCTGTTCATCGGCGAGCCGGCAGCGAATTCGCCACCGTCATTTCAACGGCGCCACCAACCTGGCGTCGAACAAGAGCCTGATGGTTTTCGCGTCCGGCACGATCAGCCTGCCGAAGGCACAGCGACCTGGCCACTTCCGGCAGGGTCAATCATCCTGACGACGGCCCGCAGCAATATCGTTCGCTCCGGGATCCAGCCTGACGACGGTGGATGGCCCGATTACGCTGAATGCCAACCAGCAGCTGTCACCGACGGCCGGCACCTTCCTCGGCATATTCGTTAACGGCGCACTGTCCAGGCCACGGGCGTCGGCACGGTCAGATGCGCGGCCGCGGCGGAGCCGCTGCCGGCGCAATGCAGACCGGCTCACATCATCGGCGCACCACGAGCGGGGGCACCGACGACGTAGCGGTCACGATTGAGGGACCGGCGGAGCAAGTATCGCGGGCGGCAACACGGACTATATCCTGGCCGGCGTCCCCGATCACTTCCTTGGTGGCAACGTGTCAGTCACCGGCACCGGCGGCGCACTGCCGGCGGAACCAGCAGCTGGGCGTCAGTCTCGATGGCTCGGCGACATAACCGCCGGCGGCAACGGCACCGTAACCGTGGTGGGAACAGGGCGGCTCCAGCGGCGGATTCATGACGGTGTCGCGTCACCGGAAGCCACGGCGGGGCCTACGCTGCGAGCATCACTCTCGAGCGGCGGAGCCGTGTCCGTCACCGGAATTGAGGCGCCGGTACCGACTCGGTCTCGCTACAACACCCTACGGCGGATTATCTCGCCGGCAGCAACGCGCCGTTGATCGTGACCGAATACAAGATCGCAATCCGAATCCTCGGTGAGACGAACACGGTTTCGACAGGAACGGGCATCGTCAAGCGAAGAACAGACAGACGGAGGAACCATCGATCTCGGGGGGCCAACTCCGGCACCCTGCTCGGGTTGACGGACGCCGAACTGGATCGGGTCACGGCGGGGACGCTGAATATCGGCGACGCCAACAGCGGCGCCGTCAATTGCAGCGCGCCCATCACCCAGACCGGAAAGACCACGAACATTGCCGCGACGACAACGACGACCGTGCTGAATGGCGGTTCGCTTGGCATCGCAGGCACGGTGAGCGGTCCGCTTTCCGTCAACAGCGGCGGCACCCTCCCGCCGGGAACCAGCCCGGGCATGATCAACAGTGGAAACGCCACCTTTGTCAGCGGCGCGACATTCCTGGTCGAGATCGGCGGAACAACCCGGCAATACGGCACCCACTATGACCAGCTCAATGTGACGGGCACGGTGGCGCTCGGTAGCGCCACGCTGACGCCCGTCGCGTTCGGCGGTTTCACCCCGTCCGCGGGCCAGACCTTCGCCATCCTCGATAACGACGCCGCCGACCCATTCTCGTCGACCTTCGCTGGCTTGGCCGAAGGCGCGACGATCCCGAACTTCCTCGGCTTCGCCAACTTCACCGCGACGATCACCTACCAGGGCGGAACGAATAGCAATGACGTCGTGCTCACGGTGGTAGCGGCACCAACACCAACGCCGACACCAACACCAACACCAACACCAACACCAACACCAACACCAACACCAACACCAACACCAACACCAACACCGACACCAACACCAACACCAACTCCAAGCCCAACAGAAACACCAACACCAACACCGACCCCAACACCAACTCCAACACCGACACCAACACCAACACCGACCCCAACACCAACACCAACACCAACACCAACACCTACACCGACTCCGACCCCGACGCGAAACACCGACTCCAACACCCAGCCCAACTAAACACCAACACCAACACCTACACCAACACCAAGCCCAACACCAACTCCGACACCAACACCAACCCCAACACCAACACCGACTCCGACTCCCACACCAACACCAACACCCACTCCGACACCTACACCAACCCGAGCCCAACCCAACGCCGACACCGACTCCAACTCCAACTCCAACCCCAACACCAACCCCGACACCAACACCAACACCAACACCAACACCAACACCAACTCCGACACCAACACCCACACCCACACAACCCAACCCCAACACCGACACCAACTCCAACTCCGACACCAACACCGAACACCCAACTCCAACGCCAACCCCGACACCAACGCCAACACCAACACCGACACCAACACCGACACCAACTCCGACACCGACACCAACACCGACACCGACACCGACACCGACACCAACACCAACACCAACGCCGACACCGACACCGACACCAACTCCAACACCAACACCGACACCAACACCAACTCCGACGCCAACACCAACGCCGACACCGACACCGACACCGACTCCAACACCGACACCAACTCCAACACCGACACCAACACCAACACCGACACCGACGCCAACACCGACACCAACACCAACACCGACACCGACACCGACACCAACACCAACGCCGACACCGACGCCGACACCGACACCAACACCGACACCAACACCAACACCAACCCGACACCGACACCAACACCAACACCAACACCGACTCCAACACCGACACCAACGCCAACACCAACACCAACACCGACACCAACACCAACTCCAACACCAACACCAACACCGACACCAACACCAACACCGACACCAACACCAACACCAACACCAACACCAACACCAACGCCAACTCCAACGCCGACACCGACTCCAACACCGACGCCAACACCGAGACTCCAACGCCAACGCCGACGCCTACACCGACACGCAACTCCACACCGCAGACGGACACCACTCCAACCGCAACGGCAACTCCAACACCAACGGCGACCCCTGTCGCTCAGGCCATCAACCTGTCGACACGCGCATTCGTCCAAACCGGTAACAATGTTGCCATCGGCGGTCTCATCATCTCAGGCAACGCGCCGAAACACGTAATCCTGCGCGCTATCGGACCTTCGTTGGCCAGCTCCGGCATCACCAACCCATTGCCTGATCCTGTTCTCGAACTGCACGGCGCAAACGGATTCGTTACCGTAACCAACAACAACTGGCGCGATAACCAGGAAGCGGAGATTATTGCCACCGGAATTCCGCCAACGAACGATTTGGAATCCGCCATCGTGGCAACTCTCGATCCGGGCGCTTACACCGCCATCGTCAGCGGTCTGAACAATTCAACCGGAATTGCCCTCGTTGAAATCTACGACTTAAACCCAGAAGTTGATTCGAAACTGGCCAACCTCAGCACGCGCGCCTTTGTTGAAACCGGAAATGACATCCTCATCGCCGGGTTCCTCTTGAGCGACAACGGCGGCGGCCTCGACAACGTGGTTGTGAGAGGTATCGGGCCGAGCTTGGCACCGAATCCATTCCCAACCAATGACAGTGCTGGCCGATCCGGCGCTCGAACTGCGTGACGTCAATGGTGCCTTGATCTTAGGCAATGACGACTGGCAGGACGATCCGGCTCAGGCTGCTGCTATCAGCGCCGCCGGACTCGCGCCGACCAATGCTCGCGAAGCCGCTCTAATAGTGAATCTGCCGCCAGGTCTCTACACAGCGCTCTTGAGCGGGGTCAATAACGGCACCGGTATCGGTGTGGTTGAAGTCTACGACCTTGGCGACGTAAACGGCACCCCCCGGCCTCTTGCAGAAACCGATCAACGTTAGGACGCCCGCGGCCAATCTCGCGACGCACCATCTCGCGATAGCGTTGTCGCAACCGATGGACGTGTGTCTTTACTGTTGCTCGCGGAATGTCCATGCGGGCCGATGCCTCGTCATACGAGGGAAGAATGCTGCCACCGGTGACAAAGTTCTGTAGTTGTTCGAAAAATTTGAGCTTACCTTCGGCACGCAACTCTTCACGCAGAGAATCGAGCGCACCCGCGGTGAGTGATTTCGCCCAGCGCAATTCGAATATCCGTTCCGCCGTTGAATCGGATGCGCTTGCGGCGACAACGCCCACCGCCCCAAACTGCCAATTATGTGGACGCCGACCGGGCCCTGCGATGAGAACATAATTCGCTCCGGCAGCACTTCCGCGCCGTGTCCGAAAGCGCGCGGTCGCTGGATTCTTGCCGCGACCATTCTCGCTTCGAGCATGGCCTTCATCGATGGCACGGCCGTGAATGTGGCGTTACCGGCGTTGCAAACCAACCTCAACGCCACGGCGGTCGATGCTCAATGGGTTATCGAAGCCTATTTGCTGCTGCTTTCGGCGTTTCTGCTGGTTGGAGGTTCGTTAGGTGATCATTATGGTCGGCGGCGAATTTTTCTGCTCGGTGTCACCATTTTTGCGATCGCTTCAGCCGCGTCGGGGTTTGCCGCGAACATTGGCCAACTGATCGCCGCCCGCGCATTTCAAGGCTTCGGAGCGGCACTTCTCGTTCCCGGAAGTCTCGCGATCATCAGCAGCTCGTTTTCGGAGCAGGAACGTGGACGGGCCATCGGAACCTGGTCGGGCTTGAGCGCAATTACTACGGGCATTGGGCCAGTCCTGGGCGGCTGGCTAACCGAACACGTTTCATGGCGCGCAGTATTCTTCATCAATCATTCCGTTGGCGCTTCGCAATAATCTTGATTTCACTTCGCCACGTCGCGGAAAACTCCAGCCGTGAAAACAGTCGCGTCGACTGGGTAGGCGCAAGTTTGGCGGTCCTCGGTTTGGGCTCGCTTGTTTATGGACTAATCGAGTCGTCCCAAGTTGGCTTCAATAACAAAAAGGTCATCATTGTTCTGATCGCATCCGCGGTCCTGCTTATCGTGTTTTGCTACGTCGAAACGCGGCTTGCACATCCGATGTTGCCGTTCGCGCTTTTTCGTTCCCGAACATTTGCCGGAACCAATCTCCTAACCCTGCTGCTTTATGCTGCGCTGGGAGGAACGCTCTTTTTTCTGCCGCAAAATCTGATTCAAGTTCAGCACTATCCACCGACAGCAGCGGGCGCAGCGCTTTTGCCATTTATTTTCGTCATGTCGCTTCTGTCGCGCTGGTCAGGTGGGCTTGTCACCCGCTACGGCCCGAAGCTTCCGCTTGTCATCGGCCCACTGGTCGCGGCGTTGGGTTATGCCCTGCTTATCGTCCCGGGCGTCGGCGGCAGCTATTGGACAAAATTTTTTCCTGGGATCGTTTTCCTCGGATTGGGCATGACGATTACCGTGGCACCACTGACCACGACGGTGATGAGTTCAGTCGCAGATAATCGCGCTGGCATCGCGTCCGGCGTAAACAATGCAGTGGCACGCACCGCTGGCCTAATCGCGGTCGCCGTTTTTGGAATTGTTATGCTCCAAGTTTTCAAGAGTGAGCTTGACCGGCACGTTTCGGAATTAAGGCTGCCGGCGGAAACCGTTTCTTCGATTGCGCGCTCAATCGAACAAGCTCGCCGCCATCGCCATACCGCGAGATCCAGCCAATCAACAAGCAATTCGCCACGCGATCGACGAAT
>CAVVVQ010000031.1:0-276524 GCA_963751725.1 uncultured Verrucomicrobiae bacterium
TATCTGGTCGGCGCGTGGTTGCTTACCCAGGTCGCGAGCACAGTCCTCCCAATGTTCGGCGCTCCGGAGTGGTTACCGCGTACTATTGTGATTCTGCTCGCGATCGGTTTTGTTCCAGCGCTGCTCTTCAGTTGGGTTTTCGAGCTGACGCCCCAGGGACTCAAGCGTGATGAAGAGGTGGCACCCGGGCAATCGATCGCGCCGCAGACCGGACGTCGGATGGACCGGACGATCATCGTCGTCCTCGTGTTCGCGCTCGGTTACTTCGCAGTCGACAAGTTCGTCCTGAGTCGACGCCCGGAGAAATCGACGGCGCCAATGTCGTCGTCGGAATCGAAGCTTTCACCTAACGAAAAATCGGTCGCGGTGCTCGCTTTCGACAACCTGAGCGATGACAAGGGAAGTGAATATTTTTCCGATGGCATCAGCGAGGAGTTGCTGACGGTCCTGCAAAAGATTCCCGGATTGCACGTCGCCGCCCGAACCTCGGCCTTTTCCTTTAAAGGCAAGGATGTTACGGCCCAGGAAATCGGAGCGAAACTCGGCGTAGTGCATCTGGTCGAGGGAAGTGTGCGCAAGGCTGGCGATGTTGTCCGAATCGCGGCCCGACTCACTCAGGCTAGCACCGGTGAACAGCAATGGTCTGAGAACTACACGCGCAATTTGAAAGACGTTTTCGCGGTGCAGACAGAGCTCGCCCAGACCATCGTGGAACAGTTACGCGGTCAGCTCACTGGTGGCGCGGTGGATCCGGCAGCTAAGGCGACGATTCAAGCGCAGGTGCAAGCGGCGGAGAAAGGCGGGACCAAAAATGCCGAGGCGCATGAAGCTTATTTGCAGGGCCGTTTTTTCATCAATCGCCATTCAGAAAAAGAAACGGACCAAGCCCGGGCGGCTTTTGAACGCGCCGTGCAGTTGGATCCGCAATTCGCACTCGCATTGGCGGGCCTGGCCCAGGCTCATATCTGGGATTGCAATTACGCGACGGAGGGAGGCCAGAAAGGATTCAACGCGCATCTGGCCGCCGCCCGCGAGGCGGTGCAACGGGCACTCTCGATCGAACCCGACTTACCGGAGGCCCTCTATGCCAAGGCGATGATCGCAACAAATTTCGATTATGACTGGAAAGGCGCGGCCGAGACATTGCGAAAGGCGTTGATGCTGGCCCCACAAGATCCGGCGCTGTTAATGGAGGCGGGAAATCTCGCGCAGGCTCGGGGCGAAGTCGGGCAGGGTCTCGAGTCACTTCGACGGGCCGTCGCTTTAGATCCGGTCAATCCCCAAGCGCGCGCGTTTCTCGCTAGCTGTCTGTCGGTATCAGGACGGCAGGAAGAAGCGCGCGCGGAGTACGCCCGCGAGATCGAGTTGAATCCGTCGGCACCGAATTCCCATGCCGGGGTCGGTCTTTGTTATCTTATGGAGGGAAAGTTCGAAGAAGCGGTCACGGCAGCGCAGCGGGATACGGCCGACTGGGCACGCCTTTTTGTCCTGAGCTGCGCGCGCTGGGGCCAAAAACGAATTCCCGAATCCGATGCCGCCCTGGCCGAATTGATCGCGAAAACTGGCGAGAACGCCGCCTACCAGATTGCCGAGGTCTACGGGTATCGGAACGACCGGGACAAAGCTTTCGAATGGTTGGAACGGGCACACCGGCAACACGACGCCGGTCTACCCGGTTTGCGCCTGGATATGCTGCTACGGAGTCTTCACGACGACCCACGGTGGGATGCGTTTTTACGCCAGGTCGGGCTGGCTGACGACCAATTGAAATGAGCGAACGAAATTTCTTCGCCGAGCTGAAACGGCGCAATGTTTACAAAGTTGCGGTCGCTTACCTGGTCGTCGGCTGGTTGCTCATTCAGATCGCGACGCAGGTTTTCCCCTTTTTCGAGGTTCCGAACTGGGCGGTGCGATTGATCGTGTTGATGATCGTCATCGGCTTTCCCATCGCTCTGGTCATCGCCTGGGCTTTTGAACTAACACCGGAAGGTTTGAAGCGAACCGAAGCCGTCGATCCTGCACTGCAAACGGGTTCGAAATCGCACGCGTGGATTTATGTCGTGATCGTGGCGGCATTGTTGTCGGTCGGTTTGTTCATGCTTGGCCGCTACGGATTTCGCAGCGACAACACCTCAGGGACCAGGCTGCCAGCTAAATCGATCGCCGTGCTGCCGCTTATTAACGAAAGCGGAGACCCTAAGGACGAATATTTTTCGGATGGACTTTCGGAAGAATTGATCGCTGCTCTCGCGCAGATCAGAGAACTGAAAGTTATCGGGCGCAGTTCTTCCTTTCGTTTCAAGGATCGAAAGGAGGAAACCAAAACGATCGGCGAAAAGCTGGGCGTGGCGACGCTGTTGGAAGGGACAGGTACGCAAACAAGGAGAGCGGGTGCGAATCGTCGCCGAATTGGTGAATGTTTCGGACGGGATCGAACTTTGGACGCAAACTTTTGACCGCGAACTGAAAGACATCTTCGCGGTGCAACAGGAAATTGCGGCGGCAGTGGCGTCGTCGTTGAAGATAACGCTGCTTGGATCTGATGAACGACCGGCGTCCGAGTCGGCGACAAGAAGTAGCGAAGCTCACAATGCTTTTCTTCAGGGTCATTACTATTTCCAGCGGCGCGGTCTCGAGGATTATCGCAAAGCGGTCGATCACTATGACGAAGCGATCCGTCTCGATCCGGACTACGCTCTCGCCTACGCAGAACGTTCCGAAGCATGGACCCTGATCGGGGACCTCACAGGCGAAGGTAAAATCGCGTGGCCGAAAGCGCGCGCTGACGCGGAGAAAGCGGTCGCCATCGCGCCGAGCCTAGCTGAGGCACATGCGGCCCTCGGTTGGGTCCGTTTTTTTACGGAATGGAGATTTAGCGAAGGTTTGAGCGAACTGAAGCGAGCCAAAGAACTTGCTCCTGCGAATCCGACCGCGAACGATTTGTTGGCGCGGATGATTGTTTATCTTGGGAGACTGGACGAGGCTGAAAATCAGGGTCGACAGGCAGTGGAGTTGGATCCGCTTGCGACCGCGCCGAAGAACAACCTGGCCCGCATTCTTTGGTACCAGGGCAAGGTTGACGAAGCCGATGCGGTTGCGCGCAAGGCAGCAGAGTTGCAGCCCAATTCCGCTTCAAGTCGTCGCTGGCAGGTCCTGGTCGCAATCAAACGTGGCGACAGTGAAGCAGCATTGCGCGAAGCACAGCTTGAACCGGACGAGAGCTACCGCCGTTTCGAACTTGCGGTGGCGCAATATGCGCGCGGAGATCGAGTGGCCGCAGATGCGGCTTTAGCTGACCTGATCGCCCACAACCAAGGCCTGGACTATCAAGTTGCGCAAGTTTATGCCGTGCGTGGTGAGAAGGAGAAAGCGTTCGAGTGGTTACAAATCGCGTTTGATAACCACGATACTGGGATGCTTGGCCTTCTGGTTGATCCGTTATTGAACAGCTTGCGCGACGATCCGCGGTACAAAACACTGATCGCGAAGATGAATTTCCCGGTAACGTCATGAGCGAAAAGTTGCCGTTCTTGGCCGAACTGAAACGTCGCAATGTCATCCGCGTTGCCGGGCTTTATCTGGTCGGTGCGTGGTTGCTTACTCAGGTCGCGAGCACTGTGTTACCAATGTTCGGCGCGCCGGAGTGGTTGCCGCGCAGCATTGTTATTCTGCTCGCAATCGGGTTTCGTTCCGGCGCTGATCTTCAGCTGGATCTTCGAGTTGACGCCGGAAGGACTCAAACGCGACGAAGAGGTAACGCCTGAGCGATCGATCGCTCCACAAACCGCGCGGCGCATGGACCGAATGATCATTGTCGTGCTCCTGCTCGCGCTCGGTTATTTCGCTTTCGATAAATTCGTGCTCACCGCGCGAAAAGTGACAGCGCAGGCGCCTCCAACAGTTGCGACTAACGAACCGGCAGCTACCACTAACAACAAATCGATCGCTGTCCTTCCCTTCGCCAACCTGAGTGAAGAGAAAGCGAATGCTTACTTTGCCGACGGCATTCAGGACGAAATCCTGACGCGTCTTTCCAAGATTGCCGAACTGAAAGTCATCTCCCGCACCTCCACCCAGCAGTTCCAGAGCAAGCCATCGAACATTGCTGAAATCGCCAAGCAACTCGGCGTCGCCCATCTTCTCGAGGGCAGCGTGCAGAGGGCGGGCGATTCCGTCCGAGTAAATGTGCAGCTCATCAAAGCCGACGGTGACTCCCATCTCTGGGCGGAGACCTACGATCGCAAGTTGCTTGATGTCTTTGCCGTGGAGAGCGAAGTCGCCGGCCGCATTGCCAGTTCGCTTGCGGCTACGCTCACCGGCCGCGAAAAACAGGATTTGGCGCGTGTGCCGACGGATAACCCGGATGCTTACGACGCCTATCTCCGTGGCCTCGCTTTGGATAACTCGCAGTCGGACGAGAAGGCGGAAGAGTCCCGTAAATATTTTCGTCGCGCGGTGGAGCTCGACCCGGATTTTTCCCTGGCCTGGGCCTATCTGGCGAACCGCGAGGCCTACAAATACTTCGCCGGCAATCGCACACACGAGCAACTTGCGATTGCACGGCAAACCATGGAGAGCGCGACGAAGTCACGACCGGAAACCAGTGAGTTGCATGCTGCCGCCGGCGCGTTTTATTACTACTGCCTCCAGGACTTCGATCGGGCCTTGGTCGAGTTCGAAACGGCGCGTCAATTGTCGCCCAGCTCTGCCAACGCCATTGTCATGATCGCGATGGTGAAGCGACGACAGGGCGATCTTCCCAAGTCGATTCAACTCCAGATCGAGGCTGCTGCGGTCGATCCGCGGAACGCCGATATCTGGGTTAACTTGGGGCGGAGTTATCGCGGGACACGACAGTTCCGGGAAGCGCGCGAGATGTTTGACCGCGCCCTCACCATTCTTCCTGAAGAACAATCGATTTTGGCGCAGAAGATCGAGACTTATTTCGCAGAAGGCGATCTCGATACTGCCGCCAAAGAGCTCGCACCCTTGAAAGTGTCTCTCGGCAAGCGGCTCTTTAATGACTACTTGGACCTCTTCA
Source organism: uncultured Verrucomicrobiae bacterium (assembly GCA_963751725.1). GTDB lineage: Bacteria > Verrucomicrobiota > Verrucomicrobiia > Chthoniobacterales > UBA10450 > AV80. The sequence goes on from CAVVVQ010000031.1 coordinate 5,042, forward strand.
TCATGCGCCGCGATTTCTCTGGAGCCATCGCCGCGATCAACACGCATCTGGACGATGACGCTGATCCAGAGGTCAAGGAGTTCGCGCGCCTTTCCAGGGCCTTTTGTCAGATCTTACTCGGCGAGATTGATGCCGCCAAACCCGCACTAGAGGAGGTGCGTCGGCAATTCGAGGAACGACTTCGTGAAGGCGAGCGGGGCAACTGGTTCAACAATAGCCTCATCGAGATCAACGCAATCCTCGGCGACCGCGCGGCAGTCGAACGCTACGCCGACAGCCTCCTGAAGGAGACGGCCCACGATCGCTGGGAGGCGCCAAATTCCGAAGAAAGCGTTGCTCGTGGGTTTGCAATACTCCGCGACCCCGATCGCGCTCTCCCCCACCTGGAACGTGCTCTCAGTCTGCCTGCCCAAGCCGGACTCACCATATCCTATCTTCGGCTCGATCCGGTCTGGGACCGCATTCGTGACGATCCGCGCTTCCAAAAGCTATGCGACGAGAAACCGAAATGAAAATGAGAACGAACAAAATTATCTGCATCATTGGCGTGGTGTTGGCGGCGATCGTGACGGTGTCCGCTGAGGAAACGACGGTTGTGAAAGATGTTCTTGGACCAGAGGGTCCGTTGTTGATAGATGGCAATCTTTACTACGTAGGCTGGACCTCAAACACCCTGTCGAAGTGGGATGGAAAAACGAGCACCGTCCTGAACCACACTGAGGGCTGCGGGCATAACGGCTTGGCGCTAACCAAAGAGAAGACTTTCCTGCTTGCGTGCTGCGATGACCATGGCGCCGTCATCGAACTCGACCTAACTGGGAAAGAGCTCCGCCGCTGGGAGGCCGATAAGGAGGGCAAGAAATTCGACGGAGGTATCAATGATATCGTCGTGACGGCCAGTGGTGGCGCTTATGCAACTGTCTTCGGACCATTTAAGGAAGTGCCGACCGCCGTGGTGGGAAGAATTGTTTATCTCGCGCCGGGCAGTGAGAAATGGGTCGAAGTCGCAGACGACCTGAATTACGCGAACGGGATCGGCGTTTCGCCGGACCAAAAAACGCTCTACGTCTGCCAAACGGTCAGCAACTCTATCCTAAAGTTCACGATTAATGGCGACGGCTCGTTGAGTCACAGATCAAATTTTGTTCTCCTTAACCTACTGACAAAAAACAAGAGCGACTCTCCCTGGCTTGGACCCGATAGCATGAAGATCGATAGCAAGGGTAACATTTACGTTGCCCAATGGTTTGGCGGCAAGATCCTGAAGATATCGCCTGAAGGTAAGCTGCTTCACCTCTTTGAGATTGCTGCTGGCGATGGCACGACCAATGTCGCGTTCGGCGAAGGCGAGAAAGAAATGTACGTTAGTGTGGTGAAAGATCCAAAGGATCCGCAGGCAAAGGGTAGTATCGTGAAGATCAAGAATGTTCAGTAGTCTCCGTCTGCGAGGTTCGCAGTTTAGGAATCATGCCTGTGCGCCCCCTCCGGATCTAGTGATTCGACGCTAAACACCTAGCGCCTTCTGACGCGCCGTTTCGCGCACCATAGGACTAAAGTCCAATAGGCGCAGCCGATGGTTTGCCGAACAGTTGGTCCTATGCGTGAGTTCCGCCTAACTTCAAAATGAGATCGATTCAGGAGAGTAATCACCATAGGCCCAAGCATGCGCAGTTATAGTTTCCTTTTCGTTTCCCTCCTTGCAGTTACTCAGGTGTTAGGGGCGGATCAGGTAGACCAGATTTTTATCCAGGGGAATCTGGCTGGTAAACAAACGGTGAAAACGGAACAGGGCGGCCTGATTCGCGCCGAATTTTCTTACAACGATCGTGGTCGAGGCGATCACATAGTTGCGACATGGAAGCTCAATGCCGCCGGTCTGCCGATCGAATACAACGGCAGTGGCAACGATTATATGAAGGCCGCCGTCGAAGAGCGTTTTGAATTGAAAGATGGCCGTGCTCATTGGAAAAATCGCAGCGAAGAAGGAGAGCAAGCTGCGTCGGAAGATGCGTTTTATCTTCCGATAAATGCGCCTCCGGAGTTCGCGGGGGTTCTTGCGCGCGCCCTGTTGAAGGCGCCGAAGCGCAAACTGAACCTTCTTCCTGCAGGCGAGGCTACGATCGAACAGGGGAACAAAGTGAAATCGGCCAAAGGTGATCTGACGGAATATCGAATCACCGGTCTTGGTTTTGCGCCGCAATCGATTTGGCTGGATCACAACGGAGCTACCGCGGCGTCGATTTCTCCTTGGTTTTCAATTGCATCTGCGGACGTGAAAACGGTCGCACAATTAAGCGCTGCTCAGGAAAAAACGGATGCGGCCTGGTTCAAACGGATTGCGCAAGAACTGGCTCATCGACCAAAGGGAGAGCTCCTGATTCGTAATGCGCGGCTGTTCGACCCCCGAGATCTCAGCGTAACTCCCGCTACCAGCGTTCTTGTTAAAGGAGATCGAATTGTGCGGGTGGGCCCCGATGCCGATGGTCAAAAGTCATCTAACGCGGAGATTATCGATGCACAGGGAGGTTTCCTGATGCCGGGTCTGTGGGATAATCATCAGCATTTTAGTGATAACGATGGCGCGCTTGATTTGGCCAACGGCGTAACCAGCGCCCGGGACATGGCCAACAATACCGACAATTTCCTGCAGCGCGTTGCTCGGTACGATGAGGGTAGCGAACTCGGACCATCTGTCCTGAAAGCCGGAATTATTGACGGCACTGGTGAATTAGCGGGCCCGACCAAAATGCGAGTCGACACGGCGGAAGAAGCGATTCGCGATGTCGATTGGTACGCCGACCACGGTTACGTCCAGATCAAGATCTATTCCTCCATTAAGCCGGAACTCGTGCCTGTGATTGCCGATCATGCCCATGGACGCGGACTGCGCGTAAGCGGCCATGTTCCTGCCTTCATGTCTGCTCGTCAATTCGTCGAGAATGGGGCCGACGAAATTCAGCATCTTAATTTCATCGAACTGAATTTTCTGTTCCCTGAGGTGAAGGAAACGCGCAACCGCGATCGTTTTATCAAGGTAGCCGAACACGCGCGTGAGTTTACGCCGGACAAACCGGAGGTCCGCGATTTCATCAATTTTCTTAAACAGCGTCACACTGTGCTCGATCCGACAATGAATGTTTTTGAGGCGTTGTTCTGTGGTGATCCAACCGCGATTACGCCGGGATTGGAAGAGATTGTGCCGCGATTTCCTCCGCAGGTCCGACGAATGATGCGGAGCGGCGCGCTTGAGGTTCCGCAAGGCCAGGAGGACGCTTACAAGGAAGCGTTTCCGGCGATGCTCCGATTGCTCAAGGCAATTCACGACGCTGGAGTGACAATCATTCCGGGGACTGATGCTCTCTCTGGTTATTCTCTTCACCACGAGTTGGAACTTTATGTGCGAGCGGGAATCGATGCGGCGGAAGTGTTGCGCATGGCGACGTTGACCTCTGCACAGGTGATGGGGGCCAACAAAGATCGCGGAGTGATCGCAGCCGGAATGTTGGCCGACATGATTCTGGTAGATGGCGATCCGACGAAAAACATCGGGGACCTCGACAAAATCACCACGGTCATTAAGCACGGTAATGTTTACGATCCGGCAATGATTGAGAAAGCTCTCGGAATAACTCCGCGTGGCGCTCCGCGGTAACGCCGTGATGGCGCCAAGTTTTTTACGGCCACGGATTAACACGGACGGGAAAAAAGGGTGCTTCGCTACGGTTCGACAGCGTTTCGCCTACCAAAGTCCGGCGAGTGGATTCCTATGGCTGTACTTAACGAGAGACTTCCCTCTTCCGTGTTTAATCCGTGTTAATCCGTGGCTAAAATCCGCTCACTGTTCCTACCGACAGCTGCTTGATTGAAAAGCATTGACGATCAGCCTGAATCGAGGCTCGATGGTTCCATGAAAACAAGAACGCTCTTTCTGACTCTTACCCTTACTCTTGCTGCAGTCATGGTTTGCGCTGCCGGCGACGACCAATCTTTGCGTGATCTCGATGCGCAATGGTCCAAAGCCGCAGGCGCCAAAGATCTGGATAAAACGGTCTCGTTTTATTCCGATGACGCCAATGTCTTTCCACCGAATTCTCCAGCCGTTACTACCAAAGAAGGAATCCGGAAGGTATGGAAGGAATTTATGGATTTGCCTGGCTTCGCCATCAGTTGGAAAGCGACGAAAGTGGAAGTAGCCAAGTCCGGCGAGATTGGTTTTGTCAGTGGAACGTACGAAATCACCTTCAACGACGCGAGTGGCAAACCAATGAAAGAACAAGGCAAGTATCTCGAGGTCTTCGAAAAGAAAAACGGAACCTGGAAGTGCGGAGCGGATATTTGGAATTCGGACGCGCCAGCAGCGGCACCTGACAAGAAATAAGCCACGGATTAACACCCGCCTTCGCCAAGCCTACGGCGCGGCAGGCGGATTAAACACGGAAGGGGATGGTCCTAGGTGGATCGGCCTAACCTGGGACGTGCTGTTTCCGAGCGCATTCTTCACGGCATTTGAAATCCTGCGGGAGGAAAAAGGGAGCGTGCGGATAGGCGTGTGTTTAGCGTTTGGATATTTTTCTTGAAAATAGCCCAGCGTTTTAACGCTGGGTGCCGATCCAATAATCATCATTGAGTCCCGTCAGGGACGACAGAAGCGTGCCATCGACAGGCATCGAATCTGTCGTCTCTGAAGAGACTGATGCCCTTCGTATTATCAAATCCCAGCGTTAAAACGCTGGGCTATTTTCAGGAGGCAAGCTCACGCTAAACGCACACTCCCACTTAGGGGGCATTATTTAGCAAAGCGCCCAAAGGACCGCAGTTCACCCTTTCTGCATTCCGTGTTTAATTCGTGTCTGTCCGTGGCCGAATCTTGCCGAAAACAGCGTCACAAAATCGGCTAGCCGATCCCAGCGAAACACCTAGGTTCTCGCGATGGAGCACCGATGGTTGTTGGTTGTTTTTGCCGGGTTTGCACTAGGCGCTCGCGCATTCGCAGCCGAAACCACCGCAATCAAGTTCGAATCGTGCAAGATCGATGGCGTTCAGGGTGAAACGCGCTGCGGCAACTACGAAGTATTCGAAGATCGCGACGCTCGTAGCGGTCGCACCATTCGATTAAAAATCGTCCTGTTACTTGCGGAATCGAAGAAGGAACCAGATCCGCTTTTCATTCTCGCAGGTGGTCCGGGGCAAGCCGCAACCGAAAACGCCAAGTTTTTTGCCCGAACCTTCGCGGAAACCCGACGGACGCGAGACATCGTTTTAGTCGATCAACGGGGCACCGGCGGTTCCAATGGATTAGAATGCGACCTTTACGGCCCGACTGCGCAAGGACATCTCGGTGACTTATTTCCGATCGAAGCCGTTCGAGCAATGCGCCGAAAAGTGGAAGAAACAAGCTGATCTTCATTTCTACACGACGGAGATCGCGATGGCTGATCTGGATGAGGTCCGCGCCGCGATGGGTTACGATCGCATCAACATCTTCGGCGCATCCTACGGAACGCGTGCCGCGCAAGTTTACATGCGGCAGTATCCAGATCACGTCCGGACCGTCATTATGAAAGGGGTCACACCGATGGCTGTGCCGCTTACTCTTCCAATGGCGAAAGACGCGCAGAAAGCATGGAACCGTCTCTCGGACGATTGCGCTTCTGATCCAGTTTGCCAGAAAGCATTTCCAAATATCGGCGAAGAATTTAAAGCGGTTTTCGAACGTCTGGAAAAAGGAGTCGAGACTGAGGTGCTTATTGCGAATGGAAAGAAAGAGAAAGTGAGAATTACGCGGGCTGCGATCGCTCCGACCATTCGCACTTTTCTGCAATCAGTCGATAGCGGTGCCGAACTCCCGATGCTGATTCATGCGGCGTTCCAGGGAAACTATTCGCCGCTGGCGCAAGCAACACTTTCGATCCGCAAAGGTTTTCCAAAGTCAGTTAGCATTGGTGTTTTCCTTGCCATCACCTGCATCGAAGACGTTGGAATCAGCGATGAAAAAGAGGTTGCGCGGGAGTCGGAAGGAACATTTCTGCGCGATGATTACTTCAAACAATTGCAACGCGTTGCGGCCATTCTTCCACGCAAGAAAATGCCGCCGGAATATCGTAAACCAATCAAGTCAGATATTCCGACAGTCTTGATTTCAGGGTATCTCGATCCAGCAGCGCCTCCGAATGGTGGCGAAGATGTGGCGAGAGACCTATCGCGCAGCAGCCACATTGTCGTGCGTCACGGCAGCCATTCATATGACGGGCTATCCGGATGTCTTGACCCGATTATGTCGACTTTCATTGGGAGCGGCTCAGTTGAGGGGATAAATATTTCGTGCGTTGACCTGATTAAATCGCCGCCGTTTGTGGTGGTTGGGAAGAAGTGAAGGGTTGTAGTGGCGCTTCTGTGAAGCGCCACTACAACTACGGCATCGAGCCGATCCCCACCTTAACTCGCGTAATCTGCGATCGCTTTAGCCACGTCCAAGGTCGAGTCTTTGCCACCCATGTCATAGGTGCGGACTTTGCCTTCGACGATGACGCGAGCAACGGCAGACTCAAGGCGAGTCGCCATGTCGGTTTCCTTGAGCCAATCGAGCATGAGCTTCGCAGTCAGGAGCATCGCCATCGGGTTCACCTTGTATTGACCAGCGTACTTCGGCGCTGAACCGTGGGTAGGTTCGAACACCGCGTACTTGTCGCCAAGGTTTGCGCTCGGGGCGAACCCGAGTCCGCCGACAAGACCAGCGCACAAGTCGCTCACGATGTCGCCAAACATGTTCTCCGCCACGAGCACCGAGTAATCCTGAGGATTCTTGAACATCCACATGCAGATCGCGTCGATGTTCGCGTCGTCGGCGCGAATATCCGGATAACTCTTCGCGACGTCCTTGAAGCAACGCATCATCAAACCACCGGTCTCACGCAGCACGTTTGGTTTTTCGATGAGCGTGACTCGTTTGCGCCCGGTTTTCTTGGCGAACTCGAACGCTTGTTTGCAAATGTTAGTGCAACCCTGGACGCTCACGATACGAGTCGAGAGCGCGATGTTCTCAAGCCCGGCTTTTTCTTTCCACGGCTTCATTTTTGGATTCGCACAAAGCGCGGTGTAAACTGCTTCCGGTAACGGGAAGAATTCGACGCCGCCGTACATTCCCTCAGTGTTTTCACGGAACACTACCTGATCGATCTGAACATCTGCGCCGCTCGGGTTGGCCACTTTCGTTCCGCGGAAGTTGAGGGGGTTCCCGGGGTAACTCTTACACGGCCGCATGTTGGTGTGCAGATTAAACATTTGGCGCAGCTTCACGATGGGTGAGAAATAGACCAAGCCCTTGTCCTTCAGTTCTGGAATCAGTTCTGTTTTGGCTTCTGATTGCGGTTTGCTGGTGATCGCGCCAAACAGGCCGCAGGTCGTCTCCTTGAGAGCGCTGACCGTGCGATCGGGAAGGGCGTTGCCTTCCTTGCACCAAAATTCCCAGCCGATATCGCAAGGCACGTATTCGGCATCAAGTTTCATACGATCCAGCACGAGGCGCGCGGCCTCCATAACATCGTTGCCCACTCCGTCCCCGGGCATCCACGCGATTTTATATTTAGCCATAGGGTGGCGACTTTATCGGGGAGAGCCGTCATCGCAAGTCCTGGCGATTAATCAATGCTGCTCCCTCCTGAAGTTTGCCCGCGAATTACGCGAATAAACGCGAATGGGAGTAGGTGTACGTGGCGTTAAGATTGTGCGAACAGCCTCCTTGCTATCTGCGGAAAGCGGCGGAGCACCGCCGCACTCCAAAAAACGCTCTTCCGTGTTTAGTCCGTGTTCATCCGTGGCTCCTTTTCATGATATGGTGCCCGCGATGAAAAGGCGGTGGCCAAGACGACTTTGGCGTTTCACAAAAATATTGCTGCTCCTGATTTTTGGTGCCGGACTTTTTGTCTACTTTAACCTGCGCGATGTTGTGGTCTGGTTTGCCAATCGGGGCGATCCGCAATTCGTGCTGGATGTGGGGAGCGTTTCTCCCGGTTGGCAAAGCCTGAAACTCTCAGATGTTGTCCTCAAGTTACGCGGAACTAACGATCAGATCGTCCGGGTTGATTCTGCGATTATCGATTTTTCCTGGCACGATCTGTCCGAGCATCGGATTCGCGCGGTCACGCTTGGTAAACCGCGTATCCGGATTACCGACCGTGTGCTCGAGAATGCGCGGAACAATACGACGGTCGCTGAACCGGTCTTGCCGGAGTCTATCCCGTGGTTGATTCAGAAATTCAAGGTTACCGAAGGGGAAGGGGAGGTCGATCTGTCTGGTTTGCCGTTGGTTCGATTTTTGGTTGCGCCCGAGTTTAACGACTTACAGTTAAGTCCAAATGCGAAGAGCGCGACCGCGCAACAGACCATCTCGCTAGAGGATATCAAAATATTAAGTCGCGGCGAGAAGTTGGACGAAGTTGGGCGGATCGGTCGGGTTGAGTTGAAGTTCTCTCAAGAGGAAGCGCTCAATCTAAACTTCGATGAACTAACGATTCGCGGTCCGTCGTTTCAAATTACACCGGAAGCGATGAAGACTGCCGGAGGCACAGCATCGCCGCCGCCTGTCCAGGTCAGTAACCGACCACAATCCAACCCCCAGGCGACCAGTTCCCCGAATCTCCGCATTGGCAAGCTCAAGGTCGAAGATGGCGAGGTTTTCATCAAAGATTTCGGCGAAACAATTCCCGAAGGCTCACTGAAATTTGGGATGACAACGGACGATCTGCAGTTCGGTGAATCGGGCGCGGCCTTGGAAAAGAAACATGCGCTTCAGGTTTGGGACGTGCGGCTCGCGCCGACTTTCGCGCCGCTTGCGCCATTCGCGTTGATAGACTCGTTCCAAATCGAATTCACTCCGGCTGGTTTGTTGCAACGCAAGGAGATCGCTGGAGCCACTCTCACCGGGATGACAATCACAATGGGGCAGGAGTTTCGCTCTTTTATGAACGCTGGTGGCAAATCGGCGAATTCAGCTTCGGCGGCCGCAACGCCCGCTCCGTCACACGCTGCGAATACAAGCGCTCCCGCAACCAAGCCATGGAAATTGCGAGAGCTTAATCTCGTGAATAGTCGCATTACCTTCACTGATCTCGGTGTCGGGACGACGAGTATCAGCTTTAATCTTGAGACCACACTGAAAGATGTCCCGCTCTCGCTCGCTTTAACCGACGCGGCCGACGAACTGCAAGAACAGGAAATCTCCGATTTCGCTATCACTTCGCCGCTTGATTCGTTCGCGCCGGTTCTGACGATGAAGACGATTTTTATTCGTTATTCGATCGCGGGATTGCTCCGACACGAAATTGAAGACATTCAGATTCTCAATCCAACCATCTATGTCGGTGAAGATTTGTTTTGGTATTTTGATGAGCTTGGCAAACGTGAGGCCCAGGGACCCGCAACAAATCCGGCGCCGGCGACAGGTGAACCCGGATGGAGATTGAAAAAGATCGGAATCGCTTACGGTCAGCTCGTGATCGCAAGTGGCGGACAGGGCCGTCTCCCGCTCCCATTGCAATTCAGTAGCACGGCGGAAAACCTGAATCTTGGTAGGCTCAGCGACTTGAAACTGGCGCTCGACCTCAAGGTGCCGCAGGAGGATTATATTTTTCCAGGATACAAACTCGAGCTTCGCCAGCTCGGTGGGACTATCCGATTCGATCTTCCTCCGCAGAGCGGCCAAAACAATTTGGTCCAAACTTTGAAGATGAAAGAGATTCGTTGGCGACAGTTTCGCGCGGAGGAAGGTTGGCTGGCGGTCACTTTCGACAGCAAAGGGATCAATGGCCAGATCGGTGCGAAGGGTTACGGCGGGTATGTTAATGGTGGGTTCACTTCCTTCTTCGGAGAAACCTCTCCGTGGGTGGGTTGGCTTTCCGGCGCAAAAGTCGATTTGAAAAAGGTTACGGACGTAATGGCGCCCGGAAATTTCACCATGGACGGGCCGGCTGACTTCAAACTGGAAGCCACGGGTTCTTCGTCTCACCTTGAGCGGATTCGGGGAAACGTGCGGACCGTGCGGAACGGGAAGATGCGGGTGGGCAAACTTGATCAACTTGTGGCCGACATCCCGACGGACTGGTATTGGTTAAAAAAGGAGGGGACCCGTATTCTCCTTGAGACCCTGCGCGATTTCTCGTACGACACCGGCGATGTTTCGTTCTGGTATTTGAATGATGAAGGCAACCTCAAGTTCACCTTGCGAGGCCCGACCGGCTCGCGGAACATCGACGTGGTTTTGCATGGCGCCGAAGATCGTAATCGTTAGTCTGGGATTAATCCTTCTGATCGGATGCAAAAACGGTCCGACGGTTAATCTGACGACGGCAGAGCCATTGAAAGTCGATCCGATGAAGGTTGATCTGAATATGCGGGTCGACGTTTATCAGCACGCCGATACTTCGAGTGCAGAAACGCGCGGTTACAACGCAGCCGGCTGCGACCGATGATGTGCAGACCCGGTTGCGCAACCGGATGGGTGAAATCCAAGTGCTGAAAAACAACCGACTCGTTGGCGAATCCGGCAAAGGTTTGTTGGAAATTCGAACACAATCACCTGGCGAATTTGGTGATTACGTTCAGCGAACGGTTGACGCAGAGAACAAAGATCGGTTGGCGATGATGCAGGAGACGGCGCAAAAGAAGGGTTTACCGATCGAAGAAGTGCAGCGTCAGCAGGCGGAACTGGCCAGGAACAAAGCGTTCAACGGCGAATGGGTTCAGGTTCCGCAACCGGACGGAACGTTTGTTTGGAAGCAGAAAGGCGGCTAAGCGTTTCATTTTCCGCCAAGCGAGCGGTTGTACGTGGCGCTTCTGGGAGGGCCTGGTATAGGTCACAAGCCACCGACGATATGTATGCCGTCGCGCCTAACAGTGTTCTCGGAAGGCGGGTTCAACTCCCTGCGGCAAGGCTATCGCGCGACAGGCGCGCCAGGCTATCCCAATCAGCGGTCCAAGCGAATGCCCGCTATTTCTTCAACCGGCTTGCCACCAAATTCTCTGCGCCACCGGCGACGATCAATTCCTGCGCGGCGGGACTGAGCGCCGGAAAGCTGAATGATTTTCCATCGGTCGTCAGAACCGATTTTCCGTAATCGATTGTGATTTCCGATGCCACCGTCGTTGCGGCGCGATTCTTCAACGTAGCCCGCAAATGCGTGATCAACTCAGGGCACTCGAAGACAACAAAACCGTTGTTGAACGCGTTTCGCTTGTAGGTCTCGGAAAAACTCGCAGCGATCACACACGGGATTCCTTTGAACTTCAATGCGGTGGCAGCCTGCTCACGACTAGATCCAGTCCCGAAATTCAATCCACCAACTACCACGTCGCCCTTCTGGTAAAGAGTGTTGAAGTTCGGATCGTAATTCTCAAAGGTGACCGCTGCCATTTCGTCCGGTTTCATGTCGTCCCGGTAAGTATGTTTCCCGGCGTAAATGCCGTCGGTATTCAGGTTGTCTTTGTCGATAAACAGAATCCGGCCGCGCACACTGGGCGGGAATCCCTTGATAATCTCGACCGAACCGCCTGACGCCGATTTGCTTTGGTTGCGCCGAATCGAAATGCCTGCCGCTTGATCAGTGAACGTTTGCGGCGCGCAAATGTATCCAGCCAGCGCGCTAGCGGCTACGACACCTGGTGATCCCAAATACACCAGCGCATCCGGATCGCCCATGCGCCCTTTGAAATTTCGATTAGTCGCGCTGATCGCGATTTCTCCTTTTCCGACGAGACCGCGCCCAAGACCAATGCAGGTTCCGCAACCAGGCGGCAGCGGAATCGCGCCAGCATCAACCAACATTTTCCAATCGCCATTCGCTTCCGATTTCGCCTGAACCTCTGCGCTGGCCGGAGCGAGATAGAATTCGACGCCTTCAGCGACGCGTCCGCCGCGGGCACGCACGACTTCCGCTGCGTCATGTAGATCCTCGAAGCGCGCGTTTACACACGAGAGCAGATAAGCTTTTTGAATTGGAACGCGTTTCCGTTCCATCTCGGGAAGGGAGACCATCGTTTTCACTTCGTTCGGACCGGAGACATGCGGAACAACGGTGGCGAGATCGAGCTCGAGTTCGATCGCATAAAAGGCATCGGGATCGGCACTGAGATTGGCTCGATCGTTCCACCATGCGTCGATGTCCGCGTTGGTGTATCCGGAACGACTCTTCGGTCCACGCGTTCCGGGGCGGGCCGGACTCTTGAAAGCGTCAACGCGGGAACGCAAATAATTTACGGTCACCTCATCGAAGGGAAAGACGCCGGCTAACGCGCCCCATTCGGTTGTCATGTTGGCCACGGTCATGCGCGCTGCCATTGAAAGGTTCGTTATGCCGTCCCCCATGAATTCCACCGCGTGATTCAAGACTTCGTCTTTATTGAAAAGACCGCACAACGCAATGATCACGTCCTTGCCGGTTACACCCGGGGAAAGTTTCCCTTTGAGTAGAACCTTTGCCACCGACGGGACCTGCCACCATGTTACGCCCGTGGCCCAGATCGACGCGGCATCGGTTCGCACCACCGGCGTTCCGAGCGCAGCGGCAGCCCCATAGAGATTCGAATGCGAATCGCTCCCGACTACGAGTGCGCCTGGAACGACGTAGCCTTGTTCCACCATCACCTGATGCGAAATGCCGGTGCCAGGTGGGTAAAAATCAATCCCGTGCTGCTTTCGCGAACGCTTCGATCTTGGCGTACTTCTCCAGGTTCTTCTCCGTGACATTCTGAATGTCGTGATCGATTGCGAAAACCGGCTGAGACGAATCCGCAATCTTGGTTGCGCCAATTTGTTTGAACTTCGGAATCACCGCGCCGGTGTTGTCATGCGTCATCACATGACGCGGTCGAATTGAAACAAAATCTCCCGCGCGCACGACGGTTCCGGCAGGCAATCCATCGGCGTGGCGGGCGGCGATTTTTTCAACAAGAGTCAGGCCCATATCAGCTTTTCTATTCTAAATTCTGGGTCGTGCCAAGTGTTCAGGTGGCTAATGGCTGATCGCTTATTGCTGATAGCCGGAAATCCCAGCTATAACAATCAGCCTTCGACCATCAGCTACTTCTTCGTCGCTCGTTTGCCGAGGACCTTCGCGATATCGAAATCGACGAAATCAGCATGATGAAAAATGATCGATTCGATCGAGCGCTCGACCTTATCGCCTTCATGGCTGTGGGTTGCGATCATGTGCATTACTTCACCGGGGATACCGTGTTTATAGGCGAGGGCGACGCCGCTGAACGGATGGCGCAGTTGCTGGCCGAACGTGCCCTGAACGATTTTGCCTGACGCATCCTTGTCGTACTCGAGGGGTTTACCGACGTCCGCCAGCAGTGAACCGGCGATGAGGTAATCGCGATTAACAGGGATATCGCAGGTGAATGCGTTTTCGAGGACATCAGCAATGGCGATGCATTGGAGCGCGCAGGAATTAAGGTGCTCGATGAATCGCATATCGATATCGCCGGCCAGGAGAGTGAACTTGACCGCGCGGAGTTCGTCGAAGGTCCAGCCTTTGCCGCCGCACCCGGTCGTGATCGCTTCGTTCCAGACCGCCGCCACTTTCTCCCGCAGCGATGCGTCTTTGATCTTCATTAAACTCGGGAAAAGTTCCGCGATTTCTTTTACGCCATAGTTCGGTTCGTTGAGTTGTCATGATCGTGCCTGATTTAAACCACGAATGAACGCCAATCGCCACAAATAATAGAGGAACTTTGGTTGCTCAATTCCGTAGTTACTTGTGGGGCATCACCACAAATCGAATCAGGATGGACAACAATAACGGAAAATTGCTGGCCAAAGAGGAGGTTTTTCAAATCGTCAGCTGCGCGATCGAAGTTTTGAGGACATTGGGGCACGGGCTGCTGGAGAAACCATATGAGAACGCGATGGCGGTGGAATTTGGACTGCGAGGAATTCACTGTCAGCAGCAGGCTCCATTCAATGTTCTGTATAAGGAACAGAAAGTTGCGCTCTATGTTCCCGATCTGATCGCATTCGAGATCGTTATCGTTGACGCGAAAGTGATTGATCACATTACAAACCATGAACGGGGATTGATGCTGAATTACCTGCGAATCACCGGCCTGCGCGTTGGGGTGATCTTGAATTTCAGACACGCCAAATTGGAGTGGGAACGATTAGTTTCCTAAAGACATTAACCACGAATAGACACAAATGCACACGAAGGGGATGGAGCGAGGCGGCGTGATCCCCGCCTTAGATTCGTGTCAGTTAGTGTCCATTAGTGGTAAAGATTCTTTAAAGGCATTAACCACGAATGGACACAAATGCACACGAACGGGGATGGAGCGAGGCGGCGTGATCCCCGCCTTAGATTCGTGTCAATTGGTGTCCATTAGTGGTAAAAGATTCTTTAAAGGCATTAACCACGAATAGACACAAATGCACAGGAAGGGGATGGAGCGAGGCGGCGTGATCCCCGCCTTGGATTCGTGTCAATTGGTGTCCATTAGTGGTAAAAGATTCTTTAAAGGCATTAACCACGAATAGACACAAATGCACACGAAGGGGAGGCACTCAGCGGCCTGATCCCCTGCCTTGGATTCGTGTCAATTGGTGTCCATTAGTGGTAAAAGATTCTTTAAAGGCATTAACCACGAATAGACACAAATGCACACGAACGGGGAGGCACTCAGCGGCCTGATCCTCGGCTTAGATTCGTGTCAATTGGTGTCCATTAGTGGTAAAGAATTCTTTAAAGGCATTAACCACGAATAGACACAAATGCACACGAATGGGGAGGCACTCAGCCGCCTGATCCGCGTCTCTTCGTGGTTAAATCTTTTTCGGCGGCGGTCCGTCGTAGCCGTGGTTAACCGGATCGATCCTGCGCATTGGACGTTCGCGAGTCTGTTCTTCGGTGACGTGCGCAACCAGCCCTGGTGTGCGTGCAATCATGAAGATGCCGTTAAACGTCGCTGGATTCATTCCGAGATCGGCCAGGATCGCACCGATCGCGCCGTCTACGTTAATCGGTAACGCTTTCTTCGCGTCAGCGAACGATTTTTCCACTGCGCGCGCCGCTTTCATATGGGTGCCATCAACGCCCGCTTCCTTCGCCAGTTCGAACAATCGCGGGGTTCGCGGATCTTTGGTGTGATATCGATGGCCAAATCCCGGCATGCGTTCACCTGCTTCTTTCATGGCGGCGAGCGTTCGAGTAGCCGCTTCATCGAGCGAGATCGATTCGCTTGTCGCGCGATCCGCGATCTTTTTCAGTTGTCGCGCGCAATCTTCGATCGCGCCGCCGTGATGCCGGTTGATCGACATGATTCCGGCGGCGACCGCTGCGCTCAATGACGCGCCGGTTGATGCGACCGTTCGCGCGGCCAGCGCACTCGGCGGCGTTGCGCCGTGATCGATTGACGCGACTAAAATTGCGTCCATTAACCGGCCGATCGCCGGCGACGGCAGTTCGCCATTCAAAATCAGATAAACTGCTGCACCAAAAGATGCGCGCCCCATTAACTCGGCAATTTCGTATCCGCGCACCGCAACTCGATTCGGTTCGATGCGGGTAACGGCGGTATTCCAGACCGCATTCTTGTCCGCCTCGCTCATTAGGCTTTTGCCGCTGATCTTTTTAAGAACATCAACCACAGCGCCGGGTAATTCACCAAATGCATCGACCACGGTTGCGCCGGCTTCCCGCAACGCGGTCACTTTTCCAGCATGCGTGCCGCGACCACCTTCGATGATTGCGCCGGCGTGACTGAAACGCGTTCCTTCACGCGCTGCTTTGCCGCCAATATACGCGACGACCGGTTTGGTGACCTTCTTGTCCTTGATCAACTGCGCCAACTCTTCTTCTTGCGATGAACCGATCTCGCCAAAGATAACGATTGCTTCGGTGAGCGGATCGGATTGGAACATCATCGCTGCATCCGGAATTCTAATTCCAAGAACAGCGTCGCCGCCGATGTGGGCGATCGTTGAGATCCGAACGCCAGCTTGTCCTAGATAATAACCGGTGCTCGAAGCCATTCCGCCGGAACGACTGATCACACCAACTCCGGACGGGACACCGGGCTTAAACCACTGCCGCGCGCTTTCCGCGCGACCCCCAATCATTCCGACCACCGCTTTGCCCGGACTCAGGATCCCAAGTGTGTTTGGGCCGACGAACATTGCCTTGTTTGCTTTTGCGGCGGCAGCAATTTCCATCGCATCCCAGACCGGCACGCGATCGGGAACGAGCACGGCGAGTTTGATTCCGGCGTCGATCGCAGAAATGGCGGCATCTTTCACACCGATGGCTGGAACAAAGACCACGGAGATATCGATCTGGCCTATCGCCTGGACAGCTTCGTGGGGAGAATTAAAAACCGGAACGCCAAGGACCGTTTGTCCGCCTTTTCCCGGGGTGACACCGGCAACGACATTCGTTCCGTACTCGCGCATCAAACGCGTGCGCGCTTGTCCTTCACGCCCGGTGATACCTTGCACCAGCACGCGTTTCTTTTCGTCGATTAGGATTGCCATTAGCGCGCGCCTTCCGTTGTTTGACGACCCCGGAGGCTTTCGGGGCCAATAAGTTCGTCCAAGTCTTTCATATCCAAGTGCAGGAAGAAGCCTTCTACTCCGTTCAGTTGCGCTTCGACGGAACAGGCCAGCATCTCGGAATCTTTGTTGGCGAATTCTTCCGGTGACAGGGTAACGAACGGTGCGTTCGCTCGATCGACAATCAGTCCAGCTGTCTGCGTTTCAACGAATTTGCGAATTTCGGGCCAGCGCTCCGTATCAATCCAAACTTGCCCGCCTTTGACTGGAAATGATTTGGCCGATGGTTTTTTCATGAAATCCGGCGTTCGCGGCTTGCGCGGTTTCCATTTTGTGTCCCGCGTGTTGGCGACGAGTTCGGCGAAGCGGGTGGCAATCGTCGCTGGCGCATCGGTCTTACGATATCCCTCGACCGGCGCGCGCAAGAGTTTGGACATGCGCCGCAAAATATCGACCGCGCGATCTTCGGTGTTGCCCCCGAGTCGGATGACTGCGGGAATATCGAGGTCAAGTTCCCAGAAAGCCTTGGCCAATCCGTAGGCGGACCAATATTGCTCCTGGCTCGCGACGCCGGAGCCGGACCCGAAATATCCGACCAGATCCGGTTGCGCGAGGATAATGCGGGCCGCGCGATAGACTTTCGACGCAGACGGGTTACCGCTGGTGTCGGTGAAATTAGCAATGGTGAATCCGGCATTCACGATTGCGTCCATCGACATCATTGATCCGCCGCCACCGGCTCCATGGAAACCAACCAGCCCTTTGGATTCTTTCGCTGCAGCGGTCGCGAGCTGTGCGAAATAAAATGTGCCGCGATGATCGTTCTGTTCGATTGCGTAGGCGAGTCGTTCGAGCGCAGTCGGTGGATGATCGAACTCGCGCGCAATTTCGATCTTGAGCTCGGGATGCCGGGCGACGGCATAATCATCAATCGTGATCCGGCAATCGGCCGCGATGACCTGGCCGTCTTTCGTTAGGACGAGTGGGTTAATCTCAAGCGACCTTGCTTCGACGCTGTGCGCAGCGGTGAACAGTTTGCGGATCGAATCTTCCAGTTGCGTTGCATCAGTCGGAGAAAGTCCGCATGACCCAACCGCCTCTTTAACTGCGGAATCCGTTGGACCGTTCTTTACGTCACACGGAATGCGACTCGTCGACGCAGCCCGCTCTTCGATTCCACTGCCGCCGCCCGCGGCAAAAATGATCATTGGCGCCCGATCGGCATCATTAATTGCGAACGAAAGGAAAAATTCTTTGGCGATATCGATCTTTTCTTCGACCAGCACCGCTTCGACTGGAAACTGTCCAACCTTCATCGAAAGCATCCGGTCAGCGTGCCCGCGAACGTCTACCGGCTTTTTAGCAAAAGCGACACCGCCAAGGGCAGCGCGACCGGTGGTCCACGCCTGAATCTTGATCACCACTTCGGTTCCCTTTTTTTCTTCGCCAAGTTCCCGAGCGGCGGCCATAGCGTCGTCGGCCGAGGTGGCGGCCCGGCCCCGGGGGATTTTGAATCCGTTCGCAGCGAGAATCGCTTTGCCCTGATATTCGTGAAGTCGCGCCATGGTTCCGTGCTATTTCCACGATGCTAACGGCTGACGCAACCCTAAGGTCGATTTTTTGACCCTAATGATCAGGCATTTTACGAGCCAGGATTAACACGGATTTTCTTTCCGGGTTGATCAACACCCGCCAAGCGGGTTCCCGACGGCGCGCAGCGCCGTGGCTACAACAATCCGTGTTCATCCGTCGCTCCATTCCCTCCGATTGGCTGTTTTTTTGATAATTCGAATTTGTTTCGGATTTCGATATCCGATATTCGATATTCGAATCATGACTTCGCTCGATTATTACGGAATTGAAGAACTTCTCACGGACGAAGAACGCGCGGTGCGTGATCGAGCCCGAAAGTTTGTCCAGGAAGAGGCGATGCCCGAGATCGTGCCTAATCATCGGGCGGCCACATTTCCGGAACACCTTATTCCGCGAATGGGGGCGCTCCGTTTTTACGCGCCGCACCTGAAAGATTATGGCTGCGCTGGGGTAAGTCACACCGCTTACGGCCTCATCATGCTCGAGCTGGAGCGCGCTGATTCCGGGCTCCGTTCCCTCGCCTCGGTCCAAGGGTCCTTGGCCATGTACGCCATTCACGCTTTCGGTTCACCAGAGCAACATGCGAAATGGATGCCGGCTTTGGCGTCCGGAGAAAAGGTCGGCTGTTTCGGATTAACGGAACACGGGCACGGTTCTGATCCCGGGGGCATGGAGACCACCGCGAAACGCGATGGCGACCATTACATTCTCAACGGAAGCAAATGTTGGATCGGTAATGCGTCGATTGCTGATGTGAAAGTCATCTGGGCCAAGGACGACGAAGGACGCGTCGGCGGATTTGTGGTGGAGAAAGATGCGCCCGGATTTCGCGCCCAGGATATCGAAGGGAAATTCAGTCTCCGAATGTCGCGAACATCCGAATGCTGGTTCGAGAATTGCCGGATCCCAGCGGAGAACCGGTTGCCGAAGGCGAAGGGGTTGCGTGCGCCGTTGACCTGTCTTTCCCAAGCTCGAGTTGGGATTGCGTGGGGCGTGATCGGCGCCGCGATCGACTGTTATGAAACAGCGCTGGCTTACGCAAAGACCCGCGAACAATTCGGAAAACCGATTGCCAGTTTCCAACTGGTGCAGGACAAACTGGTTTGGATGGTCCAGGAAATCACCAAGGCGCAACTGCTTGCGCTGCGGTTGACTCGGATCATGGAGACAGGCGAGGTCCGTCCCCCGCAGATTTCGTTAGCCAAACGCAACAACGTCTGGATGGCGCTCGAATGCGCGCGCAAGGCACGGGACATTTTGGGAGCGGTCGGGATTATTGATCGATACCCAGTCATCCGGCACATGATGAACTTGGAGAGCGTCTATACCTATGAAGGCACTCATGACGTTCACATGCTGGTGGTTGGGCATGATGTCACGGGATTAAACGCGTTCGGCGGATAGGTCCTATAGGTCCTATAAGACTCATAGGTCCTATTGGATAAGGCTCGGATGACAGCGCAAAGAGATGAGTTAGATTAAGCTCAGCTATTATGAACCCAGTCTACATCCTCGGCGGCGGCCGAACCGATTTTAAGCGCAACCTCAAAAAAGAAGGCAAAACCATCCGGGACCTGATCACGGAATCAGGGAAAAAAGCGATCGATGACGCGAAGATCGATCCCGCTGAAATCAATGCGGGTGCGGTAGGAAACTTCAACGCGGGTCAGTTCACCAAGCAACTCCATTTGGGCGCGTTTTTGCCTGAGATCGACCCGAAATTGCGCGGCATCCCGACCATGCACACTGAGGCGGCCTGCGCTTCAGGTGCTCTTTCGGTATTGCTCGGCGCGCAATGGATTATGGGCGGTATTTACGATGTCGTCCTGGTGGTCGGCGCGGAACAGCAGAAGACCATGTCGTCTCTGGAAGGTGGCGATGTTCTTGGGGCAGCTGCGGATTTCCACGTTGAAAAGCCCGAGTACGGCGACTTCATGTTCCCGAAGTTGTTCGGGAAAATTGCGCAGATTTACATCGACAAGTATGGCCCGTCGGAGAAGGCCTTGGCTCAGGTAGCGTTCAAGAATTACGCGCACGCCAAACTAAATCCGATGGCGCAGATGCGTGAAAACGAACTGACTTACGAAGGTGCTTCGCAGGTTTCAGAGAAGAATCCGTGTGTGGCCTCGCCATTGAAGCTTACTGATTGCTCCCAGATCACCGATGGCGCTGCGTCGCTTGTGCTTTGTTCGGAGAGTTATCTCAAGAAGATTGGGCGCGACAAATCGAAGCACGCGCGGTTGCTCGGGTTCGGTCACTCGACGGATTATCTGCAGTTGGCGAAGAAAGATGCGCCGACGTTTTCGACGGCGCGGAAAGCGGCGGCAAACGCCTATTCGATGGCGAACGTGAAGCCTCGCGATCTGCATGGTGTTGAAGTGCACGACTGCTTCTCGATCACCGAGATCATTGCCTACGAGATTCTTGGTTTGGCTGAGAACGGGAAGGGTGCGGAGTTGGCCATGAGTGGGGCGACTGCGTTGCCACAGGTTCGCGGCGAACATCTTAGTGGGAAGATCGATTTCGAAATTCCGGTAAACGCCGGTGGCGGTTTGATTGGTGACGGTCATCCGGTCGGAGCGACTGGTGTTCGCCAGGTCTACGAGGCTTATCAACACCTGACTGAGCAGGCCGGCGCGCGACAGATCAAGGGAGCAAAGAAATATCTGACCTTCAACATGGGCGGCAGTCTGACGACATCCGTCGCGATGATCTGGGGTCGGGATTGAGGTTCTGCAAATACCGATAAACCGAACGCGTCGGGGCTGTACCAAGGAGGGGCGGTTTCCGAACCGCCCACAGAGCCGATGATTCTGAAAGCGCGGGGATCAACTGGAAAGCCTTCACCAGTTTTCCTCGGGAATGGATCGATATCTGAGAACAGTCGTCGACTGATTGGCCCTTATCAGCTCAAGCTGCTGTCGTTGGTGGGCGGTTCGGAAACCGCCCCTCCTTGGCATAGGTTCGATGCGTCAGAGCGGTGGTTAACGCGCCATGATCAACGCGGCGTTATGTTACGCTACGGGAGCGTGATCGGGAGCGGCTGCCGCAGCCGCGGCTTCTTCCGCTTCCTGGGCCAAGGCCTCCACATGAGCGCGGAGCAGTGAGAGTCGGATCCTGATGTCCTGACAATGCTCGCGTTCGCGGGCTGCTTCCGGTTCACCAAGATGCTGGGCTTCGTATGGATGCCGCGCTGGTTGGAGATATTTCTCAACGAACTCATTCGCGATGCAGGCCCGTTCGAGGTTGAGCATGTTCGGCTCGTTCTCGGCTTCGGCGACTGCGAGATCGCGAATGGTCACCATAAGCGCGGATTTCATCGCTGATGTAACTCCGCATCCGAAGGTCAGTTGTCCTCGATTGCGTTGCCTTTTTCCGAAGTCCGTTCTTAGGGAGAAAAACGGTGCGTGGTGATGGAGGAGTCGGCATGATATTTGAAAGAGCATCAAGTATGCCTCTGACTAAATAGGTCCTATGTGGCCTATAAGACATAGAGGGTGACAGATTTCGCTATCGCGCGTCGGCAATGGCGCTAACGTGCAGCAAATAATGAGTGCCGCCGATTCGGAAGCGACCATGGCTGTGTTTCTCGATCTCGAGAACCTCGCCATCGGTGCCTCACGAAGCGCAATTTCCGTCGTTCGATATCCGGAAAGTCCTTGAGCGATTACTGCTTAAGGGCCAAATCGTGGTGAAGAAGGCCTATTGCGATTTCGATCGTTACAAGACGTTCAAACGTGGACTACACGAAACGGCATTCGAGCTGATCGAGATCCCGCACATCCGGCAGTCCGGGAAGAACTCAGCCGATATCCGGATGGTGGTGGATGCCTTGGATCTCTGTTACACCAAGAGTCACGTCGATACCTTTGTCATCATCAGCGGGGATTCGGATTTCTCGCCGCTAGTGAGCAAGTTACGCGAGAACGCTAAGACCGTTATCGGAGTCGGCGTGAAAAAATCGACCTCCGATCTGTTCATCAGCAACTGCGACGAATTCATTTATTACGACGACCTCGTCCGGACGGAAGTCGTGAAGAAACGCGCTGCGAGTCCTCCGGCGGATTCAGCGAAAAAGAATTCGGCTGGTAAGAGTAGCAGTTTGTCGGTTGATCGGGCGCTTGAAATGTTGATCAAGACCTTGGAAGCGTTGCGATCGGAGCGGGGCGACGATTATCCAATCCGGGGTTCGCTAGCAAAACAGGCGATCAAACGGCAAAATCCCGGGTTTAATGAACGGGCGCACGGCTTTCGGGCGTTTAGCGATTTGTTGTTAGAAGCAGAAAAGCGCGGGTTATTGAAACTCGAAGACGACAAGCAGGCAGGGACGTACATCGTTCGGACGAACGATAAGTCCCCCTTTAATCCTGCTCTTTCACTTGCACTTACTCTCCGAGAGGCGGCCCATCTCGATTACACGTCGAATGTCCCGACGCTGTTAGTGCAAGTGCAAGTGAAAGAGCAGGATTAAAGGGGGAATCGATCTACCCCATGTAAAATCCGCCGTTCACATTCAAGACGTGGCCGGTGATGTAACTGGCCATCGGTGAACAGAGGAACAACGCGGCGTCCACGATGTCTTTAGCGTCTCCAAGTCGACCGAGCGGAATTTGTTTGATGAAATTCGCGGTCACATCTTCCGGCATGCCTTTGCTCATGCCGACATCGATGAACCCGGGCGCGATTGCGTTTACCGTGATATTTTGCCTGGAAAACTCGCGCGCTGTAACCTTCGTCAAAGAGATGAGTGCGCCTTTGCTTGAGGAATAATTCGCCTGCCCGAAGAGTCCCATCTGCCCACTGACAGATGAGAGATTCACGATTCGCCCATCCTTACGCAAAATCGCCGCGGCTTTTTGCGTGACGTTGAATGTGCCAGTCAGGTTAACGCGGATCACGTTCTCGAATTCTTCCAACGTCAGCTTCTTGATTGTGCGATCCCGAATGACACCGGAATTGTTAATCAGAAAATCTAGACCGCCGAATTTGTCGGCGATTGTTTTCATCATCGATTCGACTTGGGCTGGATTAGTGACATCGCATTCGATCAGGAGCGGGCTCTTCAGCCCGGCGGCGACAGATTCGGCGTCTGATTTGTTTTGGCCGGCGGGATCAGTCACATAGTTGACCACGCACTGGGCACCGTGCGCGCCGAAGGCTTTGATCATTTCCGCGCCAAGACCGCGGGAGCTGCCGGTGACTAGGATAACTTTGCCGGTGAAATCGAGAGGATTAATCATTTTTTAAGACAGGATTAACAGGATTAACGGGATTGTTAAGAAGGCAAATCTCTCATCATGAAATCCAGAAAATCCGGTTAATCCTGTCCAGATCTTATCGGGATTCCGCGGTGCGCGAATACCGGCGCACAATGAGCGCGATCGGCAGACCGACCAGGAGCATCACGATGGTCATGCTTCTGGCAACTTCAAGGACGGTGTGTTTAGGATGAATGGAGGCGAGGGGAAGGACCACGCAGGTCATGAAAGTGTAAACCGCCACCCCATAGGCCAGGCCGGAAATAACAGCGTGCTCGATCAAGAACGGAATCTTACGGCTCGCGAGGTAGAACAGAGTAGCTGCGACCAGAACGATCAGAAAATGAGCCCCTAACCCGGCGGCCGCGCTGGCCAACCCGCGATTGAAGGAATCCTGACCGAAAAAGCCCGTGGCGATGATCTGAAGCCCTCGGACAGGTCCGACTCCGCGCATGGCCCACAGGACAAAGGCCGAGGAGATATCTAATACCCCAGCGACCAAGGTAGCCCAGGCAATTGCCGGGAACGCCCGGGATTGGCTGGGCAACTGGTTGGACGCTGGTTGAGCCATTGCGGACGGTAGGCTGAAAGAGCGTTGCTCGACAAGCGATTGGCGCTAAGATTTTGGGCTCCATGGCAGCACCGATTCGAGTTCTTACAGCGGTTCCTATATGCGACGGTCACGACAGCGCGATCAACACGATCAATCTGGAGTTCATCCGCCACGGAATCGAAGTCGTTTACCTGGGATATCATCGCTACGCGACGGATATGGTCCGGGCAGCTATCCAGGAAGATGTAAAGGCACTCGGGATCTCCAGTTACAATGGCGGACACGTCGAATTTTTTTCCGAAGTGGCCAGCCTTTTGAAAAAACAAGGCGCTGATTATATCAAGGTCTTCGGCGGAGGCGGCGGCACGATCACGGGTAAAGACGAAGTGATCATGCGGAAGAATGGCGTTGATAAGATTTTTTTCGCCGGCACTTCCTTGCAGGACATGGTCGATTACGTGCACCAGCATTACAGCGGTTCGCACAAACCTTTTCGAGGCCGCAAACCGAGTGCCGATATGGAGTTGGCGCGTAAGTTGACCGAAATCGAAGACTCCTACGCAGGAAAGAAACGTCCGGCGTCGAAGAAGAAAATTAAGAAGCCGAAGTCCGAGACCCGAAAGGTGAAGGTCTTTGGTTTCACGGGTCCGGGTGGCGCGGGCAAGACCACGTTGATCGATGAGATTGTGTTGCGTTTGCTCCATCGCGAACCAAAAACACGAATCGCGGTCCTCTCGCATGATCCCAGCGTGGTGGGCGCCGGCGCGTTGCTTGGCGATCGTGCGACGATGATTAATTCTCAGCACGAACGCGTCTTTATGCGGAGCATGGCCACGCGTGGACAGGCCGGTGGGCTTTCGCCAGCGACAGAGGATTGTCTTCAGCTCCTCTCGTTATCGGGTTTTGATTACGTGATCATCGAGACAGTCGGCACGGGTCAGGAAGCGATGCCGTTCCAGACCCGGTTGGTGGACAAAACTGTGCTGGTGATGAATCCTGACTACGGGAGCCGCCTGCAATTGCAGAAGATCGTGATGCTTGATCTTGCGAACATCGTCGTTGTGAACAAGAGCGATCAGGAACGAGCGCGCACGGCCATTTCTGAAATAGGGCGGAGGCTGGATCAGAACAAGCAATCGCAGATACTTGTTTCCACCGTGGCGAACAGACATCGCGACGCGGGAGTCGATGAGTTGTGTGATCTATTAACGGAGTAAGACGTATGAGCAAACTAGGACAGGTGGTTGAGGCGGTTGAGAACTACAATGAATTCGTTCTCAAGGAAGTGAATCGAGCACGGACCGACCCGGTTTTCGGTCAAGCAAATGGTCGATCGTTGGAACAGTCTGAAGGCGAATATTCCAATCGGAACAGCGCCTACTGGCTTGGAATTGCCGCGTCTCGCGTTGCCGGAAATAGATGAAGCCGGCGAGATTACCCGTTATTTATTGGGCGAAGGTTTGCCGGGCGAATTTCCCTTCACCGGCGGCGCTTATCGCGAGATGTACCTGGAACCGTTGCGCGAGCCGGAAGCGGGCAGCTACGGCAACGTTGGGAAGAACGGAAAAAACGGTCACGCCAAGAATGGGAAGAACGGTGCGAAGACTGCCGTCAAGGCCAAGGCGGTCGAAGTCGAGGAACCGACTCGATTATTTTCCGGCCTGGGTCTGGCCGAGGACACGAACGAACGCTTTCATTTTTTAACCGGACACCAACGCAGCGCACGTCTGAGCACGGCATTTGATGGCCCGACGCTGTATGGAATCGACAGCGATGCGGAAGGCGTTTTCGGCAAGATCGGCGAAGGCGGTCTCGCCATCGATACCTACGAAGACATGATCCGTCTCTACGACGGTTTCGACATGGGTTCGCCCTCTTTTTCGGCGTCGATGACGATCAGCGGGCCCGGCGCCCATCATCATGGCGATGTACATCGCAGCGGCGAAAAAACGTTTTGGTCCCAAGGTGGTGCCAAATCTTCGCGGCACTATTCAGGCCGATATTTTCAAGGAAGTGCAGGCACAGAACGAAACCATCTTCCCAACGGAAGCGTCCCTTCGTTTCCTTTGCGACATGATTGAGTGGACCACGAAGGAAATGCCGCGTTGGTATCCGGTCTCGATCAGCGGTTATCACATTGGCGAAGCGGGCGCGACGCCGGTTCAGCAGGCGGCCTACACCGTTTCGAACGGTTTCGCTTATGCCGAAATGCTGGCCGAGCGAGGGATTCCGGTCGATCAATTCGGACCGCGTCTATCGTTCTTCCTCGATTGCGGTTTGGATGTGGAATACATCGCGCTCGCGCGGGTTTCGCGTCGCATTTGGGCTATCGGTATGCGCGACGTTTTCGGTGCAGGACCCAAGGGTCAGATGTTCAAGCTGCACACTCAGACCAGCGGTCGTTCCTTGGTCGCGGCGGAATTTAAGAATAATCTAACTCGAACGGCGGCCGAGCTGATGCTCGCCTACATGAATGCGACGAATTCGTGCCATTCGAATAGCGCTGATGAACCGTTTACCACTCCAAGCGAAGAATGGATCCGGCTTGCCGCCCATGGACAGGCGATCCTGCTCGATGAATCCGGTATTTTTAAACACACCATGAACATGCTAAGCGGTTCGCCGGGCATGAAAGCGGTGGAACGCGCGGTCGAAGCCGCGATGCTGGAAGAATTCCGACAGATCGAAGAGTTCGGCGGTGTGTTGCCGGCGATCGAACACCGATATCAACGGAGTCAGATTCAAAACGCTGCGCATCGTTACGAAGAACAGATTTACAACGGGACGCGTCCCATCATTGCCCTGACCAAGTATAACGATCTAAAGGACAAAATGCCCGAGGTGAAAATGGTGCGTACACCGAGCGCGAAGAAACAGCTTCAGGTGGATCGGTTAGCCAAGTTCAAAAAGAAGAATGCCGAAAAAGCGAAGCGCGCTCTCGATAAATTGAGTGACGTGGTCGAGAAGGGTCAAAATTGTTTCCCGACGTTGATCGAAGCGGTGGAAGTGTGCTCGTTAGGGCAAATCACCGGCCGCCTCCAGGAGATCGTCGGACATTTTCGACCGATGGTTTGAGGCGGCGGAGCCGGCCGATTTCGGATTGCGGACGCCGAAAGCCTCCCCGACAGCGTCGGGGCCTGCTGTCGGAGTTGCGGATTGCGGATTTCGCTTCAACGCTCCAACGCTTCAACCCTTCAACGCTTCAACGCTTCAACCCTTCAACGCTTCAACGCTTCAACGCTTCAACGCTTCAACGCTTCCCCAACGGCCTCCCCTCATCGACCTCCTGCAGATCGACCCAGGTCTGAATGTCAGGGCGTCCTGGAAAGCCCGTTGATTCTTTAAAAGATTCCAAGTCTTCGCTGCTTTCGTCGCGCCAGCCGCGTTTGAGGAGAAACTGATTCCAAACCAAGATTTCTTCCTCGGATGGTTTGCGTCCGTTTTGGAAACACCATTCCAGGATTTCTTCATTAGAGCCGCCTTCCAACGTGCGGCGCACAATTTTGTCGTAGTCTACGCCGGTGAACTTCACGAATCGTGCATCGAAGAAGGTGGGATCGCCCATGCCGAGGAAATAGCCGGGCGGGAGTTCACCGCTGGCGTTAAGCCGGATCTTATCCAGCATCCGTGCGAAATGGACGATGCCGTTTGTTTTCTGGTGGGCGCTGCAGGGAAATTTTGTAGCCATACTAATGGTTACTTCTTTGTGGCGCGTTTCAAGTGAATCTTGCCGCGCTTGTTACGAGTGAGCGTGGCTGCAGAACTGGTAGGGCGAGACGTGTCGAGCCGCAACGAAATCATTCTGCGGCGGCTTGCTAGAAGAAACCGCCATCGCAAAATACGGCGGGGGTCGACCAATTTGCGCCATGGCTGGTTGCAGCAAGGGACTTTCTGGTTGGTTCGTTGCGGCTCGACAGCGTCTCGCCCTACCAAAGCGTGAGCGATTAAAAATCGCTTGGCGGGGCGCGTCAATAAATCGTCCGATAGAATTCGTGTTCTTCGATGTTTTCGTGCGATATGATGCGCGCAAACATGGCGTTCACGCATTCCGTGCCGGAGAAAGCGCGCGCTCTCGAATCGCGGGGCGGCTTCTACCGTTTCTCTTCCTCCTCTACATCGCGAATTATCTGGATAGCGACGAATATCGGGTTCGCGACGCTTGGGATGACCGGGGACTTGGTCTGAGCGGATTCTGCAATCGGGACCGCGAATGGAATCTTTCTTCATCGGATATTTTGTATTACAGATTCCCGGGGCTTTTTGGTGGAACGCTGGAGCGCGAGGCTGCTTCTCGCGATTACCTTGATTACTTGGGGCGCATTGACGGTCTGACTGGTCTTGTGCGAACGCCACTGGAACTATACGGCGCGCGATTTCTTCTCGGTGCGGCCGAGGCAGGATTCTTTCCTGGGGGTGATTGTCTATCTTTCTCATTGGTTTGTTAGCGGGACCGGGAAAGGCGGTGGCGTTGTTCATGTCCGCCATTCCTATTTCATATATTCTTGGTGGACCGCTCGCCGGTGTGATCCTGAGTGTCCACTGGCTGGGATTCCTGGGTGGCGATGGCTTTTTCTGTTGGAAGGGTTGCCGGCGATTATGTTGGGCGTCACAACATTCTTCGTTCTGCCGGATCGACCTAACGAAGTAAGATGGTTGCAAGCCGGATGAGCGCGAATGGTTGGCCAGCCGCTTGGCGAGGAACGGCAGGCCAAAGCGCACGTCGAGCACGTGACATTGCTTGCGGGCGATTTGCATCCCTCGGTTCTGTTGCTTACAGCCGGATTGTTTTTTTGTTACTGCGGTGGTTACGCCTTTTGGTTTTGGTTTCCGACTATGCTCAAGCGATTAACGGGGTGGACCGATGTGCAACGCATCGGTTGGGTCGGCCGATCCCATTCACTCTTCGGCTTGATCGGAATGTTGCTCTTGGGTTGGAACTCCGATCGAATGCGCGAGCGTCGATGGCATTTTGCCATTCCGCAATTAATCGCAGCGCTCGGGTTAGGCGCATGGTTTATCGCCCCGGAATCGATCGCCCTGCTTCTGATGCGTTCATGTTGATCGGGTTTGGGACGACCGCTTATTTGCCTTCGTTTTGGGCACTACCGAGTTCACTTTTGTCTGCGTCGGCTGCTGCTGCGGCTGTGGGATTCATCAACTGTACCGCCAGCATCGGCGGATTTGTCGGCCCGAAAATTATCGGCGAACTGAGTCAGCGAACGGGCTCATTCAATGCGGGCTTCGTTTTTATGATCGCGTGTTGGGTGATCGCGTCGGTGCTAGTGTTGCTTTGCCCGAAGGAGAGCGAGTAGAGATCTGGGTACGCTCGGACGTATGAACCTTATACCGCATTATTTGCGCGACGGCTCTCTCCCCAGATGGGGAGAGGACTGAGGTGAGGGGCCGAGTCGCTTCCACTTCTAGATAGGAACCAGAGGCGACAATGGGACAATGCACACGCAGGCTGCCCTCCCTTTCTCCTCGTATTCTCAGGTGTGTAAATCGTTGGGGGACTACAAACAACGGCACTAGCTCCTAATAGCCACGTCAAACGGCGTGCCGGTCTTGGCCCGCACATCATCAACTGATACTCCCGGATGCAACTCGATCAGGACCAATCCACCGCCCGGTTTTACCTCAAACACGCAGAGATCGGTGATGATGAGGTTGACCACTCCCAGCCCGGTAATCGGTAGCGTGCATTTCTTTAAAATCTTCGGGCTCCCGTCTTTCGATGTGTGTTCCATCACTGCGACGACTCGTTTCACACCGGCGACGAGATCCATCGCGCCACCAGGTCCTTTGATCATCTTCCCGGGAATCATCCAATTCGCGATGTCGCCGGAGTCGGTTACTTCGAATGCGCCAAGAATCGCGAGATCGATATGGCCACCGCGAATCATTCCGAACGAGTCAGCGCTCGAGAAAAAAGCGGAACCCGGCATGGTGGTGATCGTTTGTTTACCGGCATTAATCAGGTCGGCATCGACCTTGTCTTCCGTCGGGAACGGGCCGATCCCAAGGAGGCCGTTCTCGGATTGCAGAATAACATTCATGCCTTCGGGAATATAATTGGCGACTAAGGTTGGAATTCCGATGCCGAGATTCACGTAGTACCCATCGCGCAACTCTTTCGCGGCTCGTTTGGCCATCAAATCTCGAATAGGATTTTCTTTCTTTGCAGCGGTGCCGCCCTGCACGGTACGGAATTCAATTCGCTTTTCGGTACTTCGCTCCTTTGATAATGCGATCAACGAAAATGCCGGCCGTGTGAATTTGGTCGGGATCGAGTTCACCGTTCTCGACCAATTGTTCGACCTCGGCGATACAGATCTTTCCGCAAGTGGCGATCATCGGGTTGAAGTTCCGTGATGTTTTTCGAAAGATCAGGTTACCCGACTTATCGCCCTTCCACGCCTTCACGATCGAAACCTCAGCGGTAATACCGGGCTCGAGCACGAAATCTTTTCCATGGAACACCTTTGTCTCTTTGCCCTCAGTCAATTTGGTTGCGAACCCGGTGCGAGTATAAAATCCGGGAATACCTGCGCCGCCGGCGCGCAAACGTTCGGCGAGCGTTCCTTGCGGGATTAACTCGAGTTCGAGCTCGCCTGCCAGCACTTGGCGCTCGAATTCCTTGTTCTCGCCGACGTAAGAGGCCATGACTTTTTTGACCTGTCGTGTCGTCAGCAAAACTCCCATGCCGAAGCCGTCCACTCCGGCGTTGTTACCGACGATCGTGAGACCTTTCACCCCGCTCTCATGTACTGCTGCAATAAGGTTTTCCGGAATGCCGCAAAGCCCAAATCCCCCTGCCGCGATGGTCATGTTATCGTGGAGGAGGCCTGCTAGAGCTGCCTTGGCGTCAGTGAAAACTTTGTTCATGGGGGAGAAATTAGCCGGAGATTACTGGAAGGCGAGCAGGGAGACAATTTACCATTTGACCGCTTACGGCAGTGGAGTGGTCATGGAAGGGAAGAAAGGGAACGGCGTGGATGGGTGTCCCATTGTTCGCCTCTCCCTTCTCAAGGGAGAGGGTAGGGTGAGGGTTTGAGAGGTGTAGGCTTGATCCTGACTGAAGAGAAAGAGATTCCGCCCCTCACCTCAGTCCTCTCCCCATGTGTGGGGAGAGGAGGCCATCGCGCAACAAGTGCGACGTAGGGTTATGCCTGCGACGGTAACCAAATGCCGCGTCGCCGCATCGCTACTACAAACGTCTCCCAGGGTTGCTGCGAACCGATTTATCGCCAGATTGCAGGCTCTCTTATGTCTAAATCGCTCGCCCATAACCTCGCTGAATTCGCTTGTTCGCTAAAATTTGAAGATCTTTCACCCGCAGTTGTGCATGAGGTGAAACGCCGTGTGATCGATTCCTTTGGCTGTGCCCTCGGCGCTTGGAACGAGGAGCCGTGCAAAATCGCGCGCAAAGTGGCCTCGGACTTTTCCGCCAAGAACGGAGCGACCATCATCGGGACTCGGCATCAAGCGCCGCCGGATTGGGCGGCATTCGCGACCGGATGTTGCATTCGCTATTTTGATTATAACGACACGTATCTTTCAAAAGAACCGGCGCATCCGAGCGACAACATCGCCGCTGCTTTGGCGGTGGCGGAAAGTGTTGGGGCGACTGGGAAAGAATTCATTACGGCGATTGCAATCGCTTACGAGGTGCAATGCCGGTTTTGCGATGCGGCGAGCATTCGTGCGCGTGGTTGGGATCACGTGACCTATGGCGCGTTTTCGACGGCGTTGGCCGCAGCCAAGCTGATGAAGCTGGATCCGGAAAAAACACGGCACGCAGTGAACATCGCTGGCGTAGCCTGCGCGGCGATGCGTCAGGCGCGAGTGGGCGAGTTATCCCATTGGAAAGGCGTAGCGTTTGCCAACGCGGCGCGCCACGGCGTTTATTCCGCGTTATTGGCGCGTAGTGGAATGACTGGGCCGGCTCCGATTTTCGAAGGACAAATGGGATTCGAAAAAGAACTCGGAGTATCGTTAGGTAAGGTCGGTGAAGTTTTTGCAGGTAAAGCCGAAGCAATCAAGGGCGAGGGTCCAGCCTCGATGATCCTCAAAACCAGCATCAAGTATTGGCCGGCCGAGTATCATAGTCAGAGCGCCATTGAAGCGGCGCTCACTCTCCGCAAAGAGATTCCGGATCTTTCAACCGTGAAATCAATGACGATCGAAAGTCACGATGCTTCAGTTGATATCATCGGGAGCGAACCAGAGAAGTGGAAACCGCAAAGTCGCGAAACGGCAGATCACAGCCTTCCATACATCACTGCCGTCGCGTTGATCGATGGCCAGATTACCGACAAACAGTTTGAGCCCTCACGATTTACTGAACCTGGGATCGTTAAGTTCCTGGAGAACGTCAAAGTAACGCGGAACGATGAATTGAGCGCCTTGTACGCAGAAGCGGTGGCCAACATTGTGCATATTGAATTGAAGGACGGCCGCACATTGACCAAACGAGTCGATTATCCTTTGGGTAACGCAAAGAATCGCCTGCAGGATTCACAGTTGGAAGGCAAAGTCATGGCTCTCGTTGCTCCGGCACTCGGCGAAGCGGGCGTGAAGAAGATTTTCGGGCACGCCTGGAAACTCGATGAAGCCTCCGGAGTTAAAGAGCTGCTGCACCTGGCGGAAATGCCAGCCTGACGAATGGCAAGCCAATCGAGAACAAAAACATTTCGCGCGCTGATTCAGCGTGGCTGCGTGGCCATGCCCGGCGTGCCGAACGCGGCGTTTGCCAGACAAGTGGAACGCGCCGGGTTTTCGGCCGTTTACATTAGCGGGGCCGGATTAGCGAACGCGACAGCTGGTGTGCCTGATGTTGGGCTGCTCACACTGACCGAAGTGTCGCAGCTCGCTGGTTACATCGCGAAAGCAGTCAGGATTCCAGCATTAGTAGATGCCGATACCGGTTTTGGCGGAGCCGAAAGTGTTGGACGCACAATTTTCGAATTGGAACGCGCCGGACTCGCCGGATGTCATATTGAAGACCAGGAATTTCCGAAGCGGTGCGGTCATCTGGCCGGGAAAACCTTGATTCCGGTGGAAGAAATGGTTGAGAAAATTCGCGCGGCGGTGCGAGCGCGGCGCGATCCGGATTTCGTTATCATGGCCCGGACTGACGCCCGCGCGGTCGAAGGATTCGACGCCGCAGTGAACCGGGCTCTGAAATATGTCGAAGCCGGAGCGGACGCTGTTTTTCCAGAGGCTCTTCAAGATCCGGGAGAATTCGAAGCGTTCGCCGGGAAAGTGAAAGTGCCGTTGCTGGCAAACATGACCGAGTTTGGCAAGAGCCCGTTGTTGGACTTAGGAACCCTCGAAAAACTCGGTTATCGCATGGTTATTTTCCCGATGAGCGCTTTTCGCGTGGCCATGGGAGCGACAGAAAAATTCTTTGCCGAGTTGAAAGCGAAAGGGACGCAAGCAGGGTGGGTCGACAAAATGCAGACCCGCAAAGAACTTTACCAAATGCTGGAGTATGATCCGGCGGCGTTAAGCTGGCCCGGATACGAAGCAGCGAGTGGGGCTAAACCGGAAAAAACGGGAGGAAAATCTCCGTAACCCGCGGGAATTGATGCGTTACGGAATTGGACGTGTGCCCTCCCTCGTTCCATGTTCGGTCTGACAAACACTGAAAGTCTTTATTTATGAGGTACCTGAAACGAAACTCCCTTACAGCCCTGGCCTTGCTGGCGTGGTTGCCGGCGAAACCGAGATCTGTTGGGTCGACCCGAACGCGGGTCTGATGTATCGCGGCTACGACATCCACGAAATGGCCAAGAAAGCCAGCTTCGAGGAAGTCGCGTATCTCCTTCTGAATGGCGAACTTCCGAATGGCGGTGAGGTAGCCAATTTCGCTAATCAGTTGGCTTCGGAACGCGCGCTTCCGGATGCAGTGACCAAAATGATCCGGCTCCTTCCGAAAACGACGCATCCCATGGATATGTTGCGCACCGGCGTCTCGATGCTCGCCGCGTTTGATCCGGATCTGAACGACAATTCGCACGCAGCCAATGTCCGAAAATCAATCCGACTGATCGCGCGTGTGTTGACGCTGGTAACCGATGGCTGGCGAATTTCGCAAGGCGAAGATGTTATTCCAGATCAACCCGACCTGAACCATGCCGGAAATCTTTTCTACAAGTTGACCGGCGAAGTTCCGCAGGATTGGCAGATTCGGATGCTCGACACGATTTTCATCCTTTACGCTGATCACGAATTCAACGCATCAACTTTCGCGGCTCGGGTGACGGCTTCGACTTTGGCTGACATCTATGCCGCAGCGACATCAGCCTGTGGAACGTTGAAGGGCCCGCTCCATGGCGGCGCCAATGAAGAATCGATGCGAATGCTCGACGATATCAAAACGCCCGATCGCGCTGATGCGTGGTTGAAAGCGAGTCTCGCCAAGAAGGCCAAGATCATGGGGTTCGGTCACCGCGTTTACAAAGCCGGCGATTCACGTGTGCCGATCATGCGGGATATCGCGCGCGATTTGGGTGGAAGACTGGGCAAGGAATATTGGGTTGAGATTTGCGAAAAACTCGAGGCAGGCATGGATCGCGAGAAAGGTCTGTGCGCCAACGTGGATCTTTATGCGGCGCCCGTTTTCACAATGCTGAAGTTTCCGGCGGAGTTGAACACGCCGATCTTCGCCGTCTCGCGTGTGGCCGGCTGGTGCGCCCACGTGATCGAACAACACGATCACAACCGCTTGATTCGTCCGCGCTCGCTCTATACCGGTCCGCAACTGCGGAACTATCCCGGCTCTGCGTCCAATGGAACGGGCTAGATAATGGCGGAGAACGATTCGCAATCGCTCCAGGAACGTTACGCTCCGAACAATGCGTGCTGGGGTTGCGGCCCTGCGAATAAAGAGGGCGTCCGTGTCCGAAGTTTTCCGCACGGAGACGAAGTCGTTGCCGAGTGGAAACCTGAGACGCGTTTTGAAGCGTTCCCGGGAGTTCTGAACGGCGGGATCATTGGGACTCTGCTTGATTGTCACTGCAATTGGACCGCCGCGTGGCATTTGATGACCAAAGCGGGAGCGGATCATCCGCCGTGCACGGTAACGGCAGATTACGCGATCAAGTTGTTGCGGCCTACTCCGACAAATGGACCGGTTTATCTCTCAGCTAAAGTGGTTGAATCGACGGACGATCGCGCAACGATCGATGGAACATTAACCGCTGGCGGGAAAGTTTGTGCGACGTGCCGTGGAACATTTGTCGCGGTGAAGGAAGGCCATCCCGCTTATCATCGTTGGTGAGACTTCTGTCTCACCAACCCACTTGCACCTGCACTTTAACTTTAACTTGCACCCTCAGAGCTGCAGGAAAGTGAAGGTGAAAGTAGTGCACGTGCAAGTGCAAGTGCAAGTGTAGATCCGGCCTAACGCTCTGAGCAAATACCAAGGAGGGGCGGATGCCGATCCGCCCACCTATCGACGCTTGAATAAAACAGAAGCGCGAAACGACTGCGGATTAGACGTCGATGAATCCATGACCCAACTGCGGGTCGCGAATTTCTCTCTCCAGCGTATTCTGAGGCCGTTCGGAGTACGTTCTTATTCGCAACGGATCGGTGGGCGGATCGGATCCCCCTCCTTGGCCCACTGCATCGCTTTCTTATCTGGCGCGCCGGAGATTTGGTGAAAGTGATCCAGAGAGTGAAAGTTAAAGTAGTGTAAATGCAAGTTAGGCGAATCCCACCCGCTCGACATGCGAGTAAATATTGAAACTCGGCGGTCGCAAAAACCCAATCAGCGTCTGGTAACTTTCCCGGGCAAAATTCACCGCTAACGATGATGGCGCAGAAATAGCCGCGACGATCGGGATTCCACCCGCGAGCGCTTTCTGCATGATCTCAAATGACGAACGTCCGCTCACGACGAGAATATGATCTTGGAGCGGTAGCAGGCCATCGAGCAACGCCCGCCCAATCGCTTTATCGACTGCGTTATGCCGCCCGATATCTTCACGCAACACAACCAGGTTACCCTCCAAATCAAAAATGGCTGCGGCGTGTATACCGCCGGTGCGCGCGAAATTGCTTTGGGCTTGTGCGCAATCGTTCCGGTAACTCCAGGAGCGTCGGTGTCTTGATCTGAACTCGACGCGCAGGATCGATCGCCGGAAATTGTTGTCGAATCGATTCGATACTGCTTTTCCCGCACAACCCGCAGCTGGTTGAGATTGTCCCGAATCGATGAGCTGCGGTGGTCGAAAATTTGTGGCCAGTCGCGAGCGTCACCTCAAGAACATTGCCGACTGAATTGGAGATCGGGCTGTGCGATGTCCCGCGGAGATCGGCCCGATCACGGATGATCGCTTCCGATAAAAGAAAACCGGCAGCGAGTTCTTCGTCGTTGCCAGGGGTGCGCATCGTGACCGCAACCGGCTCCTGATTGATCCGGATTTCCAACGGTTCCTCGATCGTGACTTCATCGGTAATGCATTCCACCGCGCCGTCTGCTTTCCGGCGAAGGACGGTTCCGGCGCCGATTCCATGCGTTTCCACCGGTGACGTGCTCATCGGTCGAATCATGGCATGAAATACGAAGAGGAAACTCAAACAGGAGGAACACAAAGGCGACAGCCGAGGAACAGAGGTATTGAACTCCGAAGGTCTTCGCGAGCAGCGGGCGCAGAGGAACGATTAAACGAGCGCTGTTTCCTCGTTTCCAAACTCCAGTTTGGGAACGCACTTGTCTTCGAAACTCTGTTTCGCCGAACTATTCCACAGCGATTTCAATCGCTCACATCCTCATTCTGTTCATTTTGTTAATTCTGTCTGCTCAACCGTGCTTGATTATCGGGCCAATTTCATTCTACCATTCGGCACATGGCGTTTTCTGCGGTTTTGCTAGCAGGCGGCGAATCGCGACGAATGGGTCGGGATAAAGCGACCCTCGTTGTGCAGGGTGAACCGCTTTGGCAACGACAACTTCAGGTCTTGCGCGAACTTCGCCCCGAGAAAATCTTTACCTCGGCTCGAACCAAACCCGACTGGCTCCCTAACGATACGGAATTGCTTTTGGATACCCCGCCATCGCGAGGTCCCTTAAGCGGACTGACGAGTGCCTTGCAACGAATGCAAACGTCGCACTTGGTTGTTCTGGCGGTCGATATGCCATTTATGCCCGGCAAGTATCTCCGATATCTCTGTGGTTTTTGTATGAAGGGCTGCGGCCTGGTTCCAGTCGTTCACGGCTGGCCGGAACCGCTCGCGGCGATTTACCCCCGAGAAGCCGAACCAATATTAACTAATGCTTTGGCCGGCGAGGATTTTTCCATGCAAACCATCGCGCAAGAACTGGCAGCCCAAGGTTACGTTCAGATGCTCGATGTTCAGTGGGAAACGCGCGATTACTTCCGCAGCTTGAACGAACCAGCTGACCTGGCGGCTGCGGTCAATTTGGGTGGCCCACCAAAGCAAAGCGCGGCGTAGGATTAGACAGAATTAACAAAATGGACAGAATGGGAGGGAGTAATCCTTTAAGTCCTGCCCTTTTCTGTTCTCGGTCCTAGGCAATCCGCAATCCGACAATC
The DNA here is from genome assembly GCA_963751725.1 of uncultured Verrucomicrobiae bacterium. GTDB lineage: Bacteria > Verrucomicrobiota > Verrucomicrobiia > Chthoniobacterales > UBA10450 > AV80. The sequence goes on from CAVVVQ010000031.1 coordinate 42,548, forward strand.
CGCAGCGAATGTGTCCGTTGCGCCCTTTGTGTGAGGCAAATTGGGCGATCAGGGAATTCACTGCCTGAATTGCGTCGATGCGTAACTGCGCTTCCCGCGCCAATCTGGATTCGTGAAAATGTTGAATTCCAATATTCTTTCGATACGACCAATTGAAAGGTCGAATGAGACGGCCCGAAGCTGGATCGGTGCAAATGCCATCAGCGCGACGCCATTCCACTGAAACGCCAATGAAAACGATGGAGCTCTTGCCTCCGTCCGACACGATGTATCGCGCCCTGACCGATCGCGATTCGAGTTTCGAGGGGATCTTTTTCGTCGGGGTCCGGACCACAGGAATTTTTTGTCGTCCAACCTGCGCCGCGAAAACCCGGGCCGCGTGAACGTCGATTTTTTTGCGACAGCGAGTGAAGCGTTGCATGGCGGGTATCGGCCTTGTTTGCGATGCCGTCCGATGGATCCCGGGAAACCGCGCGCCGAAACTGATCGAACGGTTGCGCGCTGAAGTTGAACGCGCGCCGGACGGCCGATTGACGGACAAAGAACTGGCCGCGCTCGACATCGATCCATCGACTGCGCGACGTCAATTCAAACGTCATTACGGAATGACGTTTCAAGCTTATCATCGCGCCCGACGAATGGGACTTGCGCTGCGCAAAGTGCGAAAGGGTGGGCGAGTGGAGGAAGTCCAAAATGGGAGCGGATTTGAGTCGGCTAGCGGTTTCCGTGAAGCGTTCACGAAGGTCTTCGGCGACCGCCGACCCGCCTGAGGCGGGCGGAATCGCGCGATTGCATGTTTGCCGAACGTCTCGATACACCGTTAGGCACGATGCTGGCCGTGGCCGACGACGAAGGTTTGCGCTTTTGGAGTTCGCCGATCGCCGGGCATTGGAAAATGAACTAAAGATTCTGCGTGCAACGTTTGAAAACAAACGTTGTTCCCGGCGAACACAAATATCTCGACAGAGTTCGGAAACAGTTGGCCGATTATTTTTCGGGGAAAAATCTGGAATTCAATCTGCCCTTGGCGCCGATCGGTAGCGCATTTTCAGCAACGGGCCTGGAAAATTCTGCAATCAATTCCGGTCGCGGAAACGCGGTCGTATTCCTGGATGGCGGAAAAGTTAGGCGATCCAGGTGCACGGCGTGCGGTTGGGCGCGCGAACGGGACCAACATGATGTGCATCATCATTCCTTGTCATCGCGTCATTCGCGCCGATGGAACGTTATGCGGATACGGCGGCGGATTGTGGCGAAAGAAATGGCTGCTAGAGCACGAGCGGCGGTTTGCGAAAAAGTGAAGCTGTAGCCACGGCCGTGCGGGCCGTCCGGTATCAACGGGATTGAACTCCGAAAGCCTTCGCGAGCGAGCTCCGAAGGTCTTCGCAGTAGGCAGAGAAACGAGAAACGGAGGGGAGGACCTTGTAGCCACGGCCGTGTGGGCCGTCCCGATTCCAATTCTGTTGATTTTGTTAATTCTGTCTGAACAGAAAACGCGCCCGGGGTGACTCGAACACCCGACCCTCGGATTAGAAATCCGATGCTCTATCCGGCTGAGCTACGGGCGCTCAACACTGGCAAAGGATATTGCCGGTGCGATTACCGCAAATCGGTTTGTGATGACAAGTCTTGGTTGCTTTGGCGACGGGCCACTAATAGCTCGTCGGCATTAACTGTCTTTCGGTTACCAACGAGATCCGAAACGAAGTTTTATGAATCCTGAGTCTAAAAGAAAGACGTAGCCGTCGGGGACATACGCTGGATATCCGTCGAAATTGTCGGCAGTGCCGCTCGTTCGTGGGTCCTATAGTTAGGGGAATGGATAGAGCTTCAGCTGTTGATCCGAGTGTGGAAGGGCGTAGAACTGCACGTAACCGATCCCTGTCGCGTTGAGGTAGCCGCGCGCTATTGTCGTATACAATCCTGGTGAGAGGGTGCGCACGACCGCTGATTCCAAACCATCGGGTGGTGCGAGGCCAGTTGTATTGGTCAGGCGGCGTCTTGATCAGTGGCCCAGTCGTCATTAAACGCAATCAAAGAACCGGAAGAATCGCGCAATTCGAGGTATGTATCTGCCAGCCAAGGACCATCCTCCCTACGAACTAGGTATTGTACCAATGAACGTCCTAGAACGCGAATCAGAACTTGCTCGGTCTGCGGTATAGCAATCGCCGTTGCCAGCACGTCGTCACCCGTTTGAATATTTCCGCGCATCCCAACTGCTGACAAGTAACTCGACCCTTGAGGCGACAAATCATACAGGTCGCACAATCCCCGTCCTCCCGCGGATAATTTTGCTATGTATGAACCGGGATTGAGGGTGACCACGATTGCTGCTTCGACATCGTACGTTGGGGCAAGCCCTGTCGAGATGATTTCAGCTTCCTGAGTGCTCCTCCAATTGTCATTGCTAGCGATCAGAATACCGCTTGCAGCCCACAGACTTAAACTCGGGTTCTGCATGGACAAGTTCAAGGAAGGTCCTAGACCGCGAAGGATTACCCTTTTCGGCTCGGTGCCCTTAATGATGAACGCGGCCATTCCCACACCATCAGGGTCGGCGTTTGCGACTGTTACAAGCGTGCCAACCGAACTGAATTTCCCGGGACCTCCTGGAAGGGGGGTGGGAATCGGGCTTGGCGTAGGCGGAATCGGGCTTGGCGTTGGCGTTGGTGGAATCGGGCTTGGCGTTGGATAGGGGAGTCATCAGCAAATGGAGAAACCACGTCCCCGAAGATTATGGCATCGTAGTTCTGAGAGACTTGATCGGTCGAAAGGTTCGAGTAGGAGCGGATCCCAGGCATGAACTGATACTGCCCGGTATTTCCGATAGGAAACGAGAGACCGAGGTAGAACCGATTAATAGCGATTGCGTCAGCCGTACTGACAGTATCGTCACCATCAACATCCGCCGCCATCAATCGGCATCCGGACAAGGGTGGGCCGAGGTGGAGAAAATGCCGTTGAACTGCGACCACATCAGTTGTGTTGATGTTAGTCGACCCGGATCGAGCGTGTTTTCGCGAGTGTGACATCATAGGTCCCTCCAACTGGAAGCGACAATGCGTAATGACCCGAGCCATCTGTGCTCGTTGAAGATGTCATGTTGCCTGTTACGGCGAGCATCACGTTTCGCACCGGTCCGGACTCGGATTGGAGCAGTAGATCACCTGGCCTGATATGAGGACCGAAGATGGCGTCGCGGTTGGGGTAGGCGAGGCCGTGGGCGGCGCTTGGAACGGCGTCGCGCTTGGGGTGGGTGCGGGCGTGGGTGCCGGTGGGAACGGCGCACTTGCACAGTACCTTGTGCTCGGGTTTGAGCCCGCCTGAGTGAACCCACCTACTACGAGCATTTCGCTGCCCGTCCAGACGGCTCGTGACGGTACCGACAAAATTCGCTGCTGTTGCCGCCCAACTATCGGTCGTCGGATTATATCTCCCGCCTACGTTCCAATAAGTGAAAGGACCGTCCAATGAATTGGTTCCGCCCCATATAATCATTTCGGTGCCGGTCCAGACTGCGGTGTGTGCTTGTCGTTTAGTTGGGGCGTTAATCAAGCTGGTAGCGACCCATGTGTCAGTAATTGGGTTGTACCTCCCACCTGTGTTACGTTCTGTATTGACCAACATATCCTCCCCATACAATCATCTCGGTACCTGTCCAAATTGCGCTGCTATAACCTCGGCCTGTAGGCGCGTTAACGAGACTGGCGAGCGTCCAAGTATCTGTTGTTGGATTGTATCGACCAGCAGTTTTCGATTGTGTTGAACCCCAGACGATCATTTCGGTGCCCGTCCAAACGGCAGTGGTTCGGGCACCTGGCGCGTTGACAGTGCTGACGGGCTCCAACTGTTCGTGACGGGATTGTATCTCCACCCCCACCGGCCCAAACAATCATTTCGCTGCCGGTCCCAACAACCGTTCCCCCACCAGCGGGTCCATTTGGAATGGTTGTCCAACTATCCGTTGCGGGATTATATCGCCCGCTATTTGCCCCAACCCACACGATCATTTCGCTGCCGGTCCATACAGCGCTGCCGGTCGTAGTGGGAGCGTTGGTCGAGCTAATGGGTATCCAAGTATCCGTTTCGGGATAATATTTTGCGCCTCTACCAGGATTACCACCGCCCCATACGATCATTTCATTGCCCGTCCATACCATCGCAGGAAATGGGGCGGGATTGAGCGCGTTGATTGTGCTGGTGGCTCTCCAGGTATCGTTGATGCAGCTTGGCATCGGCGTTGGGGTCTGCGACCAACTAGTCGCTATGCTGCACGCTAATACGAGAGAAACCAGTCCGCACTTGTTACGCTGCCTTATCATATTTTGTTTTTGCCTTTCGGCGCAGGATAGAAAGCGAAGTCCTGCGGGGATGATTCACGCAAATATTACCGAATCTGTCTAATGTAATCTCCGCTTTCGGCCTGTCGAGTGCAAACTCGGTCAGATGAGGCGGTTGAGAGTGAATTCGCCTTCTCCTTGCCTCGGCGCGACAGGGGGATGATAGTTGGGAATAATGCGATGATCACTCTCGCCATTCGAAGACTCGCCGCGGAGGGCTATGAGGGCTCAACCTCGTCTCGTTAGCATATCCATGAGTGAGTCACATTGGTCACCGTGGGTTCGTGTGGTGCTGGTCGTTGGCGGCGTGTACGGCTGCGTAGGCATCGTGTTCGCCGGGCCGACCGATCACGTAAAGGCTTGGCGACTGGCGGCCTGGTTGGTCTGCGCCATTACGTATGCGGCTCATATTTGCTACGAACACTTCCGCCTCCGGAACTCCGCTCCTTCGGCAGCATTGCACGTTGCCTTGGCCGTTGCGCTCGGAGCATTCTTTCTTGCTCTTGGTGCAAACATCAATTCGCTATCGCGGCCTTCGACCGGCGAGCACCAACGTCTCTTGCTCCTCGCGTTCGGCCTCTGGCCGGTCATCACAGGGCTGCCTGCATTTCTGGTCGCACTGTGCGCAAGTTGGATCTTGGCGAATGCCTCTTCCGGCACCGAAGTAAAGTAACGCTACCGAATGTGGACCAACCACGCTTGCGCAACGGCGGTTTGGGAGGAATCGTCTCTCACTCGGCAAAAGGAGCGGTTATATCGCCCAAGATCATCGCGACGTAGTTCTGATCAGACCAATCGCGGGTAATCTCCGCATAAGTTTGGCCGGCGGGATCAAACTTGTATTCTCCAACATCGGCAATGCCGGTCGCCGGACCGAGGAAGAATCGCTGAATAGCCATTACATCAACGGTATCGATTGCGGAATCGCCGTTCACGTCAGCCGCAATTAACCCGCAAGACGACGAGATCGGTGCAATGTTGAGGAAATGTCGTTGGGCCGCGCATACATCTAAAGTATTGATACCCGGTGATCCAGGTGCTCGAGCTGTCTTGCTCGGGTTCACTTGATTGTTTGTATCGTACACCAACAAGAGCGGTAATTGCCAACTATCTGTACTTGTTGTGAAGGCGCCCCCACTCGACACCGTGACGTCTGAGACAGGTGCTGAATTCGCACAGTAAGAAACAATCCCCGAAACCCTCAAGCAACCGCTTACGTTATGACACCTGGTGGCGTGCTCCCGGGCGCATGCGTATTGAGGTTGGCATCGATGAAGACAAAGTTATCTGGGGTCGGTTGCCAGACCAAGGGGCTTGTTCCCGGCGAACTGAGGTTCGGGATCATTCGCAGTCGAAAGAGCGGTCCAGCACCCTCAAGGGGAGTTGAGTCCTCCGAGAACGCCGTTACTTGAAGTGTTCTGATCGGGCCGGGCCCTGGTAGGACGTTTCCTGAAAAACTCGAATTTCCCGCGCGCTCGAATGATACGGGAGGATCTTGAAAGGTGAACACCGTTTCATCGAAGGTAAATGAGCCCTGAAATCCAATCAGGTTATCATTTGGATTGATATCGGAGGATCTCACATACCGATAAGGGGCACTATCGATAGGTCGCTCGTCTGCTGTCGGCAGTGTGACTTCCTCCACGAGGAACGGCGACGTGGTCGGCCCTGGAGTGGAGCTTGGCGTCGGAGTGGCGGTCGGGGGTGGCGTTGAGAACGGAGTTGGCTCTGGTGTCGGCGTTGGCGTTGGTCCTGACATCGGTTCCGGGATAAAAGCGTTTCGCACTGATTCGGTGATACTCTCTGAGCCATTGCAGAAGCCACCGCGATAATAACCACAGGCGCGGATGTAGAAGTTCTGGTCGGTCGGGAAATTCAAACCAACAAGACTCCAATTGCTGCCGGCGGGTGTGCCGCTGCCAAGAGGAACGTAGGCCACATTGTCATTTGAATATTCAAAGGAAACATGGACGAACTGTGGGCTGGAGCCGTCTAGAGTCCAAGTAACAGTGGTTTGCGTTACGGTTAGATCTTGGAGTGCAGCAGTATCGTTAGTTAGACGAGCAAATGCGCGCTGCTGTCCGCCGATGGTACTCAGGAAGTCGCCACCCACGAGAATTTTGCCGTCCACCTGCAGTCCGATTGAACGGATAAGAGTGTCCGCATTCGGATCGAACGAATCAGCTAACCCAGTTGTAGCATCGAGCCGGGCGATGTTGTTACGCAGTTGCCCGCCGATGTTCGTGAACCGCCCGCCAACTAATATTTTGCCATCCGCTTGTATGACCATCGACAAGATTTCTGGGGAAATACCATTCGCATTTGGGTCAAAAGTAGGGTCGACCGAACCATCTGGGTTCAATCGGGCAATGCCATTGCGCGGCTGGCCGCCGACGTTGGTGAAATCGCCGCCCACCAGAATCTTGCCATCTGCTTGGGTCGCGATTGACCAGACACTACCATTTGCGTTTGGGTCGAAGGCGGTGTCCAAAGTGCCGTCTGGGTTTAGTTGAGCGATGTGATTTCGCACCTGCCCGTCGATGCTGTTGAAAAAACCGCCCAGAAGAATATTGCCGTTCATCAGCACAGCGAGTGAAAGGACACTTGTGTTCGGGTTTGGGTCGAAGCCGAGATCCAGCGTGCCGTCCGAGTTTAGTCGGGCAACGCGATCGCGTATGACCATTGCACCGCCATTGGGCGAAAGTTCTGTGAAGTTGCCGCCAACAAGGACTTTGCCGTCCGGTTGCACGACTATTGAATTAATAGCGATATCGCCATGCGCTTCGGGTTCGTTCCACCATCTATTGGACAGACGGTACGTTAGACCTTCGAGGCCTCCACCGAAGATGCGGTGAATTCCTCCTCTGGTCGCGTTAGGGTCGAACGAATCTGCTAAACCAGTCGTACCGTCTAGCCTCGCGATGCTATGTCTGATTTGTCCACCGATGCCTCCAAAATAGCCGCTCGCCAGAATCTTGTTGTCAGGCCGCACAGTGATTGAAAAGACAATATCATTTGCGTTCGGATTCCACGAATCGGCTAGACCAGTTGTGGCATCGAGCCGAGCGACGTTGTTGCGCGGCTGTCCGCCAATGTCAAAGAAGTAGCCGCCTGCTAGAATCTTGCGGTCCGGCTGCACCGCGATTGCATCAAACAACCCGGACACAGCAGAGTCGAGTGTTTGGTCCAGCCCGCCGTCCGTTTCCACCCTAACGATGTAGTTGCGCGCCACTGACATTCCCGCGTTCGGCGCGAGCGTGGTGAAACCGCCGCCCATCAAAATTTTACCATCCGGTTGTACAGCAATTGAAGTGGGACTACCGTTAGCGCTTGGGTTGAATGAATCGGCAAGTCCGGTTGTGGGATCAAGCCGAGCGATATTGCTGCGAGACTGATTGCCGATGCTCGTGAATCCGCCACCCACCAAGATCTTGCCATCCGCCTGTACCGCGATTGCAATGACGACACTACCGTTTATCGGATTTGGGTTAAAAGAATCAGGCGAGCCGGTAGTGGCGTTGAGCCGGGCGATCCCGATGCGCGACTGTCCGTCAATGTTCGTAAAGTAGCCGCCGGCAAGAATCTTTCCGTCCGCCTGTAGAGCCATGGCATAAACGCCATCGTTTGCATTTGGATTCCAAGAATCTGCCGAACCGGTCGTGGCATCAAGCCGGGCCATGCGATTGCGTGACTCTCCACCGATGTTAGTGAAACTGCCACCCACCAAGATCTTGCCGTCGTGCTGCAGAACGACTGACTTGACAATGTTGTTCGGGTTGGGGTCGAAAGAGTCGGGTAGTCCGCTGGTGCCGTCGAGCCGGGCGAAGTTATTACGTGTCTGTCCGCCGACGCTGCTGAAATCGCCGCCTACCAAGACCTTTCCGTCCGCCTGTATTTTTATTGTAAAGACATTAGAATTCGCGCCTGGATCGAAAGAATCCGGTGCGCCGGTTACAGAATCAAGCCTGGCAATGCGGTTGCGTGCTTGTCCGCCTACATTAGTGAAGACGCCGCCTATAAGAATCTTGCCATGCGGATCAATCGCGATTGAATAAACAGCATCGTTGACGTTTGGATCGAATGCTGTGTCGAGGGTGCCATCGGGGTTTAGCCTGGCAACTCTGTTTCGTGTCAGGCCTAAGACCGTGCTAAAATGGCCGCCGATAATAATCTTGCCGTCGGGTTGGACCACAACAACCTCAATTGGACCATCTGCATTCGGATCAAAACCGTCTAAGGCGGATTGGCCGCGCATCGTCGATGTCAGGAATAGAAACAGCAGGGCGATTGCGGTCGTTCTGACCAAGATGTTATTAGCTTGTGGAATCATGTGTCTACCGATTTGCGCGATGCACGCTAACGTGGAACTGATTCACGCAAAAAACACCTAACGTGTCGAGAATATTCCCGGTGGGCTGTGTTGCTGGGTGGGCTACAAGCCGAATTTATTTCGACCAATTCCGTATTAATTACCAAAGACTCCACTCCTGGCTCCGGAAAAGGCTTGGGTGAGAACTGGCCCCTTTGAAAAGAAGGCTCGCTCAATTATTCCACAAAAGGCGAAGCAACGTCACCAAAAACCAAGACATCATAATTCTTGCCAGTGAAATTGCTACTGGCGTTCGGATAGGCGCGGTTTCCGGGGGTGAATTGATATTTGCCCACGTTAGCGCTCGGTGACCAAAAAGAATTGGCGGATCGCAGTTGCAGAACAATAGCGGCCATGGTCCTGCAGGTTGAGAAATTTGCGACACAGGCGACCGCTCGTGATGAGTTCGGTTCTGGCTAGTAAATTCGTAGCAAAATTTGCAGCAACGCTTAGCCGGCTCGAATCCAGTGTCGCAGCAGGTTGGAAAACCTTCGCCACGGTTGGAGCGGCAGAATCGCAGAGGTTTCATCGCACCTCCGGAAATTCGATCTAGCTACGGATTTTAATTTTGAACCACTTTAGCGTCTTTACGCGATTAACATTAGGAAGATATTAAATTGTGCGATTGTTCCCGGTGAAAGCGATCGCCTTGGCCAAAAACTAAAACTCCAACTATGAAAAGGAAATCTCGTTCGCAATCAGCCGTCTTTAATTTGCGTGTCTTGACGGTTCTTCTTGTCTTCCTGGCTGGCATCTTTCTGGCGCTATTCGCCGATGCGAATCCGCCGGGACTTGGCGTTGCTGCGTCCTCGAACGCGGCCGCTGAAAGGAAAAGGGACCCGTCTCGAGACAGGAGATTTGGCGTTTAAGTACGACCCGACGCGCCATCTGGACGAGCATGGGTTTCGCCCGAGCGGTATTACGTTTGCGCGTCCGGGAAGCGGGAAAAATCGGATCTCCGGAGTCACAGGAATCAGCGTCTGGTCATCGCTTGGGCCTCCGGGTGGCGATGTCGCCGATGCCGCCGTCTCGACGGTCGACCCAAACATCGTGCTGGCTGGCATCGCACCAGATGGCAGCGTCGGCGGTACGCTCTATCGCTCCAGTGACGGTGGTAACACGTGGTCGGAGGTACCGGCTTTGAGCTGGTACCAGCGTCTTCGACATCGAGTTTGCAGCCGGCGGCAATGCGTATATCGGCACCATTGATAGCGTCTGGGAAGAGTACCGATGGCGGTCTTACCTGGAGCGCACACAACCTCGGTATCGGACTCAACGACCAGGTATTCGACGTCGCGCTCGACCCATCGAATCCCTCCATCCTTTGGGCGGGGATAGCCGATGCGACCGGCGCGCAGCCGGTCAACGTCATGCGCTCCACCGACGGCGGCGTGACTTGGACCAATCGCACGCCGCCATTGGGCCAACCGTTGAGCTGTACAGGCAATCGCAGTCGATCCGGGCGATTCGAACACCGTGATCGCTGTCTTCGCTGGTGCTTTCGGCGGCGGCCAGGTGTGGGTGACGACCGACGGCGGCAGCATCGTGGACGAATCGTTCCGCCGGTCTGCCTAACAACCCAATGAACGCCGTGGTCTATGATGGCACGCGGCTGCTCGTTGGCGGCGGCCAGCTCTTCGGCTCACAAAACGTCGGCCTGTATGAGTCGACCAACCTCGGCGCGACCTGGACTGCGTTGCACAATGGCAGCTGGCCGAGGCGGGTGGTCTACGACATCGCCGTCGATCCTAACGATTCGCAGAAAATCTTGGTGGCCACGGACGGCACCGGCGTCCATCGCACCACCGACGGCGGGACAACCTGGCAGATCAGCATCGGTGGGACCGAGGCGTTAGCTGGACGTTCCCTGCGTTTCCGGCCAGGCAGCTCAACTGAGCTGTTTCTCGGCACCAGTTCCCTGGCAGTCTTTCGCTCTACCGATGGTGGCGACACGTTTGCCAGCTCGTCGCGCGGTATCTCCTTACTCAATCTCTTTTCCATTCATGCAAACCCGCTCGATCAGAACGAGCTGGCCGTCGCGTTCCAAGGTGCGAATAACGGAGGCGTGTTCTCTTCCACGGACGGTGGCGTCACTTGGTCATTGGAGTCGGCGCCGCCGACACGGTACAGCGCGGTGCGCTTCGCTCCAGGACGGAACGCTTTATGCCATCTCCAGCGGTCCTTCGACCGTTGCTCCGGAGGGCCTGTATAGGCGTGAGAAGAATGGGAGTTGGACATCTCTCGGCCCTAACCAGGGCCCCTTGTTTGAATCAGATCTCGATACGATGCGTTTTAGCGTCAACAATCCGGAACTGATCCTGCTCGGCGGCGCCGACTTCGGAGTAGCCGGCTCCGAGGGCACGATCTGGCGCACGACCGATGCCGGCCAGACTTGGACCAAGGTGTACGAGTTGGGCGACTCCCAGCCGGTGACCGACATCGAGATCGTCGAGGACGGGCTCGATCAGGTCATGATCGCGTCGCACGACGATCTCACTGGCGGTAATCAGGGAGGTGTGTTGCGCTCCACCGATGGCGGCGTGTCGTGGTTGCCATCAGGGTCGGGTTTGCCGACCGCTTTTCTGCGCGTCTCCCCGCCTGTGCGGTTCGACTAACGACCCGCAAGCGTTCTACTTGTCGGGCTGGCTCAGCTTCAGTTCAGGCGGCTTGTTTCGCACGACTGACGGCGGCATGACTTGGGTATCTACGGGCTGGACCGGAAGCGGCCTAGGCCAATGACGTAGCCTGCCATCCAAACGGAAAATTGCTCTTCGTTAGCTGCCCCTGCGGAGTGAGGGATCTCAGGTCGTGCGCTCCGAAGATGGGGGCGCAACTTTTTTGCCCTTCGCCGATGGGCTCGAGGGTGTCGTTGCTCCTCGCGAGCTGGCTTTCGCGGGTTACTCCCGACTGGTGCTGGCGAGCGGCAAGGGGAGCTATGGGGTCGACTTAGGCCTACCGACACCTACGCCTACGCCAACGCCTATATTCACGCCAACGCCAACCCCAACGGCTACGCCCACGCCCACACCAAGCCCGACATCAACGCCAACCCCGACACTGACACCAACGCCCACTCCAACTCCAACGGCTACCCCCACACCTAACCCGGCTCAGGCGTTGAATATTTCGACCCGGCTGCGAGTCGAAGCCGGGAGACAACGCTCTTATCGGCGGATTTATCATCACTGGTAGCGCGCCCAAGAACGTAGCGGTGCGGGGAATTGGACCATCGCTGGCCGATTTCGGCGTCAGTGATGCGCTGGCCGATCCAACTCTGGAGCTGCGCAACGGCAGCGGTGCGGTGGTATTCCAAAACGACGATTGGCAGGACGACCCTGCGCAAGCGGCACAACTCAGCGCGCTCGGTCTTGGACTTCAAGATCCCAAGGAATCGGGAATCTTCGCACCGCTTGCACCCAGTGCTTATACCGTTGTCCTGGCCGGCAAGAATGGCGGCACCGGCATAGGTCTGGTGGAAATCTACGATACCAACCCGGCGGTCAACTCACGACTGGCCAACATCAGCACGCGCGGTTTTGTTCAGACCGGCGACAACGTTATGATTGGCGGGTTCATCCTCGGCGGGAGCGGTAACAACACCGACATAGTGGTACGCGGGATTGGACCGTCGTTAGCTGATTTGGGTCTCAGTCCGGTGTTGCCCGATCCCATCCTTGAGCTGCGCGATAGCAACGGCGCTCTCTTAATTTCAAACGACGATTGGCAGGACGATTCTGTATCGGCGGCTCAGTTGACTCGCCCACAATCTCGCTCCCGTGGATCCCAAAGAGTCAGGCATATTCACGTCCCTTGCTCCCGGCGCTTTCACTGCCGTCTTGGCTGGGACGGGCGGCGGAACTGGAATTGGACTGGTCGAGATTTATAACCTGAATTGAGGAGCTGCGCGAATGGCCAGATGGCTGATTGGACGTGAAACCGGATAAGGTCATACGTCGTCGCTCTCGGCTTAAATTTCGATTTCGGATTGCGAAGTTGAAGCCACGGCCCTGTGGGCCGTCCGGTATTGACGTCGCTGCAGGTGGACCTTGGGTTAGGCCCTTGCCACGGCGAGTCCGTCCCTGGCGGACAGGAAGATGGTAGGGCGAGACCCTGTCGAGCCGCAACGATTACTCTACCACGTCTGCGATTAGCCATCAGCGCTGCGAAGTGACTGGACCGGAATCTGCGGCGCCGACTTAGGGGGACAATTGGTCGCTCGTGAGTTCGTTGCGGCTCGACAGGGTCTCGCCCTACCAACGAAACAGAGTTTCGTATATTCGCTTGCGTTGTGGAGTGCGGCGGTGCTCCGCCGCTTTCCGCGCAATAGCAAGGAAGCCGTTGAGCAAGCTAGTTAAGGTTATAGACTTCAACCAAACCCACTCCGGTGGTATCTCCGACGCCGCGCACGATGGCGGTGTAGTTGCCGGGTGCCAGAGTGGAGAGGATCGCGGACTCTTTGTTGTGAGTTGGCGGAATGCCGGTCGCTTCGATTGCGGTTTGCTGGGTCTCTCTCCAATCATCGTTAGAAGCAACGAGAGCGCCGGTGCCATCCCGCAATTCGAGTGAGGGATCTCCCAGCGCATTCGCGACGCCAAAATCCAGATAACGACGGGCCGATCGCACGCACCAGCATTTGGCCGCTTGCATTGCTCGAAGGCCCGGCGATGACACCACCGATCATTACGTTTTCTCCTGCCTCCACGAATCCGCGCGTGCTGATGTTCGCCAGCGTCGCGTCCACGGCCGATTCCAGGTCGTACGCTTCCACCAAACCGACTCCTGTCCCGCCGTTCTGTCCGCGGACCACCGCAGTATAAGCGCCGGGCGCCAACGTCACCACAATGGCTGACTCAAGGGTATTGCTGGGTTGAATGCCGGTGGCCTCGATTTCTGCCTGTTGAGTGTCTCTCCAGTCGTTGTTTGTGATTTGGGCAAACCCGGCTGGACCATTCAATTCCAACACCGGATCAGCCAGTGCCCCGGCAATTCCAAACTCGGCTCAACGACGGGCCGATGGCCCGGACGATAACTGTCTTTGACGCGTTTCCGGAAATGATAAAGCCTCCGATTAGCGCGTTGTCACCAGTCTGGACACGCAGTCGGGTGGAGACATTGAGCAGTTTCGCCGAAGGCGTGAGCGCAACAACGAAGGGCGAAAGCGAATCGACCCGTGCGTAGACAGTGCGGGTGGCAAAGTCCGGCGGCGGGCTGTCGGGCGCGAGAATGGTGCGGTCGACTAAATCTCCGTCTTCGCCATGCAGTATGCGCACAGCGGGCAAATTCGGTCGGGTCGTAATTGACGGATACGGTAATAGCCGACGATAACGGGGGGCGTGAAGGTAGCTGATGTCGTGATGTCGTAAGCGGGCGCGTCATCCACGAATGGTATAGCCCTGCGGCGGTAGGCCGGCCGATGACGGGGGTTCGATGGGCATAAAGGTGGTGAAACCACCTTGCGTCACGGAATGGAAGGTGCAACGTTGCATCGCCGGCGGGCGCCTGGAGCGTAATATCATCCGCCCGGTTGCGTGTTAGGCGGTTGATCTTCAAACGCGCCGATATCCGACCCATCACCGCCAGCCGGCATTTGGGATCGAAGGGTTGTCGTATGGTCGTTGGAGTGCACGTTGATCGATCATGCCACCCAACTTCTTGCCCTGATCGATCGCCGGACTACCCGGCTGCAGGGCGTGCGTTGCGGTCGGACCGCCGTTGTTTTGCAACGGGCCGAGGATCGGAGTTGACGCCTATGATGTCGGTGGAGGCGAGGCTGATATACACGTCTTCAGTCACTCCAATCAAATTATAACCTAACGATATAAGCGGCACGGAATGACTGTTGAGGTGTTCTGTTTCTGATGTCTGATTCAGTGGGCGCCGAGTTGTTGGCGATGATCGTGTTCCCGATGGAAAGGTCCCGGCAACTCAAGCCGCAGTCGTCTTTGCCGATGCCGCCGCCAGTGAGCGCTGCGGTGTTGTTGACGATGGTTGAATTCGTCACCGTGCTGTCAGAAAAATATATGCGGAACGCGAATACCGCCGAAATTTTGGGCAGCGTTGTTGCCGGTAACGGTGCAGTTATCCATGATCACTTGTCCGTCTGAACAGATACCGCCCCCGTCTCCTTGAGCTCTCTGAGGTGGGATCAGAATTCAGAGCTGAATTGCCGCTAATGGTTGAGCGGGTGATGGTGGTCTTGGCACCTGTTTCCGCAAAAATTCCGCCGCCGTCGCCGGTTGAGTTCACGCCGGTGTTGGCGGTGTTGTTTGAGATCGTCGAATCGGTGATACGGAGGAAATCCGCCGTTAACGTGGCGTCGTGACTAATCCCGCCGCCGTTTACCGTCGCGGTATTGCCGGTCACGATCGTATTAATCAAGGTCATTTGGCCTTCGTTATCCAAGCCGCCGCCACTGGTATTTTCGCCTGCCGTATTGTTGCTGATAAGGCAATTGATCAGGGTTAATTGATTGGTAGAAGTGATGCCGCCGCCGCCGTCGCTGTTTCCCACGCCGCCCGAAGTGTTGTTCGAGATCGTGGTGTTGGCTGATACTCATGATGCCGTTGTTGCGGATCGCGCCGCCGCCGCCGCGCGTTGTCCCGCCTGTCATGCTCGAATTGGTTATAGTACGCTTCCGCTGTGGGCATTCGATAGCACTGCCTCCGTCGCCATTAATGTTCGTGCCGGTCGTGGTGTTGTCTGTAAATTGGCAATTCGAGACTGCTCAGGACTCCGCTGGTTGTCCCGTTCCCTGCATTATAAACGCATCCCGCGCTGTTAGAGGTGTTCTGGTGAAAGACAATATTGCGCAGTGTCGTCCTGCCGCCGTTGGAAATCGATCCGCCGTTATTGCCGTTACCGCCGGTCAGCGTCATGCCGCTGATCGAAATCGTATCGCCGGCGGCAATGGTGAAAATGCCGGGTTACATTATTTCCGTTGATGGTCAGAAGATTCGCGCCCGGTCCGACGATCGTCAGGATATCAATCGATTGACTGCCTTGGCTGAGGCTAAGAACCGAAGTCAGCGTAATCGTCTGCGGCGTGCTGAAGACGGCTTGGTCGAACATGATAGTATCCGCCGTTGTCGCAGCGTTCGCGTCCAAAACCGCCTGCCGCAAACTGCCCGCGCCGCTATCATTCGTGTTGGTCACCACGAAAGTTGCCGCCGTCGCATCAATGGCGGAGGTGATGAAGAGCAGCAGGCCGGCGAGGAGGGCTGGTGTGGATTGCGTAATTTTCATAGTCTTGTTCCTGTCTGGTTGTTCGCTTACCAACCCAAAGCGGAATCGGCGGGGAACCCCGCCAATTATTTTTCGAGACTGGTGAGAAAGGGGCATAACGGTCGCCAGATACGCGGCTTGAAGGTGACATCAGCCGCGCTTGACCAGACATGCGTCCCGCGCGACCAGAAACGGTCGTCGCTGATCGTTGATCGTTGATCGTTGATGGCTCATGGCGGCATGTGAGGGAACCCGTGATGGCCTTCGGCTTAGGCGGTGATTTAAATCACCGGACGGGTTTAGCGTGAGCTGGCTTCCGGAAAATAGCCCAGCGTTTTAACGCTGGGATTCGGATAACGAAAATGGACCTAGTCCCTTTCGGGACGACAGATCGATGGCTGTCGATGACGTTTCTGTCGTCCGGCAGCCGCCGGACTGAATAACAACTATGGGGGTCGGTACCCAGCGTTTAAAACGCTGGGCTATTTTCAGGAAGCAATTGACCCGCTGAACGCATGCAAAATCATGAGTCTTAAGGAATCCTATATATTTCGACTAAGGCGATACCTGTCGAATCATTCGTGCCACGAAGAATAGCTGTGTAATTCGATGGAACAAGGGTCTCGACAATTGCCGCTTCCAGGTCATTTGTTGGCGGTATTCCGGTTGCGATGATTTCAGTTTCCTGATCGGTTCGCCAATTGTCGTTCGCTCGGATCAACTCACCGTTAGCATCCCTCAATTCCAAACTCGGATCTTCGAGCTTTCCCGGCAGGTTCAATGAAGGGCCAATGCCACGAACGATCACTTCTTGCGAAAGATGTCCGACGACAATGGTTCCGGCGATTAGCACATTGTCACCGGTTTGAACCAAACCTCGCGTTGAAATGTTCCTCAGGGTCGAGTCAGTGGTTGGATTGAGATCGTACACTTCTACCAGTCCGACACCGGTTCCGTCGTTTACGCCGCGAACGGTGGCCGTACAAGAGGTGAAGGAGCCGGTCAGAGTTGTTATGACAGCTGATTCCAGGTCATTTGTTGGCGGTATGCCGGTCGCAATGATTTCCGCCTCTTGATTGCTCCGCCAGTTATCATTGATACCGAATCCGTCTCCCTCTACTTGGAGAGTTGGGTCAGCCAACGCTCCGGGAACAGGCAACGAAGGCCCGATTGCGCGCACCAAAACCCGTTTCGATTGATTGCCGGTTATGATGAACCCGCCAATCAGCGCGTTGTCGCCGGTTCCGACCTGGAGGCGGGTGGAGATGTTGGCCAGGAACACGGGAATGGTTGCACCATATTCAAACGCACCAATATCGGGCGTGTCGGCGCGAAAGTAACCACGTTGATCGCGAATCGGCGCATTCGGATCGCCATGATTCACCGCTGGGCTGTTAGCGCCCAACGCCTGCGTCTGAGTCGATCCACCATTGCCCTGCAACATACCGAGAAGTGGATCAATCGGTGCGTCAGGCGTGCCGATAAGATCAGATGATTGAGCCGGCGTGATTATGGTATCGGCATTGTTTCCAATTAGATTGAAGCCATTTGAGGTAGCGGGGCCGCAAAGATCAGGACCGGTAGGGCCGTAGTTACCCGCGATGATTGTGCCGTTGATTGTTAGGGCGGAGCCATCACCATTAGTGATGCCGCCGCCGCAATTATCACCGCCGAGGTCAATGGCGGTATTTCCTGAAACCGTGCTGTTGGAAACGGTTAAGACAGCGCCGGGTCCAACGCTATTGATAGCGCCGCCACTGGTGCGGGCAACGTTTCCTTGAAGTGTGCTGTTGGAAATCGTTAGGTGTCCGGTGTTATCAATGCCGCCACCGTACCCGCTGGGGACTCCGAAGTAGTAGGACGAGTTTTCCGAAATCGTGCTATCGATGATTGTTAGATTGCCATCGTTGGCGATGGCGCCTCCTCTAGTGCTTTGCGGACTGATGGCATTATTACGGATCGTGCATGACTGAATGATTAGGTTTCCAGTGTTCCAAATTGCCCCGCCTCCCTCGGTTCCACTAGTAGGGTAACAGAAACTGATCTCGAGGTTCGCGAGTGTGACAGAGGATTTTGGAGCAACATGAAAGGCGCGGCTGGTATCGCCTGAAATGGTCACCAAGTAGCGACTTTGACCGTCAATGGTCAGATCCTTGTCGATCAGTAATTCCTTTCCGCTCGACAGCGAAATGTAGCATACTCCGGTTGAACCCAAAAATGATGGTGTCTCCGGATGAAGCGTCGAGGATTGCTTGGCGAAGTGTGCCGGGTCCACCATCGGCTTCGCTGGAGACGGTGATGGTGGCACCATTCGTCACGACGGATGTGAGAAGAACAAACAAAACCGCCAGCAGTTGCGCGGCTGACTTCATGATCAGCAATCCTATGCTTGCCAGGCAGCGTGTAAAGGATCAACAAACGAAAGGAGCGTTCGTTAGTAATCGATCATATTAATGACCGTGAGTACGGCATTGCTGGCTGCAGTGGGTCTAGATCACCCGCCGTGGCACAGCGGTCGCAGGGTTCCCGGTATTCGGTGTTCCGGTGGGCTCGATTAGGAGAACGTGCGCTTCTTCCTCCGCAACCGGGCAATGCTCTATTCCTTTGGGCACAACAAAGAATTCTCCTTCGTTGAGGGTCACATCACGATCTCGCAGACGAATCGTGATCCGGCCTTTGAGGACGAGGAAAAAGTCGTCGGTTTCGTCATGCTTATGCCAAACAAACTCGCCCTTGAGTTTAACCACCATGAGATCGTGACCGTTGAATTGACCGACGGTTCGCGGTTGCCAGCACTCAGTGAAGGTACCGAGCTTCTGCGCGAGATTGACTGCGGTCACTTTACTGTGGCTAGGTTGGTTGCCTTACAGTGTCACCGTCACGCGCAGGAAAGTCGCAGGAATAGAGGTGGCATCATTTCGCGCGCTTTCGTTTTGGTTGATAAAGAGATCCTCCAACTCTTTCTGTAACGCGTCGGCTTTGCCGTTCTTTTCCGCAGCTTCGAAAGCGTTCATGGTCGGCCCGTAGTATTTCCTGAATTCATTAACGAAGGCTGACGGTTGTCCGGGGAAGTTGAAGGTAAACGTATCTTTGACGAAGGAGATCTGGTCCGGTTTAACGCCAGCGCCGACGAATCGTTCTGTGACGTGGCTCTCGATTCCCCACATCATCGGACTCACAAAACCTTCTGGCGGCGGTGGCGTGTAAGCTGAGCTGATCTTAAGGATTTGCGCGACCAACGTTGGATCGTTTGGAATCCAGTTTCCCATGACGATGCGCCCGCCCGGCTTGGTCACGCGCACCATTTCCTTCGCGACGTCCAATGGTTTCGGTGCAAACATCGCTCCGAAAATACTAACAACGAGATCAAATGTTTGGTCCGGCAAATCGCGCAGATCGGTTGCGTCTCCTTCCTGAAACCTGCAATTGGGCAGGTCCTGTTCGGCTGCGCGTTTGTTTCCGGCCTGAACGAGGTTCCGCGCAATATCGACGCCAGTAACATCCGCCCCGAGTTTCGCAGCTGGCAAAGCCGTCGTGCCATCGCCGCAGCCAAGATCCAGCACACGAAGTCCCTTCGTTATGCCTAATCGCTGGACGAGTGCTTCTCCGCTTTCGCGCATAGTGGCGGCGATGCGGGTAAAATTGCCTTTTTCCCAGAGTGCCTTGTTTGGATTCATAGATGATGATTCCTCCTGAAGTTGTGGATTTGATGAGAACCGAAGGGTCAATGCCGTCTTCGGGTTTCCGAGGTATTTTAGAGCAAAGGGAGGTCTCGTCGAGCAAGTGTTTTGCGACGTCAGGTGAGGCTGACCCGTCGATGCCAATGGTACACAAGGAGGGGCGGTTTCCGAACCGCCCACAGAGTTTGTGATTTTGAATGGAGCGTTGATCAGCAGAAAAACTTCTATTCGCTCTAATTGTAATGCTCGATGCTCGGGACGGCAGTCGAGTGACTGGTTCGTACAAGGTTAGAAGGTTTTCGTTGGGTGGGCGGATCGGAAACCGTCCTCCTTGGTGCCGGATTCAACCGTGAGGAAGATGGCCTACGGACTGATTCCGCGGTCGTAAATTTCTACTACCCCAATGCCAGTGGTGTTATCTGCTCCGTGAAGGAGCGCAGTGTATTGGCCCGGCGGGAGTGTGCTCGCTATGGCAGATTCGAGAAAACTCGACGGTGCGAGGCCAGCAGCCGTTATCTCAGCCGCTTGTGCAGCGTCTTCCTGCCAATCATTATTTGAAGTGAGCAAGATGCCGTTCGAATCGCGCAACTCGAGGACGGGATTTGGCAACACGCCAGTCAGTCCTGCTCCGCCCAGGCTCGGGCCGATTCCGCGAATGACAACTCGATCGTCCCCATTGTTGCCGCTCAACATCAGACCGGCAATCACGATGTCGCCGCTGGTGCCGACCAGAGCGCGCGTGCTCAAATTGGCCAACTTCGAGTCAACTTCTTGACCGAGATCGTAAACTTCAACCAGCGCTACGCCCGAACTACTGTCGTTGCTCCTCACAATCGCGGTGTAAGCGCCTGGAGTCAGAGTCGCTATGATCGCGGATTCCAGATCATTGGTCGGCGAAAGACCGGTCGCCTGAATCTCTGTCTCTTGCACTTGGCGCCAGTTATCGTTTGTGATCGTGGTAAAGGTTCCGGGGCCGTGAAGTTCGAGCACCGGATCGGTCAATGCGATTGAGAGACACCGAAATCGGTCAAAGACGGACCGATCCCCCGAATCAGGACTTGTTTCGGGCTCGTCCCGGTAACGATGAACCCGCCAATCCCGACATTGTTGCCGGATTGCACCTGCATTCTGGTGGAAAGATTGACCGCTTTTGTCGGTGGAACTGGAGTTGAAGTTGGAAGAGGCGACGGGGTTGCGGTTGGCGTTGGATTAACGGTCGCGCTGGGGGTGGGCGTGACGATTGGAGTAGTAGAGGGAGTAGGGGTAACACTGGGTGTTGGCGTCGCTACGGGGGTCGGAGTAACAATAGGCGTGGCTGACGGAGTGGGAGCTGGGGTCGAAGTAGGAGCAGGTGTCGGCGTAACCGCAGGCGTTGGAGTTGGTGTAGCCGCCGGCGATTGTACCTGTTACGCAGGCTGAGAACTCAGATGTGTCACCGGTGGAAATTCGCGTTGCAGTTGCTGTGACAACCGAGTCTAATGCAACGGCAGCCACAAACGTTGCCGAGAACGCCGCGTGTCCGCTTCCGTCGGTGGTCACATTGGTCGACCCGAGATACATCGTGCCTTCACCGTGTCCGGAAGGATCGCACGAAGGACTGGCAAAGAACTCGAGTTTGAATTGCTCGGAAGTCAATGACTCGAGATTTCCATTAACGGTAATGGAGGAACCAGTTGTCACGGCTGCTCCGATTTCGGGAAAATTCTGGAGACCGTTACCACCGGTGTCTGTGTCGCCGGGATCGTTAGGTGTAACGCCTCCGCCGGAAGTCGAAAAGAGATCGATACCTAAACCGCCGCAATCGTGAATTGAGTTGCTCGAGATCGTGACACCGTTCTCAAGACTCGAGACGGCAATGCCTGTGGTTTCAACGCTGGCAATGTGGTTCGACCGAATGATTGTGCCGAAGGAGTGTCGCGAGGCTAAGGCTGGAGAGACGGTAATACCCGAGTGTGTGACGATGGGAGTGACTCCATCGGCCGCGAGCCCGATGGTGTTCTGCTCAATCAGTGTGTTCTGGATATTATCGTTGATTGGAGTGACTGAAATCGCTACGCCGAAAACCTGACCCGCGTAATGGTTGGTTCCAACAGTGCGTAGGCCGGCAATCAGATTCCCCCTGACCGCCGTTCCTCTCGAGTCCACGATATTGACGCCGCCTGGCCCGATTTGTGGGTATCGCGCCATGCCGTCTGCCGTTGTTCCGATGTAGTTGCCCTCGACGATCGTATTATCAGCATCAACAACATTAACCTGGACGCCGGTCGGTAAGCCTTCTTCGCCATAAGAACCTGCACCTGAGATGACGTTGCGCTCGGCGGCAGTTGGTCCGCCGATGCGGTTGTTGCGGGCGAACACGTCATAGCGCGTGGCTCCCTGAACCTGAACTCCAACGAGCAGTTTGTTTCCAACCACAATGTTGTTGTCCGCCGGACCGTCGATATTCAATCCAATCAGGGTATTGCCGTCCCCGGGGGAAGTTCCGCCCACGATATTTCCTGTTGGGGTTGGTCCGCCGATGTAACCATTGACTGAGACGGCGGCGTGCAATGGTCCGTCGATCTGGCAACTGACGATCTGGTTGTTGTTACCGACAAATTGGACGGCATAGCCACGCTGATAGACGTTGCCCAATCCCTTGATCAAACAGTTGTTGCCGTTAACAAAGATGGCTGCGATACCCCACCCGTTAGGTTGGAGGCCGTAGATTCCTATTTCAGGTCCGTTCGGATTGGTATCGCCCATATTCGCTGTCTGGGTCGAAAAATCGACGGTTGTGCCTGAATCATTGAGAAAGAATGCACCCTCCTCGAGGCGGAGCAGGCCGACGCCCGCGATCAACCAAAACTCCGATGGCGAAACTGCGAACGCGATCGTTTGCGGGCCGACTGTATTATTTGCTGCCGTGACCGCTTCCCTGAAACTCACCTTGCCGTCGGGGCCAGGCAGGTCACCAACCTGCTGAGCACCAGAGAAATCTGTAACATCATCAAGTGAGGTCACCGTGATGGTTTGACCTGCGCCGAGAGGTGAGACTTCAGCGGCGTTTGCCGTAACTAAGAACGAGGTCGTCCAACAGGAGAGAGCTAGAATTACGAGTGCGGTTTGACTGAATTTTTTCATGGTAAATTCGTTTCAACCTTCAACTTGTTGACGTTAACCTTGATGGGCTGCTCGTTCGTTGCTTTTTCCTGCGCAGATCTTGCCAAGCGGGGGTCAGAATTCAGCGCGTGTAGTGCAGATCGAAACAACTTGGCCATGCATGGATTTGACTACCCTGCGTGTATTCGTGCTACGTCTGAAAGGTAACGCCGTTGTTACCTGGGGATGCGCTAAACGCGCCCGGGTCCGGTCCGGACTGGCGCTTTCGCGTTCCACCCCGCGAATTCGTCTCTTTTCTAGCGCTCAACGGGTCTCAGGCTTGAAAAATCAGGATGAGTTCCCTAGGATCGGGCTAAGTGACAATCCCTGTCTCCACCGAGCAAACGACAAGGTTGTTAGTCGAGTGGAGCAATGGCAATCGCGAGGCTGCGGCTGGCTTGATGCCGCTAGTGTATGAGGAATTGCGGCAGATTGCGCGGGGCTATCTGCAACGCGAACGGTCCGACCATACGCTACAGGCGACCGGACTGGTGCACGAGGCCTACCTCCGAATGGTGGATCAGAAAACCACCAACTGGAAGAATCGAGCCCATTTTTTTGGTGTGGCCGCCCAGATAATGCGCCGGATCCTGGTTGATCATGCTCGGCATCACCAAGCGGAGAAACGTGGCGGCGAATGGAGCAAGGTGACTTTCGACGAAGCGGTCGCGCTTTCTCCATCACGGAGCATCGATCTCATTGCGTTGGATGATGCGTTACGGGACCTGGCGAACCTAAATCCGCAGCACAGTCAGATTGTTGAGCTCCGTTTTTTCGGCGGACTTACGGTGGAGGAAGTAGCTGAGGTTCTTGATACTTCCCAGCGAACGGTGGAACGGGAATGGCGAATGGCGCGGGCTTGGCTGCGCCGACAGATTTTTGGCGACTCGTCCAATGACACCGGCAGCTGAGCGATACGCGCAGATCCAGGAACTTTTTCAGGCGTCGGTCGATCTTCCGTCCGCCGAACGAGAGGCATTTCTGAAGGAGCGCTGCGGAAGTGACGATGGTCTTCGGCGAGAGGTGGAATCGTTGCTGAAAGCCGATGCGCAGTGTGGTGCGTTCGGTGAGGAACCTGTGTTCGCGATTCCGCCGGATTTCTTTGATGAAGCGCCCGGAGAAGAGGTGGCGGGCCGGCGTTTTGGTCCGTATGAAGTTGTGCGTGAAATCGGACGCGGCGGTCTCGGCGCCGTCTATCTCGCGTTCCGGCACGATGGAGAATATCGAAAAGAAGTTGCGATCAAACTCATCCGGCGCGGCCTCGATACCGATGACATTCTTCGGCGGTTTCGAACGGAACGTCAGATTCTCGCGCAGCTGGATCATCCGAATATTGCGCGGCTGATTGATGGAGGAAGCACGGAAGGCGGGTCGCCGTATTTCGCGATGGAATACGTAAAGGGCGAACCGATCAGCGACTACTGCGAAATTCATCGGCTAACAATTAGTCAGCGGCTTGATCTTTTCCGAAAAGTCTGCGCGGCTGTCACCTACGCACACCAAAACCTGGTCGTGCATCGTGATCTGAAACCGTCGAACATTCTCGTCACGGCCGGGGGCGAACCGAAGCTGCTCGATTTCGGAATCGCGAAATTGCTTACCACAGATGAAGGGCTGTTAACGCAGACGATGCCTGGGATGCGTGCGATGACGCCGCATTATGCCAGTCCGGAACAAGTGCGGGGGGAACGGGTCACAACCACGAGCGACGTCTACGCGCTAGGCGTTGTGCTTTATGAATTGCTGACCGGGCAGAAGCCATACCGGTTAAGCAGTCAAACAACGGAAGAACTTTCGCGTGCCATAACGGATCAGGAACCGGCTCGGCCAAGTAGTTCCAATAAAAACCGGGAAGCACTGGATATTGATCTGGATAATATTGTGCTGACGGCGATGCGGAAGGAACCGGAACGCCGGTATTCATCGCCACAAAGTCTGGCGGAAGACATTCAGCGGTATCAGGAAGGCCTTCCCGTTCTCGCCCGAGCCAATACTTTCACCTATCGAGCGAACAAGTTTATTCGACGCCACAAGACGAGCGTGATGGTAGCGACCCTTGTCTTTTTCGCGCTTGTTGGGGGCATCATCGCTATAGATCGTCAGTCGCGGATTGCGGGCAGGGAAAGAGCTCGGGCCGAGCAGCGTTTCAACGATGTGCGTAAGCTCGCAAATGCGAATCTTTTTGAAGTTTATCCGGAGGTTGAAAATCTCGAGGGTTCGTTGAAGGCGCGAGAAACCATTCTTCGCAATGCGCTTGGCTATCTCGACAGTCTGGCAACCGAATCACGCGGTGATGCGCAGCTGCAAAGTGAACTGGCGACGGCATACGAAAAAGTCGGGGACGTCCAGGGGGCGCTGAATACTTCGAGTCTTGGGAAGGCTGAGGCTGCCCTGCAAAGTTATCGAAAGGCGGCGAGGTTGCGCGAGGCGGTGTTGCAGGAAAATCCTCGAGTTGTTTCCGCGAAGAACAGTCTTGCCAACAATTACTACGTCACCGCGCGAACACTTTGGAACAATACCCAAACGAAGGAGGCCGAAGAGGAATTTGAACGAGCGCTGAAACTGCAACGTGAACTATTGGTATCAAACCCGGACTCGGTGGAGTTCAAGAATCGGCTGGCTGTCTTGTTGATCGACTATGGGGCGATCCCCGTCTTCAATTTCCAGGCAGAACGAGCCCTTGCCCTTTTCAATGAGGCATTACAGATCATAGAAAAGTTGCAGGAGCAGGACCCTCAAAACAGCGATGTTAAGAAGACTCGCGCGCGCTGTTTGAGAATTCTGAGCAAAGCGAAAAGTGCCTTCGGTGATCACGCGGGAGGGCGGACCGCTCTCGAGGAGGCGTTAGTCATCAGCAAGGAGTTAGCGCATCAATTCCCGCAGGACTTTCGACTGCAACGGAGCGTCTGGCTCACCGAATCGATGACTTGTGAGTTGCTAATCGACAAGAATGATCCGGAAGGCGCCGTAATTTGTCCGAAGACAATCGAATTCCCGGAGGCGGCGTTGAAGAAGGAACCTGAAAATGGGGTTGTGGCCTACGACCTCGCGATTTCCCATTTCAATGCCGCCCGCGCATTCGGCCAGGTGCATCAGCCTGCACAAGAGATGGAGCAGGCCGAAAAGGCGATTGTGGTGATGTCACAGCTGAGTGCGAAATCGCCGGAGAACAAGGAGTACAAAAGGAACCTTGCCATTTACAAGACGAGTCTTGCACGTGCGCAGATCGACCTCGGTCGTTTCGATGATGCGATCTCCGTGTTGACGGAAGTGCGGGAAGTATTGCGCCCCATCGTAGAAGCGAATCCGCTCTGAGACCACCTACCAATATGACCTTGGCTTCGCGGCCAGGATTGCCGCTCAAGCGTGGAACCAAAAAGGTGATCCGAAAAAGGCGCTCGAACTCGTTGAAGAGGCCATCGCCATTTTCAACGGATTAAGGGAATCCAAGGCGTTGCGGGAATCTGACAAAGAGGTGCTGGCCGAAATCGAATCGGAGAAGGCAAATTACGCGGCGGCAGTCGCCGGACAGAACGCGAGCGTTCGTTGAATGCTACTCGTTAGTCCCTGGCCTTGGGCGCGGCCTCTGCCCCACTACTATTCGAGGGTGTAGGCTTCGACCACGGCGACGCCGGTGCCATTGTTCTTTCCGCGCACAACTACGGTGTAATTGCCGGGGCCGAGGTTCTTGACCAAAGCGGATTCCAAATCGTTCACTGGTGGAATATCGGTCGCTTCGATTTCGCCCTGTTGGCTTGTTCCGTCTGAACGGAGTTTCCAGTTATCGTTTGAAGCCAGCGTTCCTCCGTTCGCGTCGTGCAGTTCGAGACTCGGATCCTGCAAAGCGCCCTGAATGCCGGCAGCTGCAAGCGATGGTCCAATGGCACGGACAAGCACCCTGGCGTTACCGCCGCCGCTGGCTCCTCCACTAACTATTAAACCACCGATCATGACGTTATTGCCAACGTCAACCAGCGCGCGAGTACTGATGTTACCGAGCTTTGAATCAACGCTTTGGTCCAAGTCGTAAACTTCTACGACGCCAACACCAGTGCCGTTGTTCTTGCCGAAAAGAACAGCGGTATAGGCGCCTGGCGAAAGTGTTGTTAGGATAGCTGACTCAAGATTGTTCGTAGGAGGAATCCCGGTCGCCTGAATCGCAGCCTGCTGAGTATCGCGCCAATCGTCATTTGTGCTCAAGATCGCGCTGCCCTGATGCAATTCCAAAACTGTATCCGCCAGGGTAGTGCCAATGACTGCACTGAGCGATGGACCGATTCCGCGAATGAGGACCTGCTTGGGATCGGTGCCGGTGATAATGAATCCGCCGATCATCACGTCATTGCCGTTGAGAACGCGGGACCTGGTCGAAATGTTGAGCAGGTCGCGGGGCGGCGCCTGGTTTAATCGAAAAACGGTGCCGTGGCCGAATGCGCCGCCAGCGATTGTTGCTCCGTAGAGGCTGTGTTCGAGGCCTTCGAAGAGAAGACCGGGCTGGCTCCCAGTTCCCGTCCCGTCGAAGTAGTAACTGTTAATTTCTCCGGCTGGGTTAATACAAAAGATGCTCCCGGCTTGTGGAATTCCGGCATCTTTTGTTGTGCCATAAACGTTTCCATCGCTACTCGCGATCAGCCCGGCGGACTCGCTTCCGTTATCTCCTTCAAAATGATAAACCGTGTTGCGGACACCAGCGGGAGTGATTTTGAAGACGGTCTTGAAGACTCCGTAGGTCGTAATTCCGTAAAAATTGCCGTCTCCACCCTGGATGATCTTGCTTGGGTTACCGCCATCGATTCCACCGGTGAAGCGATAGAGAGTAGTGATAGCGCCGGCGGGAGTGAGTTTAAAAACCGTGCCGAGTCCGCTGAAAACATTGAGCGGTGTTTCCGGTCCGTATTGAGTGCTGCCGTAAAAGTTGCCGTCCGCTCCTTGGACTAACGAATTAGGAAGGCTGCCATCGATGCTGCCGGTAAAGGCGTAAAGGGTCGTGAACACACCCTGAAGCGTCAGTTTGAAAAAGACACCGGCATTATGCATCGCGGGCGGATGATTAAAGAACCCGCCGCTCGAATCGCCCGCGGCCGTTCCGTAAAGATTTCCGTCAGTTCCAAAGACAAGGCTGGTGGCGTGCGTGCCTTTTCCATCCTGGAACCGATAGATTTCAGTGAACGTTCCGGTGGAAGTGTATCTGAAGATGATGCCGTTGAGGTCGCCGACAGCTCGAGGGGAAGTGGCGCCGTACATGTTGCCGTCGCTGCCCGCGATCAAGAGCGTTGGATTTGCTTCTTCCTGGGTCGCGGCCGAAAACTGGAAAGGCTCCGAGTAGGCGCCAGTCGGGCCAAGTCTGAAAATGCTGCCGTGATCCGAGGCTCCGTTGAAGCCGCCGTACGAGACGCCGAAATAAACGCCATTGCTGAGCCGAACTTGCGGAGGGGCTGGAATTTCCTGAGTTAAGGAAGCGATCGTTTCGAGCGTCGCACCATGGACTGAAGCGGCGAGGAGAATCGTTCCGAAAATTGCTCCGGTCGCGATGCGAACGAAGAGGGAACGGAGAGGATTTCGGCTGGTAGGTAATCACGGTTTTCATAGGAGCAAATTCACGGCCATTTGGGGCCTGGGTTTTTCGTGGTGAATTGAAGACCGCTCAAACGAATGCATCAGTGCAGACATTTCAGCAAAAACGTTCGAGACTTTAACGCCTCGAACTGTCCGACACAACGCGTTTACTCGCTGATGCGATGTTTCAATTCCCAAACACGGAGGGCAGCAAGCAGAAGACTCTTCGTGCGGGTCAGTGTGCCGACGGCTGGAAGATCGCGTGGTTCACTCTTTCCACCGGCAGTCTTGCGAGGGCGGCCTCGACGCGCTTTTTTTCCATTAACACGACGAGCGGTAGCGCTCAGGGGAACGTGCCCTACGTTGTTCATGATTGCCAGAAAGCACCTTCTGGACCATAGGGAAAAACCCAACTTCCGGACAGGTGTGGGCCAACTGTTTAGGTTAGAAATTTCGAGGAGCATTGGAGGCTCTGCCGGCATGATGATAGTTCAACCGCAGATAAGGCGAATCGACCCAGATCGGTGGCGAAACAGCGTGGTCCTAAGATCTCCGGCAACCTATCTTTTGCGGTTTGAATCAGTTTCTTCCTTCCGAAAGCGCTTGTGCGCTCTGGCGTTCTCCGCAAACTTCAACCGGTCGTGAATAATCGGAGCCTCGGTTGCCTCAGCATATTTTTGTTTATCGCGCTTTGTGGCAGCGTCTTCATGAACTTCATCCTCGCCATTAGTGCCCTCCATCACCTCGGGGCCGGGGACAGTGACGAAGGCATCATGCCCTCTTTTCGAGAGACAACGATCCAGCGCGGTAACAAACGGAGCGACGAAAAGATCGCGCTCATTACTCTTCGCGGAATGATTAGCTCGTCCCTGCCGGGAAACGTGGGAGACACAATGGTCGACGATCTGCGCGCGGCATTGCAACAGGCACGAGAAGATAAAAATGTGCGCGCGGTGGTTCTGGAGATCGATTCGCCCGGTGGCGAAGTGACGGCGTCCGATGTGATTTACAACTGGGTAGTCAAAACGCGGGCGCGGAAACCGGTCGTTGTTTATATGGATTCGCTCGCGGCTTCAGGTGGTTACTATGTTGCCTGTGGCGGTAAATATTTGATGGCGAACGAAACGACCATTACCGGCAGCATCGGTGTGATCATCCAAACGTTGAATTACGAACAACTCTTCAACAAGGTTGGTCTTTCCGCCGTTGTCTTTAAGAGCGGCAAGTTTAAAGACATGCTTAACGGAGCGAGACCGATCGCACCGGAGGAACGTGAGCTGGTCCAGGGCTTCGTCATGAAGACGTATGATAAGTTTCTCGGCATCGTTGCCCGCGAGCGTAATTTGCCTGCCGATGTTCTTCGAAATACTATTGCCGATGGACGCATTCTTTCCGGCAAAGACGCGCTCGAACACAAACTAATCGATGGGTTGGGCCAAATCGAAGATGCCTTCGCCAAGGCCAAGGAATTGGGGAACGCTCGTGATGCAAAGATTGTGAAATATTCCCCGCCTTTTTCGTGGGGTCGTTTCATTCGCGCACTCGGAAGCGCCGGAGATTCCAAAATCGAGCTGACGTTGCCCAAGCAACTCCTCCCTCAGCTGGAGACGGGTCGGGCTTATTTTCTGCCGAGCTTCTACGCTCCGTAGAGCAAACGGCAGTGCATGGAGCAAGGTAACCTCTATCCAGCTTTATCGGCTGCGACCTACCTCGCCTTGCTCGTGGCGAGCGTCTATATCTATGTAGCGCTTGTCGGTCAGATTCGCAGTCGGATGCCGGAAATACCGAGTGCGCCGGTCCGAACCTTTGGTTGGCCTGAGGCGACGGTCGCGATATTCCTCACCGCTTTCTTCATCTACATGATTGCGGTGGCACCGTCGCACGAAGTCAGGAGCACCCCGGCCCGGGACCTGATCGTTGGTGAGATTTTGACGATCGGCATGGTTTTGGGGCTCGCCAGTTTTCTGTGGCTCCGCCGATTTGACGTCGATGCGATAGGTGGTTTTTCAAGAATGTCGTTCGCTCGCATTGCGATGACCGGTTTTTTTCTACTCCTTGCTGCCTATCCATTGGTTTCGCTTGCGGAAATAATTCCGCAACAACTGTCTCGTGAAACGTTGGAGCGCCAGGAAATCATTCAGATGTTTACCTCGTCGGACACGATGAGTCAGCGGACGCTGATTATCGTGATTGCGGTGTCAATCGCGCCTGCAACGGAGGAATTTCTGTTTCGGTTTTTTTTATACGGTGTGGCAAAGCGGTACTTTGGTCGCACGTTCGGGATTTTGACTAACGCGCTGCTATTCGCGGCAGTTCACCTCCATCTACCTTCGTTCGCGCCACTGTTTGTGCTCGGGGTTTGCCTGACAATTGCCTACGAATGGAGTGGTTCAATTCTGGTCTCGATGACGATGCATGCGATCTTTAACGCGGCTGCCTTGACTTTACTGGCGTTCCCAGACGTCTTTTCCCAATGAAATCGCGACGGTCCGCTGCCGGACGGGCCCGACTTTACGAGCTCGGCGAGGATCGCTTGTTGGAGGAATTGCTGCCTGCTCTTCGCCACCGGGAGAATGCGATTGTACTTGGACCAGGTGATGATTGCGCCATCGTCCGGCCGCTACCTCAAAGCTGCTTGCTTTTGCTCAAGACCGATTGTGTTGTCGAAGGGATTCACTTCACCCGTGCGACGCCGCCATCTCGAGTTGGTTGGAAAGCGATGGCTCGATCTTTAAGTGACTTCGCGGCCATGTCCGGTATTCCACGGTTCGCTTTGATCACACTGATTGTTCCTGCAACCAGGGAGGTTGATTGGGTTAAGAAAGTCTATCGCGAATTGAAACGAGCAGCGGACAGGTTTGGTGTTCGGATTGTCGGTGGAGAAACCAGTAGTATCAAAGGACCGGCGGTGATTTCAGTCAGTATTATCGGGATGGTGGAAAAAAAACGATGGGTAGGCCGCGACGGCGGTAAGGCAGGGGATGACCTTTTTGTGACCGGCCGGCTGGGTGGATCTATCCGGCACCGTCATCTCAACTTTGTTCCGCGAATCGAAGAGGCGCGCTGGCTCACGGAGAATTTTTCCATCCATGCGATGATGGATCTGAGTGACGGACTCGGTGCAGATCTTCCGCGGCTTGCCCAAGCGAGTGGAGTTGGTTTCGATCTCGATACGCAGGCGATTCCCAAAAATCGCGGATGCACCATCCAACAAGCGCTGACTGACGGCGAAGACTATGAATTGCTCTTCGCGCTTCGACGGGCTGATGGTGCGCGATTACAGAAACAATGGCGCAAGATGTTTCCAAAGCTTTTGCTCACCCGAATCGGCAAGTTGAAAACGCGAACTAGGCGAACAAACTCGAAGCTGCCTCATGGGTATGTTCATTTCGAATAGCCTGGAAGACACGATTGCGCTGGGCCGAAGCTACGGACAAACCGCAACAAAAGGGGATGTCTTTGCCCTAACCGGTGATCTTGGATCCGGTAAGACTCAATTTGTTAAAGGTGTTGTGGCTGGTCTGCAAAGCGACGCTGCTGTCAGCAGCCCAACGTTTGTTCTTGTCCACGAATATGAAGGCGGCCGGCTTCCGATCTATCATCTCGACCTTTACCGACTCGAAAGCAGAGACGAACTCCTCCGACTCGGTTTCGATGATTACGTTTTTGGAGATGGCGTTACTTTAATTGAGTGGGCGGATCGTTATCCCGACGCAATTCCACAGGGAGCAAAATGGATTTCCTTTGCAATCAACGAGGAAAATGCGCGGACGATCACAGACGCGAGCGAAGCGTCCGTGGCCCAATGAAGGTCCTGGCACTCGAGCTTTCTACTCGACAGGGGGGCGTGGCCTGGCTCTCGGATTCCAATCAGGATTGGGTTCAAACGTTCGGAAACGATCGCAAACATTCCGGATTGTTTTTTGAAACTCTGGAACATTGTCTAAACGAGTTCGGCCATCCGGACGCGATTGTGGTTGGCCTTGGACCTGGGTCGTACGCCGGGATTCGCATAGCGATTGCGACGGCGATCGGTCTTCGGGCAGCGTTAGCCGCGAAGTTGATCGGAATCGCTTCGGCCTGTGCGATTGAAACGGACGCCCCTCAATATTGCGTCGTCGGAGACGCACGACGTCAGTCTTTCTTCCTGGGACGGGTTAGCAATAACCGATTGTTAGATGAACCTTCCTTGCATTCGATCGCGGAACTGAAAACGATCATTTCAGAGATTTCGGAACCGGTATTTTGTTCGGAATTGTTGCCGGAATTTCCGATGGCAGAGTTGGCCTACCCTTCGGCGCGACTTTTGGCCAAAGTGGCAAGTGAACGAATTTCCGAAATGCCTGATTCCCAATCGCTGGAACCGATTTATCTTCGCGGGCCGCATATCACGGTTCCGAAGGATGCGGCTAACACAGTGATGAAGTGATGAAAAATGAGTTCCGAAACGACGTATCGATGCTGGGCGGAAATTGACCAGGAAGCTTTGCGACAGAATGCTCGCCTGGTTCGTGATAGCCTTGGCGTCGGCGTAGAGCTGCTGGCTGTGATCAAAGCAAACGGGTACGGGCATGGCATGGTTGGAGTCGCAAAAGCGTTGGCGAACGACGCGCAACTTTTCGGTGTAGCTAATCTTGAGGAAGCGATCACGCTGCGAAAAGAGGTGCAGCACCCAATCATTATTCTCGGTCCGACCTTGGCCGAAGAACGCACAGCCGTCGCCGAAGGGAAGTTTATTCCGTCGATCTCGACCTTTGAAGAAGCGGAACATTTCAATCGCGTGGCCGAACGATCACCCGTCGCGATCAATTTCGTGATCGACACCGGCATGGGGCGGATGGGTGTTGTTCAGGCAGAAGCAGTCGATTTGTTCCGGCGAATCGCTGCTCTAACGAACATCCGCATTCACAGCCTCTCGACCCATTTGCCCGTTTCGAACGAGGACGCCGAATTTACCCGCGCCGAGCTGGCCCAGTTCGGCGACATTGTGAAACGGATACGGCAAGAATTTCCAGGCAACTACAAGGCCCACGTTTTGCCCAGTGCCGGTGTGCTGGCGTATGCTGAGCCACCGTTTGAAATTGTGCGAGCCGGCATCATTCTTTACGGCATCCCGCCTTTGCCCGGTTTTGAGAAATTGATGCGACCGGTTATGACATGGAAGACTCATATCGCATTGATCCGAGACATGCCGAGCGGACACGGAATCAGTTATGGACGAACATTCATCACACCGCGTCCGATGCGCGTGGCGACTCTCTCAGCTGGTTACGCAGACGGCTATCCGAGACATCTTTCGAATCGGGACGCTGCAGTATTGGTTCGCGGTAAACGCTGTCCGCTGCTGGGGCGCGTCACGATGGATTTAATGATGATTGATGTTTCAGAAGTCGATGCACAAGTAGGCGATGAAGTGGTGTTGATGGGACGCCAAGGCGACGCAGAAGTTTCAGCAGTGGAACTGGCGGAACGAGCCGGCACCATTTCATGGGAGATAATTACACGAATTGGCAGCCGAGTCCGTCGGGTATATGTGTAGAGGTGAGGGTTAAAGCGTTGAAGACGATTAACCTTTGACTCTTTAACGATGTGTAACGCTTAACGCTTAACCAATTAACCTTCCCATGTTTCAGATTATCTTTAACGAATTGAGCGCTGCGGAAATGGCGGCGTTACCGAAGAGTCTCCAGCTCGAATTGCTCGCTGAATTTGAGATTCTGCCCACCGACCTCGATAACCTGGATAACAGCCGGTTCGGAGTGATCGAACGTGAAGGAAAAAAATTGCATCGGTATCGAGCGAAAGATTATCGAATCTATTTTGAACGACGGCCCGAAGGGATCACCGTTCATCGGGTTCTGCACAAGAACACGTTTCGAGACTTTCTTTTCCGGAGCAAACTTCCGATGGCGGAGGACGATCAGCTGGGGAACGCCCGAGAATTTTGGAAACTAATCGAGCAGGGAGAACGAACTCAAAGAAAGGCCTGATCGCCGCTTTGGAGGCTGATCCGGCGTTGCGCCGTCGTGAGTTTCCGATCTGTGCGCGCAAGATCTATTGTGCGCATGCGGCCGATGCGCCGTTGCCGCGACGAGTGGCGGACGCGATGCGGGCGTCGATCGATCGGGCATCGACCGACGCACGGCAATACGATCTTGAGCTGGAAAACATCGCGAAAACTCGGGAAACGGTCGCGCGACTTGTGGGGGCGAGTGTGGATGAGATCGCGTTTACCGGACCGACTTCGAGTGGGTTGAATGTTATCGCGAACGGGCTGAGCTGGGCTGCCGGTGACGAGGTCGTTTGTTATCTCGATGATTATCCTGCGAATGTTTATCCATGGTTGGCTCTTGAATCTCGCGGGGTTAAGCCGGTCTTGCTCAAGGCACGAAGCATTGGTGAAGTCACGCCGGAGATCGTTGAAGCAGCCCTAACGAAGCGAACTCGACTGGTAGCTTTGGCTAGCGCAAACTATTGCAGTGGTTACCGAATCGATTTGAAAGCGATTGGTCGACTGTGTGCGGAACGTGGCGTTTTATTTTCGGTCGACGCAATTCAAACACTCGGAGTCTTTCCAATCGATCTTAGTAACGTCGATTTTCTGAGCACTGGTGCCCAGAAATGGATGTTGGGTCCGTCCGGCGCCGGGTTTCTTTACGTCAAACAAAGCCGGCGTGAATTGCTGCGTCCATCGATGTTGGGTGGCTGGAATATCGAGTCGCGTAATTTCATTGCGCAACGAGAGATCAAGTATGCTGCTGGCGGCCAAAAATATGAACCGGGAGCCTATTATCACGCAGCGATTGCTGGAATGGGAGCTGGGGCCGCGCTGCTTCTCGAGGCGAATGTGGAGCTGATTGCGACGCAGCTTGTCTTACTGACCGAGACGCTAAAGTTGCACATTGTGGGCGACGGCTTTGAATTCCTCAGCCCTGACGCTCCAAAGTCCCGGTCCGGAATTCTGACTTTTCGGCACCCGGATGTACCGAGCGATCGGCTGGTGGCGGCGCTGGCGAAGAAAGAGATTGTGGTCTCGCTTCGTTTTGATCGGAGCGATCAGAGTTGGATTCGAGTCAGTCCGCATTTCTACAACACGTTTGAGGAGATGCTGAAGATCGCAGATGTCTTAAAGCGTGAAGTGTCGTAGGGCGGATGGGGCATAGTGTGTTGGCGCTAAGCTCCGCCCCGTCGGGGCTAATGGCTATTGGGTGGAACAACCGGTGGCTTGCGCCCACCGGCTAATTTCCGGCAGCCCTTCGGGCTTTACGGAGTTTCCGCTACTTCATCAGCAGCACGGAACGGCTGCGTTTGATCTCGCGGGTGATCCGTCGGTGCATGTGGGCAGGCATACCCGTTACGCGGCGAGGAAGAATCTTTCCACTTTCAGTCACGAATTTCTTCAACAGATCGGGATTCTTGTAATCGATTGCTTCCGTAGCGATATCAATTCGGCGCCGCGGCATGGTGCGGTTAGCGCGTCGGAAAGCGGAGCGGCGTTTGGCTGTCTTTGGTTGCATAACGGATTACCTGGTTTCGCGATGAAGAGTGTGCTTACGGAGGAATGGATTGTATTTTTTCTTTTCCAATCGATTTGGCGTGCGCGGACTTTTCTTGTTCCGTTTGCTCATGTAGCGGGAGACCGGTGCGCCCAGCGCCTTGGCCTCGGTACATTCGAGAGTGATGATTTCCTGCGCCATATACTAGTCCTTGGTGTCGTCCGTCTTTGTTTCTTCTTCTTCGCTTTCGGTGCCTTCTTCGTCGGTCAGTCCAAAAAGTGAGGTGACGGACTGGCGAACACGAGAAGCCTTGTTTTGTTTCTCGAGTTGCGACTGGCATTCGACTGTGAACCGAGCGAACGGGATCGCTTCGAGGCGTGCATGCGAAATTGGTTTACCCGACATCTCGCATTTTCCGTAGGTCCCAAGCTCGATTCGTTTGAGCGCCTGATCGATTTCGTAAAGCGCATCCTGTTCCTGGGAAAGGAGACTCAAAGCAAAATCGCGGTCGTAAGCATCGCTTCCGGCATCGGCCTGATGCATTCCGAAGGCGGACGCTTCACTTCCCTCAGCACGAGAACGGAGATTATCTTTTGCCACCCCAGCCATTGAATCGACCATGGCGTCGCGCAGTTGCAGCAGTTTTTCTTTTTGACCGCGTGTAAACGCGTCGAGGCGTTTACCTTTATGATTGTTAGCCGGCAAAAACGTTTCTGCGTCCACCGTCGTGGTCTTGGTCTTCTTTGGAGCCGGGCTGGTTGCCTTCCGTTCAGGCGCCTTGGCAGAAGTTTTCTTTGCCGACTTAGCTTGTACAGTCGTCGGCTTTGACGCGGGAGTCTTCTTCACCGGTGCTTTCGATTTGGCAGGCTTTGAAGACTGCTTTTTAGCGGAGCTGGCCATAATTTTAGTTCGCCCTTGGGGGGCCGGGCGCGAGCGGAGGCTTAATTAATGGCATTTATGGGGGGGCGCAAGGAGAGATTTGGCCCCCCAGGAGGCCCAAATCCGGGTGAACTTGCCGCCCTTTTTACGAACTGGCGCTCGAATAATGCCGGAGAGCGAAACGCCAAAAGATTCGAGCCAGAACAAAGGCAGTCGACCCCGCGATGATCAAATGAAGCATCAACCAGGTGGGTTGTCCGAATGATTTAATTAAAAGGCGCGCTGGAATATTCGAAACGATCACAACTGGGATGATCCAACTAAAGATGAAACGGAATTTTGTCGGGAAAATGACGTCCGGATAACGAGCGATATGGAGGAAGTTGAAATAGCCGTAAACCAATCCCTGGGCCCGAATGATCCAAAAGCTAACGGCGGCCAAAGTTAGCATGATAGAATAATGAATGGCTACGCCGAAGCCGAGCGCGATCAGGTAAAGGATCACGGCGGCAATACTGGGCGTCACGTGGAGCTTGGAAAGCGCTACCACTACCACAATGCCTCCGAGGAGCGCGTTCAGAATGCTATCGAGACTGAACTGTTTGGATGACACGGCAAACTGGCTGTCGATCGGCAACACCAAAAGCGAATCGAGTTTTCCGGTGCGAACCAATTCCGGGATTTCTGAGATATTCACAAAAAAGAACGCCTGGAACAATTGCGCGACTATCTGGTGTGTCCCGAGCAGTAGGATCACCTCCCACTTTGACCAGTCGCCAATGTGATCGACCTGCCCGAAAATGATCCCGAAAAAGAGAATCTGACCGCAGAACCAGAGGACTTCCACGATCATCCAGAGAAGGAAATTGACCTTAAAACTCAGCTCACGAATGAGCGAGTTGCGCATCCTGATCCCCCAAATTCGAAGATAACGGTGCATAGATCAGACAGGTCAAATAGGTCGTTTATAGGACATATCGAGAAAGAATGCTTCGGAGATTTCTTCCGAACGCGCAACTTCGTTTGAGTGTCATGGTTGTATTAAGTTCAACTCCCAGCCATCGTGATTTCGGGAAAACATGTTTAAACGCCCTATCCCACTCGCTATCAGCATCGTGCTGATCATTCTTGTTGGTCTTCTTGTTAGCAGGTTCAAAGGCGGTTCCTCCCGGAGTTTTCAGACGACGGTCGTCACGCGAGGTCCAATTACTCAGGCGGTTACCGCAACCGGCACGCTGAATCCGGTCCAGAATGTTCAGGTTGGGAGTCAGGTTTCCGGTAACATTGCCAAGCTGCTGGTTGATTTTAATTCGCCAGTGAAAGCCGGTCAGGTCATTGCGCAAATCGATCCTGTCGTTTTTCAGGCTACGGTCAATCAGGCTGAGGGCGATCTGGCCAGTGCTCGCGCGGCGCTCGACCTGGCCAAAATAAACGCAGTCCGGATCCAGGCCCTGGTCTCAAAACAGAACTCCCCGCAGTCGGACCTGGATCAGGCTACAGCTAATCTGCACCAGGCGGAAGCGAACGTGAAGATCAAGGAAGGGGCGCTCGAGAAAGTGCAGGCCGATCTGGATCATTGCACGATCACATCTCCAATTGATGGGATCGTGATCTCCCGAAGCGTCGATGTTGGCCAAACCGTTGCGGCCAGCCTTCAGGCCCCCATCATTTTTCAAATCGCCAATGACCTAACGAAAATGCAAATCGATGCGAACGTCGCGGAAGCCGATGTCGGCACGGTCGAAGTTGATCAGAACGTCGAGTTTACGGTGGATGCTTTTCCGACGCGGACGTTTCAGGGAAAAGTCGTTCAGGTTCGAAACGCGCCCATCACGGTGCAGAACGTTGTTACGTACGACACGGTCATCGGCGTCTCGAATGCCGATC
This sequence comes from uncultured Verrucomicrobiae bacterium, assembly GCA_963751725.1. Lineage (GTDB taxonomy): Bacteria > Verrucomicrobiota > Verrucomicrobiia > Chthoniobacterales > UBA10450 > AV80. The sequence goes on from CAVVVQ010000031.1 coordinate 81,120, forward strand.
TGAAGTTGAAGCCGGGGATGACGGCCAATGTCTCCATCGTTTCAGCGCATCGCGATGACGTTCTGAAGCTAGCCAACAGCGCGTTGCGCTTTCGTTTGCCTGATGATGCGGCATCACCGGCCGCAAAACGCGATCCGGGTGCGAATACCCGACAGGCTGGCGGAAAACCGGCGGGCAAGACCGAACGTCGGGTTGATCGCTCGGTTTATGTCTTGGCGTCTAACTCCTCGAAGCCGACTAAGGTCACAATCAAAACAGGAATCGGCGACGGTGTTTCAACCGAGGTGCTCGAAGGGTTAAAGGAGGGCGATCAGGTTGTTACCAGCATGACCGACAGCGGGGGAACCAATTCTGCGCCGGCAACGAATCCGTTTAGTGGCGGCGGGCGGCGACCTTAGCCGGTCCAAAGATGAAATTGCATGGCTGATTCCACTCCAGCTGCGGTGGTTCGTTTGGAAAATGTCGAGAAGACCTATCGAACCGGCGAGGTCGATGTGCATGCTGTTCGTGGTGTGTCACTCGAGATTCAGCGCGGTGAATTCGTTGCCCTGATGGGATCAAGTGGTTCCGGAAAATCGACTCTGATGAATATTCTTGGGTGCCTTGATCGTCCCACGTTCGGACAATATTTTCTGGATGGCCATGACGTTTCACACCTGAGCCGTGATCAACTGGCCGATATGCGGAATCGGAAGCTGGGATTTGTTTTTCAGAATTTTAATCTTTTGCCCCGGACATCGGCCTTGGAAAATGTCGAACTTCCGCTGCTTTATCGACATGAGCATATGAGCAACGTGCAATTGCGCGCGAGCGCCGAACGCGTGCTCGACTCCGTAGGATTAAAAGGGCGAGGTGATCATCATCCAAGCCAATTGTCCGGGGGCCAGCAGCAACGTGTCGCGATTGCGCGCGCCTTGATCAACGATCCGGAAGTATTGCTGGCCGACGAACCGACCGGCAATCTCGATAGCCGAACCAGTATTGAAGTAATGGAAATTTTCCAAAGTCTGAATGACAAAGGGATCACCATTATCATGGTCACACATGAACCGGACATTGCCGGTTACGCTAGGCGCAATGTCGTTATGCGCGATGGGCGGATCGTTGAGCGATCAGCCAGTGGCGTCGCGCACCATCGCTAAGCGCGAGCTCGAGAAAATCGGTGTCGAACCGGATAACGAGGCGGGACCGAACGGGGCGGATCAGGAGAAAGACAAGCATTGAGAGCGGCATCCACATTCAAGATCGCAATGCGCGCTTTACGCCGGAACAAGCTGCGTTCGGCATTGACCGCGCTCGGAATCATTATCGGGGTTGGCGCGGTCATTGCCATGGTCAGCATCGGCAATGGCGCGAAAGCGCAGGTCGAAGCTCAGATCGCCGGAATGGGTGAAAACATTATTCTGATCTTCTCCGGGAGTACGACCTCAAGTGGAATTCGCACTGGATGGGGGTCAGCTGGGACATTGAAGATCGAAGATGCGGAAGCGATTCGTCGCGAAGTGCCGTCCGTCACCCTGGTCAGTGAAGAAGTCTGGTCTAACGCACAGGTTGCGGCGGGAAACCAAAATTGGTTTACCCGAATTTACGGTGAGTCGGCAGCGTATTTTGAGTTGCGCCAGTGGGCTCTGACCGATGGCGCACCGTTCACCGATCAGGATGTGCGAAGCGCCAATAAAGTTTGCGTTATTGGCAAGACGACCGCGACCCAGATTTTTGGACACGAGGACGTTGTGGGTCAGGTCCTGCGGGTTAAGAATGTTCCTTTTCAGATTCTCGGTGTTCTAACACCGAGAGGCTTGAGCACTCAGGGAACGGATCAAGACGATATTGTTATTATGCCGTTCACGAGTGCAATTAAGCGTGTTCTTGGCGGGGGAACCACGTTGCGCAATATCAATGTGCAAGTCGCGACCACGCAAGATCTAGAGCCTGCGCAACAACAGATCAACGAACTGCTTCGCCAACGTCACAACATTCGGTCAGGACGCGACGATGATTTTACCGTTCGCACTCAAGAGGAGATTGCTGCAACCCAGATGGCGACCGCCGACGTGATGACAGGGCTTCTTCTTGCGGTCGCATGTGTCTCTTTGGCGGTTGGGGGAATCGGGATCATGAATATCATGCTGGTAAGTGTTACGGAACGAACTCGAGAAATCGGGACACGCCTGGCCGTTGGTGCTCACGGCCGGGACATTCTCATGCAGTTCTTGATTGAAGCCGTGTTGCTCAGCGTGGTTGGTGGGATTATTGGGATTCTCGGTGGAATCGCAGCTGCCAAGGTCATCGCGGCTGTAAGAGGCTGGCCGGCGTTAATTTCAGTAACCTGGATTGTATTGGCTTTTCTTATCAGCTCGTTAGTGGGCGTCTTCTTCGGATTTTATCCCGCGCGCAAAGCGGCGCGGCTCGATCCAATTGAAGCGTTGCGTTACGAATAAGATGTTGGCGCAGGACGCGAGACAGACGAAATTCCTTTATGTCTGAACAGGATCGTTACGGGAAATTGGTTGCTGAGGCGAAGAAAAGCATCACAGAGATTTTGCCGACCGACGCGTTTGTGAAATTAACCAGCGACGATGTGGTGTTTATTGATGTCCGTGAGAAAGATGAATGGGATGAAGGTCATATCCCCGATGCGATTCATCTCAGTCGCGGCACGATCGAATCCGAAATCGAGGAAAAGGTTCCTGATACCGAGACAACGATCATTTGTAATTGCGGCGGGGGCGGTCGTTCTGCGCTGGCGGCGGAAAGCCTGCAACGAATGGGTTACAAAAATGTCCGGTCTCTGACAGGTGGCTTCAAAGCATGGAAAGCTATTGGGTTGCCGACTGCGAGGGATGCAGCGTCTGAGTACCACTCAACGCTGAAGGTGTTTGCGGGGAGTGAATGGTGATCGGTGATTAGTGATTAGTGACTTGATTCACCTACCAATCACCAATCACCTTCCTCTATCCCCCGACGGCTTGGTAATGGCCCAGCCCTCGTTTCCACATGAAACTCGCCGCGCCCCATGTGATCACGACCCAGCCCGCCTGAATCGCGAGTGCTTGACCTACTTCTGTGCCGGGCAGGCGTTCCATGAAGATCGCAACTGGACAGAAGATTTCATAATAGAACGGTAACCATTTCATCACCGCTAGAACGCCAGCCGGCATGATGTCCACCGGGAACATCTGGCCGCCGAGAAAGTATTCGAACGAATAAACGATGAAAACAATCGTGGAGATCTCAAGGATCCAAAACGCCATCATGGCCAGGGAGTAGGTGATGAAAAATTGGATCAATCCCGCCATTATCAACGAAAGAAACGCGCTCACCCAAGTGAGCGGATCACTGGGAAAGGTGAGATACTCGCGGAAATAATAAAGTATGATCAGGCTTGGTGGAATGGTAACCGCGGTGTAAACGAGCCGCCCGCTCAGGAAAATGCTGAACCGGTAGGCTAGGTAGTTTACTGGCTTGGTTAGGTAAGAATTGATCTGGCCTTCGCGAATGTCTGCAGCGATTTGCCATTCGTCCTCCGTAGGAGTGACAAGGTTGGCAACAACCAGCGTAAGCAAGTAGTAGTAAATCATCGAACCGTAGGTGTAGCCTTTGAGGCCGCCGCCGGGTTCGTTGAAAATTGCGCTGAAGAGAAAGATCGTGCCGGCCAGAGGAACCAATCCGAAAACAGCTCGCAGGAAATAGGTCCAGCGATACACGAAAGTGTTTTGCAATCCGAGATTGAAGACGGTGAGATATTTCTTCACGGAAAGAATCGTTAGTTGGCGCTTTCGGTTTTGCTGCGTGCCAGCTCGACGGCAAGGGTGATTGCAGCGATCATGCTGTCTGGACGAGCTACGCCTTTGCCGGCGATCTCGAACGCGGTTCCGTGATCGGGACTCGTTCGTGGAAAAGGCAGGCCGAGCGTCACATTCACCCCATCGTGAAAAGCGTGAAGCTTCAACGGAATAAGACCTTGATCGTGATACATGCACAGGACGGCGTCCCAATCTCCGTTCGCCGCATGATGAAAAATCGTGTCGGGCGAGAACGGGCCACCGAACCCTTTCGATTGGCGATTTAGTTCCGAGATCGCAGGAGTAATTATCTCGATTTCTTCGCGGCCAAGCGCACCCGATTCACCGGCGTGCGGATTCAATCCCGCGACAGCGATGCGTGGTTGCGAAATCCGACGACGGCGCAGAAAACTTTCGAGAAGCAAACCTACCCGGACGATTTCACTTTTGGATAACGCTGCGGGAACATCGCGCAGCGATATGTGGGTCGTGACCAGCGCGACAGTCAGTTTTCCGCCGGTCAAAAGCATCGCGAAATTCTTGACCCCGCAACGGTCAGCCAGGAATTCGGTTTGGCCAGGGAACTGGAATCCGATGTCGTACATCCGGGCTTTGTGGATTGGCCCGGTGACAATGCCGTCGACCTTGCCGGCACGGGCAAGACGGACGGCTTCTTCCATGGCATGGAGGGCCGCTCGCGCGGTTTCGGGGGACGGGGGACCTAACGAACACGTTACCGATGGGCCGATGACGGAATAATCGACCTCTTCAGGCAAACGCCTGGATTCAAGGGCGGCCCGGACAATCTCCGGCCCGATCCCGGCTGGGTCGCCGAAGGTTATTCCGATGCGAAGGCGCATCGGGCATTGTCATCAAGCGGGCACAGGATCGCAAGGGCGACGCTGCAGTGCCCGATAGAAACTCCAAATTAAAAATGAGAACCCAATAACCGGCGGAGTCAGGATAAGAAGGCCTGCTGCCAAATCAGGCATCCCGAAACGGTGTCTGCCATAAAACTGTGCGGGAGAATCTAATTCCGGGTTTGGCACGCCGCGATCCCGTAGCGCGGTGAAGAGATCATTCGCGGTTTTTGGCGCAATTTCGGAGTGTTTTGGCGCATCAATAAGAAAGAATCCCGTAGAATCCTCGCCATAAATAAAATTGCCTGAACGGCCGATCTGCTCGAGTCCGGCGTGAAGTTGGGCGTCGTCCGGGTCCACCAGGAATGCATTCGCAGGAGTATCGATTGCCTGAAACTCGTAATGATTTCCGAGTTGCACGCGAAAACCGTCGCCGGTCCCAAAGTCGACACCGCGTATCGTCTCGCACCAGATTCCGTAAAGGATGAACGCAGCGAAGCAATAAAGTCCGCCGAGAAATGGCGCTATGGCAAAGACGGGTATCCAGGCGCGACTAACCTGCTTCCGACGCCTCAAGATCAAAAAGCAGATCGCGCCAAGGGTTGTGCCCGCCACCACCGCGAACACGGTGCCGATTATGGCCCAGATAATGAGAACGCATCCGAGCCCCAAATTACCTTTCAGTCCGAGCTAGCCGTGGAGCGCTAGAACGTGCGGATATACGCTTTCTGGCGAAGACCAGCCAACCACAGCTCCTGCTGTCGCTGCGCTTCTTCTTCAATCAATCTCTTTTCGATTTCTGGGCGAAGCTTGGCAAATGATTGTGTTTCGCCACCGTGTCGCTCATCGACTTTGAGAATATAATAGTTGGGGCCCAGAGTGATCACGTGGCTAACCCGGCCTGCCGGAAGGTTGAAAGCGACTTTCTCAAGCGGCTCGGCCAACGTCTTGCGGTCGATCCAGCCCCAGTCGCCGCCAAGTTCGCGGGTAGTGTCTTCGGAATAGATTTGAGCGAGTTTATCGAAGGCGAGACCGTCTGCCAGCTTACCGAGAATTTCTTCCGCGATCGCTTTCTGGGATTCCGCTTTCCCTTCGTCGGCGTGAGTTGGAACCATGATCATCCGCAGTTTGACTTGTTCTTTGCTGGTGAATTCTGAGCGATGCTTCGCGTAATACTCCTGAATTTTCGCCGGAGGAATAATGGCGGCCTTTTTCACGTTCTTTCCGCGCATGGCCTGAACGATGATGCGTTCTTTTTCCTGCTTCTTGAATTCGGTTAGGGAATAATTCTGCGCCTGGAGCGTCTTGATGAAGGTCTGACGGTCGCCGCCGAAACTTTCCCGGATTATCTCGTCGACGCGTTCGTCCACAAAGTGCTCCGGCAATTCAAATTTCTCTTTGTTGAAGGACTGGACGATAAGCTGACGATCGATCAAATCTTTCAGGGCCAGTTCGCGAGCGGCCTTTATTTGTTTACCCAAGTCTTCTCCCTTGAATTGCGTGGCCAGCATTCTTTCACGCGGGCCGGAAACCGAGCGGACTTGTGAGTAGGTGATGACGTCGCCGTTCACAATTGCGGCAATGCCGTCGACAACCTGAGTCTCGGCCCCGACGGCGCCGTGGGCGAAGGTTCCAATGGACAAAATGAGGGCTGACAGGGCAGCAAGAAAAACAGAGCGGATCATGGGGATCAAATTTTTTTGATTAATTCCAATACTTCGTTGAGTTGGCGGTCGATTCTGGCAGTACTAATGCGGGGGAATTTCCCTCCCACAAGGATGAACCCACCGTGCCGGGTGAGCATTAATTTTTCTTCGCGCACCTCGACTCGAGTGACACCAGCCTTGGCCGCAGCGAGTTTAATTTCAGTAAGAACTAGTAGGTTGTCAACCGTGGGAGGAAACTTGCCAAAACGGTCGCGCCATTCCTTTCGCAGGCGATCCCATTGTTCACGGCTGGCGACTTCCGCCAGGTTTCGATAGGCTTGAATACGAAGCGCCGGATCGGCGATGTAACTTGTTGGAATGAAAGCGGGGACCCGCGTATCTGGGCCTAGCTGAACGAATTCCGCCTCATTCGTTGCGACAAAATCGAGGCGTGTCTCTACCTCGACCCGTGTTTTCGGTTTTTCGCCTTTTAGTTGAGCGACTGCTTGTCGCAAAAGTTGACAGTAGAGATCGAATCCGACCGCCATAATGTGTCCGCTTTGGGCCGTGCCAAGGATGCTTCCGGCTCCGCGGATCTCGAGGTCCCGCATCGCGATACGGAAACCAGCGCCCAACGAGCTGTATTGTTTGATCGCGTTGATCCGTTTGCGCGCGGCCCCGACTGTCATCATCTCTCGCGGTAAAAGTAGGTAGGCATAGGCTTTGTGCTCGGCCCGTCCAACACGTCCGCGGAGCTGATAAAGGTCGGCCAGTCCAAATCGATCTGCTCGGTCAATGATAATCGTGTTTGCATTAGGAATATCGAGACCGCTTTCAATAATGGTTGTGCAGACCAGCACATCGATTTTTCCGGCAACAAAACGCGTCATAACCGATTCCAGATCATCCGCGTCCATCTGGCCGTGGCCAAACTCGACTCGAGCCTGCGGACAAAGCTCGACTATGCGATTCCGGACCTTCTCAATCGATTGGACGCGGTTATGAAGGAAATAAATCTGGCCTTGGCGTTCGAGCTCGCGATTGATGGCATCGCGAATCACTCGTTCGTCGTACCCGCAAACAACTGTCTCAACCGGGAGACGATTCTGCGGCGGTGTTTCGATCATCGACATATCCCGAACACCGACGAGTGAAAGGTAGAGCGTCCGTGGGATTGGCGTGGCTGACAACGTCAGGACATCGACCAGTTTGAAGAGTTCCTTGAATTTCTCCTTATGCAGCACTCCAAATCGTTGTTCCTCATCGATTACGACCAGACCGAGATCCTTGAAAATGACGTCACCAGAAATCAGTCGATGAGTTCCGATAACGATATCGATTCCTCCCTCTCGCAAGAGTCGTAGGACTTTGCGTTGCTCGGCCTGTGATCGAAACCGACTGAGCATTTCGATCCGGACTGGATAATCGAGCATTCGTTGGCGGAACGTTTCGAAATGCTGCTGTGCGAGGACGGTGGTTGGTGCGAGAACAACCGCCTGTTTGCCCTCCATGACAGCCTTGAATGCCGCCCGAATTGCTACCTCGGTCTTTCCGAACCCAACATCGCCGCAGATCAATCGATCCATCGATCGCGGCTTCTCCATATCCTTCTTCGTTGCGGTAATAGCAGTCAGCTGGTCCGGCGTCTCTCGATAGGGAAACGAATGCTCAAACTCGCGTTGCCATTTTGTGTCCGGACCGAAAACATGGCCAATCTCGGTTTCGCGTTCCGCTTGGACAGCCAGCATCTTCCCCGCGTAATCGAAGACGGAAGCGACTGCGCTCTTCTTGGCTCTTGCCCATTTTGCGTCGGCTAACGAACTAAGCTGCGGCGATTTTTTCCCGACGCCGACGTAACGTGAAATGAGATAGGCCTGCTCGAGTGGGACATAGAGCTTCGAATCATTTGCGAATTCGAGTGCGAGAACTTCCTGTGTTCCGCCCCCTGGTGCGGGAACAGTGGTCAGTTGAAGGAATCGGCCGACGCCGTGTTCCAGATGAACCACGAAATCATCCTCGTTCAGTTCACTGAAATCGATCTGGGTTCGGTTACGGCTTTGTTGTTCCGCGCGTTGGAGTCGTCGTCGTCCATGTGTGGTGTAACGACCGAGCAATTCCGCTCCGGAGAGGACAACAAGGTTGCCGTCTGGAAAGACAAATCCACGCGAAAGGGTTCCCTCAACCAACTCGACGCCCTCGAGCGGCTTCCGCTTGGCACCGCCTTTCACCGGCAAACCTTCCATGATCTCGCGGAATCGCTCGATCTCACCTTCGGTCTGGAAGTAAATGACAATGCGCGCCTTTTTTTTCGCCAGTCCGCCAGCCACTTCGAAAACTGGGTCCGTTTCGCTTCGACGAGCATGAAATCGCCTACTGCGAAATCGCCAATGTCGCAGTTTTCGAACGCGCCGCTGAAATCTTCGGGTTCATCTCCGCCTAGCCAGCCTTCGCCGATCAGTATATCGGCCTCAGGCGATTCACCGGGTTCAACTTCGATGCGGAGATGATCCGGCCTGATGTAATCGCGGACATTTCCCGTTTGGTCTTCCGACCCGCCGAGAAGGATTTCGATTTTATCGAGGTTGCGAACCGAGGTCTGCGTATCGACATCAAACTCACGCAGCGATTCAATATCGTCGTCGAAGAATTCGACCCGGACCGGACGCGGGGCCTGCCATGAATAAAGATCCAGAATTCCACCGCGCACCGCGAATTGACCGCGGGTGGTGACCTGCCGCGCCCGTTCGTAACCAGCGCCGTTTAACGTCTCGATTATTTCTTCCATGGACCTTCGCAGATTGCGGTGAAGTTTGACCATGGCGGATTTCAAAGCGGCCGGATTGGGTGCGGCCTGGTCAAGCGCCGCTCTCGTCGCGATGATTACTTGGTTTTTTTGCGTTTCGACCTGACTAAGCAGGGCGAGTCGTTCCGCCGCGAGCTCCGGGTCCGGCAAAATATTTTCTACCGCAGCGAATTCTGCTTCTGGCAGGAAGAGTGCATCCGGCAGCCAATTCAGTAGGCTTTCATAAAGAAATTCCTGCGAACGAACAGTTGGGCAAGCGACCCAGATCGTTCGCTCGACGTGTGACGCGATTCCGGCGACGAGAAATGCCTGGGCTGGCTCAGTTACATGCGAGAACGCGACTGGATCCGTCCCGTTTTTCAGGCCACGTAGTTTTTGGGCGATCGGTTTCGCTCTGGCGACGACCAGGGGAAGGGGATCGTTCCAGGAATCTTCCACCTTCAATGGTTCGCCGAATCGCTGCCAACTTCAAACCACGGTCGCCCGTCGGTTCGAGCTGTTTGATTACATCTTTCGCCCAATTGCTTCCGCGACTGCTTTCAGCCGCGGCATCAGATCGGCGAATACCTCTGGCACAATTGCCTGTTCGCCATCGCTCTTCGCGAACTGCGGCGAGTTGTGAACTTCAATCATCACCGCGTCGGCTCCGGCCGCGACCGCTGCTAGCGCCATTTGTGGAATAAACTCGCGGATACCGATTCCATGCGTCGGATCAACCACCACAGGTAGGTGGGTCTTTGATTTCAATATCGGAACAGCGTTGAGGTCGAGCGTGTAGCGCGCGGCGTTTTCAAATGTCCGAATCCCGCGTTCGCACAAAAGGACCTGCATGTTTCCTTCGCTCAGAATGTATTCCGCGCTCATGATCAAGTCGCTGATCGTCGCTCCGAAACCCCTTTTTAGCAGGACGGGTAACCGGCTGCGGCCTACTTCCTTTAACAAGGAAAAATTCTGCATGTTGCGGGTGCCGATTTGCAGGCAATCCGCGTATTTCTCCAGTACCGGCAAATCGCGCGCGTCCATGATTTCGGTAATAACCGGCAATCCAGTTTCGCGCCGGGCTTCTGCGAGGAACCGAAGACCGTCTTCGCGTAGTCCCTGAAAACTATAGGGAGAGGTCCGTGGTTTAAAAGCGCCGCCGCGAAGAACATGCGCTCCCAACTTTTTGACCGTCCGCGCGATCGCGGCAATCTGATCCTGACTTTCGACCGAACAGGGCCCGCAAATAACGGCCACATTTTCGTCTCCTCCGATTTTTACGTCTCCGATGCTGACTGCGGAAGCTGCTCCCCGGGACTCGTAGGATGCGAGTTTGTACGGTTTCTCGACTGGGACGATTGCTTCGACTCCGGGCATAGCTGCGAGGGGCTTTTCCCGGATCCGATCTTCAGTGCCGATAACTCCGATGATAACGCGGGAGGCGCCGCGGCTGATTTGGGCGTCGAGCCCGAATTCCCGCACACGCGCGACCACCCGCTCGATTTGTTCTTCCGTAGCGTTTGGCTGGGTGATGATGATCATGGTGCTATCGAGCGATACGATCATGTCCTCGCTGGCAAGGAAGTGCAAGCCGAGAGGCGCAGGGGCCTTGTCATAATTTCAGCCGGAAGATCGTTGAAACGCGGTGTTGTCGACCCGTTCAATGAGCCAATGTGGGCGGGCAGGCTGGCCGCGCGAAATCAGCGACCTCCTCATAACTCCATTATTCCTTCGCTGTGGGGCACACAGTAGGATGCCCCAAAGGACTTGGCTGTAACAGCAGCTTCCCTTAATGCGAGATTGTGACTGGCGTCCCTGTCGAAACGGAGTTGAAGAAATTCTCCGCCATGAACTCCGGCATTCGGATACATCCATGGGATGCTGGATAACCCGGCAAATAGCCAGCGTGCATCCCGACGCCTCCCACGATGCGCATGAAATACGGCATGGACGCTCCCTTGAAGTGCGTGCCGGGGGCGCCTTGTCTTTCCCTGCTTCGACATTCGGGACTACGACGTTGTCACCCGAATCAACAAAATCGCCGTATTTGCTCGATGCGTGGTCGATATCCTTTTGGATAATTGAAAATTGTTCCGCTCGGAGTGCCAAGTCCTTCCCGCCCGGTTGAAAGCTGCGAAACACCGACCAACTGTCCGCCTTTATAAAAGTAAGCGCGTTGTTCGCTCAAACGGATCTTGATCGAAGGTTTGCCGGAAGCGTTGTCGCCTTCCCAGTAGGAAACGGAATCCTGCGGTGCAGTCGAGCCCGGGGGATTGTTGCCGTAAACGCCGCCAAGATACTGCGATTGATTGATCTCCTTCGCACGAGACGAGGACGAAAGGCGTTATAATCGTGAGAACAGGCAGGAACAGACGAAATTTTGACGGGAACATAACGCGGGAGCGAAAGCCTCTAACTTTCATCGCCTCGAAAGTCAAGGTGACCTGGTCCAACTAGTGCGTCTTTGCGTCGTGATTTCCCTCTATAAACTTCCGGATCAGGCGATCTTGGAAGGATTTTAGGAAGTCGGGAGGTCGAGCATAACTCGGTCCGTTTCGGCCGGATATGGCGCTGGCTTGTATTTTGCTCTTTCTGGCTGACAATGGCGACCGTTCGCCCTCCCATTGCACGTCAGCTCATGCCTACATACGATTACTCATGCGAAAAGTGTGGGAAGACCTTTGAGACTTTTCAGTCGATGCGCGATGAGCCCTTTCGCGAATGCCCAAAGGAACTTTGCCGCATGCAAAAATGGGGACACGGAAAGGTCAAACGACTTCTCGGAACCGGCGCCGGTTTAATCTTCAAAGGCTCGGGATTCTACATCACCGATTATCGAAGCAACTCCTATAAGGAAGCCGCCAAGAAAGATGTGCCGACCCCTTCGGCCTCCAGCTCTGAAAAATCATCCGGCACTAAGGAAAGCGGCAGTGCCAAACCCGCCTCGACCCCTGCGAAAGGCTCTGAAGCGAAACCGAAGAAACAGGCAGCCAAATGACAGCCAAGACAGCCAGCCAAATGGTGAAGTTAGTTTGCCCGGAATGCCAAAGGCAAAACGAGCCCGAGCGGATTTATTGTCATGATTGTGGGGCTCGGCTGGATCGATCTTCACTCGCTCGAGTTGCGCCAAAGATTGAAGCTCCTGAGGCAACGCAACGCAGATTGAAGCGCCTGCTCGATCCGACTCGGGCGCGGATGAAGTATCTCTTTTTCCGAGTTTGCAAAACAATCCTTGGAGCAGCGGCTCTGGCGGGAGTGATTCTGGTGGTGTTGCCGCCTGAGGTTCCCGAAAAACCGAAGAGTCCAGAGCTGGTGCAAATCACCATGGAAATCGAGAACGCCTTAGCGACCCACAGCACGGCGCCGATTCAGTACAACGAGACGCAGATCAACGGTTACCTGGCCAGTTCTCTGCGGAGTAAAAAAGCGACCTTGAGCCAGGTGCTCCAATTTGAGCGCGCGATCGTCAAGTTTGAGGAAAAAATCGTCCGGCTCACCGTCGAACGTTCGGCATTCGGGTTTTCAGTTTACACAACCACTTCCTATCGAGTTACGCTCCAGAACGGCACATTTACTGCCGCAAATCAGGGAGGAAAAATCGGACGCCTGGATATTCCACCGATGTTGATGGAATACGGCGGGATTCTCTTCCAGGATATCTTCACCGCGTTGGACCGCGATAAGAAGCTGGTTTCCAAGATGGGTTCGATCGAATTCCATCCGCAGCAGGTAGTCCTGATTCCGAAGCAGAAAGAATAGGTGTAGTGGCGCTTCTGCGAAGCGCCCAGGAAGTTGACTTCGATCTGTCTTCAGCGGCCAATCTGTCGGTCACGTCGATATCAAGGCGCTTCGCAGAAGCGCCCCTACAATGCGTAACCTCGCTTAACGAGCTAAATTTCTGGCTCGCGTTTTCAAGCCCGGCTTGTGACTATTTCAGCGTTCCCCCATGCCCCGGATTTTTTATGCGACCATTGCAGGGTTGTGCGCGCTCGCTTTTTCGCTACCCGAGAAAAGTGTCAGCACCTCACAGCAATTCGTCGTTTATGGAAATGATTTCCGTTTGCGCGGGGCGATCTGCGATCTGGCGGAACAGACCAAACGTGATCTCCTTCGGCTAACGAATCAACACGACGAATGGGCGGCGCCAATCGTGATCTATCTGCAGGCGCCGCAGGCAAACCTTCCGGAAATACCTCGCGCTAGCCTGACTCTGGCGCAAACCGGGTTCAGTCTGAAGGTTCAACTCAATCTCAAGATCACATCGGATCTGATTCAGCTTGAAATTCGACATGAACTTCTTAAATCAATTCTGCTCGAATTGATCTACCGGCATACTCCGAATTTGGCGCCGGGATCGTCATGTCTTACCCCGCCGGAATGGTTGCTTCTTGGAATTGAGGGGAAAATTAGTGGCGTCCTCGGCCCTTTCGCTCAGCCAATTTTCAGGCACGGCCCCGGTTCCCTCGAAGAGTTCCTGCCCGAACATCTGATCCGCTGCCGATCTGCCGGGTCGCGTTTCTTACCAGACCGGCTCGATCGCATTAATTGAATTGTTGCTTGATCAGCACGACGGACGGCAACGCCTGGCCAGTTTGATCTCCGGCCTGGCCTCGACTAATTCGGACGATCCGACAATTCCCCTGCGAACCCACTTCCCAGAGTTGTTCGATCCAGAAAAACATTTGCAGGAAGCGTGGCTCGCCAAGATTGAGCAGCTTTCAACAAAACAATCGTCGCAGCTGCTGCTCAATGGCCAGCAGACGAAACGGGCGTTGGACGCAATTTTGAGCGCAGATATGTCAGGCGACAAGAATTCGAGAGCGACGTATCGATTGCTCGACCAACAACTAAACGCCCTCGCTCTGTCCGCGAACCCGCTTTATCGGCCAATCATCACTGAATATCAGAAGCTTGCCAGAGAACTGGCGCGCGGAAAGACGACTGATGTTTCGCAACGCATGGCTCGGTTGCGTTTGTCTCAACGAGCCGTGACCGATCGTTGCCAAAATGTCGCCGACTATCTGAATTGGTTCGAGGCTACACATTCCCGTCAACCAAGCGGGCTTTTTTCCGGATACTTGAAGGCAATTGACGATTCGGGCGAGGTCCAAAGAAGGCACGATCCGATTACGGTTTACCTCGACGCGCTCGAAATCGAATTTGAGAATGCGTCTCCGTGCCGGCGGTGATGGATTAATCCGATTGCGCTGGAAACGAGCGCTTCATTTCGCTTTCATAATACTAACACGGCGATAACGCCGCATCGCTTTCGCAGGCAATGGGGGTAGTATCAGGGAACCGCAAACTGAGGAGTGAAAAAAATGTTAAGGAAAACAATTAGTTGTCTCGGACTAACCATGGTCGCGTTCGCCGGGATCTGTGTTGGAAATTCAGAAACGAAGTCGGCGACAGAAACGTCTGATGGCCGAATCGGCACGGTTGAGAGAATGCTTGTCACTCAGGGGAGTGTTGCGCTCAATCTAAATTTGGCACCAGTTGGGATCGAAGAACGTGCAACCTATCGACTGAAAATCGATCCCGATTCTTTCTTCACGATTCGCGTGGTGAACAATGAATTTCGTGCCGCGCATCCAGGCGTCCTTCGCTTGATTGAGGAAAATTCGTTCCGCCTTCCCGAAATGTTGGATGCGTCATTTCACCGACTGGTTCTCGAAAAAGCGCGAACAGGAGCTTCTTTCGATCTCATCGTGCGTGATGGAGAAACAGGTTTCGTCTTTTTCAATATCGAAGGACATCGTTATGAATATGTTCCCGCAACGCACTCGGTCACGGTCGTCGGTGGGAGGCTGCTGCTTTCCGAGGGATTGGCCAATAAGCTCGGGCGACCCGCGGATGCGAGAAAACATGTGGGCGAAATTTCGCTCACGGCGACAGTGACCCCTATCGAGATCACCAATGTCGTTAACGGGGTGGCGCAGTCGACGACCTTGCCGGCTCGGCGCGATCGCAACGGCATCGCGCGATCCACCATCGTCCCCGGCCCAGACATTGTGGTCGGTGACATGTTTGACCTCCAGCAGTTCGGCAGCAGCGGTTCGCAAGTTGGTCTGGGTATGGGAACCGATTCCTGTAACAATGGGGATCAGGAAGTCAATTTTCGCCAGTTACCGAATGGCGATCATCCGGTGGTGTCACAAAACCTGTACCGAATGAGTGGAGGGGTGAACAATACGGATCGATTTGAGCAAATTGGGCAGGCTTGGGTGAAACATACCTTCGGAGCGGATCAGTTCGATGACTGTGGATTCGGGTGCAGCCCGGCTCCGACTTTTTCGACCCTCGGCGTGGGTTGCTCGGACGCCTATGCTTCGTTTCAGAACGCCAGCCAAACTGACCACGCCGGTGCACTTGGTTCTCGCGCATGGGTCAATCCATTTACCGGCGCTTTCCCGACCAGTCCGCGACCGGAAAACCATTCGGGACATTCACACAGCGGCACGTCACACCGGATCTTAGTGGAAGCGAGTGACCTGGAACCCGGAAACAATCCCGGCGCGACCTATTACGCTGAAGTTCAGTACGACAGCCCGCACGAGTACGCGTGGTGCATTGCGCATCCGGGTCAATGCAACATGTTTAACAATGCGTCGTATCGACGGTATGATGTCAGCGGAACGGGTACCTTCGTCTTTGACCCGGTTGGCTACACGTCGATCATGACGCCGGCCACAACAGTCTGGACCGGTGCAACCAGCGCGACCATCGAACCGGAACCAGGAGTGGATGGACGCGCCTATGTTGTTTACAAGATAACAAATCCGTCCCCCGACGTTTGGCACTACGAGTACGCCATTCATAACCAGAATCTCGATCGCTCGATTCAATCGTTCAGTGTGCCCGTAGGCGCGGGAGCTAATATCAGCAATATCGAGTTCCACGCTCCGCCCAATCATCCCGGCTTCCCTAACGATGGAACCGCCAATAATGCTGGATTTAGCAACGCGCCCTGGAACTCGATCCAAACGGTCGATTCGGTAATTTGGGGCACGGAACCTTTCGCGCAGAACCCGAATGCGAATGCAATTCGTTTTGCCACGATGTACAATTTCCGGTTCGATTCGAATCGGCCTCCGCAACCAGCGACCGCGGCAGTCGCCTTTTTCAAAACCGGCGCGCCAATTACGGTGAACATACAGGCCCCATCTCCAGAAGGAGCGGCCACGCCGAGTCCTACGCCCGTTGCTCGCGCGCTCAATCTTTCGACGCGGATGGTGGTTCAAACCGGACAGAACGTCGGCATCGGCGGTCTGATCATTAGTGGCAGTGCGCCGAAGCATGTTTTGATTCGAGCGATCGGGCCTTCGTTGGCTGACCGCGGGTGTTCCCAATGTTCTGGCAGATCCGGTGCTCGAATTGCATGGTCCTGGCGGCTTTGACACGATCACGAACAATAACTGGCGCGACACGCAAGCAGCCGAGATTCAGGAAACCGGCATCCCGCCGACTAACGATCTTGAATCAGCGATTTCTATTACACTGGACCCCGGGAGCTACACCGCCATCGTCCGCGGAAACAATGATTCAATCGGGGTAGCATTGGTGGAAGTGTACGATCTGGCTCCTACTGCTGGAAAACTGGCCAACCTCAGGTACCCGCGCTTTTGCCAGCCTGGGTGACAATGCAGTGATCGCCGGCTTCATTCTTGGTGGGACCGATGGAGGCAACAACATCATGGTGCGCGGACTTGGTCCAAGTCTGAGCGCGTCGGGCGTCACTAATCCATTATTGAATCCGACGTTGGAGGTGCGGGATAGTAACGGCGCTTCACTCGCGTTCAGCAACGATTGGTTAGACAATCCAGCCGAAGCTGCGCTGATCATAGAGGCGGGTCTGCAACCCACGGATCCGCGTGAGGCGGCGATACCGATCTCATTGTCGCCCGGGTTGTATACCGCGATCCTGGTAGGCTTAAACAGCAGCAGTGGTGTGGGCGTAGTGGAACTCTACGATCGCGGACCCTGATGCCGTCTAGGTGACATGACGATCCAGTGACGAGTCAACGCTTGCGATAAGAGCGGTTTAAATCGAAAACGGTTTTCACGACTTTAACGCCATAAAGGCCCAGTTGGAGGGACTGAACATGATCAGGAAAGCGGTCAGTTGTTATGCGCTGCTGCTGCTAGCGCTTCTCACCAGCAGTTCAGGGAACCCCGGACAAAACATGGCGCCAAAGCGGGCCGAGTGTTCAGACCGAAACACTCGAACGAATGAAGATCGCGAGTGGCCGTGTCTCAATCGATCTCGACATCCAACGGCTGAACGGAACGGTCGCGGACAATTCGAACGAAGTTAGACTCGATCATCTTCGTTTCGATATCGGTTCAGATTCTTTTTTCACCATCCGCGTGATCAACCAACAGCTCCGCGGTCCTGAACAGGGCTCGATCGTATTGATTCCGGACGTGCCCAAAATGCTTCCTGAACCGTTAAACGCGTCATCCAGACAACTCGTTCTCGAGAAAATCAGGTCCGGCACTTCAACTCCTGCACTCGCTGCGCAGGCATTGAATCTTTCGACTCGATTGCGGGTGAGTACCGGCAACAACGTCGGTATCGGTGGATTCATCATCACTGGAGGACAGGTGCAATTGTTGTTGCGTGCGATTGGTCCATCGCTCAGCTCAGCTGGTATTTTTAATTCGTTGGCGGATCCGGTCCTTGAGCTACACGGATCGAAAGGATTTTTGACCGTGACTAACGACAACTGGCGCGACACTCAAGAAGCCGAGATTCAGGCAACTGGAATTCCGCCGACCAATGTCCTTGAGTCAGCGATTTTGGCGACACTCGATCCTGGATCGTATACCGCGGTGATGAGCGGGAACCAAGGCGGAACAGGAGTTGGCCTGGCGGAAATCTACACATTGAGCCAGGACGCAGGATCGAAGTTGGCCAACATCAGCACACGAGCATTCGTTGGGACCGGTAACGACATCGTGATCGCCGGGTTTATCCTAGGCGGCGGCTCTGAAGATGATCCCGTCATCCTGCGTGGCCTCGGTCCAAGTGTTGGCGTTTCTCCCCCGCTGGTTGATCCCAGATTGGAACTGCGCGATAGCAGCGGAGTTCTCATCGCTTCAAACGAAAACTGGCAGGACGATCCAGCACAGGCTGTGATCGTTACCAGCTTTGGGTTGGCACCGAGCAATCCAATGGAGGCCGCTATCGCGATATCGTTACCGCCCGGCGGTTATACTGGATTGTTGATTGGGACAAACAACGGGACCGGTGTCGGCGTGATTGAAATTTATGACAACCCTCCGGGAGGACCTCCCTCGACCCCGAGTCCGACACCGGAAGGATCAGCAACCCCGACGGCGACACCTGGTGGCTCGGTCACACCAACGCCGACGCTACCTCCACTCGACGCCAACACCGACACCTGGCAGTACCACGTGCGTCGAAAACTTCGATGCAGTGACCGCACCGGCTTTGCCATCAGGATGGACTGCATCCAACCCTGTCCCCGGCGATGGAGTGATGTGGACCACGGTGACTGCAACAGTAGATACGCCTCCCAATTCGGCGTTTATCCCCGAACAGGATGGAATCAGCGACAAGGTGCTCGATAGCCGACCGATCACGATCAATTCGGCGTCAGCAGTGCTGACGTTCCGCAACCGTTTCAACACGGAATTTGCTACTGGCACGTTTTGCGATGGTGGCGTTCTCGAAATCTCTTCGCCAAATATTAGTGGCGGCGCCTTCCTCAATTTCACGGATTCACAGGTCGGCGCAATTTGCGAGACAGGGTGCTACACCGGCAAGATTAACTGTGGCGGGAACGGGCCGATCCCCGAAGACCAAGGCGCCTGGGTCGGTAACTCGAATGGCTTTATCAACACGGCGATCAATCTCGGACCGAACCTGAACGGACAGACCATTAATTGCGGTTTCGATTTAATCGGATGAAGCCGTTGCAGCGCCGGGGTGGTGGATCGATACGCTGTCGATCACAGGCGCATCCTGCCAATAGCTTGGAGGTAACTCGGTTATTCGTTCGGTGCGCGTCTAGTGTTTCACCCGCGATGGCTCAAGAAGTCCTTTACCGTCCGGCGCGGGGACCTGACGTCGCGTTGGTTGGAGCGACTGGGTCTCCTCACCTCAGTCCTCTCCCTGGGGAGAGGATGAGCTATCGTGCAACAGTCCGCCTCTCTTCTAAAGGGAGAGGGTAGAGTGAGGTTTCGGAGGCGTGAATCCAGTGCTTTCTGAAGCATTCCTCCACGCATTGACCGCACTCCGGTGCTCCACATTGTTAAGATCCGGCGTTTGTGACATTCTCATCTCGGACCCAGCGTCGCCCCCCTCTCGTAAATTGCATTGAACAAATGCCCAAATAGCCGTCTATTCTTTCGAAATACGTAGGGGAAATTGTTCGCGCCGCTTCAGTGACTGGCGTTGTTTGCCTTAGGTCACTGATCGTCGGCGTCTCGAACGTAATCAGGGAACATTATCAGGAACTGGAAGACTGGGATATGAAAAGGAAACTATTCAATTATTGTGCACTCGCAGCCCTATTGGTTCTGGGCAACAGCTCGGGAAATTCCGCGCAAAACGCGGCGAAGACTGCTGAAAAACCGGGCGAAACCCGGGAGCGACTGATCGTCGCCAGCGGAACGGTCACACTCAACCTTGATTTGGATCGCTTGGCCGGAAAAACATCGGCGAGTTCCGAACCGAGATTGGAGTCGTTCCGGTTCGACATCGGACGCGATTCGTTTTTCCCAATCCTCGTAGTCAATGATTCATTGCGGAGCGCTGTGCCGGGGACGATGGAATTGACCAGCAGAACGTCCGGAATTTTGCCGGCCCCTCTAAGCGCGGCTGCGACTCGGCTCGTGGTCGAGCGAACGCTGCCTGGCGAGCCATTTGAGCTGATCGTCCGGGACTTACAAACCAGTTTCGTCCTCTTTAATATCGAAGGACACACCTATGATTACGACCACGCCACGCATTCGCTGACTCTCACAGGCGGAAGACTCCTACTCTCGGATAAATTCGCCAACAAACTGGGGCGCCCCTCGGACGCCGCTGTCACGGTCGGTGAAATTACGAATCGCGGCGAACATGTATCCAATCGAAGTCACCAAGGTCAGTGGTGGCAAGGCTCAGTCGGTAATGCCTCCGCACGCGCCGAACGGAGGTGGGGTGCCCGGACCCGATATCATTGTAGGAAACATGACCGGCCTTGCCCAGTTCGGCAGCGCCTCAGGCCAAGTGGGTCTCGGAATCGGAGCTACCTCTTGCAACAACGGGAATCAGCCAGTGCATTTTTATTCATTGCCTGATCCGGATCACTCAGTCGTAGCACAGAATTTCTATCGGATGAGCGGAGGAGCGACCAATGACGAACGTATTGAACAACTGGGCTATGCCTGGGCGAAACATACGTTTGGAGCGAACCAGGATGACGACTGCAACTTTGGCTGCGATCCTTTCCCGGATGACACCGAACTTGGTGTGGGATGCTCTGATCCTTATGCGGCGAGTCAAAATGCATTTCAGGGGAACACCAACTCCGGCGCGTTAGGCTCGCGCGCTTGGATAAACCCGTTCACCGGTTTTTTCCCGACGAACCCCCGTCCGGAAAACCACACCGGTCATACTCACACCGGGACGTCGCACCGCGTCATAGTGAACGCTACTGACCTGAACACGACGATGAATCAAGGCGCTACCTATTACATGGAAGTCCAATACGATACGCCCCAGGAATACGCCTGGTGCCAGTCGCATCCTGGAGAATGCAACATGTACAACAACGCCTCTTATCGTCGGTACAATGTTACTGGGCACAACGAGTTTCACCTTCTCCGCCGTGGGTTCCACGGTGCGAATGACACCTGCCACAGGTGCATGGACCGGTTCCACTAGCGTAACCGTAGAACCTGAGCCGGGAGTCGATGGTCGCGCGTTTGTTGTTTACAAAGTGTCGAACCCATCCGCCGGCGTTTGGCATTATGAATACGCCATCCATAACCAGAACTTGGATCGTTCGATCCAGATGTTCAGTGTTCCGCTCGGGCCTGGCGTAACAATCAGCAACGTCGGATACCACCAGCCAAATATTCAGCCTGGGTTCCCCAATGACGGCACAGTCGGAAGCACCGGCTTCAGCAATACGCCATGGGCCCCGACCCAAACTGCCGATGACATTACATGGACAACCGAGACGTTTGCCCAAAACCAAAACGCGAACGCGATTCGGTACGGCACGCTCTACAATTTCCGATTCGACTCTGATCGGCCGCCGCAACCCGTTAATGCGACGGTTGGGTTCTTCAAGACGGGCAGCCCGATTAACGTGATCATTCAAGGTCCATCGCCAGACGGCGGTGTGACTCCAACGCCAACACCAACGCCGGGGCCAACCGGAACGCACCGGTGACCATCCGTGACTCCAACGCCAAGCGTGCACCGACTCCAACGCCAAGCCCCGACTCCAACGCCAAGCGTTTCACCGACTCCAGGTCCAAGCGCAACCGCAACGGGTAGCCCTTCGCCAACAGCAACGCCTTCCCAAATTCCACAAGCGCTCAATCTTTCGACCCGGTTGTTAGTCGGCACCGGCAACAACGTCGGCATCGGCGGCTTCATCGTGACCGGTGGCCAGGTGCAAGTGCTGTTGCGCGCGATCGGACCATCTCTCAGTGCAGTTGGTATTGCCGATCCGCTGGCGGACCCAGTCCTGGAACTGCATGGACCGAAAGGTTTCACGACCTTCACCAACAACAACTGGCGTGACACGCAGGAACAACAGATCATCGACACCGGGATTCCGCCGACCAATGATTTGGAGTCAGCCATTTTGATGACTCTGGAACCGGGATCGTATACCGCGGTGATGAGCGGGAACGAAGGCGGAACAGGAGTTGGTCTGGTTGAGATTTACACGTTGAGTGAAGTAGCGGGAGCGAAGCTGGCTAACATCAGCACGCGCGCTTTCGTTAGCACAGGAAGTGACATTGTGATCGCCGGGTTCATCCTGGATGGACCCGCCGGCAATGATTCAATCATCGTGCGTGGCATTGGACCGAGCTCCGGGCTAGATCCAGCACTGGCCGATCCGACAATGGAACTTCGCGACAGCAGTGGAACGTTAATCCGATGCGAATGACAACTGGCAGGATGACCCGGCCCAAGCAGCGCTGATTAGCGCGGCAAATCTGGCGCCAGGCAACGCGGCCGAATCTGCGATTGCCGAAACATTAGGGCCTGGAGCTTACACAGCGTTGCTGGCTGGTGTTAACAACGGAACCGGTCTTGGATTGGTGGAAGTGTATGACAATCCCGCAAGCGGTCCGACTCCAAGTCCAACACCGGAAGGATCAGCGACACCGAATGCAACACCAGGTGGATCAGTAACACCGACACCGACCCCGGAAGGAACAGCGACACCTCCGCCACCAACGCCAACGCCAACACCAGGTGGCGGTGGAACATGCGCGGAAGCATTCGATGGCGTGGCTGCGCCAGCGTTACCAGCGGGCTGGGTTGCGACTAATCCAGATCCAGGTGACGGAGTTGTGTTCGTCACGGTGACTTCACCAAACGATACCGCACCGAATTCTGCGTTCATCCCTGATCAGGATGGAATCAGCGACAAAGTGCTCGATAGCCGGCCGGTCACGATCCAAACGGCTAATTCCGTGATGACGTTCAAGAACAACTTCAATTCGGAGTTTAGCGATGGCGTCTTCTGGGATGGCGGCGTGCTGGAAGTTTCTACACCTAGCATCAGTGGCGGCGACTTCCTCGACATCACTGATTCGCACGTGGGCGGAAGCATCACGGCGGGTGGTTACACGGGCGAGATCAGCGGTGACGCATCGAATCCGCTTTCAGGCCGCATGGCATGGAGCGGTAGTTCGAGTGGATTTATCACTACGACGATCAACATGGGACCGAACCTGGCCGGACAAGTCGTGACGTTACGGTTCCGATTTGGATCGGATGAAGCGGTCGCGGCCCCGGGCTGGTGGGTCGACACGATCTCGATCACCGACGCGACCTGCGAATAATCCGAATCGATAGTTAAGAATTGAGAAGCGGTCCCGCCTACGCGGGGCCGCTTCTTTTTTGCCACTTAATGCGACGCTTGCGTCTTGGAGTGCGGCGGTGCTCCGCCGCATTGAGAGAACGGTCGGAGCGTTATTCGATCGGAAGTCCCTTGGTTGCCCAGAAAACCGAGAAAAAACATTCCACTCTTATACGTAACATGCGTAGAGTTCTCTCCCGCGCTGCCTACTGGGAATCGTGGGGAAGCTTGGTTTCTCAGGCTTCTGAACGGGACGAATAAGGAGTAAATCAAATGACGACAAAAATACTGGGCTTGATCACACTTCCGCTGCTCTTACTTCTGGGTAATAGCTCCGGCAATTCCGCATCTCTCGGAACGGCAAAGAATTCGGACCACGAGGTTGGTTCAAGCGAACGATTAATCGCGACCGGCGGGCGTGTGACAATCAACCTTGATTTGAATCGCCTCAACGGAAAGGAGGCTACCGAGTCGAGACTCGAGCCGCTTCGTTTTGATGTGCGAAACGATTCCTTCTTCCAAATCATCGTGGTGAATGATTCTTTGCGCGGAGCCGAACCCGGTTCTTTGCAGCTGACCTGTCGAGACTCCGGTATTCTGCCCGGTCCGCTCAGTTCTTTTTCGAATCAGCTCACCATCGAAAGGATGCAGTCGGGAGAGCCCTTTGAACTGGTGGTTCGCGACGGCAAAACCGGTTTTGCTTTCTTTAATGTCGAAGGGCACGTCTACGATTACCAGGCCAGCAATCGTGCGCTTACCATTCAAGGTGGCAGGCTTTTGATTTCTAACGAATTGGCAAGCCGGCTCGGACGGCCTTCGGCAGCAGGAACTGTCGTCGGAGAAATCTCGATCTCCGCGACAATGTATTCGATCGAGACCAGAAAGATCGTCGATGGTCAGGCTAAGTCTGCGACCTTACCTCCACGGAGCGGTGGACCAAATGCCGTGGAAGGTTCAGTTCCGGGGCCAGATATCGTGGTCGGAGATATGACCGGGCTAGCACAGTTCGGCAGTGCCAATGGCCAGGTTGGACTCGGGACCGGAGCAACCTCTTGTAACAACGGCGATCAGCCAGTGCATTTTTATCGATTGCCGGATCCAGATCATTCGGTCGTGTCGCAGAATTTCTATCGGATGAGTGGTGGGGCGACTAACAATGAGCGTTTTGAGCAACTTGGTTTTGCCTGGAACAAGCATGTGTTCGGCGCAGCGCAGGATGACGCCTGCAGCTTTGGCTGCACTCCCTTCCCGGACCAGTCCGAACTTGGGGTGGGATGCTCTGACCCGTATGCGGCGAGTCAAAATGCGTTTCAAGGTAACACGAACTCTGGCGCGTTAGGTTCACGCGCATGGATAAACCCGTTCACCGGCTTTTTCCCGACGAATCCTCGCCCGGAAAACCACACTGGCCACACTCACACCGGGACGTCGCACCGTGTCCTAGTGAATACCACCGACCTGAACACAACGATGAACCAGGGCGCAACGTACTACATGGAAGTCCAATACGACAGTCCGCAGGAATATGCCTGGTGTCAGGCGCATGCTGGTCAATGCAACATGTACAACAACGCGTCCTACCGCCGGTATAATGTCTCTGGCACGACGAGTTTTACCTTCGCGGCCGTGGGCGCCACGGTTCGAATGACTCCTGCCACCAATGCGTGGACAGGCTCGACCAGCGCAACCGTGGAACCGGCCCCCGGAGTCGATGGCCGCGCGTTTGTCGTCTACAAAGTGACGAATCCATCAGCCGGTGTCTGGCATTATGAATACGCGATCCATAACCAAAACTTGGATCGTGCAATCCAGATGTTCAGTGTCCCGCTCGGACCTGGCGTAACAATCAGCAACATCGGATACCACCAGCCAAATATTCACCCTGGATTCGCCAACGACGGAACGGTCGGGGATGCTGGTTTTAGCAGTACCCCATGGAGCCCGAACCAAACGACCGAGAGTATTACGTGGACGACCGAGACACTTGCCCAGAACCCGAATGCAAACGCCATTCGGTTCGGGACGCTTTACAATTTCCGATTCGACTCTGATCGTCCGCCGCAATCGGTAAATGCCACGGTAGGATTCTTTAAGACTGGGGAGCCGATAAACGTGATCATTCAAGGCCCTTCGCCAGATGGTGGTGTGACTCCGACACCGACAGGAACTCCCGGGCCTACCGAGACACCACAGCCAACAGAAACGCCTAAGCCAAGTGAAACACCTTCGCCAACGGTATCGCCCACGCCGGGTGGCTCGGTGACGCCTTCACCGACTGGAACACCAGGAGAAACGCCGACGCCAACTGGAACTCCGGGAGAAACGCCAACGCCCACTCCTTCAGGCGGCGTTGCTCAAGCGGAGAATCTTTCAACCCGATTGTTGGTTGGCACCGGTAACAATGTCGGTATCGGCGGATTCATCGTGACCGGTGGACAGGTGCAAGTGTTACTGCGCGCGATCGGACCATCTCTCAGCGCAGTTGGTATTGCCAATCCGTTGGCGGACCCAGTCCTGGAACTGCATGGACCAAAAGGATTTTCGACACTCACTAACAACAACTGGCGCGACACACAGGAGCAACAGATCATCGATACTGGAATTCCGCCGACCAATGACCTTGAGTCCGCAATTTTGGCGACGCTCAATCCTGGATCGTATACCGCAGTAATGAGCGGGAATGAAGGCGGAATAGGAGTGGGTCTAGTTGAGATTTACACCTTGAGCCAGGACGCGGGAGCAAAGCTGGCCAACATCAGCACACGAGCTTTCGTCAATACTGGAAGCGACATTGTGATTGCTGGCTTTATCCTAGGTGGAGCAACCGGCAATGATCCAATCATCGTGCGTGGCATTGGACCGAGCTCCGGGCTAGATCCAGCGCTGGCTGATCCGACAATGGAACTTCGCGACAGCAGTGGAACGCTAGTCCGGGCGAATGACAACTGGCAGGATGATCCGGCGCAAGCGGCGTTGATTAGCGCGGCAAATCTGGCTCCTGGCAACCCGGCAGAATCTGCGATTGCCGAAACATTAGCGCCTGGAGCTTACACAGCATTGCTGGTTGGTGCGAACAACGGAACGGGTCTTGGTTTGGTGGAAGTTTATGACAACCCGGCAACCGGCCCGACTCCAAGTCCGACCCCGGAAGGATCTGCGACACCGAGTGCGACACCGAGTGCAACACCGGGTGGATCAGTAACACCGACACCGACCCCGGAAGGAACAGCCACACCTCCGCCACCGACGCCAACTCCAGGTCAACCATGCACGGAAAATTTCGACGGAGTGACCGCACCGGCGTTGCCGCCTGGATGGGTTGCGACCAATCCCGATCCGGGTGACGGGGTCATGTTTGTGACATCTACCGGGACGCCGGATACCGCGCCTAATTCATTCTTTATTCCTGATCAGGACGGAATCAGCGACAAGGTTTTGGATTGGCAGGTAACCATTACCTCAACGTCGCCGGTTCTGACCTTCCGCAACAACTTCAATTCGGAGTTTAGCGACGGAGTGTTCTGGGATGGGGGAGTGCTGGAGATTTCGTCGCCTAATATCAGCGGAGGTGAATTCTTGGATTTCAGTGATTCCCATGTGGGCGGAACCTGTCTCTCGGGATGTTACACGGGGGAACTCAGCGGGGATGCTTCGAATCCGCTGTCTGGTCGAATGGCTTGGAGCGGCAATTCAAATGGGTATATCGACACAGTGCTCAACCTTGGACCGAACCTGAACGGACAGAACATCACGATTCGCTTCCGATTTGGATCCGACGAGGCGGTCGCAGCGCCGGGTTGGTGGGGCGATACGATCTCTCTGAAGGGCGGTTCCTGCCCGTAGATCGCATCGCTACGCTACTAGAGTGAACCAATAGTTGCTCGCGCGAACGATATTGTTTATCATAGGCGTCGCTCGGATACGGGCCCCCAAAATAGAATGCAAAAAATAGGATTCGCCGAAGCGCTTGATTCAATCGTAGCCAGTGATCCGCGCTATCACAGTGACGCTTACGTTTTTCTCCGGGACGCCCTGGATTACACGACCAAGCAACAAAAAAAGGCGAGGGGCGCGTCTGTGCGCCATGTGGCTGGTCCGGAACTTCTCGAAGGCGTCCGCCAATATGCTTTGAAAGAATTTGGTCCGATGGTGGTTACGGTTCTCTCCTATTGGGGTGTTCGCACCTGCGAAGACGTCGGGAACATGGTATTTAATCTGATCGGTGCCGGTATTTTCGGTAAAACCGAGGAAGATTCGATCGATGATTTCAAGAAGGTCTTTGATTTCCACGAGGCATTCGTCAAACCATTCGAGCCAGACAAGCCTGCGCCGCGAGACGTTTCGGTCCGGATTACTGCGCCTAAGCTTTCCTGAATCGGGCGACGCCGCGTTGGTTGCTCGATCCCGCTGCCATGTTCCCGGTTAATCTTAGATCGTCGCCTTCTGGAAATGTTTCGGGGGTAAGTTTCCCGCCGAGCTCGGCTCAGAAGCGAAGTTTGCCTAACGGACTCACGATTATCGTTCAGGAGGATCGGAGCGCGCCAGTTGTAAGCGTCCAGGCTTGGTGCGGAACCGGCAGCGTCGATGAAGACCAACATCTTGGCGCCGGTCTTTCGCACATTCTGGAGCATATGCTGTTCAAGGGAACAAAATCCCGGGCGGCGAGCGCGATTGCGCAGGCGATTCAGGATGCGGGCGGTTACATCAACGCCTATACCTCGTTCGATCGAACGGTTTACTGGATTGATGTTCCAAAGGCCGGGACCGATGTCGCCCTCGACGTCTTGGCGGACGC
The DNA here is from genome assembly GCA_963751725.1 of uncultured Verrucomicrobiae bacterium. GTDB lineage: Bacteria > Verrucomicrobiota > Verrucomicrobiia > Chthoniobacterales > UBA10450 > AV80. The sequence continues at coordinate 109,048 of CAVVVQ010000031.1, forward strand.
GATGATGAATTCCACCTTGCCGCCCGAGGAATATGTCAAGGAACAGGAAGTGATCCGGCGCGAGTTTGCCATGGGTCAGGACGATCCGGATCGAATGATCGGCCAATTGCTTTTCGCGACTGCGTATCAGCGGCATCCGTATCGTCTGCCAGTTATCGGGCAAATCGATATCTTCAACCAGCTGACCCGGGATGACGTGATGCAGTATTACAAGGCGCGTTATGTCCCAAACAACCTAACGTTTCTCGTTGTAGGCGACATTGATGCGGAAAACATTTATCAAAAACTGGGCGACATCTTCAAGGATCACCCGGCGCAATCGCTCAGGCCGGTTTATATTCCACCTGAGCCACTTCAGCTTGGTGAACGCGTTGTTCATCAGGAGTTTTCCACCGAACTGACCCGGCTCGCCATGGCGTGGCATATTCCAGAAGTCACACACCCCGACGTTCCCGCTCTCGATCTGTTGGCTGCAATTCTTGGTGATGGCCGCAGCTCGCGGTTTTATCGGCGTGTTCGAGAAGAGGCCGGACTCGCCTTCGGTATCGGCGCTTATTCCTACACCCCCGGCGATCCCGGCTTGTTTGGCATTGACGCGACGGTTGACCCGGCAAATCGGGAGGCTGCGCTCGAACTGGCTCTCAAGATATTGGACGAAATAAAAACAGTCGGCGTAACGACTGCAGAATTGAGTCGGGCTCGGAAAACGAGTTTGACTCATCATCTGGGGGCCCTCACCACCATGCGGGGCCAGGCCTCTGATCTTGGTTCGAATTGGTTCCTGACCCGGAACCTGAATTTCACCCGCGATTATCTGGCTGCTATCCAGGAAACAACGGCAGAAGACGTCCAGCGTGTTGCGCGAAAGTATCTTACTCCCGAAAATCGGACGATCGTTTCCTTGAACCCGAAGACCAGTGGGACAATCGCAACTAAGCACGACGACGCGGCGAGCGCCGGTGAAATCCAGAAGGTCGAGCTGTCGAACGGACTGCGATTGTTAGTCCGAGAAGATCCGCGGTTGCCGCTCATTTCTGTGGTCGCTGTTTTTCGCGGTGGCCTTCTGGCGGAATCACCGGACAACAATGGCATTACGCGGTTGATGGCGAAGACGTTGCTTAAAGGCACCCGGACCCGTCCCGCCGAACAGATAGCGGATGAGATCGAAGCAGTTGGCGGAAGCATTGGCAGCGATGCAGGCAACAACAGCTTCACCGTTTCTCTCGAGATAACTCAGCCCGATTTCAAAGTCGGCGCAGAATTGCTCTCCGATATTTTGCTCAACGCGATCTTTCCCGAAAAAGCGATCGAGCGTGAAAAAAGCGTTCAGATCGCTGGAATCCAGGAAGATGAAGAGCACTTGACCACGGTGGCCCGTGATATTTTGCGCGAAGCGCTCTTCTCGAAACATCCATACGCGCTTCGTAAGAAAGGTTCAGCTGAATCAGTCTCGGGTTTGACCCGAAAAAATCTGGTCGATTTTCGTGACCGATATCTGACGGCGCGGAACTGCGTCATATCGGTGTTCGGTAACGTCCGGGCCGATGAAGCGAAGCAGATCTTTGAAGAAAGCCTTCGCGACCTACCGCCTGGTCAATTGGCTTTGACCAACGTGCCGCAATCGCCGGTGCTCGCGCAAAACACCGTTGTCGAAGCGCTGAAGGACAAGGCCCAGTGTGTGATGATGGTTGGATATCGCGGGGCGGACATGTTCAGCCAAGACCGACATGCCCTCGAATTGATCGACGAAGCGAGCAGCGATCTTGGTTCCCGATTTTTCATCCGGATTCGCGAACAGATGGGCTTAGCTTACTATGTCGGCGCCAGTCAGATGCAGGGGTTAGTTCCGGGATTGTTCCTGTTTTACCTCGGAACCGATCCGCAAAAGGCCGGGGCAGTGAAGGGCGCGTTACTTGAGGAGATTAACAAACTCGCTGAGGAAGGTTTAACCGTTGAGGAGCTGAACCGCGCTCGGAAAAAACTGATCGGCCAGATGCAGATCGCCAACCAGAGTAACGATTCCTTTGGATATATGGTGGCTCTTGATGAACTTTATGGACTTGGGTTCGACCGTTATAAAACGCTCGAGCGCGACCTGGAAGCGGTTACGCTGGACGAGGTGAAAGCGGTTGCCGCAAAGTATTTTCAAAAACAACCGTACGTGCTCGCGATTGTGCGGCCGCCGGATCAACCAAAAACAAAAGACGGGAGATAGTTATGGCCGAAGTTCAAACCACTACACAATCCGGAGAATTATCGCAGCGCTTCATTGAGTTCGTTATGATGCAGGCTCAGAATGCAGCGTTGTTTCTTGGTCAAATCCCGAACCCGCAAACCGGAAAAGGAGAAGTAAATCTGGAGTTGGCGAAAATGTTCATCGACCAGTTGGCGATGATTCAGGAGAAGACGCGGGGGAACCTGACGAATGAAGAGGCCAACGTGTTGCGGAGCACGATTTCGAATTTGCAGATGGTATTTGTCGAGGTCTCGCAACAGATGAAGGGACAAGGTTCTCGTTCCGCCGGCTGAGTCGAAAGCGCCGGAGCCGAGTGCGTCCGAGCCGACGAGTGATTCTTCGGGACCGGCGGAGAACGAGTCCGAGTCGCGCAAGAAATTCACCAAGAGCTACGGTCCGTAGGGTTTCTTTGTAGTGGCGCTTCTGCGAAGCGCCAGTGAGTTGACTTCGATCGGTCTTTGAGTGGTGGATTTGCTGTTCACGTCGATATCAGGGCGCTTCACAGAAGCGCCACTACAACGCGATCCGAAACGTGCGCCTTTCTCCCGGACGGCCCACCGGGCCGTGGCTACAACAAATCCGTGTTTAATCCGTGTTGTCCGTGGCCTAAAAATTGGCCGGAACTCCTATCGGTGTGATGATTTCGGTGGTTTTTTCGGTGCGGTCGTTTGCTGCTGGTTCTCCGGATACTTCACGGTGCTTGGCCAGATCAATCGCCACGGTTGCGCCTTTACCGTAGCGGTTAGGTCTTTCACGTTCGCGCCGCTCTCCCTCAGGTCCGGTCCCAATTTGCTGAAATCGTTCACCATCGATTTCAGTTTATCAGACGATTCACGGAAATTTTGGAGCGTCATCTTGATGTTATCAGTGCTGGTCAGGTCGGTGCTGATTTTTTCAACATTCTTCAACGCAATCGAAAGCGAACTGTCGCGTGCAGTCAGGCTGGTCAGGTTCTCAGCAAATGTCCGCATCTGTGCCAGTGCCATGCTCAACTGCGAATTTTCCTCGGTGATTTTACTGAGATTCTGCGCTGTTGTTTGAAGTTCTCGCAGGGTTCCGGTCGCTTCCACCGCCACCGGCTTTATGATCTCGAGCACTTCGGCAATGGCTTCGCCAAAATCGGGAACCCGGTCGCCGGCGAACATTTCACCATCCTTAGCGCGGCCGGAACTTTCGTTTCCCTGGGTAAAATCGATTGCGGTTTCGCCGAGTAATCCAAGTGTAATCAGGCGTGCCCTGGAGTCTCGATAAACCTCCGCCTTCTTGTCTACCTTAACGTCAATGCGGGCTTCATATCGAATCCGCGGGGCGACCGGGGCGGGGGTGGAGTTCGGTTTCGGGGCCTGAGTTGGCAAGGCATATGGATCATTTACCCGTGCTGTTTTCGCGGCGGCTTCCGCTCGTTGGGCGTCTTCTTTCGAAACGGGGGAAAACAACTTGTCGACTTGTCCAATCTTGCGGCCAGCGAGCAGGACTGGTGCTCCCAATTTGATGCCGGCTGCGTTGTCGAGGTAAATGCGATAGGTCGCCAATGGGCGAAAGAGACCGGGTGCGCCGAGGAGAAGCAATAGACCGGTTAGGATCGCCACCGACGTCAATACCAGGAGACCGGTTAGAATTTCGTTACGTCGTAACTGCATCTTTGCTTCCTTCCAAAATCGGTCCTTCCGTGCTGCCGCTCAAGAACTGGGCTACGACCGGGTTCGAGGATCTTTTGAACGATTCCGTGTCGCCAGTTTCGATAATTTTACCTTTGTAAAGCATCGCCATCTTTGTAGCAACCCGGAACGCGCTGTCCATCTCATGGGTGACGATAACCGAAGTTACCTTGGATTTCTCCGTCAGAGTTATGATTAGCTCGTCAATTACCGAGCTGATTACCGGGTCGAGTCCAGCCGAAGGTTCATCAAACAGAATCAGCTCTGGCTCCATGACCAGTGCTCGGGCCAGACTAACGCGTTTGCGCATCCCGCCGCTCAATTCCGATGGCATTTGGTTTCTCGAATCCATCATCCCAACCAGCTCCAACTTTTCATCTACGATGCGGTCGATTTCGCCCTGGCTTTTCTTGGTCAATTCTTCCAGTGGCAACGCCACGTTGTCGTGGACACTAAGTGAGCTGAGCAACGCGGAATATTGATAAACCATTCCGATCCGCGCACGGACTTGCTGGAGCTTGCGTCTTTCGAGTCGCGAAACTTCAAACTGTTTGAAAAAAACCGCTCCGTCCGATGGTTGCAGGATACCAAGAATCAATCGGAGGATTGTGCTCTTTCCGCTTCCGCTCTGTCCCATGATGACTAGGCGATCAAGCGGTTCGACTGAAAGTGAAACGCCGTCGAGCACCGTTTTTTCTTCAAATTGAAGGCGCACATCCCGGAGCTGAACAACTGAAGGTTGGGGTGCGCTCACGGGAAAAACACGACGTAGACGATATTAAACAATGTATCGAACGCGATCACGGTCGTAATCGCTGTCACTACGCTCGAGGTAGTTGCGCTGCCGACTCCCGCAGCGCCGCCGTCAACGCTGAGCCCGCGGTAACAGGCAATCGAGCTGATCAGAATTCCAAACAAAAAACTCTTCGCGATCCCCGTAATGATATCACGAATCAACAGAGCGGTTAGGACCAGATCTGTGTAATAAACGAACGCAATATTGAAGTAGGCGTACGAGATGAAACTCGTCGCCACAATCGCAGCGATGCTTGAGATAGTTGAAAGACAGGGCATCAACAAAAAAAGCGCGAGCATCCTTGGCGCAACCAGAAACCGAAGTGGCCCGATCCCCATCGCTTCAATCGCTTCCACTTCTTCGGAAACACGCATGGTTCCCAGTTCCGCGGTGAAAGACGCTCCAATTCGTGCCGCGAGCATGATCCCAGTTAAAAGCGGCCCAAGTTCACGGGTGAACGCGATTGCGACCAGCCCTGGAACCAATCGTTCGGTCCCGAAACGTTGAAGCTGGTACCCGGTCAATAGCGCCATGGTCAGCCCCAGAAAAAATGAAACCAATGCCACCAGTGGAACCGACCCGACCCCGGCTCGCTCTGTGTGTTCAAAGAACGAGGACGCCCGAAAAGGAGCGCGGCCCCGCCGCATGTTGTCCATCGTCTCGGTGACCGTGTTGATGATGAACCAGAACATGCTGCCGATCTGGGAAAGGAATCCAACGCTCTCCTTTCCGATCTCTTGCACCACGACGATCGGGTTCGTCTCGATCGTCCCAGTCAAATCTGTGTTGCGATGCTCCCCAGCCATGTTTAGAACCCATTCCCTATTTATGAGATGCGTTCTAGGCGGAAGTTGCCCCAGTTCCCTCACGTGCAAAGAGAAAAATCCTCGCTATGCTCCGCAGCCAAGGGGCTTCGCGGCCGGAAACCATGGAAACCGATAACAAAAAGATTGGACTCGCGATTCACGGCGGTGCCGGCACGATCTCTCCCGATCGGATCACACCGGACATCGAGAAGGGCATTCGAGAGGGGTTAAAAGAGGCGCTCGACGCTGGCCATAAGGTCCTGAAGGCGAATGGTTCGAGCCTGGATGCCGTCGTCGCAGCAGTCCGATCAATGGAGGACGATCCGCTTTTCAACGCAGGGAAAGGCGCCGTTTTTACCAGCGCCGGCACCCATGAACTCGATGCCGCAATAATGGACGGTAAAACGCTAAAAGCCGGAGCGGCGGGCGGACTGCGCCACGTGAAGAACCCAGTCGATTTGGCACGAGCTGTAATGGAACGGTCGCATCATGTTTTGATGGTAGGCGAGGGGGCCGAACAATTTGCCCGTGAAATCGGCCTCGAAATGGTGGACGAAAAATATTTCCACACCGAGGAGCGGCGCATGGCGCTACAACGGGTCCAGAAAGCGATAGCCGACGCCGCAGGCCAGTGGGAAACCATTTGTTGTTTCGGATCAAGACCGGCATGGCACGATTGGGGCCGTCGCGCTCGACCGTGAAGGGAACCTGGCCGCGGCGACTTCGACCGGGGGCAACACCAACAAACGACCGGGGCGCCTCGGCGATACCCCCATTATCGGGGCTGGCACCTATGCCAACAACCGGACCTGCGCCATGTCCGCAACAGGTGACGGCGAATACTTCATCCGATTGGGGACCGGTCATGATCTTTCTGCCCTGATGGAATATTGTGGGATGCCGCTGGCCCAGGCCGCCCAGGCCGTTATCGACAAAATCAGTGATCTGAGCGGCACTGGCGGATTGATCGCGATCGACAAAAACGGTAACATTTCGCTTCCATTCAACACAACCGGCATGTATCGAGCCCACGTCGATTCAACCGGCCAGGAACAAATAGCGATCTATAAGTAGGATAGAGAGATAGATATACAGATAATCCGCACTCCGACAGACGAACGGCGCTCTGATATTTTTCCGGAATAGCATCAATGTCCTCTCTCTCTTATTCCATTGTGATTCCGGCCTACAACGAGGCAGGACGAATTGGCGAGAGTCTGCGGGTGACGCTCGATTACCTGAAGCGCGCCAGCCCCGGAGAGTGAGCTCATTGTGGTCAATGACGGTTCGAAAGACGCGACCGCTGAAATTGTGCGGGAGGAATTTGCCAAAGCCGGTTCAGTTGCGACTCAGTTGCTTGAACATTTTCCGAATCGTGGGAAAGGCGCTGCGACGCGGATTGGATTACTTGCGGCGGCCAGACCGATCGCATTGTTTTCAGACGCCGATCTTTCGACGCCGATCGACGAAGCTCCAAAGCTAATTGAGCCGATCGCGGCTGGAGAGATTGATGTCGCGGTCGGATCGCGAGCGTTGGATCGGACCTTGATTGGTGTTCATCAGCCGTGGAAACGCGAGCAGGGCGGGCGAATCTTTAATCTGATCGTTCGTGTGGCGACTGGTTTGCCTTTTTGGGATACGCAATGCGGATTTAAGGCTTTCCGGCTCGACGTTTGCCGTCCGATTCTTGAGCAAGCCGAAGACAGATGGATTCGGTTTCGACGTCGAATTACTCTTCCTGGCGCATCATGCTGGGTTGAGAATGCGGGAGATTGCGGTTCGATGGAATCACAACGATGGCAGCAAGGTCAGCTTCTTCCGGGACAGCTTGCGTATGTTCAAGGAAGTCGTGGAGTTGACGGTCGCGGGTGGGGGCCAAAATGCAACTCCGCGTTTTTTCCGGCATCCTGGAACTGCACGACGCTCGGTTTGATAGCGGCAGGGCGCTGCCGCACTCCAAGACGTGGCCGCCGCATTCAAACGCCACCTATCTTTCGCTTGCGTTGTGGAGTGCGGCGGTGCTCCGCCGCTTTCCCGTGACGACGGCAAACCGTTCGAGTTTCCGAAGCGCGACGATGATGTTTGCGCGATGGCCTCCTCTCCCCACCTGTGGGGAGAGGACTGAGGTGAGGGGCGGAGTCGCTTTCGCTTTCCCCTTCAGGTCAGACCAAGCATTCGCCTCTCGAACCCTCACCTTACCTTCTCCCTTGAGAAGGGAGAGGCGAACAATGGGACACGCCCGCGCCGTGACGAATGCTGCACAGACCTTCTGCGTTCTCTACTTCCTCCTGTTCACATCTTCGGAGCTAATTGCGATCCTGCGATTCCTTTTCAAATTAATGCATGAGCCGCTGTGTCGGTGGCTCCTGTATGGCTAAACCAACGTTCCAGTTTCATCCCGCGGTCCAGCGGTGGTTCGATAAGACATTCGGATCACCGACCGAACCGCAGGCCAACGGTTGGCCCGCTATTCAATCGGGACGCCATACGCTCATTTCGGCTCCGACCGGCTCAGGCAAAACGCTCTCTGCATTTCTCGCCTCGCTCGACCTGCTCTTCCGCGAAGGCGCGGCCAGCGAACTGCCAAACGAAGTCCAAATCGTTTACGTCTCGCCCCTCAAAGCATTGAGCAACGATATTCGCAAGAACCTCCAGGAACCGCTCGCCGGTATTCGCGCAGCATTTCTTGAAACGGAAAACCGCGAAATCGATGTGCGCGCCGAAGTTCGCACCGGCGACACCACGGCCGCGCAACGCCAGGCGTTGATCAAGAATCCGCCACACATTCTCGTTACTACACCCGAGTCGTTATACCTGCTTCTCACCTCGGATTCAGGCCGGCAAATGTTGCGTAGCACGCGAACAATAATCATCGACGAAATTCATGCGCTAGTCGATGACCGGCGCGGCGCGCACCTCGCCTTAAGCATCGAGCGTCTGGCCGCGCTGACCAATCATCCACTTCAACGAATCGGTTTGTCTGCTACGCAAAAACCGATTGAAGAAGTCGCTCGGTTCCTCGTCGGAACGCGGTCGGTCGATCAGGCAGGAAACCCGAACTGCGCCATCATCAATTCTGGCCATCGCCGCGAACTGGATCTTGCGATTGAAATTCCGGAGTCGCCGCTGGAAGCGGTGATGTCGAACGAAATCTGGGAAGAGATTTACAAGCGGCTGGCTGATTTGATCGAAGCGCATCGGACCACGCTTGTCTTCGTGAATACGCGTCGAATGGCTGAACGCGTCACCCATCACCTGAGTGAGTTACTCGGAGACGACGCAGTCACATCGCATCACGGAAGTCTGTCGGCGAAACATCGACTCGATGCGGAAGATCGATTGAAACGCGGCGAACTCCGGGCGCTGGTCGCAACGGCATCGCTTGAACTCGGGATCGATATCGGTTCGGTCGATCTCGTTTGTCAGCTGGGGACGACGCGTTCCATCGCCACACTGCTGCAACGCGTGGGGCGCGCCGAACATCAAACGCGGCGGGTTACCCAAGGGACGCATCTTTCCGTTAAGCCGCGACGAATTGGTCGAGTGCGCCGCCCTGTTGCGTTCCGTGCGGCGAGGCGAACTGGATCGCCTCATCATTCCGGAAAAACCGCTCGACGTTCTCGCTCAGCAAATTGTCGCTGCGACCGCAACCGAAGATTGGGAAGAAACTGAGCTTTTCGAACTGGTTCGTTCGGCGTGGCCGTATCGAAATCTCGCGCGGAACGAGTTCGACGGGGTGATCCGAATGTTGGCGGACGGATTCAGCACCAAACGGGGCCGACGCGCCGCGTTGATTCATCATGACGCAGTCAATCATCGGGTGCGCGGCCGGCGTGGCGCGCGGTTGGTGGCGCTGACTTCGGGCGGCGCGATTCCGGATAACGCCGATTACCGCGTGATCGTCGAGCCAACGGAAACTTTTATCGGCACCGTCAACGAAGATTTCGCAGTCGAAAGTATGGCGGGCGATATTTTCCAACTCGGGAACGCTTCTTGGCGAATCTTGCGAATCAATTCGGGCGTGGTTCGAGTGGAAGACGCGAAAGGCCAGCCACCGGGGATTCCGTTCTGGCTTGGCGAAGCTCCAGCGCGCACCTCGGAATTGTCACGGGCGGTTTCGGATTTGCGAGACGAAATTGCCAAACAAATCGAGAACGGAACGAACGTTGGCGACTGGTTGACCCGGGAGATCCAGTTCTCGCCGCGGCTGGCGCAGCAAATCGCAGATTACTTCGTTGATGCCAATCGAGCGCTTAGGCGCGATTCCGTCGCAGGACACACTGGTGATGGAACGGTTTTTCGATGAGTCGGGCGGGATGCAACTGGTCCTGCATTCGCCTTTCGGGAATCGAATCAATCGGGCTTGGGGTTTGGCGTTACGCAAACGGTTTTGCCGCTCGTTCAATTTCGAACTGCAAGCGGCGGCGACTGATGATGCCATTGTGATTTCACTCGGAACACAGCATTCGTTTCCGCTCGAGGAAGTTTTTCATTACCTGAATTCCAAGACTGTGCGCGAAGTGCTCGTGCAAGCGTTGCTCGACGCGCCGATGTTCACCATCCGATGGCGTTGGAATGCGACGCGATCCCTGGCGGTGCCGCGTTTTCGTGGCGGAACAAAGCTCGCCGCGCCATTGCAACGGATGGAATCGGAAAATTTGCTGGCGGCAGTTTTCCCCGACCAACTCGCCTGTCTCGAACACATCGTCGGCGATCGCGAAATTCCGGATCATCCGCTTGGTCAACCAGACAATTGACGATTGCCTGACCGAGGCGATGGACATCGAAGGGTTAGAGAATGTTCTGCGTCGGATCGAGAACGGGCGAGATCCGTTGTATCGCGCGAGATCTCCCCGAGCCGTCGCCTTTGGCCTCAGAGATTCTGAATGCACGGCCGTATGCATTTCTCGATAACGCCCCGCTGGAGGAACGCCGGACACAGGCGGTTTACACTCGTCGCGCTTCCGAACGAGCAGGCGGCGACGGACTTGGCATTCTGGACCCGGCGGCGATCGATAAGGTTCAAGCCGAAGCATGGCCCAAAGCGACGAATGCCGATGAACTGCATGATACCCTGATGCTGCTCGGAGCGATGACTTCGGACGAGGTTGCCGCTTCGGTTCATCATGAGAAGAATGGCGCGGCCGCTGAATATCTGTTGAAGCGAGCTCGTTTCCGCCAATCGCGCGACGCGATTGCAGGTGAACGAGAAAACCTTCTGGGTCGCGGCCGAACAACTGCCAATGCTGCGGCTTGTTTATCCAGCCGCGATGATGGATCCGCCATTGCCCGACGCGGGAGATCGCAACGGGAAGATTTCGGAACGCGCGGATGCGATTCGCGAATTGATTCGCGGCCGAATGGAAGTGTCAGGCCCGATAACGGCAGTCATCTCGCCGAAATCCTCGATTTGACCAAGACCGAAGTCGACGCGGCGTCTGCTGGCGTTCGAAGCCGAAGGGTTTGTGTTGCGCGGAAAATTTCGATGTAGCGGCGCTTCCGCTGTAGCCACGGCCTTGCGGGCCGTCCAGAGTGAACCCGCTGTAGCCACGGCCTTGCGGGCCGTCGCTGATGCACCCGAACAGGAATGGTGCGATCGCCGTTTGTTGGCGCGCATTCATCGCCTAACGATTGATCGTTTGCGCGCGGAAATTCAACCGGTTTCGCCGCAGGATTTCTATCGTTTCCTTTTCGCCTGGCAACGGGTTGACGCCAGAACATCGCGTGGAAGGTCCTGAAGGATTGCAATCCGTTCTCGAGCAACTCGATGGCTACGAACTCCCGCTGGCTGCATGGGAATCGGCCGTGCTTAATGTCCGCACGACCGATTACAATCCGGAGTGGCTCGATCAACTTTGTTTGTCTGGTCGAGTTGGCTGGGGGCGTTTGAGTTTCCCGCAAAATGCCAAGTCGCGCATGTTCGCTCCGCTTCGGACCAGTCCGATCGCGCTTTACCAACGGGAGAACCTGCGACGACTGGTTGTTGCTCGCTCCGGTAAAAGAAGCGGTCGAACTTTCCCCGGCGACAGAAACAGTGCGCGACAAATTGTTGCAGGGCGGCGCGCTCTTTTTCACCGAACTGGTCCGGCGAACCGGACTATTGCCATCGCAGGTCGAAGAAGCACTCTCTGAATTAGCTGCGCTTGGATTGGTTACCTGCGATAGTTTTGATGGACTACGCGCGCTTCTGGTTCCATCCCACAAACGTCCTACGCTTGGACGGAACGAAGGGAAACGGCGCCGCAAAACAAATCTGGCCAGCATCGAGTTCGCTGGACGTTGGTCATTGCTGCGAAATTTGGAGCACAGGCATCTTGCCTGTGGGGCGGACGGGCGTCCCGCCTGTCCCTCAGATGATTTGAGCAGGCGGGACGCCCGCACTCCCCACAGGCAAGATGCCTGTGCTCCTGATCGCGATGCGGTTGTCGAAAAGTTCGCCTGGGTTTTGCTGCGTCGTTACGGCATTGTTTTCCGGCGATTGCTCGAACGGGAAAGTTTAACCGTGACCTGGTATGAATTGGGTCGCATTTATCGTCGACTCGAAGCGCGCGGTCATATCCGGGGCGGCTATTTCGTCGGCGGCGTCAGCGGCGAACAATTCGCATTGCCGGAAGCAATCGGTTTAATGCGAAGTATCCGTAAGACTCCCGAAACCGGAGAACTCGTTACCCTAAGCGCGGCTGATCCCTTGAATTTGCAGGGAATCCTCACACCCGGTCCGCGCATCGCCGCGCTCGCGGCAAATCGTATTTTGTTCAAAGACGGCCTGCCGATTGCAGCGCTCGCCGCAGGCGAAACGCAGCAGTTGGTCGATAGTTCTATTCCGGTTGTCCAAATGGAAACCGCACTCCGTGTTGGAAAATTGCAGCCGGCGTTGCGGCCGTATTACAAGTAGAGAACAATAGAGAAGAACTCTCGGCGGAAGTTCGAGCCCCGTAGGCTCCGTTTTCCGCTCCCGCGCAAAACGTCGCGCCGAAACTTCGGAAAGACGACTCCGTGGTGCTCCTCACGTCTGTACCCCCGTGGCTCCTCTTCTTGCTCTCTCGCGGCTGCACTAAGCGTTGCGCAACGTAATCGCAAATTACGATATGTGGCCTAACTAAAGTAAAACCTCGATCTTGTCACGATACGTAACTCATTTCCCCTCTGCGAACTGTTCGTGATACAAACTGTCAACGGAGTCTCTTACCTCGAACCTGGCTCAGTGAATTTCCTGTGCCTTCCTTCGTCGTCAACCGGCCGGCCGTGTGCGTTTTTTCCCAGCTGAGTGGGAACCATGTGCTTGTGATCACTGTTGGGGCATCACCTGTCACGAAGAGATCTTGCTGCTGGGGAATCAAGGCCGGGGTTCGCGCCTGGAATGCGTTTGCTTCATGCCGCCAGTTGCAATGAAGACCTGGCAAGTTCGCCTTCCTAAAAGAGTCGAGAACTTCGTCTCAGGAATTTCGGAGATGGAGATAGGAGGGGCGCTGGGTAGAAGCAGCAGGGGCGGTTAATTCAACACAAATCTTGACCAGACGAAGAGAAATCATGAAAAATAAATCACCATCACATTTGGTTCTAATCGGGATATTCTTAGTTATGGTATTGGCGGCTTCCAGTTCGATTGTTCGAGCGCAGTGCCCATCAACAACTTGGAATAATCCTAGTCGCACTGGCAATTGGGACGCCGCAATAAACTGGAACCCTTGCATACCCCATTATTCGGACACCACCATAAACGTCGGGGTTGCAAATATTACCGCTATACCCAGCCCGCTTAGATTGCCAAGTTCTCTCACGATCGGCGACGGTCCGGCTGATTTAGGCGGACTGAAAATAAATGTGTCCCAGTTGGGGAGTAACCCTTATTTGCAAGTAGATGGCGGCGACTTTTATATCGGAAAGTACGGCAGAGGCACCCTCTCGATTGTTAATGGTTCGCATCCGACTCTCTGGAGCCATAACGTGTATCTCGGTGCTTATCCGGGCTCAACCGGCTCGGTCAATGTTGCTGGCGGTGGGATTGTTTGGAACCTCTTGTCTGATTCCAGACTTTTCGTCGGCTGCACCGCAGACACTTCAACAGGTGGGACGGCCACGTTCAACCTTCAATTTCCTGCAGGGATTAGTATCGCCAATAATAGTTCCACGATCCCTGGCATCAAGGTGGGGAGATCAGGTACGTTGGGCGGTTCTGGGATTTTCCAAATGACTGGCCTGAACGAGCCTGCTGTGACAGCGAAAGTGTTTGGGACGCTGGCACCTCAGACAGACGCTGGATCGCTCTTTATCGACGGCATTCTCGATCTGACGCCTAGTACGAATACGGCAAATACGATCTTCCAGGTGACGCCACAACAAACCATTGATGGAGTCGATGTGTACTCGTCCGGCGGCCTTGGCGGTACGGCGAATCTTGGCGGGACACTAACCGTGATGATGACTGGACACTTTACGGTGGGACCGTCGTTCCGTCTCTTGCACACGGAGAACGGCCTAGGTGGAACCCAGTTCCAGCAATACTCATTCGTATCCACAGGCAATCCGGAATGTGTCACCCCGGCCATCACATACCCTATTGACAACGACAACGTTGGTCGCGACGTTTATCTTAGTTTTACGTCATGCGCCTCGAATGGTGGCGACGACAATCCTTGAAAGGATTCTGGAACACGTCGCGACGTGGGGTTTTCGGCACTTGCGTGTCTGTTGTCTTCATGGGCAGCACCAGCCTGCTTGGCCCGGGCGTGCCGCGTGCAACGGCGGGCGAACTGAAATGTTATCCACGGGACACCAACGAACAACTTCCTAAGACGCTCACATTTGTTGAACGCACGACCTATCAACACGCAATCGAAGAGGTCTACTGGGGACATCGGATCTGGCCGAAAGAAAATCCAGTGCCCAAACCTCGATTGGACACAATTGTCTCGAAGGCCCAGATCGAGAACAAAGTCGAGGAGTACCTGCGCAAATCGCAACTTCTCGCAGAAGGGCGCGGATGGCCAATCACTGCGAGTGAACTTCAAGCCGAGATGGAGCGAATGGCCAATCACACAAGAGAGCCGCAGGTGTTGAGGGAACTCTTCCAAGCGGTTGGCAACGACCCGTTTGTCATTGCAGAATGCTTGGTCAGGCCGATTCTAGCGGAGCGTCTTGTTAGGGAGTGCGAAGATGGGCAGACTCATAACCACGAAGCGATCGCAGATTCTCCGCCTTCGCCTCCTGGTAACATCGTCCGCGGAGAGGCCGATCCACCTGGTGCCGCATACAAGCTGCCAGAAATCTCTTCTGTAGAGTGCGCAGATAGCTGGGCTCCAACGACGACTATGAACGCGCCCACCGCGCGCGAGGCCCACAGCGCGGTCTGGACCGGCAGCGAGATGATCGTCTGGGGCGGCTCCGACCAGAGTAATACACAACTTAACACGGGGGGAAGATACGATCCGGCTACTGATAATTGGACAGCTATGAACATTGCCAACGCACCAGATCCGCGATGGTTTCACAGTACGGTGTGGAGTGGCAGCGAAATGATTATTTGGGGTGGATTCGGCGATAATATCCGTTTGAATAGCGGAGGCAGATACAATCCAATTACGGACACGTGGACAGCAATCAGTGCCGTCAACGCGCCTATCGCGCGAAATTATCACAGCGGAGTGTGGACCGGCAGCGAGATGATTATCTGGGGCGGAAGCATCTGCAGTGGTTGCATTTCGAACACTGGGGGGCGATACAATCCGTCTAACGACAGTTGGGAGCCTACCAGCACTGTGAATGCGCCCACAGCGCGCGAGAGCCACAGCGCCGTGGGGACCGGCAGCGAAATGATCGTGTGGGGTGGAAGTGATTTCATGCACTATTTGAACACCGGAGGCAAGTATGATCCCAATACCGACAGTTGGACGGCAACCGGGCTGACGAACGTACCGCTGGGCCGGATCAGTCACGAAGTCGTATGGACTGGCAATGAAATGATCGTCTGGGGCGGTGTGGTTGAAACGTCCACGGTCACGAACACCGGCGGGAGATACAACCCTCTCAATGATACTTGGGTGGCTACGAGCCTCGCGAACGTACCTCCGGCCCGATCGGGTTCCAAGGGAGTGTGGACTGGGACTGAAATGATCGTATGGGGTGGCGGCGACACCGGCGGCGATTTGAATACCGGCGGGCGGTACGATGCCGGCACAGACAGCTGGACAGCGACTACGACGGTCAACGCACCTTTGGCCCGAGACTCTCACAACGCAGTTTGGACCGGCAGCGAAATGATCGTCTGGGGTGGATCTGCGACGAGCGGCCTCATTCTAAATACGGGCGCAATCTACTGCGCGCAACCTAGTGCAACTTCCACACCCACACCCGGGCCCACTGCAACGGCAACCCCAACATCTACGCCAACTCCCACTACGACACCGACTCCAACGCCAACGACTTCAGCAAGCCCGACCTCGACGCCAATTCCAGGGACTCGCGCAATCAATCTCTCGACCCGTTTGCGGGTTGGCACCGGCAATGACGTGGGTATTGGCGGATTCATCGTTAGCGGAACCGGCCCGCGGCACATATTGCTCCGAGGCCTCGGGCCATCGTTAGGTATCCCCAGTGAATTGCCTGATCCGATGCTCTGTTTGCAGGGCTCGGGTATCCAAACTCTTTGCAACGACAACTGGATGGATGACCCGGCTCAAAAGGCACTGATCCAAGCGACTGGGATTCCGCCGACCCACAATCTCGAGTCAGCCATTGTGGCCGATCTCAATCCAGGCGCTTACACTGCGATTTTGAGCGGCAACGGAGGCGTTGTCGGAATTGGTCTGGTCGAGATCTATGATTTGACGATGAATCAAGATTCGAAGCTGGCCAATATCAGCACTCGGGCGGATGTAGGTACGGGTAACGACATCGTCATTGCGGGCTTCATCCTTGGCGACGGCACCGACCAGGATCTGCTCGTCCTCCGTGGGATTGGACCATCATTGACCTCAGTGCCGAGTCCGCTGGCTGATCCTTACCTCGAGTTACGAAACGCACAGGGAGCGCTGCTCGCGTCCAATAACAATTGGACTTCCCTCCCCCCCGACCAGAAGGCACTGCTGATGGCGACAGGACTCGCCCCGTCGGACAATCTCGAATCCACTATTGTGGCGACATTGAACTCTGCGCCTTACACGGTGTTGCTGTCGGGGATCAACGGCGGCACGGGCATCGGACTCGTGGAAGTGTATGATCGACTGAGCACGCCGACGCCAACACCTGGCCTTACAACACCAACTCCGACGCCAACTGCAGGAGGGACACCTACCCCAACACCTGGCGGCGGGACACCGACAGCAACACCAGGTGTGACTCCAAGTCCAGCACCGGGGACATGCACGGAGAACTTCGATAGCGTAACTGCACCGGCGCTGCCACTTGGATGGGTGGCATCGAATCCGATCCCGGGCGACGGCGTGATGTGGGGGACAACGACGACGATGCCGGACACTCCACCCAACGCAGCGTTTATTCCGGATCAGTCCGGGATCAGCGACAAGGCGCTGGATCGAGTGAACGTGACGGTGCAGTCGGCCTCAGCGGCAATGACATTCCGCAACAGCTTCAACACGGAGACTTCTGAAACGTTCTGGGATGGAGGCGTCCTGGAAGTATCGGTCCCGAGCATTAGTAACGGCGATTTCCTCGACGTCACCGACTTTCATATTGGGGGAACGATCACGGCGGGGGGTTACACTGGAGAGATCGGCTCGGGAAACCCGTTAGCGGGTCGCATGGCTTGGAACGGGAACTCCGGAGGATACATCAACACCGTGATCAACCTGGGGCCGAACATGGTTGGGCAGACGGTCACGTTCCGGTGGCGCTTTGGAACGGGTGGAACGGTCCCGGCGCCGGGATGGTGGATCGATAACCTGTCGATCACCGATGCGATCTGTCCGTAATCACCGGGCGGATCTGCTGGCGCTCGAGGCCGAAGGGTTCATTCTACGCGGTAAATTCCGATGTAGCGGTGCTTCTGTGAAGCGCCCGGGAGAAGACGAGTCAACTGTCGACGCAGCCGAGCAAGAATGGTGCGATCGCCGTTTGTTAGCCCGCATTCATCGCCTGACCATCGACCGATTGCGTGCAGAGATACAACCGGTTACACCACAGGATTTTTATCGTTTCCTTTTTGCCTGGCAACGGGTTGACGCCAGTCATCGTGTGGAAGGCCCTGAAGGATTGCAATCCGTTCTCGAGCAACTCGATGGGTGTGAACTCTCACTGGCTGCGTGGGAATCAGCCGTGCTTAATGTCCGCACGACCGATTACAACCCGGAGTGGCTCGATCAACTTTGTTTGTCGGGTCGAGTTGGCTGGGGTCGTCTGAGTTTCCCGCAAAATGCGAAGTCCCGCATGTTCGCTCCGCTTCGGAGTAGTCCGATCGCGCTTTATCAACGAGAGAACCTCGACGACTGGTTGTTGCTCGCTCCGGTAAAAGAAGCGGTCGACCTTTCGCCGGCGACAGAAGCAGTCCGCGACACATTGTTGCAGGGCGGCGCGCTCTTTTTCACTGAGCTGGTCCGGAGAACTGGACTATTACCATCGCAGGTTGAAGAAGCGCTCTCTGAATTGGCTGCGCTCGGGTTAGTCACCTGCGATAGTTTTGATGGATTACGCGCGCTGCTCGTTCCATCGAACAAACGCCCGACGCTGGGCCGGAACGAAGGCAAACGGCGGCGGAAAACAAACCTGGCCAGCATTGAGTTTGCTGGACGCTGGTCGTTGCTGCGAAGGCCGGTCCAACAGACTCCTGATCGCGATGCGGTCGTCGAAAAGTTCGCCTGGGTTTTGCTGCGTCGTTACGGTGTTGTTTTCCGGCGTTTGCTCGAACGGGAAAGTCTAACTGTCACTTGGTATGAATTGGGTCGCATTTATCGACGGCTCGAAGCGCGCGGTCATATCCGGGGCGGCTATTTCGTCGGTGGTGTTAGCGGCGAACAATTCGCTTTACCAGAAGCAATCGGTTTAATGCGAAGTATACGCAAAGCGCCTGAAACTGGAGAACTCGTTACCCTGAGTGCGGCTGACCCCTTAAATTTACAGGGAATCCTCACGCCAGGTCCACGCATCGCCGCGCTCGCGGCAAACCGCATTTTGTTCAAGGACGGTCTACCAATCGCCGCACTCGCCGCAGGCGAAACTCAGCAACTGGCCGATAGTTCGATTCCGGTTGTTCAAATGGAAACCGCACTCCGAGTTGGAAAACTCCAGCCCGCGCTACGGCCATATTACAAATAGAGTAGAACTTTCGACGAGGGGCGAGCCCCGTAGGCCCTGGTCCCTTTTTCGATCTCGTCTCTGAAATCAAGATCCCATTCGTGATGCGCTCCACAATCTTATTGGGGGCGGCCCCCAATCTCGAGCGAGTATCGGTTCGCGCACAATAGAAGCACCAACTTCAGACCACGCTAGCCGCACAAGAAATGCATACACATTAACAATTTGAGATAGGCCGACTTTGTGATGACGGGGCAAGCTTCTATCATGAAAACACAAGCACTGGTGACTCAACCGAGCCCAGAAATGATTTTCCTCCCGAAAATTCTGGTGCCAATGGATTCTGCGCCAACCCTGAATGATGAAGTGAGGGATGAGAAGACATTGTCAGCTGTTGAAAGCACGATCACCAGGCTAATGCGGCACCCATTTCTCGCGGGGATGGATCGAAGGCATCTGTTGTCGCTGTCAGGTTGGGCGAAGATCGCTCAATTCAATAAAGGTCAGATTATCTTTCACGAAGGCGATTTGGCAGACCGGTTTTATTTGGTTGAGACAGGGAAGGTGCATTTGGAGTCGAGCAGCGGATCGCGCGATCCACGGACGGGTTGGTCGTGGATGTTCCCACCTCATATCCGCACGTATACGACGATTGCCATTGAGCCAGTCACCGCCATTTTCTTCTACGCACCGGCGCTCCGAGCGTATTGCGAGGAGGATCAGTCGTTTGGTTATGAATTCTTGAAACGACTGAGTTTAGTGATGTACCGCAGGCTACTGGCGTGGAACAAGATTCCAATCATTGCTCGTCAAAGTGGCATTTCTCAGGCCATTGCGGCTTGAAAGGAATGGGGACTTCTATGAAAGCAAAGACCACTTCAATCCGCTCGAATTCAACTCGCATCCGCCTCAAGAAAATCCTGGTGCCGGTTGACCTTTCGCCTTTGTCGAAAAAAGCATTCAAATACGCGCTTCGCTTGGCGCAGCAATTTGGGACGGAGCTTACATTACTTCATGTTCTCGAACCTATCGCAGCAGCGACTTTTGATGGGGGGGCGTTCGCACCGGTGGATATTGATGAGGTTTCGCCGAATGCGAAAAAGGAGCTTGGGAAATTGATCAATCTGGCACAGAACGCAGACGTGCAGAAAACAAGATCCTTGTTCTGCCGAGGCATTGCCTCGCATGAGATCGTGGAAGAGGCCAAAGCGCTTGACGTCGATCTGATCGTGATGGCAACCCATGGGTATACCGGTTGGAAACACTTTTGTATCGGGAGTACTGCCGAGCGGGTCGTGCGTGCCGCACCTTGTCCGGTCCTAGTCGTTCGAGATAAGGAACACGAATTTGTCTGAAAACGCAGAGGTGGCTGCTGAGCAGGAGAGTGGCTGCCAGCCAGTCCTGGGTATCTTCGTATTCCATTGCAACATCGGCCCGGTGAAAAGATACTAAGGTCGATAGTGGGTATAACCGCCGCCACGCCGCCAATCGCCAGCAATAACGCGAACAAGCAGTTGATCGATACTCTCCTGCGGTCGCGGTTGTATCGTGATTATGAAAGTGTCTTCTCCAAAGCTACTGGTTTGGCGCTCGCGTTGCGGCCCCTGGAATACTGGCAGCTGGAGCACCATGCGAAAACAAACGAAAACCGGTTCTGCGCACTCCTGTCGAAACGGCCCGCGACTTTGGCCGTTTGTTTGCAATCGCATGCAGAAATCATCCGCCACACTGGCATCACCGCCCATACCGAAACCTGTCCGTTCGGTCTTACCGAGACGGCAGTGCCGGTGCAGCTGGGCCAGGAGACAATCGGGTTTCTTACGGATCGGGCAAGTCTTGCGCCGCTCCGCCATTGCATCCGATAAGAAGCGCGCCGCAACAAAGCTGTCGGAATGTGGCGTGGCGTTTAGTGGCGATATCCGAAAAGCTTGGGAAACCACGCCAGTGATCCCAAAGGAGAAGTATGGGGCGATCGTGCGGCTCCTGACTTTTTTCGCCCAGCAACTCTCAGCCCTGATCAATCAGATCGTTCTGGAAAAGCAGAACACTGAACCGCCTGCTAGTGCAAAAAGCGCGCGAATACATCCAGCAACATAAGATGGAACCGCTTTCATTGGCTGCGGTCGCACAGGCATCTGGCGCCAGCGTTTTTCACTTTTGCAAAGTCTTCAAGAAATCAACCGGCCTTAAAGTTCACCGACTATGTTGCCCGAGTGCGACTGGAAGACGCCAAGACTCAGCTCTTGAATCCGAATCGTCGCATCAGCGAGATCGCTTACGATGTCGGGTTCCAATCGTTGACGCAATTCAATCGCGTTTTCAAACGGGTGTTTGGTCAATCACCGACCGAATTTCGCGCCAATCCTTCAGAGGGGCGCCGCCGAGCCAAAGCAGCCTAACGACTTCCAGTTTTACTTTCGCGAGTTTCCGTTGCCGCGCAGTTTGCGGACCTCGTTGGCGATTTGGGTCAGTTGGCGGCTGGTGCTATCACGGGGAAGTTTGATTTCAATCACACAAACGCGATCGGCCGTTTGCGCGTGGCAAAGGGCCTCATCGAATTCTCCCTTTGTCGAGACCACTGCACTTGTAGCCGCCGCGCACCAGCTCGCAGATCTTGCTGTAGTCCCACTGGGTGATGGTGTTAAAGCGGCCATCACGAATCCTTCGCATCGTGCCGTAGCCGTCGTTGTTGAGAATGATGATCACGGGATTGAGATTGAGACGGACGATGGTTGAGATCTCTACGCCAGTCATTTGAAAAGCCCCGTCGCCAACCAGGACATACGGTCGCAACTTCTTTGTCGCCATCGCCACGCCGATGCTGGCCGGGACCGCGAAACCCATCGACATGTAATAGGCAGGCGCAATGAATTGCGCCTGTTTGTCGCTGCGAATGCTGACTGCCCCAAAGATCGCGTCACCGATATCGGCCACGACGCAGCAGCGATCGTCCAAATGCAAGGAAAGAATCCGAAAGACATCGACTGCAGTCAATTTCTGCAGAGCGTTCGGATTTTCTCAGCGGTAATGGGACAGCG
Source organism: uncultured Verrucomicrobiae bacterium (assembly GCA_963751725.1). Taxonomy (GTDB): domain Bacteria; phylum Verrucomicrobiota; class Verrucomicrobiia; order Chthoniobacterales; family UBA10450; genus AV80. The sequence goes on from CAVVVQ010000031.1 coordinate 130,830, forward strand.
TGCGGGTTGGGGTGCTTGAACAGCTTCGGCCTTACCTTCGCTTTATTAAGACCTGCCAGGAAATCACGGAACTGAATCGAGTCGTAACGATGATATTGAACGGTGACGCGCTCTGATGTCGCCAGGACCGTCCGCCGCCGGTCAAGTTTGGCTGTGTAAAAACCCATACTCATGTCGGTGATGAAAGTTCCGAGCATGAGAACAAGGTCGGCCGATTCGACGTATTTGCGGACGTGCTCGTCGCTGCTCATCGCGCCGCCATAGACACCCAGATAAAGAGGATGATTTTCAGGAATAGTGCTCTTGCTTAAGAGATCGGCCGCGATTGGAATGTTCATCCGCTCCGCCATCCGCAGAACCAGACCAGCAGTTCGATAACGTGCCAGTTCGACCCCGGCCAGAATGACCGGTTTCTTCGCTCGCCGTATTAATAATGAGGCTTCTTCGAGGGCGGACTCGAGTGTGTCTGGATCGGAGACTTCGGGCAACCTGCGGAAATTCCATCCAGCGGGATCTCCCGATCTACCATGTCATGCGGGACTTCAATGTAGACTGGACGTTTGTGGCGCAGACAGGCCTCAATGCAACGAACAATTTCGGAAGCCGCCCGTTGTTCGTCCAGCAGAACCGTGCTTGCGACTGTGACTTCGTCATAAACCCGACGTTGGGTTTCAAACGTCTTTACCTTGTGATGGAGCAGTGGATCTTTCTCTCGATCCTTCCGTCCCGGTGCGCCGCTCACAACAACCACGGGAGATTTCTCGGCATAAGCGCCGGCAATGGCGTTAAGAACATTAAGTCCGCCCACGCAGTAGGTCACACAAACCAGGCCGATCCCGTTGATTCGTGAATAAGCATCCGCGGCAAACCCGGCGGACGGTTCATGAGTCATAGTGATGCTCTGGATCTTCGATTTATCCAGCCATGCAAAAGTTGGAAGGGCGAAGTCGCCTGGAATTCCGAACGAATGGCGGACGCCGCGTCGATAAAGGTATTCGAAGAGAAATTTCCCCAAGGGCATCGTCGCCGGAAATGAATTTGCGATAACTCGCGGCGTTTTCCTGAAAAAGTGCCTGGAGGCAGAGGCGCCGATTGTTGCTTCGTCCTTCATGCCATGGGTCAAACCGTTATTCAGCCGTGGTCTCTTGTTTAGGCCAAGCTGTAATTTCATTTCGTTCTACCACTCTGGTTGCCTCGAGCAGGACACGATGATCAGGCTGTAGAGCACCACTGCGGCGACGAGTGCGATTGTGATTAGGTATTCCATATTCTTTCCTTTGATCAAACATAGCTGCCAAGAGGACGATGCTGCTCGCCGTAGATTGGCATTTGCCCTCCAAAAATTGCTTGCACAGCGAGGGCCTCCGCTATGTGTTTCGGGGGTTGCCTACTTCCCCCGAGCGTCTCCCCTGACACTGAGTTTGAGAGACGCTCTTAGCCTTCATTCTTATGACTACTTGGTTGCCGTCAGCAACACCGCGCGAACGGTTCCATTTGTATAGTCGTAGGCGCTAGCTGCGATTTGTCCGCGGTCATTTATTGCCGTGGCCGACAGTAGCCAGTATCTCGATGACCATCCTGCGATCAATTTGTTGAGGTTAACCATTTCGCCGCCCTTGTCGGTTCGGTGCCAAACAAAGGCCGTCTGGTTGAAATGGCCTTTACTTCCGGTTGGAAGGTAGTTGAAACCGACGACTTGGTCGGAATTCATTCACCGACATAGCCGCGCTGTAATCTCCAAACCCTTCGTTTTCTAGCGAACCGAGGTCGATCATCTTCTCGCCATCATAAAAGAAGGCATGGATGCGATTATCGGAGGCATTGATCGTGGAATAACCGGCCACGTGCATGCTCGCATTGACGGACATCCCATAGCTGGAACGGCCGCCAAGTGTGCCAAGATCGAGCATTGGCAAGGTATGGCGTTTTGTCGGTGAGAGCGGTTGATAGAGGAAGGCATGGGTTGCGCGTTCACGAATTCCCATATCGGGGATCTGTGAAGTGCCGGTAATCCAGCCAGCCTCATTAATGGCGAACGCCATCGCGTAGTCCCCACCCAATGTGCCTATATCAAGCATTCCGGTTTCGCGGGTCCAGATAAAGGCCCGACTTTCGGCGCTATCACGCTTTAGAGCGGAGTATCCGACGACTTGCCGGATCGCATTTATCGCGCTTGCCCGGCTAAAGGTAAGATTCTCCAATGTTCCGAGATCGACGACTCCGCCGCCGTTAAAAAGAGCGGCGTGGCTTAAGGTTTTTCATCAAGCTCAGGAAAATGGGCGTCTCCGACTACTATGCCGGCGGCACTAATGCCGAATCCGCGGCTACCCAATCCGCCGAGGTCTTCCATCTCGTCTTCTTTCCCATTATAATAATAGAGAAAGGCAATTTGATGATCACCGGCGGTAGCTGTCCCTGTGATTTGTCCGAGATTGTTCATCGCTGCAGGTTGGCAGGCCTTCATACCGTCAAGGATTCCCATGTCCTTCACGAAATAGTTTTGCGCCTGAGCGGTTGATACCCCGATGGCAAGGCACGCCATAAGGCCGACAAGAAACAGGCCAGCGGTCAAAAGACCGTGGCCGCATCTGGAGTTTAGTTGTTGATAGGTTTTCATTTTCTCTTCTCTCTTTCTTGTTTTGTTAGTTTCAGTTTTATTTCTATTTTCGATCCGACTTCAATAAAGGGAGTAAGTTCGTTACCCGCTCCGCCTCGATTGGTTTTTCCTCTGCAAAAATTGCCTAGGACAAGGGGACTGGATTCGGTCCGTTTCCAAATACGTCAGGGCCGGACGGGGCTGACACTAAGAGATCGTCGATCACTCGATAAGCCCAGACATGCCAGTTGCCGGGACAGCGGTGCCCAAGACTTCAGGGCATCGCGGCAGACGAGATTTCGCTTACCGAACGATTTGGGGCCAAGAAAACATGCCCCCGATTCAACTAACCAACATCAAGTGGGTTCAATGCCGCTCAGAAAGAATTAAGTAGCGTGTTTCTCTGTGCGGCGCGCGGAATGACTTTTCCTTTTCAGAGATTGCTGGCATCCCAAGAGTTTGTTGCTTCGTCCGGATGCTTTCCTTGGGGGGAACCCACTTTCCCGAGCGTCTCTCACGACCTCTGAGTTTTTGAGAGACGCTTTTGATTTCATTCGCTTGACCCTAATTGGCTGGCGTAAGCAACACCGCGCAGATAGTGCCATTAGCATAATCGTATGCGCTGGCGGCAATCTGCCCGCTGTCAGTGATCCCGACCGCCGAAAGAATCCAAAATCCCTTTCCTTCGGATACGATCAGATCGTTCAGGTTCGTTATTTGACCGACACCCCCGACCAATTTGCGGTCCCAGATGAATCCCACTCGGTTAAGCGGGGTTCTTTCGCTGGTTACCGTATAACTAACACCGACGACTTGATCGGTGTTGTTTACCGCCAGGGCCGCGCTGTTAGCGAACCCCTGCATGTTCAGCGAACCCAGATCGACCATCTTCCCCCCCGCCTGGAAGAAGGCGTGCACCTGGCCGTCGAGGTTATTGATAGTGGAATAACCGACGACATGTTTGTCCGCATTGATGGCCATTCCATAGCTGAAAGTGCCACCAAGCGTGCCGAGGTCGCGCATTGGTTCTGTCAATTTCTCTGTTTGTGAGAGCGGTTGATAGACGAAAGCATGGGTTGCCCCCGATTTCATGGCGTCAACTATTTGAGCTGTGCCTGTCACCCAACCTGTCTCATTAATCGCAGTGGCCTGAGCGTGAGGTCCACCCAGCGTGCCAATGTCAATCATTCCAGTTCGCGATGTCCAGATGAACGCCCGGCTTAGTGCGCTATCGCGTTTTACGCCGGAGTATCCGACCACCTGCCGCATGGCATTCATGCTATTTGCTCGGCTAAACATTTGACCCTTCAAAACACCGAGATCGACGACTCCTCCGCCGTTAAAGAGGGCGGCATGGGAGACGTCTTTCATTATGTTAGGGAAGTAGGCATCACCCACGATGACACCCGAAAGACTTATCCCAAATGCCCGAGTGCCGAGGCCACCGATATCCTCCATTTCATCTTCTTTGCCATTATAATAATAGAGGAAGGCGGCATGTTGATCACCTGCGGTGGCGGTGCCCGCCACCTGTCCCAGGTTATTCATTGCCGTCGGCTCGCAGGCTTTCATGCCGTCAAGAATTCCCATGTTCTTGACCGTATACATCTTCGTGTTCATCTGTGCTTGCGCCGTTGATACCCCAATGGCGAGGCACGCCATCAGGCCGATTAGAAACAAGCCAACACCTAACAGACGCCGACCGCATTCTGAACGGATTTGTTGTTGGTAGGTTTTCATTTTCTTTTTTCTCTTTCTCTTGGTTGTTTGTTTCTGTTCTTGTTTTCCATTTTCTACCTGCCTCCAATAAACGAAGTGAATGCGTTGCCCGCTCTCCCTGCATTGGCTTTCCCGCGCAAAAATTGTCCCGCGCAGGAAATTAGATGCCTTAAGAATTCCCAAGATCAGGTGAGGAGTCGGCAAGAAATGGGAGAGCCCGTCAACATCTGGCAGGCGCATAATTGGCCAGGATGATTCAAGATGCGCCAATCAAGCAGGGCATTCAACGGGGTCGAACCTGCCGATGTCTGGAAAGCTCGACGATTTATTGAGCAAAATTCGACTGAACCAATTTCGCTCTCGAAAGTGGCTCGGGCCGTCAACATCAGCCCGACGCATTTGAGCGAAAAATTCAAACAGGTAACCGGGATAAATTTCGTCGATTATGTTGCGCGAAAACGTTTTGAGAACGCGCGGGCACAATTACGAAGCAACAATCTTCGCGTCAGCGAGATCGCGTTTGCGGTTGGATTTCAATCGCTTTCACAATTCAATCGTGTTTTCAAAAGATTTGCGGGGAAATCTCCTCGCGCTTGTCGGGCATCGAAATGGGAAAGGTGAACTCGATCCCGAACGGGATCTATTCGGGCGTTAACAACTGAGAAATCCGGCGTATGCTTATTTCCGAAGAAATGCGTTGTGTTGGCTACGGATATCTGACAATCTCGCCCGCAGTGAAGCGCTCGAGGTTAACTCGGTGGGTTCACGGTAGGGGCGAAAAACTGTTCTGGGGCGTCGGGGGAGCAGCCGCGCTCACCGTTGTTCTATTGTCTTGCAGCTCGTTGGACGACAAACGAACTGTCGTGGCCCCGCCCGGGATCCCCGGCGCCGAATTTGTCGGCTCGGAAAGTTGCGAGACCTGTCACGAAACGATTACGAAGAACTTTCGCACGGCAACCCACGCGCGTTTGAAAGCCACGGGGTCGAACGCGAAGACCATGGGTTGCGAAGGGTGCCACGGACCAGGAAGTCTGCACGTCACGTCCGGCGGTGCGAACAAGACGATCGTTAATCCGAAGAAGTCGCCTACGGCCTGTTTCCAATGTCACCTGGAGGTGCGGGCAAAATTTGAGTTGCCTCATCGCCATCCAGTGTTGGCTGGCAATATGAGTTGTAGCGACTGTCATAACCCACACGTCGGTGACGCGATCAAAGGCGGCGGTACCAATCTTCCGCAGTCGATCAAGGGCGGTGGCTCGGCCAGCACGGCCTTGCTAAGCCAGAACGGGACTTGTTTGCAATGTCACACGGCACAGCGCGGTCCGTTTGTTTTCGAACATGAAGCGGTTCGCGAAGGTTGTCTCAGCTGCCATTCGCCCCACGGCTCGGTCAATCAGCGGATGCTGAACGAGCGCAATGCGACCCTTTGCTTGAAGTGCCACTTCCAGCAACAAGGTATTCCGGGCCGGATCTACATCGGGGATTCAGACCACACGAATCGATTGCCTCAAGGGACTTGCTGGTCCGCCGGGTGTCACGAAGCGGTCCATGGCTCGCAGGTGAATGCGCACCTGAGGTACTGAGGAGAGCTCCTATGAATATCATTGCCCTCTCGCAAATCGTTGAGCGACGATTCGCTAAAGCTTCGGTATTTGCCTGCGCCACGCTTTTCAGCGCGTCCTCGCTCTTTGCCGGTGAACCGCCCGCGGACAACAAATCGACACCGGCTCCAGTCGAAGAGGTGGAGTATAAGAACTGGATCGAGCTATCGATTGGCGGATTAATCATCCATGGAGACGGTGGCCAGTTCAAACAGCAACATGGGGTATCGGGAGACGTCTTCGGTGGGATTGAAGATTTGCACTACGAGCAAACGATCGGCAAGAACGGGCAGTTTACCGTCGATGGACACGCCATCTTTGATAACAATGGTTATGATTTCAAGGTCAGCCTGAGTCAGCCGGATCTCGGATATGTTCGTGTCGGTTATACGGAGTTTCGCACCTGGTACGATGGCAACGGCGGTTATTTCCCAATTAACGGCCAGTTCTTTGAACCGCCTAACCAGGAGCTCCCACTCGATCGCGGTGAAGCCTGGATCGAATTTGGCTTGCGCATGCCGAAATTGCCGGAGATTACGGTCCATTATTCGCATCTATGGCGTAACGGCGAGAAAGACTCTACCATCTGGGGCGATACGACACTGACGGGGCTGGCCGTAAATCCCACCCGCAAAATTGCGCCTGCCTTTCGCAACATCGACGAGACGCGCGATATCGTGACACTCGATATCGCGCAAAATTTTGGCAACACCGGCATCGGCTTGGGCGTGCGCTATGAACACAGCGATGTCGATAACCGGTTGCAGTTGGAGCGCGGCGCGGGTCAGCTTCCGCCAGCCGTGCCTTTTCCTGGGGCTCAGCGTTTTATCACGCAGAAAGATAAGAACACTCTCGATTCGTGGAACGGTCACGTTTCAACCGAAACGCGGATCGGTGACTCGATCTGGTTTACTACGGCCTATTCCTATAGCACCCTCGACAGCGATATTAGCGGCACCCGCATTATCGGCGCCCAGTACCATTCAATGTACGGCGACCCGATTCTTACCCTGCAAGGGAACGATCATGGTGTTCTTAACCTGAGCGGGATTTCAAATGTCGACGAACATGTCTTCAATGCCAATTTCATGTGGGCGCCGATCAAGACGGAAAAGCGGACAGTTCCCAAAGGCGACTCCAAAGGGGGCGTCGTTGAATCTGTTCAGCAACAATCGCCGCTGACTGTCTTGGCGGCGTTCCGTTATACGCACCAGGACAAGGACAGTGAGAGTTCGTTCCTGGATACCAACACCACCGCCAACACTCCTCCTTTCTCACTCACCAATCCGCAGGGCGGTTTTCATCGCGTCCCCGATTCAACGCCTCGATTTGCTGACAGCTCCGACTCCTTTGACAATTTCGCCGAGACCCTCGAGCTGCGTTATACTGGTTTCGCTGACTGGGTCTTTTACGCTCGAGGCGAATGGGAAGAGGAAAGTGGCGACGTGCACGAACACGAAATCGTCGGCCCCACCGATCAGGGAAATCTGAATAAGGATACAGACTTGTGGAGCGCGAAGTACGTTGGGGGCATCAATTGGTATCCGTTAGCCGGGCTCAATTTCTCGACCCAATATTTCCACCGGTTGGCCGATTACAGTAACGATTTTCTGTCCGAACTGGCGACGGCGCCCGTCCCGGGTTCGGAAAGGAACCAGCGCTTGCTTCACCAGAAACTGGATACCGACAACTTTAACATGCGGGTGACCTGGCGTCCGCCAATCCCAGCGAAACTGGGTACGCTAGCCCTGGTCGCGCGTTACGACTATGTCCTTGGCACAATCAATGGAAAATGGGGAGTCTCTCCTGCCGGTCCACTCGGCGTCGGTTCAACAGGATTCGTTTTCACGCAAGAACAGACGGCTGAGATTACCAATAATGTGTTCACCGGGAGTGCGACTTGGAATCCAACCGCGCGCTTTTATCTCCAGGGAAATTTTTCCTATGTGCTGAATGAGACCAACACACCGGCGGATTACAATCTCATCCCCAACACCAGTCCAACGGTCACCGATTTTCATAATGACTATTGGACGGCGAGTGGCGCCGCGGGCTTTGTTCTGGACGACAAGACAGATCTGCGGGCCGATTACTCCTATTATCATGCGGACAACTACGACAATAATGCGCTGGTCGCGCTGCCCTATGGAATGACGGCAACCGAGTATGTTGCCTCCGTCAGTGTCAGCCGCCAATTGACCAAGCGGACCCGCCTGAAACTACAATACACTTACTTCAACTACACCGACGAAGTCTCCGGTGGGCACGACAACTACGAAGCGCACTCAATCTATTCGAGTTTGCAATTTCAGTTCTAGTTCGCTTCTATTTTCAGGCAATCTTGTGTCGTGGGACTATGCACATGACGGCGCTCAGCGCCGTGGTGACAGCTGGGCAGCCGGTCTTCCTCTAGCCACCGGCCTGCGTGCGGTTCAATCGGCAATTCTGGCACTCGGGCTGATCTTGGCCGGATGTAGTCGAAGCGATCAGGAAATCAAACTCTACCGCGTCGCCAAGCCGTCGCTCGATTCAACCACCGCACCCGACGACGGCCCACCGCCTGATGCCGCTGCAGTTGGCTTTTTGAATGGCGTGGTCCCTCCGAATTGGGAACCGCAGCCGCTTTCACAAATGCGGCAGGCTAGTTTTCTCGTGCACGGCGAAAATGGTGCAGTCGCCGACATTTCATTCGTTACGCTTGGTCCCTCAGCGGGAAATCTGCTCGACAACGTCAACCGCTGGTTGTCGCAGTTGGCCCAACCGCCTATGACGAACGAGAAACTTGGCAGCGCCGTTCAACAGATAGCCAGCGCCGCCGGCGACATCGCGGTGGTCGATCTTTCCGGAGAGCCGGAAAACGGGGACGCCAAGAAGGATGGCCGCATCATTGCAGCCATCGCCTCCGATGCTCGTGGCACTTCTTTTTACAAGATGCGCGGGAATCAGGAGCTGGCCGGAAAGGAAAAGGAGAATTTTCTTAAATGGGTCCGCACATCGCGCGATGGAAATGTCCCGACCGCGGCAGCGGACGCAGTGTCAGCGCCCGACGAATCCTCGACTCCACAAATCAAATGGGATCTGCCCGCTGATTGGACGCCGGGCGCGTCTTCCGCCATGCGCTACGCCAGCTTCACGGTTGGTGAGAACAGTGAGAAGGCCGACATTTCTGTGATTACGTTTCCCGGTGATGGTGGGAACGACCTTGATAACGTCAATCGGTGGCGACAACAGATTGGTTTGCCGGCGATCGACGCGGCGGGACTTAACGCCATGGTTTCTCCAATAAGCGCGAACGAAGTCGGCTTTTCGACAGTCGATCTCGCAGGTGCAACCGCGCCGGACGATCGCCGGATGGACCCGGCATGACGGACGCGACCTGGTTCTTCAAGCTGACCGGCCCAAAAGAGGCGGTCGAACAGCAAAAGTCAAAGTTCGTGAAATTTATTCAATCCGTCCGATTTTAAGGCAATGCTGCGCAAGCTTGGCGATCTCATCACTTCTCTCAAACTGACCATCGCGTGTCTCGCCGCAGGGATGGTCCTTATTTTTGCCGGCACGCTCGCGCAGGTTCATCTGGGGATCCACGAAGCGCAGGAGCGTTACTTCCAAAGCCTCTTTGTCTGGTGGCCTCCCGATGGTGACGGATGGAAGATTCCCGTTTTCCCCGGTGGCCATCTTATCGGGGCCGTGCTCCTGGTGAATCTCGTCGCCGCACATGCCAGGCGTTTTCGCTGGGGCTGGCGAAAACTGGGGATTCATCTGACCCACGCCGGCCTGATTGTCATGCTGGCCGGCGGTTTGTTCACCGATCTTTTCGCAGTCGAGAGTCATATGCGATTGGCCAATGGTGAGACCAGGAACTACTCCGAGGATGCAAGGAGCCAAGAACTCGCGGTCATCGACACGACTAATCCTGAGTTCGATCAGGTTACCGCAATTCCGGAAGCGGTCTTGCGAGGAAAGCAAATTATCCAGCACTCCAGTTTGCCGTTTCAGATCGTGGTTCGGAATTTCTTTCAAAACGCGCGATTGCAAATGGCAGGCGACCTCGTGGGCTTTCAGCCGATCGCGGATCACGGTCCGGGCGCGCAGGTCATGGTAGAGCCAATGCCGGCGGCAACGGGAACCGACGAACAGAACGTGGTTACCGCTGTCGTTGAAATTGTGCCGGTGGACCCTGCGACTGGGGTGACCTTAAAATCGTTAGGTCGATGGCTCGTTTCGGACGCACTGGGAGCGCCGCAGACTTTTTCATGCGCCGGGCGTTCGTGGCAGTTGGTCATGCGTGCGGCTCGGTATTACAAGCCTTATAGTGTCACGCTGCAAAAATTCACCCATGAACGCTATGCAGGAACGGAGATCCCGAAGAACTTCGCCAGCCGCATTACCTTGATCGATCCGGAACGAGCGGTGAATCGTGAGGTCCTTATATATATGAACCATCCACTGCGCTATCGCGGCGAAACATTTTATCAGGCGGGATTCCAGAAAGACGATTCTGCCTCCATCCTCCAGGTCGTGCGTAACCCGAGCTTCATCGCCCCATATGTGGCGTGCGTCATTGTGGCTGCGGGGCTCCTCATGCAATTCGGATATCATCTGGTCGGCTTTGCGCGCCGGCGGGTAGCCGTAGCATGAAACGATTTTTCCCTTTCTGGTCTTGCTCATTATCTCTGCGCTTTGGGTCGCGGCTGGTTTTTTTCCGCCAAAGACTGCGAGTAACGAAATCGACCTGGTCCCGTTCGGAAAGATTCCAGTGTTGGTGGGCGGACGAATCAAACCACTCGATACGGTCGCCCGGAATTCGCTCCTGATCATTCGTTCAAAGGAAACGTTGCGTTTGACGATGGCCAGCAGATCAGCGCAATCAAATGGCTGGCTGACACATTTTTCAATGCGGCCTGCTGTCCGATCAATATCCGGCGTTTGTCATCCAAAATGCGGAAGTGCTCGGCTTGTTCGGTTGGCAGCAGAGCGATCGAAAGTATTTCAGTGCCGCTGAGCTCAAACCTTTTCTGAAAAAGATCGAAGAGCAGGGTGAGCAGGCGGACAAACTGCAATCGGTCGAACGCTCCGCTTATCAAAACGCGATCCTGAATCTCCGAAACGCGCTCATCCTTTATCAGCGCCTGAAGAATAGCGTCCAGCCCGAAGGGGCAACGGATTTTTCAGGCGAATTGCAGTTATTCGAAAGCGCTCGATTCCGGCGGCGGCCAGAAGCGGCCGGACACCGCGAAAAAGGAGAGAAGTTCGATCAGACGGAACTCGATCGGGTGACCGCACTTGTCCAACGCTACGACCAACTGGCGGAGTCGGCTTATCTGCGCTGGTCCCGGCCCCGCGCACAATCGGGCGATTGGCGTTCGGTTGGGCAGGCCCTGACGCAGTCAATCACTGAGCGCGAGATTATCCGGTGGTCGAACTGTATGCCTCGTTGGGCGATGCCTATCGGGCTGGGGATCGAGATGCTGTTCGAGCAGCAGGTCGATCTTCTGCTCAAATCGGATCGCGCGAGAGCAAGTCAAGGGACGGAGCGGGCGCGTTACGAATTCCTGTTCAACCAGGTTGATCCATTCACTCATAGCATGGTGCTTTATCTGGCGGCATTCTTGCTCGCCTGCTTTTCGTGGCTGGGTTGGAGCCAGCCCTTGAATCGAGGCGCGTTTTACCTGTTGTTGCTCGCGCTGGCCGTTCACTCCTTTGGTCTTGTCTCGCGGATGTATTTGCAGGAACGACCGCCGGTCACGAATCTCTATTCATCCGCCATTTTCATCGGCTGGGGCGCGGTCATTGTGGCGCTGATTCTCGAGCGGATTTTCCGCGATGGCATCGGTGCGGCCTGCGCCGGTGCGATTGGATTCATTACCTTGATCATTGCCCATCACCTGACGGGAAGCGGCGACACGCTCGAAATGTTGCAGGCCGTCCTGGATACCAACATCTGGCTGGCCACGCACGTGGTGGCGATCACACCGGTTATTCCGCCATGTTTCTGGCCGGGATGCTGGCGATGATTTACATCGTCCGCGGCGTGTTCACGCGCTCGCTCACGAAAGAAACGTCGGATTCGCTCGCCCGAATGACCTACGGCGTGGTTTGTTTCGCGACGCTTTTCAGTTTTGTCGGCACCGTGCTTGGCGGAATCTGGGCCGACCAATCCTGGGGGCGTTTCTGGGGCTGGGATCCGAAAGAAAATGGCGCGGTCCTGATCGTTCTTTGGTGCGCGATCATTTTGCATGCGCGCTGGGGCGGATTCATTCGCCAGCGCGGTCTGATGATCATGGCGATCTTTGGCAATGTGGTGACTAGCTTTTCCTGGTTTGGCGTGAATATGCTTGGCGTCGGGCTGCACTCGTATGGCTTCATGCAAAAAGCCTTTCCGTGGCTGGTCGGGTTTATTGTGAGCCAGCTCGCATTAATGGCAGTCGCCGCTATGCCGTTGGACCGCTGGCGCAGTTTCCGCTCAATCCCACCAGCGCCGGGGGGAACGGATCAGAGGACTTGAAATTGGTATCCTCCGGACTAGCAACGGAAGGAACCTTGGATTAATCTCAAAAGGGAAAGAAGCAGATCAACGCTAACGAAAGAACCTAACAACATGAAAAGAAAACTATTCTTCTTCGCGACAATCATCATTGCCTCGACCGGTATTGGTCGGGCGGCCGATGCGTCGGCAAACTGGAATCAGCATTGCGCCTCCTGCCACGGCAAAGAGGGCAGCGGCAGCACGACGATGGGCAAGAAATTGAACATCAAAGATTACCGCGACGCGAAAGTGCAATGGTCTTTCTCTGATGGGGAAGCGGAGCGCGCCATTAAGGAAGGCGTCAAGACAAGCGGCAAAGAGACATGAAACCATTCGGGAGCAAACTCTCCGACGCGGATGTCAAGGCCTCGTGGCGCATCCGCGGTTTCAAAAAATAACCGTTATCGGGACTACGGGTTAGGCGGTCGGGATTTGAAACAATCGCTGGCTTTTCGCCGTCATCTCACTGCGGTCATATCTCCGTGTTCATTCGGACGGAGGCTCAGAAAGAGATGACAGGTAACTGAAGAATGCCTGAGCCTCCCACTCCGCAACGGTCATTCCGGCGCCATTTCCAGAACTGGATTAGCTGGGCAGGGATGTCCTTGCGGCGAGTGCGCTTTTTGCGTTCTCCTTTCTCTTCGCGATTGATCAATTTTCAAGCAGGCAGAACGCTTACGGTGGCATTCTCTCCTATGTCTTCGCGCCAGGATTTTTGCTCCTGGGATCGCTCTCATTTTTGTTGGCGCGTTTCTCCATTGGCGGGCAGAGCCGCGTAAGACTGCGACACACGCCGTTCTACAGATCGATTTCTCACGGCCACGTGACCGTGAGTTATTTTTGCCTTTGTTGCTTGCGCGTTGGTTTCTTATTTCTGACGGCGCTTGGCAGCTACGAAACGTACCATTACACGGAGTCGGTCGAATTTTGCGGGAAAGCATGTCACGTCCCAATGGAACCGGAGTTTGTTGCGTCACAACGTATGGCGCATGCCAATGTCGAGTGTGTTGCATGCCACGTTGGCCCCGGCGCCGGAGCGTACTTCAAGACGAAACTGAACGGCGTCAAGCAGCTCTATCACACGGTGGCTGGCGACTTCGAGCGGCCTATTTTCGTGACCGAGGTCAATCCTCGTCCGCCCCAGGCCATCTGCGAACAATGCCATTGGCCGCAGACGATACGTGGGTAACGTAGAGCGCACCTACCGGCATTATCTCTCGGATGAGAAAAATACTCCTTTCACCGTGCGTCTTCTCCTCAACGTCGGCGGCGGGGACCCGATCGAACGGCCCGGTGGGCGGCATTCATTGGCACATGAACATTGCCAACAAAGTCGAGTACATCGCCACCGACGACCAGCTTCTCTCCATTCCGTGGGTGCGAATGACGAACGCTCAAGGCGTTGTTACGGAATATCGCACAGCGGAGTTCAAGGATGACCCCGCGAAGCATCGCATTCGGCGGATGGACTGCATGGATTGTCACACCCGGCCTGCCCACAACGTCCATTCACCTAACGATGCTGTCGATCTGGCTTTGGCCACGGGGCGGCTCGATCCAAATGTTCCCTGGATAAAATCGAAAGCGGTGGCGGCATTGGTCAAGCCTTACCCACCAGGGACGCCGCCGACGCAGGGAATCGCGACTTCGCTGCGTGAAACTTACCCCGATTCGGCGCAAGCGGAGCCGCATCATCAAGGCGACGCAGGCCATCTATCGCGACAATTTCTTTCCAGAGATGAAAACCGATTGGCGGACCCATCCTAATTTCATCAGCCACAAAGATTGGGATGGGTGCTTCCGGTGCCATGATGGCAAACACATGGCGGCCGATGGAAAGAAGTCGATCAAGGCGAGTGATTGCAGGTCGTGTCATCTCATCCTTGCTCAGGGCAGCGGCGAAACCCTCGATCAGCTCAATCCAAAGGGTCACGATTTTATGCATGTGGATGCCGAGTATTCCGATTTCTCCTGCGCCGAATGCCACACAGGCGGGGTGCAGAAGTAAGCGGGTTATGGCTGGCGAGTTAACTTACCGCTCGTGATTTCTTACCAACCGGTTGCCTGATCGGTCCCGAAAGAAGGCGCAACAAATGCGCAGCGTTTCGCAAGCGGTGCGTAGAGGGCGGGATTGCGCGTGCGAATATGAAGGGCGATGAACTGCGCGACTGCGAGCTGGCCTGCCAAACACAACTGGCGTTACATCAGCCGCGCGTCCCCGCCCAAACGCGCGCTGCTGCCGAACGGATCTGCGACTTTGACGAGATCTCCGGTTTGTTTGATGAGAAGACCGCCCGGGAACAGGCCAGCCGGTGTATCGACTGTCCCGAGCCGGCCTGCGTCCAGGGAATGCCCGCTTAAAAAATCGTATTCCGGAATGGCTGGGCCTGACTGCGGAGGGCAAGTTTCTCGAAGCTGCGGAACTGTCGCGCTCCACCAGCAACATGCCCGAAATCTGCAGCCGCGTTTGTCCACAGGAACGATTGTGCGAAGGCGCCTGTATCCTGAACGCCCGCTCCGATCCGGTCGCAATTGGTGCGGTCGAAAAGTTTATCAACGGGTACGCCTTCGCACACGGCGCCGTCGAGTCGTCATCCGCCGCACCGAATGGATCGAAAGTGGCGGTCGTCGGCAGCGGTCCAGGCGGAATGGCTTGCGCGGATGAACTGGCCAAGCTCGGCTACGCCGTCACAGTTTTTGAAGCGCAATCCTGCCCGGCGGCCTTCTGGTCAATGGAATCCCTTCGTTCAAATTGGAAAAGTCAGTTGTGGAACGCCGGCTCGATCTCTTGCGCCGAAGCCGGCGTGACATTTCGCTGCGGCATTAAGGTCGGGCGCGACATTTCTTTATCGACTTTGCGGAACAATTCGACGCAGTTTATCTGGCCATCGGCGCACAAAAACCGAAGTCACTTGATATTCCCGGCGCTGATTCGCGACGGAGTTTTTCACGCGTTGCCGTTTCTCATTCAAGAGAATCTCAAGCAAAAGCCGGCCGGCTCGCGGATTGATGTTCGAAGGAAAACGTGTGGCGGTGTTCGGTGGAGGCGACACCGCCATGGATTGCCTGCGGACTGCAGTCCGTTCCGGCGCGCGCGAGGCGATCTGCATTTACCGCCGCGATCTCGATAAATGCCGGGCAGCCGGCGTGAATATGCCAATGCGCTGGAGGAGGGCGCGCAGTTTTTGTTTCTGACAAACCCGGTGGCGTTGTTGCGCAATGGCCGTAATGCGGTTGCGGAAGTCGCGATGCGTCCGGATGGAGTTGGGCGAACCGGATGCGAAAGGCCGTCGCAACCCACGCGCAATTCCAGGTTCGGAATTCACCCTGCCCGTTGACGTGGTCCTAATCGCCTACGGTTTCGATCCCATGCCGGTATTTGCTGCCGGCAACTCCGATAAGATCGAAATCAACAACTGGGGCGGCGTTGTGGTCGACGGAAACCAAATGACGAGTGTCCCCGGCGTGTTTGCGGGCGGCGATCTCGTTCGCGGCCCCGATCTGGTCGTGCGTGCGGTTCGCGATAGTCGCAAAGCCGCCACCGGCATTCATCAGCTATCTCTCGGTTCGTGACCGTAGCCGCAACCGGCTAGATGCCGGCCGACGGAAAGGTCGCGAGCGCCCGCATGTATTGTGCACGTTCGAAGGCGCCCGGTTCGGGACAGTTTTTCTGGCTCATGCTCCCTTTGAGCTGCTCGACCGATTCGTAACCGTGCTCTTCCATCCATTCCCGCATTTCCCGCTCCAAGACTTTGATGTGCTCGATGCCGCGGCGGAGCAGGACCGAGCAGAGCATTGTGACGTCGGCTCCGGCCATTAACATTTTCAGCGCATCGGTCGCGCGATGGATTCCGCTCGTGGCCGCGAGGTTGGCGCCAATGCGGCCATGGAGCATCGCGATCCAGCGCATCGGCAAA
The DNA here is from genome assembly GCA_963751725.1 of uncultured Verrucomicrobiae bacterium. Lineage (GTDB taxonomy): Bacteria > Verrucomicrobiota > Verrucomicrobiia > Chthoniobacterales > UBA10450 > AV80. Next base: position 147,189 of record CAVVVQ010000031.1, read on the forward strand.
CGCATCGCCATCGGCGTGCTCAACAAGATGTTGGGCGAAATCTCCAGCGTCTCCAGTTCGATGTCGGGCTGATAGAAACGATTGAAGAGCACCAGCGCATCCGCGCCATTGCGGTCTGCCCGGCGGGCAAAATGGGCGAAGTTAGTGAAGAACGGGCTGAGCTTCACTGCCACCGGAATGCTTACTTGCGCTTTGATCGAGGTGATGATGGTCAGGTATTCGTTTTCGATATCTTCGGCAGTGCGGTCGGCATCACTCGGCACATTATAAATATTCAGCTCGAGCGCATCGGCCCCGGCTTGTTCGATTTGTCGGGCATACTTCATCCAACCCCCAAAGGTTGTGCCGTTCAGGCTGCCGATGATCGGAATCCGCACCGCGGCTTTGGCCTGGGCGATGTGATCGAGATACGCTTCCGGGCCGACTTTGAATTCAGCTTGCTCAGGAAAATAGGTCAGCGATTCCGCATAACTTTCCGTTCCTTGATCGAGATAGAACTGCAGTTCGTGGCGATCGCGACGGATCTGCTCCTCAAAAAGCGAATGAAACACGATGGCGGACGCGCCTGCGTCTTCCATTCGCTTGATGTTATCGACCTTCTCTGAGAGCGGTGAGGCCGATGGAATAAGCGGTGTCCGCAATTTGAAGCCGAGGTATGTGGTCGATAGGTTCATGCAAGTGATGAAGGGTTGAATGTTCTTGTCGGCGAGAAATTCGTAAAAAGTGCGGCGCGCATTCACTTCAGCCTGGGACTGGGCCTGCAATTCCTTCGACGGCACGGGGCTGGGTCTTCTCGAGCATTTTGAAGCGGTTCTCGAGCTTGAAATAATCAGCTACCGCCACGCGTGGGCGGGGCGAGTCGAGCTGCAACGGATTTTCTCCCAAGTCGCAGGCGGTCCGGATTGTAGCGATAGAGAAGCCAGTGGCCGGAGTTCACGGCTGCCTTTTGGTTCTGCATCCCGGTCGTCATGTTGATGCCGTGTGCGATGCAATGGCTGTAGGCGATGATGAGTGCCGGGCCGTCGAACGCTTCGGCCTCCAGAAATGCTTTCAGCGTATGCTCGTCCTTCGCCCCCATCGCGACCGACGCGACGTAGATGTTTCCGTACGTCATCGCCATCAGTCCAAGATCTTTTTTCGGGCCGCGCTTCCCGCCGGAAGCGAACTTCGCCACCGCGGCGCGCGGTGTTGATTTGGAGCATTGTCCGCCTGTGTTCGAGTAAACTTCGGTGTCGAGCAACAGCACTTTCACGTTGCGCCCACTGGCCAGGACGTGATCCAGCCCGCCATAACCAATATCGTAACCCCAGCCATCGCCGCCGACGATCCAGACACTTTTCCGACGAGCGTGTCGGCAAGCGCGAGCAATCTTTTCGCCCGCGGGTCGCTTAACGATTCGAGCTTTTGCTTCAGGGTGGCAACCCGTGCCCGCTGATCGGCGATGTCGGCCTCGTCACGTTGCCGCGCGTTGAGAATTTCCGTCGCGAGATGCCGGCCAACCTGAGGTGAAAGATAATGAAGCAATTCGCCGGCGAATTCTTGCTGCTTGTCGAGCGAAACACGGAAACCAAGCCCAAACTCGGCGTTGTCTTCGAATAAGGAATTCGCCCAGGCCGGTCCGCGGCCGTCTCAATCTTGAAGATAGGGAGTGGTCGGCAGGTTGCCGCCGTAGATCGAGGAGCAGCCGGTCGCATTGGCAATGAGCAATCGATCGCCGAACAATTGTGTGAGCAATTTGATATATGGCGTTTCGCCGCAGCCGGCGCACGCGCCGGAGAACTCGAAAAGCGGCTGTGCCACCTGCATGGCCGGACGCTATCGGTTGAAACCGGTTGCGATCCAATTCGGGAATCGAAAGGAAGAAATCCCAATTCTCGCGTTCGCTTTCACGCAGCGGCAACTGCGGCTGCATGTTGATCGCTTTCAGACGTGCTTCGGATTTGTTGCGCGCCGGACAGACATCAACGCAAATACCGCAACCGGTGCAATCTTCCGACCGCCACCTGGAGCGTGTACTGCAGGTCCTTCCATTCCGGCAGCCGCGCTCCCCGTGACTTGAAGGTCGCCGGCGCTCTGCAAGAACGGCTGGTCATAAACTTTGCTGCGGATCACGGCGTGCGGGCAAACCAGCACGCATTTGCCGCATTGAATGCAGACCTCCGGATCCCAAACCGGGACTTCAGTGGCCAGATTTCGCTTTTCGTATTGGGTTGTGCCGGTTGGGAAAGTGCCATCGTTAGGAAGCGCGCTCACCGGCACCGATCGCCGCGGCCCGCCATGATCTCACCGAGGACGTTGCGAACGAATTCGGGCGTGTCTTTAAGGTGCCCGTTTTGTTCCCGGCGACGGAGACGACGGTATCCGGTATTTTCACCTCATATAAGTGCGAAGCGCTTGATCGACCGCCCGCAAATTCATTTCCACCGTCTCCTCGCCTTTTTTTGCGTACGTTTTGCGAATCGAACTCTTGATGGCTCGATCGCTTCCGTTGCCGGCAGCACACCCGAGATGGCAAAGAAACAGGTTTGCATCACGGTGTTGATGCGGCCGCCCATGCCTGCCTCGCGCGCCACTTTGTTCGCGTCGATGACAAAGAAATGGGCCTGCGTCTCGATCAACCTTCGCTGCGTATTTTCGGGCAAATGCGACCCAGACCCGTTCGTGGATCAAATACGGTAATTGAGCAAGAAAGTTCCGCCGGCGCGAGATCTTTCAGCACATCGCAGGTCTCGAGCAGAAACGGCTGATGACAGGCAACGAATTGTGCCCGGCTAATCAAATAAGTGGACCTGATCGGCCGTGGACCGAAACGCAGGTGCGAAATCGTCATCGCACCTGATTTCTTTGAATCGTAAACGAAATATCCTTGTACAAAATAGCGGTGTTTTCGCCGATAATTTTGATCGACTCCTTGTTAGCGCCCACGGTTCCATCCGAGCCGAGACCAAAAAACTGCCCGCGCAACATGTCGTCAGGTTCGATCGAAAAAACTCGAATCAACTCTGAGGCTGGTAAGGCAACGTCATCTTTGATCCCGACGGTAAAATGATTTTTCGGCGAGGAATGGCCAGATTCTCGAAGACAGCTTTGATCATCGCCGGTGTGAATTCCTTTGAAGACAATCCGTATCGGCCGCCAAGAAATCTGACATCGCTACGACCCTGTTCGTAAAGCGCGTTGACACAATCGAGGTAAAGCGGTTCGCCGCCTGCCCCCGGCTCTTTGGTCCGGTCGAGCACCGCGATGCTGCGCATTGTCACTGGCAACAGCTAACGAAGGCTTCGGCATCAAACGGCCGGTAGCAGACGAACTTTGAGGACCCCGACTTTCTTCTGCTTGCGTTCAGAAAGTCGACGGTTTCGTGCACTGCTTCGCAGCCCGAGCCCATCAGGACAATGACTTGTTCAGCATCGGGCGCGCCGTGATACTCGAAGAGTCCGTAGCGCCGTCCCGTGAGTTCGGCAAAACGATTCATCGCCTGTTGAACGATCCCGGGCAAGCGGCATAAAAAGGATTTAGCGTCTTCGCGCGCTTGGAAATAGATGTCAGGATTTTGGGCCGTGCCCCGGATAACTGGATGGTCGGGTGAAAGCGCCCGGGCGCGATGATCGATGACATGCTGCTCATCGATCATCGCGCGAAAGACATCGTCGGACACGATGTTGATTTTGGAAATTTCGTGCGAGGTTCGGAACCCATCGAAGAAGTGCAGAAACGGAATGCGGGATTCGAGAGTGGCGGCGTGTGCGATCAGGGCGAGGTCCTGCGCTTCCTGAACTGAAGCGGAAGACAACATCGCCCAACCCGTGGTGCGCGCCGCCATCACATCGCTGTGGTCACCGAAGATTGATAAGGCCTGTGCGGCCAGCGAGCGTGCGGCGATGTGAAATACCGTCGGAGTCAGTTCACCGGCGATCTTGTACATGTTCGGGATCATCAAGAGTAGACCCTGCGAAGAAGTGAAGGTGTAGCTCAGTGCGCCGGTTTGCAGTGCGCCGTGGATCGCGCCCGCTGCGCCAGCTTCACTCTGCATCTCGATGACTGATGGTATGGTGCCCCACAAGTTTTTCACCGAGCCCGCCGACCATGCGTCTGCCCATTCTGCCATAGGGGATGCCGGGGTGATCGGGTAAATGGCGATCACTTCATTGAGAGAATAGCAATCCGCGCAACGGCTTCGTTTGCATCCAGGGTCTTAGATTCAGCCCGGTCGGAGGATCCGGAACTCGGTTCAGATAGTGAGGCATTCAGACAGGTTGGGCATTTTCCTCCGCATTCTTTAGATTGCATCGCAAGAGAAGTTATCCGGAATCACCCATTCACGATTCACGTCAGTTGCGTTTTGCTGTGCAGTTTTTGCGCGTTTCGATTCGCTGCTTGGCAAGCTAAACACTGGTTGGGTGCGAGTTGTTCGACTTGAAGAACGGAGAACAAGAAACGTGCATCAAATCACAAGTGCGGTGGGAGTTTCGCCGGCGTGATTGAATAACTTATAGTTGTATGAAGGCACTCGTCGCAGCTCTTCTTAGTAGCGATCCGGGGTTGGAAAAATGTTTAGCGCAAGCCCTTTCGGCCATCGAAGGCCTCAGCCACCGGGCCGAAAGCGAGACCGATCTGTTAGACTTGACCTGCACCATTGGTCAAGATCTCGATTTCGCCGTGATTGATTGCGAACATCGACCGTCCGGCTTGGCTCTGGTCGCCGCCATAAGGAACCGCCGTCCTGCGTTCCCGTTAGTCGTGGTTACGGGTAAAGGCGATAATTACATCGAGGCCCTTGCCTACGCAAACGGCGCCACTCTTTGCCTCTCGAAGCCGGTCCCGGCAACGCAACTCGCAGACGCAATCAAACAATATCGCCGTCAACAGCCTCAGCGGACCAGTGCTGCCGAGCCACTGTGAAATAGAAATTCAAACTGACGTTGTGCCAGAATGGTAACATGATTCCCAGGCTCGCCTCGCAGATACCGAAGCCACTACGCTGGCGAATCGTGTTTGGTTGAACCAGATTGTGACAGCCTGTGTTTTATATCTTGTGTGGCAATCGGCGTTCCTATGCCCGGATTCCCATCGCGCTGCATGCGCGCGCAGAGGGGATTCGCTGGGAAATCTAGGACTCAAAATTTGGGTCAGGGAGAAATTAAGTGCGTCCCTGGAGTGAGATCGCGAAAATTGCCTCTAAAACCTATTCCCTGAGAGACACAAGAAATGCCCGGTTTCTAGCAATTCGCGCCGAGAAGGGTAGCTGCTTTGGAATCATGATTTCACCATGAAGACGATCATCGAAGAAAGTGAACCGTCCATAAGGCCGAGCTGGGCTTCTGGGCTGGCAATGGAGCAACCCCAAGTCGAGCGAGCGTTGCAAATCAAGACGATCTTGGTGCCGTTGGATTTTTCACGGGCATCGATCCAAGCGCTCGAGTACACCATCCCGTTGGCGAAAGAATTCGGAGCCACCATTCACCTCGTCCATGTCCAGCCAGTTGATGAATTCACCGTAATTGAGAATGCTGGTGGTCTTATGCTCAACGGCGCCGATGCGATCGCATTGATGCAAGATCGTTTGAGTGAAGCATTGAGCGAACTGGGCGGGTTCTGGCCGGACAATTGCCATGTCATCTCGGGTTGCCCGTTCGAGGAGATCTGCAAATTAGCTGGCGAGATCGAGGCAAATCTAATCGTACCATCCCCACGCGTGGTCTCGATAGGCTAAAACATATCTTCTTGGGAAGCACGGCCGAGCGCGTCGTTCGCCACGCGCCGTGTCCAGTGCTGATTCCTCATGGAGCCGGATTCAAGTCTATAACTTGGAATGGCGATTCGGAAATGAGTGCCTTCAAACTATGCAAGATCCTGGTTCCGGTGGATTTTTCGCCCTGCTCCCTCGCTGGTGTGCATTATGCCGCGCGTCTCGCCAAAACTACCGGAGGCACTCTGCGACTACTCCATGTCATCTTCCCCTATACACAATTGTTCACAACGGACAGGGGCGGGGCTGATTTGATCCGCCTATCGACAGCGGCAAAAGCCACAGCCCGAGAGCAAATGAAGGAACTCACGAAAAAGAGTTTCTTGGGCGATATTCCCTGCGAAACGGAAATCCGGACTGGCTCTGTGATCGACGAAATCGTGGAGGAAAGCAGCGAGCCGGGCGTTGACCTGATTGTTACTTCCACGCATGGCAGAACCGGACTCGAGCGAGCCGTAATCGGCAGCGTTGCCGAACATGTCGTCCGCTACGCTGAATGCCCCGTCCTGACCGTGCCAAGCGGAGGGTGCCCTTAAGATGAAAGGAAAATTGCGCAAACCCACCAGAGGAATTGGAAATGAAAATGCCAGCACTATCCAAAAAGAGCGATAAGAAACGGACCCGAACAGGATCGAGAAGTCGCGCCAAGGTTTCACAACCAATCGTGGTGGGCCGAGCGAGCCCAGTAGAATTTTCGTGCGGTGTCGACTTGGATCGCGCGCTCTTAGTCGCGGAGTCGCTGGATGAGAGAGAGCGCAGGGGGTAATACAATGCCCATGAATCGACCTTAGCCGCAGATAGGCTGACTCTCCGAATCCACGTGCATAACCAGTCACAGCTAATGATCGCAAAATACAAAGCGACACAATTGGTGGGCACCACCGTTTCGGGCCGCCCGCCTAGTTCGGGCAACGGAAATTGAAGGCAACGTCCCCGAGCATAGCGGAGTTGCGCAACGTTTGGCTGCAGTTCGGAAAGAAATCGGTTCTCGAAGACGTATCAATCGCGGTTAATCGACAGGAACGGCTCGTTATCATCGGCCAAAGCGGCATGGGCAAGACCACAATTTTGCGTTTGCTCCTTGGAATTCTTTCGCCCACGCGCGGTGCGGTATTTTTCAAAGACCTCGAGATTTCCAAAATGTCGGCGAACGAACTACAGCAGGTTCGAACCCGAATCGGGATGGTTTACCAGGATGCGCGCTCCTTAGTTCCAGCAACGTTCGAGATAACTAGCTTTGCCGCTCCAGGAACTAACGGACAAGACTTCCGCGGAAATAAATAGAATCGTGACGAAAAGCTGGCGCTGGTTGAGCTGACTGGCGAAGGAGAGACCATGCCGTTTGAATTAAGCGGCGGGATGCGCAAACGCGTTGGTCTTGCGCGTGCGCTGGTCATGGAGCCGGAGTTAATTCTTTTCGACGAACCGACTGCGGGGCTCGATCCGGTCATCAGTGCGATTATCGATGAGCTGATCATAAATCTGACCGAAAGGACAAAAGTTACCTCAATCATCGTGACGCATTTGATGGACAGCGCATTTCGAGTTGCAACTCGGATGGCGATGCTTCATCGCGGGAGGATAATCGTCGAAGGAACGCCGAAGGAGATGCGCCAATCGGACAATCCCATCCTTCTCCAATTTCTTAATGCCAGCACGACGGGTCCTATGCTCGAACCGAGCAAGTATGATATGCTTTCACCGGCGGATTGATTTTGATTAAAGAAAGGCGTGGCCAGGGCTTTCAGCTGGTGACGGTTTCTAAGCTCAACACCCAACTGGTCATGGGCGGTCAAAAAACTGGAGATCACCCTGGCTTCATCCTCTCTGTTAGCGCACACGACGCGGAGGCGTCGACTTGCCAATCGAAGATCCAACCGTGTGAAATCCCCGGGGATGGCATATGGGGCTTCAACCAATTCGTTGCAAGTCCTCCCGTTAGTCGCACCTCATTCAGGAGTCGTTACAAATCAGAGCGGAACTGAGGATGAGAAAAGCGAGCAAGGCGGCGCGAAGCATTCAATTGATCTGGGTAGGCTCACCGAACGAGTTCATGTTCATCGATGCCGATCTCAATGCGCAACATCCAAACTGCGCCTCCGCCGGCAGGCCGGAGGTGTCTGGGACACGGGTAAGTCCTCAGGATAATCCTATTTTGTTTCGATGCTAAAGACTAGACTAGCGCCGCCCGCGCCCGCGGAAGGACTATTTGGATCCGGGGGAAGCAGCAGGAGAAGGCGATGATTGACTCTGTTGTTCGGAGGCTTGCCACAACACCACCCGCCATTCGTTTCCGCGTTTGATATAAACCTTAGTGAAATACCAGTCGTCCTGCATTTCGCGGTCGCCCATTTTTCTGACCCGAAGCAATTTGCCGGTGACGATAGCGGTATCGCTATAGATTCGCGTCGAGAGATCGCTTGTTTCGTAGCGAAGAAATTTGACATGACCGCTCCGCAACATGGCGAGCGCGTTCGCTTTAGTGATCGGTTGCATTTTCGGGACGATAACAGTGAAGTCATTGTCCCAGAGTTTATCCAGTGTATCGGCGTCGCCGGCGAGTTGCGCGTCGTTCCAGGTTTTTTCGAGGCGCGCCAGTGCGGCCTCGCCTGCTGTGGTTAGGTCAGCTCGCAAAACGGACCAAAACTAAACGTGATTAGGATGGCAACCGCGGAAAGCAATTCTCTCATTCGCATGAGAGACCGAATACTATGAGACGTGCCATTGAGGCAATCATCCTTATGCAAACAGCTTCCTGTGTTATCAGCGCGGAAAGCGGCGGAGCACCGCCGCACTCCACAACGCAAGCGAATATCTGGCGTCTGATAAGTCGGCCACGTCTTGGAGTGCGGCGGTGGGCTGTCATTGATGCCGAGCGCTTTCAGCGCTAATGACCCGTTTCAATCAGTTCGACGAACTGCGAAAAGAAATAGAGGCATCGTGCGGGCCGGGCGCGGCTTCTGGATGATATTGCACACTGAAAATCGGCAACTCGCGATGGCGCATCCCTTCAACGGTGCCGTCGTTCAAATTGATGTGAGTTACTTCCATCTCTTTCGGAAGCGAATCGGCGTCCACGGCAAACCCGTGATTTTGTGAAGTGATCGCAACTTTTCCGGTCCGCAAATCTTTCACTGGTTGATTGCCGCCGCGATGTCCGAACTTCAGTTTGAAAGTCTTCCCGCCCATGGCCAGACCGAGCACCTGGTGTCCGAGACAAATTCCAAAGATCGGGATTTGACCAATCAAACCGCGTAGCGCTTCGTACGCATAAGGCAAGGCGGAAGGATCACCTGGGCCATTCGAGAGAAAAACTCCATCTGCCTTCAATGCCTTCACTTCATTCGCGGTAGCGGTCGCCGGGACAACTGTCACTGCAAAACCGTTCTGGCGCAGCAGCGCAGGATGTTTTCTTTAATTCCATAATCGAAGGCCACAATCTGATACCGGATCGGGTGGCAACGCTTCGCGAATGAGTTCGTCGTTATTTCCAGTCGCGACCGACCAAGTTGTGCTGAGCTGATCGTCCGGATCCCATTGGTAAGGTTGGCGGTTGTGACTTCGCGGACGTAATCCATTCCGATCACGCCCTGCCCTTGACTGCTGCGGCGACCGCTTCTTCTTCGGAAAATAACTCCGTGGTCAGACACGCTTTCATCGCGCCGCGCTCGCGCAGATGGCGTGTCAACGCGCGAGTATCGATTCCCTGAACGCCGGGGATGTTCCAGCGCCGAAGATAATCTTCGAGCGATACTTCCGAACGCCAATTGCTCGGGATCGCGCTTAGTTCTTCGATAACGAATCCGCTGACATGCGGTTCGCGGCTCTCCTGGTCGAGCGCGTTCGTCCCATAATTTCCGATCAACGGATAAGTCATCGCGACGATTTGGCCGCGATAGGAGGGATCGGTCAGGACCTCCTGGTAACCGGTCATCGAAGTGTTGAAACAGACTTCACCGACACGTGTGCCGGTTGCGCCAAAAGATTCGCCCTCGAAAATCCGACCGTCTTCGAGTGCGAGGATTGCGCGCATGGTTCGGGACTGTTAGCAGTTTTCTGTCAGGCGAAAGCCGAATTCGTGGACATAATGGCGCCATCGAAGGTTCGCGTGCGACACGGATGAGCGATTCGCATCATGCTCATACTGAGATCGCTCTGCGATCGGAGTCGTCAATTGCGGGGCATCGAGCTTCGTCCGCGCATGCCTTACGCCAAGACTCAAGATGGAGTTCGACCTAGAGGGCGAGGAGCCGGGAGAGCTAAAGCAAAAAAACCCGGACCACATTGTAGCCCGGGCTTTTCGAAATTTTACCCCGCAGATGCCGTTTAGATGGATATCCCGTTCCCTTTCGGTAACGGGCGGATGACCGTCGCAGGAGCGTCTGACTTCCAATTAAGGCATGTCATTGCCCCATGCAACCAAGCCTCCTAGTCAATGAAATATCGGTTCGGGAATCACACCTGTAATCTCGAACACCGCAGGGTAAATTGTGTTGAGAGTTCTCGGTTGAGAGTTGAGCGAAAAACACTGGTTTCCATCCCAACCCTCAACCAAAAACTCTCAACCGATTTCAAAGAACTAATTACTCGCGCAAGTCCACTCCCAATTCCCGTTTTAATTTTTCGCGAATCTTGTCGTGGACCATGCTGACTTCGTCGTTCGTCAGTGTGCGTTTTTTATCGCGATATGTCAACGTATATGCGAGCGACTTTTTTCCTGCGCCTAAATTTTCTGCTTCTTTTCCGCTGAACAGATCGAACAACTCAACAGAAGCGAGCAGCGGTTCGCGCAACGCTGCGATCGTCTCCTTGATTTTCGCGTGGCTCAAATTTTCTGGAACGATCATTGCAATGTCCCTCGTAACAGACGGAAATTTTTCGATCTCCTGAAATAGAGCATGTCTCTTGCCGAGGACGGATGGTCCGATCTCAATTCGGCAACAAAAACCGGTGCCGACGCACCGAGGCTTCGGTCGCAGCGGCAGAAATTGTCCAAGAACACCAATAATTGTTCCCCGCCGACAAAACATCGGCGCTTAGCGAAAGATTCGGATCGATCGGAACGGTGAAAAGAAAGGTCACTGATTCCGAGTGTTTCGATGATTCCTTTGAGATCAAACAGATCGAGTCGTCGGGAAGTGGAACGCCAATGTGGTTTGCTTCCGGTGTTCCCTGAGAAGGACGACGGCGACTTTCCGTGTCTGGGCAGCGTTTTCGGAGGAGAAAACGTGACCCAATTCGAAGAGTCGGATGCTGGGAGCGCCCGCGCGAACGTTCCGTTCCAGGACGTCGAGCAAGCCCAGCAAGAGCGTGGGCCGCAGCGCGACGTGATCTTCGCTCAATGGATTCCGCAGCTGAAGACCGCTGATCCCTGGCAATCGGGTCTGACGCGGAATCAACGCCGAGGTTCGCGCTTCGGAAAGCCCTTTCCCGACCAGGCGCTGACGGACCACCGAACCAATATCGTGAATCCGGTCCGCTTCCGATTCCGGGGTAAACCGGCTGCGATCGCTCACTGGAACACGATCAATCCCGAAAACCCGGACGACTTCTTCAATCAGATCGGCTTCGCGTTGAAGATCCGGACGATAACTTGGAATTTTCCATGAAGGTTCCTCGGCTGTCGTGCCGATTGCTTTGTTTAAGCCGAACCGTTCGAGAATTTGATCGACTCGATCTTCGGCAACCGGGATGCCGATCAGGCTATCGCATCGTCGATAGCGGAAGTGAGACATTCGCAGCGGGCGGTGGAAGTTCTCCGGCAATTGCGACCTCGTTTGATGGAGTTCCGCCTGCGATTTCTTTAATCAATGCAGTGGCGCGCTCGGACGCGGCGAGAATCATTCCGGGATCAACCCCGCGCTCGAACCGATAACTCGAATCGCTTGGTAAACTTAACTCGCGAGCAGTCCGGCGCACACTGCCCGGTCGGAAATAGGCGCTTTCCAAAAGCACATTCTTAGTGGTACTCGTCACGCCGGTGTCTTCGCCGCCCATAACGCCGCCGATCCCGACTGCGCGATCGTCATCTGCAATTACAAGATTATCTGGGCCGAGTGAATAAGTCCGGCCATCGAGCGCGAGAAATTTTTCGCCTTTGTTCGCGAGGCGGACGTTGATGGCGCCGTTTAATTTGTCAGCATCAAAGGCGTGGAGAGGTTGCCCTATTTCCAGCATCACAAAATTGGTGATGTCGACGATGTTATTGATGGAACGGAGGCCGGCCGCTTCGAGTCGAGTCCGTAACCAGTCCGGGCTTTGCCCAACCGTGACGTTTTCGATCCGGCGCGCGGAATAGAACGGACAATCCGAAGGCGCCGAAATGCGGAGCCCGGTTTTCTGTTGAGCTGGCGTTTTCTCAGTCGAGGTGTTTGCAGGGGATCGCAGCGGTTTCCCGGAAAGCGCCGCAATTTCCCGAGCTAACCCGAGATGACTCAAGAGATCGCCCCGATTGGGCGTTATCTCGACGTCGAGGATCGTGTCTTCAGGGAAAAGGAAAGCAGCGGCGCGCCGATCTTTGCGTCGGGCGACAGAATAAGCAGGCCTTGGCTATCCTGAGAAAGTCCGAGCTCTGACGGGCTGCAAAGCATCCCATTCGATTCCACGCCGCGCAGTTTGCTTGATTTGATTTTGAGATCGTTGAGGAGAACCGCGCCCGGCATCGCGAGCGGGACTTTGTCGCCGATCTTGTAGTTTTTCGCGCCGCAAACGATCTGGCGCAGTGTCCTGCTTCCGTCGTCCACCTGACAAACGCTCAATCGATCCGCGTTCGGATGTTGGGAAGATTCCTTGATCTGCCCAACGATGACCTGATCGAAGTTTGCGCCCCGCTTTTCAATTCCTTCGATCTCGGTCCCGGCAAGAGTAAGCAGTTCCGCCAGGTCGTCGATGTTCGCCGGCAGCTCAACGAGTTCGCGTAACCAGTTTACCGAAAATTTCATGCGAACTGTTTGAGGAAACGAAGGTCGTTCTGCGCGAACATCCGGATATCGGGAATGCCGAATAAAATCATCGCCAACCGATCCATTCCAAGACCGAAGGCGAACCCGGTCCACTTCTCTGGGTCGTAAGCGTTATCTTTCCGCGCTTTGTTTACCTCTTCGAACACCGCCGGGTGGACCATTCCGCAGCCACAAACTTCGAGCCATTTCTCACCGCTTCTAAGCGCCTTCGATTTCACATCGATCTCGAAGCTCGGTTCGGTGAAAGGGAAATAATGAGGGCGAAACCGGACCTGCGAATCAGATCCGAAAAGTTCGCGCAGAAAAAACTCCAAGGTTCCTTTTAAGTCAGCGACGCTGACATTCTGATCGACGTAAAGTCCTTCGATCTGATGAAACTGCGCGCTGTGGGTTGCGTCCACTTCATCTCGACGATACGCAGCGCCTGGGGCGATGACGCGAATCGGCGGTGGCGCACTTTCCATCGTCCGAATTTGGACGCTCGACGTGTGCGTCCGGAGGACGCGTCCATCCGGCATATAGAATGTGTCTTGTTCGTTTCGCGCAGGATGATCGGCCGGAGTGTTTAGGGCGTCGAAACAATGCCACTCCGATTCGACGTCCGGTCCTTCTGCCAGCGCGAAACCCATTCGTCGAAAAATTCCGATGGCGCGATCGAGCATCTGAGTAAGTGGATGTAACGATCCGGATTCGGCAGCGACGCCGGGGAGCGAAATATCGATATTGGCTAGCTCGCTCGCTTCTTTTGCGGCGCGCAGTTTTTGGGCTTGTTGCTCGATGGCGGCGGTAATCGCGTTGCGCGCTTCGTTCAGAAGTTTGCCCACGACCGGTCGCTCTTCCTTGGAAAGCGACTTCATCTGCTCCGCCCAAGCGGTAATGCTTCCGGCCCGTCCAACGTATTGAACGCGGGACGCTTCGAGCGCCTGTTCGTTGGTGGCGGCGGCGATCTCAGTCACGGCCGAGTCGCGCAATTGTTCCAGCGGATGCATGGCGTGCGTTAGAAAGTTACATCGTTACAAGAGTTAGAAGCGAAATCGCCTCAACGCTTCACCGCTTTCAACGCTTCAACGTCCCGTTACGCGCGTTACGCCGCCTTTTTCTCTTTGGCTTTCTGATCGAGCGCGGAACGAACCTGTTCGACGATTGCTTTGAAGGCCGTTTCGTCGGTAATCGCGATATCGGAGAGAACCTTGCGGTCGAGTCCGATTTTGGCTGCTTTGAGTCCTTCAGCGAACCGGCTGTAGGTCAGCCCCTGTGCGCGAACCGCTGCGTTGAGGCGCTGGATCCAGAGATAACGGAAAGTGCGTTTCCGTGTTTTGCGATCACGATAGGCCCAATATTTGGCCTTCATGGTCGCGTCCTTGGCGTAACGGAAAAGTTTGGAACGGCGGCCGCGGTAACCGCTGGCTGAATCTATAACGCGTTTGCGTCGCTCCCGGCTAGCCGGGGCGTTAGTGGCTCTTGGCATATTGTTATGTCCCGCGGGGGCGAGACTCCTCTTTCAGCGAATTGTTCTTTATTAAGAAGATCTGCTCGACCTCATTCGCTGAATTAGTTCCAAGTGGAACCAGGAGAGCAGATCTGCAACGCCATCCGGCGTTTGCGGAGCGGAAATAGTAGCCGTCCCTGCCCAAATCACAAATGGTTTGTTCCCGTGTCGCCGCGGTCCCTACGGGCGTCGAGGGATCACCGCGACGGGTCACACAAAGGGCGCAAAGGGACACAACGGAACAGATTCTTTGGATGGCTCGGAAGCGTAGCCTCTCAGGATGGAGTCTGCGTATAATCCTGGCAAATCTGCGATCATGACTTTATGCCCCTTTGTGTCCTTTGTGTGAGCTCGAGCAGGCCGTGCTATTCAGGCAACGCCAAGAATTGCATTGGCCCATGGCCAGCCGGTTCCTAAGATCGTGAATGCATTGGACCGGTCGCCATCGACGTCTCGTCGTGGCAGCGATCTGTGCCTTTTGCACTGCAGTAACGATTTTCGGTCATTTTTTTCCTGATTTCCCCTTTGTCTCCGCCATTTGGGGACAGGAACAGAACTACGAGAATTTTCTACAGCGACAGGGCCGAAAAACCGCGACACGTCCGGATTTCGTTTTTCTCGGGATCGACCAAAGCACACTTGAGCTTCCGCCGTTGTTACCTGAGGAACTCGAAAACAATCGGGCGTTACAATTGATGCGGGAACGGCCGTTCCCGTGGTCGCGTGAAGTCTGGGCCATTTTGCTTGACCGGCTTTTCGCTGCCGGCGCGCGACTGGTCATGTTCGACATTGTTTTCAGTCCTCCTAACGATGGTGATCCTGTCTTCCGTCAAGCGTTGGAAAGATACCGCGACCGAGTCGTGGTTGGCGCAAACATCGATTTTGCCTGGAACCCAGCAAATCACCGGACCTAATAGCGCGCTGATTCCATCGCCCATATCGGCCGACGATCGGGTGGGCTATGTCAATTTTCCGACCGACTCGGTGGACGGAGTTGTCCGCGGTATCAATTTCAGCACGTCCGAACGCGACCTCGTTGGGCAAGAATCTTTTCCGGACGAAGAGATCTTTCGATCGTTCGCAACGCGCGCTTTAGAAAAGCTTGGGCAAGCGAACAAAGTCCCGCAGGATCGACGACAACACCTGATCCGCTTCAGTGACAACAGCGCTTACCCTCCACGACCACTCTACGAAGTGTTCGATCCGAAACTCTGGCAGGCGAACTATGGTGGTGGCGCTTTTTTCAAAGACAAAATCGTGATCGTGGGAGCGTCGGCGCAGGTCCAGCACGATTTCGTTGCGACACCGTTAGATATGGAGATGCCGGGGGCGGTCCTGCATTTGCAAACAATCGCGGCCACGCTCGACCGGGAGTTTCTGCACCCGACATCCAGGGCGCTCAATTTTTCGCTGGTTTGTCTGGCTGGGATTCTGGCGTGGCTGCTTGTTGCGCTGATTAGGCGGCCGCTTTTGTCGTTAGTGGGGTTATTGGTTGTTTCGACAGCATGGCTGGTGTTTGCGCGTTTGTCTTTTGATCGGACGGGCTGGTTGATTCTGGTTGTGCCGGTCCTGATTGTTTTTCTTGGAAGCGGTTTTATATCGTTAGGATTGGAGTATGTGGTTGAACGAATCGAACGGCTCCGGACCCGGCGGACACTCGAACGTTACGTTTCGAAAAACCTGGTCAAAGAGGTCCTCGACAATCCGGCGAGCTTCTACAGCAGCCTGCGCGGGGTGCGCATTCCGGCCACGATTCTTTTCTCGGACATCGTTGGGTTTACATCGATGACTGAGAGCGCGGACCCGGAAGCGTTGGTCAAACAGCTGAACGAATATCTGGGCCGAATGACTGCTGCGGTCTTCAAGCATGACGGGACGCTCGACAAATTCGTCGGCGACGCTGTCATGGCAGTTTGGGGAAATGTGAGCAGCCGTGGGGTGGCGGAAGACGCGAAAGCGTGTGCGCGCGCGGCGTTGGATATGCGTCGCGAGTTGCAGGTTCTCAACGAAAAATGGCAAGCCGGCGGTATCGCGCCGTTCGCGATTGGAATTGGGATCAATCAGGGCGAAGTCCTTGGTGGCAACATCGGATCTCCGGAAAAAGCTGACCCGACGGTGATCGGTGATGCAGTCAACCTTGCGTCGCGACTCGAAGGTCTGACGCGTGTTTATCACACGGATATATTGGTCGGATCCAGCGCCCGTGAGCTGATCCGCGATGAATTTTGTCTCCGCAGTGTTGCGCTCGTGCGGGTAAAGGGAAAAACGAAACCAGCTGAGATTTTTGCGTTGGTTGGGGCGAAGAAGGCCTCGGGTGACCAGGCGTTCGAACTTTATGAGTCCGGCTTTCGCAAATTCCGTGAGCGCCAGTTCACTGAGGCGAAGAATTTGTTTACGCGATTTCTTGAATCACAACCCGGGGACACGCTGGCGATCATGTATCGTGAACGCGCGACTGAATACGAGAAGCAACCGCCGGATGAGTCCTGGAACGGCGTCGAGGTTTTCGAAAAGAAGTGAGTTCATCCCTTTAATCCTGCTCTTTCACGTGCTCTTGCTCATCTGGAAGCGACGCATTCGAACGAGCATCGCTACAGGTGAAAGCGGAACGTTCTCAGCGGTGCAAGTGCAAGTGAAAGAGCAAGTGCAAGTCTATGTGATCGGAGATCACATGTGGACGATGCTCGTCCAGAGAAATTCGTACACACCCATGCCGCCGAGGACGACAGAGACAACAAACATAAATGTCTCCAATGCCGTCAGGTGTTTGGGGCCGTTCTCGACCAGCAACATCAGAATCCACGGCAACAAAATCATGGCGTAACGATAGGAATACTGCCAGCCGCCCGTGTTCCCGTGCATCCAAAGAATAAGGGTCAGAACCGAAATGGTTCCCCAACAAACCAGCCGCCGACTTCCCCCTTCCCGGAAAAGCAGAAAAAGAAACGGACACGCCGCAATAATCGAGCAACCAAAACCATACGGCACCAGAAATGGGAAATTAGGGACGTCGCCGAATCCGCGGAATAACATTTCATACGCGTTCCACCGGATTGCCTGGAACGAGAATAATCCATAACGATACCATGGCTCGTTCAGCACACCTGGAATTCGGGTGTACCCAAAATCTTTTACCGAATCGAAACGGGCAAGATTGTAAGCGGCGGTGAGGAGCAACAGGGTCGCCGGGATGGCTACAAACCTCCATATTCTGCTCATCTCATAAGATGTGAGGAATTGCCGGATATGGGTCCATTTCAGTGGCCAACTGAAGTAGCGAAAGACCGAGGTGGCCGATGAGGAAAAGCCGGGCTCAATCTTGTTAGCTGCCGGATCAAAGAGCCAGAGATATGCGTAGACCGGCCCGGTAATCGCCAGCTCAGTGCGATTACCGAATCCGACGGCGAACCAGAACCCGGCCAGGATAGGGCTTGGCCGAATGAGTGTATAATAGAGAGCACCGGCCTGGCCGAGCACGGCAAACCCTAAGGCTACCTGCCATGCGCCAGCGAACCCCAAATTAGTCCAGGCCCAGCTGCCAAAGATGGGGAAGAGCGCCAGAAGAACCCGCCGGGCGCGGGACATGTCTGCGAGATGCGTCAGGCCGTAGAAGAAATAAACGCAAAGCCCGGCAACCACCGAGGCAGTCGCGTGAGCTGGCCAGCCATTTATCAAACGTAACTTCGCAAGAATGGCGGACGGAAGCGTCACCAACACTGCTCCGAGGGGAAAAACCGAGAAAAACTGGTTTTTCGGGCCCGGGACCATCTCATTCAGCCAGGCGCCAGGATGTCCGGTTATTCCTACGTGGCCACTCAGCAGGGCCGTGGCGATTCGAAAGGTATAATCAAAATGACCGTGAGCCGACTTGGTCGAGATATAAAAGAGGAACCCCGCCACGAGGGCGAGACCGAGTCCAAACCGTGAATCCGTCCGATTTTTGTGATCCAAGCGAGTAATTGATACACCGCTCCATCGCGTCGGAACGGGCGAGGGCAAGTGTTCCGAAATGTCAGGGCAAGGTCAAGTTTCGGATTTCGGATTTCGGAGCGGGGATTGCGGACTCCCAAGAATTTCCGTGTTTGATCCGTGTTAATCTGTGGCTGAAATCCAATCTATAGCCTCATTTCCCTTAGCCAAACCACCGGGTGCAGGGTAAAGAACCGGCGTGTTTGGCGCGCCAACGAAATTTCATTTTCTCGGTATCTGCGGCACGGCCATGGGATCGGTTGCTGCAGCGTTGCGCCAACGCGGATTCACTGTAACCGGATCAGACGACGCGGTCTATCCGCCAATGTCTACCTTCCTCGAAAGTCGAGGCATTACGCTGCGTCAAGGATATCGCGCCGAGAATATCCCGGATGATGCCGAGATAATAGTGATCGGAAACGCGATGACCCGCGGTAATCCCGAAGTGGAAGCGGTGCTGAACCGGAAGCTTTACTACGTCTCGCTCCCGGAAGTCCTGAAACAATTCTTCCTCCGGGGCCGCCATAACCTTGTCGTTACCGGCACTCACGGAAAGACGACGACCACTGCACTCCTCACCTGGATTCTCGCATCGGCTAAACTCGATCCGGGTTATATGATAGGCGGGATTCCGCGTAATCTCGGGCAAGGCGCGTTCCTAAATGATTCCAAATATTTCGTAATCGAGGGTGACGAATACGACACTGCGTTTTTCGACAAACGCTCCAAATTCGTCCATTACCTCCCCGAACTGCTGATCGTGAATAACATCGAGTTCGATCATGCCGATATCTTTCGCAATCTCGATGAGATCAAACTCAGTTTTCGGCGGCTTATAAATATCGTCCCGCAGAATGGAATGATCCTTCTCAATGGCGACGATCCGAACTGCGTTGAGGTAGCTAGCGATTGCCTGGCCCAAGTCTTGGAAATTGGGCTCTCACCGAACTGTGGGCAACACATCCGCAATGTTGATTGCTCGCCGACTGGATCTCGGTTCACCCTTGGCGAAGAGGAGTTCGAGCTGCCGATGGTCGGCGAATATAATGTGCGTAATGCAGCCATGGCCATTACTGCTGCTCATTTCTATGGCGTTTCGATGCAGCAGATTCGTGAGGCGTTGGTCAGCTTTGAAGGAATCGCGCGCAGGCAGGATCTTCGGGGTGAAGCTCGCGGCATCAAAGTGATCGATGATTTTGGCCATCACCCAACTGCAATTCGCGAGACGTTGCGCGCGCTTCGACATCGCTTCCCCGGTTCAAGATTATGGGCCGTTTTTGAGCCACGATCGAACACGACCCGACGCGCTGTCTTCCAACGAGAATTGCCGGACGCGTTGATGCTTGCCGATGGGGTTTTCATTTCACAAATCGCCCGTTTGAATCAGATCGCGGAAGCCGATCGACTGAATCCAGATGCAGTGGTCCAGGCGATCCGGGACTCAGAGCGACCGGCGTTTTATGAACCGGACGCAACGCATATTGTGAATCGGCTCGTTCCGTTGTTGAAAGCCAATGATGTGGTCGTTGTCTTTAGTAACGGCGGATTTGATGGGATTCACGGAAAACTACTGACCGCAATTGAGCAGTCGGGTAGATAAAAGAATTACACTTTGTAATCAAATCGGACGCGATCCGATCCGCTTTTCCCGATCGGAACCGGATTGCCAATTCAAAAACAAATTTTGAGAACGAGTTGGGCGCTGAAACTTCGCGCATCAACGTCGCTTGATCATTTCTGTCCTTTGCTAGGTAATTCGAGTTTGTTTCTGAATTCGGATGTCGCAAATCGAAAGGGGCGCTTTTACAAATGGGAGAGGGCAAGTGGTTGCGATTCCTGTTTTGGGTTACGTAGGCGGGGGTGAGCGTGGAATTTGCTATTTGATTTGGTGAGTGAGAAACAGAACGCTATGGACATTCTAGATTTTCTAGTCCATAAGAGAATAACCGATCGATACCCCACACCCATTTCGTTTCACCTTCCTTCATCCCACGTGGGATCGAAGTTGACCGCACACCCTCGACCTATTACATAATCCCGTGCTCCGGCTCCTTTTCCCTTGCATAGCAGCGCTGTCTCTTGCAGCGGTTCACACTACTTTCGGCGAAGCCACCAAAGCTCCTGGCGCCACCGACTCAGCTTCCAAGAATGCGGTGGCACCGCCGAAGAACATAGTCGCGCCCGTCGCGCCACCACCTAAGGCCCCAGCCGCGCAGCCGCCCAAGGATCCAGCCGCGCTGCCGCCGAAGGATCCAGCCGCGCAGCCCGCAAAGGACGCTGCGGCACCACCTCCCAAGGAAGCAGCTGCGCCATCGAAGGACGGGGCTCCACCCAAAGAAGCTCCCGAAGGTGTTGGTGCTGGTCCAGCCGCAAGCACACGCCAGAATCAGCCGGACAGCGTTTCACTCCAATTCCCCAACGCGGATGTAGCCGATTTGCTCCATCTCTATGAACAGCTGACCAACAAGAAGCTGGTCATGGACAATTTCGTCCAAGGCAAGGTGAACATCTTTATTACCAAACCAATTCCGCGCGATGAGGCCATCAAGATTATCGAGATGAACCTTCTGATGAACGGTTACGCATTGGTCCCGGCCGAAGGCGATATCGTGAAAGTCATCGGAACTGGCCGAAATCCCCGTGGCGCTGGTGTGCCAATCATTTCCGATGACGCCGACATTCCCAATGGCGATCACGTCATCAGTTTCCTTTTCAAACTCCGATACGCGGATCCAATCGAACTCCAACAGGTGCTGGGTCAATATTTGTCGCCTCCGCAAACGTTCACCTCCTTCTTGGCGTTGCCGAAGTCATCGAGCATTCTGGTCACGGAAAATTCGAGCGTAATCCGGTCGCTCGTCCGGATTATCGATCAAGTCGACATTCCGCCGGCCCAAGTTGTCAGCGAATTCATCAAACTGGAGCGTGCCGACGCCCAAAAAGTGATCGACATGCTGAAGGAAGTTTTTGAGAAGGGGACTCAGCCGACCACGACGGGTGCGCAACAGGCGCCGGTTCCTCCGGGAGTTCGTAACGTTAAGCCGATTGTCCCGGGCCAGGTGCAGCCCGAATCAGAAGTGGGCGCGTTCGCGACACTTTCAGAAGATTCGATTGTGGTTGGCAAAATCAAGTTGGCGGCGGACGTCCGGACCAACCGAATCCATGTAATCACTCGTCCAATCAATATGCCGTTCATCCGCAAATTAATCGCGGAGTTTGATGCGAATGTTGAATTTGGAAAGCCGGTAACCCGCCCACTGCGTTACATCTCTGCGGCTGAAATTTTGCCAGTCTTGGTTCAGGCGTTGACTGAACCTGGCACAAACGCGCCCGGTGGCGACGCTTCCGGCGGTGCCGGCGGAGGCCGTCAACAGGCGCAAACCCGCTCGCCCACCAGCGGATTCGATTCGGGGACAGGGGGGAGGGTCGGTGGCAGCCAGGGATTCTCAGAAGAACTGTCAACGACTGCGGTTGATACCACACCGAAAGCCGTCACGATCGGAAATGCGAAGCTTATCGCCGACCAGCGCGCGAATTCGATTATCGTTATCGGTAACCGCGAGGTGCTGGTGAAAGTCTCGAAGATTCTCGACGAGATGGACATCAAAGCACCGCAGGTTGTCCTGAGCACGGTTATCGGTGAACTCGAGTTGAGCGCCGACCAGGAATTCGGCGTCGATTACTTCCAAAAACGCATCGGAATTTTGGGACCGCATCATGATCCGAGGCCGCCGGTATTGCGCGAAACACTCACGAGAGCCTTGAACAATCCCCCCAATTTGAACGATCTCACCGGATTGGCCAACGTGATCGCGACTGGCGGCACGAGCGCTTTCATCAGCACAGGGTTCGGTTTAAGCGCGTTAGTCAGAATGCTCGATCAAACGGGTCGCTTCAAAGTTCTCAATCGTCCGGTGGTCTTCACCAGCAACAATAAGAAAGCGATCATCGCTTCCGGTCAGGAAATTCCGGTCCCAGTCAGCACGCTATCGACGCATCAATAATACAACCACGTTGCCGGGGCAGACGCCGTTTAACAACTTCGGAACTCAGTCCAGCATTCAATATAAGAAGGTTGCACTCCAACTTGAGGTGGTGCCTCTGATCAACTCGGAGAAGGAAGTGTCGCTCGACATCTTGCAAAAGCTGGACAGCCTCGGGTGCCAACGCCACGATCGATCAAAATGAAATCCCGACAATCGTGACCCGCTATATCAAGACTAACGTCTCTGCCCCTAACGGGTCGACCATCGTCTTGGGCGGATTGATTACCGATACCAAGCGTTACGATAAAAGCGGCATCCCAATTCTCGGGCGAATTCCAATCATTGGACCATCTTTAGGCAGACCACCAGGGTCGGCGAACGTAAGGAACTCCTGATCCTGATGCGGCCTGAAGTGGCGTTGACCAAACTGGATCTTCATCACCTCCGGCAAAAGCACGAAGACAAGACACATCTCGGTCCGGAGATGGACCAGGATGATTGCCCTGATTGCCCGAGACCCGACGGGAAACAAACGTATCTTCCGCCGCCGGATTTGCCGGGGATGAAGTAGCGCGGCGCCGTCTCCAAATTTGCTCAGGAAACCATGTCCACCTGTGACAATTTCCGTAAATAGAGTAAACTATAACCCGTGAACGTAGCCGTCAGCCAATCCCTCGTTAATCTCCTCCTCACCAGCGGCGTCCCGTCCCAGGAAGAAGCACAAGAACTCGCTTCCAACCCAAACGGAGGTTCCTGGACTAACCGCGTCCTTGATTCCGGTAAAGTCGATGAACAACGCTTTCTCGAAGCGATCGGTGCCTACTTCAAGGTCCCAGTCATTTCAATCGATAAGATCAAGATCGAACGCCAGGTCCTCTGGACTTCTTCCAAGCCGGTTCGTCTTCCAACATCATATCCTGCCGATCGAGCAAAAGGATAAGACCGTTGTCCTCGCAACCTACGACTTGTTTAACCGGTCGGACGCCAGCTTGCTTCCCAACTTCTGAAAGCCCCGACCGAATGGGTCCTCGTTCCCCGTGCGCAAATCTTGCGCGCAATGAAGACCGTTTACGGTGTCGGCGCGGAAACGTTTGATGAAATTCTGAAAGCGAACCGATCGTTCGAGAGCGCAACGGACGTCGAAAGCTCCACCGACCTTAACGCGGACGATCCAGAAGCGTCCGTTGTGAAATTCGTGAACCAGATCATTCGCGAAGCGATTCTGGAACGCGCAACGGACATTCACGTCGAACCGCTCGAGAGTGATCTTCGGATTCGTTACCGCATTGACGGCATCCTGCACGAAGTAGCGGTGCCGCCGCAATTGCGCCTGCTCCAATCGGCCATCATTTCGCGATTGAAAGTCATGGCCCACATGGACATTGCCGAGCGTCGATTGCCCCAGGACGGCCGGATCAATTTGGAGACGCACGATCAGAAGATCGACGTTCGCGTTTCGACGATTCCAACGGTAAACGGCGAATCGATCAGCTTGCGTTTGCTGAGTCGCAGTGAACAACAGCATTATGGTTTTGATCGGCTCGATCTAAGCGAGCTACAGAGGTAGGACTATCCGGAATCTATTGGCGCTGCCGAACGGAATTATCCTGATCACGGGACCGACCGGTAGCGGCAAATCGACCTCGCTTTATTGCTTTCTGAGCAGCATCAATTCGGTCCAACGCCGAATCATTACGATTGAGGAACCAGTCGAATATCGGCTGCCGGGTGTATCGCAGATTGATGTGAAACCGGAAATCGATCTCACATTTGCTAAAGGTTTGCGTCACATTCTCCGGCAGGATCCGAACGTGGTCATGGTCGGTGAAATTCGTGACGTCGAGACCGCGGATATTTCGATCCGCGCCGCGATGACGGGTCACCTTGTTTTCAGCACTCTCCACACGAACGATGCCGTCGGTGGTATCACTCGTTTGCTCGACATGGAGGTCGAGCCGTTCTTGCTCGCTTCAGTCGTGAAAGCGTTTATCGCTCAACGTCTCGTCCGGACGTCATGTCCTCATTGCCTCGAGTGGGTTGACTATCCAAAGGAATATTTGGCGGCGCTCGGCATGCCAGTGGAAATAGGAACGCGATTCCAAAAAGGCGCCGGTTGCGAGCAATGCCGGCACACCGGTTATCTTGGACGTCTCGCCATTTACGAAATCTGTGTCGTAACCGAAGGGCTGAAGAAGATGATCATGCAAAAGCGTGATGGCGGCGAACTGAAACAATGCGCGATTGTGGAGGGCATGCTGACTTTGCGTCAGGACGGGCTTCGGCGCGTTGCCGAAGGAAAAACGACGATCGAAGAAGTGCTGCGGGTAACGCAGAATGACGAAATAATGGCGGAGACGGAATCGCAGGAAGCCGCAAAAGCACACGTTGGCGAAGAGGCCGTCGTCTTGGAGTAACGAAAGGTTATCCGAAGCCACGGGACGAACACGGATCTAAACACGGACATTGATGTGCCTATATCGGAACACAATTCCGTGTTTAATCCGTGTCATTCCGTGGCTAATCAACTTCCCGCGGATGTCCCTTATCGCCTTAGCGTAGTCGTTCGTCTTGAAAATCGAAGTGCCGGCGACGAGCACATTCGCACCATTTTCGACTGAGAGTTTCGCGGTTTCGACATTGATGCCACCATCGACCTCGATGTCGAGCGATGAGTTGTTAGTCTCTCGCCATTCGCTCGCTCGCTTCACTTTCTCCATCATCTCAGGTCGAAACGCTTGTCCGCCAAATCCCGGATGAACCGTCATCACCAGTAACAAGTCGATCTGCGTTCAAGATACGATTCGATTGCTTCGAACGGCGTGGCCGGATTGAGAGAAAGACCGGCGCGACAATTGGCCGCACGAATCGCTTTCAACGTCTGGCCAACATCATGTTTAGCTTCCGGTTCAACATGAATGGTGATCGAGTTCGCGCCTGCTTCCAGAAATCGCGGCAGATAATGATCGGCATGTTCAATCATTAAATGCACGTCGAGCGGCAATTGCGTTTGTTTGCGGACCATCGCGACCAAAGCCGGTCCAAAGGAAATGTTATCAACAAAATGCCCATCCATGATGTCGAGGTGCATCCAATCGGCGCCAGCAACTTCAGAGCGATGAATTTCCTCCGCCAGCTTTGAGAAATCAGCAGCCAGCAACGATGGGGCGACGAGAATTTTTGGCGAACTCATTGGTGTAATGAACGTTATTCTGTCCTTTTGCCATAGATAAACACGGATTAAACGCCGACAAAAGAGAAGCGTCTAAGGGCGAGGCAAAAAAATTCGTGCTTAATATATTCATCCGTGGCTCTTACAATCCAAGCGCGCTCGAGAGCGAGCGACGCTTATGCGATTGATTGCGCACGGCCTTTCTGTTCGTCGTCTACAATTACTAGAGATACAAGAATGAGTCTCCCGTTTTATTCTTTCTACTCTTCCCTTGACGCGGAGTGAGTCCGTTTCAAGATACTAGCCGGTTCAGCCGGTCGTTATCGCGCTCGCATGCATAGTGCTGTGGAGATCGAAGCTCCGACAGACTGGATACTGTGTTTCAGTTCCCAATCTAAAGGCGAAATTTCATGCTTAACGGACTTTTTGGCTGGTTATCCAGTGACATCGGTATCGATCTTGGCACGGCCAATACGCTTGTCTACGTCAAGGACCAGGGGATCGTACTGCGCGAACCATCAGTCGTCGCGGTTCAAGCCGGAACAAACAAAGTTCTCGCAGTTGGTGACGAAGCGAAGCGAATGCTTGGTCGCACTCCTTCCAATATCGTCGCTGTTCGTCCGTTAAAAGACGGTGTTATTGCTGATTTCGAAGTGACCGAAGCGATGCTTCGCCATTTCATTACCAAAGTGCACGGCCGCCGCGTTCGGGCCCGCCCTCGTGTTGTGATCGCGGTTCCTTCCGGAATTACCGAGGTGGAAAAGCGCGCGGTGCGCGAGTCGGCGACTCACGCTGGTGCACGCGAAGTTTATTTGATTGAAGAACCAATGGCCGCCGCGATTGGCGTTGGTTTGCCGGTTCAAGATCCAGCCGGAAACATGATTATTGACATCGGTGGCGGCACCACTGAAGTAGCGTTGATTTCTCTTTCCGGGATCGTTTTCAGCCGAAGCGTGCGTGTCGCCGGAGACGAGCTGGATGAGGCGATCGTTCAATACATGAAGCGCGCCTACAACTTGATGATCGGTGAACGAACTGCCGAAGAAATCAAGATCAGGATTGGATCAGCTTATCCGAGTGAAAAAGAAACAAGCGTGGAAGTGAAGGGGCGCGATTTGGTCGCCGGCTTGCCCAAGACGCTTCAGATTACATCGCAGGAAGTGCGCGAGGCTTTGCTCGAACCAATCTCAACCATTGTCGATTCTGTCCGAATCACTCTTGAACGGTGTCCGCCGGAATTATCCGCCGATCTGGTGGATCGAGGACTTGTCCTCGCCGGAGGCGGCGCTTTATTGCGTGGGTTCGACAAACTTTTGAGCGAAGAGACTGGTTTGCCGGTCCATGTTGCCGAAGATCCGCTGAGTGCCGTGGCGGAAGGAACAGGCAAATGCCTCAATGAACTTAAGTTTTTGCGTCAGGTGGCTTCATCCGATCGAAATTGGCGATAAAAGTCCGGATCTCAGTAGCCGCGATTGCACTAAGGATTCTCCCTTGAGCAATTTTTTCAGGGCACCGCAATTCTTCAGCCTCATTTCGAGGACTCTATCTCGATGAACCGATCAAGCATGATCGCGCTTGGAGTTCTGACAGGCCTTCTGGCGTATTTCCTGACGTTTGGTGCGGACAAGACGCGAAGTCTGCAGGCGGGATTTTATTCGTTGATTTCGCCGTTCCTCAACACCGGCTCTGGTTTGAAGAAATCGATTACATCGGTGCGCACCGGTTTGAAAACATTAGAAGAAGTTGAGCGAGACAATGCGGGAACTGAAGGTGGAGAATCGATCTCTGAAGGCAACCAACCAGGCACTTCGCGATGTCGAACATGAGGTGAACCGGTTACGGCGCGCGCTGGCTTACCGGGAGCGATCTGTTTTTCGACTCGTGCCTGCGGAAGTTGTGACGCGCAATCCGTCGACCTGGTGGCGAACGATAACGATCAATCGCGGAAAAAATGATCACATCGAGACTGATATGCCGGTCGTTACCGATGAAGGCTTAGTTGGAAAAACAACGACCGTTTCTGATGATGTCTCGATTGTGCTTTTGGTCTCGGATGAAAACTGTCGCGTCGCGGCGACAGTCGAAGGGACGAAGGAGCAGGGAATTGTTGTTGGAGAACGGGTCAGTGGCGCCGTTACGCCTCTGCTCGAGCTGAATTTTCTGACCAAGCAAGCCAACCTGCAACCGGGAGGAAAAATTTACACGTCTGGGGTAGGCGGAGTGTTTCCCGTCGGGACTGCCGATTGGCAGCTGTCCAGAGCTATCGGGCGCGTGAACTGGATGGTCAGGCCCGGATTACTCCCTGCAGTGGACCTGTCGAATCTGGAGGATGTCTTCGTGGTGACAGGGAACCGATGATCTTTTTCGTTATTCTGCTGATCCTGACTTTTGTCGCCCAGATCGCTGAATTTTTCATCCCCCCAGTCGAATGGATGTACAATGCGCGAATTTACCTCGTGCCGCTGATTGTTTTTTACGGTGCGATGGCGCTTCCATTTCCGCTCGTGCTGGTCCTGGCTGGGTTTGCCGGTTTTC
This sequence comes from uncultured Verrucomicrobiae bacterium, assembly GCA_963751725.1. Taxonomy (GTDB): domain Bacteria; phylum Verrucomicrobiota; class Verrucomicrobiia; order Chthoniobacterales; family UBA10450; genus AV80. Next base: position 175,048 of record CAVVVQ010000031.1, read on the forward strand.
TCCTGGATGCTGATTACGGCCCAGCCAATTGCGTCGCCGGTTGAAATACCAATTGGATGGTCAATACTTCTCTATGCCGTGCTGGCGGCAATTATGCATGGCCTGAGGCCTTTGTTTATTAGAAGACGCTGGGAAGTGCATTGCATAATGACCGGCCTCTGCACGTCCGCGATCTTACTTTCGCAATATCTTATGATTTCGTTTCGACGCGGTTCCCTTTTTTTCCCCCACGAAAGCTTGGTGGCAGATTTGCGGGCCTGGTGTGATGGCCATGTTTATGGCGCCGTTGATTTTCTGGCTGTTGCACACGATCGGCCGGATCACCGCTAACCCTTATCTTCCCGAACCTGACGGCTACGAATGAACCCACGCCGGACTGATCCACGCTGGAGATTGCAGTTCCTTGGACTGCTGATCTTGCTGGGCCTTGCCGCACTGGTGGCACGTCTTTACAAACTCCAGGTCGCGCAAGGCACCGAATGGGCCTCCAAATTCGCGGCAGCTCGGAAGCAACGGTTCGGATTCCATCTGTGCGCGGAGAGATCCGTGATCGTAAAGGGGTCACCCTGGTCCAAAATCGCGCCAGTTACGCGGTCGATTTTTATCTTCCCGAAATGGTGAAAGGCTATAAGGACCGAATTGGTATGCCGCCAATGACCGAATACCGGAGCACGATCAACGGCATGCCAAAAGATCTAAAAGAGCCGGACATCGTGAAGATCGTTAACACCGGAATTGTCCCGCGGCTTGAACGAACTTGATCTTGCTCGGAATTATAACGCCGGTCAGTTGCAACGACATTTTCGCACAAACACCGAGGTCCCGTATCTCCTACATCAAGGACATCGATTTTCCGACCATGGCCCGTTTTTCGGAACACGACGTCGGTCTTCCCGGAGTTGACATAACGATTAAGCCAGTTCGCTCTTACGTCTATGGCGCCCTGGCCGCACACATGTTGGGTTATGTCGGGCGCGCCTGACGACACCAACAAGGAAGAAGCGAGGAAGTTCACCTTTTTTCAGCCGGACGTGGAAGGAAAATCCAACGTCGAAAAATCAATGGACGATTACCTCCATGGAAAACCGGGTGTTCGTTATCTGCGACGCAACGCTAAGGGCCAGTTTGACGGCGTCGTCCGGGAAGAGCCGCCAAAAGCCGGGGCCAACGTCAATCTGACCATTGATGCTGGGATTCAGATGATCGCGGAGGACGCTCTGCGTTCGGTAGGCCGAGGCGCTGCCGTGGTGGTTGACCCTAATAACGGAAACATTCTGGCCATGGTTTCGGTTCCGTCGTTTGATCCAAATACTTTCATTCCCGAGCATCAAAGCAAAGGATTGGGAAGCCCTGCGGAAAGATGAAGCAAATCCATTGATTAATCGTGCGGTTAGCGCATTTCCGCCGGGCTCAACTTTTAAGCTGGTCACAACTTTGGCTGGGCTTCGGAAGGGTTTGGCTAACCAGCGTTTTAACTGCAGCGGTGGCGTCAGTTACGGCGATCACTTTTTCAAGTGTTGGATCGGCGAAAAAGGAGGCAGCCACGGAACTCTTGGCTAACCGATGCGATCAAGGTGTCGTGCAATTCGTTCTTTTATCAGTTTGGCAACGCCGCCGGAATCGACGCGATTGATGAGACTGGTGAATCGTTAGGTCTGGGCCAGGTGTCCGGAGTCGAAATCACCAACGAATCGCCCGGCGTCCTTCCGGGTCCCGACTGGATGCGCATTCATTATCCCCGGGAACGCTGGTCATCCGCTTACACTGCGAACGTCTCAATCGGTCAGGGGTACGACCTCGTTTCGCCGCTTCAGTTGGCCATGGTTTACGCCACGGTCGCAAATGGCGGTGTCTCCTATTACCCGAGATTGGTTCAAAGTGTGACCGACGCGAATGGGAAACCGATTCTAAATGAGAAAGGGCAGCCAGTCGTTTCTTCCGCACCCAAAATTCATCGTGATCTTCAGGTTCGATTTCGCTCAGGACCAGATCGAGCTGGCGCGTCGCGGTCTTTGGAAAGTTGTGAATGAAGACGGCGGCACCGGAGGAAAGGCGCGATTGGCCGGCGTTCAGGTTGCCGGAAAAACCGGAACCGCCCAGGCGATGACCGAAGGAAAAAAGGACACGATTGCCTGGTTCGCCTGCTTTGCTCCTTACGATCAACCGAAGTATGCCATAGCGGTCATGGTGCAAGGTGGAGAGCATGGCGGTTCCGTCGCGGCACCTATCGCTGATCGTATTCTCTCGCGGACCCTGGCGATGGACGAAGGAACGTTTGATCCCCAAGTGGCATGGCTCGCGCCGGCGCGTAAACAGAATCCTTTCCAAATGATTGCCGCGGTCGACTTCAAGGACGTGAATCCGAAACTGGCCGCGGCGGACGAAGAAAATCTCGATGGCGACACCAATGCCGATATGGCCAACGCCAGCGCGAACCCGGATGTGGAACCGGAAGCCGATGCGAATGGACGTGTCGCCGGTCAGAAGAAAGTAGTCCGGCCCGCTGTAGTCGTCGCGCCGCCACCGCGGAAGCCTAACTTTTTTGAAAGACTTTTTGGTGTACGCCCGAAACCGGCGCCGGCCCCTTCTCCACCGCCGAAGCGTCAACCCCAGGGCCGCAACCGGTAAACAATTTGATCAGAACCTAGGCGAAACAAACCAACCGCTTCGATCCATGATCACAAACTCTCTCGCTGCATATGATAGAAAAGGTAAAACGTATTTTGGGTCTAGGGTCCCGCAAGACTGGCAACAAGTTGATAGTCAGTGTCGAGAAACTCGAGCGTCGTGTCGCGCTGCTCGAGAATGGCCGGCTCGAAGAGTATAACGTCGAACGCAATACCTCCCGGAACATTGTTGGCAGCGTTTATAAAGGAAAAGTCCGCAATATAGAGATGGGCTTGAAGGCGATGTTTGTGGACATCGGCTTCGAGAAAAATGCGTTTCTTCATTTTTGGGACGCGATTCCGGCGGCGCTCGACAGCGGGATTGAAGAGATCGATCGGCCTAAGGATCGGCGTCCAAAAAAACGGATCACGGCCAAAGATATTCCGAGCATTTATCCGGTTGGCTCGGATGTGATTGTTCAGGTCACTAAAGGTCCAATTGGAACCAAAGGCCCGCGGGTCTCGACCAACCTAAGTTTCGCCGGGCGTTCACTGGTTTTCATGCCCTATAGCGATCGGAGCGGTATCTCGCGCAAGATCGAAGACCCGAAGGAACGCGAGCGCCTCCGAAAAATTCTCCGGCAAATGGATATACCGGAAGGTGTCGGAGTCATCATTCGCACCGTCGGAGAGGGACAGCGCGCCAGATATTTTATTCGCGATCTGAGCTATCTGATCGAGCAATGGGCCAAAGTCGAGGAAGCAATTCGGACCAATCCAGCTCCCTGCCGAGTTTTTGAAGAACCGGATTTGGTCGAACGCACGGTCCGGGATTTTCTGACCGACGACATTGACGAAGTAGTCTGTGACGATCGTGACGCGAGTCGATCGAATGAGCGAAATGGTGGGTCAGATTTCGAGACGCGCCCGCAGCCGAGTAAAACTCTACGATGGTCCTCTGCCGCTTTTTGAGGCTTACGGCGTCCAGAAACAGATCGACGACGCGTTTCATCGCCAGGTTTGGCTGAAATGCGGTGGTTACATCGTCATCGACGAAACCGAAGCGCTCGTTGCTATTGACGTTAACACCGGCCGAAACAAAGGCGGGCGCGACGTCGAAAAAACCATTCTGCAAACGAACCTTGAAGCTGCGGACGAAATTGCGCGGCAACTGCGACTGCGAAACGTCGGTGGCCTGATCATCGGTGACTTTATCGACATGAAGAGTCGTAAGGATCAGCAGGCGATCTATTCGTTAATGAAGGAGCGATTGAAGCGGGATAAAGCGAAAACGCATATCCTCCCAATTTCGGCGCTCGGCCTGATGGAAATGACTCGGCAACGCGCGCAGGAAAGCCTGAGCGATTCGATCTACGAGAATTGTCCTTACTGTCAGGGGCGCGGGTTGGTGAAAACTTCAATGACGACCAGCGTGGAATTACACCGCACCCTGAACACAGTGATGCGAAAATATCAGGACACGGTGCACGATTTCCGGGTGATTCTGAATCCGGACGTGCTTAAACGGCTTAAGGAAGAGGACGAAGAATTTCTGATTGAACTGGAACGACGTTACACGGGGAAACTGATGTTCCGGGGTGACCCAAGTTATCACCACGAGAAGTTTACTATTACAGACGCAAACACTGGCAATGAATTGCGCGGGTAAACGCAATTGAGATTCCACGACAAGTGGAACGGGCCACGGATGAACACGGATTAAACGCGGAGTTTTTACGTCGAGCTCCGCAGCTGGATCTCTTGTCCGTGTTTAATCCGTGTCAATCCGTGGCGAAAACGGAACGAAACGGCCCATCACGCGCCGTCCCCACCCGAAGACATGCAGCATTGCGAAAACCACCAGCCAAACGAAGTTACCTCAACCATGTCGTTTGCGCCGGTCCTGGATAATCTTCCACTTCAGAAATCGCGATTGCTGCATCGCTTCGAGGAACTGATTTCTCCGAAGTCCGACGCGGAGCTGGAAGCTTTAGCCCAGCAGTCACGTACCCTGACACTGCAAAATTTCGGACGAACAATGCGTTTGTTCGCCCCTCTTTATCTTTCCAACGAATGCATCAACAACTGTCGGTATTGCGGGTTCTCGCGTGACAACCCTATTTTGCGGGTAACGCTCACTGTCGAGGAAGTCGTCGCCGAAGCGCGTTTTCTGGCCAGTGAAGGATTTCGACAAATCCTCCTGGTCGCGGGCGAACATCCCAAATTCATCAGCCAAACGTATCTGGCCGATTGCGTTCGTGCGCTTGCTCCGAACTTTTCCTCGATTTCAATCGAGGTCGGCCCAATGGAGACGCCCGATTACCGGCCAATCGTCAAAGCGGGTGCGGAAGGATTGGTCGTGTATCAAGAGACATACGATCGCGGTGTTTACGCTGACATGCATACATCGGGACCGAAGCGCGATTTCAACTGGCGACTCGATTGCGCCGAACGTGGATATGATGCCGGATTCCGACGAATTGGCATCGGCGCGCTCTTTGGCCTAACCCGTTGGCAGGGAGAAGCGATCGCGCTAGCCGCGCATGCCGAATATTTGTTGAAACGCTGCTGGCAGGCTCAAATCACCATCAGTTTGCCGAGGTTACGTCCTGCTGCCGGCGGTTTTCAGCCCGCCTTTACCATGACGGACCGAGAGTTGGCTCAGCTGATCTGCGCGTTTCGCATTATGTTTCCGCAGATCGGAATTGTTCTCAGCACACGCGAACGTGCGGCCTTGCGCGACGCGCTCGCGCCACTCGGCGTCACCATGATGAGCGCGGGCAGTCATACCGAACCCGGTGGTTACACCGGAAAAGGGCACCAGAATTTGCATCGAACGATTCGTGGACGGGTTGTTCCGGCTGAGTTTCAAGAAGGCGACGAATTTGCGGCTGCCGGCCAGTTTGAGATCAGCGACGAACGTTCTCCAGCGGAAGTTGCGGAAGTTCTCCGGCGTCGCGGTCTCGAGTCAGTCTGGAAAGATTGGGACCCGGCGCTACTCGCGCAATGAAGGTTTGGATCAACGGGGAACCGGCTGAAACAAACGGGGCGACGACCATTGCGGAGCTTGCAGCGCAATATGGGTTTCAACCAAACACCGCATTGATCGAACACAACGCCATCGCGTTGCATCAACGTGAATGGACGGAACAGACCTTGGCCGAAGACGACCGAATCGAAATTATTCGCGTAGTCGCGGGCGGCTGATTCCAGGTAGGGGCGACTGCCGGGCCGTCTCTCATTTTCTTGCCACGGAAGGACACGGATTAAACACGGACGAAAGGTTCAATTGATGGAAGTCGAGGGACAAAATCCATGTTTAATCCGTGTAATTCCGTGGCCGAATCTTCAGGGCATGCAGAGAGGAATAGGCCGAGCGTGATGCGCTCATGAAGACCGTCGACTTTACCACGACCCGCATACCGTCAGTCTGGATAACCGCGACAGGCGTGTCGGCCGCGATAAATTCACCCTCCGTTATGACATCGACGGTGTGATCCGCGAAACGCGCTTTCCCACTCGGGCGAAGCATCGTTACCGATGTGCCTGCGGTCCCCGGAGTCAGGCTTAACGGCGTTGAGAATTCCCGGAGCGCTCCGGAAAGGGAAGGGCCTGGAGGGTTTGTAGTCATAAGGGCGAACCGCCGGTAGAGGCTGGTGCGTGGGAGGTAACGCGCAAGCAGAACGATGACGAATGTCGCCGCGATGATAGCGAGGAAAAGATTGCGCATTGGGATCGCCAACATCTCGCGTGAAGGAAGAAAAGTTTCGCCGGGATAACGATCGATCATTGCCCAAAGGATGGATGCGATGATGAGGAACAAGCCAACAACGCCAACGATGATGGTCGAATGCGCAAAGAAGAGGACCTCGACCACAACGAGAACGATTCCAACCACGAATAGCGCCACCACTTCCCAACCAGCCAAGCCCGCCAGATAATGGCCAAGAAAGAAAAGCGCAAAACAAACCGCGGCAATGATTCCTGGAATACTGGCCCCCGGGATCTTGAACTCGAGATAAGCGCAAGTGATTCCGAGCAAAAGCAAGAACGGAGCGAGCGTGGTAATCCAAAAAGCGAGCTGCTCGAACCCAGTTGGATCAAGGGAAACAACCTGGCCTTTTAGCTGCGCTTTCGTGGCGAGATCCTGAACGGAGTCGGCGATCCCTTCGGCCAGCAATGGTTTGCCGTCGATTTTTTCAGTGGCCTCCTGAGCAGTAAGAGTGAGAAGAGATCCTTTGGCGTGAACGACCCGTTCGCCGATTTTTACTTCCTTCTTCTTGTTCATGAACGCCTCGCCGATGTCAGGATTATGGCCGTTGCGCGTCGCCGAGCTGCGGACGATCGCCGACCAATAGGAAATGGTTTTGTCCTTTTCAGTTAGTGGCAGGTCCTCGCCGGTTGCTTGAACCGGGGCGGCGGCGCCAATCGCGCTAACCGGCGACATATAAATATGCTGAGTTGCGAGCGCGATCAGGGAGCCCGCGGAACCTGCGTTCGAATTAATGAAGGTATAGGTCGGAATGGTCGCATGATTAAGCACGCTGGTGATTTCAGCGGCGGTATCGAGGCGGCCGCCAAACGTGTCCATTTCAAAAATGATCGCACCTGCTCCTGCGCTTTCGGCGGCTTTGACCGCACGCCGGAGAAAGAGGAAAAGCGGGGGTGAGATTTCGCCCTTCAACGGCACGAGCACCGTGTCGCCTTTGTGAATTGGCTGGGCGGCGGCCTGGGTAGTGGTGGCTACCGCGACGAGACTGGAAAGTCCGAGCAGGCAGGAATAAAGGATTCTCATGAAGAGAGTTGGAAGCCTGACAATTTGGCATCGCTCTCGGCTTGGAACGAGCGAAAAGTACCGGAGTCTGACAATCGGAAATTAGGTTGCCAGCATTTCAAACGCGAATGTGCTTAATGTTGCACGCATGAACCTTTTGTGCGCGTGAAGGAACGTGTCCCATTATTCGCCTCTCCCTTCTCAAGGGAGAGGGTAGGGTGAGGGTTTGAGAGGCGAATTCTTGGGTCTGGCCTGGAAGGCTGAGTCTGGGAGAGTGAGTGTTGGTTTTTCTGTTAGTTATCTTGCCTGAGTCGAGGTGAGTTGGGAGGCGATTTTTTGGTCGACCCGAAGGGAAAAGCGAAGCGACTCGGCCCCTCACCTCAGTCCTCTCCCCTGGTGGGGCGAGGAGGCCATCGCGCAAATGCGACAACACCGTGCTCTCATTGTCGATTCCGATCCCGCTCGCCTCCAAAGCGACGTCTCAAGGATAGAATCTTGGTTCCCAGGGTTGAAACGCTCGGCTATTTTCAAGAAAATATCAGCGGAGTAAGGTACCTTCGGCGCTCGCACGTAAATGAGTCGCAACTGAATTTAGGCGATCGTTAAAATTAACAAACCCAATGGGGACAATCCCGAACCAAACCATCGAGCAAATCGCGTCCGCGAACGACATCGTCGAAGTGATCGGCTCGTACTTTCCGCTTAAACGCGCCGGAACCGCATTCAAGGCGCTTTGTCCCTTTCATCAAGAGAAGACGCCGTCGTTCACGGTCAATCCGCAACGGCAAACGTTTCACTGTTTTGGCTGCGGCGTAGGCGGGAGCGTTTTTCGATTTGTCATGGATTACGAGCATCTCGATTTTCCGGCAGCCGTGCGGAAGCTGGCAACACGGGTCGGGATTCCGGTAATCGAAGAGAGCGGCTCGAATCAGAGCGATGATCGCCAGCATGAAACACGCAAGACCCTTGTGCGGCTGCACGCTGATGCGACCGAATGGTTTCGTGAGAAACTTGAAAAGGGCAAAGCCGGCGAGGCCGCCCGCAATTATTTAAAAAAACGCGGGATCGAACCGCGCACGATTGATGACTGGCAAATTGGGTTTGCCCCGGACAGTTGGGACGCACTGCTCAAGTGGGCCTTGGAGCGTGGTTATCGAAGGAGCCAAATCCTGCAAAGCGGTCTGGTTAAACTGCGCGACGAAAATCGGCCCGAGGGAGAAGTCTATGACCGGTTCCGTGGCCGTATCATGTTTCCGATCCACAACGATGTCGGTGAAGTAATCGCTTTCAGCGGCCGGGTTCTGGCCAAAGAAGTGGAGGGTGCCAAGTATCTCAATTCACCGGAAACGCCGCTCTTTCGAAAAGGGCGAGTGCTGTTTGGATTACACAAGACAAAGCGAGGTTTGATTGATTCAAACTGCGCCGTTGTTTGTGAAGGCCAACTCGACTTGATCACCTTATTTGAAGCCGGAATCACCAACGTAGTCGCGCCCCAGGGGACTGCGTTCACGGAGGATCAGGCTCGAATTCTGAAACGATTCGTTAGCGAAGTAGTGCTCTGTTTCGATGCCGATAACGCAGGTCAAAAAGCAGCCGAACGTTCGCTGGATGCCTTGCTCCAGAATAATCTGATTGTCCGCGTGGCAGCAATGCCGGCGGGCGAAGATCCTGATTCGTTAGTGCGAAAACAGGGCCGCGAAGCTTTCGAAAAACTCATCACCGGTGCGAGCGATTTTTTCCAGCATTGGATCGAAGAAGAATCCCGAAAAGCCAATCTTGCATCGCTCAGCGAAAAAATGCGATTGGCGCGTCGAATGAGTGAGGTGATCTCGCGTGTGCGAGACGACCGGATGCGCGACGAGATCGCCGCCCGCGCCGCTTCCCGCCTTGGAGTCTCGACCCGCGACTTCGTTAACTCGATGCCGGCGGTGAAACGGCCGATGGAAAGCGTATCCGGCGCGACCGACGCCACCGTTTATGATTGGCGCAAAATCGATTTCCTTTGCCAGCTCGCGCTGCAAAGCAAAGGTGCGCGTGATTACCTCCTCGAGCAGGACTGGAAAGAAGTCACCGAAACCGCCCCGGAAATGGATCCTTTGGAATTTGTTTTGAAGGCGGATTTTGATCCGGATGAACCGGCTTCCGTAGCCACTTTCCTCGATTCTCTCTCGCCTGGTCAGGCTTCATTCATGACCGCTTTGCTTGCCCGCAAAGCCCCGCCCGATCCGGAAAAGTTGGTTGTTCACTGGTGGAACGGACTCCGGAAGGAGGCAGTGGAACGAAAGCTGCGAGCTGCAGAAAGCCAACTGAGGTTGCCCCAAATTACGACTGGTGAAGAGGTAAATTTGCAGAAACAAATTGTTGACCTTACGGAACAACTCCGCGAGCTTGGCAAGTTTTCGTCTGCCCGCGTGCTCGACACCTGAACCGTCGCTGAGGGGGGCAGCAAAAGCCGAGCAAGAGTCGACTGAAAACGTAACAACTCCTCATAAGTCCGAAGTTTTGGGTAAGCACACGAAAAAACGCGCACAAGCCAAAGGCATCGCTGAAGAAAACAGCGAAAGCCCCGGCTACATCGCACGAAAACCGCCTCCGCCAACAAGGTTGCGGGAACGAATCATTCGCATCCACCTGGCGCCAAAGCTCCGCGCGCGCGAAAAGGATTGAATGGAGCGCGTCCTGGCGAACCAACCGAGGCCTCGGTCGCATTACAGGCAGTCGACGTTCAAACTCGCATTCGCGAACTGATCAAGCTCGCCAAAGAACAGGGCTACCTCACTTTTGATGACCTCAACGAAGCACTTCCGGTTGAAGTCACTGACGCCGATGAACTCGATGCCATCCTAACCCGCCTGCGTCGGATGGAGATCGACATCATCGAAGCCTCCGAAGTCGATCGCTATAAGGATGGCAAGAAAGATTCCGAAGAAGAAGAGGAAGAAAAACCGGAACCAAAGCTCGATATCCTGGATGACCCGGTCCGGATGTATCTCAAACAGATGGGGCAGGTCCCGCTGCTGACCCGGGAACAGGAAGTCGAGATTTCCAAACGAATCGAAGAAGCGGAATTGATGGTCCAACGATTGATTAATCGCTTTGGATTTATCGCGAAAGCGCACCTCGATCTTGCCCTCAAGCTCTCCGAAGGCGGCGAACGTTTCGACCGCGTAATTCTCGACAAGAAAATCGAGAGCCGAGAGCGTTACATGAAGTTGCTGCCGCGGCTCTGCAAGCAGGTGGAAAAACTCGGGGAAACAATCTGTGAGCAATACTCACACGTTTTGAATAGTTCTGGACGCAAAGATAGCCGGAAAGAAAAGGCGTTCCAAAAATCTGTCTCTTCGCTGCAGAAACTTTATCCCAAATTCTATTTCAAACAAAAGGTCACCGAGGAGTTCGTCCATTTGGCGGATGAGCAATATCACACTCTGCTGGCGCTCCAGGCAGAGATAGGCAAGGCGCCGCGCGATCCCGGCCCGAAAACGCCATTGGGACAAAAACTGCGGCTGCTCGAGGGTACACTTTGGCTTTCCCTCGACGAATACACTGAACAGTACCGAGCACTGAAGAGCTGGTTGCACAAAGCGCTCCGGGCCAAGACCGAAATGGTGGAAGCCAACCTCCGGCTCGTCATTTCTATCGCAAAAAAATATACCAATCGCGGCCTTTCTTTCCTCGATCTGATCCAGGAAGGAAACATGGGATTGATGAAGGCGGTCGAAAAATTCGAGTACCGCCGCGGTTATAAATTCTCGACCTACGCTACCTGGTGGATTCGGCAGGCCATTACGCGTTCGATTGCTGACCAGGCGCGCACCATTCGCATTCCGGTTCACATGATCGAGACGATCAACAAACTGATGCGCGTGCAGAAACAACTCGTCCAGGAGTACGGCCGCGAACCAACTCCGGAAGAAGTCGCTGAGGAAATTCTGCTGCCAGTGGATCGCGTCCGAGCGGTCTTGAAAATGGCGCAACAGCCAATTTCCCTGCAATCGCCCGTCGGCGAGAGCGAGGAGACTAATTTTGGCGATTTCATCGAGGACAAAGGCGCCGAGAATCCGAGCGACATGACGGCGATTGTTCTCCTGAAGGAGAAAATCAAAGATGTTCTCGAAACGTTGACCGAACGCGAACGCCAGGTGTTGGAACAACGATTTGGTTTGGTCGATGGATACAGTCGGACTCTTGAAGAAGTTGGACGTCAGTTCAGGGTAACACGGGAACGTATTCGCCAGATCGAAGCAAAAGCTTTGCGTAAGATGCGTCACCCCACCCGCATCCGGCAGTTGGAAGGTTTCCTCGAAGCAGCGGAGACCTAAAAAGGCTGATGGCTGATCGTTGATGGCTGATGGCGGCAAATGAGGCCCTGAAGTCTTTGGGTAAACGGCGACTGCAAATCGGCCAGTAAGTCGCTACCGCTGCGGCTCTTTGCCTCCTTCTCTTCAAATCCGGTTGGGGTTCCGCCGCAAAATGACTCTTAGTCGATTGCTTTCTGACCGCGACTCTGGTCCGATAGCGGGGTTCAATCATTCACCATGAAGCGCGAAGACGATCAGGAACTGTGGGACCTGCTTGGGCAGGCACCTGAACCTGGCGTATCGCCCTTTTTTGCTCGGGACGTTATCCGGCGGATTCGCGAGGAAGGTCAACGCAGTTGGGGCAATACGCTCCCTGAATGGTTGCGGATCCGCCGGTTGCTCCCGGCTACCGGCATCGCGGTGGCGCTGCTGGCTGTCTTCCTGTTACGAATTCAGGAACCAGCCGGCCCAATGGTTGATCCCGACCTGGATGCCTTTAACAATGTTGATCCGCAGGATTACGAAATTGTTTCCGATCTGAATGACTTAGTGGTGTCCGACGATAGCATTCTGTTGGACGAAAGCGTCTTGTTGTAGGCCGCTTCTGCGAAGCGCACAATATCGACGTGACCGGCAGAGTGCCGTTCGAGACCGAGCTCAACTCCTAGGCGCTTCGCGGAAGCGCCCCTACAACAACGTTGTCCTGATTTCGACGTTAGATCCCGACCGGCCACAGGCCGGTGGCTACAACTCAATAATAATACGCCGCGCGTGGCCGATTATAAACGCGCCGACCGTGATACCAATGATACGGTCTCGCATAAGCGTGCCGATAATAATAATGCCGCCGCGGGTAATATCCGTAGTTATAACCGTATGGATAATAGGCCGGATAACCGTACCCGTATCCATATCCAACCGGGAAACCAAACCCGATTCCAATCGAGACGCCTGCGTCCGCTTTCGATGCCCCTGCAAAACCAAGGGTACCAATAGCCAGCCCAATCAGCAGATACTTTTTCCAGTTCATAGTTTTCCCCCCAAAAATGACTCACCGAATATAATTAAGACGCATGGAAGCGTCGAATTATTCGAAAAAACCTAATTTGAATCAAACTTCGGATATCCAGTCACACAGACGTCCTGCCCAATCCGCTCATAGCTGATCCTCTCAACCTGGGCAGCTTCTGCAGTCGATCCAGCACCGAGCCCGCCGAACGCAAGCGTCGGTCCGCCTGCAAAACTTGGACCGAGATAAAGCTGAACCTTGTCCACCAGTCGTTTATCCAATGCTTCGCCTAAAATCTGGCCACCGCCTTCGATCAACACACTGGTGATTTCTTTTTTCCCTAGATCGCGCAAAACTGCTTTGAGATTTTTTCCCCGATAAACAATCGTCCGTTCTTTGTGCCGATCGGTAAACAGATGTGATGTCTTTGGTAAACGGCCGGAACCTGAAACCACAACGCGCCACGGCTGATTCGCGCCGCGAACAGCGCGAACTGTGAGTCGAGGATTGTCAGTCCGTAAAGTTTCCGCGCCGATTAGAATGGCATCGACGCGTGCCCGCAATTGCTGAGCGTGTCTGCGTGACGCCGCACTCGTAATCCAGCGCCCTTCACCAGGAGGCAACGAAAGCCGGCCATCAAGCGTCATTCCACATTTGGCAATGACGAACGGCTGCTTCGTCGTGATCCACTTATTGTAGGCTTCGTTCAATAACGCGCATTCGTCCGCAAGAACCCCGCTGGAAACTTCGACCCCAGCCTTTTTCAGAACTTCGATTCCGCGCCCGGCATGTTTCGGATTTGGATCCGTCGCACCGACCACCATACGTCGAACGCCAGCATCAATGATCGCTGACGTGCACGCGCCAGTCCGGCCCACCGTCGCGCACGGTTCCAATGTCACATAAAGACGGCGCCCTTTGGAATTGGTCCTTTCACGCGGCGAAGGCACTCGACTTCGGCGTGCGGCGACCCGGCTCGGGAATGGTGTCCTTTCGCGATGACTCGGCCGTTGAGGGCGAGTAATGCGCCGACGGCGGGGTTAGGGCTGGTGCGACCGAGAGCTTTCGCGGCCTCTGCGAGCGCCCGTCGGATAAAGTTGAAATCAGTGCTATTTTGTCTCATTTGTCAGACGCTCTTCAGAGTCCATTATGCGACAAAAATGCTCATTTTGACCCATGTTCGAATCGTGATGTTTATAGCATAAGAGACACATAATAAGATTGTTATATAGACACAAGTTAATCGGCAGTCGCGCTGGCATTTTTTTCGCTAAAGCATTGGTCTCGATTTTTTTAATCCACTTATCAACCAAGGAGAATAAATCATCATTATGAGTCTTATACGTTACCAAACACCAAGTTCCGTTGTTCTGCCATCGCTGGATCGTTGGGCAAGTCTTCGGGATGAAATCGATTCCCTTCTAGAGTTGCCGTTCTGGTCCGGGTTCAGTCGCCAGTCCCAGTTGTTTTCGAACTGGACCCCGGCGCTCGACCTTTACCAGACGAACGACAACATTGTTGCCGTGGTCGAGCTCCCCGGGATGCGCAAGGAGGACATTGAGATCTCTTTGCATGATGGGACGCTGAGCATCAGCGGTGAACGCAAGGAAGAAACCAAAGATGGCGCGGCTCGGACCGAGCGAGTCACTGGAAAATTCCGCCGAAGCGTCACCCTGCCGACTCGGGTCGATTCGAGCAAAGTGGCCGCCTCTTACAAGGACGGCGTTCTGACCGTCACGCTGCCGAAAGCTGAGGAAGCAAAGCCGAAGCAGATCCAAATCAACCTCAACTAAGTAGAAACAGAGCAATCCAAGGAAAAGAAGAATCCATGAATACTTTAGTTCGCGAAAATCGCAGTACCACCACCCCCAGCACAAACGGTGAACGAATGGCTAAACAGTTCATCACGCCAGCCGCCAGTGTTTTCGAAACGACTGACGGCTACACCCTCGAAGTCGAGATGCCTGGTGTGAGCAAGGAAAACCTCGAAATGTGGGTCGAGAACAATGAGCTGACGATCGTTGGACGCCGCAGCGCGTCGATGATCGAAGGGACTTTGCTTCATAGGGAATCACGCCTGGAACATTTCCGGCGCACGTTCGAGATCGATCCATCGATTGACGCCGACAAGATCAGCGCGAAGATCGACCAAGGAGTCGTGACCCTGATTCTTCCGAAGGCTGAGACAGCGAAGCCACGGAAAATCGCCGTAGCTTAAGCGAGAGAATAGAATTCAACATCTATGCGGGCCGCAAGCCGAAGGGTTTGCGGCCCGTTTTTCTTTCCGGTTTCCCGATCCGTGTTTATTCCGCGGCTTCCTTCCATCAACCAATCTGCGTAAATCTGCGGATCTATCGCAGCCCTTCGTCATTTTCCGACTTCACTAATTAGCTTTTCTTCTTGGCGAACCTCCCCAGTGGCCGTACTTAAGCAGTTCGCTTATGGCCACGAAAAACGAAGAAAAAACCGGCGAAGAAAAAATGATCGCTGCGCGCAACAAAAACCTAGATCTCGCGATCCAACAGATCGCAAAAGATTACGGTGAAGGCGCAATCATGCGATTGGGCGGCGAATCGATTGCCGACATCGATGTTATCCCCACCGGAAACATTTTGATCGATCGCGCGCTTGGCGTTGGAGGATTTCCGCGGGGACGCATCGTCGAAGTATACGGCCCGGAATCCTCCGGAAAAACCACGCTGACTTTGACTGTGGTCGCGCAAGCGCAAAAGCGAAAAGGGCTAGCGGCGTTCATTGATGTCGAGCACGCACTTGATCCGCAGTATGCGCGTCGGCTCGGCGTGAATTTGGATGACTTGCTCGTGTCGCAACCGAGCTCAGGTGAAGAGGCATTGCGGATCTGCGAGACGTTGATTCGCTCGAACGCACTTGACGTCATCGTGCTCGATTCAGTCGCGGCACTGGTGACCAAAGCGGAATTGGAAGGTGAGATTGGGGACACGACCGTTGGTGCCCAGGCGCGTCTGATGAGCGCTGCTCTCCGTAAATTAACTTCGCTCATATCGAAAGCGCGGACCTGCTGCATTTTCACCAACCAGATTCGGGAAAAAATCGGCGTGATGTTTGGGAACCCGGAAACGACGCCGGGTGGAAAAGCTTTGAAATTTTATGCCAGCGTTCGGGTGGACATCCGGCGGATCGGAGCAATCAAACAAACCGATGGAGTTGTTACGGGAAACCGGACTCGTGTGAAAATCGTAAAGAACAAGGTGGCACCGCCGTTTACTGAAGCGGAATTCGACATCATGTATAACGAAGGAATTTCTTCCACTGGCGCGTTGCTGGATTTGGCGTTGGAAAAACAAATCATCGAGAAACGCGGTTCCTGGTTGAGCTACAAAGGCACGCAACTCGCTCAGGGGCGCGATGCGGGCAAGGAAGCGTTGAAGAACGATCCGGAGCTGTACGCAGAAATCGAGACAGCAGTCAAAGCCAAGCTCGACGAAGAAAAAGACTGAGGGAATTTTCAACAGGAGAACGCAGAGGAGCCGCGGAGGTGATCTCTTTTTCCTCGTTCCCAAACTGCAGTTTGGGAACGCACTTGTCTGCGAAACTCTGTTTCCTCGCTGGGGACCTGACCAGATATGGAGAATCAGCATTAAAGGTAACGCCAACCCCACGATCAAATGCGACCAACTGGTCCAGGAACGTAGCCGTTCGTCCCCGAAATAATAAAGACCGTATCCGGTAATAATCAGGAAGCCGAGGAATCCGATCAGTGCGATTCCGTTAGGTCGATTTCGACGCGCGTGCCAGGCAAACCGAACATGCCCCGGAAGTAAGGTGCCTAGGATAACGAGAAAAACCATCGCCGCGCCTCCGTGGATCTTGAGCATCCACGGCTCAGCCGGATGCGGTAGCTCGCTCAATTCACCGGTCGGACGCCCTAAGTAATGAAACCAAGTCCAGATCGCGCCGGTCCCGAAAATCAGAATCAGGCTCGAATAAAGCCATGCTTTATGTCGGAAACTAAGCTTTGCGGAATTGCGGCGTATCATCGGCCAAAACGCGCGGACTTTGACCTCGTTCGAGAATCACGGCGTCCGCGTCGTACCAGTTGAGAAGAGTGCGCGCCTCTTCCCGTTGCACCAGCACAATTTTCGTCAATGCATCTGCGGTCACGCAATCCGGAGCGGCTACCGCTACGCTGATTTCGTCAACAAACGGCTGATCGGTCTCCGGGTCGATCAACGGACTGACCGAGCCGCCGTGCCACAGTTTCCGACTAAAATAAACGCCGGAGGTCGCGATCGCTCGGTTTTGCAACAGGACAACACCCGCGGAGTTGCCCGGTGTTTCTGGATCGCGCAGATATATTTTCTGCGGTTCCTTTCCGAATGTTCGCAGGTCTCCTCCGGCGTTCACGGTGCCATTCTTAAAACCTGCGGTGCGCAATGCTTTCACCGCGCAATCGACCGCGAATCCTTTGGCGATACCGCCCAGATCAAGCGCGAGCGGTCTGGCGAAACGGACGGTTTGGTTTGGTCCAAGAATGATGTCACGATAGGTGGCGGACTTATCTGTTAGGTATCCAATTGGGAGATAACCCCATTGGCTCAGGAGCGGCGCAATTGTGATATCGAACGCGCCACCGCTGCGGACTGCGAAATCTTCGGATCGCTTGAGCACTTGCCATGTCCAATCGTGCACCGCGATCGGCCTTCGAAAAGCTTCGCGATTCAGAAGACTGACCTCGCTTGATTCATCGTGGAAGCTCATTAGGCGTTGCACCTTCTCCACCGCGGCAAAAGCCGATCCGACCGCGCACGAACGTTCAATGGCAGCTGCCGCCGCGCAGATAAATTTCGACAAACGTGCCGAGCAACGGACGGCATCGCCGGCTGTTATTGTTTGAGCGCGATTTCATGAAGAGCAAGGAGACGTTTGACGCCATCGGTGATGTGCCGGGAAGAAAGCGTCGCACCACTGATGTTTTGGATGTCTTCGTCGAGTTTAAGTGGCGCCGCCTTTGTCTTCCCCACAAATTGAGCGCGCCATTTTGGATTTCGGACTTCACCGCCATAGCTCTCACGATATTCCATCACTTCAATTCCACGGACGGCGCCGCCGGCGTCCAGACCAACCGCATACGTGATGTATTCGTGTTTGCCGATTACTTCGTCGACGATGAACCAGCCACCGCCACTGACGCGCCAGACCTTTTGATCATCCCGAAGAACACGAACACGGCTGGCTTGTTCGATGGCTTTGCGTTGGTCGGCAGTGAGTTTAATTGGCATGGCGGTAAAACTCTTGCCTGGAAAAATTTCTTTCTGAGCCTGCTCGGTCGTCAGGTAAGTAACCGCCATGGCCGACGGGGCGACCAGGGCAGTTAGCGGCACCGCCGTAAAGAGAAATTGTTGTCTCATCATCGTTCCCTCAAAAATTGAACCCAAGCTTAAGACGGAAAACGTGACGTTGTTCCTCCGCGAAGGTGATACCATCCGCCGGTTCGTCTACTCCCTTGCCGAAAACCTGATAGTTCCAGGTCAAGGTGGCCCACCAATTTTTCTGCGAATAGTGGATGCTTGGACCTGCGTAAACGACGCGGTGCTCAAAAAAGTTCAAATCGAAGAGGGGATATTCTGCGCGGAAATGGCTTTCCAAACCGACGAACCAGTTGGGGGCGAAGCGATAGGCCACTCCTGCCGCGCTTTCAAAGGAGAATTCGCGGGGATATTCTTCGGCTGGCTGCTTTCCCCAGGCCCATTCTGTGCCGACGATCGAAATTCAGAATCAGTGTGTCGTCGAGGAAGTCTTTTTGAAAGTCGAGCTCTGGTTTGAGGTAGAATTCGTGTTGATCGAGCCCGCCAACCTCATCATGAAGCAAGTATCCGGATTCGAGACGAAGGGCGAAGCCGATTGGATCTTTGAATGGGCTCAGTAACCGATATTTGCACTGAAACCTCCACGCCGCCGTATCGATAGGCGTTAACGTTATCCAGCTCGGGGACGTCCTGATTGTAGAAGTAATGGTTGACCAGGGAAAAGCTGGCTTGAAAGCGATCAGTGAACCCGTATTCGATCTCGGTATCGAAATCCGTTCCGTAATACGTCCCGCTTTCCTTACCGGTCCGAAGAGTGACGAACTGGTAGATTTCGTATTTGCCGTGCGGAAGGGTCTCCGCGCCTCGGACGAATCCAAAGAGCTGTTCGTCAGCGTGAAGTCTTGGACAGACAAGGGTAAGGCCGACAAGGAAGAGAACGAATGTGGCGAGGGTTGGTCTTCTGCGACGTAACTGGCTGGGTGTCATGTGGAGAGACAGTTATCATGGTGCGATAGCCTTGCTGCCGGTGGCTCGCCTTTTTTTGATGGACGATTGCAATCCGTCGCGGCCCAGAGAATTGCCCGCGAATTACGCGAATGAAACGCGAATAAGAATGCGGTGGTCCCTGCTCATCATCATTCGCGCTAATTCGCGTGATTCGCGGGTAACGCAATCAGCGTGGCTCGTGGGGAACGTACTGGATGGTGTAAAAGGCAATCCTGATTTTGTCGGTCCAAGTAAGGGCGGATCTCCGCGTCAGCTCCCTTATTCTGGGCGTCCTTCAGATAATAGGTTCCGAATGGGAACAAGGCGAATTCTTCGGGATGAACAAGGTAGATATAGCCGGGGCCGACTGGAAGTTGAGGAGCGGTCTGGCCAAAGCCCCAGAACGGTTCGCCTAGCTGCGGTCGGTCGGTCAGAAAATTAAGTTGTTCGTTAAATCCCCAGTCGAGACTGGCGATCGTTAGGTCACTGCGGTCTTTGTGTTCTCGGCAAAAGTTATCGAAGCTCTCACTCCAACGACCGCTTCCGCCGGTCTCCGCGAACCAAGATCTGGGTATGATGGAGGACATAGATGTCGCTTATGAATAGACCTAATAACGCAATCCATGTTAGCGCTGGAACCAAAGGCCCTTTCGAGAATTTCTTGAACAAGATGATTGAGGCAAAAGCGATGATGAGGTGTGGCAAGGGATAAACCAAGACAGCGTGATGGATGCGAACTCCCCCAGGCAAAACAAGCACTCCGACAGTCCCCAAACCAAGCGCCAATAAGAGAAACAATCCAATTCGCCGATCAAATCCTCGATCGTTAGTGACGAACGATAGAATAATGATGATCGACCCGACTAACAGGATGCCGAAGATCGGCAGAAAGTTCGCCGGCTCCGCGAACATTCGCTCAAAGATGCCGCCTACGTTCATTAGCCGATAGAAGTACGAGCCATCGTAAAGCGCCCGCATCGTATTGAGCTTTTCGGTCAATTCACCCGGCGGACTTGGATGGGATCCGGACAGAGCCCCGCCCAGGACCATTGGGACCTTGAAGAGCATCGCGCTGACTCCGAGAAAGAATCCCGCAACAGCGGCGACCACCGATCGGGTGTTCAAAGAATCACGGAGCGATCGGGCAAACCAGACCGCCGCGCTCCCCGCAAGTGCTACAAGTAAGACGGCGAAATCAACTTTGTTAAAGAAACCGAGCCCGCCGAAGAACGCGGCGAGAAAGAGGTAGCGCGCCTGTCGATGTTGCCACCAGACGGTCAGGAGAAAGAACGCGGCGCATCGACAGACGAAACTCGGAGTGGCCACGCCCCAGTCGATCACGCTAATAAAGAAGTAAGCCGGATCGAAGGTGATCAACGTGCCGACAATCAGGGCCGCACGAAGCCCGAGCCAACGCCACGTTCCTAACATGAGGAATAACAAAGCGATTGATCCGCAAAAGAGATTCGTCGCCCGAACAACCGCCACGGTGTTGCCAAAGAAATAGAGCGCCGGGATCAGGATCCAACACTTGAGTGCGCCTAGATAGTTCTGAACAAAAAACGGAAACGGTCTTCCGAAGAGCTGCCATGTTTCGTTACCAGGCATATGTTGGCCGTGGATTTGGCCGGTCACGAAATCCTTGGCCATCCCGGGAAAGACCGCTTCATCATAATAGAAACCGGGAACGGAGAGGTTCTGCCAGGCAAGCAGGCACATCGCGATGGAAAGAAGGGCCCAGGTCAGGATTACAATGCCAAGTTGACGGCGTGCGCCGGTTTCCGCCGACGCGGATTTGGGTCCCTGATTAGAGGGTTTCTGAGCAGCAGCTGTCGCCGGCCGCGGTTGAGATGACTGTGGCCGTTGTTGTTGTTTCTTTCGTTTCATTTATCCGGCGGGCACAGGATGCCGTGGACGGGACAATATTGCCATTGGAAACGCGATTTCTCGATAGCGAGCAATGTCGGCGAAGTGGGTGGCCAACAAGGAGTGCGAAGGTGGATCGGCCGCCCGAGAACGATGCCAAGCGAAGTCCCTCCCGCAACTGTGCCGATGGCCTCCTCGCCTCCACAGAGTGGGGAGAGGACTGAGGTGAGGGGCCGAATCGCTTCCTTAGTCGGATAGCAAGATTCGTCTTTCAAACCCTCACTCTGCCCTCTCCCTTGAGAAGGGAGAGCGACCAACGAGACGCGCTCGGTCCACACACAAACCGCGCCCTTCCTCCACCTTGGGAAATCGTCTCTTTCGGTACAGCGGCCACCAAGCAATTGAACAGGAGGCTGCAGGGGAACGCAGAGAGTTCTTTGTGTTCAGCCAATGTCGCGCTTTATTCCGCGGTCATGGTTCGGTCGCGGATACAACAATGGTTCCTGATTCTCGCAGTAACGATTTCGATCGCGACGCCGAGCTTTGTCTTCGCCCAAGCAATCACCCGCGCCGAATCCCTTAAGATCGCCGAATCATTCATTCAACATCGTTGGCAATCGTCCTCGAAAAATGTCCGACACGGAAAGGATTCGGAAGGGATCGAAGTTCACACACCCGATCGCGACGGCGGACATGGCAATCCGTTGAACGAATGCTGGGTGCCGGATGCCGAGAATGTTGGTGTCGCTTACAAATGGGGCGGGAACGATAGTCCGAAAAGTTTCAGCACCGGGATCAAAGCCGGTAAAGCGGGCGGCGATGTTTACACGTCGGAGAAACGTCGCAAGGGCGATAAAGCCGTGAGTGGTGATGCTGTTGGGGTCGATTGTTCCGGATTCATTTGTCATTGCTGGAAATTGACCGCGCGGCACTCGACTTATTCCCTTCCATCGATCTGTCAGAAACTTGCGTCGTCCGCGCTATTGGAGCCGGCCGATATCATGAATCAACCCAACGGTCATGTGCTTCTGTTTGTGAAATGGATTGATCCGGAGAAAAAACGCGCGCTCTTTTACGAGGCAGCGCCGTTCAGCAAGACCCTCGCATCCGAGCGTGACGTGAGTGAAATGACCGCAGCTGGTTATCAGCCGCTGCGTTACCGCAATATTCGCAGTTGAAATGACTTCCGCCGAAATTCGCCAGTCCTTTCTCGATTTCTTTCGAGAGAAAAAGCACACGATCGTGCCGTCGGCTTCGCTCATGCCGGATTCTCCGAATTTGCTCTTCACGAATGCGGGGATGAACCAGTTCGTTCCGATTTTTCTTGGGCAACAAAAGGCGACTTGGAACCCACCGCGCACAGTAGACACACAGAAATGCATTCGGGCCGGGGGCAAACATAACGACCTCGAAGATGTCGGGCTTGATACTTATCACCATACTTTTTTCGAGATGCTCGGTAACTGGAGCTTTGGCGATTACTTCAAGAAGGAAGCGATCGAATGGGCCTGGGAACTGGTGATTGATCGTTGGAAACTGCCGGCGCAACGCCTTTACGCGACAGTTTACAAACCGGGGCCAGGTGAGCCGAGCGAGTTTGATCAGGAGGCGCACGATCATTGGGCGCGATTGTTCGCGAAGGCCGGGCTCGACCCTGCGGTCCATGTCGTGAATGGGAACAAGAAAGATAACTTCTGGATGATGGGGGATACCGGACCGTGCGGACCGTGTTCCGAGCTTCATATTGATCTGACCCCGGCCGGCGATACGAAGGGATCGTTAGTGAATGCCGGTGATCCGCGCTGCATCGAGATCTGGAACCTGGTTTTCATTCAGTTCAATGCGAACCCAGACGGAACATTCTCGCCCTTACCGCAACGTCACGTCGATACCGGGATGGGATTCGAACGGGTGACCGCGATGATTCAGGGAACAAACAATTTCGCTGATTTTTCGCGGCTGATCTCAAACTACGAGACCGATGTTTTCCGGCCGATCTTTGATGAGCTGGAGACGTTGAGCGGAAAAAAATATGGTTCCACGCTGCCTGCGGCAAACTCGCAAGCCTCAGCGCGTGACCCTCGAACAGGAGAAGATCGACGTTGCCTTCCGGGTTATCGCCGATCACATCCGGACATTGAGTTTTGCCATCGCCGACGGAATTCAGCCCGGGAACACCGATCGGCATTATGTGTTGCGACGAATTCTCCGACGCGCGGTTCGATATGGGCGCACTC
The DNA here is from genome assembly GCA_963751725.1 of uncultured Verrucomicrobiae bacterium. Lineage (GTDB taxonomy): Bacteria > Verrucomicrobiota > Verrucomicrobiia > Chthoniobacterales > UBA10450 > AV80. Next base: position 198,116 of record CAVVVQ010000031.1, read on the forward strand.
TCGGATTTCACGAACCGTTCTTTTACAAGCTGGTTGCAGTTGTGGCCCGGACGATGGGGGATGTGTTCCCTGAAATTCGCAAGAAACAGAAACACGTCGAAGAAACGCTGAGACGTGAAGAGGAAGCGTTTAATAAAACGTTAGATCGCGGTATTGAGATTTTCGAAAAAAATGTCACGTCGTTGCGAGAAGTCGACGGTTCCCTCGCGTTCTTGCTCTATGATACCTACGGATTTCCGCTCGATCTGACTGAATTAATGGCTCGTGAGCGCGGATTGACCGTCGACGTCGCGGGTTTCGAAAAACTGATGGACGAACAGCGGGGCCGCGCCCGGGCCGCGCAAAAGAAAGAGGTCATATCCCTTTCGGACGAAAACCTCCAGGTCGCGCCAACACAATTTCTCGGGTTCGATTCCATCGAAACGGAAGCGGTCGCGGAATCGGTTGTGCCGGGGCGATCCCCTAACGAAGTTAACATCGTTCTCGATCGGACTCCGCTCTACGCGGAAATGGGTGGCCAGGTCGGAGATCACGGGTTGCTTCATGTGCCTGGACCCGATCGAACGGAAGTTGGACAACTGCGCATCGCTGATACCCAAAAGCGTGGTGACGTTTTTGTTCATCGGGCAATTGTGACTGAAGGACGCGCTCCAGAGCCGGGAGAAGCGGTCCGTGTTTCAGTCGATCTGGAACGGCGCCGCGCAATCCAAGGGCATCACACCGTGACGCACCTGTTGCACTGGGCCTTGCATGAACGCGTCTCGCGTGACGCGGTTCAAAAAGGTAGTTACGTCGGGCCGGAAAAGTTGACCTTCGATTTCTCGAGCAGCTGCACTTACCCCGCAGCAGAAAGAGGAAGTAGAAAAGTTGGTGAACGAGAAGGTAACGGAAAACGTGCCGGTCACTTGGACGGAGATTCCGTACGCCGACGCGAAGAAGCGTTCGGATATTCAGCAGTTCTTTGGGGATAAGTACGGGGACACAGTGCGAGTGGTCCAGATTGGCGGCGAGGCAGCGAACCTAAACGGATATTCGATGGAGCTCTGCGGCGGAACTCATGTCCGGGCGACGGGTGAGATCGGGTCGTTTCGAATCGTGAGGGAAGAAGCGATCGCCGCCGGGATTCGGCGAATCGAAGCAGTTGCGGGAGAGGCAGCGAGAGCGTGGGCTCGGGAAGAGGCCGCCCGACAACAGGAAAAATTTGAAATGTTGTCCCGAAAGAAAAGCGGGCTCGCAACATTACCGGAGTTTCCGAACGAGGCGGAAGCGAGCGCAATGTTGGAACGAATCGACGCGCGTGTAGCCCATTTGCATAAGATCGAAGCGGAAGTGCACGAGTGGGAGAAGCAGCAGGCGAAATCTTCTGAAGCAGAACTGCGAAGTCGCGCCGGTATTATCGCGAACGAACTTGTCGCGACGCACGCAGAGAAAAAGTCGTGCGTGGCAGAAGTGCCGGAGGCTGATGCAAAATTGTTACAGGCGATTGTGGACGCAATGAAGTCGAGAATGAGTGGCCCGATTTTTCTAGCTGGGAAAAGTGGGGAACGCGTGGCGTTGATTGCGTCGGTCCCAAAAGACCTGACCGCGAAGACTCAAGCGAGCAAACTGATTCAGGAAATCGCGCCGCTTGTTGGTGGGAAAGGGGGCGGCCGTCCGGAGATGGCGCAAGGGGCGGGGAACAATCCCGGTGGAATCAGTGAAGCGTTAGGCCGAGCGCGTGAGCTGCTTGGGTCGTAACCATGACTCATGGCGTGGACATTTGCCCGCGCGAATTTTCGCAGGCTAAGTGTGTGTTTAAAATTGTGCGAACGCCTTCTTGCTAACGCGCGAAAAGCGGCGGAGCGCCGCCGCACTCCACAACGCAAGCGATGTATGGGGTCTGATCAGTCGGCCACGTCTTGGAGTGCGGCGGCGCTCCGCCGCTTTCAAACCGAGCGTGTTGCAGCCCGGAGCCGAGAGGCAACAACGTTTGCCTTATCTCATCTCTGATCACGGCAACAACAGCGTCACAAACGCTGTTGTCGCCACGCCAAGAATAAGGATGACGCAGTAGACAAGTCCGCCGAGCAGGAATTTGAAGAGGCTGAAAACCCAGCCCTGCTTATAGACCTTTCGGATCGAAACAAAAATTAAGACTACTGTCGCGCAGGAAAAAACGCCGATGATCAATCCGCTTAGGCCGGGCAACCATCGATTGGTGCCCATGACCAAGAGCGAAGTTACGATCACAGCCACATAGAGAAAGGCGTGAATGTGGAGCGCGTAAACCAAATGCTCGACGTAGTAACGCTTCTTCATGAAGTAGAGAATCTTCAGAACGAAAGCGAAAAGCGGGATGCAAACGAGCATCATTCCCGGGACATTGCTTCTTAGCGTTTCAAGAAATAGACGGGTCTTGGTTCCATCTTCGCCTACCTTGTCTTTGATCCGTCCCTCCATCCATCTCCCGAAAGGGGTTTTTGCCAGATCGTCATCGTCATTACCGAAATGCAAACCATTGTGTTCCTTAACCTTTGGTTTCGCTTTCGGAGTTGCGGTCGGAACTTCAGCCGGACTCGATAAATCGGCGGGTTGGCCAGGAACTGGTGGGATAGCTACCGCAGGTGCTTCCGGTGGTTCCGGCGCTTTCGGAATGCGTTTGAGCGCCTCTCTAACTTTTTCACGTTCTTCGGCTGCTGAAATGTTTTTTTAAATTCGACTTCACGACTGCGCTGAAAGCGGCCTTGACTTCGTCCTGCTCCTGCTCGGTTAACGCGCCGTTCGCTTGCGCTAGTTTCACGCGGGCCGCTTCGACCTTTTCGCGTTGTTCCTCCGGGAGGATGGAGTCTGGTCCGGTTAATTTGGCGAGACTGGCTGAAAGTTCAGTCCGATCTTCCGTGGTCAAATCGAGCAATCCCTTCGATTCGAGATTGATCGTTCGCGCCAAGAGAAAAAAAGCGATGCTGGCCATCAGGTAAAGACGAAGCGGATGCACGTAGCGAGCTCGGCGACCGGCATTGAAATCGTTCGTTAGTTGCCACGGCCGGATCAGGAGCAAACCGATCGATTTCAGAAATTTTGTGTCCCAGTTGAAAAACGAATCGGCCGCATCAATCAGAACCCGCCAAAGTGACCGGCGGTAGTCGATTGCGTGTTGCCCGCACTTGGAACAGAACTCACCGATCAACGGTGCGTTGCAGTTTTCGCAATGAGTCAGCGGTTCTTCAGGGAGTTTGGGCGGACGTCGTCGTCGAAAAATGCCACGCCGCCGAGGCGGTTCTTCGGCCGCCGCCGAAACGGAATCAGCCAGGATAAACTGATCGGCGTCGTCCATTGGATTTATTTTATCGCAGCCCAGACGCGATGCACGTCATCGTGGTCTTCCAATGTTTGAAGGAATTCACTCGTTTGGGTGCGTTCTTCGGCGGTGAGGTCTGGAAAATTTTTAGCCAAATAACCGAGCTCGCTAGTGACCACGGTCCAACCATTTCCGGCTAACCATTGCGAGACGGCGTGAAGGTCACTCCGGTCAGCAATGAATCGGGCACCGGTGACGCCTTCAGGTATGTCGTCGTTTTCTGTGTGGGTGAGCGGTTCGACATTTTGCGCGCCGGCTTCGATCGCAGCAGCCTCGATGTCTGCGTTTGCATCAGGATTATGCGCCTCGACCAGGCCAACATGATCGAAAAGAAATTTGTTGCTGCCAGGTTGACCGAGTTGTCCACCTTTCTTGAAGAGAACGCGAATCTCCGGTGCGGTGCGATTGTTGTTGTCCGTCAGGATCTCGACGATGATCGGAACCTTGTTCGGGGCGTATCCCTCAAAAACGACGTGTTCCATCACGAGCTTTTCGCCGCCGATACCAGCGCCTTTCTTAATGGCGCGTTCGATTACGTCGCGCGAGACGCTGGCTTTCCGCGCTTTTTCGACGACAGCGGCGAGACGCGCGTTGCCGATGGGGTCGGGCCCGCCCAGTTTGGCGGCGACCATCATTTCCTTAACTAGTTTCCCGACGAGCTGACCTTTTTTCAGCCCGGCGACTTCTCGTTTGGCGTGAAGCCATTGGCGACCCATACCGCCGATGTATCAGTTGTGGGGCTTTTTTACAAGGCGCGCTAGCCCACCGCCTGGAAAGTATCCGCAGATTACGCAGATTTTTAGGAAGCTTTCTGAACCCATCCCCAAATCTGCGTTAATCTGCGCAATCTGCGGATAACCAGACCGGATTCTAAAGGATTAATCGCGGAAAATGAAAAGGATCGCGGTCCCGACTGCTCCGACGCCGAAAAGGACCACTTCGTCTTCTACGAAGTACGGATACGCCATCAAGGCGAGCCCGAGAAACATCGGTTTCCAGACGTGCATGCGTTTACCGTAAATAAAGGCAACGAAACCGATCGATCCGAAGAGCAATCCTCCGACGAGATTCGCACTGCTGAAGACTGGCATAAGTAGTTCCGAGCTTATTTTGGGCCAGCACCGTAGGGCAGAAGGTGGTCTGCCACCTGAAGGGGGTCACGGATGGACACGGATTAAACGCGGACTAGAGAGACGACTTTTCCGTGTTTAATCCGTGTCATTCCGTGGCTTACGACTTCCGACCAGAGCAGGAGCAAGTGAAAAAGCGGGATTAAAGATTCAGGAAATGGGGATTGACCCTTGTTGCGTGAGAGTGCCACGATTCGCCCCCAACAACCTGAACCAAGGAGTTAAAGTGGCCTCGCAACTCTTCAGAACGAAAAGCCCTGATCATTTGGTGCGCGAATCGGAACGCCCCGATCGCCAGATGAAACGATCGCTTTCGGCATTCGATCTTACCTGCCTTGGTATTGGGGCGATTATCGGCACCGGCATTTTTGCCCTTACCGGAACGGCCGCGGCCGGCGAGCGAGTCGAGGCGATTACAAGCAAGCTCGGCACGCCGGTCATCAATTTCATTCAATCCTGGATGACGCATTCCGAAGTTCTCCTGGGCCGTCCAGGCGCAGGGCCAGCCGTTGTTTTCTCTTTTGTGATAGCTGCGATCGCCTGTGGCTTCGCTGCGCTTTGTTACGGTGAGCTCGCGTCCATGATTCCCGTGTCGGGCTCCGCTTATACTTATTCGTATGCGACTCTGGGTGAAATCGTGGCCTGGATCATTGGATGGGATTTGATACTGGAATATGCGGTCGGGAACATGGCTGTAGCGGTTGGTTGGTCGGGCTATTTTGTAAAACTTTGCGGCAGCCTGTTCGGATTGAAGTTTCCGCTTTGGGCCATAACCGATACCAAGACTGCAGTCGATCTCATCGCAAAAGGTGGCGACACACTGCAGGACTTCTCGTCTACGACTTTGCCAACCTTCGCCGGCCACGCCTTTGCCCTGAATATTCCGGCGTTCCTGATCGTAGCGGCGGTAACAATTCTGTTGATCTATGGAATTCGCGAAAGCGCTCGGACCAATACCATCGTCGTGGTCCTGAAGCTCGCGGTAGTCGTTTTCTTTATTTCTTTTGGCGCGTTCATGGTGCATCCCACCAACTGGCATCCATTCATGCCCAATGGTTTCTCTGGGGTAATGAGCGGTGCGGCGATTGTCTTCTTTGCCTTTATCGGGTTTGATGCGGTTTCGACGACGGCTGAAGAAACGAAGAATCCTCAACGTGACATGCCGAGAGGGATGATCGCGAGCCTGGTTATCTGCACGTTGCTCTACGTATTGATGTCTGGTGTGCTGACGGGGATCGAGAAATACACTGTTTACCTTGGGGATTCTGCCGCCGTGGCAACGGCCTTTGCCTCGAAACCTTGGGCACAGGCGCTGGTCAGTGCTGGCGCGCTGGCCGGCATGACTTCGGTTCTTCTTGTTTTTCAGCTTGGTCAGCCGCGTATTTTCATGGCGATGGCTCGCGACGGTTTGCTCCCGCAATATTTCGCACGACTCCATTCCCGATTTCGCACTCCGTATATCACTACGATTTGGACCGGGGTTGTCGTAGGCGGGGTCGCAATGTTCGTCGATATCGGTTCGCTCGCAGATCTGACCAATATCGGCACGCTCTTCGCCTTCTGCCTGGTTTGCATCGGTGTAATCATCCTGCGCCGCACCGACCCCGGGCGTCGTCGGCCGTTCCGTGTTCCGATGGTGCCGCTGTTGCCAATCCTTGGTGTTCTAATGTGTTTGGCTCTCATGCTCAGCCTGCCAATCCTGACCTGGCTTCGATTCTTTGCCTGGCTTCTGATCGGTCTGGCGATCTATTTCCTTTACGGAATTCGGAAGAGCAAACTTCTTCGCGGAATTGATGAGGGCCCGACGGAAGACATCGTGCCGCCAATAATAAAGCCGTAAGTGAGGGTGGATCGGCCTGTCCGATGGCGATGCTAGAAGCGACCGCGCTTCACGGGGTTGGAACGGATCGATGGAGAAGAGCAAAAGAGCACGGTTCCGTTTGGAACGGGAGTGTCCCATCGTTTCGCCCCTCCCTTCAGGGTTTGATAGGTGTGCTTGATCCTATGTGAAGGCGGAAGCGGCCCTCACCTCAGTTCTCTCCCCACGTGTGGGGAGAGGAAGCGATCGCGCAAATAACGCGACCTACGGTTCATGCGCGCGGAACGGAAAACAGATGCTCCCACAAAGCAGGCCACAGAATTTTCGCAACGCGCCGGGGGTCGGCGCTGGACCGGCGTTTCGCCTTCCACCTCCGATTTGGGAATCGCTTCTACCGCGGAGCCGTTTCCTGCTTGAAACTTTTCTCGTCATCCACCTCGAGCCAATCGAATAACGTTGTTTTTGCCGGGTCCAATCCATGTGGTTTGACTTGTTCTTCAAACCATTCACGTTTTTCCGGATCGTTATACGGGTTGGTTTTTTCGACCTCGTCGCTCCACGCTTTCACTTCCTCCGGCGTTTTCTTTTTCCCGTTATTATTTAGCCACTCGACCATTTCCTGATCGCCTCGCACCTTCGGCGACTCGGGCTTTGAAATCGTCTCCTTTAACGCCTTTGAATCCAAAAAGCATATTATCAAGAGGACAATCAAAATGGTATTCGCCGATCTTGCCCTTTAAAAAAGCGCGGCACTTGTCGAGCGTCCGGCCAAGGATCGCATAGCCGCCTACACGAATTCGTGGACTGCGTGGCGACTCCTGCGTCAGGTCTTTACTATCGATCTGGGATTGCACGGTCGTTGGTAATCGAAATTTCTCAGTTGTTTTTTGATGCATCGCGCAGCGCTCGAATTCGATCGTGTGCACGTTTCACATCTACGTACTGGCGGGAAATAAGGTCGCGAACCGGCGCGGAAAGGTCCTCATCTTCCATTGCTTTCTTGTATTCGTTGACGGCGGAATCCTCGCCTCGCTCGCATTCTTCCAGAACTGCGTGGTCATCATTCTTGGTGATGGCCACTTTCAGGTTGATCCAGGCCCGATGCATGGCTCCAGCGGTACTGCTGCTGTTTTCCGGCTGATCTTCGCCAAGCTGGATCGCTTCGCTTTGCAGTTCACCCGCAAACTTCGAGCGCTGAAGAGAATACTCGTTGAAGAGCATCTTTAGCTGTGAATCCTTGACCGCTTCTGAAGCCTGTCGAAAACCTTCCTGACCATCCTTGAGTGTTTCGATTAAATCATTGATCGTTGAAATTATTTCTTTTTGTTGACTCATACATTCTCAATACGGATGTCAGGGGACAAAGGGTTGGTTCTTTCTGCGCAAAAATTTTCCCCGATTCCATTCAGGCTCATGTTTCGAACACGTCTGTTCCTTTTAGTTGTGGTGTGGCTGAGCGTCCTGTTCAGCACCGCGCGAGCGCAAAAGATAGCGGCGCCACCGGAAGGAAAATTTTATCAGGGGGTGTATTACGATGAACCGGTGGCAGGAAACGATCCCACTGAGCACGACGTCACGGTTGCGGATGTGGATCGGTTCGAAAAAGCAATCGGCGCAAAGATCGTCTGGGTTTTCTTTTCCCAAAACTGGTTCGAGTCGCGGCGTTTTCCATCTACCACCTGCCAATGGATCCATGGCCTCGGCAAAATTCCATATATTCGATTGATGTTGCGTTCGGACCTCGAACAGAACCGAACCGAGAAAACATTTACGCTAGCGAACATTCTCGCCGGGAAATTTGATGAGGATCTCAAGAGTTGGGCACGTGACGCGAAAGAGTTTGGGTCCCCCATTTTGGTTGAGTGGGGAACGGAGCCGAACGGGAAATGGTTTTCATGGAACGGCAAATGGAATGGTGGCGCTCAGGAAGGACCGGCTCGTTATGTGGCAGCCTATCGTCACATAGTCGATCTTATGCGCGAAGCCGGCGCGGATAACCTGATCTGGGTCTGGCATGTTAATTGGTTTGATGAACCGGAAGCGAACTGGAACCGGTTCGAGAATTATTATCCGGGAAATGATTACTGCGATTGGGTGGCGTTAAGTGTTTACGGACCATTGACGCCGCGAGCTATCGATGGAACCGAAAGTTTCCGGTTCAAGATGGACCACGCTTATTCGCGCCTAGCCAAAGTGGCTTCGGGAAAGCCCATGGTGATCGCCGAGTTCGGTTGCGACATTCATCATCGAAAGGTCGATGCCGCCGAGTGGACCCGGAACGCACTTGAAGATTTATTTTCGAGACGTTGGCCGGCGGTGATTGGCTTCTGTTGGTGGAACGAATCGTGGGAGAACGATGATGTTCGGCAGCACAACACGGATATGATTATTTTGCATGACGCTCGGCTGACGAAAGTCTTTCGGGAGACGTTATCAAAACATGTGGATGCGTTGCAAACGGAGCCGGTGATGTAGTGGCGCTTCTGCGAAGCGCCCCGATATTGACGTAATCGCCAAAATGACTGCTGCAGAAAGAGTCGAAGTCGATTCCGGGGCGCTTCGCAGAAGCGCCACTACAACTTCGTTGTCCGAATTCTTTACACATTGCGACGCGGAACATCATTGATTCAATCGCTCTCGTTTACCATATTCCGGGATGGTCAATATCAGCGTTAAATATAGTGGCGGCCTGCATTGCGACGCAGTCCACGGTCCGTCCCAAACAAAACTTGCGACCGACGCGCCAACGGATAATCGAGGAAAAGGCGAATCGTTTTCACCAACGGATCTTGTCGCCACCGCATTAGCGACCTGTATCAGCACGACCATGGCGTTGGCAGCCGAACAACATGGAGTCGATCTCAAGGGGATGACCGTAAATGTGGGCAAGGAAATGTCGAAGGATGCGCCGCGGCGGATTATCCGGTTGCCTACCGAAGTTCATATCCCGCTTCCTGCTGGTAATCCTCAACGCGCTCTACTCGAGAGCGCAGGATTGAATTGCCCGGTCCACAAAAGTTTGCCGGCCGAGATTGATCGGCCGACCAAATTTTTCTGGGAAGGCTAATTGACCTGCAATTATGCAGATCAGGAATGCGGTCGAGGCGGATATTCCTCGTCTTCTTCCGCTAATGCGGGCGTTGGCGGAGTTTGAGAAATACGCGAATGCATTTGCCGTGACTGAGGAGTTATTGCGAGAACAAGGATTTCGCCGGTCGCCCCGGATTTTCATTGTCTGGTCGCCGAGGAAGGCGAAGAACTGGTGGGATTGCTCGTTTATTATTTTGTTCCGTTCACCTACCGTGCAAAACCGAACATCATCATCAAGGAATTATTTGTAGCCGAGAAGTACCGGAGCAGAAGAATCGGCAATCATTTGATGAAAGCAGTGGCGCAAGTGGCGGAGAAAACGGGATGCGGCGTGATTAAATGGTATGTCGCGAAGTGGAACCAACGCGGGATCGAGTTTTACGAGCGGCTGGGTGGCAAGATCGATCCGGACTGGCACGAGTTTCAATTATCTGAGGAAGCTTTCCGCGAATTGGCAGGGGAGGTACGCCCATAGGACATATACGTCACATAGGACCTATGGGGATTAGCGGAGAGTTCCGTTATGCCCTCACTTACCGCCCGAGCACCCAGCTGAAAATCAAAGGTACGCAAATCGTGGCGTCGCTTTCGACCACGAACTTCGGAGTTGAGGCTCCGAGTTTGCCCCAGGTGATTTTCTCGTTCGGCACGGCGCCCGAGTAGCTGCCGTAGCTCGTCGTCGAATCGCTGATTTGGCAGAAATAACCCCACAGCGGCACCCCGGTGCGCTCGAGATCCTGGTGCAGCATTGGGACGACGCAAATCGGGAAATCGCCGGCGATGCCGCCGCCGATCTGAAAAAAACCGATTGAGCCCTCTCGGTTGCGCAACCGCTTCGCGTTATTCGTGTAGTAGTCTGCGAGCCAAGTCATGTATTCGATGCCCGTGCGCACCGTGTGAACGTTCTTCACGTCACCGCGTATCACTGCGGCCGCATACATGTTGCCCAGCGTCGCATCCTCCCAACCCGGCACGACGATCGGTAAATTTTTTTCGCAAGCCGCGATCATCCAGGAATGCTTCGGGTCGATCTGATAGCTTTTCTTCAGCTTACCGCCGCGAAGAATTTTATACATAAACTCATGCGGAAAATAACGCTTTCCGGCGCGGTCGGCCGCGGTCCACTCTTCGAGAACCACCTTCTCGATCCGTCTCATTGCTTCCATCTCCGGGATGCACGTGTCGGTCACGCGATTCATGTGCCGTGAAAGCAGTTGCTGTTCGTCCTTCGGTGTGAGCTCCCGGTAATGCGGCACCCGCTCGTAGTGTTCATGCGCGACGAGATTGAAAATATCCTCCTCGAGGTTCGCGCCGGTGCAGACGATCAGGTGCACCTTGTCGCGACGGATCATTTCTGCCAAAGAGATACCGAGCTCGGCTGTCGACATCGCGCCCGCGATAGTCATCAGCATCTCGCCCCCGGCGGCGAGGTGTGCTTCGTACCCCTTCGCCGCGTCGAGCAGCGCCGCCGCGTTAAAGTGACGATAATTCTTCGCGATGAATTTCGAGACCGGACCTTTTGTTGCCGCGAGCGCGGCGTTGATTTCTTCTGGGCTTTTTGACCGCCGTTTTGCTTTCATCGTTTGGGCAACTTGTCTCAGGCGGGATAGAGCCATTGCATGTAATCAGCTACGCCGGTTTCGAGCGTGAACCGTGGCTCATAGCCGAGAGAACTTCGGACGGTCGTTAGATCAGCCTGGGTGAAGTTCTGATAATGGGCATGCGGGTTATCGATATACTCAGGTTTGAAATTCGTTCGGAGCGATTGGTTAAGGACCGCGACCAGATCGTTAAAAGAGCGGGCCTGACCGGAACCAAGATTATAAATTCCGCTCTGCCGTGCTTCGGCGGCACGGATGCTTCCCTCAACAATGTCCTTCACATAAACGAAATCGCGTTGTTGCTCGCCATGTTTGAAAATGCGCGGTCGTTGACCGGCTTTCATTTGTTGGGCCAAGTGGTAAATCATACTGGCCGGAATGCCTTTATGGGCTTCACGTGGCCCGTAAACGTTGAAGTAGCGCAATCCCACTATGATCCAATCCGGCGACATGCGAGCCATGCGGTTCGCCAGGTTATCCATGATCACCTTTGAAAAGGCATAGGAATTGGCGGGGGCAGCGCCGTTGGACTCTGTGCTCGCTGCGGTCGCCGCTCCGTAGGTCGAGGCAGATGAAGCGAATATGATTCGGGTTCGGCTCGGCTTGGCGAAATTCAACAGGCGTCGAAAACTTTCTACATTGTCGTGAACTTGAACGAACTGGTCGTGGAGAGTCGTGTCAGTAATCGAGGCGAGGTGAAAGATCGCGTCGAATTTTTCATCACCGAACTGCCGGGACCAGTCGAGGGCGGCAAGGTTTTGGGCCACCAGATCACCGCGATATCCTTTGAGATTCTTAAAATCGCCGGACCGAAAGTCATCGATCACGGTCAAACGGGAGTCCGGAAATTTCTCCTGCAAGGCAAGAGTGAGATTTGAGCCAATGAAACCGGCTCCACCAGTAATAAGGATGGAAGAATTAGAAGTAAACACGTGGGCGGAGCGAAAAACGTCCGTTGCGATAAATAAATCCTGAATAAGGAAGCGCAAGCGAGGACTTCGTAGCGCAGGGTGGGTGCGTGTTTAACCGCAGCTCGTCTTTCCGAAAATAGCCCAGCGTTTTAACGCTGGGGGTTTCATAATGAAAATGGGACCAGTCCCTTTCGGGACGACAGACTCTACTCTTGCCCATGGCGTTTCTGTCGTCCCTGACGGGACTCAATGATATAAGGAGTGTTGATACCCAGCGTTAAAACGCTGGGCTATTTTCAGGGAACATCGAAACGCTACGAAGGCGCTTTTTGTTAAGCTAATCGTTTCCTATTTGTGAAATTAGGTTAGGCTGTTTCATGCGTAGTTTTGGTCGATCTTTGGTGATCGTGGCGCTTTGTTTTGCGGTTGGCCTTCATTGGTGCGCTCTGCAATCCGTAGCCTGGACGACCATGGTGATTGAGTTTTCAAAGGAGGTCCCGTTTACCCAGGCGGTGAGCAAAGCGCTTGATGGCCGACACCCCTGTTCGCTTTGTCGCGCGGTCCAGACCGGAAGGAAATCCGAGCAAAAAAGCGACAGTCATTTTGGGACGAAAATGGATTTCTATTGCGCAATTTCTCCGGGCGCTCCGGTCCGGGAATTTGCTTCCGTTGATTACACGGGACACGAAGATTTCGTTCGCAGCCGGAACGATTCTCCTCCCACGCCTCCTCCAAGGCAAGGCGGCTGAGAGTAGGTAGTTGAGAGTTGAGCGAAGGCGGCTGCCTTTCTGTTTCTGTCAACCCTCAACCAAGAACTCTCGACTTCTCGCCTTCGCTGCGCCGTGCGAGTGCACGATTCGTAGTCGTCCGTCGCCATCTAACCAATGGCCGGTCAATCATTCGACAGGCCAATACAGGAGGACTTTATGCACAAGTTTATCGTTATTACTTTGGCAATCATTACAACCGGGGCCGTTGCACACGGATGCGATGTCTGTGGTTGTTACACGCCGCGGACGGATGCCTTTCCCCAATCGACACCCACTAACGTAGCAGCGCTTCCGACGGCTACCGCGCTTTCCCTTGATCGAGTCTGGGCCACGGGCCTCTACGGCGCCGTCGCGGAACAATTCACCTACTTCGGGACCGTTCAGGAAAATGGAAACGAAGTTGCGAATCCGACCGGCCAATATCTGGCCAGCTCGAATACGCAATTGGTCGGCGGTTACACTTTCAATCCCCGTTTCGCGCTTCAGTTAAATCTGCCGTTTATTTATCGGGAGTTCGCGCGACCTGAAGGGTTTGAAATTGATCGCGGAACAGTGTCCGGCCTCGGTGACATTTCGCTGCTGGCAAAGTTTGTTGCCTATCAAACGATAAGTGGAAGTAATCGGCAATCGTGTCCGGCTGATTCAAAGAGTCAGTCGTCGGTGAAGGCGGAACCCGATTTCGCGTTCTCGCTGGTAATGCTCGCAGGGATAAAGTTTCCAACGGGTGACACCAGCCGGTTGAAAGAGGAATTTGATGAGATGGAGGTCCCGGGTGCGCCTGAAAGCGGAATTCACGGTCACGATCTCACGCTCGGGACGGGGTCGTACGATGGAATCTTCGGCGGCCAAACCTCGATCCGATATGGAAATTGGTTTGCCCAAGGCGATCTGCAGTTCGCTCTGAGAGGCGATGGGAGGCATCAATACAATTTTGCCAATGACCTGTCCTGGAGCGGTGGTCCCGGGTATTACTTTGTGCGTCGATCTGATTCCGTTTTCGGAATGCAATTTGTCGTTTCCGGCGAATACAAGGATGTCGACCAGTTTCAGGGGGAACCGGCGGTAGATACTGGGATCACGACGGTTTTTGTCGGTCCTAGGGCTGTTGCTTCGTTCGGGAGATTCAGCGCGGAAATCGAAGTGGATCTGCCTGTCCTGATCGACAACACCGCATTTCAAGCGGTCCCGGATTATCGGATCCGGGGAGGAATCGCGATGCACTTTTGAACGATTGCCAATGCGATGTGAGTCGCGCGCGTCCTGTTCGATGTTGAGCGTCGATGTTGCCGAAATTCAGTTTTTCCGCGGCATTTACGAACTTTGCCGCGATCGTGGTCCGCAATTTGGCACAAATGACCACGAGTTACTGCAAATTGTAAACCTCCACGACAGCTACGCCGGTACCGTTCGCCGCGCCACGGACGATAGCCGTATAACTGCCCGCGATCAGAGTCTCGATCAGCGTCGACTCGCGATCATCCGAGGGCTGAAGACCGAGCGCCTCAATTTCCGACTGTTGGATTCCTTTCCAGTTGTCGTTCGCGCGCACGACGCTGCCGTCCGCGTCCACCAGCTCAAGCGTCGGGTCCGGCAATGGGTTACCGATGCCGCCGGCGGCGAGACTCGGTCCAATCGCCCGTATGGCCACGCGGGTGGCTGGTCCGGCGATGAATCCACCAATGAGGACGTCATCGCCCGTAGAGACGAAGCCACGCGTGGAGATGTTACCGAGCTTGGAATCCGGTCGCTGCTCGAGGTCATAGCCATCCACCAAAGCGATCCCGGTCGAGTCTCCGCTGCCGCGCACGATCGCGGTGTAGGCACCGGGCGCGAGTGTTTGCACAATCGCGGCCTCGCGGTCGTCGCTCGGGGCAACACCTGTGGCGGCGATCTCCGCGGCCTGAGTGTCGCGCCAATCATTATTGAAAGCCAGACTCGTGCTGCCCTGGAAAAGCTCGAGCGTCGGATCTGCGAGCGCGCCGTTGACCCCTGCCCCCAGGGATGGTCCGATAGCGCGGATGATCACTCGCTTCGGCACCTGGCCTACGACGATAAAACCGCCAATGAGCACGTTCTCCCCCGTCGAAACCGCGAGACGCGTCGAGATATTGCCAAGTGTCTTCTCGGCCACGCCATTACTAGCCCCGATCTCATACGCGCCGATGTCCGATCCGTCGCCGCCCGCCGCATTCGGAACGCCGGATCGTCGGTCGGACGCGTCACTCCGCGCTGATCCGTTGTGGCTGCTGAAAGCCTTTTACCCTGATCGATCGCGGGGCTACCGGGCAGAAGTGCGTGCGTTTTTGTCGGACCTCCATTGCCAGCAAGATCGCCGAGCTTAGCGTCAACGCCGATCAAATTGAAGCCTTGAGAGCCAAAAGGATTGAAGACGTCCGCGCCGAAGGCGGCCGTGTTGTGGGCCACGATCGTATTGCCGAGGCTGGTCGGAGCATCGCCGACGGAATCCGAAGAGCGAATTCCACCGCCGTTAGTTGCCGCCTGGTTGAAGACAATCGTGGAGTTGGTGACAACCACCTCGCTGTTTGACCCGCCCGGATAATCGTCGAAGATGCCGCCGCCATCCAAGCCGGCGGAATTGCCGCTCACGGTGCAGTTATCCATCGTTAGTTTTCGCAGCGAAAAAATACCACCACCTCTGCCCGAACTGCCACCGCTGCTAAAGGCCGTATTGCCGCTGATCGTCGAGCGGGTGATGGTTGCCGGACCTGTGCCATTTGAACTGATACCGCCACCGTCGCCGGCCCCGCTGTGGTCCGAGTTGGCGGTATTGTCTGAGATCGTCGTATTCGTAATGACCATCGGCGGCTCGGCGCTGGCATTCGGCTGAAAATAAATGCCTCCGCCGTGATTCACCGCGGAATTTCCGCTGATGATCGAATCGGTAATTGTTAGATCTCCCCCACCTGTGCTGCTGATTGCGCCGCCGCTGCCCTGCCCGGACTGTTGGGCATTCGGGCCTGTCGCGCTGTTGTGGGTAAAAATTGAACTGGCGATACTCAACGAGCCGCGGTTGCTGACCGCGCCACCGCCGTCGAAGCCGGTGTTGCTGGTGAAACTGGAGTTGATTATCGTCATTGCACCGGATCGGTTACTGATGGCGCCACCGCCGCCGCTGCCGCCGATTTCCGCATTGCCCGTAAACGTCGAATTCATGACGCTCGTTGCATTACTACCGCTGTTGCTATAAATCGCGCCGCCGCCCAATCCGGTCGCGCTTCCACTTGTGGCAGTGTTGTTGGTAAAACTGCAGCCGCTCACACTGAGCGCGCCACCATTGGAGATAGCGCCGCCGTAACTCACCGTGTGATCAGAAAATGTCGAATTTGAAATGGTCGCCGTTGCGGTTCCGGCAATCGCAATCGCCCCGCCGGTGCCGGATGAATTCGAGCTAAAGGCCGAGTTGGAAACTGTCAAAGGTCCCTGTGTCGAAATGGCTCCGCCCTCATTGTTTGTAACATTCGAAGCGAACACCGCATTGGCCACGATCAAATTTCCTCTGTTATCGATAGCTGCTCCGCCATTATTGTTTCTGCCGAGGGTCAGCTTCATTCCGCTGATTGATGCCGTATCGCCGTCGGAAACGAAAAATATCTCCACGGCGTTGTTACCGCTGACGGTCAGCAGATTCGCCCCCGGTCCGGTAATCGTCACAGAATCGCCAGTTGCCGGATTAATCGTGATGGTCGATGCCAGCGTAATTGTTTTCGACGTATTAAACGACGAATCGAAAACGATTGTGTCCGAACCCGGCGCCGTGTTCGAGTCCGAGACCGCCTGGCGCAGACTGCCCGCCCCGGTGTTGTTCGGTGTTGGTCACGGTAAACGTCGCACCGGCGGCGCTCATCCCGGAGCAGATCAGAATCATCAGGCTCTTCGCTATTACTCTTCTTAATAATTTAGTAGTTGTCATTTTTGGGTCTTTCGCTGTGTTAATCGTCATCAACCCAAAGCGTCATTGGACCGCCGAACCCGCCAAAAACTTTTCGGAAAAATGAAAATGCAGCTCGAAACGCTGCCGGTGGCCAGAACCCTCCAGTTTGGAATCTTGAAGAAATTGCTTGCCGTCTACCCAGCCAATCGTTATTCCGTGGCCAGTTCTTTGTGAGTATTGTTTGTGGGTCGGCGCGAGAAATCCCGTGTGAATCGGGAGCAGTTGCGCTGCTGTAACTGGATACGACTTCCCAAGAGCCAATCGGCGGATCAAACCGCGCGGTGAAGGCGGGAAGAAGGTGAAGGAGAATTGGTAGTTGAGAGTTGAGGCGGAAGCAGTTTTTCTACTGAACCCTCAACAAAGACTCTCAACTTCCCGAACGCCAGGAGCCAGAATATTTGTTCCGGTCCACCTCATTCGTGTTCTGCGGGTGCAGAGCGCGAAAAAACTTCTTCGCAAAAAAGAGGAATGAGAGCTGGGCGATTTTTCCATCGTTAGCTGCTTTTCGTAGCTGCGACTGGGTTCGTTTCACTCTCGAGAGTTGGAAGGAACCTAGTTATGAAAAATCGTCTTTTATGTATCGCGGTATTTAGTTCAATTATCACCGTCTCGGCCTTAGCAGGTCAGGAGGCGGCGCAACCGACACCGACGCCTGGTCAGACTGAGGCGATAGCCGATTCGATCGTCGTTACAGCCACCCGGTTTGATATCCCGCTCGACCAATCGCCGGCTACCATCAGCGTGATCGAGGCGCAGGATCTTGAGATCAAGCAAATCGAACGCGTGGCCGACGCGTTAAATGAAGTGCCCGGTCTCTCCGTCGTTGAAACCGGTGCCCCCGGGCAATTAACCTCAGTTTTCACCCGCGGCCTGAACAGCGCGCACACCCAGGTGCTGCTCGATGGAATTCCAATCAATCAAGGGTTGTCGGGTGCGATGAACTTCGCTGACTTAACGACGGATAACGTTTCGCGGATCGAGGTGGCGCGCGGTCCTCAAAGCACACTCTATGGGCCGAGCGCGGCGGCGGGTGTAATCCAGATTTTCACCACGCAGGGCGACGGCCCGCCGAGGGGCTCGTTCAGCGTGGAAGGAGGGTCGTTCGATACTTTTCGGGAGACATTTCAATCAGAGGGCCGAATCCAGCAATTTGATTATTCGATCGGCGCGAGCAACATCACTACCGACAACGATCGACCTAACAATCAGTACCCGAAACACGGCGGTAGTCGGCAACCTCGGCTGGTCCCCAAGCGCAGAGCTGCGAATCGGCGGTCTCTTTACCTATTCAAACAGCGACACTGGAAATCCGAACACGATTTCCGATCCACACCCCTTCGACAACCTCTTGACCGAGCGCTGGTTGATCGCGCCGAATATCGATTTCAAAGTGGGTGACTGGTGGGAGCACAAACTGATCGTAAGTTACGATCATGAAAGACAGGTGAACGATCCAAATTTCGACGGTTTCCTTCCCGGAACAACATTCGTCGGTCCGACTCGCGCGTTGTTCGAACGCTTCACGATTGATTATCAAAATGATCTTAAACCGACGTCCTGGTTAACGCTGACCAGCGGCGTTTTTTATAGCGATGTTGATGCTGGTCAGGAGCGACCGTTTGTTTCGCAAGATTTTGGGCCGCAACCAACCTTCATCGACGATCATACGGATCAGACGGGTCTGTTCGCACAGGCGACCCTGACTCCGATAACGAATCTGGTTTTTGTTGTCGGTGGACGATGGGATCACTTCAATCAATTTGGCGACGTCGGCACCTACCGAGTGGCGGGGAGCTACAAAATTGACCAAACCAACACGACGCTGCATTCGAGTGTGGCGACCGGGTTCAGTCCGCCAAGTAGTCAGGATAAAATTTTTCGAAGCAACCTCGATGACGTTTTGAACCCGGAAGAAGTTTTTGGTTGGGATGTTGGAATAGATCAATGGTTTTGGGAGAAACGCGCGTCGCTAGGTGTGACCTATTTTTACAACGACCTGTCTAATGTGATCGGCTTTGATGGATTGTTCCAAACCTTCAATCTTGGGGCTGCCAGGACGCAAGGAGTCGAGGTTGAATTTCATGCAACACCGATGCCGAATCTGATTTTTTCCGGGGCCTACACCTACTTGGACACGGAGAAAACCTCGTCAGCGGATATCAATCAGTTGGAGGGCGCGCGTCTTCCGCGTCGTCCACGGAATCAGGTTTACGCCTCTGCCTCGTATCTGTGGGGTGGAAAGTTGCGGACGACGCTTTCGGCGAAGTGGGTTAACGCGCGCGAGGAATTGAACTTCGGTGGGCCGAATTTCGATATCGAGGATTACGCGGTGATTAATTTCGCGGTGGAATACGAAATTAACGCACATTTCTCAGTGTTCGGACGGATCGATAATCTGACTGACGAGCAGTATGAGGAAGTGTTCGGATTCCCGAATCTCGGGCGCGCCGCGTATGGCGGGATCAAGGTGCGGTTCTAGTTGTTGCCGCCCTCTAGAACATAAGGATTTTGAATCGCGGAATCAGGAGTGGGCGCTGGGGCATCGCGACGTGCGGAGGGAAATTTTCAACGTCCGACTTGTGCCGCCTCCAGCGGCTCGAGGCGATTGGAGATCGCATTATTTTTAGGCGACGATAACAAAACGCCGCTTTTTTTTTACGTTCAGCGTTCCTGATCGTATTTCCCGACGGCGGCTTGGAATTCTTCGAGAGTCTTCCGATCAATCTTGGAAAGCGCGTTTTGTGCCTCAAGCCGTCGAAGGATCTCAGTCGCGGATAGGAAATATTGCCTGGCCATTTTCCGATGAGACTCCCTGTTTTCGGCCGTTGATTCGGCCGCGAAATCTTCGTGTGTTTTCGCGAGTGAGCCATTCGCGCTGGCCAGATCTCTGAGGGAGGCGTTGTCCGCTGCATCGCTGGCCACTAACTCTGTCAAAACTTCGACGGCCTTTTCCAAATCGTTGAGAGCAGATTGAAAGTCCTTTTGCTCACGTCGGGTGTCGCCGAGCCGGGTCAAAGCGATGGACAGATCGTAACGGAATCGACGATTCTTTGTTTCGTTCTGCGCCATCGTTTGCAGGATGACGACAGCCTTTTCCAGGTTAAGAACGGATTCAGCACTCTTGCCAACGTTTGCCAAAGTCACGCCGACTCGGGAATAGGCCTTTGCCAGTTGCTGCTTCGCGCGCAGATTTGCGGGATCTTTCTCGTTCACCCTCTCGATGATGGCCAGGGCTTTGAAAGCATAATCGTTGGAGAGCGAATCGTTAACCTCTTCGTAAACGTTGCTGATCATCATGTAGGTTTGATATAGTCCGGTTTGTAGGTTGAAGTCGCCCGGGTTGGCTGCGACGAGCGACTCGTTAATCGCCACGGCCTTGGCCATCTCCGCCTCGCCTTCCTTCTGTTTCTGTTCCCAGGAAAGAGCGTTTCCCAACTGCTTGTGGCCGTTGGCCAGAAGCGTCAAGATGTCAATTCGATCCGGGGTTAGGCGCCGCAGATCTTCGGCAGCCCCGATGGCCTTCTGGAAATATGCGATCGAGGCGGCCTTTTTTCCATTGGTGGAAAAATTCATCCCGATGTCATGATTGGTTTGAGCAAGAGCAAACCGCAACTCGGTCGAATCAGGCTCGTCAGCAACCAGTTCCGTATAGATGCGGAGGGCTGTCTCAGAGTTTTTCAGCGATTCAGCTGATTCTTTTGTTTGCCAGCGAATGTCGCCCAGGACGCGGTAATTGTTCGCCAGCAATCGACGCTCTTGGGCGTCGTGGGGATTCTTGTCCAGCAATCTTCGCCGAATCGCGTTGGCCTTTTCATAGCTGTCTAAGGGCATCGGCCAGAGCGACGAGATTCGGATTCGTCGGATTCCCCTGCAAGTCACCGACCTTTTCGTAGGCCGCTGCGAGTTCTCCTTGCAAAGCCAGATCGTCGCCTGATTCGCCGGCCAGACTGTCGAGGTATTTGAGTGATTGAGTGAGCAGGACCTGCCGGGCTTCCGTGGCGCCTTGCAAGTGCTCGAACTTCGGCGCGATTTCGAACAAAAGCGCGTTGGAGAGATGGCGCACGTCCGCGAAACGCCTTTGAGCGCGGTCGCGTTCTTGCGCTGCGATTGTTGCCTGGCGGGTCGCCCGGTTTGCCTGCCAGAAAGTGGCGATGAGGCCACCAAGGAGCGTCAGAATAATAAGAGCGGTGGCAGCGACTCCGACCTTGTGCCTGTGAATAAACTTTTCGCTGCGATAACGCAGAGTGTCCTTGCGAGCGATGACCGGTAATCCGTCGAGGTGTCGGCGGATGTCTTCAGAGAATTGTCCCACCGACGGATAGCGGCGCGTCGGCTCTTTCCGCATCGCCATCAGCACGATATTGTCGAGATCGCCGCGGAGCGCGCGTGAGTCGCGCCTGGCGAATAGTGAATCGGGCGAATCTTGAACCTGAAGTTTCAAATCTCGATCTCGGATCGCGGTACTTGGTCGTTCAGGTTCTTGTTCGGTAATGGCGTGAGCGATTTCTTCCGGGGAACGGGTCTTGAGGCGGTAAGGTCGTTGTCCGGTCAAAAGTTCGTAGAGTAAAACCCCTAACGAATAAATGTCGCTCGTGGTTGTTATTTTTTCGCCTTTGATCTGCTCCGGGCTGGCATATTCCGGAGTCATGACCCGCATCGCTGGAAGCGTCTGGGTGAACAACTCATCGCTAGAGCTGAGGACCTTGGCGATGCCGAAATCGAGCAGCTTAGGTTCGCCCTCCTTTGTTACCAGGATATTGGACGGCTTTAGGTCGCGATGGATGACAAGATTCTGATGGGCGTAGTTGATGGCGGCACAGACTTTTCGAAAGAGGGTGAGCCGTTCGAGGATCGATTGCGTTTGGGTGTTGCAATAGACGTCAATCGGTTCGCCATCCACATGTTCCATGACAAAATAGGGAAGTCCGTCCTCGGTGGTGCCACCGTCGATCAGACGCGCAATGTTGGGGTGATCGAGCTGAGCCAGAATTTGGCGCTCGTTTCTAAAACGATGAATAATGTCTTCGGTGTCGAGCCCGCGTCGAATCACTTTGATCGCCACTTCTTTGCGGTATTGATCATCTGCTCGGGCGGCGAGATAAACGGTTCCCAAACCGCCACGGCCGATTTCGCGAATGAGTTGATAGGCCCCGAATTGACGTCCGGCCACGGGCTTCTCCGATGTTTCGGTGAACAATTCACGCGGAATTTGAAACGATGCTTCAATGAAATTCCCGGTTTGTTCGTCTGATTTCAGGAGGGATTCCACCTCGGCGCGCAACGCCTCATTTCCGCTGCATTCCCGATCGAGGAGTGCGGCCCGTTGCCCAGCTTCCAGATCGGCTGCTGCGTCGAACAGCTCCTTTACCCGGACCCAATGCTCACTGACCTGCGACATTATTTTCCTCGTGCATAATCTGGCGTCGCAACCAGGCTTTCGCGATTCGCCATTCTCGCTTAACCGTGGTGGGAGAAATATCGAGGACCTCGCCGATTTCTTCGTTAGTTAGCCCGCCGAAGAAACGCAATTCGACGATCTGACTTTGGCGTGGATCGAGTGCGAGGAGGTCTTTCAGCGCGTCATCCAGCGCGACGAGATCGATGCTTCGTTCGGCTGAAGGGGCGAGAGCTTCATCAAACGCAAGTTTATCCCACTCGCCGCCGCGTTTTTTTGCGCGATGGGTTCGCGCGTAATCGACCAGGACGCGGCGCATGATTTGAGCGGCAACGCCGAAAAAGTGAGCGCGGTTTTGCCAGGTCGCGGTTTTTTGATCGACCATGCGCAGGTAGGCCTCATGGACCAGGCCGGTGGCCTGCAGAGTGTGGTCGGGACGTTCGCGTTGGAGGTATTGGTGTGCGAGCTGGCGGAGTTCGTCGTAAATCAGAGGCATCAACCTCGCCGGCGCCTCACGATCGCCTTTGCTCCAATCGACCAATACCTGGGTGACATGCTCTCGGGTAGGGGGCGATATCATGCAGCGTTTTCCGGAAACTCTTGGGCGTAGACCTTACGAGGAGAATAGCTGAAATCGGTCCGATTAGGCAATTCCAAACAGGGAGGGATCGAGTGGCTCGCGCACGTGAGGGAAGCTGCCGTGGATTTTGGCGAAAAATATTTGGCCCCTTTCTCTGCACGAATCCGCTTTTGGGCGGTGAAGAGAACTATGAAACGAAATCTTGTGTTTAGGGTCACCTTTTTGGGGTTGGTGTTATTAGGAATGTCTGCAACTCCGTTGCACTCGCAGATCGCGTATGTCAGTCGGAATGCGAACGGGGCCATCCAGTTGCATCAAATGAATCCGGATGGAAGCGGGGATGTGTCGATCCCACTGGCATTGCCCAACGCGAGCTTTCCCATCTGGAGCCGTGATGGAACCCAGCTTGCCCTAACTGCGTCGGACCCGGCACTACCGGGCGTCCATACTCAGAATATCTTCTCGATCAGTCGAGCAACTGGCGCAGTCCAGCAACTTACGGATTACCACGATATCATTGATCCGATAAACACGGCGCTGAGTTACACCTTTCCAAATTACAAGGCGTTTTCGCCCGATCGAACTGCGATGGCGACTTTTTCCATCGCTGAAACAGGAGGCACCGGCGGCGCCGGTGTCGTAGATCTGCCGGTCCTCGAAGTGCATTCTCTTACCGGGACGGCAAATCCGATCCAGGTGCACACAGATATTGGACGTGATGGAAGACATCACGGAGGCGAAGGAGTCGATTGGTCGCCCGCCCAAAATCTCCTGGCGGCTCCACTGGTTTCCAGTGTCCCTTTTCTAAGCGGCGGCGGCCCCGGCGAAACCACGGCAATTTTCCTGATCGAACCGATCAATGCCGCCGTTCTGCAAGGGCATGCTCAAAAGGTTACTTTTGCCCGTGCGGATTCGAATATTCAGACCGGAGTGTTATGGACTGAGCACGATTATTCTCCGAAATTTTCGCCTAACGGTGTTGGGCTGGCCTACGTCCGATCATTTCAATTACACAATCTGTTGGGTTCGCTCACGCCTGATCCGGATATTCAGTCGATCCGGATTCTCAATCTCAGTAATGGTGCCGACACGGAAGTGATTACCCTTCCGGCTGGCACTTACATCAGCAGCCTCGACTGGTCGCCTGATGGAACGCGGTTGGCGTTTGATCTCGCTCTCCAAGCTGTCAATCCGGTCGTTGGTCCGCTTCAGCAACCGCAGCCAGAAACCAACCAAATCTATGTGGTGAACGTGGACGGGTCCGGTGTGACGCAGTTGCGGGGCAATGGGAATGGGAATCCGACTTGGTCCCGAACAACTCCGCCGCAAGTTCCCGCCACCCTGGCCAACATCTCCACCCGGATGCGTGTCGGGAATGGCGACAATGCGATGATCGGTGGATTCATTGTTAGCGGGAGCGATCCGAAAAGAGTGATCATTCGCGGGATGGGTCCTTCACTCGGCAGCGCTGGTGTTCAAGGCGCGTTGGACGATCCTTTCCTGGAGTTGCACCAGGGTGATTCGACCATCGCGACGAATGACAATTGGCAACAGGCGCCCAACGTGGATGAGATTCCGAATGGATTTGCGCCGAGTGATCCGCGGGAATCGGTCATCGTGATGACACTTTCGCCGGGAAGTTACACCGCCGTTCTTCGAGGGGCACAGGGACAAATAGGTGTCGGCATTGTGGAAACGTACGATCTGGCAGCAGATTCAAACTCGAAGGTCGCGAACATCAGCACCCGCGGATTTGTCGAGACAGGCGACAACGCGATGATCGGTGGTCTGATCGTCACAGGTGGGAACGGCCGTGTCTTGCTTCGAGCGATTGGACCTTCGTTGCAAAGTTTCGGGGTAACGAGTGCGGTCCAGGATCCGACTTTGGAGCTATTTGATGGAAACGGAACGGCCATGCAATCGAACGACAACTGGCAGGAAGCGAGTAACGCCAACGACATTCCTTCCGGCTTCGCCCCGAGTGATACACGGGAAGCTGCCATTATGGCCTCGCTCACGCCCGGAAGTTATACGGCAGTAGTCCGCGGCAAGAATAACACCACCGGCGTGGCTTTGGTCGAAGCGTATAATTTCCAATGACAGTCTTTTGAAACTGAGGCTACGCTTCTGTAAACCGCTCCGTTGCGGAAACGATTTTCACCGGTCGATCCGGTTGGAAGATTAGGGTGGCGCAATAATTCTCATCCTAACAATAATGAAAAAGTTACATTAGTCGTCGCATTACTGGGTGGCATCGCAACGTCGTCGTTGGCCCAACGAGAGGTTGAAGGGGTTTCAGTTGGGCCGGCTGGAGAGATGGCTCCGCCTAATTATTCCACGAAATATCTGACGCCGCTTCATCGTCCGGCGGTGCCGCAGGCTGGCCCAGCCGCGATTACCTACAACATCACATTCGCTGACCCGTCAGGGCCTTATGCCTCTTATTATCCTGCCATAACGACGGCGGTTCTGGCTGCGGGGAATCGGAATGGAACAAGCGGTTGACCGGTTCCGGCAATTTGGAAATCGAGATCGTGATGGAACCCAGCATTCCAACAGCGGACTGCGGCAGTGTTAGTAGCGGTTTCGTGCGCAACGACGGAACCCGGGACATTTACGAACAGGGCGCAGCCTACGAAATCCGGACCGGGAATTGACCCTAACGGATCAGACCCGGATATCCGGCTTCGAATTGGGACGGCCTACCTCACTGATGAGCTCTGGTTTGACCCGGATCCACAGGCACGGACTGCTGCTATTCCAGTTAATCACATCGATGCCATCTCGGTGTTTACGCACGAACTGGGGCACGCTTTCGTTTTTACCGGGTGGATGAACGCGATGACGGGACAGCTCCCAGCCGCTTACATGTCGACTTTTGATGCCAACACGAGTTTCGATGGAAATAATTTCTTCTTTGGCGGATCCGGCACCGTAACGCGATATGGCCGTCCCCTGCCGGTCACATATGGCAACTACGGGCACATCGGAAATGCCGCGCCACGACCGGGATCTGACCTCCTGCTCGATATGATGAATGGTGTCGTCTACTATTATCAAACGCGCTATTTTATTTCCCCGGCCGATCTTGAAATATCGAAGGACTGCGGAATTGCGATCGTGCCCCTGAAGGATCAGCTCGCAAATGTTTCTACGCGGTTACGAGTGTTGAGTGGCGATAATGCGTTGATCGGCGGTTTTATCGTCTCCGGAAACGCACCGAAAAATATCATCGTTCGCGCCATTGGACCTTCTCTTGCCGATTTCGGCCTATCGGGTGTACTGGCGGATCCGGTGTTGGAGTTGCATGGACCGAACGGTTTTTCCACAATCACAAACGACAACTGGCGGGATACCCAACAGGCGGAGGTCGAAGCGACCGGTATTGCGCCGCGGGAACAGTCTCGAATCTGCCATTGTGGCGACGCTTTCGCCGGGCGCTTACACCGCAATCGTCCGTGGAGTAGCGAACGGGACCGGCGTCGGATTGGTTGAAGCTTACGACCTGGCGGCAGTGGCCGATTCGAAGCTGGCCAATATCAGCACGCGCGGTTTTGTCGATACTGGTGAGAACGTAATGATCGGCGGACTGATTGCTGGGCCGCAGGGGACAACCAACGGTCAAATGCTGGTGCGAGCGATTGGACCGTCGCTTTCTGGTTTGGGCGTTCCGAATGCCTTGCCGGATCCCGCTCTTGAATTGCACGACGGGAATGGCGGTCTAGTCGCTTCTAATAACGATTGGAGAGAAACGCAGCAGGCCGAAATTCAAGCAACTGGAATTCCACCGGGGAATGATAAGGAGTCAGCAATTCTTTCCGCACTTGCGCCAGGCAGCTACACCGTGATCATGCGCGGTGTAGCGAATACAACCGGAGTCGGATTGGTGGAAGTTTACAATTTGTAGCGTAGCGCGATCTGATACTTGAAGAGCGGCCCGTCTCTTGTGGCGATAAGCAGGGGTTGAATCGCTAAAATAATTCCTCAATGTCCGAAATTGTCGTTATGAAAGAGTAATGCGCATTGTCTCGTTGCTTGCGAGTGGGACTGAGATTATCTGCGAATTGGGTGGAGGACAGGAACTGGTTGGCCGCTCCCACGAGTGTGATAACCCGGACTGGGTGCGGACCCTGCCGGCTTGTACGTCTCCGGCCTTCGACGTTGAAGGTTCAAGTCGTGCCATCGACTTGGAGGTTAGGCGCCGGTTGCGGGAACGATTACCGCTCTATCATATCGATGGAGACCTGATTACGCGGCTTAATCCAGACCTGTTGATTACACAAGAGCACTGCGAAGTCTGCGCCGTAACCCCTGCGAATATCGCCGAAGCAAATTGCGCCGGCCTGGCGAAGGAAGTTTTGGCGCTGAGTGCTGGCACAGTCAATGGAATCTACGATGGAATGCGCGCAATTGGACGAGCGATTCGGCGGACCGATGCCGCGGAACGGTTGGTCGAGACGACGCAACGACGCATCGGCGCAATTTTTGACGCCGTTCAACACCGGCCAACGCCTGGCGTTGTCGTTGTGGAATGGAGTGACCCCATCTTTCCGGCTTCGAATTGGATTCCGGAACTGATCGAAGCGGCGAATGGAAAATTATTGTTAGGTCAAAAGGGCGAACACTCCGGAGCAACCGGATGGGAACAGGTTCGCGAAACGAATCCCGACTTTCTTGTCATCGCCCCGTGCGGTTACAACCTGAAGCGCAGTCTTCAGGAAATTCCAGTAATGGAAGGTCTACCCGGTTGGTTTGAACTTCGTTGCGTAAAAGAGGGGCGAGTCGTCTTTGCAGATGGAAACAAGTTACTTTAATCGATCGGGAACAACGATCGCAGAGACGACAGAAATACTCGCCGAGATCCTCCACGGATATCGGTCGGAACGAACTTGGGAAGGCACATCATGGCAGCGTTACTGCGCGCCGGTGGTTAGTAGCGTTGAGCAAGTTAGCGTCTGAAGCCCGTAAAGCGGGCTGACGAAAATTAGCCGGTGGCACAAGACAACCGGTTCCTACGCCGGCAATGTCATTAGCCGCGGAGGGGCGTCGCAGTGCAACGGGGTCAAATGCGGCGAGCGCAACGATAGGCGCAGCCGCCTCGCCTAACGGAAGGGGGTGCAGGTTTGCGCAAAGGGATGGCGGCAACTTTATACCGGTGGCTTGCAGCGACCGGCTAATTTGCATCGGATGGGTCCCTCCGCCGCTCTGGTGACGCGAGCTAACACGCCGGGTCACGGGCACGTTTTCAGGATTTCCTTCAAAAAAATGGCCCCTTTTCCCAGGGGTTCCCGCTTTAGGCGAATGGAAGGACCAAAGAGAATGAAAACGCAGATATCAGGATTGAAGGCCATTGCACTCTGGTTGCTGGCTATGGCTCTGGCGACGATACCCAGTCAAGCGGCCCTTTTCGACGATTTTTTTGTCAATACCTCCGGGGACGGTGTTTGGAATCAGGATCTGAACTGGAGTACAACGACCTACCCAGACAACGGTCATACCCGGCCGGATCCAGGCGGCGACCCAATCCCGGGACCAAATCCAACCTACAACGCCATCCTGGAGATGCCGACGCTCTGCACACTCAACACCGGTATAACGGTTGAGGGCGTCACAATCGCGACTGGCGCGGGGGTGCGCATCGATTCGAACGGGAGCCTTAAGCTCAATGCGCTCTTATCGAACAGCGGCACCATTTTGATGAACAGTACCGGCGTCGGAGCGGAATTGGTTCTTAGCAATGGTGCGCGAATCGAACCGGGTGGCGTCGTGACGATGAGCGCGGATAGCAACAACAATATCTACGCTGTGAATCACGGCGACAGTCTAACCATCGCGCCTAACGCTGCGATTCATGGATCAGGTCAGCTCAATATTGGTTTCTTCGGCGATACCCGGCATCTACTGAGGTTCATCAACCAAGGGGTGATTCAGGCCGATCAGCCCGCAGTCCCGCTCTACATTGGTGTTAGTAATAGTGTGAATGCCAACATGACTAATGGCGGAACGTTGCAGGCCAGCGGTGGGGCTACGCTGACGCTCCGAGCTTTCGGTGATCCTGGATCGGTCCTGAACTCGGGCGGGTTTATTCAAGCGCTTGATGGATCGAACGTCCGGGTCGATTCAGCTGTCACGGTCGATGGCGGCACGCTGATTACTGAAGGCACCGGCGTGATTCGAGGAACTGGCGGCAAGGTTTCCAACGTGACTAGTACCGGCAGGATCGCGATTGGATTGAACGAGGTTTTGCGGCTGGGTGGGATCATAACAAATGAGGGGATGATAGAGTTCGACTCCGCCGACTCCAACGGTGGCGGAAATCTCTGGTTCGCCGGTGATACGACCCTGTCCGGCAACGGCGTAATCGAACTACGGATCGATCCCTATGACACCATTACTGCTCTGGCGCCTGACTCCACCCTCACCAATTCCGGCACCCATACCATTCGAGGCGCGGGGCGCATCACGCCTATCGGGCAGGTTGGGCTCGAGCAAACATTCTTTTTCACGATTGCCAATGACGGATTGATTGAAGCCAACATTGCTGGCAAGTCGCTTTCCATTGTCCTGCGCGAATCCGATGGTGGGCGATTGAACAACACCGGGACCTTGCGGGCCAGCGGCGGTGGCAATCTGAGCGTTTCCGGGAACTCTGGGGATGGCTTCGTCAACAATGGCGGGGGCACCGTGGAAGCGCTCGATAATTCGACCGTGACAGTTGGTAGCGGCGCAACGGTCGAAGGAGGCACCGTTTCCACCAGTGGCAGCGGTTTGATTCGAACCGGTGGCGGCAAGCTGTCGAATGTCACCAACACCGGAAAGATTGTCGATTGGATTGAGCGAGGTGTTGCGAATCGCTGGGACTATTGTGAATAACGGGACGATCGATTTCGAGTCCGCCAACCCTGGCGCGGGCGGAAATCTCTGGTTCACCGGCGACACGACCTTGTCTGGTAGCGGCGCAATCGATCTGCGGATAGATCCGTGGGACCTCATTACCGCTCTCGCGCCCAACTCCACCATCACTAACGCCGCCGGTCACACCATCCAAGGCGCAGGCCGGATGACGTCCGCTGGGCAGGTTGGGCTCCAGCAAACGTTCTTTTTTGCGATTGCCAATGACGGATTGATCGACGCCAACATTGCTGGCAAGTCGCTGGCCATTACCCTGCGCGAATCCGACGGGGCACGGTTAAACAACACTGGCACGCTGCGCGCCAGTGGCGGAGGTCAACTGTACTTTTCTGGGAACTCCGGCGTGGGTTTCGTCACGAACAATGGCGGTATCGTGGAAGCGCTCACTGATAGCACTATCTCGTTCGACGCCAATGCGGCCTTCGTTCAAACGGCCGGCACGATCGACCTCAATGGTGGTAGCATAAATGCGCTTCACGGGTTGGATTTAAATGGCGGAGAACTGGTCGGCTCGGGCACATTTACCGGCCCGATCCGAAACAATGGCGGCATTGTTAGTCCCGGTCATTCACCTGGTGGAATCGCGGTAACAGGGAATTACACCCAAGGGGCCGATGGAACGCTCAACATCGAGATCGGCGGGCGCACAGCTGTCACTGAATACGATCAACTTGCTGTGACCGGATCGGCAACATTGGATGGCACACTCAACGTGACTTTGATCAATGGGTTTCGACCTGACATCGGTGACGTTTTCCAGATCATTACACCCGCTTCGTTCTCAGGCGAATTTGCCACGATCCACATTACCGGGTTCACCGGTCAGGTGAACTACAATGCCGGAGCGATCACGGTGACGGTGCTGACGGTGCCGGATATTCCGTTGAACATCTCGACCCGGTTGGGAGTGAGTGTTGATCCGAATCAATTGATTGGCGGAATTATCATTACCGGGAGCCAACCGAAGAATGTGTTGATCCGCGCGATCGGACCATCGCTCTCCGCATTCCTAAGTGGCGCTTTGGCGGATCCCACGCTCGAACTTTACCAGGGCAACACACTGCTCGAGAGCAACAACAACTGGCGAGATACTAATCAGGCGGCCATCGAAGCGACAGGGTTCGCACCGACCAACGACCTGGAATCCGCGATTGTGCGTTCGCTGGCGCCGGGCGCGTATACCGCAATCGTGCGTGGTGCGGGTGGGGGCAATGGCATTGGGTTGGTCGAGGTCTATGACTTCGATCACGCGGCCAGCTCGAAGCTCGCGAACATTTCGACGCGTGGCTTTGTCAACACGGGCGACAACGCGATGATTGGCGGCTTTATCATGGGCGGGAACGGTGGAGAAAACGGGCGCGTAGTCATTCGCGCGATCGGGCCGTCGCTCAGTGGGTTTGGCGTTGAGGGGGCGCTCGGAGATCCGGTGCTGGAATTGCACGATGCAAATGGATCGACCTTGATGAGCAACGACGATTGGCAAAGCTCACAACAGGCAGAGATCGAAGCGACTGGACTGGCGCCGACGGACAGCCATGAGTCCGCGATTGTGATGTCGTTATTGAGCGGCAATTACACAGCAGTTGTCCGGGGAAAAGACGACACGACCGGAGTCGCGGTGGTGGAAGTATATAATGTGTTGTAGGCTTTTGGACTGCGCCGGCAAAGCGCAGCGTCGACGGCGTTTTGGGACGGAGGTGCAGCGTTCAAACGTGAGAGCCATGATCGTATTCCGACAAGTTGTCCGGCCGACATGAGCGGGCGACAGATTTGCGCATCATCGCTTTGAGGGTGATTCACTCGATCTAGGAGTGGTCAAGTCACACTGCTCAAAGCGGTGTCTATGTCCACCGACACTCCACTCGTCGGTTTGAGGTTTCCGCCACGATACCGTTGCCCTAACACTTGAAGAGCTGCCTGCCTTCTGTTAGTCGCAGTGGGTGAACCCGCAGCTGCTTTATGGCGTTATTGGATTGATTGCTGGCGGGGCAATTACTGCGTTGCTCTTTGCCCTCTTTCGTCGGCGTAGCGGCGAAGAATCGGGCTTAATCAATCGGCTCGAGGAGTTTGATCGAACTCAAGAACGTCAGGGAACAATGTTTCGCGAAGAGTTTTCGCGTAACCGTGAGGAATCGGCTCGCCTGGCCAAGGCGCAACGGGAAGAGCTGGCGGGAGCGTTGAAGAATGTCAGCGACACAACGGTGAAATCGTTGACCGAAGTCGGCGGGATGCTCCGGGATCAGCTCGAGCGAGTTACCGGTCAGGCACAACGACTAACGGATAACGTCGATGCGCGGCTGAAAGAATTGCGCGAGGAAAATACGAAGCAGATCGATAAGATGCGCGCGACGGTTGACGAGAAATTGCAGGGAACTCTCGAGCGCCGTTTGGGTGAATCATTCAAACTGGTGAGCGAACGGCTGGAACAAGTTCATCACGGTTTGGGGGCGATGCAGCAGCTGGCTAGTGATGTCGGCGGATTACAGAAGGTCCTGTCCAATGTGAAAACGCGCGGCGGTTGGGGTGAAGTCCAGCTCGGAAATCTCTTGGAACAAATGCTGACGCCGGATCAATTCGCCCGCAACGTGAAGACCCGCGAAGAGAGCGGGGAGCATGTTGAATTCGCGATCAAATTGCCGGGGAACGAGAATGGTTCGCCGGTCTGGCTGCCGATCGATGCCAAATTTCCAACGGAAGATTATCAGCGCCTGCTTGCTGCACAGGAGAAAGGCGAAGTGCAAGCGGTGGAAGCCGCAGCGAAAAGTCTGGAAACGCAGTTGAAAAAAAGCGCGAAAGATATTTGCAGTAAGTACATTAACCCGCCGCGAACGACCGATTTCGCGCTGATGTTTCTACCTACTGAAGGGTTGTATGCGGAAGCTATTCGGCGAACAGGGCTAATGGAACAGGTGCAGCGGGAATGCCGCGTCGTTTTCGCGGGGCCAACCACACTCGCGGCGTTATTGAACAGTTTGCAGATGGGATTCCGGACATTAGCGATTCAGAAACGGTCCAGCGAAGTCTGGAACCTTCTCGCTGGAGTGAAAGCGGAGTTCGGTAAGTTCGGCGAATCGCTTTCGGCGGTGAAAGACAAGCTCGATCAGGCTGCGCGCAAGATGGATGAAGTCGACGTGCGTTCCCGCGCGATTACGAAGAAATTGAACAAGGTGGAAGAACTGCCGGCGAATCCGCAGCCACTTTTGCCGGAGTTGCTAGAGGAGCCGGACGACCACGAATAGACACCAATGCACACGAATAAGATGGGGCACCAGAGCGCGCAGCTCCCCTTCCGTGTTTAATCCGTGTTAATCCGTGGCCAGATTATCCCGTCCGTGGCTACAGGACGTCGCCCCACTTGGCTTTGTCTTTCAGTAAGACCTCGCGCAGCAATCGGATCGGCAGCATGCCATGATTCGTGATCTCGTCATTGAACTTTTGGAGCGAATAATTGCCGGCTTCCTGAGCTTTGTAATCATCGCGCAATTTCAAAATCTGCAATTTACCTAACGTATAGTTCAGGTAGCCTGGATCGAATGTTCCTCGCATCGCTTCCGAACGAGCCGGTTTTTCTTCATAGTAACCATTTTCGTGGATGAACTTTGTCGCTTCATCAACGGACATGCCCTGCGTGTGCATCTTGATCGAAACGCAAAGTCGACAAATCCGGAGAAGCGCTTCGTCCGCCTGCGCCATTCGATATTTTGCCGCCCGGACTTTTTGTTCGGCGGTGGGATTGGGGCAATTACAAGAACCGAATCCTTCATCGATCACCATCTGTTCGGCATAATGAGCCCAGCCTTCGACGAAAGCGTAGCTGCCAAAGATTTTCTCGACCTTGGTCGCTGGCGAAGCGGTTAGGCGTTGATACTGCACGTAGTGCCCGGGATACGCTTCATGAATAGAAACAACGTCGCTGGTATAATAGTTGAATGAAGTCAGCCATTCTTCTTTTTGTGTATCCGGCCATTCTTTCTCGACCGGCGTGACATAATAATATGCTTCGGTTGCCTTTTTCTCGAAGGGCCCGGGCGTGTCCATTGAAGCGAAGCTGGTGGCCCGTTGGTATTGTGGGGTTTCTTCGACTTTCGCGCGCACCTCAGAGGGCAACGTGATGATGTGATGATCGACCAGGTATTTCCGGATTGTTTCCAGATCTCTCGCGACATCGGAGATCAGGTTTTCCGCAGTCGGATGGTCTTTCTGGATAGCCTTGAAGACTTCGACCGGGGGTTTGGCCGGATCGATTACCCGCGCCGCTTCGGCAAAAACATCCTGCTGATGTTTGAGCTCGCGCATTCCGATCTCGAGAACCTTGTCCGGCGGAAGGTCAACCAGCTCTGTCTCGGCGAGGTAACGCTGATATTTTTCGCGGCCAATAGCGAATTCCGGAACCGATTTCGGCAGTCTTTCCTTCGTTAACCAGGTCTGATAATCTTGCAGTGCAGCAACGGCGCCACGGTTGCGAGTCTTCCACTGCAGTGCGCAACTTCGCATCTTTCAGATCATTCAACGCGACCATTAGATTCTTCTGCAGAAAATCGACCGCCCCTTTGGTGACTTCGATTCCGAGTTCGACGAAAGGTCGGGGAAGGGCTGGGCGGAGATTTGTTTTGGCCGAAGCGATCAACTTCGGAATCTGGTTTTCGACCGCGATGATGCTGCGGACTCGATCCTCGAGCGGTGCGAAATTACGTTTCAAGTAAACATTCACATCAATCGCATTCAGGTAGGCCATTGGGTTGCGATCGAAAGTCGCCATCTCTACCAGGGCGAAGAGCTGGTTTTTGATTGCGGCTTGGAGAAGACGCAGATCAATCGCGGCGCGAGGGCTGAGTTTGCTTTGGTCGATTTTCCGAAAGCTTTCGTCGAAGCGTTTCAGGCGGGCGATCTCGGCGTCAATTGAAGCGCGGGTATGATCCCAGACTTTGCCATCGTATTCATGGAAACCGAGTGAAACAGCCTCGAGCGGCCGTACTGCGAGGTAACCAGAGACATATTCTTCCGCCAGCTTATCAAAAGCGGCGTCGGCATTTTGGCCATGAACGGATGAGGCTAGAAGAGCAAGAAGGAAGAGCGACAGAAAGCGCGGAATCATAATAGTTAGGGTCTGACGGGGGTTTCGGACGATGTTTAGCGAGCGGTTACTACTCTCAGAAAACCTCGTCCCACTTCAACTGATCTTTCAACATGATTTCACGCAGAAGCCGGATCGGAAGCATTCCGTTATCGAGCATCGTGTCATGAAATTTTTTGAGAGAAAAATTTTCGCCTTCCTGGGCTTCGTAATCGTTTCGAAGTTTCAGGATCTGAAGTTTACCTAACGTATAGGTTGGGTAACCAAGATCGAACGTGGCGCGCAGGGCTTCGGTGCGAGCCAGCCTGGCATCATAAAAACAATTCTGTTGAAACAGAGTTGCGGCGTCATCGACCGACATGTCTTGGGTATGCATTTTGATCGAAGCCAACAGACGAGTGAGGCAGAGAATTGCCTGATGAGCCTGCGCCATCCGGTATTTGGCGGCCTGCTGAATTTCTTCGTCGGTTGGGCTCGGTCCGAATTTATTCGGAAATCCAGCGTCGACTGTGACCTTCTCGCAATAGTGTGTCCCAACCGTGGACGAAAGAGGCAGCAGGGAAAATCTTTTGCGGTTTGGACGCTTTCGAACCGTTGAGATGCAGCAGTTGCACGTAGCGTCCGGGGTAAGTCTCGCCCATGGCAAGAACACTCAGGGTGTAGTTGTTCAGGGCAGAGAGCCAATCCTGCTTTGATTGGTCGGACCATTCTTTCTCCGGAGACGCGACATAAAAAAATGCGTCCACCGCTCGTTTGTCGAATGGACCCGGAGCATCCATCGCGACGAGACTGATTGAGCGAAAGTAGGGCGGAGCTTCCTTGATTTGCGGACGCACTTCTGTCGGGATCGTGACTAGTTTCTGGTCGACGACGTATTTTCGAATGCTCTCCATTGCCTTGCCGGCTTCCGCGAGAAGATTCTCCGGTGCTGGATGTTCGCTTTGGATTTTCTTGAACACATCAGCGGCTGGTTTTTCCGGATCGATTCGTTTCGCGGCATCGGCGAAAGCTTCCTGTTCGTGTTTCAATTCCGCCTCTCCGAGCTCAAGAATTTGCTGAAGCGGGAGATCGATCATTTCTGTTTGGACCAGGAAACGCTGGTACTTCTCGCGACCGATCGCGAATTGCGGGGTGGCCTTCGGCAACCGTTCTCTTTCGAGCCAAGCCGCGTAATCGGTCAGGGCAGTAGCAGCCCGGCGGTTTGATTGGAGGAATCCGGCGCGAAGATTGTCGTCTTTAAAGTCGACCAACGTCTCGCCCAGATTTTTTTTCAGGAAATCAGCGGAATCACGAGCGATTTGAATTGCCAGCTCGACTTGGGGCCGTGGCAATACATCGACCAAGTTGGTCTTGGCGGCGATGATAATGTTCGTGGCTTGGTTTTCGACTGCGGTAATGCTGCGAACACGATCTTCGATTGGAGCATACCTGCGTCTCGCGAAAACGTTCACATCGATCGCGGCGGCATAAATGATGGGGTTATGCTCGTAAATGCCCAGCTCCTTGGAGAAAAACAGTTCTCGTTTGATCGCTGTTTGCATGAGCCGCAAATCGATCGCGCTGCCCGGACTGAGCTGAGCCGGATTAAATCTTTTTAATCGTTCAACGAAACGCGTGAGCCGTGAGAATTCGGCGTCAATCGCCAGGCGGGTGAATTCGCTGATCCGTCCGTCGTATTCGTGAAATCCCAGGCTGGAGGCATGCAATGGGCGCGCGGCCAGGTAACCGTGGATAAATTCGTTTGCGACATTTTCCAGTTCCTCATCGGGCTTGGGCGTCGGAGTCGGTTTGGGCGTCGGCCTATGTTTTGGAGTCGGGGTTGGTTTCGGAGTTGGTGTTGGCGATGTACTCGAAGGCCCAGGGGAGGCTGAAGGCGAAGCCGAAACGGCAGGTGACGACAACGGGGAAGGCTCAGGAGATAAGGGTGAAGGTGAAGATGGAGACGGAGATACAGCTGGCGGCGGTGAAGTGGGGGAGACAGTGGAGGCCAAAGTGGGGACCGGAGAACTCGGCGCGGTTGTAGCCGAAGCCGGTGAGATTTCGACCGACGGCGCCGGTGCAGCACTCGACGGCGTATCGTCGGAAGACGGGGATGGTGGCGGTGTCGTCAGCCCGTTCGAAAGCGATAGGCAAAGGGCTAGGCTGAAGACAAACACAGGTAGTTTCATTGACGCAGCAGAGGCCGGTCAGGCCCCTCGGAGCGCCCAAGCTAACTGACGCTTTGCGCGTTGCCAAAATTTTCCGCATGGGCGAGATTGGGATCCAGCGACTGAATTCTCCATGAAGCGCCGTTTCCTCGTCAGCACCTCCGTGTTCCTTGTCTGCACTTCCGTTTTCTTTGGGGTACGTTTCTATTCCGCGAATGCGGCGGAGGCGGATGATGACAGCGGGTACGCGCAGATTTCCATTTTTGCGAAGGCCGTTCAGCTCCTTCGTCAGGATTACGTCGATGGTAATAAGACCAGTTATCACGACCTGATCTATGCCGCGATGAAAGGCATGCTGGCTTCGCTCGATCCGCACAGCCAGTTCATGGAGCCGAGCGACTTCAAAGACATGCAGGATGATACGCGGAGCCGGTTCAATGGCCTCGGTATCGAAGTGGCAGTCAAAGGCGGTGTCCTGACCGTTGTGACCCCGATGGAAGATACGCCCGCTGCGAAAGCCGGGATTCTCTCGGGCGATCAGATTCTCCGGATCAACGGGAATTCGACCGAGAAGATGGAATTGCAGGATGCGGTCAATGTCTTCGCGGAACTGTCCGTCAGAAGGTGACTCTGACCATTCTGCGGCCTTCTACGAAGGAGATCAAGGATTACGCGCTGGAACGGACCGAGATCAAAGTGCAAAGCGTGAAAGGAACACGAATTCTGGACACGGATCTCAGCTGGCCCGTTCAAGATTGGTTATGTCCGATTGATTCAATTCAATGAACCAACCGCAGAAGAATTGGCGAAGGCGCTCGATGATCTGCAGAAACGTGGAATGCAGGCGCTGATTCTCGATCTCCGAAACAATCCGGGCGGGCTGCTCAATGTGGCGGTGGATGTTTGCGCGCAGTTCCTCCCGCCGAACACGAAAGTCGTTTCCACCCAGGGACGCGTCGCTTCGCAGCAGCATGATTATGCCACGTCCGGTTCAGGCAAGGAGCGGCCGAATTTTCCGATGGCGGTTTTGGTTAACGAAGGAAGCGCCAGCGGGTCGGAGATTGTGGCCGGCGCGTTGAGGGATTTGCACCGTGCGGTTTTGGTTGGCGAAACGACCTTTGGGAAAGGTTCGGTTCAAAATGTGGTGCAACTTCCCGACGGATCGGCTCTGCGTTTTACGACGGCGAAATATTACACGCCGAGCAAACAGGTCATCCACGGCAATGGCGTTGTTCCTAACATCAGAGTGCCAATGAACGCTGAGCAGGAAAGGGCGTTGTTCGCCATGCGTAACACCGAGAACATGAAGCCGGAGGACGAAAAGAATCTGATCAAGGATAAAGACCCCCAACTCCTTCGCGCGATTGATGCGTTAAAAGGCGTGATGGTTTACGCGCAGGAAAATGCGCCGAAAGCGGAAGGGGCGAAGAAGTGAGGGAGTTGAAGGGTTAAAGAGTTCTAACGCTTCAACCCGATGCCCACCATTCTGGCAATCGAGACTTCGTGCGACGAAACGGCCGTCGCAATCTTGCGTGGCCAACAGTTGCTCGCGAGCGAAGTGGCATCACAAACCGAGCACGAACAATACGGCGGCGTTGTTCCCGAATTAGCCTCGCGCAATCATCTGCTCCGCGCACCTTCGCTTCTCAACGCGGCTGTCGACAAAGCTGGCATTCGACTGGGTGAAGTTGACGCCATTTGCCGCAACCGCCGGTCCGGGACTGGCCAGCTCACTCATGGTCGGCGCTTCCATGGCCAAAGGCCTCGCCCTTGGACTGTCGAAACCATACCTGGCAATAAATCATCTGGAAGGCCATCTTTTCTCGCCATTTTTCACGGGAACGGTGACTTCCAAATTCGAACCGAACGTCTCTTTGATCGTTAGCGGTGGGCACACCCTGTTGGTTGATGTCCGGGAAGCTCACACCTATCGAATAATGGGACGAACGGTAGATGACGCAGCCGGCGAAGCCTTTGATAAGGTCGCCAAAATGTTAGGCCTGGGATATCCCGGCGGCCCCCAGATCGAGCGTAGCGCGGCATTAGGTGATTCTACCCGATTCGAGTTTCCCCGAAGCATGCTCGATTCGGGCGATCACAATTTCAGTTTCAGTGGGCTGAAAACCTCGGTTCGCTATCAGATCGCAAAATTAGGAACGATTTCTGACGCCTGTCGTCACGATCTTTGTGCATCGTTTCAGCAGGCGGTGGTCGAGGTTTTGGTCAGGAAAACATTGCGAGCTGCGAGGGAAAGCAAAGTGTCACTGGTTACGGTAAGCGGCGGCGTCAGTTGTAATCGGGAATTGCGGAGGCAGTTGGGCGAAGCGTGCAATCGAGCCGGAGTGAAACTGTTAGTGGCCGAGCCTCGGTTTTGTACCGATAACGCTGCGATGATTGCGTTTGCGGCGTCGTTGCGTTTGGAGGCCGGGTTACGGTCAAGCCTAACGGAAGAAATCGATCCGAACATGGCGCTGGCGTAAGCAAGTGACGGACTGACGTGCGAGCACCTAATTCGGTTCTCTGTTTCTGGCCACGGACGAACACGGATTAAACAGCGGATTCGCGAGTCGGAGCACGAGTCGCGTCCCAAGAATTCCGTCGTGTCAATCCGTGTTCGTCCGCGGCTTCCTCATGTGTGACTAGTTTACTAATATTCGCGTTGAAGGAGATAATCGGCCAATTCCCGCAATCGAGCCGCCTCTCTTCCCCGAGGGTCTTCAGCGCGCTGTGCGCTTTTGTGGTCAGGCGCCGCGCTTCAGCTCGCGATTGATCGAGTCCGATTACTGCCGGATACGTCGCTTTGTCCGCAGCGACATCTTTCCCGGCACTTTTCCCGAGCTTTTCGGAGGTCTGCGTCACATCAAGAATGTCGTCGATGACCTGGAAGGCGAGGCCTAGCGCTCCGCCAAACGCGGTAATCGCGGTCAGTTGGCGGTGGGTCGCATTAGCGGCCATCGCGCCGAGACGCACCGATGTGGTCAAGAGGGCAGCGGTCTTGTTAAGATGAATGTAACGGAGCTGGCTCCGGTTGATCCGGCGCCCTTCCGCTTCGAGATCCGCGACCTGGCCCGCGATCAGTCGTTGGCTCCCGGCCGCGACTGCGATTTCATGCAAGATCTCCCGCAGGCCATAACGCTTCGTGGTCTTCGATCTTGCCGCGATCTCAAATGCGATCGTTAGGAGAGCGTCACCAGCCAGAATGGCAATTCCTTCGCCAAAGACCTTGTGACAGGTGGCGCGTCCGCGGCGGAGATCGTCGTTATCCATGCTGGGAAGATCGTCATGGACGAGTGAGTAGGTATGGATGCATTCCACAGCGCAGGCGAGCGGAAGAGCTGGCTCGATTTTGCCGCCACAGGCTTCGGCTGCGGCGAGACAAAGGATCGGGCGGAGACGTTTGCCGCCGGCGAAAAGGCTATACCGCATCGCCTTATGGATGGTGGCGGGCGGTGTCGATTCCCGGGGGAGAAAGCGGTCAAGCGCGCGGTCGACCGCTCTTTGTCGGGAAGTGAGATACGCCTTCAGGTTCATGTATCTGGTATTAGCCACGGATTAACACGGATTAAACACGGATGGGAAGATTTGTCGCCTCGGCGTAGGCACAGTCACCGGTGGCGTATCCAATTTGAGACAGAATGAACAAAATTAACAGAATCAGGCCTCGGGGCACAAAATATCTGTAATTTTCGGCCGGTTCGAGCGTTAGACTTGGTGAAAGGAAATGCAAAGCGTCCCGATCAAGGCGGCGAAAGTTGATGGCGAGGAAATGGTCGCGCTTCTGAAGCGTTTCGAGCGCCCCCTCCTCCAATATGCAACCCGCATTCTTGGTGACGGAGATCGCGCACGCGATGTCGTGCAGGAAACTTTTGTGAAATTTCAACAGCAAGATCGAACCGAACTCGACCATGCGCCGGTCAAATGGCTTTTCACAGTTTGCCGCAACGGGGCGCTTAACATCTGCCGAAAAGAAAAGCGGATGACTTATCTCGACCAGGAGTTGCTCGAGACCCGCGAAAGCGAACAGCCGGCGCCGTATGAAAATCTCGAGGCCAAAGAGGCGACCGGTTTTCTCCTCCGCATTCTGAGTACCCTTCCGCCGCGCCAGCAGGAAGTGTTGCAGCTCAAATTTCAAAACGATCTCAGTTACCAGGAGATCAGTGAAATAACGGAACTATCCGTCAGCAATGTTGGCGTTCTGATTCACAACGCTCTCAAAACGCTGCGGCAACGGTACGGGAAAGCTTCAAAGGATTTCCTGTCGTTCAACCCCCGAATTGTCTCATGAAAATTAATCTCGATGATCCAAACCTAACAGCTTTCGCGCTTGGCGAACTCTCCGGGCCGGAACGGGCCGCAATGGAGCAGGCCGTCGCTTCTTCGCCCGACGCGCAGAAGTTTGTCGCTGAAACGCAGCAGTTCGCCCGGATGCTGAAATCAGAGTACGCCGCCGAACAGGGCTTGCCGCAACCACGGTCGGCTAACATTCTTCGGATGGAAGAGGAACGGCGGGCCTGGTCTTCCTATCAATGGGGATCTTTGGCGGCAGCCCTGGCAATTTTCGCTGTGATTAGCGCATTCGCGATTTCGACGATTGTGCGCAACGGCAGTCGCACTGTTTCAAGGATGGAGTTGACCTTGGGCAATGAAGAAGATCTGGGCGTGACCGCAGTCACAGACGCATCGGTCGATGCGAAGGTCGCAACGACTCCCGAGCATCAGGATCTGCTGGCAATGCAACAACCGGCACCGCCACCGCCCGAGCAGGAGTTGAAGTTGGAGGAAAATGCCAAGTCGGCGAGCGCTGGAGAGTATTACTCGAGAGACCACAGCAAAGAGGTACACCGTGAGGCGGGCGGCATCGCCGCTATCCAAGGACCAGGACAGGCACCAGCAACCAAACCGATGGCGATGGCGAAATCCAGGGCGCCAGAAAATGAACCGGAGATACCCGGCCGTTATCGCCAGGATTTCGATACCGCGACTTACGATCACGTTTCGGAGAATCCGTTTCTTCAGGCAACCACCAATCCGCTCTCAACTTTCTCGATCGATGTCGATACCGCTTCCTACTCGAATGCTCGCCGTTTCATCAATTCCGGTTCGCTGCCACCGAAGGATGCAGTGCGCGTGGAAGAGATGATCAATTATTTCAGTTACGATTATCGTGAACCGGAAGGGGATAAACCGTTCTCGATTGATCTCGATTCCACCGCCTGTCCTTGGGATGACAGCCATCGACTTCTCCGGATTGGATTGAAAGGCCGCGAAGTTGCAAACGAGAAACGGCCAGCGAGCAATCTCGTTTTCCTTCTCGACGTTTCAGGTTCAATGACGCCTGCCGAACGGTTGCCGCTGGTCAAACAGGCAATGCGGTTGCTGGTGGAAAAGCTGACTGAAAAAGATCGCGTCGCGATTGTCATCTACGCCGGGGGTTCAGGCCTCGCCTTGCCCTCTACAACAGGCGATCGCAAGGAAGTAATCTTAAGCGCGCTCGAAGATTTGAAAGCCGGTGGTTCGACTAATGGCGCCGAAGGAATCGAGCTCGCCTACAAGGTCGCCGCTGACAATTTCATCAAAGGTGGAGTGAACCGAGTCATCCTCGCAACCGATGGTGACTTCAATATCGGCGTCACTAATCAGGGCGATCTCATCCGGTTGATTGAAGAGAAAGCGAAAACCGGCGTGTTCCTCAGTGTCCTCGGTGTTGGCACCGATAACCTGAAAGATTCCACCATGCAGAAGCTGGCCGATAAGGGGAACGGCAACTATGCCTACCTCGATTCGGTGGATGAAGCGCGCAAAGTGCTTGGTCCAACAAATCAACGGCACACTGATGACGATCGCCAAGGACGTGAAGATCCAGGTCGAGTTCAATCCGGCGCAAGTCGCTTCCTATCGATTGATTGGTTAT
The DNA here is from genome assembly GCA_963751725.1 of uncultured Verrucomicrobiae bacterium. GTDB lineage: Bacteria > Verrucomicrobiota > Verrucomicrobiia > Chthoniobacterales > UBA10450 > AV80. Next base: position 240,745 of record CAVVVQ010000031.1, read on the forward strand.
GAGAAGCGGATGTTGCGGAAGGAAGATTTCAACAACGACAAGATCGACGCCGGAGAGATCGGCGCCGGCCATACCGTAACGGCGTTGTATGAAGTTGTTCCGGTGGGAACCGGAGCGACTGATCCTGCGGCCAGTATTCCTTCGGTCGATCCGTTGAAATATCAGGCATCAGCAACCGCGCAGCCCAACGAGAAGTCCTCGTCGCAGGAGATGGTCACGGTGAAGTTGCGCTACAAGAAACCTGATGGCGACACCAGTCAGCTGATTGAGCGATCTTTCGTCGATAACGGTTCGAAATTCGAGAACGCGTCGCCCGATCTGAAGTTTGCGGCTGCGGTGGCGGAGTTTGGAATGATCCTGCGCGATTCCCAATACAAAGGGAAGGGGACGCTCGGGGCGGTGATTGAATGGGCGCAGGAAGGGAAAGGCCGGGACGCGGCGGGTTACCGGGCGGGGTTCATTGAGCTGGCGCGGAAGGCGCAGAGTCTGAAGCGAGAAGGGTAAGAAAGGTCGAACGCGCAACTCTCGATTGCCAGCTGTTGGACCCTTGCGCATGGAGCTAATACCAAGGAGGGGCGGATGCTGATCCGCCCACCTATCGACACTTCAACAAAAACGAAGCGAGAAACGGCCGCGATTAGACGTCAAGTGAAGTAGCCGCGGTGCCGACCACGAGGCGCAGGTGCCACTCACGCGGGTCTCCGCAGGCGTTCTCAGGCCGATCGGGCGTTTCGTTCTTGATTCGCGACTGACCGTGGCGGTTCGAGATGCCCTCCTTGGTTTAGCCGGCGGGATGACAAAGCGTCAAAATCGTTTGCGTTACCGTGTTATCTTGTTATATTGGTAACAAGATAACATGAAGAAGAAAACAAGAGCCGCATCGCAACCCAAGCAGATCGAGCGCGTCCAAGTCGGCGCCCGGATGGAGAAAACCCTGGTCAAAGTCCTCAAAGGATTGGCCGAATATTTAAATCTGTCGCTCGGCGATCTGTTAGAAGGAATTACCCTCCATGCATTGGAAGGGAAAGCGCCGTTCTCAACTGAAACGCTCACTCAGATTCGCCGGCTTAAATCCATTTATGGGCTTGAGTTAACCGCGGTGGACAGTCATCAGCTCGTGGAGGATGGGGAATGAACAGCGCTGAGGCATCCATCGAAGACGAATTGCGGGCGTTGGAAACTGGAGCGCTCGATCCGGCCATGTTTCCGCATCCCGAGCATGTCCGGCTCGCTTACGAAATGCTCGGCCGCCATTCTTTCGGCGAAGCAGTGACGCGATTCTCCCGTGGCCTGCGATTGCTCGCTGCGAAGGTGGGCCGGCCCGAGGACTATCACGAAACAATCACGGTCGCGTTTCTGGCAGTGATCGGCGAACGTCGCGCCCGCGCCAAAGACGCCGGTTGGAATGAATTCAAAATAAACAACAGCGACCTTCTGGATAAACGTTGCCTCGACCGATGGTATGACGCGGATTACCTGCGCTCTGATCTGGCTCGGAAAACGTTTTGCCTGCCGACGCCGCGAGTTGCGAATCCAACTAGGCAGGGCGCCTTTCCAAGGCGTCCGAGTTCCCTCCGCGACGCGTAAGACGACGGATAGTATAGCCCGCAAGGCGAGAAACGAGGGAACGCCCTGAACTTGTGGTCGTCGCTGCGCAGCACTTAGCCTTCCGAGGGCAACCGTTTGTTTGACCTCGCGATTGAAATGGGAATCCGCGATGGAATACGACGAAGGTCCCATTGCCGCCCAGGCTAAGCCCGGATCACTTTCTCCGGATGACACTGACGCCATCGGACGAACAGCGCGGCTTCGGTATTGCGCGTCGTTCTATTCGTTAGGTCAATAAGGAAGAAAACCGCCGTAATGATACCTAACGATGGAAATCTAATCCGCCGGACATGAAAACAAGAATCAGGCGCCGCACCTTTAGACTTGGCAGCGCCTTATTTGCTGCTGCTGCGGCTACGCTGTTTGCAGTCCCTTCTGCAAATGCAACAGCAAGGGTATGGATCGGCGGTAGCGCAGGCAACGAGACGAATTTTAACACCCCGACAAACTGGAGTCCGACGGGAATTCCTGCGGTCGGGGACGACCTGACGATCGACGCTGGAGCTGGCCTTCTTCCCGAATGTTACGGGTGTATCAACGGCCAGAACAATCACAATCGCCAGCGGTGCGAGTCTCACCGTCTCCTCTGGCTCACTCACGTTGGCGAATAATTATCGGCATCCTCAACAGCGGCACATTCACCGTCAACGGCACTGGCAGTCTCCTCGGCAGACCGCTCCCTCACGAATAATGCCGGGGGACGGGTTAGCTTTGCCAGTTCAGGGTCTTCGACAATCAGGATTTTCACGAACAACAGCAATGTCACGAGCCCCGATGGCGTGACGATTTCAGCTGGCACCGTTACCGTGTCCGATGACACGATAAATGCCGGCACGTTCAGAATTACCGCTGGCACCTACACGATTTCGGCTTCCAACGTATTTACAAACAACGGCACAGTAACGATCTCCGGCGGCGTGCTCGCAATGGACGGCCACCGGTCCAGGTTCCGATTACGAAGGGACCGGTACTACCACCATGACTGGCGGGCTCCTGAAGCTCGGCCACGACTACCGGGCGGACCACCTGAATGCTTCGGGTGGCACGGTCGAGTACCAAGTTGGAACGGGAGGCCGACAACTTATCGACTGGCGGAAGTTATCAGTTCTACAACGTCCAGATTGATGCCGGTGATTTCCTTTCGAACCCGACGACCTTTAGCGTCGCGGGAAACTGGGATAACCGCACCGTGGGTCAGACGCTTGATAGTGGTTCGACAGCAATATTCAACGGCTCAAGCGCACAGACGATCGGTGGTACCCAAAGCACCCTGTTTGGTAATGTGACCATCAACAACTCGAATGGCGTGTCGTTATCAACAAACATAGTCGTCGTCGGAACCCTGCTCTTCACCAGCGGTAAGATCACAACCGGCGCGAACACGGTAACGATCGGGACGAGTGCCACGACGGGCGTCGTCACTCCCACTGGCGGCTACGTCGTCGGCAACGTGAAGAAGTTCGTCAACAACAACGCGGCGCAGTCGACGCACGTCTACGAGGTGGGCACGGCGCTGTATTATACGCCCCTAACGATCACACCGCTCGCGAACTTCTCAGGGACGAATAGCGCGTCGGCGATTATCGTTTCGTCGATCGCGGGTGAGCACCCGTCGGTAGACTCCTCCGGCATCAACTCGACTCGCGACGTCAACAGCTACTGGGCTGTCTCTACGACCGGCAACGGAAACGTTTCAGCAGCCGGATACATAGTGAAGGGTGAGTTTCCGTCGGGTGATATCGACCCGGGGGCCAACACCGCTGCGTTCATAATCAGGAGATTCCTTAGTCCGAGCTGGGCCACGAGTCCGTCTGGAATCGGGGTGACGAGGACGCCAACGAGCACCCAGGCGGCGGTGATCCTCGGCGCGACCACGAGTTTGCCCTTGGCATTCGGCGACTTCGTGATCGGCGAGCCGGGTATCGCAACCCCAACCCCAACGCCAACGCCGACACCGACGCCGACGCCGACAGCGACGCCAACGCCAACACGCGACACCGACTCCAACGCCAACTCCAACACCGACAGCGACGCCGACGCCGACAGCGACGCCAACGCCGACAGCGACGCCGACACCGACAGCGACGCCGACACCAACAGCGACGCCGACACCGACAGCGACGCCAACGCCGACACCGACGCCGACACCGACACCGACACCAACGCCGACGCCAACGCCAACCGAAACGCCAACGCCAACACCGACGCCGACGCCAACGCCGACACCAACTCCGACTCCAACGCCGACACCGACGACGCCAACGCCGACACCAACGGAGACGCCAACGCCGACACCGACGGAAACTCCAACGCCTACGCCAACCGAGACACCGACACCGACACCGACGTCCGACGCCGACACCAACCGAAACACCAACACCGACACCGACCAACACCAACGCCGACGCGAAACACCGACACCGACACCAACCGAAACCCCAACGCCGACGCCGACGACCGACACCGACACCAACCGAAACCCCAACGCCGACGCCGACGTCCGACACCAACGCCTACCGAAACTCCAACGCCGACACCGAGTCCAACTCCGACGCCAACCGAAACACCGACGCCGACACCGACTCCAACACCGACGCCAACCGAAACTCCAACACCGACACCGAGTCCGAAACTCCAACGCCAACGCCGACGTCCGACTCCAACGCCAACCGAAACACCAACGCCGACGCCGAGTCCGACACCAACTCCTACCGAAACACCAACGCCGACACCGAGTCCAACACCGACACCAACCGAAACCCCAACGCCGACACCGAGTCCGAAACTCCAACGCCGACACCAACCGAAACTCCAACGCCGACACCGAGACTCCGACTCCAACGCCGACCGAAACTCCAACGCCGACCCACCGAGACTCCAACGCCGACGCCGACCGAAACTCCAACGCCGACCCAACCGAGACTCCAACGCCGACGCCAACCGAAACTCCAACGCCGACGCCAACCGAGACTCCAACGCCAACGCCAACCGCGACTCCAACACCGACGCCAACCGAAACTCCAACGCCGACCGACCAACGCCGACGCCGACTCCAACTCCAACACCAACCGACCGACTCCAACACCGACACCAACGCCGACTCCGACGCCGACACCGAGTCCGACTCCAACGCCGACCGAAACTCCAACGCCGACACCGACGTCCGACTCCAACGCCGACCGAAACTCCAACACCGACGCCAACCGAGACTCCAACACCAACGCCAACCGAAACACCAACGCCGACGCCGACACCGACACCGACTCCAACACCAACGCCAACCGAGACTCCAACACCGACACCGACACCGACACCGACGCCGACGCCAACGCCAACGCCGACACCGACACCAACACCGACACCAACGCCAACGCCGACACCGACACCGACACCAACACCGAACCGACTCCAACGCCGACGCCGACACCAACACCAACACCGACACCGACACCAACACCGACGCCGACACCGACACCGACACCAACACCGACACCGACACCAACACCGACACCGACACCGACACCGACACCGACACCGACACCGACACCGACACCAACACCGACACCGACACCGACACCGACACCGACACCGACACCGACACCGACACCGACACCGACACCAACACCGACACCGACACCGACACCGACACCGACACCAACACCGACACCGACACCGACACCGACACCGACACCGACACCGACACCGACACCGACACCGACACCGACACCGACACCGACACCGACACCGACACCGACACCGACACCGACACCGACACCGACACCGACACCAACGCCGACACCAACACCGACGCCGACGCCGAACGCCAACCGAAACTCCAACACCAACTCCCAGCGCCACAGCGACGCCCACCCCAACTCCGACCCCGAGTCCGACGCCGACGCCGGCGTTGGAGGTCATCAACCTCTCGACCCGTGTGCAAGTTGAGACCGGTGATTACGTGGGTATCGGCGGCTTCATCATCACGGGAACCACTCCCAAGCATGTGATCATCCGGGCCATCGGACCAACCTTGGCATCTTTCGGGATTACCGATCCGCTGGCTGATCCGGTGCTCGAACTGCACGGTCCGGCCGGATTCAGCACGATCGTGAACGATAACTGGAGAGACACTCAGGAGGTCGAGATCGAGGCCACCGGCATCCCGCCGACCAATGATCTCGAATCAGCGATCGTGGCGACGCTGGTTCCCGGAGCGTATACCGCAATCGTAAGTGGCAATGGCGGCACCTCCGGTGTTGCCTTGGTGGAACTCTACGACCTCAATCCGTTAGTTGACTCAAAACTGGCCAACCTAAGCACACGCGCCTTTGTTAGCACAGGTGACGACATCGTCATCGCGGGCTTCCATCTCAGTGACACCGCCGGTTTGGACGAAATAGTAGTGCGCGGCATCGGTCCAAGCCTCGCTCCCGGGTCGTTCCCTGCTTCTGCTGTGCTGGCAAATCCAACGCTGGAGCTGCGCGATAGTAACGGAGCGCTTCTTATCGCGAATAACGACTGGCAGGATAATCCGGTGCAGGCAGCCGAGATCATTGCGGTGGGGCTCGCGCCGACAAACAACCTCGAGTCGGCCATAGCCGCTATGCTGCCTCCCGGCCTTTATACCGCGCTGCTTTCTGGAATGAACAACGGTACTGGCATCGGCGTTGTTGAAGTTTACGACTTGGGCGGGACGCCTTAGCGCGCCAGGCATGGCTTGCTCTGCTCCGAAGGTCGCGCGTCCAAGAACGGTGTGCTGAAGCCTTTCGGCCTACAGCGAAGGAAACTGCGAGGTAATTGCCGAACGAACGATCGAATGTTTAAAGATTCTCGGAGGCGATGGGCGCGGCCTCGGATTTCACTCGCATCGTGAGAAACGCGCCGAAGAGCAGAATGACGGCGCTGCAAATTTGCGCGCCGGTGAGCCGTTCGCCAAAGAAGAGCGCGGAAAGCCCGAGAGCACCCGCGGGACATAGGAGTTGCAACGTCTGCGAGAGCGCGACTCCGACTTTGCGGATTGCGATGTAGTACAGGACGTGGGCCAAACTGATGCAGGTCACGGCCGAGATGATGAGGATGACGTTCACGCGCGCTCCGACATGAAACGGGGTCGCGATGGTTCCGAACGCCAGAGTGAGCGGCAAGAGCAGGGCCGAAGTGATGAAACTGATCAAGCCGAAAGTGCGGATGGGGCCGAGGCGTGCTGAGGGGCGTTTGACCAGGACGCTGTAGAGCGCCCAGCAAAAGCTGGCGGTGAAGGCGACAACGATTCCCCGGAGTGCGATGGGTTCGCCTTCTCGTCCCGGTTGAAACCAAAGGACGCCGACGGCGCCAACCAACCCGAAAAGCGTGCCAAGCTTGAAATTGCCATTGGCGAATGATCCATCGTTCTTCCGGAAAAAAAATGAGGGCGAGAAGCGTGGTAATGATGACTGAGGAACGAATGAAGATCGCGTAAACACCCGGGCCCATGTGAAAAAGAGAAACGTTTTGCGCGATTTGATGGACAACATTTGGGAGCGCGGGAATGAGGCAGGCCAGAAGAATGCCGCGATCCAACTGCGGCTGATGGGGCCGAAGGCGAAAAAAGACAAACGGCACGACGGCGAGGCAGGCCACTGAGTAGCGATAAAAGTTTTGCGCCCAAGGATCGTAATATCGGTTGAGATAGAATTGAAAAAGGGACGGCGTCGACCAAATCAGAACGGTTGCCAGAATGGCGGCGTAACCTTCCATGAACGTTTCCCGTCTTTTGCTTGTCATTATATGGGAGCCATTTACCGCATGAATTTCGATTGGAATTTAGAGGGGCAGGCTTGCAACGGAATTGCATCTTCATCTAGTAGGCGGACCAAATGAACAAAAATAAGCTGGTGGTAATAATGGGCACGGTCATTGCGTTGGCGGCATTGCCAGCGGGCATAGCGCATGCAAAGAAACCGAAGGCTGCCGCTGAACCATCAGGAAAAACTGCAGCAACTGGTGCGAACCCGAATGATCCGGGAGGCCATTCAGCGCGTGGAGTGGAAGCCGCCAAGCAAAAAGATTATCAAACGGCCGTCACCGAGTTTACCAAGGCGATCGAAGCGGAACCGCAGGATGCGAAGAATTATTTCAATCGTGGAACTGCTTATCGTGCGTTGAACAAGTTCGATGAAGCCTTGCCAGATTTTTCAAAGGCGATCGAGCTCGATCCTCAGAACGTCGCTGCTTATCTCGGTCGCGGTGAGGTGCTCTTGAATCAGAAAAAGTACGATCGCGGCGCTAGCAGATTTTGAGAAAGCGTTGCAGATCGCGCCGGATGACGCTTCGGCTCACCGGTTTCGTGGGTTTACCTTTATCGCTAAGAATGAGTGGGACAAAGCGATTGCGGATTACACCATAGTGATTCAAAAAAACCCAAACCTGACCGCAGCCTATGAACGACGCGCAGTCGCCTATCGAAATTTGAAAAAAAATAAGGAAGCGATTGCCGATTATTCCAAGGTCATTTCTCTCGACTCCGGCGATACCGATGGGTATCGCCAGCGAGCTTATCTCTATTCAATAATGGGTGAAAATGAGAAGGCAGCGGCTGATTATCGCGCGATTCTCAAGGCGAAACCGGATGACGCGGATACTCAGACCCGTTTGAAAGCGTTGGAAGCTAAGGCGGCTGGGACGCCGGCCCCGGCCGCAAAATCAGCCCGCTACTGGTTCGTCCCCCACTCGGTAGCTGCGATTAAGCTTTCCGTGCTCTGAACCATCGCCTAAAAATGCGTTTTCGGCTCGGACCGAGCCTACCCAAGGAGGAACAATGAACATGACGAAAACTGGATTTATTGCGCTGGCACTTGGCCTTTTTGCTATTTGCCTGGGCGCGCCCCGTGTTGAAGCCATTGACCAGGCGAAAGCGGTAACGCATGCGAACAAGGGAAACGAACTTGCCCGGGCTCTGAAGTACGATGAGGCGATCGTCGAGTATAACAAAGCGATCGAACTAAACTCAAACGAAGTCCGGTTCCTCATCGATCGCGGCATGGTGTTTCGCGCAGCGAACAAGCTCCCAGAGGCGATGGCCGATTTTTCGAAGGCGATCGAAAAGGCCCCGAAGAATGATGTCGGTTATCTCGAACGCGGTCGAACGGAACTGGGGCAGAATCAGTTTGAACCGGCTTTGGCCGATTTGACCAAGGCGATCGAGATTAATCCAGAGAGCTCGTTGGCATACGACAGACGCGGACTCGTCTATTACAACCTGCAGAAATACGACGAAGCGATTGCCGACTACACCCTCGCAATTGAAAAAGATCCGAAAAATATCACCGCGTACCGCAAACGTGCCGATACCTATGTTGCGAGGCGCCAATTCAAGGAAGCGATTCCCGACTTGGAAGCGGCTTTGAAATTGCAGCCGGATGATCCGGACCTGATGCAGAACCTGCAGTTTGCGCGGGCCAAAGCAGCGCCACCGCCAGCTCCGCACGCTGTGGTTTCAACCCCACCTCCAACGCCTACGCCAGAGCCCGCTGGAATGGGCATGCCGATGAAGATCGGGATCGGCGTCGGCGCCTTAGTCCTTGTGATCATCATTATCCTCGTTCTGGTTCGCCGGAAGGGGTAAATTGGGCCTTGGAGTAAGTTCAAAGCACCGGAGCACTGAAAGAAATTTCTTTGACACCTGAGAGGGCGCTGTTAGCTTGGCGACGCTTTTTCGAACGAGAGAAGGTCCCACGGTCGTTCAAAACGAAAGTTTGATGCGACTCTGGGACTTTTACTTCTAAACGAAGAGGCAACCGGTTCTTTCCGTGAGGGAAGAAGCAGATGAGACAGCGGCCCATGTAGCTCAGTTGGTAGAGCACGTCCTTGGTAAGGACGAGGTCACCGGTTCGATCCCGGTCATGGGCTCCAAGCTCACGGCCGGCAGCAATAACAACGAAATAAGGAAAATCGAAATGGCTAAGGAAGCATTTAAACGCGACAAACCGCATATCAACGTCGGCACGATTGGTCACGTCGACCATGGCAAAACCACTCTCACCGCCGCAATCACCAGCGTGCTGGCCAAGAAGGGCTTCGCCGAGAAGCGCGCTTATGATCCGATCGATAATGCGCCTGAAGAAAAGGAGCGCGGCATTACGATTAATACCGCCCACGTCGAATATCAGAGCGACAAGCGCCACTACGCGCACGTCGATTGCCCCGGCCACGCTGACTACGTCAAGAACATGATCACCGGCGCGGCCCAGATGGACGGCGCCATTCTCGTCGTCTCGGCTGCCGACGGTCCGATGCCGCAGACCCGTGAGCACATTCTGCTCGCCCGCCAGGTCGGCGTGCCGGCTGTCGTCGTTTTCCTGAACAAGGTCGACATGGTCGATGATCCGGAACTCCTCGACCTGGTCGAGATGGAAGTCCGCGATCTTCTGACCCAGTATCAATTTCCCGGCGACAAGATTCCGATCGTCAGCGGCAGCGCCTTGAAGGCGCTGAACGGTGACGCGGCCCAGGAAGCCCAGATTATGGCTTTGGTCGCGGCGGTCGATGATTACATCCCGCTGCCGATCGCCCGATTGACAAGCCGTTCCTGATGCCGGTCGAAGACGTGTTCAACATTGAAGGCCGTGGCACTGTCGTGACCGGTCGTGTCGAACGCGGCATCCTCAAGCACATGGAGGAAGTCGAGATCGTCGGCTTCAGGGACACCGCGAAGACCACCGCGACGGACATCGAAATGTTCCGCAAGCTGCTCGACGAAGCGCGCGCGGGCGACAACGTCGGTGTGCTGCTCCGCGGCACGAAGAAGGAGGACGTCGAGCGCGGTCAGGTTATCGCCAAGCCGGGCATCGATCAAGCCGCACAAGAAATTTAAGGCGGAAGTTTACGTGTTGACCAAGGAAGAAGGTGGCCGTCACACGCCGTTCTTCACCAACTACCGTCCGCAATTTTATTTCCGCACGACGGACGTGACCGGCACCGTCAAACTGCCTGAAGGCGTCGAAATGGTCATGCCCGGAGACAAGTCTCGGTTGAAGTCGAGTTGATCACCCCGATCGCCATGGAGAAGACCATGCGGTTCGCTATCCGCGAAGGCGGCCGAACCGTCGGCGCCGGTCGCGTCGCCGACATTCTGGACTAAATTGATGTTTCGGATTTCCGAAATCCGAATTGCGAGAATTAAAATCGAAAATCGGAAATCTTAGATCTGAAATCGCTTAGGTCAGTAGCTCAATTGGTAGAGTAGCGGTCTCCAAAACCGTCGGTTGGGGGTTCGAGTCCCTCCTGACCTGGTTTATAAAACGTGAAAGGTTAAAAATTGTTGAAGCGATAAAGTGTAAACTCACAAGCCGATTACCCGGTAACTCTTCAACTCATTTCGATTCAACGTCTTTCAAATGCTCGCGAAAACGAAAAGCTTCTTTAGCGAAGTCAGGGCCGAACTGCAGAAATGTTCGTGGCCTTGGGAAGCCAAAGAGAAAGGGTTCCGGCGTTACAAGGAGCTGACGGACTCTACCCTGGTGGTGATCATTGCCATGCTTTTACTTGGAGGTTACGTGGCCCTCTTCGATTTTGTGTTGATCACCTTCATTCACTACTTTACCCGACTCCACTGATATGGCCCAGGTTCTCGCGCCAAAAGATCAGTGGTACGTCGTTCACGTGTTGTCCGGCCAGGAGAACAAGGTCCGCGACAATATCGAAAAGCGGGTCAAAACCGAAGAGATGGGTGACGTGATCTTCGAAGTGCTCGTGCCAACCGAGCGGATCTCAGAGATCAAACGAGGAAAGAAAAGCGAAACCACTCGCAAGTTTTTTCCCGGCTACCTGATCGCGAACATGCACTTGCTGGATGAAAATAATCAGCTCGTCGGACGCACTTGGTATTTCATTCGCGAAACCACCGGCGTGATCGGATTTGCCGGAACGAAGGATAAACCGATCCCGATGCGGAAATCTGAGGTGGACAACATGCTCGCGCAAATGCGTGAGCGTGAAGAAAAGGTGAAACCGAAGGTCAGTTTCGAAGTCGGTGAAACCGTTAAAGTGGCGGATGGACCGTTCCAGAATCAAAACGGTATCGTCGAAGAGATTGATCCGGATCGCGGAAAACTGCGGGTCTCCGTCACGATCTTTGGTCGCGCTACCCCGGTTGAATTGGAATACTGGCAGGTGGAACGAGGCTAATTCTCTCAACTACTAACTCTCAACACTTAACACACCCAAAATGGCCAAAGAAATTGTAGCCCACATCAAATTGCAGATCCCAGCCGGTCAGGCGAATCCGGCTCCGCCAGTAGGCACGGCGCTCGGACCACGCGGCGTCAATATCATGGCGTTCTGCAAAGAATTTAATGCCGCCACCCAAAAGCAGTCGGGGGACATTTTGCCGGTGGTCATCACCGTATTTAAGGACAAATCGTTCACCTTCATCACCAAGAGTCCGCCGGCGGCGATTCTCTTGAAGAAAGCAGCAAACATTGCGGCGGGCTCGAAAGAACCGAACAAGACTAAAGTCGGCAAAGTGACGCGGAAACAGGTCATGGAAATCGTGAAGACGAAAGGAAAAGACTTGAATTCGCGGAACGACGAGGCCGGCTTCCGGATCATTGCCGGGACTGCGCGTCAGATGGGTCTCGAGATTGTTGATTAGTTAGGTGGCGCTTTTGCGGCCACGGCTTTGCGGGCCGTTTAGTATTCGCATAGCTGCAAATAGGTCCTATAGGACCCATAGGTCCTATGGTGATGCGGCGCTAAATCTCATGAGTCGCGCGACTTCAGGATGGAAAACAGCTACCCAGGATAAACTGTTTCGTTCCCCCAAGGCGCGCTCTTTTGCGCAGCAATCGTTTTCCTGATCTCGCTGACGGTTTACTGCTGGACCCTCGCTCCGACCGTTACCCTGACCGATAGCGGCGAGTTAATGGTGGTGGCGCGTTTCCTTGGAGTCGCCCATCCCCCGGGCGTTCCGCTCTGGACCATACTCGCGCACCTCATCTCGCTCTTGCCGTTGGGCACAGTCGCGTCCCGGATCAATTTTTCTTCGGCGATCTTTGCGGCTTTTTCCGCTGCGATGCTAACTTTGACGGTCGCGGAGTTGATCGTGACCAACTCGGTTATTCGGCGAAAACCGACCGATCAGCCTAAGCCGGACTATTTAACTCTGCTTTTTCCCGCAGTCGGAGCAGGTCTGCTCCTAACTTTTTCCCGAACGCTCTGGTCGTATGCGACTATCACCGAAGTTTATTCCCTTAATACGTTGCTCATTGTCACCATCCTTTTTTTGATGGTCCGATGGCGCCGATGCATCCTGACGTATAGACAGGGGAAATCGGCAAACAACAGCCCACTTGGGCATTGTCATCTCCTGTTGTATTCGGCTGCCACATTGTTCGGGCTCGCGTTGGGTGTCCATCACGTGACCGTGGCGTTGATTCTTCCGGCCCTTGCTCTTCTCGTTTACCGAACGGAACACGCGAGTTTCTTCGGTAGCCGGAAACTGCTTTATGCGGCGTTGTGCTCAACGCTTGCCTTGTTTGCGATCTACACCTATTTGCCGCTGGCGGCTTCGCGCGATCCGGTAATCAACTGGGGCAACCCGCGTTCGCTTCAGGAGATTTGGTGGCACGTGAGCGGACGGCAATACCAGGTGTTCCTCGAATTCTCGGTGAAATCGATTGGCGCGCAGTCGGTACAATTCGCTCGGATGGCAGTGCATGAGTTCGGTTGGCCCTGGCTGCCGTTTTCTCTGGTGCTTGTTCTTGGTGGGTTTGTCGATCTTTGGAAACGGGATCGAACGAGTTTTTGGACAGTCGCGCTGGTGATCGTCGCCAATCTGGCCTACGCACTGACTTATGAAATCGCGGAGGACAAAGATGCGTACTACCTTCCGGCTTTCATTGCGGCCACGATCGCCGCTGGGTTTGGTTTGCGAATGGTGATTTCGACAATGGTGGCTCGGGTTCGGTCCAATGCGGTCGCCATTGCCAGTGCAGTTGCCGTAATCTTGCTGAGCGTCTTAATCGCACTTACGGGCAACTGGGCGTTTAACAATCGCCGGCATTACTTTATCGCGCACGATTACGTCGATAATCTCCTTAACTCGATGGAGCCCGGCGGGCTGTTGCTCACGTTCGATTGGCAGGTGGTCTCGCCGATGTTTTACACCAGCGAAGTCGAGCGCCTAGACCGGATACCAGGGTTATCGATGTTAATCTGCTACGCCGGCCATGGTATTTCAGATATCTGCGCCACGCCTGGCCGGAGCTGATCGCTCGATCAGCGGTCGCAATTGAACCGTTCGAACACGAGCTGGATGAGTGGGAGCACAACCCGCAACTCTACGCGACGGATCCGGAACGCAATCGACGGATCAACACACCTATTTTACGAGATGCTCCGGACGATTGTGACCAACGAAGCGGGCGTAGGTCCCGTTTATGTGACGTTGGATTTGTTGTCACCCGATCAGCGCGATGCTGAGTTAAGTCAGTGGTTAAACCAAAATTATCAGTTTATTCCGCGCGGCCTCGTTTTTCGTCTGACCAACGATTCGACCTTCCAAGATCTACCGGAAGTGAAGCTGGAAACGCGTGGACTAGCGGATGGAACAATTCAGTTCGATGTGGATGATCCGGCAAGGCGAAAGGTCTTGCCTGCGTACACTGGAATGTTGATCAACCGGGGCCGTTACCTTTCCTTTAACAACCAGCCTGAACGCGCCATTGCTGCTTACGAAGAGGCGTTGCGGCTTGACTCGACATTGGCCTTCCCGAAACAGGAAATTGAAAAAGAGCGAGCCAAGCTTTCGCGCTGAGCGCATTTCAGTTGTTCAGCCGCGCTACGGATCATTCTAATTGTTTTGCAGCGACCGGTTCCATATAAACGGGACATGTCTCGTTTTCCTTATTTAGTTCGTGTCGCGCTCTCCGCCCTCTTAGCGATGGCGTTTTCATATTCGTCTCAAGCGGCCGGTGACGCTCCAACGATCGCACTTAAGGCAGCCCGAATGTTCGACGGCAAATCGAAGGCGCTCATTACGAATGGTGTGGTGCTGGTTCAGGGAGATAAAATCATCGATGTCGGGTCTAACCTGTCGATCCCAAGTGGCGCGCAGGTCATTGATCTCGGTGACGCAACCCTTTCGCCCGGGTTCATGGATGCGCATACGCATCTGACAGCCGATTACACCGGAAATTTTAACGAGCGGCGTCTCAAGTCACTTGAACTGAACGTTTCTGAAATGGCGTTGATGGCGATTCCGTATGCGCGCGCAACGGTCGAAGCAGGATTTACCACTGTTCGCGATCTCGGCAGCCGATTTGAGGGAAGCCACGATTTTGTTGATATCTCCCTTCGTAACGCGATCGCCAAAGGCATCATCCCTGGTCCACGAATGCTGGTCGCAACCTACGGAATCGGAGCGACCGGTGGTCACTTTGATGATACGGCCGGGTTCCGAGACCGACTTTTCGGAGAGGAACCCGGTTATTCGGACGGTATTGCTGACGGTCCGGATGCGATTCGGAAAGCGGTCCGGTTTCAAATCAAGAACGGTGCTGATGTAATCAAGGCTGCAGTTTCGGGCGGTGTTCTGTCGATGACAGATGAAGTCGATACGCCGCAATTCACTCCGGCAGAAATCGCGGCGCTGGTCGAAGAAACGCATCGGCTACGAAAGAAGATCGCGGTCCATTGTCATGGTGACCAAGCCGCGCGAGATGCGATCGAAGCTGGTGTCGACTCGATTGAGCATGGGTCGTTCTTGAAGCCGGAAACGCTGCAACTGATGAAGGGCAAAGGTACCTATCTGGTGCCTACGCTCATGGCGACGGAATGGATCCTAGGCAAGATCGACGCTTATCCGCCGGTCTTGCAGGCGAAAGCGAGAGCCGCCGGCACAGCTCGCTCGGAGATGTTTCGTAACGCCGTCAAAATGGGAATAAAGGTTGGATTCGGAACCGACGCGGCGGTTTATCCGCACGGCCAGAACGCGAAAGAGTTCAAATTGATGGTGGACCTTGGGATGACGCCCATTGATGCGCTTCGCGCGGCGACTTCGGCCGATGCCGGATCTCTTGGGGATCGCGCAGAAAGTTGGTACCCTCGAGAAAGGCAAACTGGCTGATGTAATTGCCATGCCGGGCGATCCGACTACGGATATCACCGCGACCGAGCGTGTTTCTTTCGTAATGAAAGAAGGCAAGATCGTGAAGACGGTTACTCGATAGGCAATAGAATTACTGTCATCTTGCGTTGTTACGTTCCGGGTCAGGAGAATTTAATGCGGGAAGAAAAATCTTGCGTATCCTGTTGAAAACTCGTTCTCATCACTCGATTTCCGACGGTAGTTTTCTTTTATCATCCTATGAAGATTAAGCGCTTATCTGTCAGGAGCGCCACTAACTGGCGCAACGTGATCATTTTCTCACTTCTATTGGTGGCACTCCCAACGGTGCTTGACGCAGGGTCGTTTGTCCCAGCGACCGACGTTCCAACTGGCGAAGGCGGGAGCGTAACCATGCATCTGACACACAGCATCGCTGATGCGCCCGGAGCGAAGTCTCCGATTCAACGAACAGCGGCGGACGATGCGGCGTTGAACGCGCCCGCGCTCCCATTCACAGATTTTCCACCTACTCGCAGCAGTTTCCTCGCGGTTTGGAACAGCGTCGATGGCGCAAATGGTTATCGCATCGACGTTTCCACGAGCAGCGCGTTTGAGTCGTATGTTGTCGGGTATCACGACCTGGACGTAGGCAAAGTGACGACCAGAATCGTTTTCGGGCTAAAACCAGGGACAACCTATTATTATCGGGCTCGGGCTTACGGGTCGATTGGAGCAAGCCGAAATTCGGAAACAAAAAGTGTCACCACACCGCTTGCGTCCGGCCTTGTGATCAATCCAACCTTTGATAACTCGATCACGGGTAATCCGAATTCGGCGGCGATTCAGTCGATGATTAATCAGGCAGTCGCAGTCTATCAGTCACTCTTTAGCGATCAGGTGACCGTGGCCATTATCTTTCGCTTTAGCACCACAGATCCGATCAGTGGCGATCCGATCGGCGGCCTCGGACAAAGTTACTCATGGGGTTTTTCGTTCCCCTGGAGCACCGTTATCAATGCGCTTCTGGCCGATGCAAAAACGACACGTGACGCTACTGCCAACGCATCGCTGCCGGGTACCCCTTTGGCAACCAATATGCGGGTAAGCAGCGCGGAGGGACGAGCGCTTGGTCTGGATACTCCAGGTGGATTGATGGTCGGCGGCCAAGGCCCGTTCGACGGAGTCGTCACGCTCGTGGCGTCCCAGCCACTCCAGTTCACTCGGCCGCCAGCCCCAAACAATTACGATGCGCTCCGCACCACTGAGCACGAAATCGATGAAGTCCTTGGTCTTGGATCGTTCCTCAATCAGGGCGCCCAAAACATTCAAGGGCAGGATCTATTCAGTTGGTCAGCTGCTGGAACCCGTAACATCACCACCACCGGCACCCGTTATTTTTCGATCAATAGCGGAACCAACCTTATCGTCGGATTTAATCAGACCGCCGGCGGCGACTTTGGAGATTGGATTAGCCCGGCGTGCCCTCAACCGTTTCCATATGTGCAAAATGCTTTTAGTTGCCCAGGGCAGGTTGAAGACGTCACGGAAACATCTCCGGAAGGTATTAACCTTGATGTAGTCGGATACGATCTGCGAACGGTAGGGCCAACTCCGACACCTGCCGGTAACGCCAACTCCCGGCCCGGGGGGAACGGTCCTGGGGAACCTTTCGACTCGTCTTCAGGTTCAGACCGGGGACAACGCTTTGATAGGCGGCATCATTGTAACCGGGACTCAGCCAAAACCGGTAATTCTTCGTGCTATCGGTCCATCGCTTCCCTTAGAAGGCGCACTCCAGGATCCAACCCTTGAGCTTCGCGATGGTTCCGGGAATCTGCTGGCATTCAATGACGATTGGAAAATTAATGCCTCGAATGGATCTAGCCAACAAGCGGAGGTTGAAGCGACAGGTATTCCGCCAACCCGGAACCTTGAGTCCGCCCTTGTCGGTACGCTCACTGCCAATAATTCGGCCTACACCCTGATCGTTCGCGGCTTCGATAACGGAAACGGTCCGGGGACCGGGATTGGAGTCGTAGAAGCGTATGATCTGGATCGAGGCGTTAACTCAAAACTGGCCAATATTTCCACGCGCGGCTTTGTCCAGACAGGAAACAACGTAATGATCGGCGGTACCATTATCCTTGGAAGTGATTCGGCCAATATCCTCCTCCGCGCCATTGGACCGAGTCTCACAGCTCTTGGTGTTCCCAATGCGATGTCCGACACAACACTCGAGTTACGTGACAGCAATGGCGCAGTAGTTGCCTTTAATGATGATTGGCAAAACAGCGATCAGGCGGGTGCGATCATGGCGACTGGAATACCGCCGTCGCACCCATTGGAAAGCGCCATCCTCCAAACCTTGCCGCCGGGTGCCTATACGGCCATTGTCAGTGGTTACCAACCCTCTGTCGGACCCCAGATTACTGGCGTGGCCCTGGTCGAGGCCTATCAACTGCAGTAATCCTGGATAAAATCAGTAAGCCTGCCACCCCCCGGTAGAAGGGCGACAGGCTTACGCACTGATTTTCGGAAAAATCGACCGGATTATCGGCCAGAGACGTCGACCGCGAGCTTCACTGAATTACTCGTGCTCCCGATGTAATAGAGCGAAACGCCGCGAGCACCGTAAACCGGGTAAAGCCGATACGGTACATCTTTGATCAACACCGGGTTCTCCCAGTCGATCGACATTCCACGTGAAGTGGAATGAGTCACGGCCGCGGCGAATGCACCGATCATGTCAACTGTGTTGTAGTTGTTTTGCAGATCGGTCAGTGGATAGGACGTAAACCGATTCTGCCAGAGCCGCGGCGAATGCTGGCTTATACGGAACCCGGGACCGTTGTAGGTCGAGACATCCGTGTAGGTCCGGTTAGCATCAATGATGACCGGCTCCACAACATCTTCGCCCGCATTACGCCAGACGTTGAAGGCAAACTCATAATCGGGTCCGCCCCATTCGCTGAGGTTGATCGAGTGCCCTGCGGGGACATCGAATATTTGCAGGTTGTCCGCAGGCGATTTTGTCATGGCCTGGGATTGAGGCGAGCGGGCCGGCTGCGATTTTACTTCAGCGGCTGCGACTTCCGACGGGCTCGCTATCATCTTTGCACCGCGCAACGATTGGACGAGCGAATCGCTTGCGCCCTGTGCTTTGAGGGTAGCTTCCTGTTGCGGAGTCAAAGCTTGAAATAGCTTTCGGTGGCTGACCTCGTTAACTATCGACTGATCGGTTTCCTGCGCACGAACCCAGAGAGAGACCTCGCTGAAATCGATCGGCCGGGCCGGAGCGGAGCTGGCAATGGCCAGGGCCGCTACGATGGCCAGTATTGTTTTTGTGGTGGTTGAGTGGGGTTTCATGCCCGAGGTGCTTATCAAATTCCATTTGTTTTTACAATCCTAAAATTTGTGGAAATTCGGTAAACTCTCGCGTGCATAACCGGCACCGGATGGGCCCTATAGGACTCATAAGACCTAATGGGATCGGCTGTGAAAATCACACCAGCCGACCGCCTGTCGCTAGAACTTCCCTTCCTTCGCTTTTGACAATTCGTGATTGTCCGTTACACTCCACCTCCCCGACGCCAGATAAGGTTCGGGAAACCACCGCAGGAGATCGCCGTGCCGATCATTTGAACTGCAAAGATTATGCAAAAACTACGAAGCAAACGTTACCGCGCCGCCGCCGAGCAGGTGGATCGCTCTAAGGAATACAGTCTCACCGAGGCAGTCTCGACGCTCAAGAAATTACCGCAGCCGAAGTTCGACCAGACTGTCACGGTTTCCTTCAGGCTCGGGGTTGATCCAAAGCAATCAGATCAGATGGTCCGTGGAACCTGCCCGTTACCTCATGGAAGCGGCAAGCAAGTGCGCGTCCTTGTTTTTGCGGAGGGCGAAGCGGCAAAAGCGGCGAAGGACGCCGGGGCTGAGCATGTTGGATTTAAGGATCTGATTCAGAAATGCCAGGAAGGCTTCCAAGATTTTGATGTCGCCATTGCGACTCCAGCAGCGATGAGTGAAGTGCGGAAACTCGGCAAAGTTCTTGGACCACGTGGTCTGATGCCGAACCCAAAGACCGGCACTGTTACGGAAGATACTGCAAAAGCGGTCGGCGAAGTGAAAGCAGGCCGGGTTGAATTCAAACTGGATAAGAACGGCAATGTCGCTGTGCCAGTTGGAAAATTTTCATTCGCCGAGACTCAACTGATTGAGAATGGGACTGCGGTTATTGAAGCGGTTGTGCGTTCCCGGCCGGCAACGGCAAAGGGACGATTTGTGGAGGGGATGACGCTGAGCGCGACGATGTCGCCCGGTTTGCATCTTGATCCTTCACCTTACCTAAGCATTTAAATTTCTAGCGACCAATGAGACCAGAAAAAGCCAATATCGTTTCGGATCTTTCCGATAAGCTCACGCGCTCTCCATTTGTGTTGGTCACCGACTACCAGCGAATGAAGGTGGATCAATTCGGTGAATTGCGGAACCGACTGGCTCCGGCAGGCGCCGAAGTTCACGTGGTGAAGAACAGTTTTCTAAAGCGGGCAATGTCTGCCTCTGGCATGCCGGATGTGACCGACAAGTTGGTTGGTCAAACGGCAGTCGTGACAGGTGCCAGCGATGTGGCGCCAGTGGCGAAAGTTCTCAAGATATTCGCATCCGAATTTAAGCTCGCGGCTTTGAAGGTTGGCTTGGTCGACAAGAACGTGCTCTCGACTGCGGAGGTCGAGGCGTTGGCCGAATTGCCATCGCGTGAGGTTTTGCTCGGTCAGCTTTTGGGATTATTCCTTGCACCGGCCACGCGTCTGGTTCGCGTTTTGAACGAACCTGCTTCCGCATTTGCTCGACTGTTGAAGGCAAAAGCGGACAAGGAAGGTTCTGCGCCCGCGGAAGCGAGCGGCGGCTACCGAAGCTCCTGCTGCGGCAGCGGAAGCTCCTGCGGCAGCGGCTACCGAAGCACCGGCGACAGCGGCGGAACCTCCTGCGGCGGCTCCAAGTGGAGAAGGAGAAGCAGAGAAACCAGCTTGATAACAATTTCGCTCCACCGCGGTTGGTGAAGCGAGCAACACAACAAATTGTCCGAGCCGATGGCTATCGGCTTTAATTTTCCGAAGGCTTTCGGAGGCGGCGAACGAGAGGAACTAATATGGCGGATACAGATAAAATCGTAGAGCAACTCAGCGGCCTGACCGTTCTCGAGATTGCTGGATTGGTGAAGCAGCTCGAAGAAAAATGGGGTGTCAGCGCGGCTGCCCCTGTAGCGGCAGCGGCGGCTCCGGCGGCTGGTGCGCCAGCGGCTGCGGCAGAAGAGAAAACGACCTTTGAAGTCATCTTGAAGGAGATGGGTTCGAATAAGATCGGCGTGATTAAGGAAGTGCGTGGCGCAGTGCCTGGGCTCGGCTTGGCTGAAGCGAAGGCGCTCGTTGAAGGTGCTCCGAAGACGATCAAAGAAGGCGTAACCAAGGCAGAGGCCGAAGAGATCAAGAAAAAGATCGAAGCGGCAGGCGCCAAGGTCGAAATCAAATAAATCAGCTTTGCTCTGCGGCTTCGCGCGTAAAAAGCCTTGCGCGCGAGCCGCGGGTGTGGCAGTGAATTACGCGCAGTTAAGTTAACTTCAAAAAAGAGCGAAAACGAAAATCTAGACAGGAGGCAACAAAACAGAAGCTGTCAGTTTGACAAGCTACTGTTTTGCTGTCATTTTTACGCTCCTGTCTTGCGGCCTGAGCCGTGAGCTCTCATTTGCCGGCGCCCGGAAAAAATCGGAGCCGTGTCGTTCAACTCGGTGATTGGTGTCAGTAATTTATGGCGGAACGTATCTACTTCGGAACCATTAAGGAAGGCATCGAGCCTCCAAACCTGATCGAGGTTCAGCTTAATTCGTACCTCGATTTTCTTCAGAAAGATGTCCCGTTTTCAAAGCGGAAAAACTCCGGCCTCCAAGCCGTCTTCAAGGAAGTGTTTCCGATTGAGAGCTACGATGAAAAGGCGACGCTCGACTTTAGCCATTATGAAATCGGCGAACCCAAACTGAGTGCTCTCGAGGCGCAACGGGAAAGCCAGACCTTTAGCGCTCCGCTTCACGTGACGTTTCAGTTACGCGAAGAAAAGGGGACCAAGGAAGAGAAGGTTTACATGGGTGAAATCCCGTTGATGACTCCGCAGGGAACCTTCGTCATCAATGGTGCTGAGCGAGTTGTGGTCAGCCAACTTCATCGTTCGCCCGGTATCGCCTTCGAATCGAGCATCCACCTCAACGGCAAGGTGCTCTATAGTTTCCGGATCATTCCGGATCGAGGTTCCTGGATTGAAGTCCAATTCGATACCAGCGATCTGCTCTACATTTATCTCGATCGCCGGAAACGCCGGCGCAAATTCCTCGCGACCACCTTCCTGCGTGCCCTTGGTTACGGTTCCGATGAAGAAGTAATCAAACTCTTTTACACAATCGAAACGCTGAAGCTGACCGAGAAACTCGGCGAAGAGGAACTCGCGACCAAGGTTCTTATTGCTGACGTCCTCGACGGCGAGGCAACTGTGGCCCGCGCGTTTGAGCCGCTCACCGCCGCAACCGTTCGCCAAATCATGGGGCTCGGTCATACCAGCGTGAAGGTGATCGATATCTCGAATGACGACACAGTCGTCAAAGCGCTCAAGAAGGATCCGGCCCACGATCAGGAAGAAGCCCTCAAGGATATCTATCGGAAATTGCGTCCTGGCGATCCGCCGACGGTCGCGAATGCAAAGGCTCTGCTGAAGCGTCTCTTTTTCGATCCGAAAAAGTACGATCTCGGCCGGGTAGGTCGCTACAAGATCAATCAAAAACTTGGGATCAACGTCGATCTCGGCGAGCGCATTGTAACGGACAAAGATTTTATCGCTGCGATCAAGTACCTGATCAATCTGCGCCGTGGTGAAGGCACGCTCGATGATATCGATCATCTTGGTAGCCGTCGCGTGCGAACAGTAGGCGAATTGTTGGCTAATCAGTGCCGCGTCGGTCTTGCCCGGACTGAACGGCTCGTAAAAGAGCGGATGACCCTGTTCGATATCAATATCGATGGGATGACTCCACAGAAGTTGATCAACCCCAAGGCGCTTAGCGCCGTGATCCGTGATTTCTTTGGACGTTCACAGCTCTCGCAGTTCATGGATCAGACGAATCCGCTGGCGGAGTTGACCCACAAACGTCGACTCTCGGCTCTCGGACCTGGCGGCCTCAGTCGAGATCGCGCCGGATTCGAAGTCCGCGACGTGCATCCGTCTCACTACGGACGCATTTGCCCGATTGAAACGCCGGAAGGTCCTAACATCGGTCTGATCAGTTCGATGAGCACTTTTGCCCGGATTAACGAATTTGGGTTTATCGAAACGCCTTATCGCAAAGTCGAGAAAGGTCGCGTCACCGATCAGATCGATTACCTAACGGGAGATCGCGAAGAGAGTTTCCTCGTGGCCCAGGCCAATGCGCCGATGGACCCCAAAGGGCATTTCACAGGAGAAAAAGTTTCAGTCCGTTATCGCGGCGATTTCCTCGAAGTGGAACCGTCCAAGGTCCATTACATGGATGTCTCACCGAAACAGCTCGTTTCCGTTGCAGCCGGATTAATTCCGTTCCTTGAACATGACGACGCCAACCGCGCGTTGATGGGTTCGAACATGCAACGCCAGGGCGTTCCGTTGATCGTTTCTCAATCGCCGCTGGTCGGAACAGGACTCGAAGGGAAGGTCGCACGTGATTCTCATGCAGTCCTGATTTCTGCGGAAGCCGGCAAAGTCGCGTCCGTTACCGCAGACCAGATTATTGTGACGAAGGATGGTCACATTCCGGAAGGTCGGAAGCGTTTGAAGACCGATGCGGAGGCGGGCATTCATGTTTACGAGCTGCGTAAGTTCATGCGCTCGAATGCCGGGCACCTGCGTAAATCAGAAACCGATCGTGCAGAAAGGCCAGCATGTGAAGCGCGGTCAAGTAATTGCCGACGGTCCGAATACCGATCAGGGCGAACTCGCTTTGGGCGAAATGTGCTGGTCGCCTTCATGCCATGGAATGGATACAACTTCGAAGACGCGATCATGATCTCGGAGAAGGTCGTGAAAGAGGACATCTACACCTCGATTCACATCGATGAATTCGAGATCGGCGCGCGCGATACCAAGCTGGGCCCTGAAGAAATCACGCGCGATATTCCGAACGTCAGCGAAGAAGCATTTCGCAATCTCGGGCCGGACGGTGTTGTTCGAGTCGGTGCGGAAGTGAAACCGGGCGATATCCTCGTCGGCAAGATCACTCCGAAGAGCGAAACCGAACTGGCGCCGGAAGAACGTCTGCTGCGCGCCATCTTCGGTGAAAAAGCGGCGGACGTAAAAGACACGTCGTTGACCGTTCCATCCGGAACCTACGGCATCGTGATGGATGTGAAGGTTTCCTCACGTCACGAAGTCGCTCGCGAGAAACTGACGCCTGCGGAAACAAAGCGTCAGCTCAAAGCGATCACGGAAGATAACCGGAAGAAGAAGGACGAACTGACCGAACAATTGACGGATGCGCTCTCGAATATTCTTCTCGGAGAGAAAATTCCGCTCGACGTCGTGAATGCGCAGACCGGTGAAATTATCATTCCGGCAAACCGGAAAATCACCAAGACGCTGCTGCGCAAGCTGGCAACGGTTTACGATCACATTGAAATCGATCCGAGCCCGATCCGGAACAAGATCCGCGAGATTATTGCTTCTTACGAGCACAAGTTCGCCGAGCTCGAACTCGAGCGGGAACGCTCGATGGATCGGGTCGAAAGCGGAGACGACATCGATCCCGGCATCATCAAGCAGGTTAAAGTTTTCATCGCGAGCAAACGCAAACTGAGCGTTGGCGATAAGATGGCGGGACGTCACGGCAACAAGGGCGTCGTCGCTCGTATCGTTCCGGAAGAGGACATGCCGTTCCTGGCGGACGGAACGCCGGTCGAGATCGTCTTGAATCCGCTGGGCGTGCCGAGCCGTATGAACGTCGGTCAGGTCCTCGAAACGCACCTCGGTGTCGCGGCGAAGGCGCTTGGATTCAAGGTCGCGACGCCAGTGTTCGACGGAATTTCAGAAGCGAAAATCCGCGAGTATTTAAATGAAGCGAAGAAGAAGGAAGGGTTCACCTGGGTTCAGGAGAACGGCAAAGCACGGCTGTATGACGGCCGGACGGGCGACACCTTCGATCAGGAAGTCGTGGTCGGTTACATCTACATGATGAAGCTGGGCCACTTGGTCGCGGACAAGATTCACGCGCGCGCCGTCGGACCGTATTCGCTCGTCACGCAGCAGCCGCTTGGCGGCAAGGCGCAGTACGGCGGCCAGCGATTTGGCGAAATGGAGGTCTGGGCGCTCGAAGCCTACGGCGCGGCTTACACCTTGCAGGAATTGCTCACGGTGAAGTCCGACGACGTTCAAGGGCGGACGCGCATTTACGAGTCGATCGTCAAGGGCGACAACTCGCTCGAGGCCGGCACGCCGGAATCTTTCAACGTGTTGATCAAGGAAATGCAGTCGTTAGGCCTCGACGTCAAAGTCGGCGGCCAGGCGCCCGCCGCTTTCCTCGAAAACGTCGCTTAATTTTTCAACCGAAGAATCTGACACGAAATAAATGAACGAACATTCCTGGCGGGAACTGGTGGGCGAAGAACGCTCCGTAGGGTTTCGATCAAGTGGCGATCGGCGTCGCCTCGTCGGACACGATGCGGTCCTGGAGCAAGGGCGAAGTCAAAAATCCGGAGACGATCAATTACCGAACTTTCAAGCCGGAAAAGGGCGGTTTGTTTTGCGAGCGCATTTTTGGACCGACCCGTGATTGGGAGTGCTCCTGCGGAAAGTACAAGCGGATCAAACACAAGGGCGTCATCTGCGATCGTTGCGGCGTCGAAGTGACGCTGGCGCGGGTGCGCCGCGAACGGATGGGCCACATCGAATTGGCCGTCCCGGTTTCGCACATCTGGTTCTACAAATGCATGCCTTCCCGGCTGGGTTTGATGCTCGACATGAGCGCGCGCCAGCTCGAGCGCGTCATCTATTACGAGGACTACATCGTCATCGATCCAGGCAAGACGCCGCTCACGAAGACGCAGCTCTTGAACGAAGTCGAGTATCGCGAAGCGCAGGAACAGTACGGCGAAGATTTTGTCGCCGGCATGGGCGCGGAAGCGGTCAAGAAACTTCTCTCCGAAATCAACCTCAACAAGCTCAACAAAGAGCTGGAAGAGGCGATGGGGAACACCAAGAGCAAACAGATTCGCAAGAAACTGGCGAAGCGTTTGAAGCTCGTGCAGGGCTTTGCCTCCTCGCACGCCCGGCCGGATTGGATGGTGCTCGATGTTCTTCCGGTGATCCCGCCGGATCTGCGCCCGCTCGTTCCGCTCGAAGGCGGCCGCTTTGCGACCTCGGATTTGAACGATCTCTATCGCCGCGTCATCAACCGCAACAATCGGTTGAAGAACCTGCTTCAGCTCAAGACGCCGGACGTGATTATCCGGAACGAAAAGCGCATGCTTCAGGAAGCGGTGGACGCCTTGTTCGACAACGGCCGTCACGGCCGCGCGGTCACCGGCGCCGGCAATCGTCCGCTCAAATCGCTCAGCGACATGCTCAAGGGCAAGGGCGGACGTTTCCGCCAGAACCTGCTCGGCAAGCGCGTCGATTACTCGGGCCGTTCGGTCATCGTCATCGGACCGGAATTGAAACTGCATCAGTGCGGATTGCCGAAGAAGATGGCGCTGGTTCTTTTCGAGCCATTCATCATTCGGCGGCTCAAGGACATGGGTTACGTCCACACGGTCCGGAGCGCGAAGAAAATGATCGAGCGTCAGACGCCGGAGGTTTGGGATATTCTGGAAGAAGTCACGCGAGGACATCCGGTGCTGCTGAATCGCGCGCCGACTTTGCATCGTCTTTCGATTCAGGCTTTCGAACCGATGCTGATTGAAGGAGAAGCGATTCGAATTCATCCGCTGGTTTGCACGGCTTACAACGCGGACTTCGATGGCGACCAGATGGCGGTGCACGTGCCGCTTTCAGTCGAGGCGCAAATGGAAGCGCGCATGCTCATGCTCGCGCCGAACAATATTTTCTCGCCCTCGAGCGGAAAGCCGATCACGACGCCTTCCCAGGACATCACCCTCGGCTGTTATTATCTGACGCAAAATCCGCGGCGCGCGACCGGCACCGCGGTCGGAAGTCGCGGCTGCCGCTTTTTGCGGATGCGACCGAAGTGGAATTCGCCATGGCCGATGGCGCGGTGAAAACGCACGACCGGATTCGATTCAAGAACCCGGACGTCGGCCAGGAAACCATTTACGGCAATCCGACCGAGCGCGTCATCGAGACGACCGCGGGCCGCGTTATCTTTAACGAAATCTGGCCGAAGAAGCTCGGATTTTTCAACAAACCCGCCGGCAAGAAACAGCTGAGCGACATCATCTGGCGCTGTTACCAGGTGGCCGGACAGCAAGGCACGGTCGAGACCCTCGATCGCTTGAAGGAACTCGGCTTCGCGGAAGCGACCAAGGCGGGAATTTCCATCGGAATTTCCGACATGATCATTCCGAAGGAAAAAGAAACCGAACTGCAGAACGCTTACAAGCAGATCAAGACCGTCGAGCAGCAGTATCGCAAGGGCATCATCACGGATGGCGAGCGCTACAACAAGATCATCGACATCTGGACGCATGCCGGCGACGAAATCTCGAACGTCATGTTCCGGACCCTGGAGCACAACGAGGGTCGCAAGGAATTGAACCCCGTCTTCCTGATGGTGGATTCGGGTGCGCGAGGCAACCGGCAACAGGTGAAGCAGCTCGCCGGCATGCGCGGATTGATGGCGAAGCCGTCAGGTGAAATCATCGAGCGGCCCATCACCTCGAATTTCCGCGAAGGGTTGAGCGTGCTCGAGTATTTCATCTCGACGCACGGTGCGCGCAAAGGTCTGGCGGATACCGCGCTGAAGACGGCGGATTCCGGTTATCTCACCCGCAAACTCGTGGACGCGTCGCAGGACGTGATCATCAACGAGATGGATTGCGGAACGGTGAACGGCATCACGGTGAGATCGATTTACGAAGGCGACGAAGAAGTGGTTGACCTCGCGACCCGAATCATCGGCCGCGTCAGCTGCGAGTCGGTCGTTGATCCAGTGACGAAGAAGAAAGTCGTCAAAGCCAATCAGCTGATCGACGAGCCGATTGCGGCCGCGATTGAGAAGAGTCGGCGTGGAGAGCCTGAAGATTCGTTCGGTGCTGACTTGCGAATGCGGCCGCGGCGTTTGCGCGCATGTGCTATGGACGCAACCTGGCGACCGGTCAGTTTGTGAAGCTGGGCGAAGCGGTCGGCATCATTGCCGCGCAATCAATCGGCGAGCCTGGCACGCAGCTGACGATGCGAACGTTCCACATCGGCGGCACGGCGAGCCAGACATTCAAACAGCCGATCATCAAGGCGAAGAACGATGGCGCCCTGCAATTCAACGATCTCCGCACGGTGCAGGCGCTCGACGGAAGCTGGATCGTGCTGACCAAGAATGGCTCGATCAGCGTGCACAATTCCGAGGGACGCGAGCTCGATCGCTACAATGTTGTGATCGGATCCGTTATTTCCAAGCCGGACGGCGCCCAGGTGAAGAAGGGTGAAACCTTCGTGCAATGGGATCCGTACAACGTGCCGATTCTGACGGACAAGACCGGCAAGATCGAATTCCGCGACATGATCGCGGGCGTCACGATCAAGCGCGACGTCGACGAAGCGACCGGCCTGATGGGCACGGTCATTATCGAGCACAAGGAAGATCTGCATCCGCAGATCGTGGTCGTCGGGGAGAAGAAGGAAGTCCTGGCGAGCTATTCGATTCCGGCCGGCGCGCACGTGATCGTCGAACAAGGTCAGAAAATCCGGGCGGGCGCATTGCTGGCGAAGACGCCGCGGAAGATCGCGAAGACGAAGGACATCACGGGCGGTCTGCCGCGCGTGGCTGAACTCTTTGAAGCGCGCCGTCCGAAAGACGCGGCCGAGATCGCGAAGATCGATGGCACCGTCGAAATGGGCGGAACGGTTCGCGGCAAGCGCAAACTGATTCTGAAGGATCCGGAAACGGGCGCCGAAGAAGAGCACCTCATCTCGCTCACCAAACACATCATCGTCTTCAAAGGCGACTTCGTGAAGAAAGGACAGCAGCTGACCGAAGGTCCTGTCGTCCCGCACGAAATTCTCGAGGTCTGCGGACCGCAGGATTTGCAGGAACACTTGGTGAACGAAGTGCAGGAGGTTTATCGCCTCCAGGGCGTGGAAATTAACGACAAGCACATCGAGATCATCGTGCGCCAGATGTTGCGGAAGGTGAAGATCACCGATCCGGGCGACACATCGCTGCTCTGGGGCGATCAGGTCGATCGTCTCGATTTCGAAGCGGAGAACACCAAGGTGGTGGAGCAGGGCGGCAAGCCGGCTGAAGCGACGCCGGTCCTGCTTGGCATCACGAAGGCTTCGCTCGAGACCGACAGCTTCATCTCGGCGGCCTCATTCCAGGATACGACGCGCGTTCTGACGGAAGCGGCGACGCTCGGCAAAGTCGATCGTCTCCGTGGCTTCAAGGAGAACGTCATCATGGGTCACCTCATTCCGGCGGGCACGGGGTTCCCGGCGGTTCGCGAAATCAAGCTCGTGGAGCTGGGCGAACAAGTTGGCACGTCGCTGGTGGAAGAGACCGAAGCGCAACCGGCGATCGGGTATAGGTAATGGAGTGCTGAGACTGATCGAATTACGAGAGCCGACTCGTCATTCTGCCTTGGCGTAAATGTCCATCGCAACCAAGACTGGCGACGCGGGCGAAACGTCGTTGATGTACGGCCGCCGCGTCCCGAAGACGGACGCGCGCGTGGATGCGTACGGATGCGTGGACGAATTGAACGCGGCGCTTGGGCCTGCCGCGCGTGACGCAGCCGATCCATTTCTGACCGAACAAATCTAGTCGGTGCAAAAAGAGTTGATCATCGTCATGGGAGAACTGGCGACCGCTCCGGAAGATCTGGAGCGATACGTCAAGGATGGCTTTCAGCTGACCACAGCGCCGATGGTCGATCGGCTCACTGCGGTGGTGGACGATCTTGGAGAAGAACCGGCTGGGCAAGTTCAAAGGATGGGCCTTCCCGGGAAAACGATCGGATGCCGCTGCGCTCGATCTGGCCCGAACGGTTTGCCGGCGGGCGGAGCGCGGGTCGCGACTGCTGATGGCGAAGCAGCCGAAAGCTAACACCGAGATTCTGCGTTATCTGAACCGCCTTTCCGATCTTTGCTGGCTGCTGGCCCGTTATGCCGAACACGCATCGCGATCGAGGGTCGAATCCACGCGATGGGGAAAAGCGCTGCTAGATATGTCCTGTTTGCCATCTTGCCGAAGTCACTCCGGGCCTTCGCAGAAGCATCCTAATCCCAGCCGAATCCCCTACTTTTATGTTTGCGCTAATGCCCAGCTAGAGCATCTTCCCCGTCCCGCTCCCCAGCCGCGGGATCCTTACCTATGGCGATACCGACAGAATTAGTGCCTGAACTTCTCGAAGCAGGGGTCCATTTTGGTCATCAGACCAAGCGTTGGAACCCGAAGATGAAGCCCTACATCTTCGAAAAACGTAACCAGATCTACATCATCAACCTCGATGAGACGGCTCGGCAGCTTCAACGCGCCACCGAATTTCTTCAGGAAGTAACCCGGCGCGGTGGAAAGATTCTTTTCGTCGGCTGCAAGAAACAGGCACAGGAAGCAGTCAAGGAAGCCGCGATGGCGTGCGGACAATTTTACGTCAACCAACGCTGGCTGGGCGGCACGCTGACGAACCTCGCCACCATCCGGAAAAGCATCGGCCGGCTCAAGTACATCGAGCAGATCGAAGAGTCGCCGGATTACAAGAAGATGGGCAAGCAGGAGCTGGCGGCGCTCAATCGCGAAGCGGCCAAGCTTCGCCGCAATCTCGACGGAATTCTTGAGATGTCGCGCGTTGCCCGACGCGATGGTCATCATCGACACGACGCGCGAAGCGAACGCCGTGCTGGAAGCGCGGCGGCTGGGAATTCCGACGGTGGCGATCGTCGATACAAATGCGGACCCGGAGATGATCGACTATCCGATTGCGGGCAATGATGACGCCATCCGCGCGATCCGCGTGATGCTGCAAAAGCTCGTCGATGCCATTGTCTCGGCGAGCGGCGAAGCCCGCGTCCGCGAGGAAGTGGAGATGGCGGGCGTGTCCGCCTAGCGGCGGAGTTGAGAGTCGTTAGTTGAGAGTTGAGAGACTCTCGATGCGCGACTCGTCCTCACTTCTCAACTCTCAACTATTAACTCTCAACTTCTTATGGAAATCGATCCTCAACTCGTTAAACAACTCCGGGAAAAGACCAACGCCGGCATGATGGATTGCAAGCGCGCCCTCGCGGAATCGGGCGGCGATTTGGAAAAGGCCGAGGCCATGCTCCGCACCAAGGGCATCGCCAGTGCAGGGAAAAAAGCGTCGCGCGCGACGAAGGAAGGGATCGTCGCTTCCTACATTCATTTGCAGGGGAAGGTTGGTGTTCTGGTGGAAGTGAATTGCGAGACCGATTTTGTGGCGAAGAACGAAGGGTTTCGCGAATTCGTAAAAGACATCACCCTGCACATCGCGGCGGCGCATCCGCTTTACGTGAATCGCGAGGATGTGCCGGAGAAACTGGTGGATTCCGAGCGAGCCATCTACGAGGCGCAGGTAAAGGGCAAGCCCGAGAACGTCGTCGCGAAAATCGTCGGCGGAAAACTCGATAAGTTTTACAGCACGGTTTGCCTGATGGAGCAGGGGTTCATCAAGAATCCGGATCAGACAGTGAAGGAACTGGTCGCGAGCAAGATCGCGGCGCTGGGTGAGAACATCGTGATCCGGCGTTTTACCCGCTATTTGGTGGGTGAACCGCTGGAGGCCGAAGCCGCGCTGTTCCGAAGGCCGAAGAAGCTGCCGCCTAGTGCTGGCGGCTTCGAAATCCGAATCTCGAGCCTCGGGCAAGTTCGAAGATCGCAGCCTTTGGTGGCGCCTGCAAATCGGATTCGCACGGCGATTTTCATGCTGTCGAAACTGCTGACGAAGAGTAGCTGATCTATGGCGCTCCTTGTTGGAGCTTGCCCGGCAGCCATCGTAAACGTTCGCTTGGATAGGGCCTTGGGACATTTGGGCTATGTTCCCACTAGTCCAAGACGTGGACTCTGGCGATTATCTGATCTTGTCGCGGGCTTCGAATGTCGAATTTCGCATTTCTAGTCATCTGATACGTTCCGGAGCGCAATGGGATTAACCGAATACAAGAAGAAGCGGAATTTTCGCGGTCACGGCCGAACCGAGGGGCAAGCCGTTGCCAAAGCTGGTCAAGGGCGCATCCCGTTTCGTCATTCAAAAACACGACGCCAGCCGGTTGCATTACGATTTTCGCCTGCAAATGGATGGCGTGCTGAAATCGTGGGCTGTGCCGAAGGGGGTTCCGTGGAAAAAGGGGAGAAACATCTGGCGGTCGAAGTCGAGGATCATCCGATCGAATACGCAACCTTTGAAGGGATCATTCCGAAGGGGCAATACGGTGGAGGAACAGTGATGTTGTGGGACCGTGGCAATTACCACGTGTATGGCGAGGAGCCGCTGAAAGCACTGCAGGAGGGCAGACTGCATCTCGTCCTGGACGGCGAGAAGGCGAAGGGAGAATGGGCCTTGATCCGGACTCGAATGGAGGCCGGCAAGCCGCAATGGCTGCTTCTGAAGAGCGGAGCGAGCCCGGCCGATCTCGAAAAAGCGCGACGATCAATCGGTCAAGACCGGGCGCACGATGGCGCAGATTGCGGCGCAACGCGACGCGGAGTGGGAATCGAATCGACCGGGGATTCGAAATCGGAGCTAAATCCCGAATCAAAGCGGCGCTTAAAAAAAAAGAAGAAGCACAAAGCCCGAAGGAAAACGCGGGACGGCGCAGACGAAAGCGCGCAGTCCCTACCAAGAAGAATTAGCGAAATTGCCCGGCGGGCAAACCGCGTTTCATCCCGCCGATGAAGCCGAAGCTGCTCGAAGCGCCTCCCGCTGGCGGCGATTGGATCTACGAGCTGAAATTCGATGGCATTCGGCTGATCGCGGTCAAGAACGGCGAAAAGGTCAATCTGATTTCCCGGAACGGAAACGAGTTGGCCAGCGAGATTTCCGGAAGTCGTCGAAGCGGTCAGATCGTTGCCGATCGCGGATTGCGTGATCGATGGAGAGGTCGTCGCGTTGGACGAAAAAGGAGGCTCGTCTTTTCAGCTGCTTCAGGCGCGCGAAATGGAGGGCCGGCAATCGCCGATTTATTATTATGTGTTCGATCTGCTGCAGGCCGCTGGGAAAAGCCTGACTGGTCTGCCGCTTGAGCGGAGGAAAGAGCTTGCTCGCCGCGCTTTGTGACGGTGCAGACGGATCGATCCGATTTTCTGGAGAGATCGGCGGCGATCCCGAGCGTGCTCCTGCGGGAAGTGAAGCGACTGGGACTCGAGGGCGTCATCGGGAAGCAACGCGGCTCGGTTTACGAACCTGATCGTCGCAGCGGTGCCTGGATCAAACTCAAATGCGTGAACGAGCAGGAGTTTGTCATCGGCGGCTTCACCCCGCCGCAGGGCGCGCGGAAGCATTTTGGCGCGTTGCTGGTCGGCTACTACGAGAAGAAACGTTTGCTCTTTGCCGGCAAAGTCGGGACGGGATTCACACCAAACTGCTGGCGCTCCTGCACAAACGTTTCAAGAGCGAGAAGCGCGATGATTGTCCGTTTGCCGATTTGCCATCGAAGACAAGGGGGACAATGGGTCTCAGGGCATCACGCCCGCGATGATGCGTCGATGCGAATGGATCGATCCGGTTTTTGTTTGCCAGGTGAAGTTCGCCGAATGGACACGCGACGGGAAGTTGCGCCAGCCGGTTTTCCTGGGATTGCGTGAGGACAAGAAAGCGACCGAAGTGGTGCGGGAATCAGCCGACGCCTGATAAGCCATTGGAGAGCCAATCGTTCATTCGCTCAGTCTGGTGTCAGCGCCATTTGGAATCGCGGTCGAACAATTGCGCTTGTCCATCGCGATCCAACTCCGGATATTTCGGCATGAAAGTGAATGTCGTGGTGACCCCGAAAGCCGCGGTGCTTGATCCCAGGGCGCGGCGGTGCGCGACGCGATGCAACATCTGGGAATGCCCGAAGTGCGCAGCGTGCGGATCGGAAAATATCTTGAGATCGAGATCGACGAAAAGGCGCCGGATGTTGAATCGCGGCTCCATGCTCTTTGCCGTGATTTGCTTTCGAATCCAGTGATCGAAGATTACGAGGTGGAAGGGTTGAAGAGTTGAGGGTTAAGAGAGTTGAAGCGCAAAGAGGCCAAATGAAATTCGCCGTCATCCAGTTTCCAGGATCGAACTGCGACCAGGATTGCCTCGCCGCCCTGAACGGAATAGCCGGGCTGCGGGCCGAATATGTCTGGCACAAGGAAACGTCGGTGGATGGTTTCGACGCGATTGTGCTGCCAGGAGGGTTTTCCTATGGCGATTATCTTCGTTGCGGGGCGATCGCGCGTTTTTCCCCGATCATGCCGAGCGTGGTGAAGGAGGCGCGAAATGGGAAATTGGTCATCGGTATTTGCAACGGGTTTCAAATTCTTTGCGAAATCGGTTTGCTTCCCGGGGCTCTGGTTCGGAATCCGTTCTCTCCACTTCGTTTGCGAAATGGTGACGACGCGGGTCGAGGTGGCTGATTCCCCTTTTACCCACGGTTGCCCGCAAGGGACGCTTTTGCGTTTGCCGGTTGCTCACGGAGAGGGTTGCTTTTTCGCGGATGAAGCGACGCTGCGAGAACTGAACGAGCGTCGGCAGATCATTCTGCGTTACGCGACGCCAGACGGCCGGTTGGATCCGGCGGCGAATCCGAATGGCTCCATCGAAAACATCGCGGGAATCTGCAATCGCGAAGGCAACGTTTTCGGATTGATGCCGCATCCTGATCGTGCGTGTGAAGCGCGTTTGGGCAGTGCCGATGGCGCGAAGATTTTTCAATCGATGATGGAAACGATCGAAGCCGCGCCTCGCGCGCGCCTAATCCGGTTGTAGTGGCGCTTCGCTAAGCGCCCTGATATGTGCATGACCCACAGATTGGCGGCAGAGACCGATTGAAATTATTCCCTGGGCGCTCGCAGAAGCGATGCTCAACTGTACGTTAGCACGCAAGCTACCATTCGACAAAGCGCTTATGTCCGTACTCGCCTTAAATTGGCATTTGAAATTTTCCTATTGCCGGATTTGATATGGCTCGATATTCCACGCGGTGACGCAGCAAATCATCACGAAGGGAACGGAAATTCGGCGGCTGGATGGTCGTAAAAAAAACCGGCCGAATTAGACACAAGTGTAACGAATAGTTACACAATTTTGCGTTAAGTGGCCCTTTCCCTAGGAAAAAGTTGATGGCATGTGCGTTGCTCGAATTGTCGCACAAACTCAATTCCTATGTTGCTACAAAAAACTCTGCACATGAATCAATCGCTGGAAGAGTGCAAAAAGCGTCTGGCGAGCATTCAATCGTATCGGCGGCAGTTCGTCATGGTGACCCGAGCCGTGGTCACATCGTCCAAGACGGTTGATTTTAGTTTTCGCGGACCGCTCGGCTTTGAAGCTCGAACGGTCTTGTTATCGGTTGAAAGCGAGTCGCCCGACCAAATGGCGTTTGAATCCACGGGCGGAAATCTGGACGTGATGGGATTGGTGGAGTTCACCGAAATCCGGCCGAACTGCACGGAAGTGACGCTCGCCTTGCATTACGAGATCAAGAACAAATTGTTCGCGTGGCTGGATCGCCGGTTTCATTTCGTGGACGCGTTTGTCACTTCCGAGCTTCGGAGCATTCGCGCTCATTTCGAAGGAATCGCCGCGCCGGTCATCGAGCGGATACCAGTGATGCCAATGTATCGGACTGCGACCGCGTAAGATAAGAGAAGAGAGCTTAATCCTCGTACCTGCAATAAAGTGCGCTCCGCTGGAAAGCGGAGCGTTCT
>CAVVVQ010000032.1:0-36650 GCA_963751725.1 uncultured Verrucomicrobiae bacterium
GTGGCGGCTACTCGTTGGTTGGTCTTGCTATAAAGCGCAAGGAAGCGCGGTTACGTTACCTTGCTCGTTATTGGATGAACCAGCTCAAGGATGTCCCGAAGATTCGGTTCAACACATCATTCGATCCGAATCAATCCTGCGCCATAGCCAATGTTCATATTGAAGGAACCAAGCCGGACGACGTGGTGAAGTATTTGTTCGACCAACACCACATCTTTAGCGTGGCGATCAATCACGAAGAGTTTCAAGGTATCCGAATCACGCCCAACCTCTACACCACGCTGAGCGAGCTCGACCTGTTCTGCGAGCAGATGACGTTGATTGCTCGCAATGGCCTGCCCGTCTAGCGCGGAAGCCGATAGCCAACTGCCCCAGTGCTCCTCGTTCCCAATCTCTGTTTGGGAACGCGAATGCCTACGCAACTCCGTTGCTCCATCGGGAGCGGCGGCTCGAACCGCCGCCCCCAACCATTTTCCGCAATAAGCGTTCAGTTGCCGCGCCGACGGCTCAGTAACTACTTTAGGACAATTGCGCGGGTTGCCGTTCCACCACTGCTGCTTCGCACGGTGATGTTGACTGGGTTGCTCGCCAGATTTAGTTCACCGCGGAATCGACCGCCGCCATCGTTCGTTAGCAAGCCAATGACTGCATTCGTCGATGTGACGTAGACGGTCAATGTCGCGCCTGAATTCGTGCTGGTCGCTTCCACCTTTAGTTTACTTTGTGAGGCGACATATTCGGCTTTCGTGATCGATACCGTGTCGACCACAGGCGCTGCAACCGGTCGGACCGTTAGGGGTGCGCTTCGCGTTACTCCACCAGCTGTGCCGCTGATAGTAGCGACAGTCGGCGTCAGGACTTGACCCGTTGTGATGTTGAATGTGCTCTCAACCGCGCCGGCTGCGATCGTTGTGGTCGCCGGTACGTTCGCTAAAGTCGGATTGCTGCTGCTCAACTGCACAACCACTCCTCCCGCAGGCGCGCCCGCGGCGAGACTGACCGTTCCCTGAGCAACGGTTCCGCCGGTGACTGGTGAAGGCGAGATCGTTATTCCAGCAAGCTGCCCATTGGACAGCTGCGCAAAGCGCGGTTGCAATCGGACCGGTGCAGGAACTGGAAACGGGAACCCAACCACTAATGCCCGGCCATTGACCTGATTCTGCGCAGTGCAGTTTGCGGTGCAGGCCGTGGCGGCCGGCGCAATCTCAGTCGCATCTTCACCCATGACCTGACCCATCCGTCCGCCGCTCGCTACGCTCCATTGCGAAATCGCACCGCAATGATTGACTGATCCCGGGTGCGTTGGATTTGGGATATTATTCGGGCAGCCGTTCGCGATCCGGGTTGCAACCTGCGGACTATCGCGTCCGACGAACTTGTTCGAGAGATCGTTTGCGAAATTCACTCGGGCAGTCACCGTCACCGTTCCATCCGGATTGGCGCCGTTGCAGACCACTGGTGTGCCATCTGGAAGAACCCCTGAGCACGGAATATTTTCGCCGAGTCGATTGCGCACGTTCGGATTATCGAAGTAAAAAGCTCCGTCACCAAGGACGTGGGTGAATACGGTTGCGGTTGCATCTGTCCGTTCGATCTCCATTTGGAAGACACCGCCGTTAGCGCAATCTTTCACTTGAATCTTCATCGTTAATCCTGGACCCGTGCGAGTAAGAACGAGTGCTTCGTCTGAAGTATCGACTTCGACAGCGCTGTTAAGAACAAGGCCGCGATGATCAGGCATCTTGCTTGCGAAGACAGTCGTTCGACGTCCGCCAGTGATATCGAGCGGATTGGAAGCGCCTGTGAAGGTCCAGTCCCGCACACCGAAGGTGACCGCATCGACAGTGAACTCGACGTACTTCCCTTTGACCAGGAACGAACTCGGAACGGAGTTCGCCGGCACGGACGTCCGCTGATTGCCGGACAGCCCAAGCAATGTGAATCCACCACCGACACAACCAGCACTAGACGCGGCAAATGAACGATCGGCCATTGTCATCAACAACCCGAGAACCAGCATTCCGATCGCGCGAATACGCATGGATCGTCGGAGAGGAATCCTTTGGATGAACGATGGCTTCGAGAGGGGAACTCGTTTTTTGACGCTTAACGCTAACAACAATCTTGATAACATGACGCCGACCATCCATGGAGTGCCTGGGTGTCGCCATCAACGAAAGGTAACGCAGCTGTTACCTCTCTTACTGGGGAGACCGAGCGCAGTAATAGCCGCGGCCAGTTTCAAGAAGCACCTGAAAGATGGCTCTCGAACCGTTAACGGAGCTTGAAATGTTCGGGCGCTGTCAGCGATGATCTCAGTATGAGCATTGGCGGCGGTGAACACGGAAAAAGAAAGTTCACAAGTCTACTTTTCGAAGTGTTGTTAATCACCGCCGGTGTTTTTCTCGCCTTGTGGGCGAACAATTGGAACGAAGACCGTCAGCATCGCGCGCGAGCCACAGATGCTTTGCGCAATTTTCTTAGCGAAATGGAAGGTAATCGACAGGCAATGCGCGACAGCCGTCAGTATCACGAAACCCTCGAGCACGAGCTGAGAGAATTTCTTCGAAGCAAAGAGCCGTCAACCGAAGAACGTTTCAATAAGGAAGTGCATTTCGAGGGAATGCGCCCGATCATTTTCGAGCACACGGCATGGGACCTTGCGCTCGCTACGCAGGCCCTCTCCTATATTGAGCCGGACGTGGCCTTTGCCATCTCCAAGGTCTACACCCAACAGAACGCCTTTCAGAATTTGGAGAATACCTTCCTCGCTTCCGCGTTTACCCCGACAAGTATGTCTGCCGATAACCCGAAAGGCATGGTCAACGCGATGCTGACATTTCTAGTGGACGCGAACATCCAAGAACCGCGCATTATTCAGAAGTATGACGAAGTGATCCCGAAAGTTCAGCGCGTGCTGGAGGCCAGGACCGCGTCGTGGGCAGCCGGTGTGCATGGCGAGAAGGACTAGGACGATGTTGTGGTTAGATTTGAATCGCAAACCGGTCACGATCGAGTTCGAATTGAAGCGATCCTGATTGAAAGTGGTCAGGACGCGGCGGGCAAAGAACAGAACAGTTAGACGCCGGATACCACCGTCCCAACCAGCCTACGCACGCACGTGCTTCTCCTTGAGACTACATGTATCTAGGGCATTTCTCCTGCTTTTGGAGCCGGTGTGGAATCTTACGACATTTTAGAAGCTGGCTTCCACACGCCACTGACTGAGTAGAATTGTCGACCTCTTTCGCGCTGGTCACCTTAAGCGGCGCCACCCATGCAAGTTGGCAACAAAACGGGATTGGAGAACGATCGATGAATTGTTCCCACTCTTGAATAACGATTCGACGGTCTTTATTCCCCCTTCGAACAAACGTTCACCTGATACCGTGCTGTATGCCTCTGTAGGCGCATTGATAACATTCGCG
This sequence comes from uncultured Verrucomicrobiae bacterium, assembly GCA_963751725.1. Taxonomy (GTDB): domain Bacteria; phylum Verrucomicrobiota; class Verrucomicrobiia; order Chthoniobacterales; family UBA10450; genus AV80. The sequence continues at coordinate 3,429 of CAVVVQ010000032.1, forward strand.
CTTTGTGGCGTTGTCTTGTTTTGGTGGAATAGCAGGCCGATTTCTGTCCTTCCGGCTATCGAATCAGCACCTAAGGTGTGGGCGCAGGAGCAGGAGCAGGAGCAGGAGCAGGAGCAGGAGCAGGAGCAGGAGCAGGAGCAGGAGCGTATCCCTGCTCAACAGAATGACGCGCCGATAATAACGATCCCATCGCAAAATGTGGTTCATATTAAGTCAGATAGTGACGCAGATCGCAGGGCGGCGGAAGGGCGTCGACTCCAGCAGGCGGCATATGCCCAGATTGCAGCCGCCAATCAACGAAGGGCAGAGCTGGATCGACAGCAAAAGGAATCGGAAAAATCCGAAGGAAAAGATTATCACGTTCTGCTCGATCAAATCTCCAATATCCCAATTAACGGCGCATCAGTGTGGGTAAAGATTCACGACAACGACGTCACGAGTTTCGATGTGTGGGTGAACGACACATTTCAACGTGAGGTCCCGAAGCGAAAAGGAATGACCCACTCACGCACCGATGAAACGCTGATTTATAGCAATGGCCGGTCGTCGCTTTATTACGTCTGGCAAATCAGCGGAAAACTCGATCACTGCTTGCTGCGAGTCAGGGATAATTGATCAATTCGCTGTCGAGGAGTGCCAGCGCCGCACGTCTCGGGCGCTTCACAGAAGCGCTGCCAATCCAACTCGCTCCTATCGTTGCCCCCGATCACGTCAAAATGTAACGACCGCTCTTCCTGGTTCCGATTCGGCGAACCAGTTTCGCTTTGATGAGTGGTCGCAGTAGATCGAGCGCGCCCTGTTTTGAAACGCCGATTGCGTCCCAGATTTCACGCGGTGCCAGAGCCTTGTGTTCGCGTAACAAATGCAACAGCTGTTCTTGTTTTGGTCTCAAGACAAGTTTGGTTTTGCCGGCGCCTGCGGTCAGCTTTTGGATACGCCCCCAGACTCGCTCCAATGTCGCCTGCAACCCCGCCGCGCTATATTCCAGCCAGCTGGTGAGATCGCCTTCCTCCTGTTGCACGTTCTCCAACGCCGCATAATAACGTGGCCGGTTTTCCCAATAATATTCGTCAATCGAAAAGATGTGGTGGTTATCGAACCCCCTCCGATAAAGCTCCCACAAACTCAACATGCGGCCGGTCCGACCGTTGCCGTCAGCGAACGGATGGATCATTTCGAACTGATGATGCAGAATTGCGGAGCTTAGCACCGGAGAGATCTTGGGAGCTTCCTTATTCCACCAACCGATTAAGTCCGACATGAGCTTTCGAATTTTGTTCGGTGGTGGCGGTATGTAGTCGCCAACGCGCACCCGGATGACGCGGTAGTGGCCGGCTAGCCCCTGGTCCATCACTTCCGCCGCCATGATGCGATGCAGCTTCAATATTTCGGTATGGGTGATCGCCGTTCGTTTTGCGTTCTTCTCCACAAAACGCAGGCCGGCAAAGTAATTTGCAATTTCTCGACGGGCCCGCTGCGCCGCTGTGTGGAATTTCTCGCCCTTCTTCGATTGCGCGCACCTGTTCCAAGGTGAGCGGGTTGCCCTCGATCGCGGTTGATGAATGCGCGTTGCGAATTCGGGTATCTTTTTGCAGGGCCGGAATCCATGGAACCTGGACGGCAGCGGCCAGAATGCGTTCACGCAACGCGGCGACCTGTTCCACTCGTGAGAGCAACAGGGGGGTGATGGTGTAAACTGGGTAATAACCCACGTCTGTCAGTCAAGCATAAGTCAAGTTATTAGTCAAGTGGGAGAAACGATAAGTCAGGTATAAGTCCAGTTTCTCAAGGACTGATGTTTGACCTGAAGGAATGAGGCGACTGGCGATTGGAAATCGCCTTTTCAGCGAGGTCGATTACCAATTAGCCGTCCGGTTTTTGCTCAAGATCAAGCATGGTGCCGCGGCAACTGTTTTGTCCGCAGAGGCATTGGTATTGTTTTTTTTCTTTCCGAGTAACCCGGCCATCCACCTGAAGCGAGTAGTCGTAGAAGAGTTCTTCGCCCGGTTGAATATTGCGAAGGGCGTAGATGAAAACACGGTTACCTTCTTCGATCGCTTCACAATTTGGTTCGCAGGAATGGTTAATCCACCGCGCATCGTTCCCGCCCTTTACCGCCGGATCGATTACTTTGCCGTTGGAAAGAGCGAAATAAAAAGTGTGCGAACTCTCGTCATCATCGTCAATGTTTTCATCCGGGATGCGTTCTCCGGTGTATTCGATAATGCGTTTGCCCTTGCGAATTAAGCGGCTCGCATATACGCCGCGGCCATGAATATCCGATTGGCGAACTTCGATCAGTGACTTCATTTGGGGAAGTAGCACTTGAGAAGTGTGATCTTGGGGAGATTATTTCGTCTTAAAGCTTTCCGGTCAGGAGCAAGACCAGCAGGATGATTACGAGCAAGCCAACGGGACTGTAATAATAGCCTCCACCTAAACCGTAACCGCCACCGAGGAGCAGGATTAGAAGAATAATCAGCACAATTCCCAGTCTGCTGACACCGAGTATTCGTTCCCGTTTAGATAGTTTCATGGATCAAGCGTAACAATGATGGAATCAGGAGCCAAGGGCTAAGAATTCTGGATTGAGTGATGGTTCAGGTTCGGATTCATCACTTTCTAACAGCATCGCGGGAAGTCGTTCATATTGCGCCAATAGATCGGTTGGATCGCGATAAATGGCAACGGCACCGGCCTGGCGCAAGGCCATTTCACTGCTGCCGCCGCAGAGAAGGGCAATTGTCGATAGGCCAGCCTGGGTAGCGGCCTCGATATCGAACCGAGTGTCCCCGACGGAAATGACGTTTGCCGGAGAAATGTCGTCGAGTTTTCCGAGAGCCGCTTTGAAAATGTCGGGAGCGGGTTTGGAATGCTCGGCGTCATCGGCCGAAGTGCAGCCATCGATGAATGGTTCGATCTTTAGCAGCCTCTCGACGTAGTAAGTGGTCTCTTCTTTTTTGCCGGAGGTCGCCAGGACAATTTGGTTTCCGTCCTCCCGAATTCGTTTGATCAGTTCGCGCGCCTTCGGAAACGGTTGGACGAACGCGAGGTACTCAACGCGAAAGACGGCGGATCGATATTCGTCCAGCTCTTTACCAAAAGATTCGATCTCGCTCGGGGAGAGGAATTCAGGAAGATATTGGTCCGAGCCTTTTCCGATTTGGGCTCGCAGTTTGTTGCGAGAGAACTGTTTACCGAACCGGCGAAAAGCGCGGTCCCAGGCATCAACATGGAGCTCGTTAGAATCGACGAGGGTGCCATCGATGTCGAAAATATATGCGAAAGGTGCGAAATGCATGCGGATCGAATCAATAGTTGAGGTGCTGCATGGGAGGAGAGTGTGATTTGATTATTGTCCGAAGACTTTTTTGATCTCGCCAACCTTGCGTTGGATTTTGCCGCCAGCTTTCTCCACGGTCCCTTCGTCTTCCAAATCAGGGTCGCGAGTGATGCGGCCAGCTTCTTCTTTTACTTTACCTTTGGCTTCTTCGATTCGGCCTTTGACTCTGTCTTTTGTGCTTTCTTTCATACTTCCTGAATCGGAAGTCGGGGCGACGGCGGAGGCATTATCAATTACGAATTGCGGATTTCCGTGAGCAAAATCCAAGGTCATTCGTCGCTTAATACACCGCCAAGCATCAGTGCGGATGCGTATAACCTGTAGGCATTATTGCTGAAACAGAAGGAGTTGTTTATGGCGCAGTGCGAACTTTGCGGAAATGAGTCCGACAAGAGCTTTGAAGTCATGGCAAACGGGGAACGTCACACGTTCGATAGTTTTGAGTGTGCGATCCAGGTGATGGCGCCCACGTGTCCACATTGCAATTGCCGGATTATTGGTCATGGCGTCGAAGAAGGCGGAAGAATCTTTTGCTGCGCGCATTGTGCGCGAAGCAAAGGACAGACGGAATTGAAAGATCGGGTGTGACGGGAAGTTGATGGCCGATGGCTGATGGGTCGGTGTAGCGGGATTACGTGTCTAGCGTCAACAATCCCGGTTCGGATGACACAGCGTTCATAGTTTAATACGAGCGGGACGCTAAACACGTACCCGAACTGAGTGGAATTGGTTGAGAACAGCGTGAATACGAGAATTCTCTGTTCAGAACTCTCATTCCTCCTGCTAAAATCCGAACGAATTGAAGACGGTCCGAAACATCTTCACTAACCCGTGGGCGTTGCTCGGATTCCTGGCCTACGGACTCAGTCTTGTTGTCCTCTGGCAGAACGCAACGTTCGAGCCAGGCGACGCGATCAGTGTGTTGATTATCTTTGGCCTCATCTTTCCGCTCTTAGCATGGGTAACGACATTGCGAGCCGTTCCGCTCACGCTCAATATCAAGTCGAGCGCTGCGGAAATGGGGGTGGTGCTGATTTGCCTGATCGGTGTGACCCTTTACTTGATTTGGGGTACGGCATGGTCGGAAGCGCTTGTGCCTGCGAGTTGGCTCGCTTCGGATCGCGGAAAATTCTGTGTCGTGCTCGTGCGGAAGCTAATCGTCTTTGTCTTAATTCCGTTTGTTCTGTTCCGAACCTTCTTCGGATATCGATGGCGCGATTTCGGGGTGCAGCGTGAGGGGGTTCGAGCACTGGCCGGGAACCATCTGCTGGTGGTTCTGGTTCTGAGTGGGTTGATTCTGGCGTTTCAATTTTTTGCCGGAAATGGTGCGGCGCCGATCCGGCGTGGAGAATTCAGTGCGAGTCAGCTCGCAATAGCGGTGCCGCTCTGTTTCGCCTGGCTTTTCTTCGAGGTCGGCTTGGTCGAGGAATTCTTTTTTCGGGCGGTGTTACAGACGCGACTCGCGGCATGGTTTAAATCGGAGGTTTCAGGCGTGGCGTTGATGGCCCTGTTGTTTGGCTTATCGCATGCGCCCGGATTTATTTTGCGGCATGCCGGGTTAGAGGATGCGATCGGAGCAAATCCATCGGTAGCGGATTCGATTGCCTACTCAATCGTGGTGTTATCGGTAGGCGGCATTTCGTTCGGGGTGGTGTGGGCGCGAACAAAGAATTTGTTTGCGGTGATGATTATCCACGCGGCAACGGATCTATTGCCGAATGTTGGACAATTTATCAAGACCTGGGGCGTTTGAAGGTCGCCGCTCCCTGAGGAGTAAGCGGCGGTCCGAAAACCGCCGCTTCCCCAGTTATGTAATCTTCCAGGTTCGATGTTAGCGATTATCGTTGTCGTAATGATCGCGAGGATGACGATCCCAATGGTGACGATGTTCGCCTCGGACATAATGCCCGTGAATCCAATGGTGACCATGCTCAGACCAATGACCGGCGACCCAGACCATCTCGTAATTTTCGTGCCAGTAGCGCGGTCCATGGGTATAGTATGGCCGATCGCCTAGCTCGATTCGGAGCTCCTGTGCTGGCGCGGTTGCTGGCAAAATGATGCTCGTCGCCGCTATTGCGGTGAGGATAAGTTTTTTCGTTATCATACTTCTGATTCGTATTCCGAAGACGAGGTGCGCCCTTTTTCAAAACGCCAAAACTTTGGGACCAATTTGATGGACGAGGCGGAGGGTGGTTTGCAAATTCTCCGAAAGCCGAGATGCCAAAGAAGCGATCTGGTAAGTGCTGTGCCTGATCCCCGAAAGCGGCGGAGCACCGCCGCACTCCAAAACGCAAGCGAATCGCGCTTTCGAATTAAGGCAATCGATAGGCCTCAACCAAGGCGACTCCAGACGTATTGCCGCTGCCACGAACGACTCGCAGTGTAATTTCCCGGAGTTAGAAACGGCGTAATGATAGCTGATTCGTGGTCATCGGTCGGAGCAAGCTGGGCCGCGTTGATTGCGGGCATCTGATTGCTGCTCCAGTTGTCATTGGCCAAGAGAAGGGAACCATTGACATCGTACAATTCGATCATCGGATCGAGAAGGGGATTGGCAATACCGGATTGCGCCAACGATGGACCGATCCCGCGCAGGACAATCAACGGGCTGTCGCCATCTCCGATAATAACGCCGCCGATCATCACGTCGTTATCAGTCCCGACGAATCCACGTGTGCTGAGGTTAGCCAGGGTGGCCGTTGTGGAAGTAGGTTCAAGATCGTAGATTTCAATAAGACCAACGCCGACTCCATTGTCACGTCCGGCAATTACAGCGGTGTAGTGCCCAGGCTGAAGCGTTGCGACGATAGCGGATTCGAGGTCGTTCTGTGGCGGAATTCCGGTGGCACTGATCTCAGCTTCTTGTGTGGCCCTCCAATTATCGTTCGTTAGAATAGGAGTCCCTGCTTGATCAGCGATACTCAGATTTGGATCGACTAATGGATTGGTAATGCCGCTTCCGGTGAGAGATGGCCCAATTCCCCGGATAAGAACCTTCTTCGACGTGGTTCCTGTTACCATGAACCCAGCGATGGAGACCTGTTCCCCGGTCCCAACCAGCACCCTGGTGGAGATATTGAGCGCTCTCGAAGGCGCACTCGGTGGAAGGTTGACCGCATCATTTGCGGTCTTGGCGATCTGATAGTGACCCGCGGTTGTTGGATGAACGTCATCCCAAAAAGCGAACTGATCCGGGTTGGCGCCTGAATTGTCTTGTGCCGGGTCGGTTAAGTTAGTGAGTCCGAATCGGGTGGCATCGCTGAAAAGGCGAATGGTATTCAACCATGCATCGACTGAATAGAGAGTAAAATTAATCCCTTGAGCAGCAAGGTCGGCCTGAAGGGTTGCCAGATCCGCATTGAGTTCCTGTCGAAAATTGATGGACGCGGTATTGAGAGCCGCGACTCGAGCTGGGTCATTTGAATAGCGCGGGATCAGACCGAGTGGCGGCAGATTGGGAACCATCATGTATCGTGCGCCGGCGTTAACGAGCCGACTAACGAGAGCAGTGATACGCGCAGCAGTGGCGGTCACGTTGGGCGGGGTTTCATCGTTACGAAGATCGTTCGCGCCGCCATAAACGATGTAGAGCCCGCTTGGGTTAATCGGATAACCAGCGAGATAGTCGTCGACCTGTTTGCCCATGTCATCGACGGTGATGGTTACGTCGCCCAATGGAGTTGAGACTGCGACCTCCTCGTGAGTGCCACCGGTGGTGAGAGCGCCACCGAAGGCAAAGTTTAACCCGCCGCCAAGACTAAAAGTGGCCGGCGGCCGGCCGAGAAACGTGGCGGCAAGCTGTTCGTGCCAGACGCCAACGTAGGTGTTGGACGAGGGATCGGTTTCATTATCGTTGGTGAACCGGCCGTTGCTGTAATTGAAAGTATGACTGGGATAATCAACCACGCCTTGGCTTCTTTCGTTAGTCCGATCTCTGACGTTGCCTGTGTCCGAGAGACTATCTCCGAAGACGATGATTTGATTAAACGGTGGGATTTGGGCCACCGCAGAACTAGTAAGGCCATAGAGGCAGAACCAGAACGAAGCCAGAAAAGCAATCGTTATTCTTCCAAGACTGGGCTTGGTCGTCCGGCAATTTAGGGGAATCATATTCATATTCATATCGCGTTCTTTCTCATATTGAATTCGGTGCTGGAGTTGTGGCTGCGCGTTTTAGTCGAAGAAATTTTGCCGACCTGGGATCCAGGCATCAACGGAGCCACCGGGCTAAGCGTCGATAGGCTCACGGCTAACGCATGGGGCTTTACTGCAAATTGAAACCACCCTTCGTCCCGCGAGTGCCGGACTACGAAACGGCAGGGCGATAAAACACGAATCTACTTCGGTTGCGGATTGCGCCGCATCCAGTTAGCGATGCGTAACGCGCTGGGGCGCCACAACAATTGACGGCCAGAGCTTGCAAGGATGAGCCTGCGCGGAGATGCGCAGCCAGTGAGTCAATAAATGGGTCTTGAGCGATGTCGGTTCAAAGTGCCCCGCATTTAATCGTTGCGGTGGCTGATTCGATTTCGCTCCGGCTGTTGCTGATCGACCTCGGGTGAGAAACATAAATGAACCTGGTTTTCTGTTCCGGCTTTATGGATTTGGACTTGAGCTGGTAGTCGTTGTCTTGGACTCAGTTTTCGTCTCGGTCGATTGGTTACCCGGAGGATTTATGATCGTCGTTTTGTTCTCGGTCTTTTTCTCAGGCGGATTGACGATCGTAGTGTTGTTTTCAGTTTTCTTTTCCGCTGGGGCCGGAACCACGGTTTTTTGTTCGCACGCCACGACGGCTACGAGAGCGATGCTGGTTAGGATAGGGATGATTGTTTTCATAGCAGAGGTGTTATATGCACCATGCTTAAATCGGAATGCCCTGAGGGTTCGGCCTTACCGACGAGAGATTTCGGGTGAGCCGGCAAAGGTGACGGCGCTATGGAACGGATGAAGTGACGAGCTAACGGTAAGTTTCGTGGCAACGACGACACGACAGACTTGCGAACTTCCGATCACGGCAGCATCCAGATCGAGCGCTGTCGTGCTGCGCTTGCCACCGCAGTCCAAAACCGCTTCGTGACTTACCGGAAAGTGGCGCTCGCAACGTGGATTTCGCGGGCGCTGGGTTGATCTCGGGCAATGATTTTTTCTTTGCCTGGTTTCAGATAAGCGTCAATTTCGCGTTCCCGAGCAACGCTGATCCAACCAATGGTGGCGAAAATCGCTCGCGATTTGTGTGTGTTCGTCAGGACGATATCGAACAGGTCGTTGCCAGATGGATCAGTTCCGTGCTTGACCGATTTGATGTTGATGAACGATGCGGGGTCATCGGCGGTGTAAGCAACGGGAGCGATCGAAAACAACGCCAGTAAGACGATCGTTCGGAAAGTGCGAGCGGTTACGTTCATATGAGAATTAACCACGAATGCAGACAATGAACACTAACCAAATTGGAAAGCGGATGGGGCACCCCATCCGCTTTCGCCAAAGTTGGGATGTGTCTTGGGGTTACGCCAGACCTAGCGAATCCAAGGTTGGTTCATCGATCGCAGCGGTTTGTTCGAGACCTTGAGCACTTTGATAGGCCGCCAAGGCTTCCTGGGTCAGGGGACCGACTAAGCCGTCCACTTCACCACGGTAATATCCTTGCTCCTGAAGAACCGATTGAACGTCTGCCACGACTTGATCGAATGGCCGAGCGTTCGAGCCGACGTAAATCGGTCCGTCATACGGATAGTAAGCCGCCCCCGAATCGTATCCCCATGCCGGATACCAGTAACCGGCATTCCAAAAATAATAGCCGCCCCCGATCAGGACGATATGATTGTGGTGAGAATGCCACCATGAACGTTCGTGCCATTGTGGGCGATAATTCCGGAACACTGCATAATTCTGTCCCTGCCAGTTTTCGGCGTTACGGATCCGATAGTTTTGATTGTACTGGACGCTGGCGACGTTTGTGTTCGGCCGGGCGTGAAAGTCGCGATGGCGCGGTTCAACGCGTTGGACATTTTTCTTGTTCGCCTGAACTGCGTTGATTTGGTTCGGATGGTTTGGTCCAACATTCGACATGTTGTTGGGTTTAACCTGGTGGGAAGTGTCGAGTTGCTGGCGAGCGACGTCGTTGTTCTGGATCTGCGGATTCGATTTTTTGACGTGCTTGGTGTTGGGGTTGGGGTTTTGGGACCATTGATTCGTGTCAGGGCCCTGCTGTTTTTGAACTTTGTGCTGCTGCTGTTTGGCGCCATTGTTGGTGGGGCGCCATGTTCTGCTGTTGGTGAGGCGCCTTGTTCTGCTGCGGGCCAGCATGTTTTTGATTTTGAGGAGCGGTCTGCGGCGAGTTGCTGTGTTGCGCGCTCCCTTTTGGTTTCTGTTTGTTCTTATGCTCCTCATTTTGAGCCGCGCCGGCAGCGGTCACGAGGGCGAGGGAGCAGCCAATCAGTACTGTAATAAACTTTCTCATTTTAAATCCTTTGTTGGTAATAAGCGACCCAGTCAGTAGTTGCATGTGAATCATTTCCCTCCTGAATCGTTACATCAATAGACGGGGGTTGCCCCGAATGATTCGATTTTTTGCAGATTTTTCGTGTGGGGATGACGCGCGCTCGGTCCGTTTGGTTCTGTTTTTTGCCACGGAACGACACGGATTAAACACGGACAAAGGGTCGAGCGGCGAAGTTTGAGCAACACAATCCTTGTTTAATCCGTGTCCATCCGTGGCCCTTCCAAATCAGGATCTCCTCCCAGCCCGGCTACAGGATTCGGTAAACTTCAACGAGCGCAATGCCGGTAGAATTGGCGTTGCCGCGGACAATAGCGGTGTAGGTTCCCGGAGCCGGAAACGCGACGATAGCAGACTCGCGGTCGTCCGTCGGTGCGAGCTGCAGGGCCTGCACCGCCTGAAGTTGGCTATCGCGCCAATTATCATTAAAACCGACGACAGCGCCGTTTCCGTCATGGAGTTCGATGGTCGGATCGGAGAGCGGATTGGCGATATTAGCACCGGCTAAGCTTGGTCCAATGGCGCGCATCACCGTGGCTGGATTATCGCCTTCACTAATAATAATGCCCCCGATCAAGGCATCGTCACCCGAACCGACAAAACCGCGGGTGCTCAAATTGGCGAGAGTCGAGTCCGCGCCGGGATCGAGATCGTAAACTTCAGCTAGCCCGTTGCCGCTGGTTTCATTCTTGCCAGCAAGAAAAACGGTGTACCGCCCCGGTTGCAGATTGGTTACGATGGCGGATTCGAGATCGTTTTGCGGTGGAATACCGGTTTCGCTGATTTCGGTTTCCTGTGTTTCCCGCCAATTATCGTTGGCCATGAGCAGAGTCCCGGTTTCATCGTAAAGAGCGAGTGTTGTATCAGCGAGCGGATCGGGGACGCCGCTGTTGCCGAGTGATGGTCCAATTCCTCGGAGTAAAATCCTTTTCGGACTGTTACCTGTCACAATGAAACCGGCTATCGAGACGCGCTCGCCGATATCGACAAACAAACGGGTCGAGATGTTAATGGCCTTTCCCGGCGGTGTAACAGGAGTCGTCAGGGCAGCGTTGGCGGCTTGGGCTGCCCAATAATGACCGGCTGTCGTTGGGTGCACACCGTCCCAGAAGAGGAACTGATCAGGGTTAGCGCTCTGATTTCCTTGCGCTTCGGTTTGCGTGTTGGTGAAACCGTTAACGGCGGGATTGCTGAAAAGCCGGATCATATTTCGCCAAACATCCACTCGGTACACGTTAGGCGTAATACCCTGCGGGGCGATACTGTTGAGCATCGCAGTTAGATCCGCGTCAAGTTGTGTCCGAAAACTGGCGGACGCGCTGTTTCGATCGAGGACTGTCTGTTGATCTTCAGCGGAGGCGGGAAGCGCGCCGAGAGGCGGAAGGTTTGGCACCAAGATGTGTTGCGCGCCTGCGTTCGCAAGGCGGCCGACCAGATTCGTGACACGAGTGGCGGTGGCCGTCACATTGGCTGGGCTATCGTCATTGAACATGTCGTTAGCGCCGCCCCAGATTATATAAAGAGCATTGGGATCGATCGGATTGTTGAATAAATATCTGTCCATTTGCCGGCCCATATCGTCGATGTTGATAACGAGATCGCCGATTGGGGTTGGAACAATCGCAATGGCTCGGACGCCGTCTTCGGTTCTGGCACCGCCGAATGCGTAGTTAAAGCCACCGTTGAGGCTGAAGGTCGCTGCCGGAATATGGAGGAAAGTGCGAGCGAGTTGTTCGTGCCAGAGGCCGACGTAAGTGATCGATGAGGGGTCGGTGTCGCTGCTGTTAGTGAATCGGCCATCGCTGTAATTAAAGGTTTGGCTCGGGTAATTGATGGTCCCACCGCTGGTGGAGTCAGTGCGATCACGCACATTTCCGGTATCGGAGAGGCTATCGCCGAAAACAATGATCTGAGTGAACGATGGAGCGATCAATTGTGCGCGAAGAGGAGCGCGGTTTCCGATGGCCGAAATAAGAAGGAACAGAGCGAAACAGCGGAGCAAACGGGGCATACAGTATGGGGAGCGTGGTAGCTAATGGTCGATGGCTGGCTGCGGATGCGCAAGCCCTTCGACAGGCTCGCGGCGGTCCGGATTCGATTGCGGATTCAGGAAGGCGCTTGCGTTTTGGAGTGCGGCAGGTTCTGCCGCTTTGCGAATGCGCTTAAATTGCAATGGTCGGGTGTTGTTTCTGCGACGACGCGTAAGCCCAAAGCGGCGGAGCACCGCCGCACTCCAAAATTTCCAAACTGAGAAGCTTGGAATGAGGCCGTACGCTGTTTCAGCTTCCCTTCTGCATCGACGCTCCCGCGCCGTTGCAAAGTTCGTGGGCCAATTGGCGCGCTTCTTCTTCGAGCGGACCGACGGTAAAATCTGCGCAGTTGTTGCGATCCGCCAGATAAAGTCGAATCCATTGCTGCAAACCGCCGCTCCGTTCACATTGCGCGAGGTGGATAAGATTATGGAGAAGCAATTCACGATCGCCCCACGCGTCGGCACGAATAATAATGGCATAACCGAATCCGGTGCATCGCGTGTCTTCGGTGAGAATACTGCTGCGCCGGGCAGCCTGAGCCAGGTCGCCGGTTTCAGGCACAGGGATCCGATCAACAACGAGGACCCGCACCCGTTCGCATTCTTTTATGCCGGCCAGACGCGCATCGGCCAACTGCTGTTGATCGAGTGGGATGCCGTAGGTTAGGACGAATTCCTCTTGTTTTTTCGTCCATTCGTAAGCAAGCGGAACGAGCGTTTCAAAGGTTTGTTGATCAATCATTGGCGGGCGAACTCTGGGGGACGGCTAAAAAAGAGCAGAAGCCGTGCAAGGTCAAACCGAAAGCTAACAAATGGAAAATGTTACGAGTTAAGCCTTAGCTTTTCAGTTTCAGGAGGTTAACGAACACGTCAATCAGCAATCGGCAATTCAATCGTGATTAACTGCTACGTTTTCCGGCTGCAGCGATGATACAGCCGCCCACGGTCATGATGATGCCAATAACCAGCCAGGCGAACGAGGATTTCGGAACGGACCTCATATGTTGGGCCCAGGCCAGCATCAAAAAGAGGAAACCTAGGCCGGCAATAGTGATTCCCGTGCCGATTAAGGCTTCGGCTGACATCTTTCGGGTCCCCGACTGGCGTGGTGAAGTTGGTTCGTTCATGTGAAGGCTGGATCATAGCCGGAAGGAAGGCGCGCGGCAATGGGGGAGTGAGGAGGTGATTGGTGATTGGTAATTAGTGAATGGGTGAATTAGCAGGCTGTTTGGCCTTGTTCCCGAATGGGGGTGCTGGCACGATCGCCCCTATTATGAGTATGCATTTGAACTGGCTGGCGATTCTTTGCGCAGGTTTGGCCTACTGGGTTCTGGGGTTTGTTTGGTATTCGCTTCTTTTTGGCAAGATTTGGGGAGCAGAACAGGAACGCCATAAGCGCGAGATGCGAATGCCAGGGCCACGAGAGTTTGGCGGAATGCTGTTGTCGAGTTTTCTGTCGAACCTGGTGGCTGCGGCAGCGATTGCTTATCTTTTGCGTCGAACGGGGACGAGCGATATGGAGCACGCGCTTAAGCTGGCCGGCGGGTTGGCCGCAGGATTTTCGATTACGACGTTAACGGTTGTTCATACTTGGGAGGGAAAATCGACCAAGGTTTGGCTGATTGACGCGAGTTATCACTTGATAGGGTGTCTGATTGCTGCGGCGATATTGGTTTCATGGCCGGGGAATGGGTGATTTCGGATTTCGGATTTCGGATTGCGGAGAGAGAAAGAAGAGAACAGCGGTCTGTATGGATGGATGTGTCCCATGCGCTCTCCCTTCTCAAGGGAGAGGGTAGGGTGAGGGGTTTGGGAGGTATCCTTGATCTTATCTGGAGGGGGACCCGACCGGCCCCTCACCTCAGTCCTCTCCCCGTGGGAGAGGAGGTCATCGCGCAACATATGCGACACAGTTACGCCGTCGCGTCGCGGCACCCTGGCAATTAGCCATTCTGCGCTTCCGCCGTGCCTTTTCCAAGAACAAGGGCCGCGACCAGGCCTACGCAGAAGAAAGCCACGATCTGGATCGTGATTTGTGAAATGGTAAAGACGAGTGGGAACCCGTCCCAGTTCCAGTATGGAAGATGCGTTGCAATCGCAGCGAAAAATCCTGCGGTTAGAACAAAGGCAACTCGACCGACGAATGAAGTAATTCGGGTTTGCGCCAGCAACGTGACAAGCAAGATCGCTTCGATCAGCTCGATCACGAATTCAATGCATAACTGTTTGCCGAGACTGACTGAACGCGTCCCTGGTGGATAATAGATGAGCAGGCCAGAGACGTTGTTACCATATTTCTCCGCCATCTGGTTCATCGCTTCACTCTTTTGTTTTGCCGTGGGATTATCGCCGAACCCGAATCCTGGGAAGCGATAAAGGCCGGGCTTGTCTCCAATACTGGATTGCATCGCGGCAACGACGGCTTGTTCGCCAGGTAATTCACTCATGCCGGCGTCGCCTAACGGAAGAACGCCGTGCGCAACATATGACCAAAAGAACATGACAATCCCGCCCAGGACGCCAGCCAGAATAATGCGATTTGTTGTCATAAGGCCTGTCGATTTATCAGAAGCGGTCAAGGTTGGCGAGTCAGGATTGGAGCCACGGATGAAACACAAATGAAACACAAATGAACAAGGATACGCTTGCCATTCGCGTTAATGAATTTCAGTCAGCGATTGCAAATTACGGGATTATCGAACTACGATTCCTGGCGCGACGATGAAAACCGAGTTCCTGGATGAAAGTGCGGTGCGCTCTTACCTGCGAATGGAGGAGTTGATCCCGGCGATGGGGCGCGCCTTGCGAAATCTTTCCGCCGGCAAAGTCGAGCAGCCGCTGCGCAGCGTCTTATCAGTCGAGGATCACAAGGGATTTTTCGGTGTAATGCCGGCTTACAGCGGCGCGCTCGGCGCGAAGTTGGTAACGTTCTATCCGAACAACACCAATGTTCATACACACCACGCGTTGATCGTTCTCTTCTCACCCGAAACAGGCGAACCGCTCGTGGTAATGGACGGACGACTGATCACCGAAATGAGAACGGCAGCTGTATCAGCGGTAGCAACCGATTATCTCGCACCAAAAGAAACCAAAGTACTCGCCATTCTTGGATCAGGTGTGCAGGCACGGAGTCACCTGGAGGCATTGCGGATTGTCCGGAAGTTTTGTGAAGTGCGGGTTTGGAGTCCGCGGAACGCGCAGGAGTTCGCGAACCGACATGAAATCAATGTTGCAACGTCGGCGGAGGAAGCAGTGCGTGGTGCTGATGTCGTTGTGGTCGCGACCACATCGGTATCGCCTGTCTTAATGGGCAAGTGGTTATCGCCTCGAGCACATATAAATGCCGTCGGCGCGACGCGTCCTTCCTGGCGCGAACTTGACGAATGGCTCCTGCGCCGTTCGCGAATCTATGTCGAATCGCGTGAGGCAGCCATGCGCGAATCCGGCGATATTATCGCTGCCGGAAAAATTCACGCAGAGATCGGCGAAGTGATAGCGGGACTGAAAAGTGGACGTGAAAATTCCGATGAAATTACGTTGTTCAAATCCGTTGGCGTAGCGGTGGAGGATGTCACAGCGGCGGATCTGGTATGGGAGAAAGTGTGTGCCCGCGGGGCGTAGTAGGGTGAGTAAACCGATGAAGTTAAATCGGCGGAGGTTGATTGCCAGAGAGTTAGCTGGACAATCAGGTTCGAGAACGCACTTTGAATCAGGGAAAATGACTCCGAGACGATTTAGCTTTGTTGTGCTGGCTGTAACGATTGTGTTGATCGGTGTGCTCCGTCTTGGAGCGCCGTTTCTTGCCCTGCTCTTCTCCTACTTTGTCCTAACCAAGCTGGGCCGGGTTATCCGGTACAAATGGATTGTCTTCGCCGTTTTTATCCTGGTTTTGGCAGGGATTAGTTATACGGCGGTGCACTTTAGTCGCGCTGCCATAGCAGCGCTGCCGAAGATTGCTGAAGAGTCCGTTCCTGCAGCGATTGAATATGCAGAAAAGCATATCGGGATTGATTTGCCGTTTTCGGATTGGGAAAGTTTAAAGACCTCTGTCAGCGAACAACTAAAGGATCAAACACATTACTTGGGTAACGTGGCGACCTCTGCCCGTCACGCTTCGACCATATTGGTATTTGTTATCATCGGGGTTGTTTGCGCGATCAGCATTTTCTTTAACAGCCGGCTGGATCTTTTCCGTGAATCGCATTCGATTAAGAACAATCTTTATTCCGTTTGTGCCGACGAGATCGGTGCGCGGTTCCGGGAGTTTTATCAGAGTTTTGCAACGGTCATCGGTGCGCAGATGATGATTTCGTGTGTGAACACGATTTTGACAGCGCTGTTTGTTGTCATCATCCAGCTCCCGTACGCCCCGGTTGTAGTCGGGCTCACCTTTCTTTGCGGTCTTGTTCCGATTATTGGCAATGTAGTGAGCAACACTGTGATTGTGTTCATCGGATTTACCGTGTCGCCTAAGGTCGCAATTTTTTCGTTGATATTCCTGATCGTCATTCACAAGCTGGAGTATTTTCTGAACAGCAAGATTATCGGCGCTCGTATTCGTAATCCGATTTGGTTGACACTGTTTGGACTGATTATTGGGGAGAGACTGATGGGTGTGCCGGGAATGATTCTTTCGCCGGTGGTCCTTAATTATCTTCGAGTGGAAATGGTGAAGGTAGAGGTGAAACCTTCGGTTCCGAGTAATCCACCCTCCGCTAGTCTCTAAAATGAACGAGAATCCTTGGATTGATATTGTACCGGGAATACGGCGTCGGACGATCGCGAACGGCACGACCATGTACCAAATGGTGGCCAAACTGGATGCCGGAAGTCTAATGCCGGCCCATCAACATCCGCAGGAGCAGATCGTGCATATTCTTAAGGGACGGATGCGGTTAATTGTGTCGGGTGTGCCACATGAATTGAAGACTGGCGATTCATTTTACCTGGCGAGCAACGTTCCGCATGGAGTGGAAACACTCGAGGAAACGACCGTGCTCGATACCTTTAGTCCACCGAGAGAGGATTATTTAGAAGTTGATAGGCTGAAGGCG
The DNA here is from genome assembly GCA_963751725.1 of uncultured Verrucomicrobiae bacterium. GTDB lineage: Bacteria > Verrucomicrobiota > Verrucomicrobiia > Chthoniobacterales > UBA10450 > AV80. The sequence goes on from CAVVVQ010000032.1 coordinate 20,363, forward strand.
CGCGGTGGAACTGCGGTGAGTGATCGGTGATTAATTAGGCAGCGAGTCATTGGGTTCGACCGTTCTCCAGGATTTCCCGGAGGATCTGGGTTGAGCCTTGAAGTGAGACGTTGTGCATCTGAGCAATGGCAGCCCAGCTCTGCCCCTTTGCTTTCATCGCGACGATCGCGTCGAAACTCTTATGCGTTGCCAGGACGAGTGCATGGGCAATGTAAAGGTCACCGTAGCTGAGTCCGGTCTTCACCTTTTCTGCTTCATAGGTGGAAGAGGCGACATCTGTGTTGATGACCATGATTTTCAACACCCGCGCCCTATTAACTTTGGCCGCGGCATTTATCTCGGAGATCAACTTCTCGATAGCCTTGCCGTCGTCGGCCAAAGCGGTACCGGACGAAAATATCATGATCACCAGGAGAATGAAGCCAGGCATTCTCATACAGCGGATCTTGTTCCGATTATACTTTAGCAGGAAAGCCGAACGGGACAAAGGAAAGCGATCATGCTTTGGCTGAACGCGTTCTGCGATGAACAACTAGCTGCTGCTAACCGATCGTGTTTCGCGTTTTCCGTCGTACCAAAGATCGAGTCGGTTGCGATTGCGGACCGTGCGTTTTCCGCCGGCCACGGCTCCGAATAGGCCACCGAGGACCTGTCGAGCGGAATACATTCGCAATTTTCGCCCCGAAGTCGCCACGGGAAGCGGAATCAATTGGAAGGGCCCGAGCTTCTTCAACGCCAGAGTGAAATAGACTTCTTCACCGGCGAAATATTGTTCATCAAAACCGCCTGCCCGGTGGTAAGTCGCAGTGGTAGTGAAGAGGAAGGCGCCGGCGCCGAGGTTGGCAGCAAAGTAGAGGCTGCCGAAGAGAGAAACAAAGATGCGTCCCCAACGAGGTATTTCGTCCGCGAATTTGATGCGAGCACCGCCGCCGGAGCACCCTTTTTCCAAGAACCGAATGGCTGTTGAAACGTGGTGAGGCTCGATTCGGGTATCGGCATCGACAAAGAAAAGAACATCGCCTTTGGCCGCGCGGGCTCCAGCGTTTCGAGCGGCAGCGATCTGGCGTCGATGAATGGTAATTACCTGCGCGCCACCGGCTTCAGCGAGGCTGGCGGTTGCGTCCGTTGAGCCATCATTGACCACGATTATTTCGTAGTCGGTCCGATTGGCCCGGGCTGCGGTGTGAATCGCCGCAAGCGTCTCCGGCAATTCCAATTCTTCGTTATAGGCGGGAACAACAAATGAAAGCATCGGCTGAGGGAGTCTAGAAGGTAGCAGGGGTTGAGCGAGTTTCATCTGAGGCCCCGGGAATTTGCGGATTTCGGATTTCGGATTGCGGAGAGAAAGAAGAGAACCGCGGTCTCTGTATGGATGGATGGATGTGTCCCATTGTCGCCTCTCCCTTCTCAAGGGAGAGGGTAGGGTGAGGGTTTCGGGAGGTATCGTTGGTTCTATCTGAGTGGGGAAGCAACTAGCCCCTCACCTCAGTCCTCTCCCCAAGTGTGGGAAGAGGAAGCGGTCGCGCAAGAAACGTGCTGGAGAGTGCTCGCCCTTTGATCCTAAACGGATATACGCCGCCGGGCCTTTCAGGTTGAAGCTCTTAGGAGATGCGTGTCAATTTGTGTGCATTCGTCAATTTGCCCATTTTGGGCCAACACTAATAGTCCCTTGCCAAGCGGGATTATTCCCTTAAAATAGCCGTTCGTTTATGGCAGAAAGTAGTGAGACGATGGACGTGAAGGAGTTCCAGCTCCACGAGAAAGACACCGGTAGCGCGGATGTGCAGGTTGCACTTCTGACCCGGCGGATTTCGAAGCTGACGGAGCACCTAAAAAGTCACGCCAAAGATCATTCGTCGCGGCGTGGCCTTCTTAAGATGGTCGCGATGCGTCGGAGCTTGCTCGATTATCTGAGCAGGTCGGAGTCCGAGCGGTATAGAAGCCTGCTCGAGAAACTTAATTTACGGAAATAAGCGCATTAGTCTGCGCCGAAACTCCGTATCCGTGTCTCATTTCCTCGGTCGCCGTTAAACTTAAACAAGAGAAGTAAACCCGGCGCTCGAGCCTCGTTCCACTTTGATTAGAGGTTTTAGTCCCGCTGAGGCGGGGTTAAAACCTACAATCAGGGTGACCGGCTTGGGATTCGCCAATTCCAGAAAGCATTAACATGCAACACAAGGTCACGACCCAAATCGGGTCCACGCAGGTCTCAATTGAAACAGGAAAAATCGCCAAGCTAGCCGATGGCGCCGTCATTGTTTCTACAGGCGACACGATGGTATTAGCCAGCGCCGTCTCAGCCACACAAATAAAAGAAGGTCAGGATTGGTTTCCGTTAACTGTCGATTACCGCGAAAAAGCGGCAGCAGTCGGCAAATTTCCTGGCGGCTATTTCAAACGTGAAGGCCGACCTTCCGAAAAAGAAACGCTGACTTCGCGGATGATTGACCGTCCTCTGCGCCCGCTCTTTCCGGCAGGATACCTCTACGACACACAAATCATTTCGATTTTGCTCAGTGCCGATGGCCAGAACGATCCGGATATTCTCGCGATCAACGGCGCATCCGCAGCCCTGGTCGTTTCCGACATTCCGTTTGCCGGGCCGATTGGTGCCGTGCGAGTCGGTCGAGTGGACGGACAGTTCATTGCCAATCCGACGCACGATCAACGGGGTGAAAGCGATCTCGATCTGGTTTATGTCGGCACAGAAAACGACGTGATCATGATCGAAGGATCCGCTTTGGAGGTGCCCGAAGAAGATTTCGTTAAGGCGCTTGAGTTCGCGCATGGCCATGCCCGCGAAATGATCCGGATCCAGAAGGAACTAGCGGCGAAAATTGGTAAACCGAAACGCGAGATGCCATTGATGTTAGTGAACCAGGATATTCTCGAGATCGCCTATCAGGTTGCGGGTGATCGGATCGAGGGAGCTCTTTATAAACCGAGCAAGGTCGAACGGACCAAGGCGGTTAACGAATTGAAGGAAGCGGTTAAAACTGCCGTTCTAGAGAAGTTTCCGGAAGCGGACAAGTTCGCAATCTCACAGGCGTTCGATTACGTCCAAAAGAAGGCGTTCCGCATCAGCGTTCTGGACAAGCAGAAGCGAATGGACGGGCGAGGCTATCAGGATTTACGCGACATCAGTTGCGAAGTTGGCGTCCTGCCGCGTGCACATGGATCGGCCATCTTTCAACGTGGCGAAACTCAGGCCCTCGCGCTCGTTACGCTTGCGCCGATCGAGGAAGCCCAAAATATCGATGCCTACGGTGGTGGCGAAACTTCAAAATCATTTCTGCTCCATTACAATTTCCCACCTTTCAGCGTTGGTGAAACCGGTCGAACCGGTGGCGCAAGCCGGAGAGAAATTGGTCACGGCGCTTTGGCTGAGCGGTCGCTCGAGCCTATTATTCCGAGTATCGATGATTTCCGTTACGCAGTTCGTATCTCAAGTGAAGTGATGGAATCGAATGGTTCCACCTCGATGGCGAGTGTTTGCGGCGGGATGCTGGCCTTGATGGATGCTGGAATTCCGATCAAGACGCCGGTCGCAGGAATTTCCGTTGGGCTCGTTACTGAATTCGACGGTAGCGGCGGAGTAAAGCGTTACGAACTGCTGACCGACATTATTGGATCCGAAGATCATTTCGGTGACATGGATTACAAACTTTGCGGGACGAACACCGGAATCACCGGATTCCAGCTCGATCTTAAATTGCCGGGGGTAAGCCATAAGATCATGACCGAAGCAACGTTCCGAGCGAAGGACGCCCGGACGAAGATTCTCGACATCATGTCAAAATCACTCGACAAACCGCGCGCCGATCTGAGCAAGTACGCGCCGCGAATCGAGACGATCAAGATCAATCCGGAAAAGATCGGCGCCTTAATCGGACCGGGTGGCAAAACGATCAAGGGAATCGTGGCCGAAACTGGTGCGGAGATTAACATCGAAGACGACGGTTCAGTGCACATCTATGCGACGAATCCCGAGAGCATGGCCCGGGCGAAGGAAATCATTGGCGGAATGTCCCGGGAGATTGAGGTTGGCCAGACCTATCATGGCCGCGTGGTTTCGATTAAAGAATTCGGCGCATTCGTAGAAGTGTTTCCAGGGAAAGATGGATTGGTTCATATTTCCGAGCTGGCTGATTTCCGGGTTAACCGAACAGAAGACGTCGCCAAGGTTGGCGAAATGATCTGGGTGAAATGCATCGGAATCGATGACAAAGGCCGGGTCAAATTAAGTCGGAAAGCGGCCTTGAAAGAGCGCGCGGCGGCGGAGACAGGAGAAGTCGCGGAACCGGAGCGAGTAGGGGATCATCGTTAGGATAGCGCTTAGCGAGCCGATGTTTTCCTGAAAATAGCCCAGCGTTTTAACGCTGGGTGCCGACCTCCATTATATTATTGAGTCCCGTTAGGGACGACAGAAGCGCCATCGACAAGCACCGGTTCTGTCGTCCCTAATTGGGACTAATGTCCTTCTCATTATCAAATCCCAGCGTTAAAACGCTGGGCTATTTTCGGAAGGCAAGCTCACGTTAAGTACACATTTGCGGGACGCATTAACTTGCAGCACAACCCCGGAGTCGCATTCCACCCGGTGAAAACGTTTCGGTGCCTGTGCTATCGTATTCAATGTCACGGTTTCTCCCAGCCTGCATCATCATCGCTTTCCTGATTACCGGTTCGTCGTTGTTCGCTGCGCCTGTTGAACAGGATGCTAAACCCTCAGCGATCGCGATTTTCGACGCTGCCCTGGCGCAGTTCGAGGCAAGCCGAGCTGCGTTAAGCAAATGGCAATATTACCAGACGCTGACTACGCATCAGTTGGATAGCAACGGAACAGTCGTCGCGAAGGGGACTTGGCATTCAATTGTTCGGCCCGGTGATCCGCAACCGCTTGAATACACTGGGGAAAAAGTTGAAGGGAAAATATCGTTTTTCAAAGGGGGCAGTGAAGAATCAACAACGCCAGACGCGTCAACGAGTCCCAAACCAAACGCAAATATCAAGGTCGAAAAAAACCAGGCTGAATCCGCCGTTGAAGCTGTGCGGAAGTACGATCTGCGAAACCGATATCTCTGGAAACGGCTTCCCAATGACGTCGCCAGTGGCGAAGACGCTTACGTTATTTCCTTCGAACCAAAACCGAACCAGAACACGAGTTCGCGTGAAGAACGGTTCTTAAGCCTGCTGGCCGGTCGGCTTTGGATTAGCCGAAATGATTTCACTTTGTTGAAGGCGGAAGCGTCGCTGCAGTCACCTTGTCATCTTTTTTGGATTATTGCCCAGGTCACGGATTTCCAGTTAAACTACGAGTTGGAGCCAGCGCGAGGCAATCGGCTGCTGCGAATGAGCCGGGCGAGTGCGCGGACGGTGGTCAAATTTCCGTTTGTCACAATTCGACAAAAGCACTGGCAAACGGTGGAACGTTATGAGCCGCGAACGCCCCGTGGGAGTTCCCGCTAACGTCTGATACGATGGGGCAATTTCTTCATCAAAGGTAACAAACGCGTTACCTTTGGCCGCTAGCCCAGAATCGCGACCCGAGCGGTAGGATCACTGTGTTCAATAGAGCAACTCACATTGGTCCAGGAATATGAAAAAAACGCTTCTTAGTATCTTCGCATTAGCAGCCACTTTAATGACGCTGCAGGCGCAGTCGTTCACGGTTGATCCGCCATCGCAAAATCGGTCGGGGTTGATCCGTTTACGCGGCACTGGGTTCGGCACAAGTGGTGCCATTCAGATTGGGTCTTTGTTGGCTCCGGTTGCGCGGTGGCAGAATGATTTGATTGAATGCTACGTTCCGGACAACGCTCCGTTAGGGATACAGCGGGTATCGTTTTCTAACGCAAGCCGGGCCGGAACCGCCAGTAGGGCGATTAATGTGCTTCCGCGCGAAGTGCTGACGGGCCGGTTCAAATGGCGGCTTAAATTGGCCGACCAATACGTCCCGGGACGGCCAGTCGTTTCGCCAGACGGCACGATCTACACCTTCGGTAGTTTTGGACATGTTTACGCAGTCAACCCTAACGGATCGTTGCGCTGGGTTGTAACCCCGGCTGGCGGTGTCGGCGGGACACTTGGAGTTTTGCCCGATGGAAACCTCGTAGTTGGTGGCGGTGGCGGTGTCCAGGCACTTTCCAAGACGAACGGTTCAACGCTTTGGACGTTTCCACTTCATACGCCGCTTCTGGCTGGGCCCAGCGTCGGGCCTGATGGAAATATCTACGCGGCGGATGACAGCCGCTGGTCGCAAGATGTTATTGGAGCATTTATTCTCTCGCCTACCGGTCAATTAATCTGGAATGGCGGAAAGTACTATCGACGCGGTGGCGGTTGGACTCCCCAGGAAATCAAGTTCGGCGGCGGCAATGCCTATTTCTGGTCCGATTACAGTTCAACTGGTGATCCGGATGTGCTCGGCGGAATGAACGCGCTCCACGTGGGCGGTGGCCTAAACTGGCGCGTAACGGATGGTGTCGGTATTTTGCCAGGCGCATCGCCGAATGGGAATGTTGCCTATTTCCGGCCGTCGACCATCGAAATGCGGAACGCTAATAATGGATTGATCTGGGCGCAGGACATCAACCAGTTTGGCGGACAGCAACAAGGGGAAGCAGTAGTAGCGTCGGATGGGCGGACCTATTTCAGGACTTCCAATTCGAAACTGAACGCCATTTCGCCATCGGGCCAGGTCCTTTACTCCCGCGCCATTGGCGGGTCGATCTCGAATCAAATCGTCAGGCCGGACGCGAATGAAATAGCTTTGCAGTATCAACCAAATTTTGGGTTACCAGCCCAGATCCAGGGATACGACAAGAATGCTCTTCTCCAATGGTCGCAGGAGTTACCGATTGAATTCGGAACGGCGATCGTTTGTTACAATCTGATGGTGTACGACGCTGCGGGAACGAATCTGTATTTTGGCACGGCTGGTCCATACACAGCCGCGACCGAAGCGCATTGTTATCTCTACGCAGTGGATTCCAGTTCAGGCGGATTCACAGGCGCATCGGAAAAGTCTTCAACACTTCGTTGAGTTTGTTGGATTGGGTTGCTCAGGGTAGTCCCGCGTGAGCGGGACGCCCTGGGCCTGGTTTTGGACTGCGCCGAGCAAAGCGAAGCGTCGACGGCGCTTTTCGTGGCAATGGCGAACGTTCCGCGGTCGCGCAGAAAGCGACGGAGCACACGCGCACTCCACAACGCAGTGCGAATCGATAGTGTCGATGGTCGGCAACGTCCCGGAGTGCGGCGGTGCTCCGCTGCGCTTAGACCGACTTCGCAGTCCGAAGCAGAAGGCAGGCAGGCCGTGGCTACAACGGCAGCGAAACGGTTGGCTCGAGTTGATCGGGCCGCTAGAATGCAGACGTGAAAACCGGCTTTCTCGATAAGCTGATCGAACGTCTCGGGCGAATCGGTCCTGAGGATGTTCAGAATTATCTTCTTCGACTGGCGCAGGAGAAGGGGCTGATCGAAACCGTCTTCAACGCGATCCAGGAAGGAATCATTGTCACGGATTCAAAAGGTCGGATCACTTATGTTAATCACGCGGCCTGCGATCTCTTCGGGATCGACGCGGAAGGTTCCATCGGCAAACGGTTGGATGAGCGGGTTAGGGGACTGGATTGGAAATCACTTTCCCAATCAGAAGGCGCGATCAGCCGGGACATCGAGATTTTTTATCCCGCAAATCGGTTCCTTAATTTTTACATTGTTCCGCTTCTGATTGAGCGGCGGAACTCCGAGGATTCAGATAGAGGCGACGATCACACTGAAAGCGCAGCTGCGGAGCCGGTGGGGCACGCCATCATTTTGCGTGACATAACGGAGAGTCGGCGGTCGACCGAAAAAACGATTGAGTCAGAACGGTTCAATGCATTGCGGTTGCTCGCAGCCGGCGTTGCCCATGAGATCGGGAATCCGCTCAATTCGTTGCACATCCATTTGCAACTGATGGAACGTAAGGTGCGCAAACTCGACGGTAAGGTGAAAGAGGAATTAGCGGAAGCGATCGCCGTGTCCCGCGCCGAGATCACACGGCTCGATTCAATCGTTACGCAATTTCTGCAGGCGATTCGTCCATCGCAGCCGGTGCTCCATCCGGAGAACGTGAATACGATCGTGGAAGAAGCGGTGCGTTTTTTTGTGCCCGAGATCGAGGATCGCGACATCGTGGTTGAACCGGAACTGCGATCTGATCTGCCGTTGCTCCAACTCGATCACGATCAGATGAAGCAAGTTTTTTACAACGTGATCAAGAACAGCTTCGAAGCGATGAAACGTCGTGGGATCCTGCGGATTCGGACGGACATGGATGCAACACATGTCATTATCAGTTTTACTGATACCGGTGGCGGAATGTCCGCGGAGAGTTTGAGTCGAGTTTTCGAACCGTATTTTACAACAAAGGAAACCGGGTCTGGGCTCGGTCTATTGATTGTGCGGCGGATTATCCGTGAACACGGAGGGGAGATGGCGATTGAAAGTAACGAAGGAAAAGGCCTGACCTTAACGATTCGTTTGCCGTATCTGGATAAGCGAGTGCGGATGCTGGAAGCAGGGGTCCGGGAGGAGTCTATTGCTGATGGCCGATAGCTAATTGCGAGAAGTGGGGACTATCTGCCAATCAGCAATCAGCCATCGGCTTTTAGCTTCTTTTGGTATTTCGGGTCGCGAACCTGTTTGCGGACAGCGCCAAAAAGTTTCCGAATACCGATTTGGCTCCCGACGTTTTTGATGAAGTCTGGAATGGCGCCGCCGCTATCGGTGTAAACCATGTAGGTTGCACGTGTGCTGTTAGGGCCGATTGGTTCAAGCGTCCAACTTCCTTCACATAGATGGACTCGAATAATGCCGGGTCGTTCTTCCGGACCGAGCCCATTCTCGGTCTGCCATCGAGTGAAATAACTAGTCCCGTTAGGACCCGTTTTTGAAGTTGTGCGAACCCGGAGTGTGTAATCCCGATCGCGGACCATGGGAGTCGAAATCCTTTGATAACCAACTATGGAGTCGCCGTCTCGTTTGATGATTCGGCTCTCGATGGTGTACGGCATGAATTGAGAATAGGAATCGACGTCATCCAAAACCGCGCGAACAAGATCTGTCGATGCCGCAATCTCGCCGATGGCTTTCGTTTCATAATGCCCCGCGCCAGGTCGGGTCCGGCGATAGAGCGCGACGTTCTCGCTATTCGAAATCAGTTTCCATTCGCCTGGAGTCGACTCCGGTTCAGCTGCCGACAAATGAGATGCCGGGCAAAGAGCGATTAACGATATCAAACAGAGTCTTCGCACGTCTAAGCATAGCTGGGCTCCGCGATGGCGGCGCGAATATTTGCATCACACCCGGCATATAGCCAAAGTTTTCGGCGCTGGCAACCAACATGGACACAGAGAGTTAATCCGCTTCTTTTTCTTCAGCGATTCCGAATTTCTCATGTTTCTTTTGCCCTTGTGCAATCCGCAATTCCCTTCAGTCCCGTTGCCGGATGCTGCCGGCTCCGCTGACATGTTTCTCGACCGTTGGGTCGCCGGAATACGTCACCTTGCCTGCGCCGGTAATCGAAACTTTCAAAATCTTTTCTGCGGTTACGTCTGCTCGTCCAGCTCCGGAAATCGAGACCTCGACGTTTTGTGCCTGAAGAGATTCCGCTTCAAGTCGGCTTGCTCCTGACATTGTAGCCAATAGCTCCTCAACGTTGCCATCGACCACGACTTTCGTTGCGCCCTGACTATCAAGGTAAAACCCCTTGCCGGAAATCCTTGCCGCAGTAAGGCGGACAGCGCCCGTCAACTGCGCTCCGCTCAGGTTCGAGCTCGACAAGAGTTACTTTGATCCCTTTCGTAGGGCGAAGCTGACCATGCGAATGAAGTCGCAGCTTCGTGCCTTCCACGCTGGTTTCGATGTGGTTGAGGAGGTTCTTGTCTGTCCTGATTTGGAGAGCGGTCGCACCTTTGGTCCAAGTAATTGTGAAACCGCCGTCGGCTTCGACACTGGTGAAATCGGAGACGGTTCGTGTTTCAGTGACGACGTGACCGTTACCGTGGATACCGGGGAAATGACACCCGGCCGTCGCCAGCAGGGCGAAGGTTAATAGCTTAATAGCGGCAAACGGCCGGATTGTGATGGTGCTCATGGTGACAATATCTCTTTGGAATTGAGATGCAGCCCGGCGGTGATTTGGATTCAAGAAAATTGTTACGCAATTAGCGTAGCCAACAGCTTGGACGCTAGCAACCTGGCCCCTCGAGCGGTGTAGCCTCTAGAACCCTGCCGGATGCCGTGCGACGAATCCGCGGGTATTCCGCCCGGTCGTGTACCAGCGCGGGCCGACGTCGCCGCCTCGCCCCAGGTCCGTTGTGTCGAAGCGTAATCCGGCTATCTCGGCAAAGGTGTGGCCGTTTCTGGAATAAATTGTGATCCAACGACCTCGTCCGCGTTTGCCGAATCGCATCAGATCTTCTGATGGCAACGGTGCTGATAAGACCCCTGCGGCATGAAGAGCGAAGGAAACAGAGCCCGAGCAGTCGTAACCACGGTCGTAAAACGAACCATGTCCGCCGCCCCAGGTGTATGGTTTCCGGCGAAGTCCATTGGCCGCCCAGATTGCCTGCTTAACTTGCCACGGCGCGCGCGCTGGGGCGTAGGCGATTCCATTACGCAAGATAGCGCGAGATCCAGGGACGGTGGGGCCGCTGGCATGACGTTCAACGTCTCGATCGGTTGATTCATCTGCTCCGTCATCGTTCTGATCACGATTCGATTCCTGGTCGATGTCCTCCTCGTCGTCGTCTGATGTCTGCGGAATGGGTGCAGGTGCCGGCAAAGCTCGCGGCGCGTTGTAAGCAACTCTGGTCGCGACCGGGATGGCGCGGGCTACGGGCGGATCGAGGGTAAATGGTTGTAATGGGACGACGAACTGCGTTTCGCTTCCATTTTGAGAGTGGGGCGACCGCGCCTCAGCGTCTGATAAGGCGATCAGAAAGAGAACGCTGGCAAGGCTGGCGACACTTTGTGAGGTTGTCACGCCACGAGGCAAAGCTTGTCCCGTTCCAATCTCAGCTGCGTATCAGATCAAGGGTGGTGGACCCCTGGCGGAAGGGGCCACGGATTGACACGCGATTAAACACGGACTGTGGACCTTGAGCCACGCTGTTTGAAAAACTTGTCCGGTTCTGTTCGTGTGCAGAAAACGGGCTTGTTCGTTGGGACTCCAGACTCGATCCCAGCGAACATCGGTCCCCTGCGCTACTTTACTGACCAATGCCCGCTTCATTTCAGCCTGGTCCGCCGACAGCCAATATCCCCGAGGATATGACCGGCCGTCCCCGGCGCGTTGCGACCGGCGGAATATCGTTACGAAAAACGTTCTCCGCCCTGCGACACCCGAATTTTCGGCTCTTTTTCTCCGGGCAATTGATTTCGTTTACCGGAACATGGATGACGACAACGGCGCAAGGCTGGCTTGTCTACCAGCTGACTGGTTCGAAAGCGCTGCTTGGATTAGTGGCTGCGGCGGCTTCGGCGCCGATGCTTTTCTTTGCGACGTTAGGCGGTTGGATCGCGGATCGTTATCCAAAACGCCGTATCATCGTCATAACGCAAAGTTGCTCGATGATTCTGTCGTTGTTGATGGCGGGATTGGTTTGGACGCGGCTTGGTTCAACCGTGGCAGATCATCGTCGTTGCGGTGCTGGGTGGAATCACGATGGCGTTCGACATGCCAGCGCGACAATCCTTCGTGATTGAGATGACGAATCGTGAGGATTTAATGAACGCGATCTCGCTCAATAGCTCAGCGTTTAATTGTGCACGGATCATTGGACCATCCATCGCCGGTTTCTTGATGGAACGGGTCGGGATCGCGATGTGTTTCTTTCTCGATGGGCTTAGCTACATCGCGGTGATCACCGGATTATTAATGATGCAATTGCCGAAACATGTTCGGAGCGAAAGCACGACCAGTGCGCTTGGGCAGGCGCTCGAAGGATTTCGTTACATCTGGAATCACCCTCGGCCGCTAACCATTCTTTCGCTTTTTGCCGTGGTCGGAATTTTCGGTTGGTCGTACTCGGTGTTGATGCCGGCGTTTGCGCAGGATGTCATGCATTTGGGAGCGCATGGATATGGAATGCTGATGGCTGGCAGTGGAATTGGATCGCTGGTGGCGGCACTCACCGTGGCCAGTGCCGGGCATATTGTGCCGACGCGAGTGATGGCGCTCGGTGGTGTCTGGATTTTTTCGTTCGCCCTCGCGTTTCTCGCCTTTAATCGGAACCTGTATCTTGGAGCGGTGCTACTGGCGATCGTCGGTTTCGGAATCGTTCTTTATTTTTCGACGTCGAACACCGTGCTTCAGAGCATTGTGCCTGACGAAATGCGCGGACGAGTGATGGGGATTTGGACTCTCATCTTCGGCGGCATGATTCCGTTAGGTAGTTTGCAGGCGGGATTGATGGCGGACAAGCTTGGCACACCAACGACGATAGCAGTTGGGGCGCTCGTTTGTGCACTGGCCGCGTTGGTGACCTTGTGCATCGTTCGGCGTCGCGAAGCTGTTGCACGAGTCAAGGTCTACGACACACCTGGGGTGCGGCGTTTTCCATAGGTCTTATATGACCTATAGGACCTATGGTGTGTTTGCTAAAAAATCGGTCGATTCTGTGATTTTTGATCTTCGCTTGCGAATAATGAAGACAAACCCACCAAAGGAATGGAATCCATTTTACCGGCAGAAATCGAGACGCCCTGTGACCTCATGACCGCGCGCAAAAGTCTAACTGAGGAGCAGTTGGTTGGGTTAATTGATCAGCACAAAGGCATCATTTATCAGATCGCAAACTCGTATTGCCGGAATCCCGAGGACCGCAGAGATCTTGTCCAGGAGATCGTCATTCAAATTTGGAAATCGCATGGCCGATATGACGAGCGTTTCAAGTTATCGACCTGGATCTATCGCATCGCGCTCAACACTGCCATCTCCGCTTATCGCCGGGAAAAGAAGAGAACGGACCGAGTCTCGCCATTGGAAGAAATAATCATTGAACCGGCGGTCGAGATCGGACAACCCGATCCCAAGATCGCGACCCTTCATCGAATCATCGATCAACTCGACGAATTGAATCGCGCCTTAATGATCCTGTATTTGGATGACAACAGCTATCGCGACATCGCCAGCATTCTTGGCATCACCGAGACGAATGTGGCTACGAAAATCAATCGCTTGAAGCTGAAGATCAAAGAGCAATTCACCCAAATTAATTCTGACTAAGACACCATGGAACTCGACGAACTAAAACAAAACTGGAACGAATATACTCGCAAGCTCGACCGGATCTTGAGTCTGAATTTGCAGGGGCTCAAGACAGCGGAGTTGGATAAGACTCGATTTGCCCTTAGCCGATTCAAGTCATTCCGACTGCGCGAACTGGCTGTCGGCATACTTGTTCTTGTTCTGTTAGGCTGGTACATCGCTAATCGCATTTCAGTCCCCACTCTGGCCATCCCGGCGGTAATCGTCTTCGCCTCCTTCCTCATCCCCGTGATCGCAAACATCCGCCAATTGATCTTGCTGGGGCGTATCAGCTATGCAGATCCGGTCACCGCAATTCAAAGAAAACTCGAAGAGATAAAGTTGCACTATCTCCGTTCCTTTCGGTTGCCTGTGTTGATGCTGCCGCTCTATATGGCCTACGTTGCCGTCACCTTTGATCTGGTCTTCGGCGTCGACGTGTTCGGTAGCGGCGACACCGCATTCATTTGGGCGAACATGGCGGTCAGTCTGCTCTTTCTCGTTCCGGCCGTCTGGGTTCTCCGCAACCTAAGCTTTAAGAACGTTGATAATCCTGTTATCGGCGCCTTGGTTTACGGGAACGGCGGGACGCAAGTGGTCGCTGCTTTGGAATTCCTAAAAGCGGTTCAGGAATTCGAAGATGAAGGTGTTCGGCAACAAATCGTCTCAATCTGACTGCTGAGCCGACATCGTATAGGTCCTATGGGTCCTATATGACCTATGACGCCGGGTGATAGGTGAATAGACGGCGAATTCTCCGCCATTCACTCTCGCCGCCAGTTGCTCGTTGAATAACTAACGTCTCCGTCGCCCGAAAGAATAACCCCGATGCGTCCGCCCACCGCCTATCGATCGTTTACCGCCTTCACTCGATTCCGGTTCGAAAAGCGCAGTGTAAAGATAGGGGAAGCCGTCGAGTTTTAGTCGCGGAATCTTTTGACCCATGAACCGCTCAATCGAGTGCAGCGAAGCCAGCTCTTCGCCGTTCATCAGGGTAAACGCATCACCAACATTTTGGGCGCGCCCAGTCCGGCCAATCCGATGCACGTAATCTTCGGGATGTTCGGGCACATCGTAATTGATCACGTGACTCACTCCGGCAATGTCGATTCCACGCGCCGCAATATCCGTTGCGACCATGATTTCATATTTGCCGCTCTTGAAACCTTCCAGCGCTTCGACCCGTTCCCGTTGGGTCCGGTTCGAATGCATGACCGCGACCGAATGGCGCGCCGTCTTCAGGCGCACCGCAATTTTGTCGGCGCCATGTTTTGTCCGGCAAAAAATGAGCGCGCTGTCGAAATTGGTTCGTTCGAGTAACGCCATCAAGAGATCGAATTTTTGTTCGGCCGCGACCGGGTAAGCCGCGTGGGTTACGGTTTCAGCAGGGGAACGGCGCACGCCGATTTCGACCATTTCCGGTTCGCGCAAGACCCAGGCAGAGAGTCTCTCGATTTCGGGCGGCAACGTTGCGGAAAAGAGCAGCGTTTGTCGGTCAGTCGAAATTTGTTCAACGATGCGGCGGACGTCTGGAAGGAATCCCATGTCGAGCATGCGATCGACTTCATCGAGAACTAGAATATTCACCTGCCGCAAATTGAGTGCGCCTTCTTCGAGAAGATCGAGCAGTCGTCCCGGCGTGGCGACGACAACATCGAGTCCCTTGGCTGCGGCATCGCGTTGCTTGCCGTAACCGACCCCTCCGTGAATAACGGCGACCCGCAGATCGGTAAACCGACCGTAATCACGGAACGCGGTCTCGACCTGAGCAGCCAGCTCGCGTGTCGGCTCAAGCACAAGACATCTGAAAAGTCCCGTGCTTGGCGAGTAAGGTTAGGATGGGGAGCGCAAACGCCGCAGTCTTGCCCGTCCCAGTCTGAGCCGTTCCGATCAGGTCTTTTCCAGCGAGGACGATTGGGAAGGCGCGGAGCTGGATGGGAGTTGGCTCGGAGAATCCCATTGCCTGGGTCCCGCGCACCACTTCGGATGAAAGCCCAAAATCTTTAAATGACACGATATGGAATCTAACGTGCGAAACGCGAAACTCGAAGCACGAAATTTTGGGAGAAACGGATGCTCAAATCTTTGTGAACCTTTGTGACCTTTGTGCGAGGATTTGTTGATGGCGCGCCCGCTCCGAATTTTCGTCTTGTCTGACACCCACAATCATCTTCCGACGAATATTGGAGCCTTAGCGGATGGAGCGGATGAAATCTGGCATTTAGGTGATGTGTGTGATCCAGAAATTATGAACGCGCTGGAACTGATTGGTCCGCCAATTACCATTGTTCGCGGGAACTGCGATGACAATTCCGAATGGCCGCTCGTGGTTGATTTGAAACGGAACGGGGTCCGTTTTCGGCTGGTTCATATTCCTCCGGAGCGCGCGCCGGAGAATATTGATGTCGTTTTGCATGGGCACACGCATGTGCCGCGGTACGAACGGCGCGAGAACGTCCTTTGGCTAAATCCGGGTTGCGTGACTCGGCCTAACCGCGGTGCGGTGGCAAGCACGGCAATTCTCGAAATCGCAGTGGATGGAAAGATCGAGTGGAAGACCGTTCCGTTGCGGTGACCTGAGAGGGTCTGCCACGGAAGGACACGGATTAAACACTGACAAAGGTCAAGCGAGGGTGCTTGAGGTACAAAGTTCGTGTTTCGTCCGTGTCTATCCGTGGCCCTTCCAATTTCGGCAGGGTCGTGTTTCGACGAACTACTCGAGAACTTCGACCTCGGCTGCCGCAGCCTGCTTCTTCTTGCGTTCGGCTTTCTTCTCGGCCGCTTCGGTTGCAGCTTTCTCCTTGTCCGGCTTTACTTTTTTCGCCTTTTCCTCGTGAAGCGGTTCTTCCACCGCCAATGGTGCATCGACCCATTCGATAAATGCGATCGGCGCCGCGTCGCTCTTTCTAGTCCCGAGACGGACGATGCGAGTGTAACCGCCATTTCGTGATGCGGCCCGGGGCGCAATATCTTCGAATAACAATTTCACTG
>CAVVVQ010000033.1:0-45437 GCA_963751725.1 uncultured Verrucomicrobiae bacterium
AATGCCGCGCGGGCTGAGTATAACGCCTACGTTGTTGCGGTCGATCTCCCGACCGGCTTCGATACCGACTCAGGCGACATCGATCCCGATTCGGTAATGGCCGATTTCACGATCACAATCGGCTTTGCCAAACATGGGTTGGTCGCCGACGGAGCAATTAATTTCACCGGACGCATAATCGTCCTTCCATTGCCAGATCTGGAAGCCGGTAGCGCCGGAAATGAAATGGTGGCGACCACACAAGCCCTGACTGGTTTGGTTCCTCATCGGAAATTTGGCGCGTACAAGAATCAATTCGGACGGATCGGTGTCGTCGCGGGATCGAAAGGATTTACCGGTGCTGCAATCATGACCGCTACGGGAGCCCTGCGCGCCGGTGCTGGTTTGGTCGAGATTTTTGTTCCGGAAGAAATTTACCCGATTGTTGCGAGTGCGGCTCCTCCCGAAGCGATGGTGAAGACGACTCGTAGTTATCGTGATTTGGCTGAACAAGCTATCGACGTTTGGGCCGTCGGCCCCGGGTTAGGAACGGCGAACGCCGGTCGGATTCGCGACCTGATCGAGCGGGTTACGCAACCTATGGTGATCGATGCGGATGGGTTAAATGTTCTCGCGCCAGAAATTGAGATTCTTAAACGTGGTCGCGGTCCGCGGCTGCTAACGCCGCATCCGGGTGAGATGGAGCGATTATTTCATCCCGGGAAGATGACGCGCGCGGGAATTGCCCGAAGTTTTTGCGCGGAGCTGCCGGTTACGCTCTTGCTCAAGGGGAGTCGGACGATAGTGGCGGAGCGCGATCGGCCGCTCAGCTACAACACGACTGGGAATCCAGGGATGGCCACCGGCGGAATGGGAGACGTTCTAACAGGCGTCTGTGCTGCACTGATTGCGCAGGGGATGTCACTTTACGATGCCGCTCGTGTCGGTGCGTGGTTGTGCGGTCGCTCAGCTGAGATCGAAATTTTCCAGGGGCGCGGCACTGAGCAGACGTTGTTGCCGTCGGACATTTTGGCGAATCTCGGGACTGCGTTTAAGGATTTGGAGTCGGGTATCGTCCTGTAGTTGGTCCCCAACACACTGCACTTGCAACTTTAACTTTCACTCGTTCTGTCTTGGCCAAGGATGAAGAGCTGTAGGCACGGCCTTATGGGCCGTCGAGATCGGCGCCGCAGCTGGCTCCTCCCGAGTGTAAGTTAAAGTTAACGTGCAAGTGCAAGTAGGCCCGATCTGACGCTCCGAGCCAATACCAAGGAGGGGCGGATGCCGATCCGCCCACCTATCGACATTGAATAAGACGGAAACGCAAAACGGCTGCGGATTGGACGTCCAAGGAACAGAGACCTTCCCCGTGTATTCTGACGCCGTTCAGAGTTTCGTTCTTGTTCGCAACTGATCGGTGGGCGGATCGGCATCCGCCCTTCCTTGGTCAACCTGCACCGTTTACTTATCTTTCAACGCCTAACCTATCCAAGCCCACTTCCACCCCGTGTTTAATCCGTGTCCTTCCGTGGCTAGAAAATCTGCCGAATCTCAACGCGGAAGTGTAAGTGCAAGTGCAAGTGCCGCGACGGCTAGCGCCGTCGCCTTTGCACACTTGAGCGCGAATACTTCACCGGTTTCCGTTTCGGTTCGATCTTGGCCAGGCCGGTCCCGTTCTTCACTTCCATGATTTGATCACGCAAAAGCGCGGCGCGCTCGAACTCAAGATTAGCCGACGCTGTTTGCATCTCTTCCTCCAGCTCGCGCAAAATTTCGGTAACGTTGAAATCGCCCCCGCCTTCCCGGATAACCGATGCCGCAATTTCGCGTCCTCGTAGAATAGTGTGAAGACTTTCCTGGATCGCGCGGCGCACCGTCTGGGGAGTGATGGAATGCTTCTCGTTGTACTCCATCTGTTTGGCGCGGCGATAATCGGAAATCGAGATCAACGCCTGAATGCTTTGCGTAATCGTATCGGCAAAGAGCACGACTTCGCCGTTAATGTGCCGGGCCGCGCGCCCGGCCGTTTGAATCAGTGATGTTTCGCTGCGCAAGAAACCTTCCTTATCGGCATCGAGAATACAAACCAACGACACCTCGGGAAGATCGAGTCCTTCGCGAAGCAAATTGATTCCGACCAGGATATCGAACTCGGCGGCGCGCAATCCTCGCAGGATCTCGACCCTTTCAATGGTGTCGATGTCGCTGTGCAAATAACGCACTTTCAATCCGACGTCCCGAAGGTAATCGGACAGATCTTCCGCGGTGCGTTTGGTCAGGGTTGTGACCAGAATGCGCTCCTGCTTTTCTACCCGTTGTCGGCAAAGCTCGATTGTTTCGTCAATCTGGTGTTTCAACGGTTTGACTGTGATTTTCGGATCGAGCAAACCAGTCGGTCGAATAATTTGTTCGACCACCAAAGCTGCACCCGGCGTATGCACATCAAAATCCTCGGGTGATTCATCCGTTCGACTAACAATTGCCTTACCGTTTCCGTTCGATGGAGGGCGATGAATATCAGAGCGTCGAACGTTTTCGATTCGCGCCTCCAGCCACCACGTACGGGACCTGTTCGGCGTCCCCGATACGTTCCCGTTTGTGGGGAAAATAATCTTTGTTGCCGACGATGCTGTTCTTGATCTCGAACTCGGCCGGAGTCGCGCTAACGTAAACGAGTTGGTTGGTCACTCCCATGAACTCCTTGAAGTTCAATGGCCGGTTATCGAGCGCGCTCGGCAGCCGGAAACCATATTGGACTAGGACGGTTTTTCGTGACTTATCGCCCTCGTACATTCCGCCGATCTGTGGAATCGTGGCGTGCGATTCATCAACGACCATCAGGTAATCTTTTGGAAAGAAATCAAGAAGAGTAAACGGTTTCGATCCGGCTGGGCGTCCCGAAAGATGGCGGGAATAATTTTCAATCCCGTTGCAGAATCCCATTTCCTGCAACATTTCGAGATCGTATTCGGTTCGCATTTTCAGGCGTTGCGCTTCGAGCAATTTGCTCTGCGCTTCGAGTTCGACGATTCGGTGATCGAGTTCATTCCGGATGGACGAAAGGGCGCGGTTTAATTTATCCGCCGGCGTAACGAATTGTTTGGCCGGATAAAACGTGATCAGATTCAGCGTCTGATGGGTGTGACCAGTTAACGGATCAAATCGAGTGATGGCGTCGATTTCGTCCCCAAAAAATTCGATCCGGATCGCCTCCTCGTCGGCCGTCGCTGGATAAACCTCTACCACGTCGCCTCGGACCCGGAACTTGCCCGCGCGAAAAATTCACGTCATTGCGCTCGTATAACATATCGACCAGGCGACTCAGGACAGCTTCACGGCTGATTGCTTGTCCTCGCTTAACGGTGAGAAGCATGCGCAGGTAGTCTTCGGGCGAAGTGACGCCATAGATGCAGGAGACACTCGCGACAACGATCGTGTCCCGGCGTGAAAGCAATGCGCTGGTGGCCGAGAGACGAAGACGTTCGATCTCTTCGTTAACCGATGAATCCTTTTCGATGTAAGTGTCCGACCTCGGAATGTATGCTTCCGGCTGGTAGTAGTCGAAGTAGCTGACAAAATATTCGACCGCATTCTGAGGAAAAAATTGTTTGAACTCGGAATAAAGTTGAGCGGCGAGTGTTTTGTTATGGGAGATGACCAGGGTCGGGCGGTCGAGTTCCCGGATGACATTAGCCATGGTGAAGGTCTTGCCGGAACCGGTTACACCAAGAAGCGTTTGGTGCCGGTTGCCGGTCTCGATCGACTTCAGTAATTTCGCAATTGCCTGCGACTGATCGCCTCGCGGTTTGTAACGGGATTCGAGCTCAAATGCCACGACGATACGGTAGCATTGGGCGAACAGTCTGTCTCAGCGGGCGCCCCGAACTCTGGCCGCATTCTGGTCTCACACAAAGGTCACAACGAGAACACGAAGGATGAAACATCCCCTTACTTTGTGTCCTTGTGACCTTTGTGTGAGGATTTTGGCTGGCCTCGCCGCCGAACCACGATACTAATTTCCTCTGAACGCAATGAACCCCAGAAATCTTTTCGCCGAAATGCGGCGACGCAACGTTTACAAAGTCGGCGTCGCTTACCTCGTGGTCGCATGGCTTTTGATGCAGATCGCGACCCAAATATTCCCGTTCCTTGAAATTCCGGCTTGGTGCGTTCGACTTGTGATCGTTCTTCTGATCCTCGGATTTCCAGTCGCTCTGATCCTGGCCTGGGCCTACGAAATGACGCCCGAAGGAATCAAGCGAACGGATGAGGTGACGCCGGAACAATCCCACGCCATCGAACGCGCCTCCGGAAAGAAGCTCAACGCTTTTATCATCATCGTGTTGCTTTGCATAATTGGTGTTCTCCTTTTCCAACGGTTCCAAGGAAAATCGGTTACGGCGGAAATCGAGAAAAGCATTGCCGTTCTTCCGTTCGAAAATTTCAGCGCCGACAAGGAGAACGCCTTTTTCGCCGATGGCATTCAGGACGATATCTTGACCAGCCTCGCCCGGATTCACGATCTGAAGGTCATTAGCCGCACCTCGGTGATTCGGTATCGCGGCGCGGGGAAAGAGAATCTGCGCCAAATTTCGCAAGCGCTCGGTGTGGCAAATGTCTTGGAAGGAAGCGTGCGTCGTGGCGGCAACCGCGTGGTCGTGACCGTGCAATTAATTGATGCGCGAACTGATCGCCATATTTGGGCGAAACGTTACGACCGGCTTCTGGCGGATTCACTCGGATTGCAGGGCGAGTTGGCGGAGGAAATTGCGACTGAGTTGCGCGCAACGCTGAGCCCAATGGAGAAAACTTGCGTCGAATCCAAACCCACCAACAACCCGGATGCGTACGTCCTTTATTTGAAAGCGCGGGGTTATGAAACGAACCCGGACCGATTGTTCGAGGATTACAGTGTCGCAGAACGCCTTTACCGTGATGCGATCCAACAAGATCCGAAATTCGCGCTCGCCCATGCGCGATTGTCCGCCACGATTGCGCGTATCTACCATTGGTTCGATTCGACTGATGAACGAAAGGCCCAGGCGAAAGCAGCGGCCGAACGCGCGCTCGAACTCAAACCAGACCTCGGCGAAGCGCATCTCGCGCTCGGTCTGTATTTCTATTGGGGCGAAACCAACTACGACAAAGCACTCGAGGAATTTGCCATCGCGGCCGCAGCTTTGCCTAATGACAGTGACATCGGTTATTTCAGCGCCGCGATTCGGCGGCGCCAGGGAAAATGGGACGAAAATATTGAGCTACTCAAGAAAAGTCAGGTCTCAGATCCGGGGAACGCGAACGTTGCCGAGGAACTCGCCTACACTTATAGCTCCTTGCGCAATTGGCCGGAGGCAATTCGGGCGCAAGAGCGTTGGATTGCGTTAGCGCCGGATTCGGTTAACCCGAGGATAGTTCGCGCTTATTTCGATTTTTGGTCGCAGGGAAAGACTGACACCTTGCGTGAAACCCTGGCCAAGATTGCGCCTGGAACAGATCCGGCGGGGCTGGTCACTCGCGCGAGATGGGATCTCGCCATGATTCAGCGCGATTTCGACGAGGCCGATCGAATCATGGCGACCTATCCACTCGATATCTTTCAGTCAAACGGACAACCGACACCGAAAAGTTTTTATTTAGGCTGTGTCGCGCTTGCGCGTGGCGACCAAGCGAAAGCGCGTGAGAGTTTTGATCTGGCTTTGCCAATCTTCGAAGAGGCAGCACGCGAGGCTCCGGCCAACGCCATTCGTCACGCGAACCTTGGTCTGCTCTACTCGTTCGTGGGTCAAAAGGAGAACGCAATTCGGGAAGGACGCCGCGCCATCGAGCTTCAGCCAGATTCGAAGGATGCGGTTAACGGACCGTGGATGGCCGGCTGCCTTGCCATGATTTATGCGCGCACTGGCGATATTGATTCGGCAATTCCGTTACTCGAACATTTGCTGGTCTCGCCGGGTCCGATGGACAACACGAATTGTACGATTACGCAAAGCGACCTTCGTTATCGTTGGCAATGGGATCCGGTCCGGAACGATCCGCGATTTCAGAAATTGCTAGCCGAACCGCGGTTGTAGGGACGGTCCCGCCGGCCGCCCCTCCCTTGTACGTTGCCCCGACGACCTCTGGCTCGCGACTGAATGTGTTTTGGCAGTCGATCGACGTGCGTTATCGAGCAAGAGCAAGTGAAAGAGCAGGATTAAAGACGGGAATCACAAACACTTGCCGAATGACCGATGCGCGTGAAAGTAATGCCATGCTTTTAGGAAGCGTGACGGAAAAATTGAAACAGAACGGTGATCGGAACACCCAACTCAACTCAATCCTCGATGATTGCTTGCAACACTTTCAATGTTCCGCCGGCACAATTCATCTCCTGGCTGCATCCGGTCTTCTCGAATTAGCCGCTCAACGAGGTCTGCCTGAAATCGTGGTATCGAAGATTGCCAAGATCCCAATCGGAAAAGGAATGGCCGGAATTGCCGCCGAACGACGGGAACCGGTGCAAGTTTGTAATCTGCAAACGGACACGTCCGGTGTAGTGCGCCCCGGCGCGCGCGACACCAAAATGGAGGGTTCGGTTGCCGCGCCAATGATTGCTCAAGATGGCGTTCTCAAAGGCACTCTCGGTGTTGCCAAACCAGTTCCGTACGATTTTACCCAGGAAGAATGCGATCTCTTGATGAAAGTCGGCGCTCAAATCGCTGCGCACTTGTCGTAAATGACCAGATCGGAAATTCTCGACCTCTATTTTGGCGATGCCCGTTCGAAGTTGATCGATCTGGCTGCATTTCTTGATCGAGTCGAACGCAGCAACGGCGAAGACGATTTTCGCATTCGAAGTTTTCGCGCGGCGTTATTGCATTTGACCAAAGGAGAAAACGAAAAAGCGAAAGCGGTTTTGCTTACCTTAAGCGACCCTACAACCGAGCCCGCTGCTGTTGCCACCACCAAAGGGGCCACCGGTGCCTGGCCCGATTTTCCCTCTTAATGCGATACATCGAACCGCACGCGCACATGGTCAGCCGCGTGACCAGTGATTACACCGCGATGGTCGTGGCTGGATGCCGGGCGGTTTGTGAACCGGCGTTCTGGGCCGGGTTCGATCGAGGATCCGTCGAAGGATTTCGCGATTACTTTTCGCAACTAACCGAGCACGAGCCAAAACGCGCTGCGCGTTTCGGGCTGCCGCATTTCACATGGCTTTGCATCAATCCAAAGGAATCGGAGAACGTGAAACTGGCGGACGAAGTGTTGGCTATCATTCCGGAGTTTCTTAATCGCCCGACCGTTCTCGGGATCGGCGAGATTGGTCTGAACAAGAACAGTCGGAACGAGGTCGCAGTTTTTGAGAAACACGTCGACCTCGCCGCGCGCCATGGACAGATGATCCTCGTTCACACGCCGCATCTCGAAGACAAACTGAAGGGCACGCGGTTAATCGTCGATATTCTGAAAAGCGACTCGCGCATCACGCCGGGCAAGGTGCTGATTGATCACGTGGAAGAACACACCGCCGGTATCGCGCTCGACGCCGGTTTTTGGGCCGGTATCACTCTTTATCCGGAATCAAAATGCACACCGCCTCGCGCGATCGATCTCCTGGAAACTTTCGGGACGGAACGGCTCTGGTTAAATTGTGCCTGTGACTGGGGCGTAAGTGATCCACTGGCAGTGCCGAAGACAGGTTTGGAGATGCGACGGCGCGGACATTCGGAAGAGGCGATCGACCGTCTCATCTACGGGAATCCGCTGCGTTTCCTGAGTCAGACTCCGAAGTTTTCTATCGGTTAGGCGAACCGATGCAGCTCTCCCACGGCGCTCATCTCGCTTACTGCACAAACGTTCATCCCGGTGAGAATTGGAAGCAGACATTCGACTCGCTCGAGAACTATACCTTGGCTGTCCGTGATTGCGTTTGTCCTGATCAACCTTTCGCCATCGGCCTTCGACTCAGCGACGAGGCCTCCCGCGAATTGGTCGATCCTCCAACTTTGCTCGGATTCCGTCAATGGTTAGTCGATAACAACTGTTACGTTTTCACCATCAACGGCTTTCCGTTTGGCCGGTTTCATGGTGCCCGGGTGAAAGAACAAGTCTTCGTGCCGGATTGGAGTTCGCCTGCGCGACTCGACTACACGAAGCGGCTCTTTGATATTCTGGCTGCGCTTCTTCCCGATGGAATGGAAGGAAGCGTGAGCACCTTGCCAGGGTCATTCAAAGGTTTCGGACAGAGTCGGATTCAACGCGAAACAATCATCGATAACTTCTGGCGTTGCATCGATCACATTGCCGAATTAAGCGAGCGCACCGGTCATTCCCTCCATCTTGGTGTTGAACCGGAACCAATGGGACTGTTCGAGAACACGGAAGAAACGCTGGCCTTCTTCGCAGAAATGGCCGCTCGAAATCCAGGTGATCCACGGCTCCAATCGCATCTCGGAGTCAATTACGACGCGTGCCATTTTGCCATTCAATACGAGAGCGCAACCGAAAGCCTGAACGCATTTGCGCGACACAATGTTCGCATCAGCAAGATTCATCTGAGCTCAGCGTTGCGCGTTGTGCCTAACGTCTTGAATCTCGATACGCTGCAAATATTTTCCGACGACATCTACCTGCACCAGGTCGTTGCCCGTCATCCCGCGGAACTGCTCCGGCGTTATGTTGATCTTCCGGTGGCGCTCGAGGAGCACCAACCGGCTGATGAATGGCGGATTCATTTTCACATCCCGCTTTACGCCAAACCGATCGCAGGTCTCGACACCACGATCGATCAGGTGTTGGAGGTGCTCGATTGGCTGGCCGTGAATCCGCTGAGCTGTCGTCATCTTGAAATGGAGACTTATACATGGGCCGTGTTGCCGCCGGACCTAAAAAGCGCGAGCGTGACCGATCAACTCGTTCGCGAATACGAATGGATTCTGCCGCAACTAGCCAGCCGCGAGCTTCGCTAGCGCTCAACGAAAAGCTGTGCGCATGGCTGGTGCTCGGGCGAGTTTCAAACTTGCCTACTGTCTGGTCGAATTGCCTGGCTGCTTGCTGGCTGGGCGGGTGGAATAGACCGGGGCCGGTGCTGCTCCTTTTTCTTGGAGGCACATTGCTTTATACCGCCGGAATGTTTCTGAATGATCTTTGCGACGTCGAATTTGATTCGGAATATCGGCGCGAACGTCCGATCGTTTCTGGCGCGTTGAACCGGCGGGCAGTGTTTTTCGCCACGGCGGGTTTATTTGTGTTGGGGATTGCCTGCTTTGCCATGATCCAGGCGCGCAGCGGTTGGTTTGCTCTGGGACTGATGCTTCTCATCGTGGCTTACGATTTAACGCACAAACGCATCGGCCTGGCGCCAATCCTCATGGCTGGATGCAGGTTCCTGCTTTACCTGACCGCCGCGTCAGTTGGGCTTAACGGAATTACGCCCCGCGCATTTGCCTTTGCAATTGCGATTGGAATCTACGTGGCAGCTCTCAGTTACCTGGCCCGCGGCGAGAGCCGGAAGGCAAGTGCTTCGGACGGTTTTTGGCTGCTGCTTATCGTGCCGATCCTTTTTATCGGTGATTTCTCGGTGAGAGCTGTGCTTTGTTGTCTCCCGCTCATACTCTGTATTGGTTGGGCGAGGAACGCCGCGCGCGCACAGATCCGTTCCGCCATCAGTTTATTGCTGGCCGGAATCGTGCTCGTGGATTTGATTGCGATTTCGACCAGTTCAGCGCCACTTATTGTTGTTTTCCTGGTTCTATTCGGTGTGACCTTGTTGTTCCAAAAGTACGTTCCTGCTAGCTAATGAAAGACGAAGCTCCCATCACCTGCCAGATTCAGGTGCCGTTTCGTTTTGACGTTTTCTTCACTCGAAAGGTTTTTCACCCTGAAAATAACCTTTTGCGCGAGGTATTAAATCACCGCGTTCCAGAGAAGCTGCTGGTCGTGGTCGAAGAATCACTCATCACCTCAATGCCATCGCTACTCGGTGACATTCGTAAGTATTTTTCTCAACAAGAGGCCGGACTCGAATTGGTTGATGAGCCAGTCGTTCTTCACTGGTGGCGAAGCATTAAAGAATAGTTTCGTCCCTGTGGAAAAATTACATGGGCTCATCGAACGGCATGGTCTCTCCCGGCATTCCTATCTGATTGCGATCGGGGGCGGCGCTTTGCTGGATGTCGCTGGACTTGCCGCGGCTACAGCGCATCGCGGAATCCGCCACGTGCGCCTTCCAACCACCACCCTTAGTCAGGCGGACGGCGGCGTTGGGGTGAAGAATGCCGTGAACGCGTTTGGGAAAAAGAATTTCATTGGGACCTTTGCGCCGCCGTTTGCGGTGATCAATGACATCGAGTTCCTCCAGTTCCTTCCGGACTCGCGCAAGGCGGCTGGTTATGTTGAAGGTGTCAAAGTGGCGCTGATTCGTGATCGCGAGTTTTTCGATCAGATCGAGCGTTCCGTAGACGCGCTGAATCGTTTTGATCCGGAAGCGATGAATGCATTGATCTATCGATCAGCTGAGTTGCATGTTCGTCACATCAGCACGGCCGGCGATCCATTTGAGTTTGGTTCCGCGCGTCCGCTTGATTTTGGACATTGGGCCGCACACAAACTTGAACAGCTTTCTGATTTTCGGATTAGCCATGCGGAAGCGGTTGCGATCGGAATTGCGCTCGACGTCGTTTACTCCCGGAACGCCGGTCATCTTCCAAGCAAAGACGCCGATCGGATTCTCGCGCTTATTGACCAAACTCCGATTTCATCTTTTCGCACCTGAGCTTCTGCAGAAGGGCCGGGAAGGCGAATGGGCTATCCTGACGGGTCTGGCCGAGTTCCAACAGCACATCGGTGGTGAGCTGGCTATCACATTGCTCCGCGAAATCGGGAAAGGTTTTGAGACGCACGAAATCTCGACCGATGGTGTTCGCAAAGCGATCGAAGAATTGCGGGAACGCTTTTCGAAATGAAGCGGACCGCAGTTCTAAACGTCGTTGGCCTAACCGCGCCGTTGCTTGAACGGATGCCGAAATTGCGCGCGTTTGCAGCGAGCGCTCACGTCCGATCGATCAACCCTGCTTTTCCGGCCGTGACTTGCACAGCGCAATCGACTTATCTGACCGGTCTGCCCGCCGCCGAACACGGAATCGTCGGCAACGGTTGGTACGATCGCGATCTCGCCGAAGTCCAGTTTTGGAAGCAATCCAACCATCTCGTGCACGGTCGAAAACTATGGGAAGAACTGCGGGAAACAAACGCCGACCTTCACCTGTGCCAAGCTTTTCTGGTGGTACAACATGTATTCCACGGCGGACTTCTCAATTACTCCACGGCCCATGTATCCCGCCGATGGGCGCAAAGTTCTTTGACGTTTACACTGCGCCTTTCGACATCCGGTCCGAAATCAAAAAGGACTTGGGAGAATTTCCATTTCGCAATTTCTGGGGACCAGCCGCCGGTATCGCGTCATCCCGTTGGATCGCGGAATCCGCAAAATGGATTGAAGAACGACATCGCCCGAACTCTGAACCTGATCTATCTGCCGCATCTGGATTACAATCTGCAAAAGCTTGGCCCGAATCATAACGATATCGCGACCGACCTTGAGCAGCTCGACCTTCTCCTCGACGATTTGATCACATTCCTGAAACAACGCGACATTCAGATCGCGATCCTTTCGGAATACGGCATCACCGAAGTGGATCGCCCATTCATCTGAACCGCATTTTTCGCGAGCAAGGCTGGATTGCGATCAAGGATGAGCTCGGACTCGAAATGATTGACTGCGGGGCGAGCAAGGTATTTGCGGTTGCCGATCATCAGGTCGCGCACATTTATGTTAACGACCCATCGCTGACCGAACGAGCCCGTGCAATCGTAGAAGCGCAGCCGGGCGTTGCCCAGGTGGTTGAACGGATTCATCCGCGCGGCGGTGATTTCGTCGCGGTAGCCGATGATCACAGTTGGTTTACTTATTACTATTGGCTCGACGACGCCGTGGCCCCTGATTTTGCTCGCAGCGTCGATATCCATCGCAAGATCGGTTACGACCCGGTCGAATTGTTTATTGATCCGAAGATCAAGCTTCCAGCTGCCCGTGTTGCGGCGTTTTTGCTTAAGAAAAAGCTGGGGCTCCGTGGATTGTTATCGGTTATTCCGCTTGACGCTACACTTGTGCGCGGATCGCATGGGCGAGTTCCAGAGCGGGTAGAAGACTGGCCGATACTGATTACCGAACAAGCGAATGAAGGAGCAGGGGATAAGCTCCCAGCGACGGCTGTTTACGGAATACTCAAGCAACTTTGCCTTCGCTGACGAAAGATGGCGCCTAGCGGGATGGTAGGCTGCTGCTCAGCGAGCCCCGTCTCATTGGAGCCTGGCGGCCTTATTTGCTTGTGGAATCGTCCCAATCTCCGATAGGCTATTTGCCGGTAGGTCGTCAGAATCCTGATCGTTGCCTCAGTTGGACAGAAATGAATCCTCGTAACTTCCTGGCCGAACTGAAGCGGCGAAAAGTTTACGATACCGCTGTTGCGTATGCGGTTATTGCCTGGCTCTTAGTCCAGGTCGCTACCCAAACGTTTCCGTTTTTTAATGTCCCCAACTGGGCAATTCGTCTGGTAATTCTCTTGTCGATAGTTGGTTTTCCTTTGGCTTTGGTCTTGTCGTGGGCTTTTGAGCTGACGCCGGAGGGAGTGAAACGGGTTCAAACCGATAGGAACGGTCCTGCCGGCCATCGGGTGAGTCGCAAACTCGTTGCCGTGATCGCTGTTTTCGCGTCGGCCGCGTTGGGAATGTACCTATTTCGCATCTCCCGCCCGCAGCCCAATCTAGTCGAGACTGCTGCCCTGGTATTTCCGACTGGTATTCCCCCGAAATCCATCGCCGTCTTGCCCTTCGATAATTTGAGCGCGGATCCGGAAAACGCATTTTTTGCGGGGGGCGTTCAAGATGAGATTCTAACCGATTTGTCTCGAATCGCTGATTTGAAGGTAATCAGCCGAACGAGTGTAATGAGTTATAAGGATAAGACTTCGCGAAATCTTCGCGACCTTGGGAAAGAGCTTGGGGTGACATGCATTCTCGAAGGCAGCGTTCAACGTGCTGATGGCAGGGTTAGAGTGAACGTTCAATTGATTAATGCGCAAAGTGACGCGCACCTCTGGGCGCAAACTTATGACCGGGGGTTGGCGGACGTCTTCGCGATTGAGAGCGAAATCGCCAAGTCAATAGTTGATCAACTCCGAGCCAAGCTCTCGGCCAGCGAAA
Source organism: uncultured Verrucomicrobiae bacterium (assembly GCA_963751725.1). Taxonomy (GTDB): domain Bacteria; phylum Verrucomicrobiota; class Verrucomicrobiia; order Chthoniobacterales; family UBA10450; genus AV80. The sequence continues at coordinate 13,225 of CAVVVQ010000033.1, forward strand.
AGAGTGCAATCGAAACACCACCGACGCGCAATCTCATCGCTTACGATCTTTTCGTCCGAGCAGATGCTTTGTCGAATGACCTAACAAACCAGGTGGTCTTTAAGGAGAACGCGCCTCAGGCAATCAAATTGCTTGAAGATGCGGTCGCGCAGGACCCCAATTTTACCCGTGCCTTTTGCCTGCTCTCACAGATTCACGGGCAGATGTATTGGGCAGGCTTTGACCATACGGCTGAGCGACTAGCGCTGGCCAAGGATGCGGCCGAGGCGGCCCTCCGAAGTGCGCCCGACGACGGAGAAGCTCACCTCGCCATGGCTGATTATTATTATCATGGCTTCCGCGACTATCAGCAGGCCCGGCGAGAATTGAGTGCAGCACGGCAAACGTTGCCAAACAATGCACAGGTGTTTGCCTACAGTGGCTATATCGAACGTCGTCAGGGTGATTGGCTGCGCGCAACGCAAGATTTGCAGCGATCGGTCGAACTCGATCCACGGAACTTCCAAACAATCCACCAGCTTGCCCTCACGTTTCAGTTGCAACATCGTTATCGTGATCAGCTGCAGACCCTCGATCGTGCTCTCACGATTGTTCCCGACGATATCTCGACCGTCGTTCTACGAGCGTGGGTTCCATCGGATTGGCGCGCGGACTTACGACCCTTTCAGCAATTACGGACCAATTTGGCGGCCAAGGACTCGGCGGCCGCAAATGACATTGAAGACATCAACTACGCAATCTGCGAGCGGACGCCCGAAGCAATTTCGCGGACACTGGCGGCGTATCCGCCAGAGGGCAACGTCTATAACGGCATCAGATATCCACGGAGTTACTGGGAGGGTGTGATTGCTCGCTGGAGGGGCGAAAAAGAACAGGCCGCGCTGGCGTTTACCGAAGCCAGGCGCAAGGTCCAGGAGGCGGCCGAAAAGCAGCCCGATTTTCCTGCTGCGCTTAGCCTCCTAGGATTGATCGACGCTGGGCTCGAACACAATGATGATGCTATCCGCGAAGCGCGTCGCGCATGTGAACTCATGCCCTTAACAGCTGATGCCGTAGACGGCGTCGCTTACGCCGCAAACCTGGCGCAGGTCTACATCTGGACAGGAGAAAGAAAAATGGCCCTCGATCAACTTGAGAATGTCACGCGTGTACCGAATTTCCTCAGCTACGGTTATCTCAAGCTGCAGCTTCTCTGGGACCCACTTCGCGGCGACCCGCGGTTCGAGAAAATTGTGGCCTCACTGGCTCCGACAGACTGAAAAAATCGGCCCAAGTCTCGCTCTGCCGATCATTCGGCGGGTGCGCACAACTACGAAATCGTGCTCGATAAAGGCATGGTCACTAAAAGCAGTTGTTCGAAATAATCGCCGTGCCTAGATGAGCTTTCGTCATGTCCGGCACGATTTGCGAGATGGATTTAACGAAGATCCGCGCTACTCGTGCTCCTTCATCCAGTCCGAACAACACTTCTTGAGCTGTTCAACATCTTTTTTCGAACAACGTTCCCATCTATCTTCGATATATTGGCTGCCATTATCGAGCGAGCGAAACTCAAACTCTTTCTCGTTCAATGACCCGATCTTACAAGGTATTCCACCGTAGTAGTACACCCCGCCGCGAATATCCCAGTCAGACTTAGTTGTACCCTCGACCATGTAACAGATGCCGTCAGATTTAAAGAGGTACGCGTGCCGACCACTCTGCCAGTAGCCAAGCAGTCTTCGCTTCATAGCTGCGTCTGACGCACTGTTGGTTGTCGCTGTCTCAAAATTCGCGTGTTCCAATGTCTTTTTAGTGGGGCCATCGGATTGGCCGCTACTTCTCTTACTTGTCTGCTCTTTTTGCGAAACAATCTTCATGGCTCCATTACTTTCGGTGTCCACGATCAGCGTCTCTTGTGCGACACCGGACGCATGCTTGTTGGTCTGCATGTTCTCTGCGTCATAATTTGCCGAAAAGATGACTTTCTGTCGGAACGGGCCCAATGGGATCGTTTTGACTTGCCCAACCAAACTCCAATGTCGCACCGGCCATCGCGCGAAATATTGTTCGGCCTGCACGCGCACGGCGGCATTACTGATTACGCCGCTGTCGGTATGATCGACACGGTTGGCGTAAAGACCGGCGACCGCGTCAACATCCGCTCCTGAGTATGCCTGGACAAATGCCTCCGCGATAGACTCGGGAGAAACTTCGCTCTTGTTAAACGATCGTTCGTTTTGCGTAGACTGCGCGTTCGGTTGAGCACCCACCTTCTTGGCCGCAGCCTCAGCTTTCGTGGCTCTTAATTTCTCGTTATCTTCGGGCAGTTGAGCATATTTCACCGCGAATTGATAATCTGCGATCGCGCCGGAAAGATCGCCGCGTGCCTTCTTGATGTCGCCTCTCTTGCTATAGGCGCCCGCTTCGTAAGACGGCTTGATCGCTATCGCTTGCGAGTAATCGGCCACAGCTCCATCAACGTCGCCTTTTAATTCCTTCGCGAATCCACGCTGGTAATACAGCAAATCGAGTCGGTCCGAAGGCTTTTGCACCCCCGCGATCTGGCTATCGAGCATGGCGATTGCCTTCTCGTATCCGCCTTCGCTCCACCGCATCACCGTTCGCCTTGCGCATGTTTCCAATTTCAACCAAACCGATGCCGCTCGATCTCAGTTCGGCCGCTCGGGCGAAATCGGCCATCGCACCATCGAAATCGTCATGCTGTTTCTTCGCTGTCGCGCGAACGTAATACGAACCAGCGTTGTTAGGATCGAGTGCGACTAGCCGGTCGTAAGCTGTCGAGTGCGCCGGCCCAGTCGCCTTTCTTTTCCTTTAGTAGGGCCAGGTGTTGGCATGCTTCATCGCGGCGCGCTGGCTGGTGTTCGATGGCTTGGTTTAAGTCTTCGATCGCGCCATCGAAATCACCTTTGGTTTCTTTTTCGTAAGCACTACCGATGTAATTGATCTGTAGCGCCGAGCGCGCTTGAATGTCCTTTGTGAACTTGACCGTGATTTGCGGTATTCCGCCGGACGATTCGATCTTTCCGGTAACTGCGACCGTTACGCCCCGTAATGTTTCAGGGTCAACCTTAGCTCCGGTGGCATCGTTAGGTAGAAGGATCCAGACCAAGGTGTGCGGCGGACAGCCACCGATCTGCAAGTCGACGTGTCGTCGACCGTGCCCGACGCAATCAATCGTGCCGACAACAATGGCGTTCTCGCCAATGTGCTTCTTCGCTTCCGCTGCGGTGTATTCCGCCAGTGTGCCGGCGCGGCAAGGTCCGACGATTGCCGTTGCTGCATATGCCAATATGGAAAGAGTAACGCATCTCGTGATGAAAAACGCATTGGGAAGTGAGACTTGGAGTGAGGTCGGAGCAATGGCCATCATCGACGATTGTTTTCCTGTTTAGTTTAGAGGCGCCGTTAGCCTCTTGGCATTCAATTGCTCAATTGATAGACCTCTACTAATGCGACACCGGTCGTATCGTTTACTCCTCGGACAATGGCGGTGTAACCGCCGGGGTTAAGGGTGCGGACAATCGCGGACTCCATATTGTCAGTAGGCGGGATACCGGTCGCGATAATTTCCGGTTCCTGGTCGCTGCGCCAGTTGTCATTCGCGGCGAGGAGGGCGCCATTGCCATCGTGTAGTTCTAAAGTTGGATCAACCAGGTTACCTTGAACGGAAAGGGAGCCGCCAATTGCTCTGATAATGACTCTGGCCGGTCCTTGTCCAACGATGATAAAACCTCCAATCATCACGTTATCCGATGTCTGGACCAGACCGCGCGTCGAAATGTTCGCTAACCGAGAGTTAGCGGCGAGATCCAGGTCATACGCCTCCACCAGCGCCACACCGGTGGTATTATCTACTCCTCGCACGATCGCGGTGTAGCCGGAACCGTTGGCGGGCAACGTCACCAGGATGGCGGACTCGAGGTTGTCGCTAGGCGCGAAACCGCTGTCGATGATTTCCTGTCTGTTAGACGCGTCCATCCAGTTGTCATTGGTAGCGACGATGCCGGACGTATCATGCAACTCAAGGGTAGGATTAGCCAGCGCGCCTTGAACGCCGACCGCAGTTAACGAAGGCCCGATCGCACGCAGGATTACTCGTTTCGGCTGTGTGCCGGTAAGAATAAAGCCTCCGATCAACACATTATTGTCCGTCTCAACGCGAAGTCGAGTGGAGATATTCGCCAATTGTCCAGGTGTAGGCGTGGCCGTGCCACCCGGTGTTGGTGTTGGCGTAACGGAGCCGCCAGGAGTCGGAGTGGGTGTTCCCGAAGCATGCGGGTTCACTGCGACCGTTCTCCAGACGGATGCCGCTCGCTCCAGATCAAACATCTGAAGACTAATGTTCGCTCCGTCTGGAACAACGGTTGTTCCGAAAACGTTGAGGAGTATTTGGAATTGCCTCGATTGGCCCTTTGGGATGCTGCCGAAATTATGGCTACCTTGGGCCCCTGCACCTCCTACGCCTGACTCACTGGTGTAAGCAGGGACGGTCCAAACCAGAGTCACTAACTGTGAAGCAGTCGTAAGGTTATGGACGGTGACATCGTTACTCCAAGACCGTTCCTTGCTGAGTCGGGTCCTGAACCGCAGTCAGGACATATTCGAAGGTGGGTTCGGCAATAACCACGCGAGCATCGCTAGCGCGGGCAACGTGGCCGCCTTGATCGGTGAGCCGGGCATTAATCGGACCGAGTGGAGGAGGGGTACTTCCGCGTTGGCTCGAAACGTCACGTTACGTCGTTCATTTGCTCCGGCCACAAGTGTGCCCAGACTCCAAGTGACGGTATTGCCATTTACTTGCCCCGGGGGATTGGATGATTCCAGACTCGCTCCTTCGGGCACGTCCACGCTTAACTCTGATCCTGGCAAATTGCCTCCGCTGATGTTGCCGGCCGCCAACGTGTACGTGAAAGTTCCTCCCGGCGCCACCGTTCCCTGTTCGGTTGAAAGAGCCAGATTCAGCGCGGGTGAGACGCGTATCACGGTGTTTCGGGAGACAGAAGCCGCGCGTTCCAGATCGAATAATTCTAAGGTAATATTCTCGCCGTCCGGCACGACCGTGCTAGACGAGACGTTAAAGAAGATCCGGTAACTAACCGATTCCCCCATGGGGATGGGGCCGAAATCGTGGTTCCCTTGAGCGCCTGCGCCTCCGACACCGCTCTCAGTGGTGTAGGGAGGCACCGTCCAATACAATCTCACTGGTTGTGAAGATGTAGTTATGTTGTGGACTGTGATATCATATTCCAATACTTGCTGCGGTTGCACCGGATCTTGAACCGCCGTGACAATGTATTGAAAAGCAGGCTCCGCGGTTACCACCTTCACATCGCCCGTCCGAGCTACATGGCCACCCTGATCAGTGAGCCGGGCGTTGATTGGGCCTAACGGTGGCGGAGTACCTTCGGCGGTCGCTCGAAAGGTCACCTTGCGTCGTTCATTTGCTCCCGCCGCAAGTGTTCCCAGACTCCAAGTGACAGTATTTCCATTTACCTGCCCCGGAGGATCGGATGAATCCAGGGTCGCTCCTTCGGGAACATCCACGCTCAAGGCGGCTCCAGGTAAATTGCCCCCACTGATGTTGGCCGCCGACAACGTGTAAGTAAAAGTGCTTCCTAGCGCCACGCTTGCTTGTTCGGTCGAAAGCGCCAGACTAAGCGCGGGTGAGACGCGTATTACTGCGCTGCGGGAGACAGAAGCGGCGCGATCCAAATCGAAGAGGGCTAAATTAATATTTCCGCCGTCTGGTGCTGCGGTGTCATTCGAGACATTGAAGAAAAGTCGATAGGTAATCGATTGTCCCAATGGGATGGGGCCGAAATTGTGGTTACCTTGAGCTCCTCCGCCTCCTACGCCTGCCTCAGTGGTATAGAAAGGAACGGTCCAAACCAAAGTCAGCGACTGTGAAGCTGTCGATAGGTTGTGAACGGTGACGTCATACTCCAATACTTGCTGCGGTTGCACCGGATCGTGGACTGCTGTGACAATGTATTGGAAAGTCGGCTCAACGGTCACCACTGTTGAGGCGCTGGCTTGAGCGAGATGGCTGCTTTGATCGGTTAGCTTAGCCTTGACTAGGCCTAACGGAGGAAGAGTGCCTTCGGCGTTGGCCCGGAAAGTCGCGTTGCGCCGTTCATTCGCCCCCGCGGTAAATGTACCCAGGTTCCAGGTAACGGTATTGCCATTTACTTGCCCGGGAGGATCCGAAGATTCCAAAGTTGCCCCTTCGGGTATTTCGACGCTGAGTTCGGCTCCTGGCAAATTGCCTCCGCTAATATTCGAAGCTGCCAATGTGTAAGTGAACGTTTCGCCCGGTTTCACTGACCCTTGTTCTGTCGAAAGCGCCAGATTCATGGCTGGCGAATTGCGCACATATGCAGTCTGCTCCACCATAGCCACCCGAGTGAAGTCGTGCAGAGTCAGAGTTATCAGTTCTCCTTCTGGAACAACGTCAGAAGCTACAATTTGGAAGAAGAACCTATAACTAATCGATTGGCCGGGAGCTAAAGTGGGAAAGACATGGTTGCCTGCAGCGCCTCCGCCTCCCACCCCTGCTTGAATGGTAAACTGAGGCACCGTCCAATCCATCCTTACGTCCTGGGATCCGGTCGAAATATTATGGACTGTCAGGTCGAACTCCAAAGTGCTCGACGGTTTTACTGGATCGTTCTGAGTTGTAAGAATGTATTGGATCTCTGCCCCAGCCTGGGCAGTTGCGATGAGTCCGAGCGTAATCGCTGTGAAAAACAAATGGCGTAGCGCGGTTGCGAGTCGCGGAAAGGAATTTATTGAATTGTTAGATTCTATTGTTTTCATAAGGAGTATCCGAGTGATTTGATTCTTGTATTGTCGTTACTGAGATGACGCTCGACTTCTTGGTTCTTGCGGGCGGTATCTTTGCTCGTTGAGCCGGCCGCGGAAAACAAGTGTCCGGATTGGAGAGAGCGATCCGCAGATTGCAGTCGCTGAAAGTGGATCCCGCGTTGCTGTTACATGGCCGAGGCCGAAGGCCCATTTGGGGGATTGTTCCTGAAAGGGGATGAGAAGGTAAATACGCTGAAGCGCGTAGGCGGGGAGAGCGGTGGGGGGGGAGAGAGAAAGAAAAGTATTGTTTCGTTAGGGAAAATTCGTCATACTTTCTGTGCAAAACGCGTAAAGCGTTGAGGGATATGGGTTTGAAAAGTCATCTATGAATCACGAGGCGTCCTGCCGACTCCGTGGCATCATCATCTGCAGCGCTGATGGCCAAATTCGTTGCGCCGGTAGCCTGGCCAGTAGTTGGTTGAGGAAATATTTTCCGAAGGCCAGTTCGCCGGAAATGCTCCCGCGTGCTGTTCGCCAATGGCTTAACCGGAAAGAGAAGGGCATCTTCCCTTTGCGAATAGAGAAGGACGGTGACCTTCTTGTTATCACGCATATCGAACGTGAGTCCGGACCACCTTGTCTCTTATTGGAGGAAACCGGTGCGATAGATCGTTGGTACGCAGACGCTCAGAACAAGCTGACCCCACGTGAAGCAGAAGTCTTATCGTGGGTTGCTCAAGGGAAAGCAAATTGGGCCATAGGCAAAATTCTAGACCTCAGCCCCGGAACGGTGCGGAAGCATCTCCAACACATCTATTCGAAGTTGGGGGTGGAGAATCGAACTGCAGCTGCACTTTGCGCCTTGCAACTGTTACAATAGGCCAAGCAAGTCGCAGAGGACGATGAGCAAAACCATTACTCTTCTTAGTAAGAGGCTGATTGCCCTAGCGGCTTTTTTCCTTGGCCATTGCCTGACCGTGATCGCACAGGAGTCTGATCGCGGTTTTGCAATGCAATACGTAGTGCGAAAGAGCCCGGAATGAAAGCGCTTCACGGCTACGTCGCACGAGGCGGGCTTCGAAATGGTCAGGTTCTTCTTCGCGGAGAAGTTTCGAATTCTTCGAATCAAACAAGCGAGGATGTCGGATGGTTGGCTTGCATAACCTTAGAGGGTCATCTTGTCTGGTCAGTGCGAGCTGCGGATAAAGGCAAGCCGGGTCCTCGGTCGGTCTGGAGAGCGACGGGCAATCGATCTGGAAAAAAGATTTATCGAAGAGCGGAATGTTAGAACTCGCCAGATTCGACGCCAAGACACTACACCAGCAAGCTTCGGCTCAGATCGCTTTCATGCCGTCCACACTCTCTTCGCCATTCGTGCAATGGCATTCGAATTCCGGTCCCGATTTCGATTTGGAGATGTCGTGCACACAGGCAGTCGATGACTCTCTTCATGTCGCGCTTTTGGCTTCCGACTTCAGGTTGCGTTTTGAGAAGACATACAAATTGAGCTCTCCCAAAGGAAAACAGGCCACCGCAGCATTGAAAGGGGCGTATCTCGTCCGCGCGCAAGATCATGGCGGATATTATCTTTTCTTCAGAAATTCAGTTCGAGCTGAACAAGCGACGACACCTGTGTTGGCGTTGATGCGTCTTGACGAAACCGGCGAAATTATGTGGTCCAATCTTTATGATTTCGCCCACTCTGATTTTGAGGCTGAACCGCGAACATGCTCCGACGGTTCTGTTTTGGTGGAATTCGTTATGCTCGACGACTCGAAAGAGAAGGTCTTAATGAAGATCAATACAGATGGCAACGTCGCTTGGTCCCTGGGATCAATGAACGTAATACCTGCTATGGAAGATTTTGGACACAGCTCGATGCTTTAACGATTCACCGATCCCTATTTCTTTGCCGCGGGCGGGCAAGTTGTTTCGGGAAAATACGTTTCCTATATTTTTGCCATTAATTATCAGACCGGAAAAATTGAAAAACAGGTTAGGTTCGGTTCGCCCGGTGGAATCGGTTTTGTTGACCAAACCGGCGATGCTCTTTATGCAACGCTTCTGAATATGGCCGGATTTCGCCCAGGCTCATTCCACGCTGCGCTTCTTCGTTTTGATTTTGATTTGAATCTCAAAGCGGCGCGAAGCATCCGGAATGCGGAACCACATTGGCCTCTTTTCCGTGCCGTCGCTCCTGGGCAATTCCTCTGGGGTTACAGTTTCCACGATCGCAAGACACTATTTGTCGGAACGACGAATGAAGATTTCGAGGAAACAAGGAAGGGCTGCAATGTTTTGGAGAAAGCATCGTTTTCGGTTACGAAATCAAACATCGAAGCGCAGCCGATCAAGGTGACCAAGAGACCTCTTGCTGGTGTCGTGACTTCAAACGCCGACAGCAAGATTACTGAGGCGGACCTTGCTCTTTTTCCTCTTGAATTCGAATCACGCAATTGCGAGAACGGAACGGACACGACTCCAAAAAAGTCGAACACTAAATAATCCAATCATCACTTCCAACAGAAGAGGCGCCTGGCGCTGCAAGGGCTTAAGTCTTTGGAGAGAACGATAGGCCAAAAATAGTCGCGGGACGTGCGGCAATCGCGAGCTAGAACAGGTTGTAAACCTCTACCAATCCGACGCCAGTTCCCTGGTTTTCGCCTTGCACCACTGCAGTGTAACTGCCCGGCGCAAGGACGGTCAGGATCGCAGCCTCGTTGTCATCGGTGGGAGCGATGCCGGTCGCCTGAATCAAGAATTCTTGTGAATCCCGCCAGTTGTTATTCGATCTGATGAGACCCCCATTGCTATCGTGCAATTCGAGCATTGGATTCTGAAGCGCGTTTGGTACTCCAACATTGGATAGAGAAGGACCGATCGCGCGGATCAAAGCGCGACCACTCCCTGATGTCGATGGCCCTGCGATCAATCCACCGATCATCACATCGTTTGCATTATCGACGAAGCCTCGCGTGCTGATATTAGCGAATTGGGCGTAACCAGCTGATTCGAGATCGTAAGCTTCCACCAGAGCGACTCCGATCCCGTTATTCGCTCCTCGCACCACGGCGGTGTAAGCGCCAGGCTGCAAAGTCGCCACGATGGCTGACTCAAGATCGTGAGTTGGTGCGATCCCAGTCGCTTCGATCTCGCTTTGCTGAGTCTCTCGCCAATTATTGTTCGTGACTGTGACGAAACCGTCCGGTCCATGTAGCTCCAACACCGGATCCGCCAGCGCACCTGAAATGCCCAAGTTAGTTAGCGAAGGACCAATGGCACGAACAATCACTCGTTGTTGATATGAACCGGTAACGATAAAACCACCGATGAGTGCCTTGTCTCCCCCCAGAACTTTCAACCGTGTAGAAATGTTTTGCAGTCTTGGAAGGGGACCGGTTTGCGCTGGAACCACCGTAAGAGTTAGATAAAAGGTGGCACTCGTTCCATCGCCGTTGGTTGCGGTTATTAATATCACGTAGATCCCGATATTGTCGGTGGCCGGTGTGCCGGTGATGAGACCGCTATTTTGATCAATGCTGAACCCGGCGGGTAAACCTGTTGCGCTGTAATTGATTGGCTGACCGCTGGCCTCAATCTGATAACTGAATGGTTGCCCAATTATGCCTGTGGCTTGCGGCGGACTCCCCACAACCGGTATCCCACCGAGACTGTTGATATGAATGAAAGCCATTTCATTTTCCCCCGGAAAACTATACGGACCGCTTAACAAAAACGATCCATCCGGTTGCCGCATCAAACTCGCGGTCCCCGTCGCAAATTTTCGTCGCTCCGCGGGTGGAATAAAAGACGTATCGACAGAGCCGTCAGGATTGAGGCTTGCGATACCGTTCAGCGCGATTCCGTTGAAGGCCTCGAATGTTCCGGCAATTAATAGTTTTCCGTCAACTTGTTCTTCAAGCGCCTCGACGGATGGAAAGAAGGACGAGGTCTCGGGCGTCTCGATCCATTGAGCGCCGCTCCCAATGTTAAAGCTAAAGTCAATCGTTCCGTCCTCGAACAATCTGACCATCCCGCGTGCCGGAACCCCATTGTAAGAGGTGAACTGGCCGCACAGAAGGATTCGCCCATCCGGCAGGACATGCGCATCCTGAATTGGTGAAGTGGCTCCCCACACTCCTCCCGGCAGTTGAGCGGACCACTGCGAATACGGGTCGAAAACTACCGGATAGTTCAGGGACAAATTGATTGGATCAAGCGTAACAGCTGGAAAAGTATCGTCCTGTGAGCCGTCCTGATTGAGCCGAATAAAGTGGAAGTGTTCATCAGACGCAAGATAGATGAGTAGTATCTTTCCGTTAGGTTGAACTGCGAGCAGATGACTGCCGACGTAGACAGCGTAAAGGTTTCGTCATACCGGATCACGGATAGCCTGACTGGCATTTATCGACTGCGGCAACTGAAAAGCCGAGTCCCAACTGCCGTCGCGCCGAATACGTGAAAGCGTGGCCCAAGCCGTTGCGTCAGGACTTGTGCCTGCGGACAACAGCACCTTCCCATCTGAAGTATTTGCCGCCTTTTGAAAGGCCGGTGTTTCGGCGTCCATTTGAAATGCCAGATCCTGTTCCCCGTTCGCAAAAAACTTTACCCCCTTCCACCAATAATCCCCAGAGACAAGCAACTCACCGTCAATCAGCCGAATGAAGTCTTTGGCGACGAATCCGGCCGAGGAATTCCACCGGGATCAGAGGAGGAGAGTGTAAATGACGGATCGACCATGCCGTTTGGCAAAAGCCGGCCAAGATTGAAGGACATCGCCGGATCGTGTCGTTGGTGCGAGGTTCTAAAGGCAGTCAGGACCGAGCCGTCCGATAAACGCGCAAAACTCGTTGGAGAATCTTCAAAACCGGTTCGATGGTCCATGACAAATGCTGGATCGATCGAGCCATCCGAATTTAGCCTAACCACTCCAAAATGAGAGTCGTCTGTATTCCCCGAAGCATTCACGTCAGTAAAGGTTCCGGCAACGATTACCCGCAAATCCGATTGCAGACTCAGCGTCGTGCTGAATCCCACTGTGCCGGACGGGCTGTAGTTAAGCGCAACAAATGATGGAGGAAAGAAGGTTGGGTCCACTACACCAGTCGGGTCAATGCGATACACGGAATCGCTAATCGCGACAATTGACTGGTCGTCAGGCTGAATAACAAGATCCCTGCCGATAGCGCTCGAGCCGAACTGCTGCACGAAATAACTCGTGTCCACAACGCCATTTGGCTGAATTCGAATAATTGGTGCTCGCCACGACGACGGCCAGCCATCCAAGTGAAACCGTCCAGCGATCAAAATCTTGCCGTCACTTGTTATCCCCAGGCCACGGATTGGTGTGCTTGCCCCCCCGTACCGAGTAAAACCGGAAGCCTGAAAGTCGACGTCAAGCGATCCGTCTGAATTTAACCGGGTTATCCCGGGAATGTCAGAGCCATTAACCTGATCGAAGTCCCCGGCGACCAGGATTTTCCCATCGTTCAGGATGGGTGCTGGATAGATTCCATAGAAGCCACCTGAAAACTGAGGAGGGTTAAAGGTGCTATCGATATTTCCGTCGGCTAACAGTCGAACGATTTTTTGTCTGCCTGATCCGCCAAAATCAGTGAATGACCCAACGACCAGAATCGTTCCGCCTGATTCAACAATAATCGATCGGACAGTGGTGTACGGATATGGCTGAACCATTGAGATGGTAAACGCCGAGTCAATCGTCCCGTCCGAATTCAGTCGCAAAACCTTCTCCGTCCCAAAACCTGTGCCGTAGCTGTACTGAATGGTGGCGATGATCAGCTGACCATTTGGCGCTACCGCGGCGGCATGAACAAACTTGTAGTCGCGACTAAAGCTAAATGAGGTGTCGAGTGTCCCGGTCGACAAGTATCGAGTGATGGCGCCAGTACGCACATCGGTTAGGGTATCTGTGCTGGAAAAGACAAGGAATTTCCCGTCCTGTTGCAAGAGCGTGCGATTTGCTGGATACGGTTCTGCAAATAAAGAGGTGCGAAATTGAGTATCGAGAAGAAGGGAAGCGGCCGGAGCTGAGCCGCGGCATAAGACAAAACTGAGCCAGCCAATTGTAAGTCTGATGGCTGGATTGGGAGCGAGATTCATTAGTTGTCGATTCGAGCCGTTTAGAATCCGCGCTGCGTCTATTGCAAATTGTAAACTTCAACCAGCCCGACTCCTATTCCCTCGTCTTCGCCTTGGACAACCGCGGTGTAACTGCCCGGCGCAAGGACGGTCAGGATCGCAGCCTCATTATCATCGGTGGGAGCGATGCCGGTCGCTTGGATGGCGAACTCCTGGGTCTCTTTCCAGTTGTTGTTGAATGCGATTAGACCACCGTTGCTGTCGTGCAATTCCAGCATCGGGTTTTGGAGTGTGTTCGGGACGCCAACGTTGGAGAGCGAAGGGCCAATCGCGCGGATCAAAACCCGTCCACTCCCAGCCGTGGACGGCCCCGCGATCAACCCGCCAATCATCACGTTCTCCGCATTATCAACGAAGCCGCGTGTGCTGATATTGGCCAATTGCGCATAGGGGGTTGATTCAAGGTCATAGGCTTCCACCAGGCCCACGCCGATTCCGTCACTGATTCCCCGAACAATCGCCGTGTACGCGCCAGGTTGTAAGGTCGCCACAATGGCTGACTCAAGGTCGTTGCTCGGTGCGATTCCAGTAGCTTCAATCTCGGTTTGCTGAGTGTCTCGCCAATTGTCGTTCGTGATTGTGACAAAGCCGTCCGGACCATGCAGCTCCAATACCGGGTTCGCCAGCGCACCTGAAACACCCAGACCGGTTAACGAAGGACCAATCGCGCGAACAATTACACGTCGTTCAGAATAACCGCTAATAATAAAACCGCCGATCAACGCGTTGTCCCCAGCGAGAACTTTCAGGCGCGTAGAAATATTTTGCAGAGTGGGAAACGGACCGATCGACGAGGGAGCCACCGTAAGAGTTAGATAAAAGGTGGCGCTCGTTCCATCGTCGTTGGTTGCGGTTATGAATATGACGTAAATGCCGACATTACCGCTGTTCGGTGTTCCGGTGATTGCGCCGGTATTTGGATCAATGGTAAAACCGGGAGGTAAACCGGTCGCATTGTAACTGGTCGGCTGGCCACTGGCCTCAATCTGATAATTGAATGGCTGTCCGATTATCGCTGTGGCTTGAGGCGGACTCCCCACCACCGGTATCCCGCCGACACTGTTGATATGGATGAAAGCCGGGTCGCTTTCCCCCGGAAAACTATATGGGCCGCTTAACAAGAATGAGCCATCCGGTTGTCGCGCCAATTTGGCGGTGCCTTTGGCAAATTTCTGTCGCTCGGCCGGTGGAATAAATGACTCATCGACCGAGCCGTCAGGATTCAGGCTCGCAATTCCTGGAAGGGGTATTCCGTTAAAGGCCTCAAACGTTCCGGCAATTAAAAGTTTGCCATCGACTTGTTCTTCCAACGCTTCGACCGCTGGGAAGAACGACGACGTCTCGGTCGTCGTTGTCCATTGGGCGCCGCCGCCGACGTCAAAGCTAGAGTCGGTTGTGCCATCTGGAAACAATCGGACGACGCGACGGGCGGGGATTCCATTGTAGGAGGTAAATAGTCCGCAAAGGATTATTCGTCCATCCGGTAGGACATGAGCATCCTGGATCGGGGCGGTGGCGCTCCATGCGCCTCCAAATGGCTGGACATAGCCGCCAGCATACGGATCAAAAACATACGGAAAATCCACGACCAAATTGATTGGGTCCAGCGTTACGGCTGGAAAACTGTCATCTTGCGAACCATCCTGATTAAGCCTGACAAAGTGAAAAAATTGATCGGAAGCAAAATAGATGAACAAAATTTTGCCGTTAGGCTGGACCGCTAAAACGTGGCTGCCAACAAAAAGTTGAGACAGTCCCGTCTGATCGTAAATAACCTGACTCGAATGCACTTCCGGTAAAAAGAGTGTGCTATCCAGGCTGCCATCGCGCCGCATACGGGAAAGTGGGCCCCATATCGTCGCGTCCGGACTTGTCCCTGCGGATAGAAGCACCTTGTCGTCCAGAGTTGTCGTCGCTTCCTGAAAGGGGCCACCGCTAAATTGAAATGACAGATCCTGATACCCGTTCGAATGGAATTTTGCGCCACCATAGCTCTCCTCGAATACGAAAAACTCGCCATCAACCATTCGAATAAAATCTTTGGCGATAAATCCCATGGAGAGGATACCGCCTGGGTCGGCCGAGGAGAGCGTAAATGCAGGGTCCACGGAGCCGTCTGGGAGCAGCCGGCCAAAATTAAAAGGCATGGTCGGATCATGCAGTTGAGAGGAGACCCTGAATGAACTTAGAACCGAACCATCCGTTAACCTGGCGAAGCTTGTTGGAAAATCCTCAAAGCCGGTTCGATGGGTCATTACGAGACTTGGATCGACTGTGCCATCCGAATTTAGCCTAACGATGCCGAAATGTGAAAGGCCTGGATTTCCTGCAGGATTTATATCGGTAAAGGCCCCGGCGACGAGTATTCGCCCGTCTGGCTGCAAACCAAGGGTGTAGGTAATGCCGAGTTCGCCGTACGGATCAGAGCTGGCGTCAACGCACAGCGGGACCGTAAAAGTCGGGTCTGCTACGCCGTTTGTATCAATCCGAAAAACATAGCCGCTGAGAGCAGCAATTGCTTTGTCGTCTGACTGAATAACGAGATCCCTGGCAATGTCACTCGAATCGCTCAGCGTCGGCAGATAACTACTATCGAGACTTCCATCGCTATTGAGGCGGAGAAGCTGCGGTCGCGGTGCGCCCGGCCCTGACCCAATACGGAATCGGCCAGCGATTATGATCTTTCCGTCGCTGGTTGTTCCGAGGCCGCGGATCGGGATGCCTGAAGTATATCGAGTAAAACCCAAGGCCTGAAAACTGGTGTCGAGCGATCCATCTGAGTTAAGTTGAGCAACACCGAGATTAGCGACGCCATTGACCTGACTGAAGTCGCCGGTGACAATTATTTTTCCATTAGTTAGGACGGGTTTCGGATAAATTCCGTAGAACCCGCCTGAAAATTCGGGCGGGTTAAAACTGGGATCGATCGTTCCGTCGGCCAACAGTCGAACAATCTTTTGTCTTCCGGATCCCCCAAAATCTGTGAATGACCCAACGACCAGAGTATTTCCGTCCGGTTGAACGAGAATTGAACGGACACTGTTGGATGGATACGGCTGAACGATCGAGATAGTAAAACTCGGGTCGATTGAGCCATCAGTATTCAGTCGTAGAAGTTGTTCTGTCCCAACGCTGGTTCCATAGGTGTATTGAATTACCGCAATAACGAGTTGGCCATTTGGCGCCAGCGCCGCTGCATCCACAACCTTGTAGGACCGGCTGAAATTGAAGGAAGTGTCCAGTGTCCCGTCCGGCAGGAAACGCGTAATAGCGCCGCTGCGAACGTCGGTCAGTGTGTCCGTATCAAAAAACAAATAAAAGTTGCCGTCCGGCTGCAAAAGGGTCCGGACCACCGTGTGTGGCTCAGCGAATAAAGGTGCGCGGAATTGAGTATCGAGAAGAAGGGAGGCGGCCGGGGCTGAGCCGCAGGATAAGGCAATGCTAAGCAAGCCAATTGTAAGTCTGATGGCTGGATTTGGCATAGGATTCATAGTTGTTGGTTCGAACGCGTCTTGGAATTTGCCAGGCGTTTACTGCAAATTGTAAACTTCAACGAGCCCGACGCCTGTTCCCCCGTCTTCGCCTTGCACTACCGCTGTGTAACTGCCTGGACCGAGAACAGTCAGGATCGCAGCCTCATTGTTATCGGTGGGAGCGATGCCGGTCGCTTGAATGGCCAATTCCTGAGTATCTCTCCAATTGTTGTTGAATTGAATCAGGCCGCCATTGCTATCGTGTAATTCCAGCATCGGGTTCTGAAGTGTGTTCGGGACCCCGACGTTGGAGAGCGAAGGGCCGATCGCACGAATTAAAACCCGGCCGCTCCCAGCCGTGGACGGCCCCGCGATCAACCCACCAATCATCACATTCTCCGCATTATCAACGAAACCCCGTGTACCGATGTTGGCCAATTGTGCATCGCTCGTTGAGTCGAGATCGTACGCTTCTACCAGTCCCACGCCGGTCTGATCATTTGTTCCTCGCACAATTGCCGTATAGGCTCCGGGAGGTAACGCTGCCACAATAGCCGACTCAAGATCATTGCTCGGTGCGATTCCGGTCCCTTGAATTTCGCTTTCCTGTGTCTGTCTCCAATTGTCGTTCGTGATTGTGACAAAGCCGTCCGGGCCATGCAGCTCCAAGGTTGTATCGGCTAGGGCGCCTGAAATTCCCAGACCGGTTAACGAAGGACCAATTGCGCGGACAATTACCCGTCGCGGTGCGTGACCCGTAATAATGAAGCCGCCGATCAGCGCATTGTCCCCGGCAAGAACTTTCAGGCGGGTGGAAATGTTTTGCAGAGTGGGGATGGGACCAGTCTGGGGAGGGGGGTACCGTAAGGGTTAGATAAAAAGCGGTGCTCGTTCCATCGTCATTGGTTGCAGTTATGAGTATGACGTAGATGCCAATATAGCCGCTGTTCGGCGTTCCGGTTATGACGCCGGTATTTGGATCAATGGTGAAACCGGGAGGTAAGCCGGTCGCACTGTAACTGGTTGGCTGACCACTGGCCTCAATTTGATAACTGAATGGCTGGCCAATTATGGCCGTAGCTTGAGGCGGACTCCCAACAACCGGGACCCCGCCGACGCTGTTGATGTGGATGAAAGCGGCGTTGGGTTCCGCTGGGAAACTATATGGACCGCTTAATAAAAACGATCCATCCGGTTGCCGCGCCAAATTTGCGGTACCCCCCGCAAATTTCTTTCGCTCCGCAGGCGCTACAAATGAAGTATCGACCGAACCGTCAGGGCTAAGGCTCGCGATTCCTGGAAGTGGTGTTCCATTGAATGCCTCAAAGGTCCCTGCAATTAAGAGGTTCCCGTCGACTTGTTCCTCCATTGCTTCGACGAACGGGAAGAACGAAGTCGTTTCGGTTGTGGTGGTCCACTGGGGGCCGGCGCCGACATTAAAGGTTGAGTCGATTGTGCCATCTTCCATCAATCGGACGATTCCGCGCGCGGGAGACGCCATTGAACAAGGTAAACTGTCCGCAAAGAATAATACGCCCATCGGCCAAAACATGTGCATCCTGGATTGGCGCCGTGGCGCGATATGCCCCCCAGGCGGTTGGACCAAGCCTCCGTTAAACGGATCCCACACTACCGGATAGTCCAGATACAAATTCACCGGATCCAGGCTTACAGCTGGGAACCCTGGATCTTGCGAACCATCCGGATTAAGCCGGATAAGATGATAGTATTGGTCCGACGAAAGAAAGAGGTAGAGAATCTTTCCGTTAGGTTGAATTGCCAGAACGTGGCTCCCAACATAAAGTTGATAAAGCTCGCCCTGTTCCCGAATAACCTGATTTGCAAATATTTCTGGGGGCGGCAGAAACGCCGCGTCTGAGCTACCGTCCCGACGGATCTGTGATAGCGGGCCCCATACGGTCGCGTCCGGACTTGTCCCTGCCGACAGAATCACCTTGCCGTCAGCAGTAATGGTGGCCTTCTGGAAGTATGGGGCGCTCAGCTGAAACCCCAGATCCTGTGAACCGTTCGAAAGGAATTTTGCACCGCCGAGGTCGCCAAAAACAAAGAATGCTCCGTCAACCAGCCGAACAAAGTCCTTGGCCAGGAATCCAGTGGAGAGAATACCGCCGGGATCGGATGAAGAGAGGGTAAACCCTGTATCCTGTGAACCGTCTGCCAGCAACCGCCCAAGATTGAAGGCCATAAACGGATCGTGTCTGGAAAAAGGCTGAAAAGAAGTCAGGACCGAACCATCGGATAACCTGGCGAAACTGGTGGGGTAATCCTCGAATCCGGTTCGATGAGTCGTGACAAAGCTGTTATCCACCGAGCCGTCCGAATTCACTCGGACAATGCCATAATGTGAGTCACCTGGATTTCCTGCAGGATTTACATCGGTGAAGGTGCCGGCGACGATTATTCTACCGTCAGGTTGCAGACTAATCGTGTTGGTAATGCCTTCATACCCTAACGGATCGTAAGTGATGTCAACAAACGACGGCGGGATGAAGGACGAGTCTGAAGCTCCTGCCGAGTCGACGCGATAAATAGAAGTGTTCATAACAACAATTGCTTTGTCGTCAGGCTGAATAACAAGGTCCCGGCCGATGTCGCTCAATGTGAACTGGGTCGTCGAATAAGTAGTATCCAGACTGCCGTCAGGATTGAGGCGAATGATCGGCATGCGGTCATTCGGAATTTGCGGATTACGAAACCGGCCTGCGACCAGGATTTTCCCGTCACTTGTTGTTCCGATTCCGCGGATCGGCGTGGTTGAGCTTACTCGATCAAAGCCTGAAGCCTGAAAACTGGTATCCAGCGAGCCATCGAAATTAAGTCGGGCTACTCCTGGGCTGAACGAGCCATTGACTTGGGTGAAGTCCCCGGCAACCAAGATCTTATCGCCTGCTAGGAACGGCTTCGGATAAATTCCGTAGAACCCACCCAAAAATTGCGGGGGATTGAAACTCGAATCGATCGTTCCATCGGCCAGCAACCGAACAATGTTTTGTCGTCCCGATTGGTTAAAATCGGTGAATCCTCCCACAACAAGGGTATTGCCGTCTGGTTGAACGATAATCGATCGGACACTGGTGTAGGGGAAGGGCTGAACGATCGAGGTGGCAAAGGTCGGATCTATTGAACCATCTGCATTCACTCGCAGGAGCTCCTCCGTCCCAAAGTTGGTGCTATAGGTGTATCTGGTGACCGCGACAACCAGCTGGCCATTCGGGGCGGGAGCCGCAGCTTCAACAACTTTATAGGTACGATCGAAATTGAATGAGGTGTCCAACGAACCATCCGGCAGATAGCGCGTAATGGCGCCAGTGCGCACATCCGTCAGCGTATCCGCACCCAAGAACAAATAGAACTTGCCATCCGGTTGCAAAACCGTGCGGACCGCCGGATTTGGCTCGGCGAACAAAGGGGTTCGAAACTGAGTATCGAGAAGCAGGGAAGCGGCCGGGGCGGAGCCGCAAAACAAGACAAGGCTGAGCAAGCCAATAGTAAATTTCGTGGTCGGGTGTGGATTGGTTGTCATAAAAGAGGCGTCGGTGTTGGTCCGGTCCGGTCCGATAATGCGGACTCGGTCTTGGGGTTTTTACCGTCTCTAAGGGCTTTCGGTAAAGACGAATCGTTAGTTTCTACTCTTTCGGTTGATCAATGCCTCAAGGCGCGACTTGGGCCTGGCCGAAAACGGCTTAATCAGCCGTCTCGCACGGGATTAGCTCTGGACCGGAACATGCGACTGGCCCCAAGGGGTTTCCCGGCTCTCTTATTCCTCCTTCTTTCGACTGGGCGCCTCCTTGCAGCGGATCCAAGTGCTAACGTTCCACTGACCGGTCTTTTGCCGGAAGTCGACTTCTTCCGTCTGAGCCAGCGGGACCCAAATCCGCTCGGCGAAAAGGCGCTTAGCATGCACCCCGAACTGTGGAAACATGCCGAGACCGAGCATTTCATTTATCATTTTGTTAGCGCATATCTCGCGACACCGGTCTCGCAGGAAGCGGAATTTTATTATCAAGCGATTGCGCAGGAACTGCAGCGTAACCAGCCGGTGACCAACACCAAGTCACACATTTACGTTTTCGAAAGCGGATCTGACTGGGCGCAATTCCAGACTCTTGGCCGTTTGGAACCGTGGTCCGGTGGGATCCATTCCCAAGGCAGTCTCTTTATCCGGCGTGATCAAAATTACAATTTTGTAGGCAGCACCCTTGGCCATGAAATCGCGCATCTTATCCTGCATCGATTTTATCCGGATGGGATCCCGTGTTGGTTGGATGAAGGATTTGCCCAGTACTTTTCGAAATGTGCCCGCGCAACCTACCGACGGGCTCGTGGATTCGATGCTAAATCCCGATCTCAGTCAATCGCGCCACAAGATTTGATTCCAATCACATCGTTGGTTGTCATGACGCAACCTCCGTTCGCTAACGTGGAAACGTTCTATAACGAATCGGAGCGACTCGTTCGGTTTTTGGTATCGACCGACAAAGCTGGTTTCCTTGTCCTGCTTGATTTGCTGGCCAGCCATCAGCCATTCGAGGTGGCTTTGCTTCGCGTTTACAACGGAAAGTTTTCCTCGCTCGCTGATTTCGAGCAAAAATTTCGCGATAACGCGACCAAAGATTTCGGCAGCTCGATTCAGGACGCGCCGCAGTAAGTGGCCGCAAAGCGGCGGAGTGATGGAGTTGATGGTGTGTCCGCGTTGTAGCCGCGCCCCTGCGGGCCGCCAAGTATCGGGTCGCATCAGACCAACGCAGAACATTCTTGGTTGGCTCTTCCGTGTTTAATCCGCGTAAATCCGTGGCCAAATTCGACGCCGGAGTACAGTTATGCGCTGTGCCGAAAGCCAAAACCAAGACCACCGCGTCCGAATCGAATATCCGCGCTGTTGTTGGATCCGACGAAAGCGAGGTGAAACGAGTTGCGGCTGAGCTCGCCGCCAAGCTCGCCCCACCGGATGCGGGCGAATTTGGTTTGGAGATCGTCGATGGGGCGGCCGACAATGTCGACCAGGCGGTATCCAGAATCCGGGCCACAATCGATTCGTTGCAAACCCTCCCGTTTTTCGGGGGCGGCAAATTGGTTTGGCTGAAGAACGCAAATTTTCTTGGGGACACCGTCCTTGGCAGGTCGGCTTCCGTGCAAACTGCGCTCGACGATCTGGCTGACTTGCTCGATGCCGGGTTGGGGGAGGATGTGACGTTCTTGATCAGTGCGACGGAGATCGATAAACGACGTTCATTTTATAAGACGCTCGGCAAGCGCGCCGAAGTGCAGGTGATCGATCGCCTCGACTCATCGAGATCGGGCTGGGAAGAGGAGGCTACAGAGATCGTCCGTGGCAGGGCGAAGGCGCGTGGATTACAATTCGAACAAGACGCTCTCGATCTTTTTGTCCTTCTCACGGGCGGCGACACGCGCCAAATCGAAAACGAACTGGAGAAGATTGAGCTTTATGGGAGCACAGGCGTCTCGCCTGCCTCTAAAAATTTTGTTACCGTAGACGTCGTCCGCGAGTTAGTCCCGCTCTCACGCGGGGGCGTGATTTTCGAATTGGGAAATGCGCTTGCCGCATACGACGCCGATCGCGCCTTAACATTGGTCAAACGTCTGCTTGATCAGGGAGAGACGGCGATCGGAATCCTACTCGTCGCGATTGTCCCAACAATCCGGAATCTTTTGTTAGTCAGAGACCTGATGGAACGCAATGGAATTCAGCGTCCGCATTCGCCCTTTACCTTTATCTCCGCGCTGAATCGGTTACCGGCTAGCGCGACGGAGCATTTGCCGCGAAAAAAAGACGGAACAGTTAACGGTTACGCGCTCGGGATTGCCGCGCAGCAAGCGCACCGGTTCAAGACGCCGCAATTACTCGGTGGTTTGGAAGCATGTCTCAACGCGAACCTTCGTCTGGTAACGAGTCAGCTCGATCACGAGCTCATTTTAACCGAGACCGTAGTGAAACTTCTCGGGGGGAAGTGATTCGATAGCTCTGCCAGCGTCGGCCAAGAAGTTTTCAGTCCGCCTCACCCATTTGTTTCCGGGCAATCGGGCCAACAAATGGAATGTCCCAACGCACAGCGCTGAAAGCTTTAACCATGGCAATGATCATGAGGACCAAAAAGCCCAGGTGGACCAGCGCTGAGACAAATATCCAAAGCGGAACGAGCACGAACTTAATAACCGGAAGGGCCGAGAGGACGTACTGAATGATCCAGGACACTATGTTGAACAAAAACCAGACGCCGCCGAAGATGATCGATTGCATCGCGTAAAACCGAACAAACTGGTCGTGTTTTTCGATGATATAAAAAATCAGGCCACCGACGAGTGGGATGCAAGCGAGCGCTGCTGCGATATTTGGGGGCAACCCGGTCGGGGAAGTGGCTCCGCTGGGCGTTGTTGGAGACGGCTCTGCAGCAGGCGGTAGCTGCGGGTCGACCGGATCAGGCATGCAATCAACTTAGTGGAACGGTGGCGTTGATTGTCAAGGGAAGGTTCGATAAAGAGACCCGGAGGGTCATCGAAAATTAGACGGTGGTGCAAGCCACCGGTCACAAATGGAAGAAATCATCAGCCCCGGCAGGGGCTACGCCTAACGTTGTGCGTCGTCGCATATGACGTCGTTGAGCGACGCCCCTACCGGGGCTAATGACATTGTTGCGGAGTAACCGGTGGCTTGCACCACCGGCTAATTTCCGTCAGCCCTTCGGGCTTCAGACGCTAGACACATGCCGCTCGCAGAAGCGCCACTACAACTCGTCGTGTTTTTGCCTTTTGAACCAACAATGCGACTCATAGGCTCGAATCGAATCCTAGTTATGAGGTCAATCCGCATTGAAGCCGGCAACAACCCCTACGAAGTGCTCGTCGGTCCCGGGTTACTTGATCAAGCCGGATCGTTGCTGGCGCGGAAGGTGAAACCCTCAAGTTGCGCAATTGTTTCCGACTCGAATGTTGCGCCGTTGTATGCCGAACGGGTAATGAATAGCCTAACCAACTCTGGATTTGCTCCCGTTTTGATCACGATTCAATCCGGTGAAGAAGCAAAGACAATCCCGACCGCCGAAATGGTCTGCGCTCAAATGAGCAACGCTGGCCTCGATCGTTCGTCCATCGTCATTGCCCTCGGCGGCGGCGTGGTAGGCGATCTCGCCGGGTTTGCTGCCGCTGTTTTTCATCGAGGAATTCGTTACGCTCATATGCCGACAACGTTGCTCGCGCAGGTGGATAGTTCGATCGGTGGCAAGACGGGCGTGAACAGCGCGCCGGGGAAGAACATGATTGGAGCATGGCACCATCCGCTATTGGTCGCCGCCGATGTTGATGCCCTCGCCACCTTGCCGCCGCGCGAATGGAAGCAAGGTTTCGCAGAAGTGATCAAACACGCTGTCATCAGCGACGCGGAGATGTTCGAAATGCTACAGCGATTTGATCGAAGGGATCTCGCCTCGTTGATTTGTCGAAACATCGAGATCAAAGGGAGAATCGTTGCTGCTGATGAACGCGAAACCAAAGGGGAACGGACTCTTCTTAATTTTGGGCACACGATTGGACACGCGATCGAGAAGGCCGGTGAGTATCGCCGTTTTCAACATGGAGAAGCGGTTGGGCTTGGGATGGTGGCGGCATCCGAGATCTCTAGACGAAAGGCTGGCTTGTCCACGACAGACCAGGACCGAATCAAGACTACGCTTGAAGCATTCGATCTGCCGATACGGTTGCCTGCGGATTTTTCGCGAGACCGAATTATTGATGCGATTCGGTTCGACAAGAAGATTGAGCGTCAGGAGATCCGCTTTGTTGTCACGCCAAGTATCGGTTCAGCGCGGGTGGTGAAAGATGTGACGATGGAAGATATCCGGCGGGCGATTGAGAGCTTTAGGTTAGGGCGACAGGGATGCGGCCCAAGGAATGGGCGGATGCCGATCCGCCGCACCTATCCGTGTGTGATGGGTCAAATTCACAATCGGCAGCACGAGTCATGCTCGGAACGACAATCCACGTCATCGCCTAAGATCCGTTGCAGGCTTCTATGAAGCCGTTCCGACACCCTAATGACATCGTTGCCGATAGGTGGGCGATCGGACATCCGCCCCTCCTTGGTATTGTCTTTTGAGCGTGAGAACAGTGCAAGAGAGGCCCTGTTAATTAGAGCCTCAATTCCGATAGTATTCGACCAAACCGGCTACCACGCTATCAACGTATTCGCGATAAATGCTTGGCCGTTCAACGCCATTGATCGACCGAGTTCCGTCGTAGTCGCCCGCTTGAATCCGTTCGAAAACTTCAGCGTTGTTCATGACATACGGTTCGAAGTAAAGCACCGGACATTGATAGAGCCGGGTCGCGACCAGGTTGCGCGCATAGACATAACCAGTGGTGCCAACTCTGGTGACGTTCTCCTTGGTGTATTGATACGGTGGCAATTGCATTTGTTTCGCCATCGCCGCCGCAACTGTGTCGCTGATCTTTAATTCTTCATCGTGAAAACGGCCCAATAACCGACGCAACATCTCAAAGCGTTCGTCGTCATAAGCGAGCTCGGATTCGAGATAAGATCCGTTAACCAGAAGATGGAGATGATTCTTTTCGACTAACGTCGGGTTGCATTCGTCTCCCCATGCTTCGGCGTTGAAATGCAGACAAAGCACCAGGTCGGGATGCAAACGTTTGTTAACCAGCCTGGCCCGATGTCGAATCTCGCTGTTCCGGTAAAAGAGGATCTCACTTTGCCAACGAACCGTTTGTTCTTTTAACGGGTCGCCCGGCCCCGTGAATGTTTCCGGTGGACTCTCTGTGCCGGACAACCGCAAGAGTCTGGCGGGCCGCTCGCGGTGAAATCCGCCGGTCGGAACGGAGTCACCGGCTCGTTCTTGGCCCGAACAAATGAAACGTGCGCACCAAGCTGACGAAGCTTTGGCGCCAGCATCTTCGCAACCCGCAATGTCATCTCGCCTTCTTCGACCGGGGGCGCATCACCGATTTGAAACCAACGTTCTTCGATCTTCGCCCATTGACCGCCGATATGGCCGGGATCAAGCGCGATATGTAAACCCGGAAAGCGGTCGGTGCCTTGTCTTGCTGCGATGAGTTCGACCGGAAGGCAGAGTTCTTGGAGCTCGGTTGGTGATCGTCTTTGGAAAAGAAAAGTGTGAACCAGGTTTCGGCGATCCTGGTTCATCAGAATGCAGGCGAAATCTCGATCGATTCGAACAAGCTCCTCGCTAATGCCATGGCTGGCATAGACGTTTCGCAGGAGATATTCGAATTCGTCGTGAGTGATGGTCCTTTGAAATTTGTTGAGTGAATTCCAGTCCGGAGGATCAGCGAGAGGATTGCTCAAGTGATCGACGGCGTTAGCTGGAAAAGAGGGAGAGAAGAGGAAGAGGTAGAGGAAAAGGTAGAGGCAACGGAACGAGGGCTGGGGGCGGAAAAAAAGGGGTAAGATCACGGTTTGGATTTCCTGCTGTTCAATACGATGGTCGGTTGATGCTGACGATTCTTTTTCTAGGTGACATTGTGGGGGAACCCGGCCGAAGCGCCGTGATCGCGAATCTGGCGCGACTAAAAGAATCGTATGCGGTCGATTTTGTGATCGTGAATGGCGAGAACGCGGCCGGCGGGCGGGGGATCACTCCCAAGATCAGCATCGATCTTTTGCGAGCGGGGGTCTCGGTCATAACCACTGGTGATCATATTTGGGATCAGAAAGAAATTATTCCGTTTCTCGACACGGAGCCTCGTCTCTTGCGACCAATTAATTATCCGGCAGGCGCGCCGGGAGGCGGGTCGATCCTGCTCGAGACGAATAAGGGCTTTGTCGGAGTCGTTAGCGTGCAGGCGCGGACTTTCATGCAACCGATTCTCGAAAACCCATTTCCGGCGATTGAATCTGAGGTGATCAAGATGCGGAAGCAGACGCCGGTTATTTTCGTGGACGCGCACGGAGAGACCACAAGTGAGAAAATCGCGCTGGGACGTTTTCTTGATGGCAAGGTGTCAGCGGTTGTTGGCACGCACACACATGTTCAAACAGCCGACGAACAGATTTTTCCTGGCGGAACTGCGTTTCTTTGCGATGCGGGAATGTGTGGTCCGGTGAATTCAATTCTGGGGCGAGCGGTGGATCCGATTGTGAACCGGTTCATATCTAATATGCCGGCGCCATTTCCGATCGCTCGCGGCGATGTCCGAATTTGCGGAGCAGTGGTGTCGATTGATGAAACGACCGGCCGCGCAAGTAAGATTGTTCGGGTGAACGAACTAATCCCGGAACCAGCACCGGCGGCGCCTGCGCCTCACAGTTCATCAGACATTACGAACGGACCAGCCGGTTCGTGATGCGTTTGACGAGGTCCTGATTGGAAGGGCCACGGACTAACACGGATTAAACACGGACATAGGGTCAAGCAACGGAGCTCCAAAAATCCGTGTTTAATCCGTGTCAGTCCGTGGCCAAAAGATCCCTTACTTTCTGACCGCTGCCGCCGCCGCCGTGTTCCGGCTCAGGCTGCCGGAACTTTTTCGGAATCGTCCGTGGCCACAGAAAATCGTCGTTTACGGCGCGCTGCTGGCAGCGGTGAAAGAGTCATGGTCACGTTGCGCCCGGCGATCTTCGGTTCCATTTCGACGTTAGACATTCCGACCAGATCATCCTTCACTTTGTGCATCAGCTGCATTCCGAATTCCTGATGCGCCATTTCGCGACCCCGAAATTGCAGCTGGACGCGCACCTTGTTTCCTTTGTCGAGAAACTCCTCAGCATGCCGGATCTTCGTCAGGTAATCGTGCTCATCGATGTTTACCCGAAACTTGATCTCCTTCAGTTTTGCGCCGGTTGTTTTTCTGTCTTTCTCCTGCTTGGAAATGTCGTACCGAAATTTCCCGAAATCGACGATCTTGCAGACCGGCGGGTTAGCCGTTGGGGCGACCTCGACTAGATCGAGGCCGAGGCCTTGAGCTTTGCGCAAGGCGTCAGAAAGCTTCATGACGCCGAGTTGTTCGCTGTTGGATGCTAGGATGACCCGGACTTCCCGGGCGCGGATCCGACCGTTAACACGAATTTGTGATTGCAATAAATCAAAGCTCCAACTCGATGACCTGGGAAGTGAACCACGACACCGTATTTCATTCACCGCACTCCGGACGTCACCATGGACGCTCGAACACTTCTACCTCACCGTGGCTGCGGATAACGCGGCAAGTAGCCTGTCGTTTTCACAGGCATCGGGAAGATTGCGTCAACATTGAATCGGGGCAAGGCGAATCTCAGGAAATATGAAAGACTGTTCCGATTGAATATTTCTGGCCACGGATAGACACGGATTAAACACGGAGGTGACAGCATTCCCGTTTCCGTGTTTCATCCGTGTTTAATTTGTGGCCAACTAAATCCGATGTTTCCATTGGCAAGACATCGGATTCATTGACGTCGGATGATTGATTTTAACCACATCCTTCTTTTTCTCGCGTGTGTTTCACCGCTCGTCCTGCTTGCGCAAAGCTGGCGAAAAGGTGGATCAAATCGCAGCTGGCGACTTTCCGCCGTCGCGGTGCTGATCGTCACGGGGATTTCGTGGATGATACGACCTGAGACTGCCGGTTTTTACGGCGGCGGCGCATGGTTCATTCTCTTACTGGTGCCCGCCGTTGGTTTAAGAAAAGCGAGTGAGCTCGCGGCGCGACAACGTTACACTGCTGCGAGACGCCTGATTAGCGGTCTTCGATTCCTGCATCCCGGCGGTGATTTGCCCGCGCAACTTTATCTCGTTCAGGCCATGGAATTTTCCCAGCATGGCGATATTGCCGCTGCGACGAGACTCCTAAACAATCTTCGTAACGCGCGGTCGAACGTGGCTCATCAGGCAATGGCGCAGCTTTTTCGCATCAACGGAGATTGGCGCGGTTTGCTGGGATGGATTCAGGGTCATTTTATTTCCGGGGGTGTTCTGAGCTGATCCAACTCTGATGCGTTTTTTACCTTCGCGCCCTTGGCGAAACCAGCTGCGCGTAACGAGTTGTTGCATGAGTTCGCCAGACACGCTGGCCAGCTTGGTGAGGCGCCCGCGCAGCAATGGCTTCATGAAGGGAGTGTGATGGTTACCCTGGCATTTTCCGGCAGCGTTGATGCGCTCGCGCATCTATTTCAGACTCGACTAGAGAAATTATCCCACGATACGCGTGAGTTTTGGCTCGGAACTGCCGAGCTGGCTGCGGGTAGCACAACCGCCGGTTGGACGCGCCTGAAAAATCTCCGGACCCGATCAAAGGACGAACTTATCCGGGCAGAAGTATCGCGTCGGCTTGAACACGCAGAAGCATTGGGATGGACGCCACTTTCGCCTGCGTCGGAAGCAATTTTACGACAAATCAAACAGATGGATCACACTCCGGTTCGGGCGTTCGGACCGCAAAGATCGCGGCTTACCGCGGTGGTGTCGATCGTGATTGGTTTGAATCTTGCGATGTTTATCGCTGAACTGGTTTTTGGTGGATCGACGAATCCGATCACGTTGTATCGCCTCGGTGCGCTTGATCTCTATTCCGTTCGATTTGACGGAGAATACTGGCGACTGTTGACGTCGCTCTTTCTTCACTTTGGTCCGTTGCATCTTCTCTTCAATTTGTATGCGCTCTCGATTATCGGACCAGGCTTGGAAACGAGCGATCGGGGCGATTCGATTTGCGATTTGTTATTTGTTATCCGGATTGGGATCGAGCACCGGTGTGCTCATTTTGAGTGTGGTCGGTTTGACCCGGGCGGAGTTAGTGGTTGGGGCATCGGGTTGCGTGATGGGCTTGGTCGGGGTTTGGGCTGGATTGTTGTTCCGTCACCGGGAAACGCCGGATGCCGGACGAAGGTTAAAGAACATTCTCCTTATCGTTGCAGTCCAAACCGCGTTCGATCTTTCGACGCCGCAAATCAGCATGGCGGCGCATATGAGCGGCCTGATCACCGGGGTGATTTTGGGGTTATTGATCGCACCGAAAAAACTGCCAACCACCTGAGTGGAAAACTCGAAACAGTCGAAATCCGAAACTGAGCACCAGATTAGGAATTTCAAATTTCGGGCTGCGATATTCGGATTTTCATTTGGTTTGGCCTAATTTCGACCAGACCAAATGGAATACTTGATGCTAAGCCTTTTCCTGCCACATTCTGGCTCCTTTTCTATCGAGGCTGCCGACCTTTCACATGCCGACCTTTCACACGTATAATGTGATTCCAACGCTTCCGGCTGCGCTTGAGCCGTTGCGTGAAATGACCTCCAACCTTTGGTGGACTTGGGAGCCTTCCGCTCGCCGCCTTTTCCGCCATCTTGACCCCGAGCTCTGGAACCGCACCAACCATAACCCTGTGCGAATGCTCCAGCTCTCGCCTCAGGCCCGACTTCTCGATGTTGCTCAGGACAAGAACTTTCTCCGCGAACTAAACGAAGTGCATGTCGCGTTCCGCCACTATCTCGAACGAAAAGATACTTACGGCAAAGAAGGCAACGGCGCTGCCATCAAACTACCAGTCGCATATTTTTCGGCCGAATTCGGATTTCACGAATCAATCCCAAATTATTCCGGCGGCCTTGGTATTCTCGCCGGGGACCATTGCAAATCCGCCAGCGACCTCGATCTCAATTTCGTTGCTGTCGGATTGCTCTATCGCCATGGCTACTTCAAGCAATTGATCGACAGAGAAGGCGTTCAACATGCCGTTCGTCTGAATCAGAATTTTCATCACTTGCCGATCAAAGAAGTCCGACACGATGACCAAAGAGTGCTCGTCTCGGTCCGCATCCTCGATCGCGATGTTTGGTTGAAGATTTGGGAATTGCAGGTTGGCCGCATCAGCCTTTATCTGCTCGACACCGATATCCCGGAGAACACGCCAGAAGACCGGCCGATCACCGCTGAGTTGTACGGCGGCGATCTCGAAATGCGGATTCGACAGGAGATCGTTCTCGGTATCGGCGGCGTCAAAGCGTTGACCGCGCTCGGAATCGAGGCCGAGATTTTCCACATGAACGAGGGGCACTCCGCTTTCCTCGCGCTCGAGCGTATCCGATTGCGGGTTGCGACCGGCAAACTCGATTTCTATGCCGCTCTCCAAGTTGTTGCCGCAGCCAACGTTTTCACTACGCACACTCCTGTCCCTGCCGGTAATGACGCGTTCCCGAAGGAAATGATGAAACGGTACTTCGGCGAGTTTGCCCGGCAGTTGCAAATTCCGTTCGACGAATTTTTCCGATTCGGCCAAACGAGTGTCAATCCGCAGGAGACATTCAGCATGACTGTTCTGGCCTTGCGAGTCAGCCGACATTCGAATGGGGTGAGCCAGCTTCATGGTGAAGTAAGTCGGTCTCTTTGGAAAGATGTCTGGGTCGGTGTCCCGGAACACGAGGTGCCAATCGCCAGCATAACGAATGGTGTCCATACCAAGACCTGGATGGCGCCTGAGTTCTCCGCTCTTTATCAAAAATATCTCGGCGAATGGGAAGAGCATCTGACTGAACCTGATTTCTGGCGGCGCGTGACCGATATTCCCGATGCGCAACTTTGGGAAACGCATCAGAAACTGAAACTGCGTCTGGTCGAGTTTGTTCGGGAACGGGTCCGGAAAGCTCGGGAACGAGCAGGGGAATCGCCCGAATCGATTCGCGCGGTCAACCGCATTCTCGATCCGGAGATTTTGACCATTGGTTTTGCCAGACGCTTCGCCACCTACAAACGCGGCGCGTTGTTATTCAGTGATCAGGAGCGATTGCAACGTTTGCTCAACGATGAAACGCGGCCGGTTCAATTTATTTTTGCCGGAAAATCGCATCCGCAGGACGAAGGCGGCAAAGCGCTGATTCAGCAGGTTTACAAGTTCAGTCGAGCAAAGGGATTCGAAAACCGGATGGTGTTTGTTGAAGATTACGACACCTACATTGCGCGTCGCTTGGTCCAGGGCGTCGATCTTTGGTTGAACAATCCGCTTCGACCACTGGAAGCGAGTGGCACCAGCGGAATGAAGCTCCCGCCTAACGGAGGACTGAACCTGAGTGTGCTCGATGGTTGGTGGCGCGAAAGTTACAATGGCAACAATGGCTGGGCCATTGGCTCCGAGATCGCTGGTGGAACCGTCGATTTTCAAACGGAAGTCGACGCCGGCAGTCTCTATCAGCTCCTCGAAAATCAGATCATTCCGCTCTATTACGCGAAACCGGACGGCAAACTGCCGGTCGCGTGGTTACAGCGGATGCGGGAATCGATCCGGAGTATTACACCGGTATTCAACACGCATCGGATGGTCAAAGAATATGCCGAGCGCATTTATATTCCGGCAGCGAAAGCGCATCAGGAATTTATTCGGGACGACTGCACTGCCGCGACCACGTTGAGCCGATGGAAATCTCAGATGCGAAAAGACTGGCCGCAGGTGACCATTTTGGAAGTGCAGATCGGCAACAACGATCGTCAGAATATTCAAGCGGGCGAAGAACTCCAGATCGCGGCGAAAATTCATCTTGGGTGCGGTCTCGCCTTATCATGTTCGAGTTGAAGCGTACCACGGCGAGGCGAACAACGGCTCGTTACGAATCCCTCAGTAACGATTCTGGGGCAATCATCTCCGGCAGACGCTGGGGGCAATTACGTTTACCAGGGATCAGTCCCGGCCTCCGATAGCGGCACCTATGGGTTCAGTGTTCGTGTCGTCCCGGTTCATGCGAACATGGTTCAACCACACGAGTTGAGACTGATCACTTGGAGTTAACGAAG
>CAVVVQ010000034.1:0-171321 GCA_963751725.1 uncultured Verrucomicrobiae bacterium
ATATCGCTAATTGCGCCCAAGCTTCGGCAAAGTCAGGATCCAGATTCACCGCAGCCTGCAACGAATCAAGAACGCGTTCACTGTTAACGCGGTCGTACGACGATCCCAGCAGTAGGGTCCGGGCCTTTAGGTAGGCCTCGTAGGCCATCGGATTATCCGTCGGCTTTTTCGTCAACGCCGCCCGTTCATCGCGCGTCAACTGAGCCTGCAGCGAAGACGCGATCTTCTGCGCCACTTCGGTTTCCACCCCAAACACATCCTCCAATGTTCGATCGTAGGTTTCCGCCCACAAATGGTTGTCGCTCGCGGCATCAATTAACTGCACGTTAACGCGGACGCTGTTGCCCGATTTCTGCACGCTGCCTTCGAGGACGTGAGCGACGCCAAGATGGCGCCCGATCTCCGCCAAATTCTGAGGTCGACTTCCGTATCCCTGCGTCGAGACACGCGAGATCACCTTCAGATCGCCGATCTTCGCCAACCCAGTCAGAATTTCGTCCTGGATGCCGTCGGCGAAAAAAGCGTTGTCCTTCTCGGCGCTCAAGTTTTCGAAAGGCAACACCGCGATAGATTTTTCCGGAATCGGACCGGCTGCAGGCGATGACGCGGCCGCAGCGGATGGCGCATCAGATCTGGCGATGCGATTGCGCGAAAAACCAGTAAAACGCCAGAGGAAACCGCCGCCAACTGCCAACAAGAGCGCAAGAATAAGCAGCTCGGTTCCGGTCACGCGCTGTGCACCACGTTCACCATGAAACCAGGCCAGGACCAACGTGACAAAGAAACCTACGCTCAGCGCGATGATGACAAAGCGCATCGTTTGTTCGGGCCAACCAAATCGCTGCGCGATAATGTCGATGCCTTGGAGAATGGCGAACGCCGCCGCAACATAAGCCAACGCCCATTGCACGAGCTTGCGGTGTTTCAGGCGCTGTAGGAATTCATTCATCTGGCTTCGGCGCAATATCCTTGGCCCTCGCGGTCTTACAATCTTTTCCCCGTTTGAGAGTCTGTTATAGTAAACTATGCAAGCGTGTCATCCCGAAGCCCGCGGAGACGGCGGGCGGGCCGCCTCGGTTGCGAATTGGATCACTCGATAAGGAGCAATCGGCTGAATCTGCCGTAGGCGCCATCCAATCGCGAAGCCCTGTCGCCGCTGTCGCGAAGTTGAGCGATTATCCAAATCGTCGTCGGCACAGTCGATTGCGTGACGCAATTGTAGCTGGGAGGTTCCTCGCCGCCCTATTAGCATCAAGTAAGAAGAAACGTAAAACGGCCGCGGAAAAAACCGAGGCACGGCCTCCCAAATCTAATCCGCGCCCAAAAAATCTCGCATCCGCTCCAGCTCCGCTTCGAGCTCGCGTTTGAAAGTCCTATCCCGGGGCGGTCGACCTGCTACATAGCCAAGCTCGCTCGTTAGCGCGCCATTTTTCAAAGCCAGATTGCCCCAACCGATCACACGATCGCGCCAGAGCAACGGGAGCGCGTAATAACCCAGCTTTCGTTTCGACACAGGTGTATACGCTTCGAAACGATAGGCCCAATCCCAGAAAAACTCGAAACGCGCTCGGTCGTGCACAACCGGATCGAACGGCGCCAGCAACCGCACCGTCTCCGGTGCATTGGACTTCCCTGGAATCTCATGGCTAGGCCAATACCAATCCACCCCTTCCACTCGCGCCCGCGCCAGCCCCTCCTTCGCACGCCCTAACGCCCCCGAGATTTCCTTCGCCCATTGCGGCACCGCGTAGCGTAACCGGCGCACATAGTACGACAGACTCGCACCCGGCAACGGTGCATAGAGGTTCACCGCGACATCCACCAACGCGTCGATCCGCCTCCGGCGCTCGACTTCATCAAGCATTCCCGGTTCATGCCGATATGTCCGGTAAACTCGGATCCCTTTCTCGCGGCGTGCGACCCGAAGCAGCCCGCGATAGTGCAGTCCGTCGAGCATATGGGTGGTCGCATGCGATGTGCCACCCCAGTAATTCTCGACCTTGCCATGCGCGAAATGCGCTTCCACCTCGCGCGGATGCGCTACGCCGCGCTTCTCCACGAATTCCAATAGCATTTTCTCTTTTTTCCGGTGCGTTGACCCGGGCCGCGGATGCATCAACGTCTGCATTCTCCGGTCACAAACCCATAGTTGACGAAGAAGTCTTCCTCGATCCCAAGTGCTTCGTAGCGGCGTTCCAAATCGCCCGCCCGATAATTAGTTACCCGGGGGCGAAGAATCAGATCCTGGGCTCGAGCCGGCGCCCGGATTGGATCGGCCTGCACGAACCCCAACCGGGTTATCGCTCGTCGCAGCGTCGTCGGCGCAAAAAGCGACCGCGCCACCGCAAACTGCTTCAATTCATCCTTTCGCATTCGAAGTAGCTGATCGTTTCTGGCTGATGAGCATCGCTCAGAGCGCGCCCACTGCGCGTGAAATCAGGAGAACCACGATCAGGAGTGAGATAAAAGCCTGGACCATCGCGAGCACTTTCGCCCAACGGGCCAGAAGCGGTGCATCGGTCGGTCCGAAAGTTGAGCTTTGGGTAAAGGCGACGAAAAGATAATCGACAAAATGCGGACGCCATTGCGTGCATTCGAATTGCCCGCGTTCATCTTTGGGAATCTGCATCTGCGGAAAAAGGAAACTGCAGCTACCAAATTCCTCTAGCTCCGCGCGTTTGGTAGCGCCGCCCCCATCGATGCGCCAATACCAAAGCGCAAAAACGAGGACATTGGTCAGCCATAAAAGGGCGGCGGAAAATAAGAGCTGGATCGGCGATTCCTTATGCGAAGGCAACGCGTGAAGTAAGAGCACGACCGAACTGATCAACGCGACGGTAATGATCGAGCTGATGACAAATCCGAGCGTCCGATTCAACGAAAGCTTTCCCAACCGATGGGTGACCACTGTCGGTACGAGCAAAACGCCAATCAACGTGGGCAGCAACCAAGTGGGGCCGACAATGAGCGAACGTGGCAGCGCAAGATAGATCGCCGCTACAGCAACAAAGGCGAGGATCGCCTGCCAACGTGGTTCCGGCTTATCAATGCGAGGGCGGGACGAAATTTGATCATTCATCTCTGAACCAACGGACTCTCACCTCTGAACCTGCAACCCTCAACGCATTCCAACGCCGCTCACATGAAAATCGTGATACGATGCCAAGAACGACGATCACGGAAGTCACATATGATCATTTATCAAGTCACCATAACCATTAATCCAGGCGTCGAGTTGGAGTGGCTCGATTGGATGAAGCGCGTCCACGTCCCGATGTCGTGCGCACCGGGTGTTTTTCGGAGTGCCACATTTACAAGGTCATCGAATCTGTTGCGACTGATCCGAGCTACGTAATGCAATATAATTGTCAGTCGCTTGAAGAGTATCATCGTTACCAGCGCGATTTTGCTCCAGCCCTGCAGAAAGAACATTCAGACAAGTTCGCTGGACGCTTTCGCGGTGTTCGACAGTTGCTGGAAGAATGTTGACTGGGATGGGTCGCGCGACCCGGATTTCGGACAATGGGGAGTGAAACGCAGCTCTGACAAAATCGCCGCTCTAAAGCACGAAGGGAATGATACGCTTCACGCGTTGTTGGTAAGACCTATACTGATCCGGGAACTGTTGGAGCATGAGTTTTTCTTCTCCGCCAAGTTTTATCCAAAAGCTGGTGAACGCGAGAATGACGGCAACCATTCCGCTCAAATACCCGGATGTGATAGCGGTCGCGAAAATCATCACCAATAGTCCGGTGTAGATAGGGTGACGGACGACGCGATACGGCCCGCGTTCAATGAGTTCGTGTTCTTCTTTCAACGTAACGGTGCCACTCCAGTTGCGTCCCAGAGTAGCTCTCGCCCAAACACAGAATGCCAGGCCGGCAATGCAGAGCACCCCGGCAATCCACTTCACGGCCTCCGTTGACGAAATAATTCGAACATTAAACGGATAGGGCATTCGATAGCCCCGGGCCAAAAGAATCAAGGCTATCGCCAGCGAGATCGAGTATCGCAGCCGTTGCACACCACTTTCACGGTGGATCGTGCGCTTGGTCGACGCCGCAGCCAGCAGCCAAATTACAGAAAATAATATCCAGCAGACGCGAATGATGTCGGCTGGAAATTCAAGCGTTTGCACGAAGCCCAACATGAAGATTCGACAATTTGCGTGGCGAAGGAATCCGCGCAATCAACTCCCGAAACCGAACGGCTTCATCACCAGGCAAAACAAGGTGAGCGCGCACTATCGATAGCGGGATCGAAAGCCTGTCTTTATCCGTGACAATCCGCCTGCCGCGCCGGAGCCTTCGGCGAAGGCGGGTGTTCGTCCGTGGCCGAATCCTAGCGAAAGGATACGTGACTCGGAGTTCACTTGGATCGGTCGCTCTTCAGTGCCTGTGCTAACCTACCGATACCCTCTCGAATTTGCGCGGGAGACCACGCCGCGAAACCGAGAACAAGCGCCGGCGGAAGCACCGCGTCGATGCAAAAGGCAGCGAGGGGACTTATCTTTACTCCGACCTGCGGCTTAACCCGCTCAAGGATTGCCAAGTCCTTCTCCGAACGGAACCAGGCCAGCGCGTGCAAACCGGCATCAGCAATTTCGAGAGTGAAGCGGTCGCCCAGTAATTTGTTGAACTGCTCGATGAAGGCCTCGCGTCGTTCGGAATAGATTTTCCGCATCCGGCGCACGTGACTGAGGTAATAAGCCTTCGGTGATGAAACGAGCAAGTGTGGCTTGATCGATCGTCGGGGAATGCTGATCTATCGCGGTCCGCAGCTTCGCGACCGCGTCTGCCAATGGAGGCGGGACAAGAAGGTATCCCAACCGCAAAGAGGGATAAAGAATCTTACTCATGGTGCCCGCGTAGATCACGCGTCCCGCGCGATCGAGTCCTTGCAAACAAGGAAGTGGTGGCCCGCTGAAGCGAAACTCAGCGTTGTAATCGTCTTCGAGAATGTAAGCACCACATGTTTGCGCGAATTTCAGCAAGGCTTTCCTGCGTGTCAAACTCATCGTTACGCCGAGCGGAAACTGATGGGAAGGCGTGACATAAATAATCTTTGGTGAAGAGCGCGTCGCGCGCTCCGTTGATTACGATTCCTTCCGCATCGACCGGGCGCGGAACAATTTTCGCTCCCGCCAGGGCAAACACTCTGCGAGCCTGGTGAAAGCCGGGATCTTCTATCCAGGCCACATCGCCCGGATCCAACACCGCCAGCGCACTGATCAGCATGGCCTGCTGCATTCCCGCCACAATGAGGATTTGGTCAGGATGACAATGCGCTCCGCGAAAGTCACACAAGTAGGCCGCGACTGCTTCCCGCAAATCGGCATCCCCCCTGATTAGATCCGTATCGCAGCAGCTTCGCCCCTTTTTTGCCAGGACTTCCGCCCGGAGACGTTCCCAGATCTCGATAGGAAATTCGTCCACGGCCGGCAAACCCGATGCCAGCAGCAACTCCGGGCGCAACGCCCGTCGGCCCGAAATCAAATTCGTCCCCCGTCCGCTGATCCGGAAGATTGTTAACGCGATCGGAGAGGCGCGTCTTCTGCGCGATCTGCGGTGACACTCGGGCTTGCCCGGCACTCAGGAATACCTCGGGCAACGGGTCCGCCACAAAAGTGCCCGAACCAGTTTTCGTAATGAGATAGCCTTCCTCATGAAGTTCGGAAAACGCGAGATCGACTGTGGCCCTCGAAACACCAAGCTAGAACTGGCCAAAGCTCGGGCAGAAGGAAGTCGCGAAGAACTCGGGTTAAAATTTCCCGACCTCAACTCGTCCCGAATCTGCCGATAAAGTTGCCGGTGAAGCGGCTCCGCAGCCTCGCGATCCAGCCGCACCATTTCGAAAGCGATGATGGATCGCCGACGCCGCTCGATTCGACACTCGCTTCTTCATTACAATTGGTGGGCCAAGACTCACGTACTCCGGAATCAATATCCCGCCTGACTGGAACACTCTCAAGAGGAACCATCCGAACGTAGCCCTCGTGGACTCCGGACTGCAAGACGCTCGGTTTAATAGCGGCGGAGCGCCACCGCACTCCACGACGTGGCCGACTTATCAGACACCATATGTTCGCTTGCGTTGTGGAGTGCGGCGGCGCTCCGCCGCTTTCCGCGCGTTAGCAAGCTAGGTCATCGCACGATATTAAACGCTCAACTGGCCTGCACCGTTCTGGCCAAGTGGATATGGCGAGGCCCGCAAAAAAGCGACAAGCTCATCTCATGGATTACGTCCCGCTTCACCAAAGGCAAAGCCGGGACGCGCTCCAACACGGACAACCTAATGAATCGAGGAACAAAAATAATGAACAAATATAATCTAAAATTCGCAACCGCCGCTTGCGCCCTTCTTTTGGGCATTACTTCTACTGTTTGCGCTGGGATTCCTCCGTTGGAGGTGACTGTGTTTGATGCCAGCGGAAAAGTGGGGTTCAAAGGTGTAACCAACACGAACGGCGTGTTCGAGACGGCAAAGCTTCAGCCGGGCGCCTACGTAGTTCAATTCAACACAAAGAGCGCGGCGACGAGAGGCAATCAATACTTGATGGTCGTGTCCGCCGGTAAAAAGAAGGTGATCGCGACAGGCGTCGCGGGAAACAAATTTAATGGTGGCGGCGTAGCGATGAGAGTAAACGTCGGGTCGGGCTTGAAGATCACCGGACAAGTAGCTAGCGAGCAGTTAATCGAAGTCACGCGCCAAGGAGACTTGCAGTATAGAATGATCGGCGGTCAGCCCTTCGTCTGGGTCCCCGCAGCAAGCGTTGGAAGCAATCAAGGTGGACATTGGGTCGAGGCGACCTTGGCGCCCCGCCAGCAGGTAATAACCCTGAGCAGAGAGAGCTTCCAAAGGTTCCAGGACCGGGCCGGCGAAGGCAGCATGGCCGAGTGGGATCATCACATGGAAGGTTCTTACTAATATCTGAAGCCCGGTAGGGCTGACGCGGGTTCGTTTAGCGTCGGGCCACAGCATTCTGCAATCCCAACGGGATTGAGCCCTCCAGCTCAGGGTTGGTCCGCTCCTGCGGCCTACCCTGGGGACCAATGCCCTAACGATCCAACCCCAACGGGATTGGGTCGATCTACGTTCGATTTCGCATCCTTATCGACTCTGAGGTTCAAACAACGCGCCCAATTGCTCAAGCACAACCCCGTTGGGGTTGAAACCTAAATCTCCTTGTTCCCAGGGTTGCTCATGCTGGCAACCCTGGGCTGGAGGACGAAATCCCTTGGGATTTTCCGTTGAGCTTAAGCGCACACGTAGCCAGCCCACCAGGAGGCTGGTTCGTTAAAACGTCAACAAAGGCTGCAGCAGGGCGATCCCTTGAGACGCTAAACGCGTACTCGGGTCTCACGGCTCATATATTCCTGAACAATTGTGTTTCGTTCGCGTCCAACTTATTGTGAACTAGAGATAAGGGACGCCAATATGAGCTCAAAGGTTGCTAACTTGATTGCAGCGGAACTAGGCATCTTGATCGGAATCACCGGGTGGTTGGCGTATTCCCAATTTCACACCGATTCATCGCGAGCCAGCGAAGGATCGAAAGCTCCAGTTAAAGAATTCGCGGCATCGAACATGCCGGCCACAAATCCCGCGATTCAGTCTTCCTATCCGGCGGAGCTCGCTGCGAACACCCAGCAACTGCAACCGATGAATCAAAATCTCACAGCGCTGAACCGGGAATACAATCAGCGCGCTGTGACCCAACCTTACGCCAATCCCAATCCGTCCCTTGAACAGAGACCGATCATTGTCGAGGCCCCCGTTTATGTGCAGGTGAATAATCAGGAACCAGCAGCTGTCTCCTCAGATTATCAGGAGCCGCAACCGGTTTACGCGCCGGTTCAGGAAGTTTATTACGCGCCACAAGTCGTCGCTGTCGATAATGGCCGAAATTTTCGGAATAACCGACGCGAGCCGGATCGCCGCGTGGGCCATTTCAATCATGGTAACGGAGCAGGACACGTGGGATTTAATCCTCAATGCCAAAACAGAGGAAACGTACTTCCGCCGTTTACCCGAGTCCTTTCACAAGCACAGGCCGTAACGCCTTCGATCCGACCGCCTCAACAGAGATTGAATCGGTAGAACGATGGGCCGGATCGGCCCGGTTTGTGGGTAATGGCTTGGCACCTTAGTGTTATTCGTTCGTGTTCATTCGCGTCCATTAGTGGTAAAAATCTCCCTCCCAATTCCGTGTTTAATCCGTGTTAATCCGTGGCTTGAGCAGGTTCCTGGCTGATCTCCGATTCGGTCTCCGGACCTTGAGCAAGTCGCCGGGCTTTACCGTGACTGTCATCTCAGTCCTCGCCCTCGGAATAAGCGCCAACACCGCCGTCTTTAGTGTAATCGACGCCGTGCTGCTTCGTTCGCTCCCGATCCGTGATCCGGAACGAGTCGTTATGATCTGGGAGAAAAATCAGGCGCTCGGTCCACCAATCGGCGATCGCGTCCCCGCGGCCTACACGAATTTTCTCGAATGGACCAAACAAGCGACACAATTTGAAGCGATCGCCGGATTCGAGGACGCCGATTTTAACCTCACCAGCGGCTCGGAACCGGAACGAATTGAAGGCGCTCGTGCGTCTCCAAATATCTTCTCACTTTTTGGCGTTCACCCGGCTCTCGGAACCAGTTTTGACTCGGCCGCAACCGATCCCGATCGAACTCACGTCGTTGTTCTGACCGATCTTTTTTTCAAACAACACTTCGGCGGTGAAAGATGGGCGCTCGGTCAAACCCTAACTTTGAATGACATCGCCTACACCATCGTTGGAGTGTTGCCGCCAGAGTTCCATCTTCCCGCCGCCCGCGAAGGACAAGACCAGCATTCGCCAAAGCTTTGGGTGCCGTATGATTCTTCGGCGCTGCAAAACCCCGCCGAAGCGAAGCGCAGAAAAATGCAGGTCTACGGCCGGCTACGCGATCATGTTTCTCTGGAACAAGCGCAAGCCGAGATGAACGCGATCGGGAAACGTCTGGCGGAAGAGGACGCGGCGCAGAACGCGGGATTTGGGATCAACCTTTTCCCGGTGCACATCGAAAATATGGGGAGCGATCTCCGCCAAAATTTGCTCGTTATGCTAGGCGCGGTCGGCTTCGTTCTGCTGATTGTGTGCGCCAATGTAGCTAACCTGATGCTGACACGGGCCATGGCCCGACAAAAAGAGGTCGCGATTCGTAAAGCGCTCGGAGCCGGACGTGGCCAGCTGATTTCACAGATCCTGGCTGAATCGCTTCTCTTGAGCGGGGCTGGCGGTCTACTTGCACTTGGGCTTGCTCATTTCGCAATCAAACTGCTGATCGCCCTCAAGCCAGGCGGAATTGTTAGACCGGAAGATATTCATCTCAATCTTTCGGTGCTCATCTTCACCTTCCTGATATCGGCCGCTTCCGGCGTCTTGTTCGGAATCGTCCCCGCCCTGATCGCAACACGCACCAGGGTGACTTCGCTCTTGAATCAAACACGCGGGGCGCAGGCCGGAACACCATCGGCCTGGGTCCGTCGAATATTGGTGATCGCTGAAGTTGCGCTCGCCTGTGTGCTTCTCATTGGGGCGACGTTCATGATGAAAAGTTTGCTCGCCGTGCTGAAGGTCGATCCTGGATTTCGATCTGACCATTTGTTGACGATGAAATTCAGCATGCCCCCCTCTCATTACGCTGGTGATGAGCAGATCGCGGGATTTTGTCGCCAAGCACTCGAGAAAATCTCGGCCTTACCCGGGGTTAAAAGCGTCAGTTTTTCAGACGGCCTTCCACTGACGCGGTTGCGCATGACGCGGTTTGCGGTCGAAGGCGAACCGCCGGCTGTTCCGGGAAAGGAACCAACCGCCGATCTGCGCGGGAATCTTCAATGAAACCTATTTTGATACCGTGGGAATCCGGTTGGTGGCTGGCCGCAATTTTACCGCGGACGAGTTAGCCAACAAACAGCCGGTCTTAATCATGAATCAAAGTCTGGCCAAACGCCTTTGGCCTAACACTGACGCAGTTGGTCAACATCTTAGGACTGTTTCATCCAAACAAAATGCTGCGCCTGTTTTTTCAACTGTGATCGGCGTTGTCACTGACACACACCAGCTCTCTCTCGAGAGCGCCGCACGACCTGAAATAACCAAGGCCATGATTGATTTTACACAGCTCACCATGGCCGTTCGGACTAACGCCGACCCGACAACATTGATTGCCAGCATCAAGCACCAAATCTGGACAATCGACCCGCACCTTCCGCTCTACGAAATCCGGACAATGCAACAGGTGCTCGAAGACGACACCGGTCAGCGGCGATTTCAGTCTCTGGTCATGACGTTCTTTGCCGGTTTCGCGCTCGCGCTCGCTTCCATCGGAATCTTTGGCGTTCTCGCCTCGCTCGTCAGCCAACGGACCCAAGAGATTGGAATTCGTATGGCTCTCGGTGCCCAAACCAAAGATGTGCTGACAATGATATTGGCCGAAGGGTTCCGGCTGGTGATGATCGGTGCAATCATCGGCCTGGCCGGTGGAATGGCTTTGATTCGTTACCTATCGAGTTTACTCTTCGGCGTTAGTCCGGGGAACCCGATTACCTACCTTGAGGTCGCGTTGTTAATGATCGCGGTCGCCTTAATCGCATGTCTTCTGCCTGCATGGCGAGCAATCCGGGTAAACCCGATGGTCGCTCTGCGCTACGAGTGATTTGGCCATCCCAATCCCGCAAACGGCGAGGATATTGTTGGAAGGCTACGGGTGAGCACAGTTTTCGCCGCGAAAGCGTGCTATGCTTGCCACCGCAGTCTACTAAGACCGCACGCGCGCATCGCTAAAGCTGCGCGCCTAACGCCCGTGTTTAATACCGCCTGCCGCGCCGTAGCCTTGGCAGAGGCGGGTGTCTACCCGTGGCAAAACAGACCGCTTTGTGCCATAAAGTAACAACCGCGTTACCTTTGCGAGATAGATTTTGCTATTAGGAGGTAGGAACAGTTTCCTTACAATGTATTAGCATGTTTTCGGTCTGCTTCTGCGTCCGATCCAACGGAACCCCCCCTTTTTTGACAAATGCGAATCCTCGTTATCGAAGATGAAATAAATTTCTCCCGGCATATCTCATCGGCCTTGATTGAGGCTGGCCATGATCCGGTAGTGATTCATGATGGCGAGACCGCTCTCGGGGAAATGGAATCCCAATCGTTCGATCTCGTTCTGCTCGATGTGGGCTTGCCTGGCATGGACGGATTCGAAGTGTTGCGACGAATGCGCGCCAAAGGAATGTCGCATCGAGTGCTGATTCTAACGGCGCGCGGTGAAGTCAATGATCGCGTCACCGGTTTGCAGCTTGGAGCGGACGATTACCTCGCAAAACCTTTTGCCATGCAGGAATTACTCGCCCGAGTCCGGGCCCTCGGACGACGTTTCCCGGCTGAGCCTGAAATTGCCCTGCACGTTAGTGACCTGACCCTGGACTTGGCGAATCAGGAAGTTCGTCGAGGCGATCGGCCCATCGAGCTTTCCACTCGCGAATTGACCCTTTTAAAAGTACTAATGCGCGAACCCGGACGCATTTTCACTCGGACCGAATTATGCGAGCGCGTTTGGGAACGTGAACATGAGTACGATATGAAATTGGTGGAAGTGTTCGTCGGCCGGTTGCGCAAGAAGATTGGAACACCTGCGCTCGTCCAGACTGTGCGCCATGTCGGGTACACCATTCGGGATCCGTCATGAAACGCCGATCGCTGCGTTTTAAAATCGCGTTCTACGCCGCAACGCTTGGAATCCTTTCGACC
Organism: uncultured Verrucomicrobiae bacterium; assembly: GCA_963751725.1. GTDB lineage: Bacteria > Verrucomicrobiota > Verrucomicrobiia > Chthoniobacterales > UBA10450 > AV80. Next base: position 11,778 of record CAVVVQ010000034.1, read on the forward strand.
CTCGCCGGCGCCGTCACTACCTGGACGGTTATGCGCATCTGGCAAATCAAAGCCTTTGATAACCGATTGGCGCTGGATGGTCAGGAACTCTTTCGTGATATCGAAAATTTTGAAGGCGGCGCTGAGGCAAATCGACTCACTTTTCAGGAACGGTTCGTTCCGCTCGCATTAAAGAATCGTTTGATCGAGATCCGTAACCCGGCTGGTGAAATCCTTTATCGCTCCGAAGAAATCCGGGGACCGATGGATGACGGGATCGAAGAAATTCATACCTGCATGATCGACGGGCGCCGTGTGCGAATGGGCACTTTCCATTGGAATGGTCTCACTCTTCGGGTGGGTGCCAGCATGCGCGAAGTCGATCAGATCGGACTTGATATCGCGCTCGGAATGATCGCTGCGATTCCTACGGTCTTGGTCGTTATTTTCATTGGTGGCCGTTGGGTGGCCGGCCGCGCGCTCGCGCCAGTTGAAGCAATCCGTCAGGCTGCCACCAGCATTACGGTTAAGCATCTTGATCGACGTCTCCCGGTCCCGCCAACCCATGACGAAATCGCCGGCCTGATCACCGTCCTGAATGTAACGTTCGATAGGCTACAGGCCAGCTTCGAACAGTCAGCCCGGTTTTCCGCTGAAGCATCGCACCATCTCAAAACTCCTATCTCTGTTCTCCGCGCCGGCATTGAAGAAATCTTGGTCGACCCGGATACTCCGGAAAAGCAGCAGGCTCGGGCAGACGCGTTGCTCCATCAGATTCATCAGCTCACTTCGATTGCGGACGATCTGTTGCTACTCGCTCGCTCGGACGCCGGTCGCCTTGATTTGCAACGCGAAAAATTCGATCTAACCGAAGTGTTGGAAGGTGTTTGCGATGATGCGCGGGCATTAGCAGAGCCAGCTGGCTTGCAGGTGGAGGCCAGTCTCCCTCCGCAGCTCCCAGTCATCGGTGATCGGCGGTCAGTCGCTTTGATTGTGCAAAACCTTATCGAAAATGCAGTCAAATATAATGCGCCCCAAGGTCACATCTTTATCTATGCCCGGCAGACGAATGGTGAAGCGGAGGTAACCGTCAAAAATAATGGCGAACCGATTCCTCCAGATCGGGCTCCGCACATTTTCGAACGTTTTTATCAGGCTCGTCCTGATGCCCGCGTTTCCGGTCAAGGCCTCGGACTAAGCATCGCTTCTGAACTGGCCAAGGCGCATGATGGCGAATTGAAGTTGGTCCGCTCAGATAAGGAATGGACCGAGTTTCGACTGCGGATACCGCGCAACGGCGGGTAGCGAAGGCATCTTGTTAGTCTGCAGACGAATACGTACCGTGTGCGGACTTATGAGGACGACAGACGTCGTCTTGGTTGCATAGCGATGTGTTTTCCGAAAATAGCCCAGCGTTTTAACGCTGGGTACGACGCTCATTATTATCATTGAGTCCCATTCAGGGACGACAGGAGCGCCACCGACAGCATCGGGTCTGTCGGCCCCAAGGGGACTAATGCCCTTCTTATGATCGATCCCAGCGCTAAAGCGCTGGGCTATTTTCGGACAGCAAGCTCACGCCAAATCATGCCCCCTCTCCTACGACCGAAACATGAAATACGCGGCACCGACTAAACAAAGTGTTGCCCACAGATAATCCAGCTTGAGCGGTTGCTGCATATAAAAAATCGCAAACGGAGCGAAGACAGCGAGCGTTATTACTTCCTGTAACACCTTCAGTTGCGCCAGACTCAACGCACTGTATCCGATGCGGTTGGCTGGAACCTGAAAGAGATACTCGAACAGCGCGATGCCCCAGCTCAAGAGCGCCGCGACATACCATCTCTTGTCATTCCAATTTCGCAGGTGCGAATACCATGCGAAAGTCATGAAAGTATTCGAACAAACTAGTAATACGACGGTCCGAAGCAGAATGGCTGATTTCACGCGCGCAACATAGCCATACGCCGGCTCGGTGCACGCCCCGCCAAAGCTCAATTTCCCGACACATAAACGTAACAAAACAGGCTTTGTCTGGATAGGGTCGCCCCGTTATTTTTGGCGGAAAATGCAGCCACTCGATCCTCCCTCGCGAAGCCGGAACTTTCGAATCATTAACATGCCGTCTACCCGCCGGTTGCGCACGGCATGGATCTCCGATGTCCATCTCGGAACGCGGACCAGCAACGCTGATGCGCTTCTCGATTTCCTACGGGACTACGAATTTGAAACGCTCTACATCGTCGGCGACCTGATCGACGTCTGGCAAATGCGTCGCGGAATCTACTGGCCGCAACAACATAACGACGTGATCCAAAAACTTCTGCGCAAAGCTCGCAAAGGAACCCGCGTCATTTATATCCCGGGCAATCACGACGAATTCCTCCGCGGCTTTTCCGGTTACTACGGACACATCGCCATTGCCGATCATTTCATTCACACGACCGCTGATTCCCGGCGCATCCTGGTCATTCACGGTCATGAACTCGACACCGTTGTCCAAAACGCCAGATGGCTCGCCTTCGCCGGAGACCTCGGATACCAATTTCTTCTCTCGCTCAATCCGTTGATCAATTTCTTCCGACGCCGTTTTGGTCTCGCATATTGGTCACTCAGCGCTTACGCGAAAAAGAGGGTCAAAGACGCCGTTAACTTCATCGGCGAATTCGAGAACGCGATAGTGCGTTACGCGGAACGTTACGGCGTTGATGCTGTCCTTTGCGGCCACATTCACAACCCGGGCATCCGGCAATTCGGCAGGGTCACTTACTACAACTGCGGCGATTGGGTCGAGAGTTGTTCGGCCTTGGTTGAAGACTTTGATGGCAACATCGAGTTGCTGAACTTCAATCCGTTCCGTCAGCCCACGATCGAATCAACGGAACCGGAGCTGGCTGAGGCTTCTGTATGAGCGTTTCGAAACCGAAACGAACACGCAGCAAATCACGCGAGACTTCTCCGGCTCGGCTGCTTGAAGAGGAGTTGGCAGAACTTCGTCGGGATCTGCGGACCACAATCCGCGCTTACGGTGCACGGCTTGAGATTGATCTAGCCGAAAGCCGTGCCGTGCTTCAGTCAATCAAACCAGCCGAGAACATCTCGCGCGAACGGCTGAGTCAACTTCGGGATCTAACCATCCTGATGCGAAAACGAAAGTTGAAGCCGGAGAAAGGTCGACGAAAAGATCTTCGCAAGATCGATTCGTTGATTGAAGATCTTCAGCTTCTCGTTCAAGCCAAGCGAGAAGATTGAACCGTGATTCGAAAGAATCTTGTTATCGGACTTATCCTCACCTTCTGCCTCTTTGGTGGAGCAGAGATTGCGCATTGTCGGGAACCAAATTTCGCAACGGAAATCGTGGTCAGCGTGGCTGACCAGGAACTTGGGTTCGTCGCTAAAGGTAAGGTGTTAAAGCGATTCCCGGTTTCGACTTCAAAATTCGGCACCGGCGACGTGATCGGCAGTTATCGCACGCCATTGGGCGAAACATTCGTCAGCGCAAAAATCGGCGACCGCCTCCCAGCCGGTGCGGTCATTAAGAATCGGAATGCCACCGGCGAAATAGTCAACGCCAACGCACCCGGACGCGATGCGATTGTTTCCCGGGTAATTTGGTTACGCGGGATGGACGGAACAACCACGAACACCCGTGACCGTTGCATTTACATTCATGGAACCCCGGAAGAAAATCGCATTGGCCACCGGGCCAGTTTCGGTTGCATCCGGATGCGCTCAAAGGATGTGATTGTTCTGTACGACCTTGTTCACATTGGAATGCACGTCCGCATTTCCAACAAACCGATGTCGGACCTGCTTCCATCCGAAGAACCGAGCCTGCTTGCCAGGACGGATTAAATCCGCGTTCCTTTAATCCTACTCTTTCACCTGCTCTTGCTCCTCTGCAATGCGCCGCAACTCCCGCAAGAGTAAGAGCAAGTGAAAGGGCAGGATAAAGGTGGGATTCTACTTAATCGGAACGAATCCTGTGCCCTCGACGATCTTCTGCCCGGCAGCGCCCAGCGTGAAATCAATGAACGCTTTCACCAATCCCGCAGGATCACCGTTGGTATAGAAAAATGTCGGACGCGCATACGGATATTTCTTCTGTTGCACGCTTTGAACCGAAGGCGTTTCGCCATCGATCGGAATGACTTTGATTCCGCTCGCCTTGGTGTAGGCGAGACCGACGTAACCGACGCCGTTTGCATTCTTGCCGACTTCGGCGGCGATTTGTTCGTTCCCGGCCATTTTTTGCGCCGTTGTCGCGTAATCACGTTTGCTCATGGCCAGCTCCTTAAATTCCGAATACGTGCCTGAGGAAGTGTTTCTTGTATAAATCGAGATTGAACCGCCGCTTCCGCCGACCCCACTCCAATCTGTTACAGCACCAGTGAACACCTGCTCCACCTGTTTTCGGGTCAATCCTTTGATTGGATTCTGCGCATTCACGATTACCGCCACACCATCATAGGCCACGATTGTCTCCTTCAGCGTCACGCCCTTCGCGGTTGCAGCCGCTGTTTCCGCCGGCTTCGCTGGACGGCTCGACATCCCAATCTGCGCCGTGCTGTCAATTAACGCAGCAAAACCAGTGGTCGAACCTTCCGCCGCAATATCAAAAGTTGCATCTGGATGGTCCGCCTTGAATTGCTCAGCCAATTGCGGAACCAATTTCGCCCCAAGCGTATCGGATCCTTTAATGACGAGGCGTTCTGCCTGCGTGGTCGTGGAAACGCAAACCAAAGCAACGGCCGAGATTAGCGCGAGTGAAGTCGTTTTCATGTTTGGTATTTGAACAGCGAACAATCGCTGCCTGATGAATGTTAGTCTGCGCGAACGAAAGAAAAGTTACAATCATGTGAACTCGTGCCAAACTCATAAAAACGCGCAAAAAAAAGAATGACAAACTGACGGAGCGCGTTAGGCTTGGTCGGCGATCGCGTAAATCCAGAAAATGTTTCTCGCGTTCACAAAGATAAGACCATCGGCGATGGGTGTGTCGAAAAAATTATCTACGCGCGAAATTGAGCGGAAGTTTCTTCTGAAACGGTTGCCGCCTGGTCTCTCCAAATTTCCTCACCACTTAATCACGCAAGGTTATCTTGCCCTCGGTCCCGGTGGTTTGCAGGTGCGCCTTCGAAAGAAAGGTTCCGTTCGAACGCTCGCCTTCAAACGAGGCAAGGGAATCCGGGAAGAACGCGAAATCCGATTAAGTATTGAACAATTTGAAGCGCTTTGGCCAGCAACAGCCGGACGACGCCTAAGCAAGACTCGCTACGATGTGCCGTGGAAAAAGCACACCATCGAGATTGATATTTATCGCGGACGCCATCACGGCTTGATCGTGGCCGAAGTAGAATTCGACAGCATGAAAAGTAGCGGAACATTTGAAGGGCCAAACTGGCTCGGTCGTGACGTGACCGGGAAACCAAAATACAGCAACGTCGCCCTGGCACTTCGCTGAAACAGAATCGATCCGCCATGAGTTTCGAGTTGCGCCCCGATGAAACAATCGGCGATGGCATCCGGCGAATCGTTTGTCGCGAAATCGAAGGCGCGATCCATTCCAGCAGCATCAGGCCCAATGGACACGGCTCGCCTGTCCATCAAACCCGTAAGCATCTGAAAAAAGCACGAGCCGCCCTGCGCCTCGTCGCGGGCGAAGTCGATTCCAAAACCCGGAAACGCGAAGATCGCCGATTGCACAAGGTCGCTCTCCTGATTTCCGAAGTTCGTGATGCAGAAGTGCGGCTCCAAACTGTGCGGGACCTGCGGAAATTTGCGCAGGGCAAAAAACGAAGTTTCCGCGAAACAGAAGAGCTGCTTGCCTTCGAGCTTGATAGTTTTCTGGCAGCGTTTGCCGATTGGCCTGAGGAAGCACGCCAACAGCTGACGCACATTCTCGGGCGGATTCAGGATTGGCCGTTGGGAAACCTAAAAAGCAAACAACTGCGCAAGTGTGTCCAAAAAACCTATCAGCGCGGCCGAAGAGCTCTGAAGAAGGCGATCAAGAGTGCGGATATTCGCGATCTTCACACCTTTCGACAACGCGCAAAAGAATTGTGGTATCAGCTTCGAATTGTACGTCCGCTCGCGCCTGCTTTGTTCACTGATTTAATCGAAGAACTAAACGCAATTGGACAGCACCTCGGCCAACTTCACGATCTCGCTTTCGTCGAGGAACGCCTCTCCTCGATCGGAACAACCAGCAAACGCGGAGAACGAATCCTTAATACACTGATAGAAGCACGCGAAAAGGAACTCGCACGAATCGCCATTGCCCTCGGTGAACGTTTTTATGCACAACGCTCCCGGCAATTCGGAAAAGGAACCGCTGAATATTTTTCAGAATGGGAGCTGGTCAACGAAGATCCCAAAGCTGTGGTCACAAACCGGCTGAAAGACCTGCTGCATTAGGGGGAACGAAGTCGGCGACTGCAAGTCGCCGTTCCTGGGCGATTTCAAATCGCTGCAATAAACTAAGCCCCGACGGCTGTCGGGGCTCACTTCCAAAACGGTGATTTTCAATCACACAAGGAAGGGCGACTTGCAATCGCCCCCCGCGCAATTTTGTCCCGGGGCGTCCCCATTTCGTGTCTAGCGTGAGAGTTGCCGTTCTGAAAATAGCCCAGCGTTTTAACGCTGGGTGCCGATCCTCGTTATTGTCATTTAGTCCGGCAGCTGCCGGACGACAGAAGCGCCACCAACCAGCATTGGGCCTGTCGTCCCTAAAGGGACTGAGGCCATTTTCATTATCAACTCCCAGCGTTAAAACGCTGGGCTATTTTCGGAACGGCAAGTTTGCGCTAAACAGCTATTTTCAGAAAAACATCGATACGGCTAAACACATTCTTTGATGACAAAAGCTGACCGCCCCAAACCATCTCGTTGGCTTAACCGAACCGTTCTCGGAGTCGGGTTGGCTTCCCTGTTCAGTGATTGGTCACACGAAATCGCGACGGCCGCCATGCCAGCTTTTCTCGCGTCACTCGGCGTCGCCGCAGCATGGCTCGGGTTGATTGAAGGCGTTTCCGATGGTCTGTCGAGCGTCGCCAAACTCGCATCCGGTTATTACACAGATCGGTTGCGGCACCGCAAACCAATCGCCGTCGCCGGTTACGTTGTGACCGCGTTGGGAACCGCCGCGTTCGGTCTAGCGACCAATGCATGGCACGTTCTCCTGGCTCGCTCCGCTGCCTGGTTCGGTCGTGGTGTTCGCACACCGGTCCGAAAAGCTTTGCTCGCGGGGGCCGTCGATCGATCCGCATACGGTCGCGCGTTTGGCCTGGAACGGATGATGGACACCATCGGCGCAATCGTCGGACCGGCCACCGCGCTGCTGATCCTCGAATTATCCGGCCACAATTACCGGGTGCTCTTCGCCTGGACCTTGGTTCCCGGTTTGCTCGCGGCCGTTGTCATTGCCTTTCTTGTCCGTGAGCAGAAACGAACCGCTGTGGCCCACGTTTCGTTTACCGAACGACTACGTCTCTTGCCAAATCCGTATCGCAAATTCCTCGTCGCCGTAGGCCTATTCGGCGCCGGAGATTTTGCTCACGCGCTTCTGATTCTGCTCGCGACACAGAAATTGGCTGGATCACTCGGGTTCGCGAAAGCTGCGAGCGTTGCTGTGTCGCTCTACATTTTGCACAATGTTTTTTATGCCAGTTTCTCACTAGTTGCTGGTTGGTTAGCTGATCGAATGCGGAAGAATCTCCTGCTGACGATCGGATACTCCTTGGCCGGCGTGATGGCGCTTGCGATTATTTTCCTTCCGGGAAATCTCTGGATGTTCGCGTTGATCTTCATCATCCGCGGAATCTATGTGGCGATCGAGGAAACAGTGGAAGACTCACTCTGCGCGGAGTTGGTCGAGGAGAGCCACCACGGAATGGCGTTTGGCGTTCTCGCTACCGTCAATGGCGTCGGCGATTTCATCTCAAGTATTATGGTCGGCGTGTTATGGACTGCGGTCGGGACAACCGTTGCCTTTAGTTACAGCGCGATTCTCTTCTTCGCGGGAGCGATCCTAATAGCGCGATTGCCAGCGAGAGGTGGATTGATTCGCACAGTGACCAGCACGTGCGTTTAACACTTGTGCGAAGCGCTTCCTTGCAATCGCGCGGAAAGCGGCGGAGCACCGCCGCACTCCACAACGCAAGCGAACACATTGTGCCTGATAAGTCGGCCACGTCTTGGAGTGCGGCGGTGCTCCGCCGCTATTAAACCGAGCGTCTTACAGTCCGGAGCCCCGAGGCAGGTTTGTGAGTCGACAACCGACGGCCCGCAGGGCCGTGGCTACAACACACAGCTACGCTTCGTTCGGTTCAGGCTGGTGCTGGTGACGGATATCTTCCGCCGCCGCTGCGTAAACAGCGTCTTCGGCCATGTTAGTGGCATGATCGCCGACCCGTTCGAGACAACGCGAAATGAAAATTAGATTCAGATAACCGCGCAGTTGATCGGGATCTTGCGCCATCCGCTCGATTAATCGTCGCCCGGCCGACGCGTTCATTTCATCCAGCTCTTTGTCCCTCGAAACAACCGCGCGCGCCAGTTGAACGTCCTCGCGCACATACGCATCGATTGCATCCTTAAACATGCTCATCGCGTGCGCGTACATCGGTTTGATCAGTTCAACCTCGGATAATGCAGGATGCTGATTCAACTTCCGCGCCCTTCGCGCAATGTTAGTCCCCTGGTCAGCCATTCGTTCGAGGTTAGATGAAAGTTTCATCGCCGAAACGACACGCCGCAGATCAGACGCAACCGGTTGGAAGCGCAGGAGCAGATCGATCCCGTCCTTGTCCACCTGCTTTTCGAGCTGATCGATTTCTTCGTCGTCCGCGATCGCAATCGCGCAAATCTTGTCGTCCCGTTGCGTTAAACCTGTGATCGCACGATCCAGACTCCGTTCGGTCAGGCTCGACATCATCAGGACGTTGTTCCGCAATGAAGCAAGCGCTTCGTCGAACGTGCCTAAAATATGTCGAGGTGCGATCATAACAGCTTATTGGTTTAACAACGTAAGATCGTTAGTTGGTCAAGAGGAGTTTAGCCAAATCGGCCAGTAATATATTCTTCCGTCTGACGCTGTGCCGGGTTCGAGAAAATTTTGGCGGTCGCATCGAATTCGATCAGGCGTCCAAGATAAAAGAACGCGGTGTGATCGGAACAACGGCCAGCCTGTTGCATATTATGGGTCACGATCACAATTGTGTATTGCTGTTTCAAGTCTTGGATCAGCTCTTCGACCTTCGCAGTGGCAATCGGATCCAGCGCAGAACAAGGCTCGTCCATCAAAATGATTTCTGGTTCGACGGCCAAAGCGCGCGCAATGCAAAGTCGCTGTTGTTGTCCCCCGGATAATCCGTAGCCGCTCACGTGGAGCCGATCTTTTACCTCTTCCCAAAGCGCGGCCGACCTCAAGCTTTTCTCAACCGCTTCATCAATTAGCGAGCGTTTGGTCACTCCGGCAATCCGCAAGCCGTAGGCAACATTGTCGTAGATCGATTTCGGGAACGGATTCGATTTTTGGAAAACCATTCCGACGCGCCTGCGAAGGTCGACCACGTCGATGGCAGGCGTGTTAATATCGATCCCGTCGATCCGGATCTGACCTTTCGTGATGCGTGCGTCATCAATCAGGTCATTCATTCGGTTGAGGCAACGCAACAAAGTTGTTTTGCCACAGCCCGAAGGTCCAATGAACGCAGTCACCGCGCGGGGTGGAATATCGAGCTGAACGTCATGCAGAACCTGGTGTGTCCCGTAATTGAAATCGAGACGCTCAATTTCAATCATAGGCCGATCCCGCTCCGGCATCGGCTTCGGTTCGGGCTGACTAACTTGGCTCGGTAAGGGTGTCTGCGGCATTTCAGCGGTGGTTACCATGATAAACGGTTCCGGCTTCGTTCTCGTAGTACAATCGACGTCAGCGCGATCAACATGACCAGAAACAAAAAGACAAATGCCCCCCCATATTGGACTCGCTCCGTGTATTCGTTCTGTGGAATTTTCGAGCTGACAACATAAATATGATACGGCAAGGCCATCACGCCCTGGAAGAAGAAATCCGTCCAGCGCGAGACTTGCCATGGCATCTCGTCCTTCATCGCGTATGCCGCCGTAAACATGATCGGGGCGGTTTCCCCAGCAACGCGCGCAATTCCGAGAATCGATGACGTCAGTATGCCGGGCATGGCATACGGCAAAACATTTTTTCGAATCGTCTGCCACTTGCTCGCGCCAAGGGCGAGTGAGCCTTCCCGCAATCCCTGTGGCACCGCGCGCAACGATTCTTCACTGGCGGTGATAATCGCCGGCAACACCATCAAACCAAGCGTAAACCAGCCCGCGATTAACGACACGTTCCAACCAAAGAAAATTACGAACAAACCAAACCCGAACAGCCCGAAAACAATCGAAGGGACACCAGCCAGGTTCAAAATGGCGACCCGCACCATACGAATCATCCGGCCTTGTCTGCTGTATTCGCTTAGATAAATCGCGCTACTGATTCCGATGATTAACGCAATTGCCATCGAACCGATGACCAGCAGCGCCGTTCCGACAATGCACGGCCAAATTCCGCCTGCCGAGTAGGCAACACTCATCGGGTTTACCTCCACATTCGGGTGCGCCGCTTTCCAGTCCCGGAATTGTCGGTCGCTCTGTGTGAATTTCTCTCCCTCATATTCAAAAACGTAGAGGGTTTGCGGCGGCTCAGTCAAAAATGCCACGTTAACGAAAGGTGGTTTCGAAGTGAAAACTGTTCGACCGCCTTTGATTCCAATATCGAGAAAAATATACGTCGCACAGGCAAGAACAAAATAAGTCGCCAGGCGAATAATCCAGAAGATGACCGTTTCGATTCGGCGGCCACGACGAGAATTGGAAGAGGCTGCTGTCATTCTAGCGGACTCCCTCTAAATCTCTGGATCTGTTTTTCATCGTTACGTTCACCTCTCGAGGTCACCCGATCATCCGATGTTCATCCGGTAACGCGTCACCAGTTTTTGCGCGAAATAGTTGATCAACAATGTGATCGTGAAAAGAACAAGGCCGACCACGAAGAGCGCGCGATAATGCGTGCTCCCGCGAACAACTTCCCCCATCTCCTGCGCAATGATTCCAGTCATCGTGTGAACCGGTTGGAAAATCGCTCCTATTCCCTGCGAAAAATCAGGAATGGCGATCCGGTTCCCGGCACAAAGCAATACCACCATCGTTTCGCCAATAACTCGCCCCAACCCAAGTAAGACCGCTGAAACAATTCCGGAAAGCGACGCCGGTATAAGGATTCGTGATATGGTCTGAAGCCGGTTCGCGCCCAAAGCATAGGAAGCCTCTTTGAATCCTCGCGGAACATTCCGCAATGCGTCTTCCGCCAGTGTAAAAATCGTCGGGACCGCCATCAGAGCCAGCAGGCAACCCGCAGTGAAAACATTCAGGCGTTCACTAATTGGGAAGAATGACACCCATTTCATCCAGGGCGATTGCGAAGCCGCCCGAATCGCCTGGCCAACCACCGCGATTCCAAAAAAACCAAGCACAACGGACGGAATGGCAGAGAAAAATTCGATGTACGGCTTGATCAGGCGTCTCTCGTGGATAGTAGCGATTTCACTAACATAAATGGCCGACGCGACTCCAAGCGGCACCGCGAAAAACAATGCGACTAACGACACCATGATGGAGCCGACCAGTAACGGAATTATTCCATACCAATCCTGCCAAAAACTGGCCGTTACCCAATCTTTCCCAAATAAGAACGAGCTGATCGACCGGTACCATGGTATCGGCGTATCGGCTGACCAGGAACGAAGGGCCTGCGAAGCCCCAGGCAAATGCGCCAGGTATTCGCGTGTCCCCGCTTTCCATTTATCGAATTGTTCCTGCCCGGCAGCACTCGGCAAGGCCGGCGCCTGCGCCAGAAGTGTATAAAGCTGCGCGGTCATCTCAGCGCTGACTGATTCGAAATTCGCCGATCCCTGATGGAGACTGGCCAACGCAGTAGCACGGTCGACCTCCGGAACCACAATCTTCGCCGCCTCCACAGTATTACCGTTGCCCAGCAGCTGATCGCGTTGCCCCTTCAGCTCTGCTTGTGCGTAAAGCGATTCCTTTAAGGCGCTGGCTTGATCGGTTAAATCAGAGACAATTCCCTGCAGATTTGTGGCTGTATCACTAAAGCTATTGGCGAACTGATCGAACGGCGCCAGCGTCCCATTGATTTGATCGAGAGAACTGCCTTGCTTTTGCAATGCTCGCACTTCCTGTAACCGGATATCGCTCAGGTTGCGTGAGAGCCCTTCGTGCCTGGCTGAAACCGCGCGAATGATATCGACGTACTCAAGCCCGGCCTGACGATACAACCTGAGGTTGGCCAGGTTTTGACCAAAAAATCCTGCGCCTTCTCGAAACAAAAAGATAGTGATCAGGCCGAGGACGATAATGGCGACCAAAGCGTTGCCACCAAAGAACGCTTGAATCGAGCGCTCAACCGCAGCTTTGAAACGCCGGGCCGAAGAACTGCGTGCAGGAACAAGAGTGCGAGGATCGGCGACGCCTTCCATCAGGAAGCGACTTTCGTGGAAACGGGCGGGCTTGAGCAATTTCTTTCGTGTAACGTTTGTGTAACATGATTTGCTAGGTCGTGCCGTAAACTGCTGCAGACGTGTTGGTTCCGTGGCAAAACGCAACCTTCCTATCTTCTTTTCGTCCTCCTCGTCGTCGTCCTCGTTCTCGTCCCTCGAAACGATGTATTTCACCAACTCAACCTTCGCCTTCTTAGCCGTCCATGGTCTTATCGCACTCTGTACAGATCGAGGACGACGACGAGGAGGACGAAAAGTCCGTGGCCCACTTCACCCTTCCCGTCTCAACGGCAAAATCACACTGATCGTTGTTCCTTTTCCCAATTCACTCTGCGCTTCCACGGTTCCCCCATGCAATTGCGCGATATGCTTCACAATCGATAACCCTAATCCTGTTCCACCCAGCTCCCGGCTCCGCGCTTTATCCACGCGATAAAAACGCTCGAAAATCCGCGGCAAATCATCGGCCTGAATCCCAACGCCTTCATCAGAGACACTGACTCGCATACGATCGTTATTCTGGGCCGCGCGAACCGTAATCTGCCCTCCAGGACGTGAATACTTCACTGCGTTATCCAGAAGATTATAAATGACTTCCTGAAGCCGATTTTCATCCGCTTCGACGGTCGGCAAATCGGGAGCAACCTCGCAAACCAACCGGAGCTGTTTCGCCTGCATTCGCGTCCCCCAGTCCCGCAAAATTTCACGGAGGTACTCTGACAAATTAACCTCCGTCCGGTCGAGTTCCGCAGCTGGCGACTCCAACCGTGCCAGACTCAAGACGTCTTCGACTAGCGCCGATAGACGATCGGAGTGGCGCTCCATTACTTCCAGGATCCGCATCAACTCACCGGGCGGCTGGTGTGGATCATCCAGCAACGTCTCAAGGTAACCGCGAAAGATGGAAAGCGGCGTCCGCAATTCATGCGAAACATTAGCCACAAAATCCCGCCGGATTTCTTCCATTTGGCGCAGTTGCGTCACATCGCGGAACAAAACAACCGCTCCCTCTGTTCCATTCGAATGCTCGCCTAACGGCACTGCACTCACCTCCATCTCCCGGCCTTCGCTCGGCCCGCGTGACATCTGGATCGATTCACGGCGCGGTTCTCTTACCCGGATCGCTTCCGTCACAAGACGATCAATCGACGCGTGCCGGATCATCTCGATCAATGGTGCTCCCAGCCCGTTTTCCGCCACTCCAAATGCGCGGCGAAATTCTCGATTCATCATGCGCACCTGGCGCCGTTCATTCACCACCACAAGTCCATCCAACATCGCGCCGAAAACAGCTTGAACACTAAATTCGCCATCGCGATATCGTTCTTCAATCTGTCGCTGGCGATCGACCAGCGTTTCCAGTGCGAGCCCGATGTTGCGCGACTGCGCATTGGCGCTGATCAGAAACTTTCGTGGCGGCGCCTTATCCACGATCGCTTTCGACAACGCCTCGACATCCCTCCATGGAGAAATCCAACGCCGCCAGACGATGAACGCTACAACGACGAAAACCCCGAGAAGTAAACTAAACGCGAACCAACCCATGACCGATCAGGTTTCCCGAATACGATAACCGAAACCGCGCACGGTTTCGATAACAGTTGCGGCTTTCCCGAGCTTTTTGCGTAACCGGCGAACATGCGTGTCGACCGTTCGCGTATCGATGAGGCTTTCGTAACCCCACACTTCGTTCAACAAGCGATCACGCGCCTGAACCCGGCCCTGACGTTGCATAAGCATGCTAAGCAATTTGAATTCAACGCTGGTCAGACGAACGGGTTTACCTGCCACGGACACATGATGTCGGGACGAATCGAGAGTGATCTGGCCGATCGATAATTTCTTTTCCTCGACAGCCTCGCCCTTGCCACGACGAAGAATTGCGTTAACTCGCAGCACCAGTTCGCGGGGACTAAACGGCTTTGTCACGTAATCGTCTGCGCCAAATTCCAAACCGACAATCCGATCAATCTCCTCGGCTTTAGCGGTCAACATGATGACGGGGACATTCCGTGTCACCGCATCGGTCTTGAGAACCTTGCAAACCTCTAGTCCAGACATCCTGGGCAACATCAGATCGAGAACGATAAGAGCAGGAAGTTCCTCCCGCGCCTTGCGCAACCCGGCTGCACCATCGGCGGCCGTGTTTACGGTGAACCCGGCTTTCCGCAAATGAAGCGTAAGCAGATCGATTACATCTTCTTCGTCCTCAATTATCAGGATTCTTGGGCTGGACATGGCCGGCACAGTGGTACGTTGGTCCGAGCTTGCCGATGCGCGCGTCCATTGTCAAAGAACGTCACACGATTGTGACAATTCTCCTCACTCTCCGAGGCGTGAGAACCCCATGATCACCCAAACTCTCTCAGAGTGTTTCGAAAAGGATCGTTTAGACTACCTGATTGAACGAACCCGGAATAGCAGAGGAAAATCCTGGTTTTTGGAACCTGCGGGCAGTTGAAGCATTAACCAACCAACGAATAATATGAGCACCAAGAAAATTGCACTGATCTCTGGGGCGAACAAAGGCATTGGCCTGGAGACAGCTCGTCAACTCGGTCAGCAAGGCATCATTGTTCTCGTAGGCGCGCGAGACGAAACCAAGGGCAACCAAGCTGCAGACTCGCTTGCAAAGCTGGACTCGACGTTCACGGGATTGTCATCGACCTGAATGACAACAGCAGCATCGAAGACGCAGCCGCCCGAGTCGAACGGGAGTACGGGCGTCTCGATATTCTGGTAAACAATGCTGGCGTGATGCTTGACGATCCGACTAAGAAACCAAGCGAGCAGACCCTCGATGTCTGGCGGAAAACGTTCGAGACAAATCTGTTTGGCTTGATCGCAACGACGCAGGCTTTCCTTCCGCTCCTTCGCAAGAGCACAGCAGGGCGCATCGTGAATCTTTCCAGTATTCTCGGCTCAATTACCCTTCACTCTACACCCGGCTCGCCGATCTATGACTCGAAGTTAGCCGCCTACAACGTCTCTAAATCCGCCGTGAACGCTTTCACGGTGCAACTCGCCTATGAGTTGAAAGACACCGCGATTAAAGTTAATGCCGCGCATCCCGGTTGGGTGAAAACCGATATGGGCGGCGAAGGCGCGACGATGGACATTCCAGACGGCGCCAAAACCAGTGTCATGTTGGCAACGCTCGGCCCAAACGGGCCTAACGGAGCGTACCTGCATCTGGGCGAGACCTTGCCCTGGTAGACACAGGGGTAACGGCGGCGGTTCGCTAGGAATTTCTATAACCCATTCGCGCAAATTCCTTCTAATTCGCGCGCAACAAAGTCAGCTCAATTCGGCTGCCGGCCACTCCAAGGGCAAACCCGATTCATCAGCGCGCGCTTGCAAATTTCGTCCGCTTACTTCCGGGCCTCCCTGCTTGCAAACTTTCTGCTCCGCGCTGGTCAGATATCGCGCGTAATCTTGAACGATGGGGTTTGGAATACCAACTCGAGCGACGATCAGCAGCCCGTCCCGGGTTGAAAACATGTCTCCCCAGCCTGACGGAAAAAAATGGGTAATAGCACAATCTAAAATCTCTCTCGTAAGCGCGGGTTCAGTCCGAAATGCAGTGTGCGTGTCGTCGCAATACGATCCTACCATTGTTGTAATTTGCATTGGCTCACCCTACCAGAGGCACAATCCCGCCGTCGAGATTTCAAGTATGAAAAATTGCTGTTTATTTTCGCTTACGAACGATCAGTTCGTCGATTTCCAATCGCCGGACTCTGGCGCGACCGATAATCAGCGAGCCAATCGCGAGGGCCCCAAGTGCGATGGCACCGGCCCCCAGGGCGCCAATGGCAATTGCTCCCAGGGCCAGGGCGCCAGCCCGAGCGCGCGATACCTCGATCATAGCACTGCGTGCCTGCGGGCTCATGTCTGGTCTCTCCATTACTTGGTCAGGATACTGAATAATTCGTGGCTGTCCTGTGATGAAGCCAGGCCTGCACCTTTGATCACGCAATCCTAAAATCGAAGGGAGAGAGTATTGCCAGCGAATCGCCCAATTGTGCGCTTGCGTCTTGGAGTGCGGCAGCGCCCTGCCGCTTTCCTATCGGCGACCAATCACAGAGCAACCACCGACCGGCCATTATTGCCGCCTCTCAAAGCGGCGGAGCACCGCCGCACTCCAAAAAATGTGTAAGTTAAAGTTAAAGTGTATGTGCAAATGAGTATCTAATGACTTTGCTCCTCTTCCTTTGCGCATCGTCGGTCCTGGCCGGGTTCATTGATTCCGTGGTCGGCGGCGGCGGCCTAATCCAAATCCCCGCGATGCTCATCCTTCTCCCTGGAACCCCGGTCGCGACCATCCTTGGCACGAACAAATTTTCTTCCTGCGCCGGAACCACCATTGCGGTTCAGCGTTACGCGCGGCAGGTAACAATCGATTGGCCCAGTATCCTGCCGGCCGCGATCACCGCCTTCATTTTTTCGTTCCTCGGGTCACGAACCGTCGCGCTCCTCAGCACTGAATTCATGCGGCCAATCGTTCTGATCCTGCTCGTCCTGGTCGCGATTTACGTTTTTTGGGTCAAAGACCTCGGCCTGGTCCATCAACCTAAACACGCCCGAAAAAAGGCAACGTTCCTCGGAATCCTGATAGGCGCCGTTCTTGGATTCTATGACGGGTTCTTCGGACCCGGCACCGGCAGCTTTCTGATTTTCCTTTTTGTCGGAGTGTTTGGATTCAATTTCCTGGCCGCATCCGCCTCTTCGAAAGTGATCAATTGGGCAACGAACATCGCGTCGATCATTTATTTTGGGTGGAGCGGACACATCCTATACCAATATGCAGTGCCGATGGCGCTTTGTAACATTGTTGGCGCCATGATCGGTACCCGGTTGGCCATCGCCAAAGGAAGCCGGTTCGTTCGGGTCTTCTTTCTCATCATCGTCTGCGCCTTAATCGCGAAACTGGCGCAATCGATCTTTTTCCCGTAAGCTTCAGCATGGCCAGACACGCGACGGTTTTCGCGTTGATTCTCCTGGCTCTAACAGCGCAGGCGCAGGAGATCACGTTCGAAAGCAAACCGACCCGCACCCATCTAATCGAGCTGTTTACATCGCAAGGCTGCAGCAGTTGTCTGCCTGCGGAAGCATGGATGAGCAGTTTGAAAAATGAACCGCGGCTCTGGCAGGATTTCGTGCCGATCGCGTTCCACGTCGATTACTGGGATCACCTCGGATGGCGCGACCCGTTTGCCTCGAAGACCTGGACGGAACGCCAAACGGATTATTCTGTTCACTGGAAAAGCGAAAGCGTTTACACCCCCGCCTTCGCCTTGGATGGCGTGGTTTGGAAAAACAACGCAATCCCACCGGCCTCGACTGAATCAACCGGTATTCTCAAGATCGTGATCAACGGAGAACGCCTCACCGCCACCTTCAAACCAACGAATGATGCCGGTCGACGTTACGATATCCACGTCGCACGCTTAGGATTCGCTCTTGGCGGTGACGTAACTGCAGGAGAAAATCGCGGACGCAAACTGATCCAGGATTTTGTTGTCTTAGGACTAACCAATGAAACCCTCAAAAACGGAGGGAAAGAACTCAAGCTTCCATCGGAATCAGTAAAGCAACCTGGTGATTCGCGAAAAGCGATTGCGGCGTGGGTAACGCAATCCGGTCACATCGAACCGATCCAAACTGTCGGCGGCTGGATCGGAAGCCGATAGCTGATGGCTAATTGCCTATTGCTTATTAATGATTTCCAAACTTAGCCATTAGCAATCAGCTATCCGCCATTGGCTTTTTTCCCCGTCCGCTTCGCCGGCTTGGCCGCTCGCTCCGTCGGCTCCGTTCCGCTCATCGGTTCCGGTCGCTCATGACGCGGCTGATAAACACCGAGCTTGCCGCCGCCCGGAAGCGAGAGCTGAGAAAGCAGACCCCATCCCATATCTCGCACTTCTTCACATTCGATCTGCTCCTTTGCCATCTGGCCAACGAAGCCCTTGATGTCATCGCACATCAGAAAAAACTCATGCACGTTGTTTTCACCCGAAGGATGAACCGCCACCTCTGCTGGCGGCAAACCGAAGATCAACCATCCATCACCAACATCGACATTTGTGAGCCGAATAATATCGCGCAGAAAAGCGCGGTCTGCCTCCGGATCCTTACTATAAATAACCGAGTGCGCGCCCGTTATCATGGGTGGACTCTCTCCGGAAAATGCCGCGTGTCTATGAGGTTCGCGCCAGAAATATACCCTTAAGCCGGGCAGCGATCTGTCCAGCCTCCATAACCTTCACCTCAAGTGTGATCCGAGCTTTGCCCTTTGCTGCAATCTCTTCCTCAAACGTTTTCCATTCCTTGGGAGCAGGCGCCAAACAAACAGCACGAATTATTTCGCGGATCGGCCGCAGAAATTGAATGGAACTTTCGATCACAACAACGTGTGCATTCCGTTCCCGCACCGCCGACCAAAGCAGGCCGTACGCCAGCCAGCGTCGCAACCGCGTTAATGCTTCCACCAAACGCAGTTTGCAAATGGTTCGAGTTCAGCGAAACCGGCGCTTCGACGACAAATTGATTCTGGTCGCACGCCACCACCCGTAGTCCCATTGCGCGCGTCAGCGGAATTTGATCGTGAAAATAATTCTCAGCTTCGCGCAGCGTATCAATAGCACTCATCGCAATACAATGTTCCTTTCGGAGCGCCAAACATGATTCATTTCGAGGATTCCTTGAGCAACGTTTCCAGTTCGTTCTTCCACAACGCTGCGATGGTGTGGCTTCCATGCCCACGCGTTTTGTCGCTCAACGGTATCACTACTGCGCGTCCCTTTGGCACACGCTTGATCTCTCGTTCCAAAATGCCGAGCTCGGGCGGATTAATCAGGTCATCGGCCGAGTTCACTGCCACTAACGGTGCCCGGATTTTCTCCAAGCCAGGGCCTGGATCGTAATCCTTTGACGCTTCAAGAGCGTAAAGGACATCGTTCGCATCGCCTGTCTCGAAGTAATCTTTGACATACTTGTCCAAGACTTCATCGACCTTGGCCAAAGTAGGGGCTTCGTTCTGGCGCAACACTGGGTTGCTACTCATGAACCAAAGCATTTCAGCCGCTGTCCGAAGGCTCTGCGGTTGGATGAGGTAATCGCCTGCCTTCCACTCGGGATCGCGCCGAATTGCATCGATAATGATGCGGCGCCACGCCCGGTTCCGCCCGGAGATCTGAGTTGGCAAACTGGCTAACGGCATCAGCGCATCCATGAAATCCGGATGAGTTTCGCCCCAAACCCACGTATGCATTCCGCCCATCGAGGTTCCCATAACGAGGCGAGCGTGGTTCACTCCTAATCCCTCGTTCAGTAGGCGATAATCCGCTTCCACCATGTCCATGTAACCGTAGTGCGGAAATTTCGCGCGGAACTTGTCGCTCGGCTTGCTCGATTTGCCGTGCCCGATCCCGTCCGGGAGCACAATGAAAAATTTTGTCGCGTCCAGCGTTTGACCCGGGCCAAACAAATCACCGGCAAACTCTGGCCGAATGAATTGCGCGCCGCTCCCTGTGGTTCCATGCATGATGAGAACGGCATTTTGCACAATGCCTTTTTCGTTTTTTACCGGCTTGCCGATTGTTCGATAATGCATGCGCAGCGCCGGCAAGAGTTGGCCAGACGCGAATTTGAAATCGCGAATGACAAAATCGCCTTCGACCGGCGCGGGATACTCGGCCGCTGACAGGGCGAGTAACGGGAAGACAAAGGCGGCGACAACGACGGAGCGAATCGAGAAAGCCAGGGCGTACATATATATTGAAACAGATTGTAGTAGTAGTCTTGCCCAGTCGCGAGCCCGTGGCAAAACAAAGCCCCCGCCGTTTCCGGCGGGGGCTCGCATTTTCTACTTATCGGTGAGGACCGTTATTAGCAGCAGCCCGACTTGACGACGCAGCAGGCGCCGCCACAGCCACAGCAGCTCTCAGCCAAACGCACACTCGCGTTTGCTGTCGTAATCAGCGCTACGGCACTCAAAATCATCAAAAGATATTTCATCTGAATAAATCCTTTCATTGAAAGTTTCGATTCTTCTCGTTCGAATTCGAACGAGCCCAATACGTTGAAACTCTCTCAGGCGCGCGGAGGCGGGACCGGTGGCTGGTGCGAACGGCTGTTCGCGTCGGATGCGAAAACCGCGAACGATTCCTCAAGGGAAGGTGGATTGATAAACGCTGTTGTTGCTGAGGAAATGAAAGCGAGACAGACCGTGCAGCCACCGCAACATTGTTG
The DNA here is from genome assembly GCA_963751725.1 of uncultured Verrucomicrobiae bacterium. Lineage (GTDB taxonomy): Bacteria > Verrucomicrobiota > Verrucomicrobiia > Chthoniobacterales > UBA10450 > AV80. Next base: position 32,609 of record CAVVVQ010000034.1, read on the forward strand.
ATCCTGATCCTGATCCTGATTAGGCTTCGGCGCGTGATGGCTGCAACCACTTTGCGTAGGAAGGGCCTTGGTGTTCGTCATAGCGCAGCAATCCGATTTCATCAGCATCGGAATACAAGCCTGCGCCGGGACGACGGTGCTAAACATCGAACCCGAAATCGCCAGGAAAAGCAGAAATCGCAGTGTCACTCGCATGAGCCGATATTTTACATCGTTCCGCCAAAGATCGAATTTTGAGTTTCAGCGTTGAAGCCACGGCCCTAGGGGCGTACGTCAATGACGTCTAGCGTGATTATCAAATAAAGGACGGTGTCATCCCGACGCTGGCGAAGCGCGCGGAGGGACCTCCCAACTGCAAATTGCGTTACACATAGAACGAGCAATCGGCCGATATGGAGTAGCCGCCGTCCCTTAGCGCGAGCCTCACGGCTTCCGCATAAATCAATGCGTCTACTCCATATCGTCGTCGGCAAATAGATTGCGTGACACAATTTGCAATTGAGAACTGGGCGGTCCCTCGGCCGTGCTTCGCGGGCTCGGGATGACACGCATTTTTTCTTACGCCACTTAAATGAGTGTCTTGCGCCTTACGTCATCCCATACCGGACGGCCCACAGGGCCGTGACAACGACGCAGAGAAAAAAAGCCCGCCGGGGAGAAACCGGCGGGCTTTTCCGTTACCTAACTCAAATTCCCTTGTCTCACTGAATAGGAACAAACCCAACCTGCTGACGATCTTCTGACCGGCACCGCTAATGGTGAAATCGAGAAATTGCTTGGCCAGCCCAGTCGGTTCGCCGTTGGTATAATAGAAGGTCGGCCGCGCGTACGGATACGTCTTTGCGTGAACCGATTGCACAGAGGGTATTACGCCATCGATCGACACGACCTTCACCCCACCCGCTTTCGTGTAGGCCAAACCAACGTAACCAACTCCATTGGCGTTTTTTCCCACTTCCGCCGCGATCTGCTCGTTACCCGCCATCTTTTGCGAGCCGCCCGCGTAATCGCGTTTCTTCATCGCCAGTTCCTTGAAATCGGAATACGTGCCGGACGAAGTGTTCCGGGTATAAACCGATATTTTTCCGCCAGAACCACCGACTGCGCTCCAGTCAGCCACGTCACCGGTAAAGATTTGTTCTACCTGTTTCTTGGTTAGACTCTTTACGGGATTAGCTGAGTTGACGATAACCGCGATACCGTCATACGCGACAATCGTCGGTTTCATGTGAACGTTCTTGGCCGCGGCTGTGCCCATTTCCGAAGATTTAGCGCGCCGACTCGACATGCCGATCTGTGCCGTTCCATCAATGATAGCGGCGATACCGGTGGTCGAACCTTCCGCTGCGATGTCGAAGGTGGTTCCGGGATGCTGCGCCTTGAATTGCTCAGCTAACTGCGGAACCAATTTCGCTCCCAGGGTATCCGATCCCTTGATGACTAACTTGTCGGCCCGCGCTTCCATCGAAACGAAGGCGAGTCCCAGTGCTACTGCAAATTGTGTGATGATTTTCATATTGTTAGGTTAGGTTTTGGTTGAATTCTTTGGGACTTAAAACTTCATGTTCAAATCCGCCTGAAAGATCTGGTATTTCTTGAGTGGATTGATGGTAAAGGCGTCTCCAGTGCCACCCGTTCCAAGATCAGTGTCGATTTGTTCGCCGTAGCCGTAGGTCAGGTTGAACGTGATCGCGTCAGTGATCGCATAGCCGGCTCGCACCGCGAAACCTTCCATATTTAGGCGGCCATCATAAATGTCCGAATCAACCAGATTCGGATCGAGCGCGAATTGTTCGACGTGCTGATAAAACGCTTCCAATTGCCAGTCGTGTTTCTGCTTAATCTTGCCGATCCCAAGACCGATTTGATAGGCATAACGCTGGTCGCCCTTGTCCGGGTGACCTGCTGCGTCGGCTCGATCGTCCGCCTCAAAGTTCGTGGCGAAGTCGCCGAAAATTCGCATTGGGATTTCGCCAAACTTCCAATCGAATTCCGCAGGCGCATCAAACACCAGCAGACTGTTAATACCGGTCTGGTTTTGCGGGACGACGACCGGCGGCGTTGCGTTATTGCGGAAACTCGGGTCGCCCGAGAAGAAGATGTTAAAGGTGTCTCCGTCGCCGGTGTAGTTGTAGAGCGTCGGCGCGATCTGGAAGTACATGTCCTTGGTGAAGTTGAACCGGGCCCCAACCTGCCAGGCTAGCATGAAAGCATCCGAGTTCGGGACCAAGTGGCCGTTGCTGATAGAACGTGGTCCGACCGGACCTTCCGGATTGGAATCGTCGTAAACGAACTGGCCAAAGTTCGCGAACAGATCAATTGTCATCTTGGTTGGCTCAGTAGTGACTGGTGGCGCGCTTTTCCCATCTTTGCTGTCCCCAGCCGGTGCAGTCGTATGGCCGCCGCCGTATGACAGATTAAAAGTATGCTTCCATTGTTCGGCGAGGCCTTCCGGATTGATGTCCCCGTCCCAAACCATTGATGTAGTGATCAGCGGATTCGGCATCCGTCCACCGGTTAGGATGGTGTCGCGCAATCCTTTGTATCCAAAATAAGCCTGACCGACGAACACTCCATCACTTCCCTTGGAAAAGGGACCGCCGGTCACCTCGTCGCCGAAAGTGACATTGGTCGATCGGGAATTAGCACTCGTCTCCAAGCGCAACCCGAAGAACCAATCATCGGCTAACGTCCCGCGGAGACCAAGCCGGAGACGATAACGAAACCGGTCGCGCTGCGTATTTTCTCCCGGAGGCGTGATGGTGTCGGGCGGACCAGACTCGGCGGTGCGAATCTCGTATCGGAGACGGGCGTCCCCATATAATTCGATCTCGGTGATCGGGGAAGAGAGTTTCAGTTTGCCGGCTGAAGTGGCCGCGGCTTCCCGGGTCAGTTCACCCCGAACTTCTTCCGCTTCCTGGTCAGTGATGATTTTTTTCTTCACCAGCAGGTCGAGTAACGCGCCAGAATCCTGCGCTGGCGCGGTGGCAGCGGCGGCAATAAAGCCGGCCGCGATTAGTATTAACGCGATTGTTTTCCGTAACATTTGTTCTCCTTGATTGGCGGTTGGGTTAAGGCCGGCGAGAATTTTTTTCTCGTCAGCGATCGGTGTCCACGGGCCGGACGCTAGGAGTCGATTGTTACAGTTTGATGGCGATTGTGTGACAGTTCGGTGAAATCAGAAAAGAGGAGTCCATGTTGCCTTAGACACGGAATGAACACGGATTGTGAAGTGAGCAACGCACGCTCGGGACGTCTCAAGAATTCCGTGTCTAATCCGTGCTGCCACGCCGGAGTTTGGCGAAGGCGCGTGTTAATCCGTGGCCAAGCTTTTAGCGAAACGTCGAGTTCATCTCCCCCGAACGCTGTTTCTTCCGCTGCTCTTCTTCGTCTCCGCCGTCCCCACCACCGTACCCAAGCACTTCCACACTTATTATAGAGGGAACATCTTCAGGCGCCGCTTGCGGACGATTCTGCCCGGCAACCTGGGTCGCCGCATTCGTGCTCGCCGCCGCCGCATTCGAAGCAGCGGTCAGACCTGCAACATTTGGCGCCGAAACAACCGGAACACCCGAGCTGGTCCCGGCCACCTGGATGTTACCCGCATTCAAAACAAGTAAGGCGGAAATGTTGAGGTTGCCGGAAACACGAATCCCGGCGTCGCCCGCATCGATGGTTCCGCTCGGTGCAATCAAATCAACATCTGCTGGCGGAACACCCGCGACTGTTTCCAAGACACCGATACCGCCGCCCGTTGCAAGGCCGGCCAAGTCAGTTCTGAGGTCGCCACTCTGCGGATCAATCAGAACCCGGGTCGGCGGAGCAGACTGAACCGTCTTCGATGCCACACCCGCTGCGATGTCACCCAGTGTCGACCAAATTATTTCGTTTCCACCACGCAAGGTAAAGATGCGCGACGTGCCGACGTTCACACTGTCTCGGGTGAAGATGGAAATATTGCCACCGGCCGCGGTCAGTATCCCCTGATCCGCAGCTGCATTTCCGCTTAAGGTTAAGCCGACGTTGATCGCGCCGCCGGGAGCAAAGATGTTGATGTCACCGCCGTTCGCCGTCTTGATCTCGCGCGAAGTAAGCGAGACATCGCCCTTCCAGTCGTCGCCTGGAAAAAGCGCAGCGATTGCGTCGAACCCGGACTGGTAGGTCCCAAAGTCCGGACTCATTGGATCGCGACGATCACGCGCTGAATCACGCAAAACCAGATAGAAAATATCGAGCGCAACTCTGCGTTGCTGTTCACTTCGAGAGACTTTGGTATTCGCTCCAAATCTGGTCCGTTTCGATTTTCGGAAAGCCCAAGCATATCTCCCAGGATCGGCAAATAACGTTCCGCTCGAGCGCCAGCTGAACCTGGATCGAGGAATTGACTAACAAAAGCATTAAAATCGAGCCGGCTATCAACCAGCCCATGCGACGGTCCAATGCCAGCACCCACAATCAAATCAGCACCGGCAAAGGGTAACGAGGGATTCCGCGCATTGCCGATACTGGTGATTCCCACCGCGGTTCCGTCGGAATTGTTCGGGCCAACCCCGAGATCAAGGTTGCGACCCGCCAGAACTTCCAGTGCGCCGGGCCCACTAATCTGTATATCACCGGCTAACGGCGCGCCATCAAGTCCGGGAGCGTTCCCCAACATGTTAGCCATGACTCGGAACGGCGAGTTCAGGTCGAATGCGATTAGATCGCGTCCAGCTGAAATGATACTGAGATCTGCGTCACCCAAATTCTGCAGGTAAAAGGCAATATCAGTAATGTCTTCGCCGGCAAAAATCCGAGCTGGTTTGGGCGAGAAGAGGGTCAATCCTGAAATGCTCCCTTCTGCTGCGTAGAGGTGGAGCGGATCAGGATCATCGCGATGCAACAAACCGGGCGCATGCAGCGCCTGTTTGTTTTGCAGAACGGCGTGCACACCTTCGGTCGATCCCGATTCCTGGAACAAGGTGTCGATCGAGGCGAGAAATCCGGAGCCGGTCTGAACGGCGATCGGTGCGATACCGACGAAGTTTTGATAGGCCAATGGCGAAGTGATGCCGGCTAATGCGTTTGGATCGGCATCGGAGACGTTAATGGTCGATGGCGTCCAGTTGTTCGTTAGCACACCGTTGACCGTTATGACGCCGCTGATTTGCAAGTCCATTGATCGCGCCGGCCGCAACAATGTCGGCAGTGCCGGTCGATGAAGGAGTAAGCGTGATGTCGCCCACGATATTCACGTCACCGGAGTAGGAGGTGACTCGCAGTGTCGGCGGCATTAAGGTCACGGAAACGCTGAATGGCGCGACTTTCGTTTCGTCAAGACGCAACCACGGTTGATAAAACGAAACCGTTTGGGTGCTCGGCGAAAACAGAGACACACTCTGCAACCACGCCTGAAGAATGGGCATCGCGCCGCTGACACCCGTCGACGGCAGAGTGACAGCTTCTCGCAGCGTTACGTCCCCAGTCAACGAGGCAACGGTCACGGCATCAGTCGCTGCGAAGGTCGAAAAGTACGTCTTGTACCAATACGTATTGTTGTAACCTTCCGGCAAAAGGAACGGGTTCGCGACCGGCCCAAGAAGAAGGTCGTCCACTGCACTGATCTCAAAATTGCCTTTCCCGAGAAACAACGTCGTCGGCAGCCATGTCTCAGGCGCATAGATTGATGCCGGACTAATAATGTTGGCGAGCGATGGCGAACGAGTGCTGTTGGTGTGGATACTGGCGCCGGCGATCAGTCTTCCGTCACCGCGTTCGACATAATAAACACCGCCATCAATGTCATGTCCGGCGCGCACCGTGACATCGCCACCACCCAGTTCGATCAGGCCATTCAAGCCTGGAGCGCCCTTCGGCATTCTTCCATTGGTTGCCGCAACCGCATCGACGTTGCTCACATCGTGACCGGCGATAAGCGTGACATTTCCTCCGCCTAACGTTCCGATTCCTTCGAAGAAGTTACTGAAATCAATCCACCATGTGGTCGAGGCAATGTCACCAAATCGAGCCGCGCCGAATTCCCCAGTCACTGGATCCAGATAACCACGCCGATAAAGCCAGTTGATCGGCAGTTCGTGCGAAGAATCCGGCACCAACTCTCCGTCCCGCATGGTCAGATGAATGATGTCGTTCTGTGCGAATATGCTGACATTGCCGCCAGCCACGCTGTACTGCACCGGATACGCCGGGAATTGCTGAACCGCCCCTAAGAAGCTTTCACCGCCGCTTGCATCAAGGATCGGCAGGTCGAAGGCGCCATTCATTGTCGGATCAGTAACCAGCGTGCCAGCGCTGTAGATCGTCGCGAACTGATTCAGCAACTGGACATCGCGTCCACTCGATATGTCAATGTCGCCGGTCCCGGTCCGAATCACCTGAAAATGACCGCGCACCGCATTCTCAGTTAGGCCACCCGGACCTGGCTGCGGCACAATGTTAAGTCCGCCATCTTTTCCGATCAGGATGGAACCGCTTCCTTCCTCCAGATCGTCCAGAGCCTGGACCCGATGATAATCAGCCGCGGAAAAATCCGCGCCGGAGGTGAGGCGAAATGACCACGACTGAGCATTAGTCGGTAACAATGCGTTACGCGCCATGAGCGGGGCGGTCCACATCTGAAAGTCCGGATCAAAATTGCTGCTAAGCGACGGATCGAACCCATCACTCAACGCATTATAGAAAACAAGATTGCCGGACGCGCGCAGGGTTAACACTCCCGGCGCGCCGAGTGGACCGAAGCGGAAAGTTGAGAGATCCCAGTCGTCCGCCGCGGTCGAGCCCGGAGTTCCGAGTTGAAGGTCGCCGTCGCGATTGATAATTTCCGCGCCCGCCTCCAGAACAGTTTTTCCTTCGAGTCCCTGGTTATTCGCCAGAAGTCGCTCGATCATTGCGGTGTAACCCGCAGACGGCGTTCCGGAGACACCAAGGAAATGCTCACCGGCCTCGCGCACCTGATCCCGAATCGACGCGTCGATGATGCCGTCGGTCCCAGTCAAATCAAACAGGCGGTAACCTTCAACCACGATACTCGAGGCGCCGACGATCGTGCTGTCGATCGCATCAATCTGTAGATCTGTCCCGGCCGCGTTCTGCGGCGCGCGCAGATGCAGTGTCCCACTAAAATGACCAGCGGCGGCGCTGGTTGAATTGTTGCTGCGCGACTGAAAGATTAACAATCGCGCCGGCCTCCAAATCGAGGATCGCGTTTGTATCAATGACACCATCCACCTGCGAGCCGGCTTCAAGTGTGATCGCGCCGCCTTTGCCGGCATGATTGAATTCCTGCGCCGCAACCGAAAGGAGCGAACCGGCTTCAAGCGTCAGACTACCGAAAGCCTGGAGATTGAATTGTTCCACCATAAAAGCCCGAGGCATCGATGCGACCCGTCACATCAATTGATCCCTGATCCGTTGAGAGATTGAAAATGTGCGACAGCGTGGTGCCATCGACCACAACATCGCCCGTCCGGACACGAATCGAGCGCGCGTAGGTAAATCCGGAATTATTGAGGATTGCGTTGAGCTCAGCCAGCGTCGGCAGACTCTCAATGTCGAGCATGAACGTGCCGCCACCGGTTGCATCAAGTCTCCCTAATGCTTCAAAACTTCCTTGAGGAACGGTTACCGACAGCGTGCCAGCATAACCACCGCCCGGTTGCGCGGCGACACTGACCGTGCTTCCCGCATCGAGCAAAACCGAGCCGGTATCAGATGTCAGATTGATTTCACCGCCGTTAGTGAACCGGACAAGATCGAAGAGGGATTGCGTCGTTCCACCTACATCAAGACGGGTCTCGTGCAGATTACCGACAGTCACGTCGCCGTGAGTTGCATGCAGAGAAAGTGAACCACTGGGAAGAACAATGTTCGTGTTAGCCGTAACCCTGGCTCCGCTAATCGTTATCGACGCTCCGAGACCGCCCACCAGAGAGGTCGCGGTTTGTCCTAACGAATCTAGAGTCACGGCTCCACTCGCCGTCAATGTGCCGTTCGCAGCGTTCGCCCCCGTAATCACCGGCGTCAACACATTCAAGTTGCCGCCCACAGTCAGGCTCCCAGTTTCCTCAACCAAAACACCATTGGTGGCCGACAAGGTAAGATTGACAAACTGATCCACCCGCAATGCGCCTTCCCCAAGCTCGATCGTTTGCGCATCGAACCGCAACGTCCCTCCCGGGAACCCCGTCGCTGCGGGCGCGCTGGCATTGGCCAAATTGTCGAGCGTGATATTCTGCGCTACGAACATTGTCGTCCCACCATTGTTGAATCCGCGGATGCTACCGGCGTGCAAGCTGAGATTCTGTGCGGTTGGCATCCCGGACGCATCGCGTCCTCCAATCGTTCCAGTGCCGTAAATATCGATCGACGAATAACTGAGGAGTGAAAGGAACTCAGCTGCCTGAAGATTTTCGAGGGCAAGACCGGTCAGAACCAAACCGGACCTTGGTGGAACCAGTGGCGAATCGGCCAAAACGATGCTGATCCGTCCGCTATCGAGATTGATCGCCGTTCCGGTGATGATTGCGCTCGAATCGAGTCTCATCTCGGAAGTGGAATCCAAGGTCACACTTGCGCCAGCGATCCGCACATTCTCATTTATCAATTCACTTGGAGTAGTTGATGAGTCGACTCCGCGACGTTCGATCATCGCGGTCGGATCACTCGTTACCCTAAGCAAGACACCGTTGCCGCTTCCAGCCACTTCCGCATTACCAAAAAGCAAAGTCTCAGCCGGACCATTGAACGCGCCGGACTGTTCGATTACAGAACCTTCGGCCACGTTCAGATTATCATTAGCGACGAGGATAATATCAGAGCCGGTTAAGGTTTCCCCGGAATTATCCACCGTGATTTGATCGGATTTAACTGTAACCATCGTGCCGTCCGCGGTCGTCTGTCGCACACCGCCAATAAGGAGACTCTCCGCGCCAAACGCGCTTAGCTCAGAAGAATCGAGCAAAAGCGTGCCCGCCGGAGCCGTGGATCCGGCATGACCGATCAGGATGTCGACCGGACTGCTGATATCTACTTCGCCACCGCGTCCACCGGATGGCGCTTGGGATACCAGCGCGCCACGAAGCGTCATCTCTTCCACTGCATCCAAAACGAGGTGTCCTGAATCAATCGGCAGTCGCGGTGTGGCAATGTCGTGATCGCGCGCTGTCTCGGCCAGGAATGTGTTGGCCAGGAAATCGTCGTAGCGCGCCCGTTGCATCAGAACATTCGCCGGCACAACCTCGAACGAAGTGTGCAATGGATTCGCGGTTGCTGTTCCTGTTAGGTCGTTTATGCGATAGCCAAGCACTATGGTCGCGCCGCTTGGCTGTAAGGCTGCACCATTCGGAGCCGCGGCTGTCTGAGGAACAATCAGAAATGCTCCGGGCAAAAGTGCATAACGCGCCGGCAAAAGCGTATATGTCCCCTCAGGTAAACCCGAGCTCGCATCCAGGTGCACCCGATCTCCTATTGAAATCTGGCCGCTCACATAGCCTGAGCCATTGTTCGCCGTCGCATTGAACGGCGAATAAGGCGCGTATCCCGGGTCATACCCAGGCACTACTGCGAAAACCGTCGCGGAACCGAGCAGATCAACTGTTCCCACAATTCCCGGCACAAATTGATAGGCGTAAAGATCTCCGCCACCGCGTATATCAACGATCGATCCTTCTTCATCGTGAACCTCGACTCCAGAAATATTGATCGTTTTTTCAGGAACACCTCCCGCCGTTATGTCGTTGCCTGCCGGATCGAGCCATGCAGTCCCGTTCGGGTTGATTCCATATGGAATAACCAACGATTGGCCAGTGACCGGGTCGAGTGCGGAAACAGATGTTACGCTTCCAGCCGCGAGTGTAACCTGCTGCGCGACCGGGAAAGGTGTGTTGGTCAGTGGATTAACTGGACCGTCGCCGGTGCCGTCCCAGCCAAGGTTGATCGTCCCAATCGGCGCGCGCAGGACTCCCGCCTGATTAATGGTCGAAGCATACACGTTTAGAACGCCGCCAGCCGACAGGGGCAACGGCCGTTCCCCTGCGGCAGTGAACGTGATCGTGCCCGGCATCGTCACCCCATGGGCATCGTAATCGTACGCTGCGATCGTGAAGATGGTCTCAGTAGGCGGATAGATCTGCGCAGCTGTGATGTTGATGTTCCCAGACACATCAAATGTTCCGTTCCCACGCACGTCCCCCCCATCCGCCACCAGGTTCACGTTGCCGATATTCTGAAGTGAAAGGTTTCCGATATCTATCAGTTGTGCCGAGACGTTCAGTGTCCCCGAACCATGTTGCGGCTCGAAATAAAATGGTTCGTTCCCAATGGTGAAAGGATTTTGCAGGTCGCCCGGCTGGAGTGGTGGGCGAAATGCTGTTCCGAGTGCAACGTACGGGGCGTTCAGGTCGACCTCGGAATTTGCGTAGATCACACCGCCGCTTCCAACACTCAATGCGCGTCGCGCATCCAAGGTAACCGCGCCGGAAAATTGGACCGTTCCCGCTAAGGTCAGCGAATCGAATCCGCTTCCAGTGAAAGTTTCAGCTGAAAAATGTCCGAGACCGTCTGATGGCGTCGCGTTGAAACGCCGCACGACATGCCCAATTGCGTTTTCACCCTCTCGATAAAACGGAATTTGAATCGTTTGGCCATCTTCGATGACCACCATAGTCACATCGAGTGGCGTCGCGCCGGTCGCAGTTCCGGGCAGATAAAATCGACCCGAAGACATATTCAGCGTGCCGCCGATCGCGGATGATCCGCCGCTGTTTCCAATCAACGTCGCGTCACAAAACAACTCTTGGCCGCCATTGAGCGTGATTGTTCCGCCGTTGCTTTCCACATGGGTCCGGACAAGCGGCGCGCCGAGAAAAGTTCCATTGAGCGAGAGGATCTGCCCACTCAACGCCGGCGCCAAATCCAGAAGACCACTCGTTCCGGAAACATCCAGGACCGCGCCGCTCTCGGCCACGATGTTCCCAGAAATCGTGATGGTTCCGCCTGACAACACCGAACCGATTCGAAAACCGCGCGCATCCGGTTTCAGCAATGTCTCACCACCGGCAAAGAGGACGGCGTCCGGTCCGATGTCGACAGTGGGCAACGCATGTTGCTGATCGGAAAAAAGGATAGTCGAATTGTTGCCGCCGCTAATAGTGATATTTCCGCCTGGCGTGATGATCGAGCCGAGCACGGCGGCAGTATTCCCTTTGAGTGAAACCGCCCCAAGGGGATCCGTTATGATCGAACTTCCTTCATCCATCAACAGGTCGCCGCGAACGACCAAGAGGTTGCTGTGGAAAATATCCGTCACTCCGAGTGAGTTGAACGAGAGACTAACCGGTGTGCGGAGCCCTTTCTGCAAAAGACTCGGAGTCAAGCTCAGCGATTCGTTAGGATCTGTGCTGACCAGCCAACTTTGTGCAATTGGCGCGAGGAGCGTTCCGCCGGTGATCAATACTCCAGGAATATACTGATCAACTTCCGTCGTTGACGCTCCCAATCCGTTGATCGTGAAACTTCCAAACCCGCCGTTGTTAAAAAATTCCGGCGTCAGCAGCAATGTGTTTGGCTCGGTCGCTATTCCGCCAATTTGAACCAACGGAGCTTGTAAGGTGAGGCTACCGGCTTTCGCACCCGAGAATGCTTCAACTGTTCCGTTAATATTCAGATGTCCACCAAAGTAAACCGCCGCGTTCGGATCTTTGCCCGCGAGAATTGAAACGCGACCGCCGTCACCATAGGTCACGGAATTCAGTTCATTAACAACGACGCCACCGGAGGCGTTGACCACGCTTCCCGCGGCCAGATCAACGTTGTAACTCTCAATTGCAATCGACCCGCCATTAGTTGTCAGCGGCAACGTTCCCGCAGTCGATGAACTGAAGCGATCATCGATGATCAACCCAGCCGTATCCAGCAATCCAGTGGAACCGAGAATGAAATTCCCGCGGGTAGGATCGTACTCCGGGGGAGGTATTGCCGGATTCGCGATCAACCTGGCAAACAAGTAAGGCGAAAGCTCGTAGGTCGTGAGGCTAATGCTTCCTCCAGGCGCGCGAATACTTCCTTCAATATCAATGTTCGCCCCACTCAGGGTGATTGCGCCTCGCACCGGCGCGATCAGTGAAACATTCGTTGGAACAGTGATATTACCGTCCGAGTTAATTACCCGAAGAGATCCAAATCCATCGGCTGCCAGCAAATCCGGGGAAAGAATCACATTATTCTGGCGATCTTCCCGAAGCGCGATGGGATGTCCGGACTCATCGAGCGCAAACGGATCGGCCGCAGCCAGTGTATCGTTAGGGGAAAACAGGATGTCTGGCGGGGTAGGCGAAAACGGCAGGAAAAGCGGCCCCATGGGATCCTGCGCCTCAAACGTCAGCGATAGTGGCACTCCCAATCGGCGGCAGTATCCGCTGGTGCGGACCGGAGAAAGTTGATCCCAAGAAAATCACCATCAAGCGCCATGGCTGGCGCGTTAATATTAATCGAGCCGCCATCACCTCCCTGCGCATAACCCGGTTCATAATGCACGCCTTCAATGAGCTGGTTGCTATAGGTCTCGCTAATTCCCCACCTCAAGTGATCCATAGTCGACCCGGCATAGAGGCCGTTGTAAATCCGATCCGGATTAGCCTGGGAAATTTCATAGAGCTGGCCGTTGGACAGAACTCTGCTGGTCTGCACCATTGCCCCTTCGTAGTTGATCCAACCTCCTGAGACATTGATTTCCGAGCCGGGCTGCAGAACAACGGATCCACCGGCATTCAGGTTGACCGTGCCACCAGCAATGGTCAGCTCACCCACAGTGTGCGGGACAAGGTTGATGTAACCGGTCACGTCCGCTAACGGCGTTCCCACCCACGGTTGCCCATGGAAAATGCCGGTCTGCCGGAGGTCTATCCGAATAGTCGACCCACGAAGGCGACCATTGTGTTGCAATGGCGAATTGGCCAGTTCCGTGCCTAACAGCTGCGCGTCGATGAAGTTTTCTGCGACCGATCCGAAAACATCTGTTGACCCCGAGACGTCGATGATCGAACCGGAATCCAAATAAATTTGGCCATCGGAAAAAACGAAACGCCCAGCGGCGCCATCCCCGGTCGCTGTGATCTCCCAAAGCCCAGCGTTCATTGTGACGGTAGCACTCGGCGCCAGCACAACCGCGTCACCTTCCAGATGTATCGCCAGTCCCTCCACATTGATCTGCGATCCCAAAGCCAGTTGACTTCCGACGACCCGTTCCGTGCTTTCGATTTCAGGCAATATTTGGGTCACGCTACCAGGTCCGAAGTTAACGACTCCGGTCGAGCGCGGCAGAAACGCAGGGGGATCTTCCGCCCGTGTGTTCGTGTTGCTGATCGCATCGTAGCTGGCCAGAAGATCGATCCGACCATTCAACGAAACCGAGGTCGAACTGTTAATCACGCCAAGTTGATTGACCTCGCGACCGGCAATGGTCACATCCGCCCGAAAAGCATCGATAATCCCGGAGTTCGTTGCCGTCCCTGCGTAAAGCAAATCCGGCAGGAGCGGGTCCGCAACCGCGCCGACATAAACATCGAGTCCGCGCAAACTCGGATCACTGCTTGGATGCGGTGCTAGACCCAGTTGCAAACCGGCTGCGATGATCGTCTGACCGTCTGGTGTGGAAATCGTCCCGTCATTAATTGCGTTTGCGCCTACCAAAATGACGCGACCACCGACATGGTCCGCCGACGTCGGCGCAGTTATCTGCGCGCCTCGTTGCACGATCACATCGCCGGTTCGTCCATCCGCTGTCAACGGTGCCGGTGGATTGAAGGCCGGCGTTCCGTTTTGCCCCACTGGAAGGGCCAACGCCGAAAAGAGGAATTGGTTATCCGGATTGTTCAGTAGGCCACGTTCAATCAAATTGTCATTAATCGGCAGAGCCGATGCAACCAGGGTATGCAGATTAACCTGCGATGTGCCGCCGAACAGGATCCCGTTTTGATTGATCAGGAATACCTGTCCGATGGCATCAAGCGAACCGAGGATTTGCGACGGATTCCCCGAAGGATCTCTAACCAGATTGAACGCGATCCATTGGGTTGCATTGGCACCACCCGCCGTTTGATCGAACGTTAACCTCGTCTGCATTCCGATGTTGAAATTCTCCCAGTTCAGAATGGCCTGCTGCGCGTTCTGCGTGACGGTGACGGTGGTTTGGCCGTTCGCGGTTGTTTCCTGCGGTAAGGCTGCGCCCTGCCAGAGCTGCGGATCTTCGCCCGCCACCGGAGCCGCGAGGTTACGCGGAACTCCCGGCGCGACCTGAAGCCCACCAGGCACTAATCCATTCGGGACATTCGGCAAAATCTGTCCGGGACGAAAAGGATTGGCGCCAAGGTTGTTTGGGTTATTGCGCGCAGCAGTCCGAGCCGCCGTCTGCATTTCGCGCACCGCCTGCACGGCTTGTGAAGTTCGTCTCAACGCATCTTGCGCTGTTGGAATCGGGAGCGAATTTGGTCCCGTCCCAGTCGAATTGGTGTAACCGTGAGGGGAAGTGCCGGTTGGAGAACCACCGCGGAGGATGTCTCCTGCGTGGATGCGATTGCTCGCATCCACAATCATCAGCGCAATGAGAATAGCGGCGCGCCAGCGACGGCGGCTATTTACAGACCGGGGTCTCTGTAACGTTGAAAACAGTCCGCCTCTCCCTTCGCAAGGGAGAGCGTAAGGTGAGGGTTTCGCATCATCAGTTCGATCGCTGAAAAATCCCCTCACCTCAATCCTCTCCCCTTGGTCAAGGGGAGAGGCGGAAAAGCCAGCGCTCCCGCTCATCGGTTTGAAGTGAAAGACCTTTCTAAACGCATCCCGCCATCGTTTTCGGTGGCTTTTCAGGCCATGCGTCACCTCGATTTTTAGGGGGGAAACAGAGACACTTTCCACAACCTATTGGGTCGTTTTCAGGGCCTCATTTTCAATCGTAAAATTGTGACAATCTCGCGTCGATTGTGACAACTTCGCGAAGGTTTTTGGAGTGCGGCGCTGCTCCGCCGCTTTCCGGAAAATCTTCTGGCCACAGATTGACGCGGATTAAACACGGATTTGTGGAAATTCGAGCTGCGGAGTTCAGGACATCAAGTCCGTGTTTAATCCGTGTTCTTCCGTGGCCAGAAAGCGGCGGAGCACCGCCGGCACTCCAAAATTCGCCTAGTGCTTTACCAGTTGATCGGAGATTTTGTCCTGATAATCCTGGACCAGATTTTCGAGTTTAACCCGCGAAATGCCAGTGAACGGTTCCTTGGCCGCAAGCGCGTCCCCCAACCCGAAATGCTCGTAACGTGTCAAAATCTCATTCGCCAGTTTGAACAAGGCAATATTCTTCGCTTCGCGGTCAGCCACCTTTCTTCGAAGGTCGATGACCTCCGTCGACAATTTTGTACGTTCGCTCTCAGATTTCTGCGCGATTTCCACCGCGCGAGTCTGTGTTTTCTGCAGTTTCTGAACGGAATCCTGGAGTTGCGCGTTTTCCGTCTCTTTTTCTGAGAGGGCCGTTTTCGCGGTGGTCAACGCCTGGCTGTCGGCGGTGGCTTGTTTGGTCAGGGAATCAACTCGTTCGGTCAACGTTTTCTTTTCCTGTTCGCTCTGTGCCTTGGCCGAGAGCAAGGTATCCCGTTCGGTCTCGGCCGCGCGCAATCGCGTAGTCATATTGCGGATGGCCTGCTGCGCTCGAGCATCGTCTCCGGCCTGAACTGTTCCGATAACGGAAAGGCAAACGACAATAACGTTGGCAAAGAAAAATCGTGACATGGTTCGTTAGAATTTGGCGTTGAAATCGAGCTGGAAAATATCGCTGCTGTACTTCGGCCCGGAAACTTCATCGGCGCTGAGCCACTTCACCCCAATGAAAACACGCGGGGTCAGGGCAAGGTTCCCATAAAGCTCGTATCCCTTCAGATTGGTGCCGCCCAATCCGAAATCCGAGTCGTTAAATCCGTCCACCACTGAGTCCGATTCAATGAAGCGATAATTGATTCCCGCATTCCAATCCCAGCGTTTTTCCAGCGCAGCATTACCCACTTTCAAATTGACCAGCCACGCCGTGTCGCCTCCATCGAAACGTCCGGGCGAACCGTCAGGCTGATTCGGTCCACGATTGTTGACCGCGATCCCGTCGATTGCATTCGCGTTAAAGGCGGTGTTCCAAATAACTTCTCCCGTTAACCAGATGTGAATCGGATCGAAGTGCCCATAATGAAGCCCGCCGGTGAACGCGAGGTCACGAAACGGGCTGGCCAGGCCGAAGTACTGGAATTGGCGGGTCGTCCCGAAATTGTTTTCCGGAACGGGAATAATATCTCGTAACGGAGTATAGGTGTTTCCTTTTTGCGCAAACGACGGCCGGGTGTCGTCCGTATTCCCCTGATCGGAAGCAGTCAAAGGAACAAACGGATCCGACAATCGGCCCCGGATATTCTTGAAGTCGTAGTAGGCAAATGCAGCCTTGAGATCGAGATCCTTCTGAATTTTCCAGTTCACCCCGAGCTGCGCCCCGACCAGCCATTTTTCTTCGCTCGGAAATTTATCGGGCCGGTTGGTGGAGAAATTGAAATCCGTATTGAAAACAGGGAATCCACCGAGTGTGGCGAACGGAGTGAGGCCCGGCTGAATTTGATAACGCTGTTGCAGGGCCAATCCGTCGAAACCGAGATCATCATCGAAGATTAGTTCGGTGGCGAACCACGGACTATCAAATCGGCCGATCAATCCAGTGAAATCGCGTCCCTCGGCCAGATTGCCGGTCTGATACTTGACGAAAGCGCGATCGAGCCAGATGGCGTATTTGCTGAGGTTACCGCCTTGAGCGTTGTTGGCTACACCTAACGATTGATTGGTTGTGACCGGTGAATTGTTTTCCCCGGTCGCTATCCGTATCCCCGCACTAAAGTCATCCCCCAAATCCCCCGCCACCCCAAATCGCACCCGAAGCCGGATCCGTTCCCGTTCCTGGTCCACGTTTAGTTGTGGCGAAAAGGTCGTCCCCGTGATGTCGAACGGCGGCCCAGTGTTGATGGCATTGAAATTCGGAAACGCGCCCGTGTTATCGTTGCCGCCCGGGAAATAATCGCCTTCGAAGCGAACCCGAAAATCCGCGAACGGATGAACGCGCGGAACCCACTCAGGGAAGGTGCGCGGCGCTGCCCAGTTTTCTTCGCGGGCCTGATCCAGGACTTCCTGTCGAATTTCTTCGCGTAACTGCGCTTTGACTGTTTCCGGAATGTACTGCACGCGGACCGTATCGTCAGGCTCGGCGCCGGGATCGGCGAGTGAGAGCGAGGCAACCGCGGCGGCACTATTTTCGTCTGTCGCTGGCGGTGGCGGCAAAACAGATTGCGCCTGCGCCAGCGTGTTCATCTCGGCTCGTGCTTCCGCAGCATCGTCTTCCGCTTGTTTGATTAGTTCGTCGGCGTCTTCCTTTGAAAGCACGCCTCGTTCAACCAGGCGATTGATCAGATTAATGGTGACGTTCTGCGATTTCCGAACCGGGCGCGGTTTTTCCGTGGCCTCCGCCGCTGGATTGGGCGCTGGCGCGGGGGCTGGTTCAATCTTAACCGCTGGATCGGTCTTCGGTGGCGGCGCGGCGACGATTTCCTGAGCTCTTACTCTCGAGAGAACGGTCAAACCGGTCAGGGCAACAAACCACAGAATCAGCGCGAGATGTCTTCGAAACGGAAAAGGCATGGAGTGATTGGTTGCGGTTCAGTTGGAAATCGGTCAGGGGCGCCGAGCGGCGAGGCGAAGCGTAATAGGTTTCGGCATGTCGGCAGGCGGTGGTTGCGCGAGCTGAAGACCAGTTAGCACTTCGTCGCGAATCGCTGCATCAAGTGATGGGTCACCTGTTGTTCCGGCCAGTTGCGCCCGGTTGATCCGGCCGTTCGCATCTGGCCAAACTCGAACACTGACACTCATGTTTGCGCTGCGCGTTCTGCGATTCCGTTGTAACGCCTGCTGCACATTGGATTGAACCTGGCTGGCGTACCACGCCCACTTGGTCCCTTTTCCGTGTTCGCCACCGATCATGCCCGAGCCCCCTTTGTTACTCAGTCCAAAGCTGTTTGCTCCGTTACCTTTGATCCCAGTGCTGAGCGGTTCGTTCTGCGGCGGCGCTTCCTCAGGCTGTTCCTCTTTGATCATTGGTTGATCTATTTTTTGTTCTTCTGGCGGCGGAGGAGGCGGCTTCGGAACTACCGGCGGAGGTGGAGGCGGCGCCAGACTAACGAGAGTAAGTGTTTCGCGTTTTGATGTGCCGCCGCTGCTCATGGCGAGTTTTGCAACTACGACGATTCCAGCCAGCACCACTCCTGTCACAATGATCGCGATTCGATAACGCCGGAAGAAACTCTGCTGCGGCTCCTCTGGTTCGTCGTCTTCAAGATGAGTGCGCATCGTCTCTTAATTTCCCTGCGGCTTGGTCGCGAGACCAACCTGGCTAATTCCGATGCGCCCGATAACATCGAGCACGTCCATCACGGCCTGATATTGAGTGAGACTGTCACCTCGCACCACGACCGGAAAATCTGGCGTCTGTGCTTTCTGCGTGGTGAGCCGTTGCTCCAATTCGGGAATCGTGACCGGAACCGTATCGAGGAAAATTCGGCCTTCGTTATTGATTGTGATCGCCTTGGTTTGCGGTTTAGCCAGGCTCGGTGATGTGCTGGCCTTAGGCAGATTGACCTTCAATCCCTGCACCGTCGCGGTGGTCATCAGGATGAAGATGACGAGCAATACGTAGGCAAGATCCAACATCGGCGTGATGTTGATGTCGTCGTAAAGCTTGTCGTCTTGAACCTGCATGGTCAGCCTACCTGATTGTTGATTGGGAGCGTCATGAGATGATCATCTCCAGGTCAATCTCCTCCGGCTCGGTTTCGTTTGAATGCCGGCCTTTGCCATTCGTGCCAGTGCCGCCGTAGTACTCAGCGATTTTGGTGACGAACTCGTCGATAAAAACATGCATGTCGCTCGTGATCTCTTTCACGCGCGAGAGAAGGTAGTTGTAACCAAACAGCGCCGGGATCGCGACGATCAGACCGGCCACGGTTGCGGCCAGAGCGGCTGCAATTCCCGGCGCAATCGCGTTCACATTGACGTCGCCTTGCAAAGCGATTGCCGCGAAAGTGATCATAACGCCAACGACCGTGCCTAACAATCCGAGGAATGGTCCACCCGAAATGGCAATCGTTAGCAATACCAGCATGCTGTTTAGCTTCTGCGTTTCCCGGACTAAACCACCATCCAGACTCGCCCGAATCGCCTGAATCGAACGCGAGGAAAGAAGATGCGATTCAAGGCCGCCTTCCACCGAAAGACGATGCCGAATCTCTTCCGCCCCAATTTTGTAGATTCGATAGATCGAGGCAAACTTGACGATTTGGCGTTCCCGGTTATCGATCCGTCCACCAAGGGTCAGGACCTTCCGCGCATCGCGGTCATCCAGGAAACTGAGATCGGCTGCGACATTTTTCCAATCCATGAAGAATTGTTTATTACCTTTGGCGGTCGAGGCGAGATAACGCGCTTTGTTTACCATCACCACCCAGCTGATGGCCGACATCACAACCAGCACACAAATGACCAGCCAACCGTCCACCGTAAGCGAGCTGAGAATGACCCCGATGAATCCACCGCTGAACCAACTCTTCTTGGTTTCATCATTGGCCATGGTCAGAAACTTTGCTCCCTTGTCCGGGCCCTGATTTAGCGTCGTGACCTTGAAAAATCCCGCTGGCCTCGCCCCTTTCGAAATCTGAAGTTCGTCGATCTCGCCGGCGAATTCGGTTCCGTTTTCGTCTCCTCCGATCGACATTTCGGCAGTTGAAGCCGGTAAGGCAGCGCTGAGTGGCGATGTGCTGCGTCCATCGACATAGAGCGCGATGTTTGAGCCCGCTGCGGTCACAGCGAGATGTTGCCAGGTGTTAGGCGCGAGCGGTGGCGCGCCTTCTGTCCGACTGCCGTTGACTTCGACAAACGGGACACCGTCGTTCACCCCGATGATAAACGACTCGCGACGAAACAAGATCGCGTGTGGCTGATTGGCCGCTGGTTTCACCCAAGCGGACCAGGTCAGTGTCGATCCTTCGGACCAGGCTAACGATTCGGAGTTCGCAATCTTAACCGGATTCGTTCCATCAAAACGAATGCCTGGCCCAATCAACGCGCCGGAAACCGTGACTCCGGGATTCAGTCCGTTGTTTCCATAAGTGGTGGAATCGTGCGGGGGCGCGTTGTTTTCCGCAAAATGGAAAACGACGGCCGCATTTACGTCGTAGGTTCCTTTCGGATCTTCGACCCGAGTCGCACTGGAACCACCGTTGCCGTAATACAACCAAAAGGTCGTTACCGCTCCCGGCTTCAGGTCCGTCAATTTCACCCAGACGAATGCTTCATTGAGCAGTGCGTCGTATTTTTCAATGTGATACGGCAGTAAGGTCTTCTCATCGTCCGCCACAAACCGGATATCGCTGCCGTCCTCTTTTGCTTCAGCAAAACGGAAGTTGCCGTCATGCAATCTGATCAGGATGGCGATGGAACCGATTGGATCCGCAACAGGTGCTCCCGCGGTGCTGGTATCGATGTCAATCTTCTTCCGGATCGTCCAATTCTTGTTCCACCAAGAGGCATTAACGCTTCCAGCTCCAACTAGAAAAAAGAGCGCGACCAGTAAACTGGCGAGAAGAGAAGGTCGCCGCAGGAAATTTGAATACATCTTCATTGGTCCAGTTAAGGGTTTAGAAATCTGTCCAGAGTCGAACGGTTACTTGCGTATCGAATGCATCCGTCTGAATGAGATCGAGCAACGGCACACCGGCATCGAGGGAACCATTGAAATGGTTAAAGAGACGAATGCGGGCGCCGATTCCGACACTGGCCAGAGTAAAACTCGATGCTTGCCCCGGAAGTGCATCGCGAATAGTCAGAACACCGCCATCGGCAAAAAGATAAACGCGGCCATCGTTCCCTTCCGCCTTATTCCAGGTGATCAATTGCGGTGTCCGCAATTCGACCGATCCAAAAATACCGTCGTCTCCGATCGTTTCTGCTTCGAGGTAACCGCGCACGGTGGCCAGGCCGCCGCCGGCAAGCTGTTCGCTGTTGACCAACGGTTGGTCGGCAATCTGGCCTTGTAGTTTTCCGAAGACTTGCAGTCCGTACTGCAGATCATGGGTATGCGCGAGGGAACCACGCAGGTAAAAGAAACTGCCCCGGGCGCGGAAACGGTTGAGATCGAATTCTAACTCATCGCTACCAAGCCCGCGAAGGTTCGCTACGACGTTTGCATCGAGATCTGTGACCGCCCCTTTCTTTGCCCAAGTCGCGCTGTAATCGGCGCTCAACGGATAATAAGTAATCGGCGTGTTCAGTAGCTGCGCCGGCGTCAACGCTGGTGTTCTGATTGAAATGCTTGTAATCGATCCCCAGGGTTAACGAGTGATAGAAATCTGTGCCGGCCGGCAAGGTCAGAATAGCGCGAGCACTGATAACTTCTCCGCGACCCGCTGAGGCGATACCGCCCAAGGTGGAAACATTGCTGTCTTGTTTCACTCCAATGGCACTCAGAGTAAGCCATGGTGCCTCCGGGAACCGCACGATGTAGTAACCGGAAAAAACACGGACCTGATCCACATCTTCAGGTGAAATTTGGAAACTCAAGCCTACTGAATGGCCGAGTTGCCAAAGATTATTGTAATTGACTGCTCCGTTCAGTCGTAACGGTGTCGTATCCGCGCTGTACCGATTGTTTAGCTCGAGGTTTCCATGCAGAGGAAGAGTGTCTTTGACGGTAAGATCAACGTCGAACGTTCCCGGTTCTACGCCGGGATGCAGACCGGGCGTGATCCGCCGATCCGGCAACTGGTTCAAGGCAATGATGTCCTTGGTGACATCGCTGAACTTCGGCACCACCCCTTCCGCCAACGAAGGCGCGCTTTCCTTGATCTTCTTCAAAGAAAAATATCGGGAGCCTCGAACTCGTAACCGCCCGATTGGTTGTTCGCTTACCTGGAGAAGGACGATACCGTTTCGAGCCGTTTGTGGCGGCACCTGGACCGACACTGTCTGGTATCCGTTGTCCTGATAAACTTTCTCCAACGCAGCGCGCGCCTGCTCAACGTCGACTTCCGTGCGTCCCGGGCCAAGAAACGGATAGACCGTCTCTTCAATCACACCTCTCGGAAGACGGTGCGCACCGCGGACTCGAAATTCCCGGATGAAAATCGGTTTACTGGGAGCCGGAGCCGGCTGATTCGTTACGGTGTTCACGGCAATTGGGCTCGGTTCAGGCGGTACTTCGCCGGCGGGAGCGGCTGAATTTGCCGCTTCGCAGGTTTGACAGGAAAGCCAGTAGACCAGAAGAGCCGAGGCAACATGGAGTGTTCGGTGTTTGGTTTTGCCCGGCCACCCTGTGTCACGACTCTGCTGAAGAATACACATCGCAACTTGGGAAAAGGGGCGAATTACTTATCCCACCAACCGGAAATGGGTCACAAGCCGATTATTGTTACATCTCTGTGACGTATACACCTAACGACTACATCTCGCAGATAATTATTGTCACACGATTGTAACAAAGCGCTCTTAACGCAGACGTTGTTTCGATACGCCAATCCGCAATCCGAAATAAGTTAGTCTTCCCGCAGGCGGTAACCAAACCCGCGAACCGTCTCCACTCGATTCGCCGCTTTCCCCAGCTTGTCCCGTAACCGGCGGACGTGGGTGTCAATCGTGCGCGTCTCAATCAACGTTTCGTAACCCCAGACATCCCGTAACAATCGGTCGCGCGGTTGCACTCGCCCAGGGCGTCGCATCAGAATCATGAGCAAACGAAATTCAACAGCTGTTAGCTGCACCGGTTTACCGCCGGTGGAAACGTAATGCCTTTCCGGATCAATCGATATGTTTCCTACGGTCAGCCGTTGCGATTCAGTGGCGGGTTGACCTCTGCGCAGGATCGCATTGATCCGCAACGCCAGCTCACGAGGACTAAAGGGTTTTGTCACGTAATCGTCTGCCCCGACTTCCAAGCCAACCACGCGATCTACTTCCTCGGCTTTGGCCGTCAACATGATGATCGGGATACTTCGAGTCGCCGGGTCCGCCTTGAGTAACTTGCAGACCTCGAGTCCGGACAGTTTCGGCATCATGATGTCGAGAACGATCAAGGACGGTTGTTCTTCACGAGCTTTGAGTAGACCAGTCGCGCCATCGCTGGTGCTCCGTACGTTAAGTCCAGCCTTGGACAGACTAACGGATAACATGTCGATAACATCCTGCTCGTCGTCGATGACTAAGATGTTCTTACCTTCGCTTACCATCTGTTGTGTATCAGCGTATGGCCGAGAGTATGCAGAAGTAATTCGCTGATCGCACCACGCTTAGTGTTACATTTGCGTGTCGCGTATGTGACAAATCACAGACGAGAAAATGGAGCCGACGTTAGAAGTTATGAGGTACCCTGTTCAGGTGATCCAAAATCACGGCGCGCCAAGTAGACATGATTTCAAGATAAAGCGATGTCATCCCGAGGCCGGCGAAGCGCGCCGAGGGACCTCCCTATTGGAAGTTGTGGCACACAATCAAGGTAAGACGTCCGATCTGGAGTAGCCGCATCCCCTAACGCGAAAGCGGTGACGGGCTTGCGCAAAAGGGAGGGCGTCTACTCCAAAACGGCCGGCCTCCATTTGTCTGCGTAACGCAATTTGCAACTGGGAGGTCCCTCGGCGCGCTTTTGCCGGCCTCGGGATGACACGCATTTTTCTTAGTGCACCGTGAATCGGTTTCGTCATGCCTTTTGTCGTCCCCCGCGCCAAAAAGCGCGCTTGCGCATTCATTCCCTTGGCAATCGCTGCAAAGCGAGCGCGTGCTGACTCAAAAGGCCAGCACGCGCACCCAGCTTTGTTTGTCGTTAGAGCTGTCCGCTAATTCGTCACGACCCAACTATACGATCTCGAACCGGTGCAACCGGTCGCAGTCGATGTCGCTGTCACGGTGAAGGTGAACGTGCCAGTGACCGTTGGAGTTCCGGATAGAACACCAGAAGATGGAGAGCGAGATTCCACTCGGCAAGGTGCCGCTCGACTTCGTGAACGTATACGGACTCGTGCTGCCAGTCGCCGTCAACGTCGGCTGTAGGCGATGCTCTTCTTACCGTTCGTCAGCGATGATGGATTGACCGTGATGGTCGGGCAGCATCCGAACACTACCTTATGGATCTTGAACGAATCCTCAGGTGTCGTGTCGGCTCGCGCTGGCCGCGATGACCAGGATGTTGCCGGACTTACCAGCCGCGTTGATGTCGGCCCAGCGCGGTTGTCCGTTGGTTGCGGTGTCGTTGTCTTCGCGTGCGCCAAGGCCGCTCAGGAACGAATCGCTCAAGGTGTTGTGATTGCTCGGGTTCGCCTGGTTTCCAATCCAAGCCGACATGTCGCTGTCAGCCGTGATGTAATCCAGGTATGCCTTATCAATCACAACGGCGCGTGAGAACTCGAACAGCACGTAGTCTCGTGTGCCGCCGTTGCTATCAACCGTGTGACGATCGTTGTCACCATTGCCTTCAGTGTTGTTAGTCACGCCGAAGCCATGGGTGTAAACACCGAGGTAACCTGTGCTCCAGGCGCCGTTGCTGTCCGCACGAGTGAAGCCGCTGACCTTAACGGTCGTGCCATTCACGGTGTAGGTGCGGATGTTACCGGCTGTTCCTGAGGTAGCTGTGTTGCCTTCGAAGACGAAGGTTCCAGCCGAGCAGGTTGGCGCCGGTGTTGGTGTTGGAGCTGGAGTCGCTGTTGGAGCCGGTGTCGGAGTAGGTGTCGCCGTTGGGGTCGGGTTGGTGTGGCACCTGGGCATCCGAACATGAGCTTGTGCAGCTTGAAGGTATCTTCTGGCGTCGCGTCTGTCACACTGGCCGCAATCACAACCACGTTACCCGATCTGTTCCCGGAGTTGACATTGGCCCAGCGCGTGTGGTCAGAGTGGTGTCGTTATTCTCTTGATACCCAAGGCTGGTCAGGAACGCATCACTCAACGTGTTGTGCGTGGTGTATGGATTGGTCTTGGTGCCGATCCAAATCGCCATGTCACTGTCACCGTTGTAGACGTAGTCGAGGTAAGCCTGATCGACGATGACCGGGCTGGAGAACTCGAACATCACGTAGTCGTGGTAACCACCAATGTTGTCGACAACGTGCTTATTGCTTGAGCCGTTCCTCACCACATCGGTCACACCCAAGCCCTGAGCGTAAGCGCCGAGGTAACCCGTGTTCCATGTCCCGCCGCTATCCTTACGGCTGAACGCGCTGACGTGAACGGACACGCCACCTTGGCGAAGTTCATGATGTTACCGGCTGTGCCTGACAACGGTGTGTTGCCTTCGAACACGAACGTGCCTGCCGTGCAACCTGGTGTTGGTGTCGCGGTTGGTGTTGGCGTTGGCGTCGCGGTTGGAGCCGGCGTCGGTGTTGGTCGTTGGCGTTGGTGTCGGTGTCGGTGTCGGCGTTGGCGTTGGCGTTGGCGTCGGCGTTGGCGTCGGTGTCGGCGTCGGCGTCGGCGTCGGCGTTGGTGTTGGTGTTGGTGTCGGCGTTGGCGTTGGTGTCGGCGTCGGTGTCGGCGTCGGTGTCGGTGTCGGTGTCGGCGTTGGTGTCGGCGTTGGCGTCGGTGTTGGCGTTGGTGTCGGCGTTGGTGTCGGCGTTGGCGTCGGTGTCGGCGTCGGCGTCGGTGTCGGTGTCGGTGTCGGTGTTGGCGTTGGTGTCGGTGTTGGCGTCGGTGTCGGTGTTGGCGTCGGTGTCGGTGTTGGTGCCGCCGCGGTAAACGTTAGTTGACCGTTGCAGTCCAACTGGAACGCACCTAATACGGTCGATGGGCCGGACCCTGGAATAATCTGATTAAAGGGTAGGCTGCTGTTAGGAATAGTTTCGGTTCGATGGATTCCATGTTTGGAAGCTAATACCGCCTGAGTTCACTCCACCTGGTTGGAATGAGGCGTAGCTATTAGTAGTGCTGGCGCTCTGAATAAATCCCTGCGGATTGTTAGCCGTCGGGTTGTTCCCAGCAAATGTATTACCCATCGCCGAAATCAGACTTGTGGTGAATGATTGGAGATCGTCTGGCGTGCCGCGGCCACGGTATTGCGCTTGGGTTGGAGGAATAGAGGGTGTTTTGCGGATCGCCTGAGCCGGCAACTTGGCGTCCACCAACGACAGCCCACAACACGGCGTTGCGTCCGGTGTTCGGATCGATGCGGGTGCACCAGTCGGCTCCGAAAGCCGCGATCAGGTCTGCATTAACCCCCTGAAGTGAAACAGGGAAGGTTGAACCTGGGCTCGCATTCACAAAGGTCGCAGGTGGTCCCAGTCTAACGAGGTAATCTTTCGTTCGGTCGGTAGCACGGAATCCGAGGAAGAGATCACCATCATTATAGATCAACGGAGGACCAGCTGGTGATGGGGTCGGTGTTGGACTTGGCGTTGGAGTCGCAGTCGGCGTCGGCGAAGCTGTTGGGGTCGGCGTGGGGGTCGGCGTAGGAGTCGGAGTTGATGTTGGCGTCGGAGTGGGGGTCGGTGTTGGGGGCAACGTCGCAGTCGGGGTTGGGTCGCAGTCGGTGGTGGTGTTGGAGTCGGCGTCGGGGCCGTAGCCGTGAAGGTTAGTTGTCCACCGCAGTCGAAGACAAAGCTTCCCAACAGATTTGAGGGACCAGACCCTGATGTAATTTGATTGAAATACATGGTCACAGTTGGCACCGTTTCGTCGGTTGGATTCCACGTTTGGAAGCTAATACCGCCAGAGTTCACTCCGCCTGGTTGGAATGAGGCGTAGCTATTTGTTATGCTGGCGCTCTGAATAAATCCCTGCGGATTGTTAGCCGTCGGGTTGTTACCAGCAAACGTATTACCCATCGCAGAAATCAAGCTTGTAGTGAATGATTGCAGGCCGTCAGGGCGCCGCGGCCACGGAACGGCATTGGGGTTGGATGAATAGAGCGTGTTTTGCGGATCGCCTGAGCCACTGACTTGGCGTCCCCCGACCACCGCCCACAACACAGCATTACGCCCGGTATTCGGATCGATGCGGGTGCACCAGTCAGCTCCGAAGGCGGCAACAAGATCAGCGCTCACGCCTTGCGTCGGAACAACGAAGTTGGAACCCGGCGAAGCGTTCACGAAAGGTGCCGGTTGACCTAACCTAACAAGGTAATCTTTTGTCGGATCCGTCGCCCGGAAGCCAAGGAAAAGATCGCCGTCATTGTAGATTAATGGAGGACCGGCAGGCGTTGGGGTTGGTGTGCCGGTTGGCGTTGGGGTAGCGCTTGGAGTTGGGGTCGGAGTTGCGGTGGGACTTGGTGTCGGTGTTAGACTCGGGGTCGGCGTTGGCGTCGGAGTAGGGCTTGGAGTAGGTGTCGGCGAGGCACTTGGCGTTGGCGTTACCGTTGGAGCTGGGGTAGCACCGGTAATAGTAATCAAGCCGTTGTTTTGCGCGGGCGAGAATGTAGCCAATTGATCGTCGATCAATTGAAAGTCATTTGGTTCTGCCTGCCAAACAAGCGGGCTTGTGTTGGGTGCGAAACCAACGCGACGCGCAATAACATTAAACAATGTTCCGCTTCCGCTTAGCGGGGTGAAATCGAGCGAGAAAGCCGAGATTCGAAGAATCTTGATTGGACCAACGCCAATGATGTTACCGGAAACGTTCCAGTTCGAGGCGGTCAAGCCGGAAGGTTGCGTAAAATGGCGTTTGGAAAGTGACGACGGTGGAATCAAAGCTGAAGTCACCCTGGAACCCAACATAACCGGCGTCACCGGGTTGCGGGTCGGGATTAGGACCGCCGGTTGGATCAATCTGAGTCGTGGTGACAGCCATGATCACATTGCTATTAGTCGCGACTGGAGGTGTCGATGCTTTGAGTAGGCAAAGTAACCTTGATCACACCTGGAGTCGGCGTTGCAGTTGGCGCTGGAGTTGGGTGGCGGTTGGGGTTGGTGTCGCGGTAGGGCGTTGCGGTTGGAGCTGGCGTCGGGCGTGGAGTTGGAGTCGGTGTGTTAGTCCCGGTAATGGTGACGGATCCGTTGTTCTGCGTAGGGGAAACCGTCGCTAACTGGTCATCGATCAACTGAAATTCATTTCCACTACCCATTGGAGCCCAGGTTAAAGAGGTGGTAGCGCCGGCGTTTCCTACTCTTCGCATGATGACGTTGAAAAGAGTTCCGGATCCGCTAAGCGGCGTGAAATCGAGAGAGAAGGCGGAAATGCGGAGGGTTTTCATCGTGCCGGGACCAGCTGTTGATAATGTTACCGGAGACGTTCCAGTTGGAAGAGGTTAGGCCAGCGGGCTGGGTAAACGGTGTCTGGAAGGTAACAACCGCCGAGTCAAAGAGAAAATCGCCTTGGCACCCGACGTAACCTGGGTCACCTGGCTGAGGATTCTGGGTTTGGGACCACCAGCCGGATCAATTTGAGTGGTAGTGACCTGCTGAATGACGTTGGTATTGGTCGCAATCGTGTCAGCGATAGAGGCAACTGGGAGGGAAACAGTGATACTGGTGGTGGTCGCGTCCGGTTGCTGCGACGGGCAACGGCGGATAAAAACCGGTTTGCCAGGGGCGGATTGTTGAGGGAGCGCCGGGTAAAATCCGTCCTGCGCGGCTCGGAAGCTATTAGCGAATATAATCACAGCGAACCGCGAGAAGACCTAACGATAAACTTACCTGAAGGACTGATGCACGAATGGTATTGTTGTGTTTTTTTCTTGATAAAAGTTTCCCTGCGTTTTAGATCTTCATTGCCGCATATTTCTGTGGCATCATCACGTCAGCTTAGTAACGTTTTGGTTAATTATTGCCGCCTAACGATTGTGTAACTGGATGACCCGCTTTTAGGATTCGCATTTCCGCATATTTCTGTGGCATCATCACGTCAACTTGGTGACGATTAGGTTAATTATTTTTGCGACGCCAAAATGAGGGATATGCGCACTTTAGGATCGCTAGGCGACCTCGTAGCGAAGGTTTCGAACCTGTCGTATCGGCGGACTTCTAGTCGAGCGGAGCATGGTTGCTCTGAAGTGCAGACGAATAGTGAACCGCTGGGCCGAGGTCATTCAGACGCGTTGGATTCTTAGGCAGATTTCCAACCAGCGGAGTAGCACGCGTGCGGTTATAGCAACCGAAGTTGCGAGGGGCGCGCACTCGCTGGGATAATGTCATGCTGAATTTGCCAGACCAACGGACCTAGCAGATTACGAAATTTGCGCTAAAAACAGAAAGGCCAGTGCAAGTCCGCCAACCTGCACTGGCTCGTTTCCTGTCTTGGCCCTGTTAAACCCTATTGTGGTGGAGGGACAGTCGAATAAGTCGGGAACACCACTGAGCCGTCGGTGGCGCGGAGGCATTTCATGCTGCTGAGAAAGACGGGGGCATCCACGGTCTTGATCTGGTTAGCAACCGTGTCGGCAACAGCCGAGACTGCGGCGGGCGTGCCCGAACGGTACATCACATGTTCGTAGCACCAGAAGGAATAGTCGCCTTCAGTCAGAACGGTAGCCGTATTATACTTACCGCCGGTATTGCCGAGCAGAACTCCATTCTAACGAAGCTCGACCGCACCGTTTGGCAGTGCAATGGCGTCGGCGTCGTTAACGCTCATGTAACTAATCATGGTGAAGTTTGCCGGAGTATTGTTCGCCATCGCAGCGCTCAACTGGCCGCCACTGGAATATCCACCATTGAACAATGCAACCGGGATTCCATTGATCGTGCTAGCGGGCCAAGGCCTAAAGCGATTGACGTCGACACCCAACGTGGTCACTGGATTACCGCCGCTATCTAGTGGCTGCCAATGTTGACACTCGCCTGAGGACCAAGACCAATCTCTGCCGATGCGTTCAACCGGGTCCCTGAATCCGGGTCGCGGCCGGTTGCAACAACCGTCTTCGTTTCGTCGGCGGAGTTTCCGGTGAAAAACGCGAGCGGCATTGTGCCGGCACCAAACAATGCGCGAGCCTGTTGTGTATTGATGTTCGTCAGGCCAGCTGGAGCTCCTTTACTCGCCACCCACTTGAAGGGAACAATCCCAACCGGCGAGTTCGGTGACTCTGTCAGGGTGGGGTAAGTTACACCTCGATAAAGTCCGAAGAAGGCTGAAGACGATTGAAATTGATCAGCCATGCCCACATCGGGGACTGAGACATCGCAACCGCCGCCGGACAAACACGCGGCCGCGCCGCTTGTTCCGCCCGTCGATGTTGCGGTGCTATCCGGTAGGAACCCAATCGCAACCGAGCCAGCGACAGTTTGCATGCCGCCTTCAGCCCCGCTCCAGGTGGTCTTGATATGGACGGTTTGCCCGCCAATCGTACCGTGAAAGATATGCTGAGAGGCACTGCCAAAGGACGCGCCGGTATAACCATAGGTGAATCCTGGGTCATAGATATTCCGGATTGCGTTAACGGTGTTGAGCCGAAAAGCGGTGGAGCCAGTGAAGCGCACGGTCGTCTGCGCTTGGGCGACGCTCGCGCACGCCACGGCAACCAAGGCGGCCATGGAGAGTAGTAATGTTTTCATATTATTTGTTTGCTTGTCTTGTTTGCTTTGTTGTTTGTTGTTTGCTTGTTTGGCTCCTCAATTATTGGGAGATTCTATTATTGGTTAGGTATTGGGTTAGAGTGAAGTTTTCGGTGAAATGATTATCGTTCGCGACTCTCTGTCGCGTCGTCTGCAGCTTTCTCGATTGCGACGCCGCCAGGAGCCGCCAGACCGGGAGTGTGCGTGCCCAAATCGGCATCGATGAAGAAGAATTGTTGTTCCGCAGATGCGGCCCAGTTCAGGGATGTGCTCGAGCCTGCTTTGTTTAGCTTGGCCGTTCGCAACTCGAACAGAACTCCAGACCCGACCAGCGGTGTTAAATCATTTGAAAATGCTGAAACTCGAAGAGTCCGGATCGGTCCGACTCCTGGCAGAACGTTCCCGGAAACATTCCAGTTACCACCGGTAACGCCCGCCTTCTGAACCGGTTGATCCTGGAAGGCAACGACCCGCTCATCGAAGGTAAAGTCACCCTGGAACGCGACCAGATTGTCCTTGGCCTGAATAAGAGTCGTGCTGACCTGTAGGTTTACGCCAGCGGCTGTTTCGTCAACCGCAACGTCTGGCAGTGCCACCTCTGCGACCATGACGCGCGCATCGTTTACGGTTCCGTCATCATTTCTCTCTTGTCCGCCGCCAACTGGTCGAGGCACGAAAGGTGTCGCTACGTCACCGATAACGAAGGTACTGAAATTCTCTCCTGTCCGACTGCAGAAAAGCCCGGTGTATGAACGGTTGGTAGGCGAGAACTGTACTTTCCGCAGTTGCCGACCTGCGCCGGAATAGTTCGGCCAAGAGCGAAAGCCTGAACAGCCAGAACGTCCACCGTGTTGATGCCTGCCGGGCCGGCGGCGTCACCAGCTGATAGGCGGCAACCGGTTAACAGAACTCGATTCAGGGCATGATTTTGTTCGGCCACGACGTCAACCGTGTTGAT
Source organism: uncultured Verrucomicrobiae bacterium (assembly GCA_963751725.1). Taxonomy (GTDB): domain Bacteria; phylum Verrucomicrobiota; class Verrucomicrobiia; order Chthoniobacterales; family UBA10450; genus AV80. The sequence continues at coordinate 64,133 of CAVVVQ010000034.1, forward strand.
CCCGGTTGAACCCGGGGTCAGACCAGTCTTGGTCGGCGTAATTACAAAATTCCCACCTGGAGGAAGCGAGGCGAACGAATAGGCGCCGGATCCATTGGAGGTGGTAGAACCCGACATTGCACCGGTTAGGGTAAATGTGACATTCGCAACCGCGGGCGAACCGCTCGCGGAACAATTGGTTACGTTGCCAGAAACACCGACTGGAACGGGACTTGAATTCGCGGTGAAGTTGACAGTTCCGAGGCCGCTAAGCGTGAACGTCCCGATAACAGTGGCGCAGGCCGCTGGAGCGATCCTGTTCAAAAACAGGGCCACATTCGGCGCAGCTTCGTTGTTTGGATTCCAAGTCTGGAAACTGATCCCGTTGGAGTTTACTCCGCCAGGTTGAAATGAGGCGTAACTGTTCGAGCTTGATGCGCCTTGGACCAGCCCTTTAGGATTGTTTGCGCTCGGAATATTGCCGGCAAAGGTATTGCCCATTGCCGATATCAGAGTGGTGGTGAACGATTGCAGAGCATCCGGGCGTGACGGCCACGGAGTAGCGGACAGGTTAGTTGCGTAGAGAACGTTGGCCGGATCACCCGAGGCAGCGACTTGCCGCCCGCCAGTCACCGCCCAGATAACCGCTCTGTTGCCCGTGTCGGGATCGATACGTGAAAACCAGTCAGAACCAAAGGTCGCGACCAAGTCCGACCCTGGTGTCCCCAGATCTACTTGGAAGCTCGCCCCGGGCGCCGCACTCGTGAACTGGCTCGGCTGGCCGATGTTGATTAGATAGTCATTGGTCCGATCGGTTGCGCGGAAGCCGATGAAGAGGTCACCATCATTATAGGCGAGTGGCGGCGTTGGCGTTGGCCCTTCGGGCGAAACCCGTGCACTACCCGCTAAAGCGGAATGGGTAAAAGAACTCAAGAGCAGAAACGCGAATAGCTGCATGAGTTTTCCAGAACGGAATGCGCGGACAAATGTTCGCGACACGATGCAATGATTTAAGAATTCTTTTGTCATAGTTGTCTTTCTGTTGGTTGTGCCAAAAACGGAATGATCACGGTTCATGTTGCGGTTATGTTTGAGCGGCCTATTTCGATCACTCGCCGAAATTGATGACATATCATTGTGGCGCTGTAATGACGGCTAAGTGACGTTTGCGTTAATTTCAGTTCTTACTTTGCTCTTTAAGTAGGAACCGACGTCGAGTTTAATAACTCGTTAGTTCTCGTTATGCTTCATCGTCAAGCCACCTTTCGCCGGATGCGACGCCACTGCCCGACGGCCCACAGGGCCGTGGCTACATCTCTGGTTCACCGCCGCACTCCAAAAAACGTGGCTACGATTCGCGCTCCCGAGGAAACTCACTGCAGGCCATAGATCTCAACCAACGCAATGCCGGTCCCTTCGTTAACACCTCGGACAATCGCGGTGTAAGCCGCGGCGCCCGAAGGCAAATCTTCAACGATGGCCGACTCCAAGTCGTCGGTCGGCGGTATGCCCGTAGCCATGATCAGAGCTGCCTGTGCCGGGTCATCGTGCCAGTTATCGTTTGCGCGAATTAAGGCACCATTTGCATCACGTAACTCGAGAGTCGGGTCAGCCAGGACGCCATCAAAGAATGCCGCCAAAGACGGACCGATGGCGCGGATCAACACGTGCTGGGTATTTTGCCCCAACACGATGGTGCCGGCGATCATGACGTTGTTTCCAGTCCCAACCAGACCGCGCGTGGAAATGTTGCCGAGCTTGGAGTCGACGGTGTGAACGATGTCGTAAACCTCAACCACAGCGATACCGGTTCCGTCGTTGTTACCGCGAACGATAGCGGTGTAAGCTGCATTAGCCGGCACGGTCGCCACGATGGCCGATTCTAAATCGTCCGTCGGCGCAAGTCCGGTCGCGATGATTTCTGTTTCCTGGTCAGTTCGCCAGTCGTTGTTGGCGATAAGCAAGACACCGTTAGAATCATGGAGTTCGAGGACAGGGTCAGCCAAAGTCCCGTTGAAGATTCCCGACAACGACGGACCGATGGCACGAACCACGATTTTCTTTGGCTGTGTCCCAGTCACAATAAAACCGCCGATCAACGCGTTGTTACCGGTTTCGACCTTCAGGCGGGTTGAGATATTCCCAAGTTTAGTCGGTGTTCCGGCAGGAGTAGGAGTCGGGGTAATCGGCGGTGTTGGGGTTGGGGTGCCCGGCGTGCCACTTGGAGTCGGTGTTGGAGTAATCGTTGGTGTTGGGGTTGGGGTGCCCGGTGTCCCAGTCGGTGTTGGCGTTGGGGGCGGAGTGGTGCCTCCAGTGAAACCAACCAATCCGTTGCTGCTTAAGGTGAAGAACCCGAGAACCTCTGAGGGACCTGATCCCGGAATGATTCGGTTAAAAAACAAGGTAACGTTAGGTGTACCTTCATTCCACGGGTTCCATGTTGCAAAACTGATTCCACTTGAGTGCGCGCCACCCGGCTGATATGCAGCATAGCTACTTGAGCCTTGCGCATTTTGGATCAAGCCCATTGGGTTGTTCGCCGTCGGCTGGTTGCCAGCAAAGTTGTTACCCATTGCAGCAATTAGACTGGTAGTGAAGGATTGCAGAGCATCAGGATTGCGAGGCCACGGAGTAGAGCTCGGATTGGTGGAATACAGGATGTTGGCGGGATCGCCTCCACCGGAAACGATCCGTCCTCCCGTAACCGCCCATAACACAGCGCTGCGTCCAGTGTTTTGGTCAATGCGGGTATACCAGTCGGAGCCGAATGCCGCCACCAGATCAGCCTGAAGGTTTCCGGTGTTAACTTGAAAATTGGTGCCCGGTGGCACATTCAAAAACGGGGTTGGTTGTTTGATGTTGACCAGGTAATCATTGGGCCGATCGGTCGCGCGGAAGCCAAGGAAAAGATCGCCATCATCATAAGTGAGTGGGTCGCCGGCGAAGGCCGAGCCCGCGGCTCCGAGGATGAGGAAAGCCAGGCCATATTTGATTTTTCCGAGAAAACTTTTCCGAGGGAAATTGATCGGGTCACAGGAAGAAGCTGAAAATAGATTCGTCATATATATGAGATGTAGCTTGGCTGAAAAACTGGTTGATTGGCTGACGCCGCTGCGTCGCGGAGAGTCACTCGCATAGCATTGTGTCAGGGTAATGACGGCTCCGTGACGATTGTGTGAAATCCGTTTCACAAGTTCTCAACCGGGAGTGTTCAACGAATACCTTCCGACGTGGTTTCGACAAAAGCGGTGTCATCCCGACGCTGGCGAAGCTACGCCAGTCCGGCTCGGACCGGAGGGACCTCCCAGTTGCAAATTGCGTCACGCAAACAAAGGTGAACGCCATTTTGAAGTAGCCGCCTCATCTAGCGCGAAAGCGGTTAAGGCTTGCGCATTGGCACGGCGCCCACGCCATATCGACCGCTTTCATTCAATTGTGTAACGCAAATCCAACTGGGAGGTTCCTCGGCGTGCTTTGCCGGCCTCGGAATGACACGCATTTTTCGTTGCGGCTCGTTGGATCAGCGTGCTCTCGGGATGCCATGCGGATACCAAACGGCCGCAGGGCCGTGGCTACAGCAATCGCATTCGTCTCAAAGCTATCGCAGCGACCCGGACGAATTCTGCAAGTCACCGTTCGGATTGAGACCGCGCCTGAGGAAGAACGCTTTGCAGGAGGCGTCGATTAGACGCGAAGTTTTCGTCCAACCGACAAACTTGATCGGCATAAGGAGATGATCGTTCTCTTCATCGACCGGAATTTCCGGTGCAGCTGGCGCACGATCACTTTGTCGACTGGTTGTTGTTGCCCTGTCTAACCTGTTTTCAAATGCGATTTCATTCACAAGCTCGATCCTCACACAACGATGTGACGTTGGTGTGGCTGCTCCGTAGCAATTGTGAAAATTCAGAACTCGGCCGACAGCGTCACTGTCTCAACGGGACCGCTTTCTCTCCGAGCCACGGCATACTCCGTCGCACCCGGGTCACAACCCGCAGCCCAAATGGTTCGATCGTCTTTTTGCGAATGTGCACAATAGCGTCCTCAATGGAATCGGTTGCGTAGATCAGTTTCAAATCTTCAGGCGCAACCATGCCGGCTTTTGCCATCGCATCGATGAAATCAATCAATGGTCGCCAGTAATCGACGCCCATGATGACAATGGGAAAATTTTTGATTTTACCGGTTTGAATCAGGGTCAGGGCCTCGAACAATTCATCGAGTGTTCCAGCGCCTCCTGGCATAACGACAAAGGCGTAGGAGTACCTAATCAGGAGCGTCTTTCTAACAAAAAAATGCCGAAGCGTGACGCTGCGATCCAGATAGGCGTTCGGATGTTGTTCAACCGGCAACTCAATCCCGCAACCGACAGAACGGCCACCCACATCTTTGGCTCCGCGGTTGGCCGCCTCCATAATCCCGGGGCCACCCCCTGTCATGACCGTGAACCCGAGCTGAGCGATGGCGGATCCCATTTTGCGCGCAAGCTCATAGTGCGGGCTGTCCGGTTTTACCCGCGCAGAGCCAAAAACAGTCACGCACGGTCCAACAAAATGGAGAACGCGAAAGCCGCGCAGGAAATCCCACATCACCCGGATCAGAGTGACGGACTCCTCAAAGCGTGACCGAGGTCCTTCCAGAAAAATTTCATCCGCCCGGGTTGCGGGCTCCGTTATTACTTCGCCGATTGATTCCGTTGGTTGTTTCGCCAGGTCCGGTTGTTGGTCCACTGGAGCTAGTCTAAGACAATCTATTTTTCTTGTAGAATCCTTTTGATCTCCGTGAGCCAGGTCCACTGTCCTGCTTCAGCTTGATGACACCTGTTTCCCCGTCAGTAAGGCAAAGGCGCTGCAAAATCGGATTTTACGAATCACCTTCGTCAGAAGCGCTCGAACAACTCGAGCTAACTTATTTCGCGCGGTTTTCCTATTTCTTTTTCAAAAACGTAATCACAGCGAAGATGAGGAAGACGATGAAACAGATCTTCGCGATCCACGCGGAAGTGCCGGCGATTCCACCGAAGCCGAGTATAGCAGCGATGATGGCGATAACGAGGAAGATAATGGCGTAGTGAAGCATAATGAGTTGGGATTTCAGACAGTTGACCGACTGGTTCGGGTTATGTCAATGAGAATCTCGAGAATGCTCGTTACGCTCGATCGCGATGTTATCCATTGTCGGGGAAAACAGAGTTTCGAAGACAAGTGCGTTCCCAAACTGGAGTTTGGGAACGAGGGGAGAGAAACCACTATTCACTTATCACCATTCACCGTTCACGCACCATTGCTAACAAAACGTAGAGGAAAAGACCCGGCTGGAACCACCGGCTACACCGGTCGATGCGAGGCAAGCGTGACCAGCTCGGAACAGGTGCCTTTGATCGCTTTCACTGTCTCTTTTGAAAGCGTGCCATTATCTTCGTCCATCGCCGACCGAACTTTGCGTAATCCCTGCAACATCTTCACCATCATCGGGTGATTTCGCGTCTTGGTTGGCATATCGAGGAGTTGTTTCTCGAGGTGATCGATCATCGCTGGCTGCCTAATAAGATCTGCGTGTTCCGCCGAATAATCCTGCAAAACCAGCGCGCAAAGCGCTTCCGTTCCCCGAAGCCAGCCGCTGAGACTAACAAGTCTCAGGAGCGGCTTTGATTTCATCGCAATCATCCCTTGCTCGAGATCGGAAAGAACGCCATCCCATTCCTTCCGGGCCGCGCCCCAATCGCCTTGATCGGTGTAATCAATGATGCTTCGGCTTCGCCTGAGGACACTCTTTTCGACTCCGAGTGCGCGGGCTAAGGCGAGCACTTTCGTTCCTACTTTCTTCACCTGTGTCGCATCGCTGGCGCCCATGGCAATAAATCCTTCCGCCACTTCGGAGCCCAGTAATAACGCAATCTGGATCTCGTCGCCGCGCGATTTCCATCGCACCATCTCCGAACGTTGAACGGTTTGCCAATTGACCTCATGAAATTTGTCCAGGACCGGAAAGATTTCTTTCGGCACCGGGACAAGGATTCCCTCCACCTCCGTTGCTTGGGCAGGGAACGAAGGAGCCGCAGCCGGTGTGGGGGTTGGGGTTTCTGTCTCTGTTGGTGCCGGTTCCGCGTAGGCAAGGATTGAGGACGCTAGAACGAGAAAGCGACACCGAAAGTTCGCGGCTCGGACCTGATTGCGGATTGCGGATTGGAAAGTCATCACTTCTCACCCTGCTCTTTGGTATCATTTCGGATCGCTTCGGTTGAGACGGTTGTTTCGCCGTTGGTTTGTTGCAACGCCTGCTCGAATGCGCGCCAGGCCAGCATGGCACACTTGACGCGCTGCGGAAACTTGCGCACCCCGCTCATGACTCGCAGATCACCCAGCGTTGGAGGCGCATCTGCCTTTTCCATTGTGACCAGATCGTGAAAAGCATCGAGCATCGAAACGGCTTCGGCTCGCGCTTTTCCTTTGAGCTTCATCGTCATCAGGGAAGCCGAAGCCTGACTAATGGCACAGCCGCTCCCGGTGAACTTGATCTCTTCCACGTTTCCGTTGTCACCGAACCTAACGGCTAGATGTATTTCGTCCCCACATGACGGATTGTCCCCATGAACTCGCACCGCGGTCGCCGGGTAACTCGCCGAAATTTCGCGGACGCCTCGAATGATCGAGAACCACTTCCTGGTAAAGATCGGTCAGATCGGTGCTCATGCAAAAAAACGGGCTGCTTGCTGAAGGATGTCCGCGGCACGATCAATTTCTTCGATCGTGTTGTAAAAATAAAAGCTGGCGCGCGTTGTCCCTGTCACTCCAAATCTGCGCATGAGCGGCTGGTTACAATGATGACCACCGCGCATGGCCAGTCCGTGTTGATCCGCAAAAGTAGTTAGGTCGTGCGGATGAGCGTTCTTCATCACGAAACCCACAATGGCACCACGTTGATTGGATGGCCCGAACAGGTGAACGCCCGGCAGTTCCGCAAACCGGGCAATGGCATGGCGTGTCAGATTCCAGTCGTGTTCGAAAATCGCGGCCCGTCCAATTTCTTCGATATATTCGATCGCAGCGCCAAGCCCGATTGCTCCAGCGATATTGGGAGTGCCGGCTTCGAACCGCTGTGGCGCTTTCTTGTAACTGCTAGTCTCCAAAGCAACGCTCACGATCATTTCGCCACCGCCGTGCCAGGGTGGCATCGAATCGAGCAGTTCCGCACGGCCATAAAGGGCGCCGATCCCGGTCGGACCACACATTTTGTGTCCGGAAAAGACCAGGAAATCGCAGTCCAATTCCCGGACATCAACCGGGAGATGTCCAGTGCTTTGGGCCGCATCGACCAAGGTCAACGCGCCAACTGCATGCGCGCTTTCACAAAGATCGGCCACAGGATTGATCGTCCCGAGTGAGTTCGAAACATGAGTAAAGGCGAAGAGTTTAACCTCAGGAGTGAGCAGGGATGGGAGTTGCTCAAGCGCGAGGGTGCCGTCATCGCGAACCGGAACAAAGCGAAGTCGAAGTTCGAGCTGTTCGGCTAACAACTGCCACGGAACGAGGTTGCTGTGGTGCTCCATTTCGGTCAGAAGAATGACATCGTTCTGGCGTAGAAATTTTCGGCCCCACGATTGCGCAACGAGATTGATTCCTTCGGTTGTTCCACGAGTAAAGACGATCTCTTCCTCATTGGCCCCGATATAGTGGGCGACAGAGCGGCGTGCATTCTCGTACGCTTCGGTGGCGCGCGCGCTCAGTTCATGCAAGCCGCGATGAACATTGGCGTTGTCTTGCTCATAATAATGATGCAGCGCATCGATCACCGCGCGCGGTTTCTGCGTGGTTGCGGCGTTATCGAAATAGATCAACTGTTTTCCATGAATTTCCTGGTTTAGAATTGGGAAATCCTGACGAATCGCCTCCCAATCAGGGGCGTGATCTGGTTCAGGCCTGGCTAAGCTCCTCTGCATAAGATTCTCGGTTTACCTTACACAGATTCTGAGTCGGAGGGAAATTGAACGCCCACGTATCTGTCTGCCGGCGCGTGAGGCGCGCGGCGGATCGGCTCCGCCCCGCACGTATGTAGGTTAGCGTTACCGAAGCAAAGCGGTGTCATCCCGAGGCCGGCGATAGCGCGCCGAGGGACCCTAATTGCAAATTACGTCACACAACCTAGAGCGAACACCGATTTGGGGTAGACGCGTGATCGATCGCGAAAGCGGTGGCAAGCTGGCGCAATTGGATGGCGCCTACTTCAGATTGACGCGTAGAGCACATATGCGTGCGGAACTTTGCAACTGAGGGGTCCCTCGCCGTCTTCGCGGGCTCGGGATGACACGCCTTGATAGTTTAGTAACAGCACGACGCTAAAACACATACTCCCGCAGAGCAGGCCGCCGCTAGCGAAGGGAGCTTCGCAATTACCTTAAGTAAATAAAGCGATTCCTGGCCTGAATCAGGAGGTCTCGCACCTCGTCATCGCTGGTCTGCGAGAAGTCCTGATAAAATGCGCCGACACCGTAGAACTCGATCGGGGTGAGGATGGCGACTACTTCGTCAGCAAAACGGCGAAGAATCTCACACGTTGAGTGAGCAATTATCGGTGCTGCCACCAGAATGCGTCGGGCACCTAACTGACGTAAAGCCGAAACCGCCGCAACCATGCTTGACCCGGTCGCGACGCCGTCGTCCACTACGATCACAGATTTTCCTTCTACTTCCAACGGGGGTGAATCGTCTCGATAAACATGTTCACGTCGTTGCAATTCTTTTAGTTCCGATGTTGTAACTTCTTCGAGAACAGCTTGAGGAACCCGTAACGAATCAACCACATCGTTGTTTAGAACGCGCACGCCGCCGGTTGCAATCGCACCCATGGCCAGTTCCGGCTGATCAGGCAGCCCAAGTTTACGAACCGTGAAAACGTCGAGCGGCGCATCTAACTCGCGCGCAACTTCCGCTGGCGACTGGAACACCGCCGCGCGGCAAACCTAAAACAATTAAATCGTTTTGATCCTTGTAATACGCCAGTTCTTTGGCGAGCAATCTCCCCGCTTCAGTGCGATCATGGAATCGTCCAATCATTCGCCTTCCCCATAAATGGTATCGAAATCAATCGGCTACCAGGTTGCTAACTTCGGGCAAAGTTCCCGGTTCCGCAAAAAAATGCGTGGACTTTGGAGTGCGCCGGCATAGCGAAGCGTCGCCCGCCAAGTATTTGTTTACCATAGGACCGCGTTTCCACGACGTTGGAGTGGCCTTGAGTAAGGAGAATTGGGAGCGAGGTCCGCGTTTGAAAGGGCATGTCCAATTGTGCGGCCTCTCCCTTCTCAAGGGAGAGAGTAGCGGTGAGGGTTTGGAGAAGTTATTTGCTTCTTATTATGTAGAAGCGGACTCGGCCCCTCACCTCAGCCTCTCCCCACGTGTGGGGAGGAGGAAGCCATCGGCACTGATAGGCTTCACATGCGCGTATCAGAACCAGACTACAAGCCTGCTCGACTAATCAGGTAGAATGCCTGAATTAATTGACGATATAGAGGAATGAGTAACTCGATCCCGAGCAAGAATCCTCCGGCACGTTCAACCTCCGAACGGCTCCTCGCTTTCTTAAACGATCCGGCCTCATACCCACACCGGCCACCAGCAATCAGATCGACCCAAACTCATATCTCCTGGATCTTTTTCGCTTCCCCTTTTGTCTTCAAAGTCAAAAAGCCCGTCGACTTCGGGTTCCTTGATTTCAGTTCACTGGAAAAACGCGAGCATTCCTGCAGGCGGGAAGTGGAACTAAACCGGCGACTGGCTCCGGAAATTTATTGCGGCATTGTCCCTATATATAATGAGGGGGACCGCTTCTCCTTCGAGAGGATCGGGCAAATCGTCGATTACTGCGTCCAAATGAAAGAGCTGGAGGACGGGTTTTTCCTCCATCAACTGCTGGGGCGCGATCTCGTTTCGGAACCTGAGATCAATCGAGTGATCTCATGCTTGCACCACTTCTACGATTCCGAGACCTCAGCCAAAGAAACGGAGGGATGGGGTACGCCGGAGAAACTAAGGATCACCACCAACGAGAATCTCGCGTTGGCAGAAAAGTTTGTTGGTCAAACCATAACGGCTGCCGCATTTACCGCGATTCGGCAGTACACCGACAACTTTTTCGCGCAACACTCTGAACTGCTGACCGAGCGAGTTCGAGCGCATCGGGTCCGTGATTGTCATGGTGACCTGCGTCTAGAGCATATTCATCTCACAGCTGATCGCCTTACCATCTTTGATTGTATCGAGTTCAACGATCGACTCCGATTCATCGATGTAGCTAATGATCTCGCTTTTCTGGCGATGGACTTTGATTTCGAAGGACGTCGCGACCTTGCCAACCTGTTTCTCAAGAGCGCTGCGCGTACTCTGAAGGATGAGGAACTGAACAAGCTGACTGATTTTTACAAATGCTACCGCGCTTCCGTTCGCGGCAAGGTAGAAAGCCTCGAAGCCGAATCTTGCGAACAGACAAAGGAACAGGAACACACGACGCGTGCGAAACGTTATTATCGCCTGGCACTGCGTTATGCGACGTTCGGTTCGAAGGACTCTGTGCTCGTGGTGATGGGCGGAGTTGGCACAGGAAAAAGCACGGTCGCTCGCGAGCTTGGCAACGAACTAGGATGGCCTGTTTTTTCTTCCGATCGCATCCGTAAGACCTTGGCCAATGTGCCGCTGACTCAACGAACGGGCAAGAGTAACCGACCCAGGGTTTATTCTGAGGAAACGACCTCGTTGACCTATCAAACACTCCTTCAGGAAGGATTGACGGAAATGTCCAAAACAGGAGGCGTAATTCTCGATGCGACTTTCTCGCGCCGAACGCATCACGACCTGTTGCGGGCCGAGTGCGAAAGGATGCGCGCGCAACTCCAGATCATCGAGCTGGAAGCGAATCGCACTCAAATTGCGACACGATTGAAGGCGCGCGAATCCAGAAGCAACGAAATCTCTGATGCGCGACTAGAAGATCTTGAACAATTGTCTACTGCTTACGAACCACCAACGGAATTGACCGACCTGATCCGGCACTCCACGGAACAGCCAATGGCAGATACTATGAATTCACTGCTGCTCAAACTCGCAAGGTGGCAGTCCTTCAAGAACGATTGAGCGCTGGAGTTCTTTGCCACGGACTAACACGGATTGAACACGGGTTCTGAGGGCAAGCAGCAAAGTTCAACAATCCGTGTTTCATCCGTGTTAATCCGTGGCCCTTCCAGTCAGGATCCCCACGAAGTCCGATCCTCTCACGTTCCATCGCTAAGCTGCTCGGTTTCGACAAAGCGCACCGCCTGACGAATCATTTCCGCGCTGGTCGCAAACTTCAGCTTTTCTTTAACATGATCGCGATGCACAGAAACAGTCTTCGGACTCAGGTTGAGCTGGCTCGCAATTTCCTTGGCAGTTTTTCCAGCGCCGAACAGCCTGAACACTTCCAGTTCACGATCACTTAATTTCTCAAGAGGCGAATTCGTCCCACGCGATTGGGGTCCGGCAAAAACATCGAGCGCTACTGCGTTCAATTTCTTGCTGACATACATCTGGCCGCTCAAGACACAGCGGATCGCAGCCAGATAGGTTGGGCCGTCCGCGTCTTTCATGATGTAACCCTTGGCTCCGGCCCGGAGCGCGCGCTGAGCGTAGAGTGTTTCGTCGTGCATCGAGCAAACCAGGATGCTGAATCTTCGGATTCATTGCGATCAAATCCTTGACCAAATCGAGGCCGCTTCGACCGGGCAGAGTAAGATCGGTAATGACCAAATCGGGCTGCAACTGCTCGACCGCGCTGATGGCTTCGGGCGCGTTTGTGGCAGTGCCACAAACGGTTAGGTCTGGTTCCGCCTCAAGCATCAGCCGATAACCATGAAGAACAGACCGGTGATCTTCCACCAACAAGATGCGGGATTTCAATTCCGCCTTCTGTTTCTCGGCTGTCATGCTGGAACCTTGACCAACGATGAAACTCGCGTCCCGCCGGCGGGAGCAGCGCTGATTTGAAAAGATGCGTCGATCATCCGGGCACGATATCCCATCACGCGAAGTCCGATACCGCTACCGGTAAGAGCTGCATTGTCGAATCCTTCGCCATCGTCATCGACCTCGAGAAGTAAGTTGACCGTCGCGGCATTCCAGTCCAATGCGGATTTCAGAAGCGGAGGCGTGCTTAAGCGCATTAGCGACGGCTTCCTGAGCAATGCGATAAAGATGTCCTGAAATTTTGGGGCTGGTAACACAAACGGCTGGTTCGCATTCGAAGATGCAGCGGATATTTGAGGCACGACTGGTGTCTTCCGCCAATCGTCCAAGAGCCGTCATTAAACCGTCATCGATCAAATCGACTGGGGCCAAGCCGTGTGAGATGGAACGCGCTTCGGTAATAACATCGCGCAGTTCGCGTCCAATTTCGTTGGCTTGGCTGGCAAGCGCGGGCGCAGCGGTCTGGAGGGAACCTGCGAGCGCATTGGTGGCCAGCGCTGCCGCGGTAAGCCGCTGACCCAGACTATCGTGCACATCATGGCCAATCCGTCGTCGTTCGTTGTCAGAAATCTCCAAGACTTCGCGCTCCAGACGCACCTGTTCCGTTTCACGTTCGCGAAGGCGTTGAGCCATTGCAGCAAATTTGGTCGAGAGCGCTGCAACTTCGTCACCTCCTGACAAAGGTTCGGGCATGGTTGTTTGTCCATGACCGAATGCTTCAACGCTTTGCGCGAGTCTGGTTAGGCGTCGAGCAAATCCCAAGTGCAACACTGTCCAGATCAGACAACCAAGAAGGGCCATCTCCAGGGCCATCCAGCCGAGTTGTTTTCGAGCATCAGACTGCGCAGCTGCGATTGCCGCGGCGCGATCAAATGATTAGTAGGGCCCAACCTGTCTCGCTTTCTCCGAGGCGGAATGGAATCGCGCGAAGAACCGCGGCTTCGTTTTCGGCCTGTTCGACCATTGGCGGTTTGTCGCGCGCAGCCAGCTTGGCAGCCGGCGCCAGCGGGGTGAGCGCGACTGGTTTTCCATGCAAGGTGCCGCTGCTGTCGGCAATGATCACGCCTTTTTCGTCGATCAAGCCGACCAGTTCTTGGTCTGGCAGATCCGGCATCGTTTCCATTTCCGCCTGTAGAAGGTCGAGCTTTCCGGAACCGATCAGGCGTTCGCTTGTTCTAGCAAGCCGATGTCCACTGGCATCAGCTCGGGCGCGCACTTCTTTGAGATGCCGGTTCAGATCGAACGCGAGATTGAGTCGATAATCGAGGAAAGTGGCTACTAAGCCAAACGCCAAGGCAAGGAGCGGCGCCGTGATTCGGATCGGTGGCGGAAAGCGCACAATGAAACAGTCCACACCTCTTCCTTGGACGCGAGGCGGTCGTCTGAAATCCGGAAAAGCTAACCGGAAATCAGCCGGTAAAATGACTGCCCGGCTCGGTGCTGCAAGAGCTCGAGTTTGAAAGCGGCGGAGCACCGCCGCACTCCACAACGCAAGCAAAATATGGTGTCTGATAAGTCGGCCACGTCTTGGAGTGCGGCGGTGCTCCGCCGCTTTCCGCACGTTAGCAAGGAAACCGTTCGGACTATTAAAGCACGCTAAAGACGTACTAGGCAGAATGCCTAGGTCCAATCGGCTCCGGCGCTGATGGTGCACCGATTTGGCTTCGTTACTCTGGGGGATGGCTCCAGTCGCAATCTCACTCGCGAATCCCTTCGCCGGATTCTCCCGAGGCATCCCAAGATCCAGCAGCATCTCTCCCGCGATAGCGAACGCACTCGCGCTCCTGCTTCTGGGTGTGATCGGTCTTTTCGACTACCTAACCGGTCAGTTTTCTCTGTCAATCTTCTACCTTGGTCCGGTTGCTCTGGCCACTTGGCACGCGGGCCGAACGAGCGGGTGGTCGATCAGTTTACTCAGCGCGGCGATGTGGTTGGTGGCCAATGTAACGTTTCAATCTCACAGTTATCATACTGCCCTTTTCTACTGGGATGCCGCAGTCCTGGCATTCACCTACGGGCTGATTGTGCAGCTCCTCTATTCCCTTCAGCAGGTGCAACGGGCGCTCCGTTCGCGTCTCGAGCAACGCACCATCTCACTTGCTGAAGTCCATCACCGGGTAAAAAACAATCTCCAAATCATTTCGAGCCTTCTCATGCTACGAGGAGAAAAGCTGGCCGATCCTGCGGATCGCGCTGTTTTTGGCGAATGTCGAGAACGCATTCATTCCATGGCTCGTTTGCATGAACAACTTTATTCCGGGCGAGAACTGACCGAGCTTGATTTTGCGACGCACCTTCGGGAACTGGCTGCATCTTTGGTGCGTTCTCACACGCCTCCAGGTTGCGCATTAGTCCTGGAGATTCGGGCGGACCCTTTGCCCTTGGATCTCGATCGAGCGGTTACTCTCAGTCTCTTGGCTAACGAGTTGATTCTCAACGCCCTCAAGCACGCTTTCAAAGGACGCGCGACCGGCAAGATCAATGTTTGGCTTCGGGCGCGTCCGCGGATCGAGCTGACGGTGCGTGATGACGGCGTGGGTTTGCCGCCGGGATTTCACCCTAACCACGATGGCGGTGTCGGTCTTGAACTGGTTTACGCCATGATCCGCCAAATCGCCGGCGAAGCGTTTGTTGGCGACGATCCGGCGGGTGGGACATGCGCCACCGTCAGTTTTCCACCGCTTCCTCGAAATTCCAAAACTAGTCTAACTGAACCACACACTATCCTGAATTATGACCATACCACCTCGAATCCTAATCGTCGAAGACGAAGCGCTGACCGTATCCGCTCTTAAACGCGAACTCGTCACCCTTGGCTATGCCATCGCTGGCATTGCCGATAACGCAGGGGACGCAATGAAAGCGGCTGACACCAATCAACCCGACCTTGTTCTAATGGACATTCATCTCGCTGGTCCGCTCACTGGTATCATAGCTGCCGTTGCGATTCGCGGGTTACTGCATGTGCCGGTTGTTTTTCTAACGGCACATGCGGATGACAAAACAATGGCCAGCGCGGTTCGGGCGGGAGCATTCGGATACGTGATCAAACCTTACACGACCACCGGTCTGAAAGCAGCGATCGAGACAGCGTTACACAAACATCAGTCCGAGGTCGACACCCGTCGTCTTCAGGCAGTAGCCCCCGTCACCCCATGAACGCACTTGTTTCGTCAGCGCGTCCTGTGTTTTACCTACCGACGGGTTGCAACTTCCAGTTGTTGCGATGGACTTCATTTTCAAAAAACGAAAAGAAGAAAACAAAGAGGAGGAAAGAAAATGAATACAACATCTCAAGAACGAACAGTCTGTTCCCCACGCGACTGGCATCCATTGATGACCAGTCTGTTTATTATTGGCCTAACGTTATCGGTAACAATGACTCAATTGCAGGCGCAGGAGCCGCGTTACGTGGTCAAGGACATCGGGACTTTGCCTGGCTTGAAAACATCCCAACCAACCGCTCTAAACAGTCAGGGAGAAGTCACCGGAACAGCAACCGCCGGAGAGTTCGATAATACGTTCCTTTATTTCAACGGCGCTCGAGAAAGATCAATTGGAGCAGCTTGGGGATCTTGGCAGCCGGGGATTCGGGATCGACCCGGGTGGCATCGTCGCAGGCGATTCGTTTGTTACAACCCCGTTTGGGCCGGTCAGTCACGCCGTCCTCTTCAAAGGGAGCGCTATAGTTGATCTCGGCGTCCTTGCTGGTCAGGTTTACAGCCGGGCCAATGCTATTAATGCGATCGGTCAGGTCGTTGGGTTCTCTGGCCCCTCGCGCGATAGTCAGGAGAGCCGAGCCTTTATTTGGACGGATCCAACCAGTATGATCGACATCGGAACGTTAGGCGGCTCCTATGCACAGGCAACAGCAGTCAACGATACCGGATGGGTAACCGGCACGTCTGAAGTGGCGGATGCGATCGTTCCAGGAACAACGCATGCCTTCATCTATCGACCGCTTTCAAGAACGGAGCAGTTTACGGCGCCGATGCAGCGATCTTGGAACACTTGGCGGTAATTCCAGTTACGGAACTTCCATCAACGCCAACAATCACGTCGCTGGTTATTCCACGCTTGAAAACACAAGTGATCGAGTGCACGCCTTCTTTTATGACGGCAAAGGACTGGTCGACCTCGGTTCGCTTGCGACAGAAGGTTTCGGTGAAGAAAGCGCCGCGCTGGCCCTAAACAATAATGATCAGGTCGTCGGCGTGAGTTATTCCCCGAATGGCGCGCGAAACCAACTCAACGGGACCGCGTTCATTTGGAGTCAGAACCAGGACCGGGGGCAGATGATCAACTTGAATGCGCTGATCGGACCAGCTGCAAAAACGTTGTGGCTGCTTTCTGCCGTCGCAATCAATAATGACGGAGAAATTGCTGCCACGGCTTACGACTACGGAAATAACACGATGCGCGCTGTTTTGTTAACACCGCTCAAGTAGCAGCCCGTATTCGATTCCAACCAGCCAAAAAGACTGATGTGAGTCCGGAAGGACCCTCACCATGCACGATCTCGCCCTCCGAACATTGGAAGCCCCCCATAGATCAGACCGGCCCGAAGGAAATATCCTGAAACGGTTCTTCCACCTTTTCGGTCCGGGGCTGATCACGGGAGCGGCCGACGACGATCCGTCCGCTATTGGGACCTACGCAGTAGTGGGTGCGCGCTTTGGCACATCGATGCTCTGGACCGCTCTCGTTACCTGGCCTCTAATCGCGACCATCCAAATTGTCTGCGCTCGCATCGGCATTATCACCGGAGGCGGTTTGGGGCTGGCCCTTTCCCGCAAGTTTCCGCGTCCAATCGTGGCCATACTTGCTCTTGGGTTACTCATCGCTAACACCATTACCGTCGGCGCAGATCTCTCGGCCATGGCGGACGCTGCGGAAATGCTGACCAGGGTGGATTCGCATTATTACGTTCCGCTCTTCGGGATCACAATCGGACTTGCGACAATCTTGTTTCGTTACCGAAGAATTGCTGATTGTCTGAAATGGTTTGCCCTTAGTTTGTCGGCTTACATCTGTTGCGGCGTTCGTTCTCCAGGCGGATTGGCATGCGGTGCTGCACGATACTCTGGTGCCACGCTGGCTTTCCGGGCGCTCAAGCTGGGCGGCACTAGTTGGCGTCCTTGGCGCAACCGTTAGTCCGTATCTTTTTTTCTGGCAGGCTGCGCTAGAACTTGAAGAGAAACGGGATCCTCACCCGATTATGCAGGCCAATGGATTTGCGACACCAGCTGAGCGGCTTGGGAGTCGCGGGATCGACATCGCTTTTGGAACATTGTTTTCGAATGTCGCCATGTACTTCGTTATGTTAACAACCGCGCTGACATTGCATCGAAGCGGCATCACCGACATCAATACATCCGCTGAAGCAGCAGCCGCGCTAAAACCATTGGCCGGCCGGTTTGCGGCAACGCTTTTCACGGTCGGCATCGTCGGTGTCGGCCTGGTGGCGATCCCGGCATTGATCACTTCATCGGCCTACGCGTTGGCAGAAACATTTCGTTGGAATCACGGGTTGCATCATAATTTTCATGCCGCCCGTCCGTTCTACAGTGTGATCATTCTTTCCTGTTTGGTCGGGATCGGATTGGATTTCACGAATGTCAGCCCGATGCAGGCTCTCTTCTGGGCATCGGTGATCAGCGGAATCATCGCTCCGTTCTTGTTGATTGGGATTCTGTTGGTCGCGTCGGATCGATGGATCATGCTTGGAAACCCAATCCCCTGGTTCACTCGAGGCATTCTTATACTAACAAGTGTCATCATGTTTGGCGCGATTATTGGCATGTTTGTGTTCTAACCAGCTCGACCTGGGTTCGGTTCAACGCAGAAGATTGGAAATGGTTACCAAGTGAAACCCGCGTGATTGCAGGTTTGCGATGATGGCGGGGAGCGCGTCCGCTGTGCTTTTCTCACCGACGTGCATGAGAATGATCGCGCCATCGAGCTCCGCATCCGACCTGCCGGTAATTCGCTCAATTAGAAATTGCGCGCTCTTGGGCGGCTCAACGGAATCAAGGCTGTCAATCGTCCAATAGATCGAGTGATAGCCCAAGCTGGCTGCGATTCGCAGAACCCGCTCGTTGCGCGCTCCGAAGGGGGCGCGCCAGCGTGGTCGCGGTGTTTGTCCTGAAATGTCCGTGAGCAAACTTTCAGCGGTGATAATTTCGTCGCGAATCACCGCGTCCGGCCGCTTCGTTAGATCGAAATGGCTTAAGGTGTGGTTCCCAACCTCATGGCCGTGTTTCGTAATTGCTTGAGCACAATCGCGATTCTGTTGAGCCCAATTCCCGGTAATGAAGAATGTGCTGTGCACCCTCGCTTTTTCGAGAGTCAAGATCAGATCGCCGAAACAATCGGCGGTCGCACCGGCATCAAATGTCAGTGCGATTCGTGATTTGCCGCGCGGACCGCGGGTAATTTCGTTTCCGATCGAGCGATCCAGGTCCTTTGCGAATAGAAAAAAAGCCCCCCCACTCCAGCTGAGAGCAACCATGAGCGTGGTACCAATCAACCAAATGGGTCGTTTCATCCGCCAACTGTTTATCCCAAGAATTGCTGACAAGATAACCGCGGTTTGTCTTTTGCTATCCACGGGTTGCGGACAACGCCCGTGTCGGATTGTGTTGTAGTGGTGCAGTCTGTCCTGCGGCCACCTGTTTAGCGTGCGTTTAACGTTGTGCGAAGTGCTTCCTTGCAATCGCGTGGAAAGCGGCCGAGCACCGCCGCACTCCACAACGCAAGCGATTCATGGTGTGTCATCGGTCGGCCACGTCTTGGAGTGCGGCGGTGCTCCGCTATTAAACCGAGCGTGTTGCAGTCCGGGGCGCTTCGCAGAAGCGCCCCTACAAGTGAGTTCATTTGAAATTCACGCCCGGCGTATTTAAGGGATGGTTATGCGCGCGATGGTTCTCGAACAATCAGGGCGTCCGTTGATCGCGCGTGACATGCCGGTGCCACAGCCGAGCCAAGGCGAATTGCGGATTCGTGTTCTGGCCTGCGCGGTTTGCCGAACGGATCTGCATATTGTCGACGGCGAACTGCCCGATCCAAAGTTGCCGCTAATCCCGGGTCACGAAATCGTCGGGCAAGTAGACAGCCTCGGCGACGGCATTGACCAATTTCAACTGGGTGATCGGGTTGGAATTCCATGGCTCGGCTGGACCTGCGGTGAGTGCCAGTTCTGTAGAAGCGATCAGGAGAATTTGTGCGAACGCGCCCGGTTCACTGGATACACCATCGATGGAGGGTACGCCGAAATGGCGGTGGCTGACGCTCGGTTCTGTTTTCGCATCCCGGATGCCTATCGAGATATCGAGGCGGCACCATTGCTCTGCGCCGGATTAATAGGCTACCGCTCGCTCCGAAAAACCGGCCCAGCAGCGACGATTGGGATTTATGGATTTGGCGCGGCGGCCCACATCATTACTCAAGTTGCGCGACATGAACGACGGACGATCTATGCCTTCACTCGTCCCGGTGATACGGCCGGGCAGGAATTCGCACGGACCATGGGTGCAAACTGGGCCGGTGACAGCGATCGGTTGCCCCCGGAAAAGCTGGATGCTGCAATTATCTTTGCTCCATCTGGCGAGCTGGTTCCCCAGGCCCTCCGCGCATTGCGCCGGGGCGGCACGGTTGTTTGTGGCGGGATCCACATGAGTGATATCCCAACATTTCCGTATTCAGATCTCTGGCACGAACGAGCGATTGTTTCTGTAGCCAACCTAACCAGGCGAGACGCGATCGACTTCCTCGACCTGGCTGCACATGTTCCAATCAAAACCGAGACGCGCGTTTATCCGTTGAGCGAAGCGAACACGGCACTGGATGACTTGCGATCCGGAAAACTGACGGGCGCCGCCGTGCTGGTCCCGGAGATTGGAAAGAGCCACGGATGAACACGGATTAAACACGGATTTTCGGCCTTGCACTTTGCTCTTGGATTATGTCCGTGTTTAATCCGTGTCGAACCGTGGCGAAAAATCGAACAAAACGGGCCGATGACGGCGAAGGTCGGATCAGCTATTTAGGCATTAGGTGAACACACGTCACCTTTCCCTTCTTTTAACCGCGGGTTGTGCGGCGACCTGGATCGTTACTGCGATTCATCCATTGGATCGGTCCGCATGGATTCTCGAGAACATTCTGCTGGTCATCTTCGTGATTGTCCTGGCGTTGACCTATCGCGTGCTCGCGCTATCCAGAGCCTCAGTTGTTTGTCTCGCGCTCTTTCTCATCCTGCACATGGTCGGCGCGCATTATACCTACGCTCAAATGCCGATCGGTTTCTGGGTCGGAGAGTGGTTAGGTCTAACCCGAAATCCGTACGACAGGTTTGCTCACGCCGCTTTCGGATTTCTCCTTGTTTTTCCCATACGGGAATTATTGCTTCGTTTCGGTAAGGTTGATCGAAACTGGAGTTTCTGGCTCGCCATTTCCATGATCCTTGGAGTGAGTGGCGTATTCGAAATCATTGAAGCAATCGTTGCCGAGATGGTTGCGCCGGGAAAAGGCGTGGATTGGCTTGGTGGCCAGGGAGACGAATGGGACGCGCAGAATGATATGCTCGCCGCATTGATCGGTTCGCTCTTAATGATGGGATTCGTTTGGTTATCGGAGCGACGACAAAAAAGCGTATGAATCTTTTGCGCGGTCCAAACCAGAAGTTCCTTCCTTTTGCCGTTGGCGTTTTCTTGATTTTCTGGATCGCGCTGGCCATCCATCCGCTCGATCGCTCGGATTGGTTGCTGGAAAATCTGCTCATGTTTGTGGCGGTAATTGTTCTGAGCGCAACCTATCGCCGATTCCCGCTTTCCAATTTGTCATATGCGTTAATCCTGATCTTTCTCGCGATTCACAGCATTGGGGCGCATTACACTTACGCGAAGGTTCCGATCGGCTTTTGGGTGCAAGACTGGTTTCATTTGCGACGAAACCATTATGATCGCGCCATCCATTTCTCATTCGGATTCTTGCTGCTCTATCCGATGGGTGAGGTGATTTTGCGATCGGCGCGAGCAAGAAGAAATTGGGCGACATGGCTAGCGGTCGGGGTGCTGGCAGCGATGAGCAGTCTCTTTGAAATCATAGAAGGAATTGTGGCTCAATTGGTGGCCCCCGAGCTGGGCACTGCGTATCTGGGAACGCAGGGAGACATTTGGGACGCTCAGAAAGATATGGCGGCGGCGTTAATTGGCGCAGTCCTGGTGGCGGCGTGGTTAACGCTGCGAGATTGTTTTTCCCAGTCCTCGAAATTAACGAAGTGACTTCGCTTTACTTGTCCTGGCGGCTTTGCGCCGTCGGATCGGGCGCTTCTTTTGCGTCGGAAATGTCCTCAACCTTTCCCTGCGTTGGACTGGATGCGAAGGAACAACCAGGACAGGACAAGGCGAATGTCTGACAATAACTTCTGCCGTGCTACCGATCAGGGCATGCCGAAGACCGGTTCGACCATGCGTTGCGGTTACAATCATATCAGCGCCTTGTTTAGCGACGGCCTGGCAGATCTCTTCCACTGGTTCTCCCGTCACGACATAGCCTTTCATTTTGACTCCATTGTGTTGAACACGGCGCAGAAAAGAAGAGAGTCTTTTCCTGGCTTCAGCTTCCAACCTTTCTCGATAGGTCGAAAGTTCATAGATGCCGTAGGCATCGCTGCCAAGGTCGACCACGTGAAGCACCACGATTCGAGCGTTGAATCGTTCAGCCAGTTGGATTGCATAACGCAACCCACCTAACGCACACGACGAGAAATCGGTCGGGACCAGAATCGTGCTGATTTTTTGCGGTGTCGTTTTGGTATTGCGTCTTGCTCGCACCACCAAGACGGGACAAGGAGCGTGTTGGACGACGCGTTCTGCAGTGCTTCCGAGAAAGAGATGTTTAAAGCCAGTATGGCCATGAGTTGGCGTTACAATTAAATCAGCCGAAATATCCTGCGCGATCGAGCAAATCTCGGCGAAGACAGGAGCGCCAACGGTGGTGTGAGTTCTCCCTGTTAGTTGATATTCCTCAGCCAGCTGCTTCAGGCGGGAAGCCGCGTTTCGTTGCGCTATCTCGATACTGTCGGTCACGGCCAGCGGTGGTTGCGGTCCCATCCCATAGAAAAACGCGGGGTACCACGGTTCGCGGACATTTCCCAAGTGAATTCTTGATCCTAATCGCTGGGCGAATCTTTTGGCTGCAGGAATCGCGCGAATCGACAGGTCAGAAAAATCGATTGGAACCAGGATGTTCTTGATCTTCAACGGCATACTACGCCCTCCATTCACGATTCGAACGTTCTCTAGCCAAAGGACGTTCGCTTGCCATTACTTGTCAAAGACCGTTCGCTTCTTGCGCAAGCTGCCGCCGGATAAATCAGTTCTTTTTCGCTGGCCGTTTCATATGAGCTCGAAACTCCGTCGGTGACTGACCAAAGACCCTCTTAAATGTCCGGTTAAATTGAGTGAGAGACTTGAATCCAACGTCATAGGCAATTTCGCTGATCCGTCGATTCGGATTCAGGAGCTCTGTCCGCGCATCCTCCAGGCGAACCCGCGCCACATACTCCGTAAACTTCAGCCCGGTCGCACGATGAAACACCTTGCAGAAATGAAACACGCTCGCCCCGGCAGCCTTCGCAACATCGCTCAGGGAAAACGATTCCATCTTGTGCGCTTCGACAAAAGCGCGCGCTTTCTGGACCAAGGGCGGTTCTTCGTTTTGCCTCTCAATCGTGATTTGATTGGCGAGCGCGGACAGTTGATCAGCGAAAAAGGTGAGCAAACGAACGGTCGCATTATATTTTTCCGGCAACATGAGCGGGCTCTTCAACCAGGCGGAGCGAAGTGCGGGCGTGAACGGTGTGTCGGCGCGGCTTAGTTCACGTTTCACTTTGGTCGTGTCCGCCTTGCCTGGTTGATGTCGAAGGACCTGGCCGATTCGCAGGTAGCCAATAATATTATCGCCCAACTTTACTGGAACAGCAGTTTCCGTTAGGCCGAACGGACACGTAACACTGTGCGGCACCGATTCCGTTCCCCGAATCATGCTTTCATGTGCTTTCAGGCAAACCGCCAGAGTCGCCGGCATTTCCGCTAACATGGCGCAGAACGGGTTCTCATGTTTTTTCCCATGATGCGCGAGTTGCCAATATTCCAATGGCCGCAGCGTCAGAGGCAGGCCGGTCGCCTTGGTGAAGATTGTCTCGTAATCTCGAAACAGCCGTGAACGCAGCAGGATACCGATCAGCTGCTTATTCGCGTTGCTGTTCTGTGATGTAGAGTTGTCGGATTTGGACACCGGACCTCAAATGAATCCGATGCAACTGCGCGCGGTCAAATCAAGAAACGATGCGCCTATCTCGCCTTCGTGCATGATCAAACCTCCAGCTTGAGGTGAATGGCCGAATTGCAAGGTTCTTTCGGTCAATCCATTGCGCAGGGAACACTCCGCCGTTAGAGTGCTGGATTGCGAAACGCTAGCGGTTTCGTCGATCCCATCTTCCGAGAGGAAGTTTCTCTAATAATTATGAATCAAGTGCATCCGATGTCGTCAGGGGATGCGAAAATTCTTAGCGAACCAATCACAACACAGGAGACCCATTGTCATGAATACCCCACCCCGTAGCATCCCCACTCGTAACCACTCACTCGCTCGACTCGCGTTGAACACATTGGCCGGACTTGCATTCGTTGTCGCATTTTGCGCCTCCAACGCGATGGGCGCGGTTGGCTCCGGGACCGAACAAGCACCCGTCACGGTATCGCTTCCGATCGATACTTTGGATAACTCGGTGCCATCCACAACCATCGTTCTGAAGCCGGTGATGACTACGCAGATCGATCCTGCCCTCAGCTACGTGGGTTTTCAGGCAGACTTTTCCTTCAACGAAACCATTCTCACCTTTCTCTCGCCATTCGTAGCGCCGGCCGGACTGACCTCCAGCAATTGGAATGTCTCTGGCAATATCTTGCCGGGGACGGGTCCAACGAGAGTGCTGCGGGTATCGGCCTTCTCGCTCGATTTCACGCCGCTGAGTGGGTCTGGGCTTTTGTTCAACCTAAGGATGATCCGTGTCAGCGGCACCCCAGGTGCGTCCAGCACATTAAATTGGGAAGCGGATCCGAATAATTTTCAATTCATCGACAAGAATCTGAATACGTTTCCACCTAACCAGACAAATGGTCTGATTACGATAACGGGAACAGGGCCAACGGCGACCCCAACTGCCACCGCGACGGCCACACCGCCGCCGACTGCGACCCCAACTGCCACGGCTACGGCAACACCGCCGCCGACTGCGACCCCAACTGCCACCTGCCACCGCGACGCGCAACACCAGCCGCCAACTGCAACCCCAACTGCCACGGCTACCGCCACACCGCCGCCAACTGCAACCCCAACTGCCACAGCTACGGCCACACCGCCGCCAACTGCAACCCCAACTGCCACAGCTACGGCAACGGCCACTCCTACTGCAACTGCAACCGCGACCCCAAGCGCTACGGCCACCGCGACACCGGTGCCTACTCCGACGCCGACCTGCGTTCCGAATACATTCACCGCAGTACTACAGGGCTCCCAGGAAGTTCCGCCTAACGCGAGCGCAGCCAGTGGTTTCGGCACCGTTACCCTCAATTCAAGTCAAACGATGATAACGGTAAATCTGACCTTTAGTGGTCTCTCGGCTAGCGCTACAGCCGCCCACATTCATGCACCTGCTCCTCCGGGATCCACCGCGCCCGTCGCGATTCCGTTTACCGGTTTCCCGACTACTACTTCAGGGACCTATACCAATACTTTCGCCATTACTCCGACACAGTTGTCCCAATTGTTCGCGGGTCTCGGCTACATGAACATCCATAACGCGAATTTCCCGAATGGCGAAATTCGTGGGCAACTATCCTTCTGCGGGCCGACGCCAACACCGCCGCCGACGGTCACTCCGACCGTTACGCCAAGTGTTACCCGACTGACGGTCACGCCGAGTGTCACCCCAACCGTCACGCCTCCTCCAACACCAACTGCGACTGTCACGGTGACGCCGACACCAGGCATAACGCCTACTCCAACCCCGAGCGGAACACCGGTCGTGACACCGACACCGCCATTTGAAGGCAATTTCGTTATTGGCGATCTAAACGCAGTTGTCGGAAATCACGTGACGTTCTTCGGTCCACAATGGGCCCACGACAATTCACTCAGCGGCGGCCCGGCACCGAATAGCTTCAAAGGCTTCGCTCGAGACACCGATCCAGAACCACCTGCATGCGGCGGCACATGGACGACGACCCCGGGTAATAGTTCGCACCCACCGGAGAATCTCCCGGATGTAATCGTGGCAATCGCTTCGAGTCATATCACTCAATCGGGTTCGACCATCACAGGCGACATTCCAATCCTTGTCCTGATCGAAGTTGACGACAATGGTGATCAAGCAACCAACCCGGATTCTGGCGTCGGACACGCAAGAACCGGAACGGTGATCGCGATTGTTTGCGGCACTGCACCTTCGCCGACACCAGTCGTCACGCCGACTCCGCCGTTCGAAGGCAACTTCGTCATCGGAGACCTGGATGCAGTGGTTGGCAATCAAGTGACCTTCTGGAGTTTCAATTGGGCTGATCACAATTCATTGAGCGGCGGACCCGCACCTCACAGCTTCAAAGGATTCGCTCGTCATACCGATCCGATGCCACCGGAATGCGGCGGCACTTGGACCAGCACTCCTATCGGAAGTGCCATCCCGCCGTTTCATGTTCCGCACATTATTACTGCGATAGCCGCCAGTTCGATTACGCAGTCAGGTTCGATGATTACGGGGGATATCCCGACATTGGTGCTGATTAACACCGACGATCATAACGGTGACGGTGAGACGCCATCGAATTGGGGCGGATTCTTTTCGAAACGCGGAACTGTGACTGCAATCTTTTGCGGGGTCGGGCCGACGCCCACGCCCGGCGTCACACCCACACCAACGCCAGAGCCCGGCGTGACACCAACGCCAACAACTACGCCAGAGCCCGGTGTGACACCAACCCCAACAACAACGCCGGGTATCACACCGACTCCTTCGCCAACAGCCACAGCGACACCTAGCCCAACAGGCACGCCGGTTGTCACTCCAACGCCATCGTTCGAAGGTAACTTCGTCATTGGCGATCTGAACGCAGAAGTTGGCAATCACGTGACCTTCTTTGGTTCGCAGTGGGCTCACCGAAATTCACTGAGCGGAGGTTCGGCACCGAATAGCTTCAAGGGATTTGCGAGTCACACCGATCCTGACCCGATAGAATGCGGAGGCACATGGACCAGCAGCCCCGGTAATAGTTCGCATCCCCCGAGCCAAATTCCGCATGTGATAACGGCAATAGCTGCGAGCTCAGTCACGCAAGCCGGGTCTACTATCAGTGGGACCAGTCCGATTCTGGTTTTGATCGAGACTGATCACAGTGACCTATCGAATTCGGATGACGATGAGGGCACAGGGACGGTCGTGGCCATCGTCTGTTCGTCTCAGCCACTTAGTAACATGTCAACTCGCCTACGGGTCGAGACTGGCGATAACATCCTGATCGGTGGTCTGGTTGTTCGTGGCACCGCGCCGAAAGAAGTGTTGCTACGTGCGAGCGGGCCTTCATTGCCAATCGCCGGCGCGTTGTCTGATCCTATTCTGGAGTTGCACGCTTCCTCCGGTGAGATCATCGCCAGCAATGACAACTGGGTAGACGCACCGAATCGCCAGGCGATCATCGATACCACAATCCCGCCGACAAATGATCTCGATTCAGCCATCCTGATAAGTCTTTCGCCTGGCGAATACACTGCGGTGGTCCGGGGAGCGAACAGCTCAACCGGAATAGCAGTCGTTGAAGCCTACGATATGGATCAGACGGCCAACTCAAAACTGGCAAACATTTCGACTCGCGGACTCGTGCAAACGGGAGACAACGTCTTAATTGGCGGCTTGATGGTTCCGGGACAACATCCATTGAAGGTGATTATCCGTGCAGTTGGACCATCGTTGCCGGTCCCAGGTGCGCTCCTGGATCCGACGCTCGAGTTACGCGACAACCACGGAACAGTAATCGCGACGAACGATAACTGGCGGACAGACCAGGAATCAGAAATCATGGCTACAGGAATTGCGCCGTCGAACGATTTGGAATCGGCGATCGTGCGCGAACTTGAGCCGGGCGATTACACGGCGATCGTTCGCGGTGTCAATGGAACCGTTGGGGTCGCGATCGTCGAGGTTTACGGACAGAACTGACGAATTACTTCTTTGTCTCAGGGTTGCCGTTAATGGCAACCCTGGGGCGGAGGGGATCGAAGGCGGAGCTGTATGTGATGCGCCCTCGCCCGCGGCGAGGTCACGCGCGAGGCCTTCGATTACGAGTGCGACGTTGTCTGTAGGAGCGCTTCTGTGAAGCCGCCTGATAAGTGGCGGAGCACCGCCGCTATTAAACCGAGCGAATTCTGTCGCGCGAACCCTAGAGGCGACTTCGAGAAGCGGCCCTACACTCCATGCGAAGCCCGACGCATCGAGACTTGCAAGTCAGCGCGGAAGATCGACTTAGAGACCTTGCCCAGGAAAAAAAGGTAGCCAAAACGCACCTCAATTAAACGATATGCTGTAAGGCCCGCCCACGATTTGTGATTCGACCAGACAGAGCAAATTCGCGTTACGCTTGTCGGCGACGAAATAATTGGTCGAATTGGCGTCTTGATAGTTCCTGGACGGACACTTCAAATAAAATTCGGTTCGTCTGGCTTTTTCCGATCTTTCCGGCTTTTGTCTTGCTTCATTTCGGTCTGGTGTGTGATCTCAATTAATTAGTTTGATCGCGAACCCGCGCGGTCAGAATAAACTCAATTCGGATTTCGAAAACCATGGAAGAGCGAATGACCTCTTATCAATCGCGGATTCGTAATCGGAGATCAGCTGCGTCTAGACCCTGTTCGCTGCGCCGTTGGCGTATCGTTGGAGTTCTCGCAGCGGTGATATTCATCCCTCGAGCGGGAGTCCTTGGACAGGACGCCGTTACTCACGCTTCGGAGTCGCAATCGGAAACAATAAGCGCCACTCCATATCAGTCACCGTCCGAACTGAAAAAGCTGTCACTCGAAGCATTGGCTGATGTGGAAGTCACATCTGTCTCACGAAGGCCGGAACCCATTTTCCGCGCTTCAGCCGCAGTTGCGGTCCTGACTGGTGACGAGGCCGAACGCGCTGGGGCAACTAATCTTCCAGAGGCGCTTCGCTTAATTCCCGAGATGCAAGTTGCTCAGATCGACGGTCATACGTGGGCGATTTCGGCGCGAGGATTCAACTCCGTGGGCGCAGGAACTACCACGTTTCCCACAGCGAACAAAATGCAGGTCCTGATGGACGGACGCAGCCTGTATACCCCGCTCTACTCAGGTGTTTTCTGGGATGTTCAACAAACGTTCCTCCCGGATCTTGAACAGATCGAAGTGGTTCGAGGGCCAGGTGCCACATTGTGGGGCGCTAACGCCGTGAATGGCGTCATCAACATTATTACCAAGAGCGCGCGGGATACACAGGGACTGCTCGTTCAAGAGGGTATCGGCGACGCACTGACCGGTTTCGGGGGCATTCGCTATGGAGGGCAAATAGGCCAGGACACTTATTACCGCGCCTATTTCATGCATCAGAGCCGCGACAGTTTGCAGCTCGAAGGCGACGGCGACGCCCATGATAGCACTTCATTTTCCCAAGGGGGATTCAGGATCGATTCAATTCGAATAAACGACACATTGACGCTCCAAGGTGATATTTATCGGGGGGACTTCGATCAACTCACCGCGGACGACATCGAAGTTGACGGCGAAAATGTGATCGGTCGGTGGACCCACCAATTCGACAAGGAATCGAGCCTGATGCTTCAGGCATATTTTGATCGGACCCATCGGCGTGTGCCGGTGGTATTTGAAGAGGACAGGGACACCTTCGACATAGAAGCGCAACAACGCTTCGTCGTTGGTCCGCATGATATCGTGTTCGGAGGCAACTATCGAATCTCATCGGATGACATTGGGAATCTCGGGCCAATGCTGGGGTTTGTTCCGGACAACAAGACGGTCCATTTAATCAGCGCTTACATCCAAGACGAATGGCATATTGTTCCGGACAAGTTTTTCGTCACCATCGGGTCAAAATTCGAGGATAACACCTTCAGCGGATTTGAGTTCCAACCGACTGGACGTCTGACATGGAATCCCACGCCTCATCAAACACTTTGGGGTGCCGTTTCTCGCGCGGTCAGAACACCGTCCCGAATCGACCAGGATCTAATCTCTCCAAATCCAACTACTGGAAGGTTTCCATTTCTGATCGCCAACCCCGACTTCGAGTCCGAAGACTTGATGGCGTACGAACTGGGATATCGCGTCAAACCAACAGATCAGCTCTCAATTGACTTTGCGGGCTACTACAATGAGTACAGCGACCTGCGCAGCTTGGAACCTGTGGGACCTGGTGGTTCGCTTCCCTTTACCATCCAAAACAAGCTAGCAGGCACCTCTTATGGTGGGACTGTCGCGATAAAGTGGCGGGTTACGGAATGGTGGGAAGTAGATGGAAGCGTTTCGCTCCTTCAGACGGATTTTCATCGAGTCGATGGCGGCCGGGATCCGACAAATGGTGCACAGGAAGGAAACGATCCGAACTCCAACTTCGTCATTCATTCGATGATGGATCTGCCCGGTCGGATCAAATTCGACACAGTGTTTCGTTACGTGGACGACCTTCCTCGTCCAGCCACGCCTGCGTATTTCACTGCTGATGTACGACTAGCGTGGTCGCCCATCAAGAATCTGGAACTCGCGATTGTGGGCCGCGATCTGCTGCAAAATGAGCATCCCGAATTTCGAGGGTCAACCATCACGCGCGAGGTGGGGCGCAGTGTGTTTGCAACGTTCAAATGGAGCTACTGAGTTTCAAAAGGATAGTAGCTGGGGCCATGGCATTCGCCATGTTCTTCACTCCCCATACATACGCGACGCCCCAGCGAAACGAATATGCGGTGAAGTCCGTATTTCTTTACAACTTCTGCAAGTTCATGGAGTGGCCACGTTCCACGTTCTCATCCGCCAACGACCCATTAGTTATCGGAGTTTTTGGAGATGACCCATTTGGACCGCTCCTGAATGAAGCGGTTGCCGGTGAGAGCTACCATGGGCACCCGATTACGATTGAACATTATCGGGATACCAGAGAGATCAAACGCTGTCATTTGCTCTTCGTAACCCAAGCGGAGAGTGGACGTTTGAGCGAGATTCTAGCGGCCTTGGGAGGAAAAAGCACCGTAACCGTTGGGGAAACGACTGATTTTCTCGAAAACGGCGGTATGATTTCACTGACAACCGAACGAAATCGCGTCCGACTGCAGGTAAATCCGGCCGCTTTACGGGCGGCTAACATCGATGTGAGTGCGAAACTGTTGCGGATCGCCGAGAAAAAGTCCTGAACGTATGACCCTCTCGCTACGTGACATGCCGATCAAGCGTAAGCTGACGCTTGGTCATCGTCTTGACCACCAGCTTTGCTCTCCTCCTCATGGGCAGCGGTATCATTGCCTACGAGCTAATCACTTTTCGCCGATCGCTTGCTGCTAACATGGATGTGCTGGCAAGAATCATCGGCTCCAATAGCACTGCCGCTCTCGCCTTCGAAGATCGGGAAAACGCCCAGGAAATTCTAAGCGCGCTCTCCGCAGAAAAACAAGTTAGCGCCGTTGCAATTTATGATCGGCAAGGCCGGTTGTTCGCAAAATTTCCTGATCGACTCGCGTCACTCAAGTACCCACGTGAACCGAAATCGGACGGGTACACCTTTGAAAAAGGGCATTTAATCATGTTTCAGCCCATCATGCAGGAGGGCAACCGTCTCGGAACAATTTTTCTGCGAGCCGATTTGGACGCAATGTATTCCCGAATAAATGTTTATGGTGCGCTTCTACTCCTGGTCGGCGCTTCTTCGTTCCTCGGCGCTCTGATTCTCGCCTCCACTCTGCAACGCCGCGTTTCATCGCCGATCCTTGAGCTGGCCAAAGTCGCGCAGGCGGTATCCGAACGTCAGGACTATTCCGTTCGCGGAACAAAACACGGCGGAGATGAGATCGGAAAATTGACGGATGCTTTCAATCAGATGCTAGTGCGAATCGGTGAGACCGCCGACGATCTAGGAGCTGCGAAGGAAGCGGCTGAATCGGCCAACAAAGCGAAGGACAATTTTCTCGCGACACTGAGTCATGAGTTGCGCACTCCACTCACTCCGGTCCTTGCGACACTGGATATGTTGCGTGATGACGAGCGGACGCCATCCTACATCCTCGAAGAGCTTGATGTCATCAGTCGTAACATCGAAGTGGAAGCTCGGTTGATCGATGACCTGCTGGACGTTACTCGCATCATCCGCGGAAAACTCGATCTACAACGGCAGGCGATCGATGTCCGAACGCTCCTGGAGCATGCCATGCAAAATTTTTGCGTCAGCGTCGCGGCAGAAAAGAATCTGCACCTCTCGATGGATGGAGCTGCCACCGAGACGTATGTCCCAGCCGATCGGTCCCGTTTGACTCAGGTCCTTTGGAATCTTCTCCAGAATGCCTGCAAGTTCACTCCGACAGGTGGCACTATCAACGTGCGCGTCTTTAATGAAGACTCCGCTGAGAACGGGCGACCATATCTCGTTGTCGAAATCAGCGATAACGGAGTTGGAATCAGCCCTGAAATGATTCCGATGATTTTTCAGCCGTTCGAACAAGGCGAACGCTCGAGAAGTCGTCTGTTTGGAGGATTAGGGTTGGGCCTCGCTATTAGTCGGGCCATCGTCGAAGCGCATGGCGGCTCTATCAACGGCAGCCAGCAGAGGGAAAAATCAAGGCACAACCGTCACGGTGCGGTTGCCAACTGTTTCTGCACCACGCGTCGCCGATCAGGAAAAACCAAGCTCCGGAGACGCGCAAACGCCAGCACCCCGTCCGTTGCGCGTTTTGTTAGTTGAGGATCATCCCGACACTGCTCAACAACTCACGCGCCTGCTTAGACGGGCGGGACACGAAGTAATCTGCGTCGGCGGGGTCAAGGAAGCGCTCGGTCAGGGTCGCAACGGTCATTTTGATGTGCTAATCAGCGACCTTGGACTTCCGGACGGCAATGGTTACGATTTGATGCGAAACCTCATGCAGGCTAGTCCGATTCCAGGAATCGCGCTCAGCGGATTCGGGATGAAGGACGATATTCAAAACAGTATCGCCGCTGGATTCGCTTGCCATTTCACCAAGCCGGTGGACTGGCAAAAACTAAAGACCGAGATCCAGAGGATTGCAGTTCGTTCCAATAATTGAGGAACAGTTTTCGAGCGGACTGGCTACCCCGCCGTGCCGTCCGCTCCAGCTTCGGCGAATAGTTTTTCAGCGGCTGCCCATGGGTCGGTCCGCCGGCTTTGATCAGCTCGTCGGCGATTCCATTGGTCTTGATTAGTTGCTATCCTATATCCGGGCTTTTGGGCATCGGCGTCTCAAGAAAGTTGAGCTGCTCCTCGCTGGCGTTGCGATCAGGAATACGCCTTTGAAGCCGTCATGAGCTCGGCCGATCTTTGATCCTGCTAGCGAAGCCGCCATCGGTCTATGTTTGAAATCTCAGAGCAAGTGACTACCAGTAATCTGAATGATACTGACCTCCGGGACCTGAGTAGGTCGATTGCTACTGCGAAGCTCAGAGCAAAAGCTTCGATAGAATCCACCAAACCAACTCTGCGCGGTCACAGGTACCTGGATAAAACGCTCGCGCCAGTTTTACTCCTGCTCGCTGATGGTTTGTGCGTAGGTCTTGCCGTATGGATAGAAGAGTTCTTTGCGGTCTTCGTTCCATGCGGTTTTGAGCTCTTCGGTCGTGATATCCCAGTCGGGCCGACATTTCTTGAGAACGGCGCGTAGGTCCTGCCGGAGATCTTCCACTGTTGGTCGCCCGAAGAACCAGTAACCCATATAGATCTTGTAAATGATCAGGCCCGGCTCGAGCACGAGCGTGTGCGGGATCATGGGATTGTGCGTGGGATCGGTGTATTCGACGATGTCGAGATCCTTTTGTATGACGCGGCGCGCATCAGAAAGGAAAGGCCAGTGTGCACCGACTCCGGTGCGAAACTCGTTGGTGTCCGTGATGTTGTCTGTCGTTATGGTGATAAGGCGGCAGTATGCGACATCCAGCTCGCGGTGGAGTTGAACCAAGCCTTCATGCTGTCGGCGGTCCTTCGGGCAATAACCTCCGCGACCCAACACAAGGATCATGGGATCTGGTCCCTGCAAGGCCGAGAGCTTCCTCCGTTTCCCGGCATGATCGGATAGCTCGTAATCGGGGAACACGGATCCTGGAACGATGTCAGATCTCATACCGAAGTATGGCTAAAGATTCTTTGGAATTGCTAGCATCGAATACGTTAGATCACGTTGACGCGATGATGAGAATTGACGTGGTTCATGAATCGATCGTCAGGTACCCATTCACTGGGCTTCGATAGCTCGGCCAAGGTTGAGGCACGCAGCGCAGCCTACAACATCGATCTTGTTGTCCAAATCGTCCTGATATGAAATCGCTCGATGCGATGGCGTTCTGAGGACGCGTGACTATCTTAGGACGTAGAAGGGAAGCCAAATATGCAAACTCGTTCTCTTGGATCACTCAATGTCAGCAGTCTCGGACTTGGCTGCATGGGTATGACGTATGCCTATGGCCCGTCCGACAAAATGGAAGCGTTGCTTGTCCTTCGCCGATTCGTCGAGCTTGGCGGCAACTTTTTCGATTCCGCCGAGGTATATGGGCCGCACAAGAATGAAGAACTTCTGGGCGGGTTCTTATGTGAGGTTCCACGAAGTAAGATTGTCATCGCGACGAAATTCGGTTTCCGGATCGAGGGCAAGAACATCACAGGCGTCGATGGCTCACCAGAAAACGCTCGTCGCGTTTGTGACGCCAGCTTGAAGCGACTTCGCACTAATTACATCGATCTTTATTATCAACATCGAGTCGATCCTGCTGTGCCGATCGAAGAGACTGTTGGCGCCATGGCTGAGCTGGTGAAGGAAGGTAAGGTGCGCGCGCTCGGTTTGTCGGAAGCGGCACCTCAAACTCTGCGACGCGCGGCAAAGGTTCATCCCATCGCTGCGCTTCAATCGGAGTATTCGCTTTGGTCGCGCGATGTGGAGACCAATGGCGTTCTATCAACCTGCCGCGAGTTAGGGATTGGTTTTGTCCCGTACAGTCCGCTCGGCCGCGGTTTTCTCACCGGAGCAATTCGGAAGGCAAGCGACCTTGATCCGAGCGACTGGCGTCACACCAATCCGCGCTTTCAAGATGATGCGATTAAGAAGAATCTTGCACTCGCGGATGAAGTGAAGGCGATGGCTGCGCGAAAACACTGCAGTCCGGCGCAGATGGCATTGGCGTGGGTGCTGTCGCAAGGCGACGATATCGTGCCAATACCGGGAACGAAGCGCGTGAAGTATCTCGAAGACAATCTAGGCGCGCTCGATATAGCGCTATCTCCGGATGATCTCACAACGCTGGACAACCTCTTTCCACCGGGTGTTGCCACAGGCGAACGTTACGCATCGGATATGATGACACTAGTAAATCGTTGATCTCGATCGGAAAGGGGACGCGAAAGCGTTTTATCCTCACGACGGAGTGTGGGTCACATCCAAATCCTGAAGGCCCCATAGGCAAATAGGCACTGTAGATAGTGGCTACCCCGCATAGATTCGAACTATGAATAACGCCTCCAAAGGGCGCTGTGTTACCGTTACACCACGGGGTAAGGCTCTAAGAATCCTTAGATCGCAATTCGCAAATCGCAAATCGCAGTTCCAAGCCAGGACTATGACTGAGCGGGAGCTGGAAGGCGAATCTCGACCGTTGTCCCCGTCCCTTGCACACTTTGGACTGAGATTTTTCCGTTGTGCGCGCCAATAACCGATTTTGCGATCGCGAGGCCGAGTCCGGTCCCATGCGATTTCCCGTGAGTAACAAAGGGCTCGAACACGTTTGGTAGCAAGTCTGCTGGGATTCCGACGCCCGTATCTGCAATGCGGATAACAACCTCACCGCCGATCAGGGCGGTGCTAAAGGTCAGAACACCTCCGCTTGGCATCGCTTCCCGCGCATTCTTGATCAAGTTGCAGAGGACACGAATGAACCGGCTCAGGTCGAGCACGACGTTTCCATCGTACCGAATATTTTTCGCGAATTGAATGTTGTTACCGGGAAGAAGCCGCAGCGCCTGCTGATTTAATTCATCAAGCAACCGCCAGATCGAAATGGTTTCGCATGAGAGCGACGTCGAGCCACGCGCATAATCGAGCAACTCTTGCGTCATGGCCAACATTCCGTTTACAGCCTTATCCATCATTGAAGTGAGTTCGGAAACTCTGGCTTCAGTGCTTTCCCGCGCAATTATATCGGTGCAGCAACGGATGATGCAGATCGGATTTTTCAGGTCGTGAATGATGGAATTCGCCATTGAGCCGACCAGACTCAGTCGTTCCGCCCGCATCACTTCATTAATGAAATGGGTGTTAACCATGCGGAGTCTCTCGGAAACAGCGCGCAAGAAATTCATGTGCAACCGACTGGGAGCGAGTTCCAAAATATGTTGGAAGGTCGGTTCATCGACGGTGCCGAGCAGAGTTGGCTCTGCAGCCGTTGCCATGGCGGAACGTGGCTGGTGATCGAGCAGCGCCATTTCTCCAAAGAAATTGCCGGACCGAATTAACCCAAGGGTTTCTTGCTGACCACCGCGGCCTGACTTTGAAATTTTAACGGAACCTTGGCTAATTAAATAAAGGTGATCACCGGGATCGCCCTCCCGGAAAATGACATCTCCTTCGTTGAGCTGGACGATTTGGACATCCGGAACGATCTTTTTGATCAGATCAGCCTGAATCCCTTCAAAAAGAAGATTTTCTGACAGCTGATCGAAAGCGGGGGCGCAGGAGGATGGCATGATCGTCGGTGTTAGATGTTGGCAACGCCTGTTTCAGAGATGGAGCCAGAGGGGGACTTTGCGCTTTCCAAAGATGGCCTGGATATTGTCGATAAGCTCGTTAGGTGCATGCGGCTTTCGCAGGTAACCCGCGATGCCCGCCCGTTTCATCCGATCCAGTTGTTCTTGCCCAATAAAACCGGCGGTGAGAAGGACAGCGACGTCAGGACGAATACTTCTCATTCGCTCGAACGTTTCCTCGCCATCCATGAAGGGCATGGTCAAATCCAGGACCACCAAATCGAAACGGTGCGGGCTGGTCCGAAACAGGTCCAAACATCGAAAGCCGGATTGAGCTGTCACTACTTCGAAGCCGACCTCAGAAAGAATTCGTCGCGTTAGAACAAGGGCGAGCGGCTCGTCATCAACCACCAAAAGGGTGCGACGTTTTGCCGCCGGCGGGGTAGTCTCTTTTTCCTGTTTCGGAAGGCTGATCAGGTGAGGGTGAAAAACAATATTCTTATTCGAACCGCCTGCCTGCGTCACCAAATGCGCCGTAATCTTGGCTGCGCGATCAATGCTGACGCGAAGCATCTCGAAATACTCCTGAGACCCATGTTTGCCGTCCCAAATATTTTCGATCGCTGCGCTAGTCCCGGAGATAATCTGCAGCAAATTATTTAGTTCGTTAGTCGCGATCGTATCGTTCTCTTGAATCGCGGAGCTGTCAGAAGACCCAGGCTTCATCGATCAGCTCAACGACGGCTCGTCGAGAAACCAAGACTATCTTCGGAGTGCTTGGCTACACTTTGTAAATCACGCAGTTGAACGTTCGTCCCGTGGTCACCGGTGGTGAAATCTATTCTAACGAGACTGGTTTGATCGACCTGATGATCTTGTTTATTAATCTCATTGCTGATCAGGTTCTGACTCGGCAGGTCTGGCTGGCCTTTCTTGGCCATCTTGACCAAGGTCGAAGTCTTCATGATATGGCGGAGATCAACCGTGACCGGGGCCGGTAAACGTGTTGCGTTCGGGCGCATTTGGATCATTTGGCCCGGCGACAGAACAGAACTGCCGTTCCCGTTATTGAGCGATAGGCGCAAGCTACCTTCCAAGACCAAGACCTTGACCTGTTTGCCCGGCGAATACTTCATCATGATCGTCGTGCCCGTGATAGCAGCCGTGATGGCCGCCGTGCGGATCTTGGCCCCGCCGTGTCCTTTTGGAACCTGAAGCAACATGCTTCCCTGCTTGAGGTTGAGATCCCGAGTACCGGACTTGAAGCTGAAGGTGGTTTCCGGCCCAATCCGCGTCAGCGTGTCATCCTGAAACAACAATTCTGATCGGGACTGGATTCCTGTCTTTAGCCCGATTTCGTCCTGAATCTTTTCGTCGATTGCCGCAGGATGGGTCCCTTTGGCGGGATCAACGATCCGCACGTCATTGATGACTTTTGTGACCCGAGCCTCTGTCAGAGGTCCGGCGTAGATCATCGTGGAAGTGCCGAGAAGAGCGGCAACAGTGAATAGAGGGCGTGTGCGCACGACGAGGAACTAAGCACCAAATATGCCCGCGTAAGTCCTTGGGAAATCGGGTATTACCTAGAACTGAAATGAAGCGCTTAACCCGCCGCCACCATTGACCGCAGTATAATCAAAATCGGAGTCTTCCGAACTATTGTCCGCGAGCGAGAAAAACGCATTAATTCCCCCGCCTTTCCACAAACGGTAATGTGCTCCGGCTGAGAGAATTTGATTACAATCAATGCGACCGGTTTCGTTATACGTGTAACCGGATAAGCGATAACCGATCTCGAAATCCAATGCTTGTGTTGCCTGGTAGTGATAAACGGCATACAAGCCCGCCAGATCGCGCTGCGATGAGTCTGGCTCCGACAATGTTGCCATTAACACTCCACCGACCTCGAGGCCATGAGCCCGGCCGAATGCGAATCTCCTTCGCGCTCCGAGGGTAAACGCATGGTCTTGCAGTATCTGCTCGCTATGGCGATCGAGCATTTCAATGAAATCGTAATGAGCGAAGAGCTCGACCCCATTCCAGTTTTGCGGTAGCCACGAAATGCCTGCACCCAGCCCAAAAGTCTGGAAATCGAGCGACGGGGTTTTGTCGTAACGAAAGATGGAACTGTGCGCGACAAACTGCGCTCCCCAATTTCGGGAAATAACAGGCGTCCAGCTCAGCCCAAGGTTGGCGACAAAAAAGGTATCGTCGCTTGTGTGGTTGGGTGTTAGGGCAGCGTTGTCCGTAAAAACGACGGAAGTATCTCCGACAATTACGAAAGCGGGATTTCGCGGCTGGTTCTGGAGAATGATCTCGTCTCCCATTCCATCGTCCGACCCTTTCTCTTCAGCCAGAGCCGCCCCATTGGCATCGACATTAGCACTCCGGATCGTAGTTCCCTGCTCTCTTAGCCTGATTTGTTCGGCAGACGACACGGCCTGCTGCGCGCACACAACGTCGATCCTCCCAAGAAGAAGGAGAAAAACCAGACTAGACGCGTGTCGGAGATTCACGCATTTGCTGGACCGAGCAGAGCCTATGCCACTACTCAAAACCGGCGTTCAGGGGCATAGTTTCCGCTCCGGGAGCATCGGTGAAGAAGCGCGCAATAATCATCTTTGTTGTCGCGTTGGTCAGCACGATCATCCTAACGGCTCTCGAGCTCTATCAGCCGCTTAGTTATCTGCGGCTCCAAAATCTTTATCGCGATACATTTGCGCGGATTGGTCGAAAGGCCCCACCAAATCCTAACCTTGTTTTTCTCGCCATCGATTCAGCGTCGGCTGGTCTAGATCTGAAAACAGATCTCGAGCAACTCTATGGTCTCGGATCTTCGGATTCTAACGAGACACGCGCTCTGAGACTAATGAGCAAAGAATGGCCGTGGTCCCGCGAGGTTCATGCTTTGGTTCTGAACCGCCTGGTGCAAGCTGGTGCAAAAGCAGTTCTGTTCGATCTTATCTTTCCCACTGCGAGCGAAGGAGACGAAGCCTTCCGAATGGCGCTGGATCAACATCGTGATCGCGTGGTGATTGGACGTAACTTTATCTCCGAAACAACCGCTGAGAGGCGCACCACAGTGCTCACCCCATTGCCGGTCACATTGATCCCAGAAACAGTCCCAAGCGATGACCGCGTAGCCTATGTGAATCTCTGGGCCGATGCAGATGAAATAACCCGTCACGCTCGGTTTCGAGTAACATCGGATCTCCTTCAGGACTCGCCGGAACAACAGGACTCAGAAGTCTTCCTTTCGCTTGGAGCGCGGGGATTGATCAAGGCGGGTTACGCTCAATCCGTTCCCAGCGATCTGGATGTTCACGCGTTTCGTTATACGAACTGGCCTCGACTGGGATTCCCGCCACACTCAATTTTCGAGATCTTCATTCCCGAGTATTGGGAGCATAACTACCAGTCTGGTGAATTCTTCCGGGACAAGATCGTAATCGTAGGGGCAGAGGGAAATTGGGCGCACGATGAACACGCTACTCCGTTTGGATTGATGCCGGGACCTGAAATTCATCTGAATGCAATCAATGCCGCGCTGCATGGAGAATTCATCCGGGAAGGCACTTTGGGTTTGATCGCCATCTTGACTCTTGTATCGGGCGCGATCGCTATTGCGCTCACGCTTGCCGTTCGTTCTCCCTGGCTGCGGCTGGCTGCACTTCTGATCATAAGCGCGAGCGGCATCTGGGCTGGATTAACCGCCTACAATCGCCTTTCTTTCTGTGTCATTCTGGTCGCACCTCTCCTTGAGTTAAATGTGACAGGATTTCTTGGTTTGTTTTCGGATCTCGTTCGGGAACGATTGGAAAAGAATCATGTTCGTCGAACATTGGAACGGTATGTTTCGAAGAATGTGGTTCTTCAGTTACTGGATGAACCAACGGCTTACGCTAATTCGTTAGGTGGAGTCGTTCGCCCGGTCACAATCCTCTTTTCAGATATTCGGGGGTATTCGGGGGTAAGCGCCCGGACCGATCCGCAAGCACTCGTTAGCCAACTAAATGAATATCTCACCGCCATGGTCGAGTGCGTTTTTGGTCTGGGCGGTACCTTGGACAAATTCATTGGAGACGCGGTCATGGCTGTCTGGGGAAACACGCAGAGCAACGGCATTCGAAATGATGCGACCAACGCCGTCCGCGCCGCCCTTGCCATGCAGACCGAATTGAAAAGGCTAAACAAAGCCTGGCAGACCCGGGGACTTCCGCAGTTGCGAATCGGAATCGGGATCAACCACGGCGAAGTGGTCGTAGGCAATATCGGTTCCCCCCGACGAATGGAGTTCACCGTCATTGGTGACGCGGTGAATCTCACTTGGAAACTTCAGGAACTGACCAAAGACTTGGGAGCCGAACTGATCGTCAGCAAAAACGTCAGCGCATTAGTGGTAGAGGAATTTGATCTTCGAGCCTTGGGAAGCGCGACGATAAACGGTTGGCCACGTCCGATTGACATTTTTGAGGTGTCAGGGGCGATTGACTTGCCAGCGAAAGCTTCCAATTCCGCTGGGTATTTACAGTAATTATCACATCCGCCGGCACTGCGGATACCCCGATTGGCAAGCTTGCCACTCGCAAACAGGCGAAAACTGGCTATGTTTTCGTCCCCACTAATGAACCAATTGTCCATTTCCAACCTGCGCGTTTCCATCGCTGATCGCGAGATTATCCGTGGCCTTTCGCTCGCCGTGCCGAAAGGCGAGGTCCACGCCATCATGGGCCCAAACGGCTCTGGCAAGAGCACGCTCGCAAAAGTTCTCGCAGGCCATCCCGATTATCAGGTGACCAAGGGCGAAATCCTGATGAATGGTGAAAGCATTCTCACTCTCGAGCCCGACGAGCGCGCGCGGAAGGGTTTGTTCCTCGCTTTCCAATATCCAAGCGAGGTCCCGGGCGTCACTATTGCCAATTTTTTGCGCGCGGCTGTCCAGGCGCGTCTCCCGGAAGGCGAAGAACTCGAAGCAACTGAGTATTACGCCAGGCTTTACGAAAAAATGGAGCTACTCGGAATGGATCGCTCGTTCACTTCGCGCTCGGTTAATCAGGGATTCTCCGGTGGCGAAAAAAAGCGGACGGAAATTCTTCAGCTTGCGATGCTGGAACCGGAGTACGCTGTTCTCGACGAAACCGACAGTGGCTTGGACATCGATGCGTTAAAGATTGTGGCGCACGGCGTTAACTCACTCCGCGGTCCGAAAGTCGGGATTCTTCTGATCACTCACTATCAAAGGCTTTTGAACTATATCGTGCCCGACCATGTCCATGTTATGGTGGCCGGACGCATCGTCCGCAGCGGCCGAAAGGAGCTTGCTCTTGAACTCGAGGAACGCGGCTACGACTGGGCACGCCAGGAAGAACACGAATTGGCGCCGACCTAATTCGACTACCTATCAATAGAATGAAAACGGAAACTAAAGCAGTCGATATCGATCGGAATGTCGGTGATTTTCATTACAAGATTGATTACGCCAAAGATGCGGGCGTCGGCCTGACCGAAAAGACGATTCATTATATCTCGGACGTGAAAGAAGATCCGGATTGGGTCCGCGAGTTTCGTTTGCGCGCTTACAAGACGTTTCTGGAAAAGCCCTTGCCAACTCACTGGGCAAGCAAAGATCTCGAATCGATCGATTTCGACAAGATTCGTTATTACCTGTCGTCTGGTGATGCGCCTAAACGCAGCTGGGATGATGTGCCGGAAGAT
The DNA here is from genome assembly GCA_963751725.1 of uncultured Verrucomicrobiae bacterium. Classification (GTDB taxonomy): domain Bacteria; phylum Verrucomicrobiota; class Verrucomicrobiia; order Chthoniobacterales; family UBA10450; genus AV80. The sequence goes on from CAVVVQ010000034.1 coordinate 105,851, forward strand.
ATTAAGCGCACTTTCGAGCGTCTCGGTATTCCTGAACAGGAACGCAAATTTCTCGCCGGCGTCGAAGCCCAATTCGACAGCGAAGCGGTCTATTCCAACATTAAGAAAGCGGTCGGCGAACAGGGCGTCATTTTTGTTGGCTCGACTGAAGGCTTGAAAGATTATCCGGAAATTTTCCGGAAATGGTTTGGGAAAGTAATCCCGACTTCCGACAACAAATTCAGCGCGCTGAATTCTGCCGTCTTCAGTGGCGGCTCATTTATCTACGTGCCGCCCGGAGTGAAAGTGAAGCATCCGCTGCAGGCTTATTTCCGGATTAACGCGGAGAACTTCGGACAATTTGAGCGGACACTCATCATCGCAGATGAGGGAAGCGAAGTGACTTACATGGAAGGTTGCACTGCTCCGAAGTTCAATACGGCAACGCTGCACAGCGCGGTCGTAGAATTGGTCGCGCTTAAAGGAGCCAAGATTCAATACATCACGGTGCAGAATTGGTCTTCGAACGTCTTCAATCTAGTAACCAAGCGTGGAATTGCCCACGAAGATGCTGAGGTAAAGTGGATCGATTGCAACATCGGTTCGCGTTTAACGATGAAGTATCCAGGCGTGGTCATGAAAGGCCGACGGGCTCGTGGCGAAGTGCTTTCCATTGCTTTGGCGAACGATGGCCAACACCAGGATACTGGCGCGAAAATGGTTCATGCGGCTGATGAAACGACGTCGAACATCATCTCAAAATCAATTTCGATCGGGAAAGGCCGTGCCACCTATCGAGGATTGGTTCATGTGCCCAAGCATCTCAAGAATTGCAAGAACAATACCGAATGTGATGCGCTCCTGATCAATTCCACTTCACGCACCGATACCTATCCAGCCATCACGGTGCGCGGGACTGGCAACGCCGTGCAACATGAAGCAAGCGTAAGCCAGGTCAGTTCGGAACAGATTTTCTATATGCAACAGCGCGGCCTGACCGAAGCCCAAGCGATGAGCCTGAGCGTCAACGGTTTTGTGAACGACCTTGTTCGCCAATTCCCAATGGAATATAGCGTCGAGCTGAAGCGGTTGATTGAGTTGGAGATGGAAGGCTCAGTCGGATAATTTTCAAAAAACGATATTTGTGAAGCGGCGGTTCCCGGGACCGCCGTTTCCGTCTGCGACAACATGTCATCAACCCTTACTACCGCTGAGACGACCAAGTTGAACGGCTTGTTAGCTGGGCCTGCCGAATCCCGCGACTTGCCCGATTGGTTTCGCGATCAGCAACAAGCTGCTTGGAAACAATTTGAATCGCTTCCGGCGCCAACGCGCAAGGATCAGCTCTGGCGTTTTTCCAACGTCGATCTGCTGGATCTTTCGTCATTCAATTCAGGCAATGCCTTAAGCACTGAGAATCGCGCTGCGATTCTAGATCAATCACGCGCACTCGATAAAGTGGCGGCGCGATTGGTTTTCGCGGGGGACCAATTGATTCATAGCGATCTGAACTCAGCGCAACTTCAGAAACGCGGCGTCATCTTTCAACCGCTCGAACAAGCGATGGTTGAACACGCCGATCTGTTCCGAAAACATTTCATGTCTCACCCGGCCGTGCTCGGTTCGGCCAAGTTTGCGGCGCTGCACAAGGCGTTTGTCTCATCTGGAACCTTCCTTTATTTGCCGCGCGGCGTTGAGGTTGAAGCGCCAATCGAGATTTTCCATTGGCTTCATGGTGAGAACACTTCTGTTTTTCCGCATCTCCTGCTAGTCGCCGACGAAATGGCAACGGTCACGGTCGTTGAGCATTTTCGTTCGTTAGATCCCGAAACACCAGGATTCGCCTGCGGGGTCAACGATCTCATCGCCGGCCCAGGATCGAAGGTCACCTATGTCTGTGCGCAGACATGGGGCGAAAACGTGCGGGCATTGCAAATGAACACGACCACGGTCGACCATGATGCATCCGCCATGAGTCTTAACCTGCATTTGGGCGGAAAGTATTCGCGGTTCGAAAGTCTGAGTCGTCTCGTTGGCGAAGGCGCCCGCAGCGATCTCCTGGCTCTCGCTGTTGCCACAGGCGGAACAGGAATTTGATGCTCGAACACTGCAGGATCACATCTCTCCTCACACTTCAAGTGATCTGCTCTACAAGAATGCGCTGGATGATCGGGCGCGTTGCACTTTTGGTGGCCTTATCCGGGTCGAACCTCATGCGCATTTCACGGATGCCTATCAAAAGGTCCGTAATCTTCTTCTCTGTGATGACGCGGAAGCGAACTCAATGCCCGGTCTTGAAATCCTGGCTGACAACGTGCGTTGCACCCACGGCGCAACCTCCGGTCAGATCGAAAAGGATGAACTGTTCTATCTTCGTGCACGCGGCATTCCTGTTTCAGTCGCACAACGCCTGATCGTGACCGGATTTCTGAACGAAGTCATCGACCGACTCGATCAACCGATGATCGGGGAGTATTTGCATCAATTGATCGAAGCGAAGTTTGCCGCCAAGTAATCGGCAACGCGTTAGTTCGGATACAGCTTTGCAATTGCGGCTGCTTCATTCCCGACGCGCTCAATTAGTTCCTTTGGCGCGAGAACACGAACATGGCTGCCCCAGCTGAGAATCCAACGTTCGATCTCTTCGAATCCGGTTAGCTCAAGCTCCAGAACAATCGAGCCATCCGGCTTTGGCCGAATTCGTTGTGACTCATGCCAGATGCGCTCGGAGATGAGGCGTGCGGCGAATGAGTCAAACTGTAGTTTGATTCGATGTTTCTCCTTACCCGAATGCGCGCCGAAACTGCCACGGAGCAGTTTGTTGATCGAAAAATCGGCTGGACGATGAAAACGCGTGCTGGTTAGGCGCACCTCGCGCATTCGAGGCAACGCAAACGTGCGCAGCTGTCCGCGATCCAAGTCATGACCAAAAAGGTACCACTGATTTTCGAGGCAAGCCAAATGATAAGGACGAACCATCCGCAATTCATATTCCCGCCCACGCAACTTGCGATACTGGAAATGGATTTCAACCGAACGCAGGACCGCTTTACTGATTGTTTCGAACGTTTCCAGATCGGATGGACTCGTTCCAGCGCTGCGAAATGAAATGACACTATCCAAGTCACTCCAAGTGAACGAAACCCGATCAGTTAGGCCATCAGTGATTTTCCTGAAGGCTGTGCTTAACGGCTGCTCGAATGGAGTCCCACGGTATTGAGCCAGTGCTTTTTGCGCAATATAGAGCGCCGTTATTTCGCCCTCGGAAACTTCAATGTTCGGAAAATTGGTAACCGGCTCGGAGTAATAGAACCCGAATCGAAGTGGGTCATATTCGATTGGCAGCCCGAGGCGATAGCGCATGAAATCGATGTCGCGCTGGATCGTCTTGGGTGAGACCTCAATTTTGTCGGCTAGCTTTCGGCAATTTGGAAAGCGCTGATCTCGCAGGAGGGCATGGATCTGCATCATCCGCTCCAAGGGCGGCCGGGAATGAGCGCCGGCCTCGACCGGAGTGCTTTTCACTGGTGAGTTCGCCATATTCTGGGACGGAACCAGCCCCGGACAGGGGCTTTCCTAAAAAAAGCTGAGATTTTTTTAATTATAGGACAGTCAATGTCCTACCCCCTGTTTCATTGTTGCGCCATGAAAAGATACAAAATCCATCATCCCCGTCGGAATCTGCTGACCGTGCCCCGCTCGACTCGCCCAGACCGCATCGAACGTGGACTGCGTGTTTTGAGAGCGCTACGCCTCTCTTTGGCAACGGTTGAAGAGCCTTTGACCCGATCGAGGCAAGGCGAATTCGACTTTGCTCTTTCCAGAAGAGCCTGAGCGCTGGATTGCGGAGAATCAAGATTCGCGAAGGTGGATCGGCCTCCCCGAGGACGATGCTAAGTAGTCCGTCCGGCAGCTGTCGGACGCCTAATTTGGCAGCGCGCCCAGAGGCTGCGGTCCACCTCCGGAATCCTTCGCCTCCAAGGGTCGTGGCTGCTGCGCAGAGAAAACATTGCAACCAAGGCCAGGGTTGGTTATGATAATTATTCGCCTCGATGGACATGCCACGGGGGCTTTACGAACATGGATGTGAGCGGAACAATCGACGCAATTCTCGGCCAGAAAGGCCGCGAAATTTTCGCAGTTTCACCAGATACGACAGTCTACGCGGCGATCGAATTGATGGCGCAACGAAACGTTGGGGCTTTGGTCGTCGTCGAGAACGGAATGTTGATCGGGCTTCTCTCGGAGCGCGATTATACGCGAAAGATTACGCTTCGTGGAAAACGATCCCGTGAAACTCCGGTGCGCGAGATCATGTCATCAAATCTTACGACCGTAACGCCACGTGAGCCGGTCGAGAATTGTCTGCGAATGATGACCGAGAAGCGAATTCGACACCTCCCGGTGGTGGAGGGGGGTACACTGCGCGGAGTCATTTCGATCGGCGACTTGGTCAAGTGGGTTATCGCCAGTCAATCCGCTACGATTGCTCATCTCGAGAGTTATATCTCGGGTGGTTATTCCGCGTAAGCAGTCGCTGCCGTTCTACTCACACCCGGCCTTGGGCGGGTTTTATTCTGTTTCTTGCCGCGAATGAACACGGATTAAACACGGACTTAAAGGTCAAGCAGCGGGACTCGAGGTCCAAAATCCGTGTTCATCCGTGACCTCTTCCAGTCAAGAAAGGTTATGCTTTCCAGACTGTTTTCCCGCCGACGATGGTCCTGACGGCGCGCCCTGTCAGTTTCCATCCATCAAAAGGCGTATTACGCGAGAGCGACTGAGACGCGCTCGCATCAAAAGTCCAATCCAGCTCCGGATCAATCAATGTAACATCCGCGGGACGACCAATCGAAAGCGTTCCAGCATTAATTCTCAAGAGCCGCGCCGGATTAACTGTGTACATTTCGATTAACCTCGGTAGGTCGATTATCCGGTTCTTGTGAACGAGCAAATCGATGAATAACCCAAGCTCAGTTTCAAGTCCGGTAATCCCGAATGGTGCGGCATCAAACTGAACCTCCTTCTCGAACTGGGCGTGAGGAGCGTGATCGCTGCAAAGAATTTCGATCGTTCCATCTTGAATTCCAGAGAACAAGGCAGCGATGTCCTCGTCTGCGCGTAACGGTGGGTTCATCTTGTAGTTCGTATCAAAGTTCTGAATCATTTCATCCGTCAATGCGATGTGATGAGGACAAACTTCGCCACTGATCTTTACCCCACGTGCCCTTGCTTCCCGCAGAATCCGGACACTGCCTGCGGCGCTGATGTGTTGGCAATGAATGTGATGATCACAGAGCTCCGCCAGAAGGGCATTTCGCAAAACAATCGCCTCCTCGCCGGCGCTGGGCCAGCCGGGCAATCCAAGTAAAGTGCTCCAATACCCCTCGTGAACAACACCGTTACCGACCAGATTGTAATCCTGACAGTGATCGAGCACAGGCAAGCCAACCATGCGCGCATATTCGACTGCGCGTCGCATCAGCTCGTTATTCTGAACACAGTGGCCATCATCGGTGATGGCTACCACTCCCGTTCTGGCTAACGAACCAATGGGCGCGAGTTCTTCGCCCAGCAACCCCTTTGAAATCGCGCCAGATGGCAAAACGTTAACGCAAGCCTTTTGCGCCGCACGATCCTTGATCAAAGCGATCGCGCTCGGACTATCTGCCACCGGGGAAGTATTCGGCATGCAGACAATGGTGGTGAAACCTCCGGCGGCTGCGGCGCGCGCGCCGGATTCGATTGTTTCCTTCCACCCGAAACCCGGTTCACGCAGGTGCACATGCAAATCGATCAGACCAGGAGCGACGATCAAACCGGTTGCATCAATTGTTTCCGGAGCCGATTGTTTAGGCCTAACTGCGAATTGTTCGGCGAATTGTCCGTCGACGATCCAAACGTCACCAATCTCGTCGCGTGAATTTGCAGGATCGATGATCCGGCCCCCTCGGATAATCGTATTCATGGCGCCGCGATCCCTCCACAAAGATAAAGAACCGCCATTCGAATGGCGATTCCATTGGTGACCTGGTCAAGGATGACGCTTTGCGCCCCATCTGCGAGTTCACTATCGATCTCGACCCCACGATTGACCGGACCCGGATGCATGATCAAACAATCCGGTTTCAGGAGTTTCGCGCGTTCCTTGGTCAAACCAAACAAGCGGATGTATTCGCCGACGCCAGGGAAATATTCTTTGCGCTGACGTTCATGTTGAATCCGAAGCAAATTCACCACATCAGCCGTCGGCAGGACGCTGTCGATATCGTACGAAACCGAAACGCCGAGTTTTTCGAATTCGCGCGGAACCAGCGTGCTCGGCCCAACCAATGTGACCCGAGCCCCGAGCTTAAGCAGTCCAAAGATATTTGAGCGCGCGACGCGGCTGAAAAGAATATCCCCAACAATGACGACGTGAAGACCGGCGATCGCCCGTTTTCTCGAACGAATGGTGTAGAGATCGAGCAAGGCCTGTGTCGGATGCTCATGCGCGCCGTCGCCCGCATTGATGATGCTCGAGCGAAGTCGTTCCGCCAAAAATTGCGGCGCGCCAGAGGAACTATGGCGCAGGACGATCAGATCGGCGTGATAAGCTTCCAGGACTTTTGCGGTGTCCTTGAGCGTTTCTCCTTTTGTTAGACTGGATGCCGACGCCGTAATATTGATCACGTCCGCACTCAGCCGAATCGCAGCAAGTTCAAAGGATGTCCGCGTTCGAGTGCTGGGTTCGACAAAAAAGTTCACCAGCGTTTTGCCGCGTAGCGCCGGCACTTTCTTGATCTCGCGGGTGCCGACTTCCTTGAACGCATCGGCCGTATCAAGAATAAACAGGATTTCTTCAACGGAAAGCTCCCGGATCCCAAGCAAATCCTTTCGTTGCCAATTCAGCTTGGATTTGGTGGCCTTCGTCATTCCTTCGTCTCCTTGATCAGCCAGACCGCATCGGGTTCGTCGTCCACTTGCTCAAGTCGCAAACGTACTCGTTCCCCTACGGCCGTCGGAAGGTTTTTGCCGACGTAGTCTACTCGAATTGGTAATTCCCTATGACCACGATCGATTAACACGGCCAACTGAATCCGGGCCGGCCGACCAAACGAACTAATGGCGTCCATTGCGGCACGCGCGGTGCGACCGGTAAAAAAGACGTCATCGACAATAATCACCGTTTTTTCGTTAAGCGGAAGAGGAAGTCGAGAAGCTTGAACCCGGGGGAGCTCAACTCTTTTTCCAACATCATCTCGATGCATCGAGACATCGATTACACCGGTCTCGATCCCGGTCTTGCCTAACGCTTCGACAAATCGCGCGATTCGTTCGGCAATCTCGACACCGCGCGATGGAATTCCCGCCAGCACAACTCGACTCGGCTCGGGATTGCGCTCAATAATTTCATGCGCGATCCGGCGTAACGCGCGCTCAATAGCCGCGCCGTCCATCACTGGAGAAGTGACGGGCCCGGACGGATTCCGATTTTTTGATCCTGTTTTCAAGGGCTTCCTTAGCGACCTCACTGGATCGCGTTAAAGGAAAATGTGAGGAGAAGCTAGGCCGGGTTAGGTTCGGCTTTGCCTCCCTTGATTCGTTTGCTTCGCCAACTGGACCGATATTTCACGATCCAATCCAAAAGGGCTTTTTCAAAACCGATGTCTGTTCCTGCTTTCTCACTCTCAATCCACTTGTGTTTCAGGATCTCTTCGCGCTCTGCCAAAAACTCCTTATAGAGAACCGAGTTCTTAACAAAGTGCGACTGTTCTGCTTGTGAAGCTGACATGTAGGGATTGTTTTTCATAAAAACCAAGTTTGGTCAACAAAAACCATATCTCCATGTTTAGATGGAGCACCGGCTGTACCTCTTCAATTCCGCCTACGGCAAGGTGCGGCGAAGGCCCTCCGCGACCTTCATGAACTCTATCGCTACGAGGGATTTACGATTCTCACCGGTGACCGGCATTCCCCTGTCCCCGGCCTCGCGGGTCGCGATATCAATCGGGATCTGACCGAGCAACGAAACCCGCAGACGTTTCGCTTCGCGTTCCCCACCGCCTGACCCGAAAATATCATAACGCTTCCCGTCGCTCGGTGACTCGAAGTAGCTCATGTTTTCGATGAGTCCAAGAACCGGAACGTTCACTTTTTCGAACATCGTTGCCGCTTTCCGCGCATCGATCAGTGCGACTTCCTGCGGTGTAGTCACGATGATGACACCAGCAAGTGCGACCGTCTGAACTATAGTAAGCTGAATATCCCCCGTCCCCGGAGGGAGATCGAGAATAAGATAATCGAGTTCACCCCATTCCACCTGTCGCAGAAACTGTTGTGTGTACCGCGTCACCATTGGTCCACGGAGTATTGCCGGAGAAGTATCATCCAGCAGAAAACCCATGGACATTAATTTGAGGTTGTATTGCTCGATCGGAATGATCCGATTCTCCTCCGTTGCCGTTGGACGATCCCGTGTCCCGAACATGAGCGAGATGCTCGGCCCGTAAATGTCGCAATCGCAAAGTCCAACTCGGGCGCCGGTTTTTTCCAAAGCAATCGCGAGATTAGCTGCAACCGTCGATTTCCCAACTCCACCCTTTCCACTCGCGATCGCAATGATGTGGCGAATTCCTTCAATCCGCGTTGCTCCGACACCGGCGGCGGTTGGCGGCGCGTGAATATCAATCAAGACCTTTGCCTGTGTAACTCCGGGCATCCCCTGCAACACTTCTTCCGCATCCATTTTGATCCGTTGCGGAATCGCGGGCTCATTGGTGGCCAGCGCCAATTGAACAGTGACTGCGCCGTCGTCGATGCGAATGCCTTTGACTAGACCGAATGAAACGATGTCACGGCTAAAGCCTGGGTATTCACCGTTTGCAATGCTTCTTTGACCTGTTCCTCAGAGACCGGCATGGGGGTGTAAGCTACGGGAGTTGGCGTGCGAGTAAACTGGTGGTCTCAGACAAAGGTCACAACGGATTAGGAAGTATGAATTACTTCGCCTTCTTCCTTGGTGTCCCTTTCTGCCCTCCGTGTGAGCACCTTTGCCGCAAGACGGCAGGTGTGCCCAAGGAGACATTCGCCACGTCAATCGTCCGACTTCGCGGCGTTGTCGCTTAAATCGATGCGTTCCTTTGTTTTCGCTATCTCAACCAACAGCTTCGGGAAACTCCAAGTGCCGTTGGATTTCTCGGCCTCGAGGTAAATCGTTCCTTTCCCGTTGGGCCCGGAAATCGGGATCGCCAGCTCCGCGTTACCTGAGGGGCCGCTTACATTTGCGTTTCCACTAACAAACACACCAGCTTCGATCGGTTTTCCCAGCGCCTCGGTCACTCTTGAATCCGCTTTCACTTTGGCTAAAGCGATTTGATAGGCGTCAGTCGACTTCATTGCGCTGAACACGACAAACGCAATCGAACAGGCAAACACGACCCCAATTAAAAACAGCGCCAGACATCCGGTCGGAACAAACCATTTCCAGTTGCGGCTCCACCAACTTCTTGGCAGCGCCGGCGGATTGTTTGGTTGATTAGGATCCATCGGCTTGTTCCTCTCACTCCATCGTGATTTAAGGATGAAGACAAGCCTATCTTTCAGCAATACTTTACCTAACCTTTCGGTGAACGGCTACCGATAAGTAGCCTATTAACTCAAGGCAACGCGTAGACCTCAACCACAGCGTTGCCGTCAGTGTCGTTTACCCCTCTCACCATCGTCGTGTAACTTCCCGGTGGCAGCGTTGCGATCATGGCGGATTCCGCGGAATGAGATGGCGCCAGCTGAGTGTCCTGAATTTCAGCCACCTGATCGCCCGTAATGATTCCTTCGATCTGCGTAGTCTGCCAATCGTCGTTTCGCGCGAGCAAGCCAATGGAGTCATGAAGTTCCAGTTGTGGGTTCCCGAGAACATTAGGGACGCCAACTTGCGTCAGCGATGGGCCAATTGCACGGATCATAACTTTCGTGGCTTGGCTTAGCACGATAAAGCCTCCAATCATCATGTTGTCTCCGGTCTGGACGTATCCGCGTGTGCTGATATTTCCCAGCTGCGCTCCGTTGTTTGTCTCCAAATCATAAACTTCCACAATTCCAACCCCAGTGCCGTTGCTCACACCTTTTAGAATCGCGGTATAACTACCTGGAGCCAATTGGGCAACGATTGCCGACTCCATTGGATCATTTGGAGCGAGACCGCTCGCTTCTATTTCTGCTACCTGATCCGAGGTAATAACTCCACCCATCTCGGTCGCTAGCCAATCATCGTTTGTTCCGATAATGCTGCTGGCATCGTGAAGCTCTAGATACGGATTAGAAAGCGCTCCTGGAACTCCAACTCCCGTTAGGGACGGGCCTACGGCACGAATAAGAACTCTCTTAGACACAGGCCCTTGAACGATAAATCCGGCAGTCATGACCTGGTCATCGGTGCCAACCCGTAATCGTGTCGAAAGATTCCAGAGAGCAGCCGGTCTCGGAGTCGGCGTCGGTACACTACATGTTCCAATAACATTAAACACAACATGCATCCCCGGCGCTCCTAACGCGGCGGTGGTAGTCGGAGTTCCAACATCACAACCAGCTGCGCTAATGTAACTGGGGCCGGATTCCGGTTCTGAATTTGAACCAATGAAAAACATTCGCCCTGAGCTTCTCCCATCGGGCGTATTGACCTCCATGACGAGCTGACTGATGCCGGCCGGAACTGTTGCTGTTAGGGGCGCTGTAACAACTGTTCCGTTTTGGGCACCGCTTACCGTAACAACAACATTTCCAATCTGAGTTAATGCGTTCGGATATCCACTCGGAAAATTTGCAGTTGTGTACAATCGAACCCTGACTGGCTGAGTTACGTTGGCGGATTCAACACCAAACGAGACCGCCGTGATGTTGTATTGTGTGCCCTCGCTAAAGGTCGCCATGTCGAACGCTCTCCAATAGCTATTTTCACCGTGGGCATTTCCATTGTTACAGGAGATGGAGAGGCTTGGAGTGATCGCCTGTGATGAGGAGTGAGTCATTGGGAGACAGACGGGTGTGGGCGCCGGTGTCGGGGAAGGTGTAGGCGTATTGGTAGGGGTCGGAACCGGCGTTGCTGAAGGAGAAGGGGTAGCGGTAGGGCTTGGAGTTTGCGTTGGAGTTGGAGTTGAGGTTGCAGTGGCGCTCGGGGTTGGGCTCGGGGTGTGAGTCGGTGTTGGCGTAATAGTTGGCGATGGGCTCGGGGTGTGAGTCGGTGTTGGAGTAATAGTTGGCGATGGGCTTGGAGTGTGAGTCGGTGTTGGAGTAATAGTTGGCGATGGGCTCGGGGTGTGAGTCGGCGTCGGCGTAACACTTGGCGATGGGCTCGGGGTGTGAGTCGGCGTTGGCGTAACACTTGGCGACGGGCTCGGGGTGTGAGTCGGCGTTGGCGTAACACTTGGCGATGGGCTCGGGGTGTGAGTCGGTGTTGGGGTAATACTTGGCGATGGGCTCGGGGTGTGAGTCGGTGTCGGCGTAACACTTGGTGATGGGCTCGGGGTGTGAGTCGGTGTCGGCGTAACACTTGGCGATGGACTCGGGCTTGCAGTCGGTGTCACCGTGACAGTTGGCGATGGACTCGGTGTTACGGTTGCCGTTGCAGTCGGAGTCGGTGCGACGGTTGGCGTCGGTGTGGGCCCGCAACTGCCATGAACATTAAACACCAAGTGCATGTTCGGAGCGCCCGCGACAGAAAGTAAAGTCGGAGTCAGAAGGGTACAGCTTGATGCACTGATGTATCCAGGTCCGGTTTCACCCGCCGAATTCGACCCGATGAAAAACCTGTGACCGGCCGAAATTCCACTAGGCGTGAAGACTTCCATGACCAATTCGGTGCCTGCCGGAACTGTTGCGACCAGCGGCACATTCAGGACAGTCAAAGCCTGGTCGGGTACTGCTATTGTGGTACTGGCAATCTGATTCAAAACGCCGACGGGGAAAAGTCCTATCGTCGAGGTGTAAAGACGAACCGTGACTGGTTGAGTCGTGCCAGTTCCGGCAGCATCTGCAACCTCAATCCCAAATGAAACAGATGTGACATGATACGGATTGGATCCGGCGAAGTCAGACATGTTGTACGAACGCCAATAGCTGTTGTCGGAATGGAAAAATCCGGGAGCCCCGGTGTTGCATGAGTACGAGTTCCCAGCAGTAATCGTCTGACTAACAGATTCTGTAATCACGAGCGGACAGATTGGCGTTGGGGTTGCGGCGGGGTCGCCGTGGGGGTAACCGATGCAGTAGCTGATGGCGTTGAGGTTGGCGCCGGGGTCGGCGTAGGCGTAACTGATGGACTCGCTGATGGCGTTGGATTTGGCGTCGCGGTTGGGGTTGGCGTTGGCGTGGCCGTGGGCCCCGCGGTCGAAAGAAAGGCGTTTGTAACCGATTCGGTTATGCTTCCAGACCCATTCTGATGGCCACTCCGATAAAAACCTCGGGCTCGAACGTAGATGTCCTGTTGAATGGGAAGATTTATTCCGTTCAGAAACCAGGTGTTACTAAGTGGAGTGCCTGCTCCAAGCGGCGCATAGTTTAGGTTGTCATCAGAATATTCAAAGGTCACGCCGGTAAATTGAGGACTCGAGCCGCCTCGTATCCAAGCAACACTGTTAGATGCGACGTTAGTGTCCTGAAGTGCCGCCGTGTCGTTGGTCAAACGACTAAAGAAACTCTGCATTCGTCCACCGATACTGGTGAAGCTTCCGCCCACCAGAATCTTGCCATCCGAGTTCAAAGCGATGGACTTGACTATATCATTCGCGTCTGGATTGAAGGAATCTGCGGAGCCATCAGCATTAGTGAGCCGCGCGATGTAATGGCGCGTTTGTCCGCCGATGCTGGTGAAAGAACCACCGGTAAGGACATTTCCATCGGCCTGAATAGCAATTGAACGAACAATATCGTTGGCGTTCGGATCAAACGAATCCGGGGAACCCGTCCCAGAATTGAGTCGAGCGACATGGTTGCGAATCTGTCCCCCTATCGTATTAAAAAATCCACCAACAAGAATTTTCCCGTTAGGCTCAACCGTGATTGCCGCTATGGCATCGTCCGCATTTGGATCAAAGGAATCAGAAACCCCGGATGCGGGATCAATTCGGGCAATGTGATTGCGGGTCTGCCCGCCAATAATGCTAAACAAGCCACCGACCAAAATTTTATTATTGGTTTGAAGACGAATAGTGAAGACTTCGCCATTTGCATTGGGGTCTAGCGAGTCAGCCAATCCAGTCGTCGAGTCGAGCCGCGCGATGAAATTTCGGTTTTGGCTTCCGATGTTCGTGAAGCGGCCCCCAACCAGGATCTTTGTGTCCCACTGAAGGGAAATCGCACTTACTTGCTCATTTGCATCCGGATCAAATGAATCGGCTAGACCGGTGGTCGCATCGAGCCGCGCAATGTAGTTACGTGTTTGGCCACCGACATGGGTGAAAACACCGCCAACCAGGATCTTTCCATCTGGCTGCACTGCAATCGATTCAACATCTGAATTCGCATTCGGATCAAAGAGCGCATCTAAAGAACCATCCGTATTGAAGCGAGCAATATGATTTCGTACTACGCTTCCAATTGCGGTGAACTTTCCTCCAAGAAGAATCTTGCCGTCCGGCTGAATCGCAGTTGCGGTCACAGCTTCACCGACAATGGTGGGATTGATCGTTTGGTCCAACCTGCCATCGGTTTCCAGACGTGCGATGCGATTCCGAGTCGTACCGCCGATATTACCGAACTTACCACCGACCAGGACCTTGCCGTCCGACTGTTGAGCGATGGTGTAAACTTCGTCGTTACTATTGGGATTGAATGAATCGGCAAGCCGGTGGCTGGATCAAGGCGAACAATGTTTTGTCGTGGTTGCCCGCCGATATTGTTGAATTTGCCACCAACCAAGATTTTCCCATCTTTCTGAACGGCGATAACATAGACATCGTTCTCGGAGTCCGGATCAAAAGCGTCCGCCAAGCCAGTTGCGGGATCGAGCCGCCGATGCGTTTGCGATTCTGTCCGCCAATATTGTTAAATTTGCCGCCAGCCAGGATTTTTCCGTTTGCTTGCAAAGCGATTGTCAGGACGTCGCCATCGGCATTTGGATTAAAGGCGTCAGCTAAGCCAGTTACTGCATCCAGACGAGCAATCCGTCTTCGATTTTGCCCACCGATCGAATCGAATCTTCCCCCAACCAGGACGTTACCGCTTGGTTCGATAACAATCGAAAGAACATCATTGGGAGCGTTTGGATTAAACGAATCGGGGAGTGCCGTGTTTGGATCTATCCGCGCAATTCGTTTGCGGCTGGTACTGCCGATCTTATCGAACTTACCACCCAACAAAATCTTCCCGTCAGATTGCACCGCGATGGCGAAGACATCGTTTCCTGCAATCGGATTGAATGAATCGGGCGTTCCGGTTATCGGATCCAAGCGGGCAAAGCGTTTGCGAGCTTGACCGCCGACTTGATCAAAGTGACCGCCGATGAGGATCTTCCCATCAACCTGGAGAGCAATCGCATTAACGACGTCGGCTGCGTTCGGATCAAAGGCCAGATCGACGGAGCCGTCAGGATTTAACCGAGCGATACGGTTGCGTGCGACCGAAGGGCCGCCGTTAGGCGCGAGGGTCGAAAAATTCCCGCCGATAAGGATTTTGCCGTCTGGTTGAACAACCGCAACGTTGACGTCACCGTTTGCGTTTGGATCAAACCCATCGAGCGCTGATTGCGCGCGGCCTTGAGTGGCAAACAGGCCTAACAATAGTGTGACAATGAAAAGATTTCGCAGTTCTTTCATGGGCGGGAAAACGGTGTCCGGAATGGGTGCGGCACACCGTCCAATCCCTTTGTTCAAGCGCCATCCGCGCCAGCTAGAACGAGTTTTTTTACCGGGCTACAGCCTGCTTCGCCCCGTCATCCGATTTTATATTGTAAGACCTTGAAAACACGTGGGTTTACTTCAGGACCGATTGTGGCCTTGCGATTGCTGGTAGCGTTCGCCCCCGTTATGACCTTATCTTTAAACAATTCCGATGGATTCAGGAACCGCTGCCATACGCATCCTGGTTAGCAGCGCATTTACTGCGTTGATCGTTGCGCTTGTTCTTATTCTAAGCCGCAACCCTGACCCTGCGTCCAACGGGAAGGTCGTCGTCGCTCGATCACTTTCGACCCCCTCGGCGGTGCCCGTTCCCATTTCAGTCGCACCTAGTGCAAACACTCCGCCGGCGAAACCAACACAAGAAACACAACTTCCCCCGGCTTCACCGGCCCCGCTCTATTCCATGCTGCCGGTCACCGATGCCCGCCGAAACTGGGTTGTCAGTCATTGTTTTACTTCTGCCACGGAACTGACTGTTTCCGCTTCTCCCCGAGAGATTGCGCTAGTTACGGCGGCACTGAACACCGATTGGAAAACTGTCCGACGAATGCTCGATGCCGGAGCATCGATTGAATCTGCCGACAATAACGGAATCAGACCGCTCATGGCAGCCGCCGAGCAAGGTGACACATCGATGATTCGCGCGCTCCTCGAGCGACACGCCAGCCCAAACGCCCTCGATCAGGAGGGAAGGTCCGCCTTGTTTTATGCCGTCAAGGCCGCAAACCTCCAAGCGGTTCAAGCCCTTTTGTCTTCAAGCCTGAATCTCGAAAATGTCGCCGCTCAAGGTGGCGATCTACTAACGACTGCGCTTCAGACCGGTGACATGACCATTTTTCAAACGGTCTTAGCGCGCCTTCCAGCGACACTAAAATGGACTTCAGACACGCGCGGCGCGCTGGAAGCGGCGTTACGGGGCGGCATGAAGGACCAAGTCCGACTCCTCTTGAATAAGCATCCCGATCCACCGACTCGCGAAGGCGGCGTGGTTCCATTAATCGCCTACGCAATCGCTCTGGATGACGTTGAACTTTTTCACACGCTTCTGGCCTGTGGGAGCGATCCTAACATCGTTATTCCACGAGCAGCCGAGAACGAGTTCATGGTCCTCCTCAAATCAAAATATCTACGGCTCTACATTCAGGAGGAAACCGGAATCAACATCCTGATGCTCGCAGCCGGTCTCGGCAAAACCGATTACGTCCACGCTTTGCTCGATGCCGGGGCGGATCGCCATCGCGCGACGCCGCGCGAAA
This sequence comes from uncultured Verrucomicrobiae bacterium, assembly GCA_963751725.1. Taxonomy (GTDB): domain Bacteria; phylum Verrucomicrobiota; class Verrucomicrobiia; order Chthoniobacterales; family UBA10450; genus AV80. The sequence goes on from CAVVVQ010000034.1 coordinate 121,959, forward strand.
GAATGTTGCCGCTTTATTTCGCGGCCTGGACCGGGGAATGGAAAGCGGTCCAGTTATTGTTAGGCGGTGGCCCATTACCGGAAGAACTGCGGGTCGAGATTTCGCTCGCGAAACAAAACATGTCGGTAATCAAGGACGGAGTCACCGTTTACAGGGCAAGATGTTCGACCGGCAGAGATGGATACAAGACGCCTAAAGGACAATTTGTCATCACGGACAAAGACCGGGATCATCGTTCGACCATTTACAAAGTCCCCATGCCTTATTTCATGCGACTCAACTGCCGAGACTTTGGTATGCATGAAGGGGTCGTGCCAACCTATCCGGCATCCCACGGCTGCATCCGGCTTCCGGGAGAAGCAGCGCGCAAATTGTTTACCGAAATTCCGATTGGAACAGTTGTGACGATCAACTGATCTCCGTTCTCTCGGAGAACAGCTTAGGGTGGATGCTTGGTTATGTCGGCGAACAAATTTCAACGGCTTTTCCCGTTGGAATTGTAACTGGAGGAACACAATCGGGCTTCGACATTTCGCTTAACTCAAATAACGTTCTCTTCTCCTATGAAAGCCATGCCGCCTGAATTGACCGGCACCCGCAACGAGTATTCCCTGCACGGACTGCGTCGAGCCGATCTCCATTCCAACCCACTCCTGCAATTTGGAGCCTGGTTCGCCGCCGCCCTCGACGCGAAAATTCGCGACGCCAACGCCATGAGCCTCGCTACCGCAACTCCGGACGGCAAACCATCGGTTCGCATCGTTCTGCTCAAGGGATTCGATGAAGACGGGCTGGTCTTTTTTTCCAACTATGACAGCGAGAAGGGACAGCAGTTGGAAACAAATCCACATGCCGAACTGGACCTTTATTGGTCGTCGCTTGAACGACAGGTTCGTATTCGGGGAACGGTCGAACGAACCTCGCGCGAAGATTCCGCCGCTTATTTTCATTCGCGACCTGTCGGTAGTCGTCTTGGGGCATGGGTTTCCAAGCAAAGCGAAGTAATCGATGCTCGACAGGTGCTGGAGTCGCGGCTTCAGCAAATGACTGAACGTTTTGAAAAAGGCGACATCCCGTTACCCCCTCATTGGGGCGGTTACCGACTAAAGCCGGATCGATACGAGTTCTGGCAAGGCAGGCCAAATAGACTTCACGACCGATTTCGTTATTTGCGTCAGGCCGATGGCGCGTGGGTTATTGATCGTCTTGCGCCGTAGAAATCGAAAGCGCGCATTTTCCGTCACGACTCTGCCATATCATGACAATTGATTCTCGCTCACTTGACTGGAGAACGAGAACAGGCGCGCGCTATTGGTGGCACCAATTACCAGGAAATGATTACGTTCCCCCGGTTTACTCAGAGCTCACTGAGACTGAATGGCAAACTCTGCGCGATTGGTACGATGAGACCGATCAAAGTGGGCCGATCGGTGAGTGCGCCGTTCCATTGATCTCGCTTCTGCAAGGACTCGTGATGGGAAGTCGCGCCAGGCGTGTTGCGCAACTTGGGACGTGCTCTGGGTATTCAGCACTCCTGCTTGGATGGATGCTACGGCGAATGAACGCTCAGCATGGTCTCTTCAGCTTGGATATTGATTCTGGCAGTTGCGAGATGTCACAACGCTGGATCGATCGTGGCGGTTTACAGGAATTCGTCGAAATTGCGCAAGGCAACTCGCTCGATCCGAACTCGATTCAACGCGCCCGGGATTATCTCGGAGGCGATCCCGAGTTGATTATCGTCGATAGTTCGCACGAATATGAGGCGACTTTGGTTGAATTGGATCTCTGGTTCGATGCTCTTGCGGCCGGCGGCCTACTTATTCTTCATGATGTTAGTCAATTCGCTGCCGATTTCGATGTGACTAGTCAAGGAGGCGTTCGTCGCGCATTTACCGAATGGCGATCGAAACATCCAACAATCGAAACATTCTCTCTCAACGGCGATTCGCGAACGATGGATCTTCCGCGCCCACTCTATAAGGATGCCTGCGGCCTTGGCCTAATCCACAAATCAACGAATTAACCGGCCTAAATGTAACGCCGAGTCGATCAGTGAAAAAGAATCCATTCACTGACCATTCGACCATTCACTCGCTGCTACGGAGGGAGGCGATCGTCTCCGGCGCCGCCTGTTGTTGCTGGGCAATGGTCACAATTCTTCGGGCAACTTCATTGTTAGGATCAATCTTGAGCGCGTATTCGGCGTGCGTGACTGCTTCGTCAACACGACCCTTGGCAAACAAAGCGACCGCGAGATTTACTCGCGCACTGACCAAGTTTGGACTCAGCTCCACTGCTCGCTGATTGTGGAAAATTGATTCAGTCGCTTTACCCAAGTTCCAATAGGCCGCTCCGATGGTTGCGTGAGATTCCGCCAAACCGGGACGCAGCTTTAGCGATTTCTCGGAGGCATCAATCGCCTCTTCAAATTTCTGCTTTTGAAGCAGCGCGGCGCCAAGGTCGGTGAACGCTTCCGCGAAACTCGGATTCAATTCGATAGCATGCCGGTAATTGGCGATCGCTTCATCGGTCTTCCCCAGATTCACCTGTGCTACACCCAATGCGTTCCATGCCATCGGATCGAGCTTGTTCGCCTGAAGCGCGAAATTGAATTCTTCCTGCGCCTTTTCGAAATCATGCCGATACAACATGATCATGCCAAGATTGTAATGAGCGCCGGCGTAATTCGGTTTTATTTGCAATGCTTTTTCAATTTGATCGCGCGCTCCGTCGAGATCACCTGTCTGTCCAATTGCACCGGCAAGAAGATTGTGGGCGAGAAAATTTCCCTTAGTCACCTTGATCGCGTGCTCAAACAGCGTTGTCGTATTTTTCCAAACTCGAACTTGAGCAAATGTTAGGCTGCTTAATCCGAGCAAGATGAATGCGATCACGAAACTCATGACCGTACGCCTGTTATCAGCGAAAGCGGAGGAGGGAATGCTCCATGCAATCATTAAGAAAATGCCGATCAACGGGAGATAAGTATAACGATCCGCCATCGATTGGTCGCCGACCTGCACGAAACCAATTACCGGCACCAGAGTTCCCAAATACAATAACCATCCCACAACCAGCCATGGCCGCCCCCGCGCCAATATAACAACACCTATCGTGATTCCGATCAGCACCGATAACGCAATCAAGACATGCGCGACCGGGATCTCGTCGGGAAATGGATAAAAGACAGCCAGGTCAACCGGCCAAAATGTCTTGTAGAGATAACCAGCATAAGCGCTGACCGCATTCGCGAGTCTGCGTCCGAGAGGTAGCAACTCGATTGGCTGGACTGCGCCAGCCGCATGTTGCGCTTTGAAGGTCACGACACTCGATGCCAATGACATTGCGAGCAGGGGTAGTTTTTCCAAAATCACTCGCGTCCATCGCTCCTTTTCCATCGAGAATCGCTTGAGGGGCCACACATCCAGCAGGAGCAAAACAAACGGGAACGTTACCAACATTGGTTTGCTCATCAGACTCAGCGCAAAAAAAAGCGCGACCACCACGTATCGCCCTACCGATCGAGATCGTGCGTATCGCGCATAAGACCAGATTGCGAGCAAACCAAAGAATGTACTAAGGACATCCTTGCGCTCCGCCACCCATGCCACTGACTCGACATGTAAGGGATGAATGGCAAACAACGCAGCCACAAGCGCGCTGCGCCAGACCATTCCCGTCATTGTGCGGATCGCGACAAACAAGATCACTGTGCTCATGCCATGAATGACGACATTCACCATGTGATGCGCGCCGGGATTCATCCCAAACAGCTGGCAGTCTAGCATGTGGGATAACCATGTTAAGGGATGCCAATTGCCCGCCCAGAAAACAGTAAAAGCCCAGGCAATATTGCTCGATGTAAGCCCTTGCCGAACCAGCAGGTTCTCGGAGACATAACTTCCATCATCGAAGTTGACGAAGTCATGACTCAGCGTTTGCAAGTACGGAGCGACAGCAAGAACAAAGAGCAACGGATAAATCCACCATGCAGTTCGTTCGCTAGTGCCACTTCTGGCCGGCGAATGCCTCCGAATTATCTTCTTCCTTTCTGCCATCAGTTGCCACTTCCCCCGGGCGGTTCGTTGCGAAAAACAGTTAGACGATGCTCCTTCAAAAAGGGAAATCGTTCAATTATGACCTGAGGCCGCGGATGCAGTGCTCCTAACGGACTGTAATCGACTCCTTGTGTTGGGGTGATCGGGATGGTCAGCAATCGATCGCGCCCGATTGTCTGATAACGATTCATCTGAACCGCAGCGTTGATGGCAATGATCGAACTGAAGACAAGCAGGACGACAACGAGTCCGAGAAACAATCGCGCCGCGCTTTGGCGCCCGGTAGCGCGTGGCTTTGACTTGGTCTTGACCCTCGTCTTGACCTTTTCCTTCCCCATCAAGAGCAGCAATGCCGTGACTAGCGCTGCCCAAAATGGCGCCGAGACCGTGCAATAACGCGATGCCACGGCTTGGTCGGTTCCGAGCCCGAGTCGTCCGATCCCGGTTACCATGGCGCTCGCGATCGAATAAAGAGCGAAGGCAATGAACGGAAGAAGCGTCCTTAGTTCGACCCGATCATTACGGAGCAAGACCCACATCGCCCAACTCAGAAGGGCGACTCCAATCAGCCCGGAAATGAAAGCGAATGTCGCCAACGGTCGAGATGTCTTGGACGGGATATTGTGCGCAGATGTTGCCGAGGTACTTGAAGATGTAAACCAGGTATTGGATCGGCTCACTGAACAATAGGATCAATGGCGGATGTTCCTCCAGCCGCTCGTACTGATAGAAATATAATCCCATGGTTAGGCTACTGAGAACAAGCCAGACTCCGAGACGAATCCATCTTTCCCTCCCAGGTTCAGTGACAACGAATAATATCAACAGACCGATTAACCAAAAAACCCCACCGTTCCCAAACGAGTACGAAGCAATCACACCAAGAATTGCTGCCCCAAAAAACCGAACCCAGGTGAACGGCGGATTGGCCAGGAGGACAATCCCACCAATGACGCCTAAAACGCTCAGAAATATCGGCAGCTGCCATCCCCAAAGCCAATTTTGGTATTGAGCGATCGAGAAAATGATGACGGAGAACAATGGAATCGCCCAATACAATTCCGGTCTCGCCAATTTGCGTGCGGTGATGGTGATCTGCCACGCAAGAAAAAGGAAGATCCCGCCAGCGAGCAGGACGCTCGTCGCCATTTCGTAGCGAAGATCCCAGTTAGTCAACCACGCCAGGCCGAGCATGATCATTTGCGGGAACAGAATGCGATGCTCGTTATGCAGCGCCCACATGTCACTCAGCGTGAGACTTCCACCCCACATTTTCTCCAGCAACGGAACAAGGTCCCACTCATCCTGGAACGGCACCGGCACTCCGTACCTCGCAACCACGTAGATAAGAAATCCGAATGGAACGAGCGCCAATAGCCACGAATTACGGCGTGTTTCTGTCATGGGTCGGAGAGCGGGGCATGGTCGAACTGAGGCAAGCGCGGTGCAAGGCTTTTTCTCTCAATGGAAGGCGGTGAACCCAAACGGTCTAACAAAAATTAGGCTTGGCATTTTGGACGCGCATCAACATGCTCTCCGGATCCCCAACGGATAGTCGTGAAAACGAATGTTCTTACTCGCGCTGTCGACCTCCTTCAAGGGATCTCTGTCATTCTCATGTTCATTTCGCTGATCGTGCTGGCATCGGCTTCGCTAAGCGCCTCGAGCTTGGCAAACAAGAAGGTTGACCGGACCAAATCGCGCCAGGTTCAAGAGCGCCCTGATCCCCAGCCTTACCCACCCACTCCCACGCCAACTCCGACCGCGACAACCACACCGACAACACCGACGCCAACGGCGACCCCAGGTACACCGGCCCCAACCTTGACGCCGTCACCTACGCCGGCCTGCGGAGATTCCTGGACGGCGACGAGCCCGAGATTCCAGCCCAGAACAGGACACACTGCAATTTGGACCAGCACGGAAATGATAATATGGGGCGGACACGACCCGGATGTCGCTCACAGCAGCGGCGACATATACAATCCGGTCACGAATAGCTGGACTCCTGTGACTGGCTCCAATCCGCCGAGTGCCCGATATTCTCACACTGCGGTCTGGACCGGAAGCGACATGATTGTTTGGGGCGGTATTCATCCTGGCCCTTCGAGTACACCCACCACCGGCGGCAGGTACAACCGTGCTAACAATAGCTGGACGGAAACAAATACCGTCAATGCCCCCACCGGTAGGTACCGCCACCAAGCAGTCTGGACGGGTAGCGAAATGATCATCTGGGGAGGAACAGATGGTACGAACGTTTTCAACACTGGTGGGAGTTACAACCCCATTTCTAACGCCTGGACGTCTGTCAGCACGACAAATTCGCCCGACGCTCGGTCTGGTCACACAGCAGTCTGGACCGGTAGCGAAATGATTGTATGGGGTGGAGCCGGACCAGGCGGTCCTTTGGACACCGGAGCGAGATATAATCCAACCGCTAATAGTTGGATAGCCGTTAGTACAAATAACGTGCCCAGTGCGCGGCAGGGTCATACCGCGGTCTGGACCGGTACTGAAATGATTATCTGGGGCGGTGGTTCAAACACCGGCGGCCGATACAACCCCGTTACCGATACTTGGATATCTACAGGTACGGTCAACGCGCCCTCCGCTCGATCTGGTCATACCGCAATCTGGACCGGCACAGAAATGATAGTCTGGGGCGGGTGGTTCAAATACCGGCGGCCGATATAATCCCGTTACCGACATTTGGAGCTCTACAAGTATAGTCAACGCGCCATCCGCCCGATCTAGTCACACGGCAGTCTGGACTAACACAGAGATGATCATTTGGGGCGGAAACTCGGGCGTTAATATTCTTACGACGGGAGGGAAATACTGCGCAATTGCGCCGGAAACGCCGACGCCAAGTCCAACTCCGACACCACCGCCAACGGCGACGGCAACACCAACACCGGTTCCTACAGTCGCGATTTCAGGCACAATCACTTACTGCTCGAATCCCGTACCCGGACCGATATCGAATGTCGCAATAAGTCTGACAGGAACCACATCGGAAGCCACCAGCACTGATGGGTCCGGATTCTATTCGTTAGCGGGCCTGGTTTCAGGGGGGAATTATACGGTTACACCGACCAAAGGCGCGCTTTCTCCGGGCACCCTGCCGGGTATTAACACAGTCGATGTTGTCGCAGTTCAACGACATTTTCTCAACCTCGGGCAAATCCCGCCCGGCTGCAGGTTAGCTGCAGCTAACGTGAACGGCGACACCACTATCGACACGGTTGACGTCATTGCCATTGAGCGGTTCTTCCTCGCCCAATCAACCGGAATTGCCAATGTTGGAAAATACGAGTTCACACCTGCGGTTCGCACTTATTCTGGAATTGCAAATGATCAGACCGCCGAAAACTACAACGCGCTAATTTTCGGCGATGTCGCTGCCCCATTCGTTCACTGAGTGATGTAGAGGCGCCTCACACAAAGGCCACTACATCCGTTGGACGTGCGACGCCGAACGTTGGACGTTCCCCTCCCAATGCCTCGTCAGGATCTGCCCATATTCGAGCTCGAACATCAGCTCGTCTCCGCCCTTAAAGAACAGTCGCGCCTGATTATTCAGGCACCGACAGGTTCCGGCAAATCGACCCAGGTCCCACAGATCCTTTTCGATCATGGATTACTCGGAAAAGGAGAGGTGGTCATTCTCCAGCCTCGCCGACTTGCGACGCGCCTTCTTGCCGCCCGGGTTGCCTCAGAACGTGAAGTCAAACTCGGACAGGAAGTCGGTTACCAGATCCGTTTTGAAAATATCACGTCAGATCGTACTCGGATTCGTTTCGTGACCGAAGGCATTCTGTTGCGTCAGCTTATCCAGAATCCGCAACTGACCGGCATTTCCGCGATCCTGTTCGACGAATTCCACGAACGCCATCTCTATGGCGACATAACCCTCGCGCGCGCCCTTCAACTTCAAGCTACTTCTCGCCCGGATCTGAAACTCGCGGTCATGTCCGCGACGCTTGATGCAGGCGCGTTGCAAAAATACCTCGACCCCTGCGCAACCCTAAGCTCACGAGGACGCGCTTTTCCGGTTACGATTGAATATCTGCCGAAACCGGTCGGTGGACCCGATTATCCGATTTGGGAACTCGCAGCCGACGAGCTCGAGCGGATCGCCTCGAGCACCGACGGAGACGTGTTGATCTTCATGCCCGGGAAATACGAGATCAGCCGAACGATCTCAGCTATTCGGGCATCGCGGGTAAGTGATCAGTTCGTGGCGCTTCCTCTACATGGCGAACTGCCACCCGTTGAACAAGACGCCGCGCTGGCGCATTACCAAAAACGCCGTGCCATTGTTTCAACCAACGTAGCGGAAACCTCGCTCACCATCGATGGTGTTCAGACTGTCATCGACAGCGGACTAGCCCGGATTGCTCGATTCGACCCTCGCCGCGGTATCAACACTTTGTTAATCGAAAAAATCAGTCGCGCCTCGGCTGAGCAACGAACCGGGCGCGCCGGTCGAACTGCTCCGGGCCATTGCCTGCGTCTCTGGACCGAGCGCGAACATCTCGATCGGGTCGCCCAGGAATTACCGGAAGTGAAACGACTCGATCTTGCCGAAGTCGTGCTAACGCTCAAAGCCAGCGGCGTCGAAGAGATTAATAAATTTCGTTGGTTAGAACCGCCGGATCCGCGAGCGGTTGAACGGGCCGAGCAATTGTTAGTTGACCTTGGTGCCTTGAGGGCGCGAGGCGGAGAAAATTCATCCCCCAGCCTTACGCCGCTCGGTCGGCGGATGCTGGCGTTCCCAGTTCATCCCCGTTATGCGCGCATGCTGCTGGCCGCGCAAGAATACCATTGCGTGCCGGCAGTCGCGTTAATTGCGGCGCTCACTCAGGGACGCAACCTGTTGCGCAGGCTCGAAGGTAAACAGGCGCGTGAAGATCGCGAAGATGTTCTCGGAAGCGATGCTGAATCGGATTTGTTCATTCTGATGCGAGCGTTTCGTTACGCTGAGAATTCCAGGTTCGATCCACAGCGGTGCGGCCGGATGGGGATTAATGCAGGAGCAGCTCGTGAGGCAGCCCAATTGGCAGAGCAATTTCTAGCTATCGCGCGCGATGAAGGCCTCGATCTACAAACCGGCGAGGTTAAGAAAGGCTCGGTTGAACGGTGTGTCCTGGCCGGTTTCCCCGATCAGGTGGCGGTGCGATTGGACGCAGGAACATTGCGTTGCGCGTTGGTTCACGGCCGACGTGGGGTTCTCGCTCGCGAAAGCGCCGTGCACGCAGCGCGAGTTCTGGTCGCTTCGGAAATTCGCGAGATCGAGAGCAGCGAAAAGGAACGGCAAGTCCTCCTAACCCTCGCAACCAAAATTGAAGAAGATTGGCTTCGCGAATTGTTCCCCGATTCGTTTCGCGAAGAAACAATCGTCGAATTTGAATCAACCACGCGCCGGATTGTGGGTCAGCGGACAATACAGTTCCACGACTTGATCCTGCGAAGTGAGAGATTCGATCCGAAAGACAACAATGCCGGAGCTCAGATCCTTGCGCGCGAAGTGTTGGCCGGAACTTGTCCCCTGAAAAACTGGGACAACGCAGTCGAGCAATGGATTGCCCGGTTGAACTTTGTTGCGGAACAATTTCCGGAAATGGAACTTCCGCGGATCGACGACGCTGGAAAAAGGGTATTGCTCGAACAAATCTGTGGTGGTGCGACCAGTTACAAAGAGATCAAAGAGCGCCAGGTCTGGCCGGTTGTGAAGAGCTGGTTAAGTGACGCGCAACAAGGGACCCTTGAGAAATTGGCCCCGGAAAAAATCAAACTGCCCAACGGCCGCATGGCCAAGATCGTTTATGGCGATCTGGGTGGACCAACCATAGCCGTTCGCATCCAGGATTTATACGACACTCCTCGAGGATTCACCGTTGGGGGTGGCCGAATTCCCGTCAAAATTCAGGTCCTCGCTCCAAACCATCGCCCAATCCAAATTACCAACGATTTGGAAACCTTCTGGCGTGAGAGCTATCCGAAGATCAAAAAAGAATTACAACGCAAATACCCAAAACATGAATGGCGCTAGCAGCAGCATCTTTTGGACTGCGGTGGCAAGCGCAACGCGTGCCTGTCGCGCCCGTAGCCTTCGCCATGGGCGGGAGACCGCTTCGTGGATAATCGCCGCGCTCACGTCGCCACGTCCCCATCCCAAAGCGCCGTCGTCGCTTCGCTCTGCCGGCACACTCCATAACACCCTCTCAATCGGTTCGCTTTTCATCCGGATTACGGCTACGGTTCTTAACCAAAACAAGAACACAGAAACCGAAAACAACAGGCGCAAGACCTGAACGGCTTGCGAATTATTCATATGATCAATCCAAACGGTGATGAATTCACAGAAGACGATCCTTTGGCCGCTTCGATGGGCTCAGGCGAGCCAGGGATCAAAGGACGTTTGCGCACTGCCGCAGACAAAGTCTCAGACGTGGCAGAAGGAGCATGGCAGCAGACAAGAGAAAAAGCCGGGACCGCACGCGAGCGGACCGAATTTTTTCTGCGCCAGAATCCGGTCCCAACAGTGATCGGTGCGCTCGCCCTCGGAGTCGCAATCGGGCTGGCCATTCGCTATTCCTCCGGCTCCGCAGAAAAAGAAGTCGAAGCCAAATCGCCTATTGGCGATGTGGACCTCGGGATTCTTTCGCTTCCATTCCTTTGGCCACTTTTCAAATCGTTGCGCCGCAGGTACGACGATTCTGCTGACGTGGTGAGGGAAAGCGTTGACCGATTAAAGAGCGTCGATGTCGATGATTACGTGAAACCGCTGCGAAAGAAGTGGAAAGCTTGGGCGAACTGACCTCGGACAGTTAGCGTCGGCGACGCAGTTGTAGGGGCGCTTCTGCGAAGCGCCCAGAGAATTAGCTCGGATCTGGCTTGAGCGGCCAATCTGTCCGTCGCGCCTATCCCGGGCGCTCACCGCGGCGACCGCCATTACAACGCTTCAAGTCCTTGAATTCGAAAACTTCCCAAGCAACGGCTCTGTGCGCTAACCTTTCGGCGTGTCGGCACGCGTCGTTTGGATTTTCTTCCTCTTTGCTTCAAGCGCAGCCAACGCGCTAGCAGGAGATCCAAAACAAATCCGCACCGAACCTGGATCATTTGTCGGATCGATTGGTTGCAAGTCATCCAGCTGCCATGGCGGTGCTGGTCCAAAGCGAAGCCAATACATCACCTGGAGCCAGAAAGATTTTCACACCAAGGCCTATCCAGTTCTACTCAACTCCCGATCAACACGCATCGCTGAAGCCTTGGGAATCTCGGATGCGACCACGAGTGTTCGTTGCACCGTCTGTCATTCACCTTTTCAGTCTGTCGCGCAAAGCAAGCTAACGCCCGCAGCCCGCAAAGAGGAAGGCGTGTCTTGTGAATCCTGTCACGGCGCGGCTGCTGGTTGGTTGCGCGGGCATACTCGCACGGATTGGACCTACGCAACGCGCGTCACTGCTGGGATGCATGATCTGCGCAATCTCTACCTTCGCGCCAATGCCTGTGTGGCCTGTCACCAAAATTTGGCTCCTGAAATTCTCCAAGCTGGTCATCCCGATTTATTCTTTGAACTCGACGGACAATCGGTCGCACAGCCAAAACATTGGTCAGATAACGAGCCATGGAGCGGTTTACACCAATGGTTGACCGGCCAGGCGGTCGCGTTGCGTGAAGTGAGTTGGGCTCTCGCGGGCGATCCGCAAATCAATGAGTGGTCGCGCGCGCGGTGGGATGGTTTGGTCTGGCTTTGCGCAACGACAACATCGGCGGCGCATATGCCATCGCCAATTGTTCAGCCGGCAAGCGATCCAACCCATTCGGATTTCATCAGCATGCAAACGCAAGCAGACGCGCTTGCGCACCGCGCGACATCTTTCAATTGGAACGAAGGTGCCGCGCGCGATTTGCTCGCGGCACTGGCCTCGGTCGACGGCGAATTTTCGTCCACAACCACGCCTGCGATTAACCTTGCCCAACGAGCCCGTCGTCTTGTGCTCGCCCTGGATCGATTAACGACTGCACTTGCTCACGATCACCGTGTTGACACCAAGGTTGAAGCGGAACTTAATCGGCTTTTCGAAGATGTTAGGGTGCTTGCCTTGTTCGATGCGAAAATCTTTGCCGATCATTTGAAGAGTTTTCGAGCAGCGTTGGGCGAAACCACGTAATACCCTGCGACCAAAACGGAATTGTAACCGGTAATTTTGAAAACAGGCGATTCTTACAGGGTGGAACGCATTGCTTAACATTGTGCGACCGGCTTCCTTGCTATCACGCGGAAAGCGGCGGAGCACCGCCGCACTCCACAACGCAAGCGAACATATGGTGTCTGATAAGTCGGCCATGTCTTGGAGTGCGGCGGTGCTCCGCCGCTTTTAACCCGAGCGTCTTGCCGGCCGAAGCCAAGAGGTAACAAGGTGTAGCCTTATACGTTTCCCCAATTCTCGGTTTGCCCGGCTGCAACTTCTCGCGGAAAATACCAGCCCACCAAAAATGGCAGCGACCTCTTCAACCTTTCGCCCGAAGTGGCAGCGAAATCCGGTTTTCCACTTCTTCGCTTCGCTGAAGCTAGCCGTCGTGCTCCTTTCGGGTCCTGATTATCGGAGCGATCGCGGGGACACTTTACGAATCGAATTTCGACGCAAAGGTTGCTCGTGCTTATGTTTACGGTGCTCCGTGGTTCAATTTTTGGTTGATTTTTCTCGGTCTAAACCTTACCACGTCGGCCCTTTCTCGCTGGCCATGGAAAAAACACCATGTCGCCTTCCTAATTACTCATCTCGGTATCATAACGCTCCTGGCCGGCTCCTTGATCGGACGCATCTTTGGCATTGAAGGAACGATCACACTTTTCAAAGGCGAACCGCCCAGCAACCGACTCCTGGTCGACCAGCATCAACTCCGCGTCCATGACAGTGATCGTATGGTCAAGGGATACGATCTCGAATTCATTCATCGACTTCCAACATCGGAAAAACCATTGGACCTTGGACTGATCGCCGGCGGCGCTCGCCTGAGTGTGGTCGGATACGCACCGAGTCTCTCAGCGAAATTGAATCCGAAACCGCTCACTGAAGCTGGCGTTCCAGCTCTTCATTTCACAATCAAGACGGCAATGATGAACCAGCATCTCGATAGCTGGTTGCTCGCAGATGATCAGCAGCACGGTGCTTTTCAAATGGGACTGGCAACGATTGATTTGAAAAAAGGCACCGCGCCCACTGACACCCCTTCCAATTCATCCCCAGAGAAATCCAAGGAAGGCGAAAAAGTCGAAATCGAGGAAACCATCTTTGCTTTCACCAAGGCGCCTGACGAACAGGTGACACGCGTAGTCAAAGGCGGTAGTTCCGGAGCGAAAGTGCAGCTGATTCCGCCGCAGAACGGTAATAAAGGAACGCTGGCCATTCAGTTGCTAGACAAATCATGGTCGTTCGATGTCGCAGAGAATCTCACCAAAGACCTACCGATGGATGGCAGTTCTTTCTCTGTTCGCATCCTGAATTACTGGCCGGATTTTCGGATCGACAATGGCAAACCGGGATCGGTCAGTGATCAGCCAAACAATCCCGCAGTTGTGGTCACGATTCACGGCAACGGCGTTCCAACAACTACCAACGCCTCAGGTGCTCATGGTGATACGCCGGACGTGGCACCAGGTGCGGCGCCTAACATGCCAGCCGAAGGCGAGACCGCTCCCAATCGACTCACTTTGTTCATCGCGGATGATAACAGTGTGACCTACGAACTTGCTTCAAGAAAACTAGGTCGTTCCACCGGGAAACTTGATACCGGTAATCCGCTCACGACCGGTTGGGCTGACTGGCAATTAACCGTCGATCAAGTCATGCCACACGCCCAGGAGTGGATGGAGTTCAATCCCGTTCCCGCAGATGCGCCCATCGAAAGTGAGACGACCGAAGGCGTCCGTATTCAAATCAAGCATGGCGCAGAAACATCCGAACAATGGATCCCGGCTGGATGGCAAATGAGCGTTCCTTCCGCCGAAGGCGATGTCCATGTTGCTTATGGGTGGAAACAAACTCCGCTGCCGATCGCTTTGGAGTTGTTGGATTTTGAAGTACAACGAAACGAAGGCAACGATAGCCCGGCCGGATTTAAGAGCACGGTTCGCGTAACCAATCTCGAAGGCCAATCCGCTACTGGCCAATGCTGGATGAACAATCCATTCAGTTTTCCAGGGGATTGGTGGCGCCCGTGGACTGGTCTCACCTACAAGATGTCGCAAGCTTCATGGAATCCCGATAACCTCGGCCAAAGCACCATCCAGATTTTGCGTGACCCAGGTTGGCTTCTCAAATGGATCGGCTCCCTCCTGATTGTAAGCGGGATTTTCATGCTCTTTTACGTGAAAAAATTCCGACGCCCATCCGCAGCGTCGCCTGCAGCAGCTGCAGCGAAACAGGCTTCATCAAGTAAACCGGAGGAAGCGCTCGTGATCAGCGGAACCTGATGCGTATTGCACTGAGAATTCTTCCCATCCTCGCGATCGCGATCCTGTTTTCTTCATGCGGGATTGGGAAGAAGAAGTCCGCGCAACAACCGAGCGCGCACCCGACTAACAAGTGGGGATACTTCAATGGGCCGGTTGACGCTCGCTGGGAAGGTGACGGGCGAACGATGATGCTCTTAAGTGAGTTGCGTTACACTGATCCAAAAGGCGTGGTTTGGATTGCGCCGGCTGGATCACGCGTCGATGGGGCGTCTATTCCTCGCGCGCTTTGGCCCGTTTTCGGTGGACCGTTTGAAGGAAAGTATCGGAACGCATCTGTTCTGCACGATGTCGCTTACGATGAGAAGACGCGACCATGGCAACAGGTTGATCGAATGTTTTACGACGCCATGCGTTGCAGCGGCGTCAACGTGGTTGAAGCAAAAACGTTCTACTACGCGCTCTATCACCGTGGACGTCATTGGAAGTTCAAAAAGAAAGATGAAGAACTCCGGAGCACCGCAATTAATCCTGCGGAAGTAGATGCGATTCAGGACTGGATCAAGAAAGAGGATCCGAGTTTGGATCAAATTGAATCGAGAGCAGAAGCGACCGGGCTGTGACACTGATGTAGGGCGCTTCTGTGAAGCGCCTGAATTGGCGCGATGCCTTACATAACCATCGAAGCGGACTCTCCGGCGCTTCACAGAAGCGCCCCTACATCGTTATGTGTAAGTGAAAATTAAAGTGCAGGTGCAAGTAGGGAATGGGTATGCTACCGCACTTTCCCCGGACCCCAGAGCGCGCGGCCAGGTTTCGCCCCGGTGTGTTCGCCATCTTTCAGCACCTGAACGCCATTAACAATGACGTGCTGCATCCCAACCGCGTACTGATGCGGTTTGTCGAACGTAGCGCGATCACCAATCGTCTTCGGATCGAACACAACCACATCAGCAAACATTCCTTCCTGAAGAAAGCCGCGATGATCGAGCCCGAGATTTGTCGCTGGCAACCCACTCAATCGTTTCACCGCTTCCTCGAGCGTGATGATTTTCTCTTCGCGCACATACTTGCCTAACACTCGCGCGAAATTTCCGTAAGCACGCGGATGCGGATTCGATTTAAGAAAAGCGCCTTCTGGAGCCTGGGAAGCTTCATCCGAACCAAATGAGACCCATGGTTTGGCAATCTCTTTCTTGATGTTCGCTTCCGACATTAGAAAATAAATCGAATCGATCCGGGACCGATCTTCGAGCAGGAGATCCATTATGGTTTCGATTGGGTCTTTCCCGCTTTGACGCGCGATCTCAGCGAGCGATTTGCCGGTGAGCGGCTTGAGCTTCTCGTCTTTGAAACCAACCAACAGGATTCGATCAGGTGAACCCGCCGCGAGATACAGGTTCTCCCAGGCGTCAGTCGGAGTTTTCACTTCGGCTGCGATTTTCTTTCGCATTTCAGGATCTTGAAGCCTCTTGATCAACGCATCTTGACCGCCATCGAGAGTCCATGGCGGCAACGTTGCATTGAGTCCGGTGCCGGCGGCTGGATAAAGGTACATGTCAGCCGTAATCTTCAGCCCTTCTTTGCGCGCGGATTCTATCAAGGCCAAGGCCTTGTCGATTTTCGGCCAATTCTTTTCTCCGGCCGCTTTGATGTGATAAATCTCCGCCGGTATCCCAGCCGCGCGACTGATCGCGATCAGTTCCTCGATTCCCTCGATCAATTGATTTCCTTCACTGCGCATGTGCGAAATATATTTTCCCTGATACTTCGCTGCGACTTTGCAGAGCTCAATCAACTCTGGTGTTTTCGCGTAAAAAGCCGGTGGATAAATCAGTGATGTGCCGATCCCAAGTGCGCCGGTTTCCATTTCCTGCCGGACAAGTCGACGCATTTCCTCCAATTGCTCAGGAGTCGGCTGTTTATCTTCGAGTCCAATAACATATTCGCGAATAGTCGTGGCACCGACGAATGAGGCAACGTTAGGCGAGATACCGTGTTGTTGGAGGTAACTCAGATACTCCGTCAACGTGTTCCACTTAATCTCATACTTGATATCTTTCTGGTCGTCGGTGAGCCGTTTTTTCATCCGGTCATTCAACGGACCCATCGATTCGCCTTCCCCCATGATCTCCGTCGTGACGCCCTGTCGAATTTCGCCTTGCGAACGGCCGTCCTCGATCAGTGATTCGGTTGACCAGGAAAGCATGTTGATAAAACCGGGGGCGACGGCTTTTCCTTTCGCGTCGATCACAAGCTTTGCCTTGTCTGCCGGGAAATTTCCGAGGCCTGCTATGCGATCACCGCGAATAGCAACATCGGTCACTCGTGGTTTGCCACCTGTTCCGTCGTAGACAGTGCCATTCTTGATCACGACGTCGAACGACTCCGATGGAGCGGACCCTGTTTCGGCTCCAAATGTGATTGAAGCCATGACAATCAGCGCGGGCAAAACAGCGAAACCACAAAGCGGCATTTTTCTCATATCGATTCGGAAACTACATTAGGTAACGACACGCTGTCATTCCTTTAGTGCGCTTGCGTTTTGGAGTGCGGCAGCGCTCTGCCGCTTTGGGTTTGGCGGCATGACATATTCGTTCCCTGCTCTTGTTTTCGGCGCCGAACCAAAAGGCGGCGGTGCACCGCCGCACTCCAAAATTATGGCGTCGGCGTCACCACGGGAAATGCAAACGTAGCAGTAGGAGATGGCCCTGGTGTTGGAGTTGGACTTGGTGTCGGCGTCGGAGTCGGCAACGGCGGAATGATATTTTCCCAATGATGCAACGGAACGCCTGATCCGCCGATCTCTTTCACCAATTCTTCGCAACGCGCGGAGAGTTTGTCGAGATCAGGCGGGCCCCATGGCGTGTCGGCTGTGCCCGGGAAAATCAGATACGTTACCTTCAGGTCGCTAACCGGCCGGTTGTTAGAAGTCGCCAGAGAATTGATTTCTTTGGCGATCCGCAAAGAGGCTTCGCCAGCCTTGTCGGCCGGACCGATGTCACCAACCAAGGCGGGGAAAATGCGATCGTTAAACACGACCACCGCATGATCGCCAACTTTGCCTCCATCAGCCTTACTCAGCCCGAAGGGCAGAACGATGTAGGGATCCGTCGCTCCAATCAAAAAGCTGAAGCGCTTCAGCGAATCAACCTCGTCTTTCAACCGTGCGATGGCAGACTTTAATTCCCGTTTGCGATCCGCAGTTGTTCCTTTTGCCGCAAACTCTTCCTCATACCGCTTTCGTTTCTCGTCCAAAGGCGCCATATACGAATTCGGGATTGTACTCTTCTTCGGCCATTTATAGCTGGTAAATGGCTTAAAAGTTGGCGAGTTGCCGGATCCATCGGGGAGCCGATCAGAGTCGGATCCATCGGCGTCAACATCCATGTCTGCCTGCAACAGAACGGCCCGGCGATGGGTGTCCGGGTGTCGCAATTGAAGCACTGTCTGGCAATCGTAAAAGTTGTGGCGCGAAAGCAACAGGTCTAGTCGGCCGAGATTTTCTCGTAACCCCTTCACCTTGGTGTCGTAAAGGTCCTTGAAGTATGGTGAAACTGCATCCGGCTTGACCATTGTCGCCAAGCCAGGCAGCACCCGCGAAAGTTCCGGATTTACTTTGGACAGTTCTTCGATGGTGGTGTTCGGGGTCGGGACACGGGCGTGCAACTTGAGATCGAGCACATAACTTTGCGGATCAACGCGTTCGTCTGACGCCGCGCCGCCGGGAGTTGGATCCACTTCGGTCCGCAAGGTTATGCCGCTGAAGAGACGCGCCGTCTCAAGTCGGCCGGACACAACGGGGGGCCTTGGCGTCGGAGTTGGTGCCGGTGTTCTTTCCGGAAACTTCGTTTCGGCGGCTGTTTCGCGAGCGACTTGCTCTCGTTGCCATCGTTCGAGCGAGATCCAGCGCAGGACAATCGCTGTCATCGCGGCCAGGAAAAGAAAGAAGGCCAACCGACGCAACGTCTGCAGCCGAAGCTTTGTCACGGGGGGATTCCGCTATCTCTTCATCCAGGCAACAACGGCCACGATCAACCCGATCACACTCAGAACCGACATTACCCCAGCAGGCATGATGGCGTGTGTCTTGAAGAATTTTGGGACGAACTGGCCAGCCAACAGAAGCGAGATAGCAGCGCCAAGAGCAAGGCCGACGACCTGGTTTCCCGACAGACAAAACGCGGCGATCAACAATGCGATCCCAGCAATCGATCCCGCAATAAGGGACGGGGTGCTCCCTGCTTTCACATATCCCATCACGCCACCGACGATGGTGAATACTCCGAACAGGATGAAATAGAGTTTGGCTGGACCGATCATAGCCATTGGTAAGCCATTCCTATTACGGTGTAAAGCCATGGTCTATCCCGCTTAAACCAGAAGATCCTGTTCAAGAGAGCCACGGATAAACACTGATTAAACACGGATTCTTGTGCACAGATCTTTGATGTTCCATTCCCATCCGTATTAATCCGTGTCCGTCCGTGGCCAAAATCCAAATGGCGCCGTTCGTTCATAGTGCTTGCGGTTTGCGGCCTTCGGAATCATTATTCCCCAGCAATGAAAGGGTATCTGAGGGCCCGCAATCGAACGGCGCTGCGATCAATCCTAAGTGCGGGGTTCATTGGCGCCTTCCTTTTCTCCGTATTCCTCTCCGTTGCGCCTGAACTTCATGAGCGCCTCCACGCTTCAGACAACGGGACCCACCAATGCGCCGCTACCCTGCTGAGCGCTGGTAATTGCGAACATTCACCATGCGGCTCAATCGCGATTGTGCCGCGGCCGCCGAAAGCGCCGTCCGCTCTGGTTTCTTGTCATTCTCATTACCTTAGCGCGCACCTAGATTTCTCTCTTCTAGAGCACGCACCGCCAGCGATCTCCTGACCATTGGTGTTCCGTTTTTGCGGATAGCTGCTGGAGCGCGTTCCGCCCGCCGCTAATCCAATGTGCGCCGAACGCAGTTAGTTCGTTCAACGCTCAGTCGGTCGACGTCTGATCACCTCGTCCGATCCAATGAGGAGATGCAAAATGAAAACCTATATGCTGGTAGTAACGGTCGCTTTCTGCGCGACCGTAACAGCACCTGTCTATTCCGCGGACCCTGCGAACAACAATTCGCAGACACCCGCAACTCCCGCTACGGCCGCCGAAGTCGAAGCCCTGCGGCAACAAGTTCAATCGCTCACCGCAACAGTTCAGGCCCTCCAACAACAGGTGAAAGATCAACAGGCCGCCGTAGAAAAGAATAACTCCAATCCCACAGCGCCGGCCCTCCCCGAAGAGGCCGATTCGGAAACACAAACGGCCGATGCCTCCAGTTCACCCGCATCGGCTGCAAGTCCGCCACCGCTTTTTCCGACTACCGACAACTCGGTTGTTGCAGCAGCGCCGTCGGTGAACGCAAACGGCACAACAACAACAGGTCAATTCCCTACGACCGATAATTCGGTCACAACGACTTCGACTTCGGCTGCCAGTTCCGACACGGGCACCGGCTCCGTGTTGATTCAACCAATCTCGCTCACCGGCCCCAGCAAAAATTACATGAACATCTCGTTCGACGCGATGTTCGCCCTGGCCGCATCGAGCGCGAATGACCTTGATCATATCGAAGTGGGCGATCACGATCCGCAACAGCGCGGGTTCAACGGCCGCAACGCCGAGATCGCACTCGACGGCGCAGTCGATCCCTACTTCGAAGGGTTCGCCAATATCGTTCTGAAGCTGGACAACCTCGACGAAACCGAAATCGAACTGGAAGAAGCTTTCCTGCAAACGAGCAGTTTACCGTTTGGTTTACAAGTGAAAGCAGGGCAGTTCTTCGACGCCTTTGGTCGAATCAATCGCAACCCATCCGCACACCTGGGAATTTGCCGATTCACCCATCGTAAACGGAAGGTTACTTGGGCCAGACGGTCTGCGCGGGATCGGCGCGCAGATTTCGTGGACCATGCCTGTTCCATGGTATTCGCAGCTCCTGTTTGCTACCAAAATGGCCAAGGCGGGACCGCTTACTCCTTCCGAAACACTGGCGACGATGGAATTTTCTACGATCGCCTGACGATTGATCGCAACACCAGTTCACTCAGCGAAATGCTTTTTGTTCCGCGTTGGGAAAATTCCTTCAACCTGAGCGACACCCAGACCGTCCTTGTCGGAGTTTCGAGCGCCTTCGGTGCTAACGACACCGGCCCGGATTCACGCACGGAGATTTACGGGGGCGATCTTCTTTACAAATGGAAGAGCGCGCGAGCTGAAGGCGGATTTCCGTTTGTGAAATGGCAGACGGAAGGGATGTATCGACGGTTTGAAGCGGGTCGCGGCTTGGATGATTCGTTCCCGGTGGCGGAAGTCTTCGATGACTGGGGGATGTATTCGCAGCTTCTCTGGGGCTTCAAGAAAGGCTGGGTCGTGGGTCTGCGCGGTGATTACCTGCACATGGATGACTCAATCTACACTGATGACATTACGCGCCAGTCGCGTTCGCGGATCTCAGCGAACCTGACCTGGTATCCGACTGAATTTTCCAAGCTTCGTCTCCAGTACAATCACGATTTCCTCGAGGAGAACGACTTCCAGGCCGGACGTGACGTCGATTCTCTTTTCTTTCAATTCGAATTCATCCTGGGCGCGCACGGCGCTCATAAATTCTAACGACACATTATGAAACAAATCATCCGAATTATATTTGGCACAATCATCCTGGGCAGCGCCACCATCGCCACGGCAAAGATCAATGTTGTCGCCACTCTGCCCGACCTCGCAGCGCTCGCCCGGGAAGTCGGCGGTGACAAAGTCGATGTGAGCGCAATGGCGAAATCAACCGAAGATCCGCACTTTGTCGATGCGCGTCCCAGCTTCGTTGTTCAACTCCGAAACGCGGACGTCCTGATTGACGGAGGCGCTGAGCTCGAGCTGGGCTGGCTTCCGCCGCTCTTACAGAATGCGCGGAATCCAAAATTAGACGTTGGAAAACCGGGCCGGGTTCAGGCGTCACAAGGTGTGCGGCTAATGAACGTGCCGACGAACGTCACGCGCGCGGCGGGAGACGTGCATGCGCTGGGAAATCCCCATTTCATGGTGGATCCGATCATCGCAAAAGCCGTGGCTCAACATATCGCCCAGGCGTTTGCAGCGATCGATCCGCCAAACGCGGCCTACTATGACGCCAACTACAAGAAGTTTGAGGCGACGATCAACGCGAAGTTACAGGAATGGGGCGCGGCTATGCTGCCGTTGAAAGGGCAAAACGTGGTCGCTTATCATGATTCCTGGGTTTATTTCGCGCACCGATTCGGATTTAACATCGATACGTTTCTGGAACCGAAACCAGGCATTCCTCCGTCGCCATCTCATTTGGCGGAGGTGATCGAGAAAATGAAAGCCCAGAAAATGAAGGCAATTATCGTCGAGCCGTTCCACGATCGGAAGATTGCAGAAAAGGTGGCGAGTTCTACCGGCGCAAAAGTGGTCGAGTTCGCGCAGTATCCAGGCGCGTTTCCTGGAACAGAGTCGTACGTAAAGCTGATCGACACATTAGTTTCGCGTCTGTCCGCTGCGATGAAGTGAAGACGTCGAACTAATCCACCATCCTCTTATCACTGATCACCATTCACTCGAGGCTCGCAAGGATCGCCTCGAACTAACAATAGCCGAAATTTTTTAATAAAATGTGGGACGTAATGTTCTGGCCGATTATGGCCTGTGTCTTGTTGCCGTGGCTCTTGGTTTATCTTGGGCTCCATGTCGTTAAACGCGGTATCATTTTTATCGATATCGCGATGGCGCAAATGGCGTCGCTCGGTATCTGCGTCGCAATACTATTCCGAGTCGAGCTCGACAGCACCATGGCGTTCGTCATTGCACTGAGTTTCACCCTGATCGGGGCAGCGATTTTTTCTTTTACTGGAAAACGAACGAGTCAGATCCCGCAGGAAGCGGTCATTGGAATCTCGTATGTCGTGGCCGCGGCCGCAGCCGTCCTGCTCTTAAGCCGCGCGGCGGAAGGAGACGAACAAATCAAACAGATGCTGATCGGAAATATCTTGCTCGTTACGCCGGAAGACGTCTGGAAGTGCTTTGGCCTTTTTGTGGCGGTTGGGATTCTCCATTTCATTCTGCGCCGGAACCTGCTGCTTGTTTCCTTCGATCGCGATGGCGCGTATGCCAAAGGATTGCGGGTGCGTTGGTGGGATTTCCTGTTCTATGCGGCGTTTGGTCTGGTGGTCACGAGTTTTGTTCGGATCGCCGGTGTTCTGCTGGTTTTCAGTTATCTGATTGTCCCTGCCGTATGCGGCATTAACCTCGCGGGATCGCTCAGTCGCCGATTGTTGATTGGCTGGGTAATTGCCTTGATCGGCGGCATTGGCGGTCTTTTCTTTTCGTTCTGGGGGGATTTTCCTTCGGGTGCGGCGATTGTTTGCACGTTCGGAGTGTTGCTGGTGTTGGTCTCGTTAATTTCGCTATTGCGCCGGAAGCAGCGGCCAGGAGGGGTGCCGTAAAGGCTCAAACCAATCATGTTGTAGTGGCGCTTTCTGCGAAGCCCCTGGTATGAGCGTGATGAATAGTTTCGCTACTCAAGGCAAATCGAGGTCAATTCCCAGGCGCTTCGCAGAAGCGCCGCTACGCCACTACAACTGCATCGTCCGACGCCGAGGGGACGGCGAGGTTAGACACATACTTTGTGACCTCAGGCTGCAAGTTGGCTAGAGTCTACCCGTGCACTCATTCCATTACCGTAATGGCAAACTGTATTGCGAAGAAGCCGATCTGCAAAAGGTCGCAGAAAAACATGGGACACCGCTCTATGTCTATAGCGCGGGCACAATCCTGGATCACTACCGTAGATTGAATGAAGCGCTCACCGGCATCGATCATCTTATTTGTTACGCGGTCAAAGCGAACTCGAATCGGGCCATCCTGAATCTGCTCGCGCAGGAAGGCGCCGGGTTCGATATCGTCTCGGGTGGCGAACTTTTTCGCGTCCTGAAAGCGGGCGGCGACCCACGGAAATGCACTTTCGCCGGAGTTGGTAAATCTCCGGAAGAAATCGATTACGCACTTAATCAAGGAGTCTTGAGTTTCAACGTCGAGAGCGAAGCAGAACTGGATTGCATTGACCAGATCGCGCGACATAAAGGAACCCAAGCGCCGATCGCGATTCGAGTGAATCCGGACGTCGACGCTCACACACATCACTACGTTTCGACGGGACGCAGCGAAAATAAATTCGGAGTCGCATTGAACCGTGCCCTCGATGTTTACGGGCGTGCGGCCAAGATGCCGAATATTACGATTCGCGGTGTGCAAATGCACATCGGATCGCAGATTACGGACACCAAACCGTTTGTCGAAGCTATCGCGAAAGCAACCCCATTGATTCTGCAACTGAAGCAGCAATTCGCGCTTGAATTCTTCAGCGTCGGCGGCGGTATCGGCATCGTTTATGAATCCTCTCTGGCCAGCGGCAATCGCGATTGGTGGAAGAATAGCGAACGTGTCCGCGCGACGACGATGCTTCCCCTAACCATTTCCGATTATGCCGCTGCGGTTCTGCCGCTGCTCAAGAAGATTGGACTGCGGATCCTGCTTGAGCCAGGGCGCTTACTTGTCGGGAACGCTGGCGTTTTGCTATCGCGGGTTCGTTACCTGAAACAGGCTGAGCAGAAAACATTCGTGATCGTCGATGCAGGAATGAACGATCTGATTCGCCCGGCTCTTTACCAAAGTTATCATGAAATCGTGCCGGTTCACGAAACCGACGGATCGAGACGCGAAAAAGTGGATGTCGTTGGGCCAGTTTGCGAGAGCGGAGATTTCTTCGCCCAGGATCGGGAGCTACCGCAAATGAAGGAGGACGATCTCGTCGCGTTGATGAGCGCGGGTGCTTACGGCTTCACTATGGCTTCTAATTACAATTCCCGACCGTTACCCGCGGAGGTGCTTGTTCAGGGCGATCGATTTTCCTTAATCCGGCGCCGTCAGACGATGGACGATATTGTGCGAGAGGAAATGTAGGGACATGTTCGGTGTTTAATCCGCCTGCAACGCGCCGTAGTTGGCGTCAATCCGTGGCCTCTTTCAATCAGAATCATTCCAGGAAGCGCCCCTACATCCACTTGCAGGAGGCCCATCCTCAGCCTAAATAGTCCTCCCGACATTCCCCAATGACCCGACTCCTTTTAACCCTCGTTCTCCTTGGATTCGTCCTGGCAAACCCAGTCCACGCGGCTGCTCCAGCTAACGGTGAATACATCATGTTGGTCGGCGGTCCTTCGCTCATGAAGTGGGAAAAATATAAGGGCGAAGCCGCTCACGATCATTGGTGGGCAAACTTCATTCGTGCTGCCCGGATTCGGACAGAACAGATCCGGACACAGGCCGGTCCTGACGTCAAGATTACGTGGCTTGTTTTTGGACCAGGTTATCGCGATCGCGCGGTGCAGGAAAAACAGGATCTGTTTGCGTTCATCGGATCAGTCCGTGATAGATTCAATTTGAACCTCGTTTATTTCTCGAAAGGTCACGAAGTAATCGACTATTTGAACAGCGGTCAGCCGCGAGACAGCATGAGAATTGCCGACTTTGAATACTTCGGTCATTCGAACGCGAAATGTTTCATGTTCGATTACAGCAGCAACATCGAGAGCGCGTGCAAGGTCTGGTTGCACGAGGATGAATTAAAACAAATCAACGGACGCGCCTTTGCTCGCGGTGCTTTCATCAAGAGCTGGGGTTGTCATACCGGTGAGAGTATGGCCAAGAAATGGTCGGCCGCGACCGGGACACGCATGTGGGGTGTGATCGGCAAAACCCAATACATGACCGACGAACTTCCCATCGCAGCCGGTAAGGATGATCGCTGGGTAAGCCGGTAGGTCGCAACGAATTCAGGGACCAACGAGGCCAGGCGAGTCATCCCGAGGCTGGCGAAGCGCGCCGAAGGACCTCTCAGTTGCAACTTGCGTTACACTGGCTATGGCGCGCAGAAGATATGGAGTAGGTGCTGTCCCTTTGCGCCAGCCTAACCGCTTTCGCGCTGCATAAAGCGTCTACTTCAAATCGTAGAAGTGCACCTCAATTGTGTGACCGAATTTGCAACTGAGAGGTCCCTCGGCGCGCTTCGCCGGCCTCGGGATGACACGCTTTTCGGAGGAGTCCCCGCATGATGGTTCAGTTACAAACCCTCGCAAATCTCCTTCAATAACCCCGGGCCGCGATAAATGTAACCGGTGTAAACCTGAATCAGCTGTGCGCCAGCTTCGAATTTCGCTCGCGCGCCAGCCGCATCGAATATTCCACCGGATGCAATCACAGGTAGATTAGATCGCTCGCGGATTGCCCGGACAAACTCAGTCGATCTTTCAAATAGTGGGCGCCCGCTTAGCCCGCCGGTCTGATCGGCGTCTTTGGAAATTGCGTCGTGGTTGAGCGTGGTATTAGTTGCGATAAGTCCGGCAATGCGATTCTTCTCACAGGTTATAACGATCTGATCAAGGTCCGTCAGCGAGAGGTCTGGCGCTATCTTTAGCAAAATTGGTTTGGTCGCTCGATTCTCCTCCTGGATCATACCTAACAACTTTTCGAGCGCTTCGTGCCCTTGTAACTCACGCAGACCCGGCGTGTTCGGAGAACTAACGTTGAGCGCAATGTAATCAGCGAATTCATTTAGAAGTCGAAATGAATAACGATAATCTTCCGCCGCTTCTTCCAGCGGCGTAACTTTCGATTTGCCTATGTTGATTCCCACAGGAACCCGCGGCCAGCGACCACTCTTCCGCAAACGCCGAAGCCTAGCCGCAACGACTTCCGCGCCGTCGTTATTGAATCCCAGCCGGTTGATCAACGCTTCCTTCTCTGGATAACGAAAGATACGTGGCTTCGAATTTCCATGCTGCGCTTTCGCGGTCACGGTGCCAATCTCGATGAAACCAAATCCGAGTGCGGCCAAGGCAGGCAAGGCGACACCATTTTTGTCGAACCCGGCCGCCAGACCGATCGGCGACTGAAAATCCAATCCGAAAAGCTGCGTCGGTTTTGCCATTGGCCGAAATGATTCCAGCAGACGAAACGCTGCGGGAAATCGGGAAATGGTTCGGAGCGAATTGACTGCAAAATGGTGGGCTGCTTCAGGATCAAGCAGAAACAGCAGCGGCCTGACGATACGTTCGTAGCTTTCCGCCAGGTTCATTTGCCAATGCAAAACTGCGCGAACAATGAGTCGAGGATTTCCTCGGCATTTTCCACGCCGGTAATTTCGCCGATCGCACGCAAGGCCGCTCGAAAATCCACCGCTATGTATTCAGGGGCGAGACCTTGCTTCATGGTTTTCTCAGCAAGGCCACATGATTCCAAGGCGCGCCGGAGACAATCGCGATGGCGCGCGTTGATCGCGACCGCGTTTTCCGGTCCAACTCGCTCTCGCGAAATCCTTGAAAGAATTGCTTCTTCCAGTCCGCTGAGCCCATCCTCTTCCGTACAGGAAATCCGCAGAGCATCCTCAGATTTCCAATCCGAGTGCTCCGGTAGATCACGCTTATTTAAAAGGACTAGCTCTGCTTGATTCGATGAACCAACCGCGAAATTGGATGGTTTCGGCGCGTTTCGATCGAAGATGTGAAGGAGGAGATCTGCGCCGGCTACCGATCTTTCGGTGCGCGCCATCCCTTCGCGCTCCAGGTCGTCATCTGAATCCCGCAGTCCGGCCGTATCGAGCAATCGAACAGGAATCCCGCGAAGATTTATTGCTTCTTCAATTGTGTCACGGGTCGTGCCGGGTGTTTCGCTGACAATGGCGCGGTTGTATCCGAGAAGGCGATTCAACAGGCTCGATTTCCCTGCGTTGGTTGGTCCGTAAATGACTGCGCGGACACCTTCCCGTAGAATTCGGCCTTGTTCGGCCGTCGCCAGCAGCTCGCTGATTCTCTTACGGATCGACTCGATCCGGGCGCGCAGAGGTCCGCCTTCGTCTGGAGCAATTCCTTCATCTGAAAAATCGATTGCCGCTTCAAGGTGAGCAAGCAATTCAACCAATTGAGTGCGAATCGCGCGCACTTCCGAACCAAGTCGACCTTCCAGTTGTTCGCTGGCTGAGCGAAGGGCGAGATCACTTCGCGCCCGAATCAAATCCATCACCGCCTCGGCCTGAGTCAGATCCATCTTGCCATTTAGAAAGGCGCGCTCGGAAAATTCTCCCGGACGCGCTGGACGCGCACCGGCGCGAAAACAAACTTCCAGAACCCGTGCGCTAACGAGAGTTCCACCATGACAACTGATCTCGACCAGGTCTTCGCCGGTATAACTTGCTGGTGCACGATGCACTGACACGATAACCTGATCTAGCGGTCGACCTTCTTCGACGATATGCCCTAACCGCTGTTGGTGCGTCGGGAATTCCGACGGCTTTCCGCTCCCGCGAAAAATGCGATCCGCAACACCGATTGCGTCTTCGCCCGAGACGCGAATTAACGCGATGGCTCCTTCGCCGACCGGAGTAGAGATTGCAGCGATGGTATCTCTGGCGGTTGCCGATTTCTCCGTTGTGCTCACGCAGCCGGCAGGTTCAAGACTTCGCGTAATGCCGCTACGCATCGGCGATTCTGGTCCATGGTGCCGATTGAGATTCGGACCCACTCCGCAAGATCGTACCCCTTCAAGGCACGCACGATAACATGCCGCTGGAGTAGCTCGCGAAAAACTCGGGCACCATCTCCAACATTGACGAGAACAAAGTTAGCCACACCCGGAATAAGGCGAAGTCCCATTACGTTAAATTGTTCTTGGAAATAGGAGCGACCCTCGTCGGTAATGCGCTTCGTTTCGCGCAAATGTTCGTCATCGCTGAGTCCAGCCAAGGCAGCAATGAGGCCGACCCCATTTACATTAAACGGCTGTCGTGTCTTTTGCAGAACCTGAATCAGCTCCGGTCGCGCGATTCCATAACCGACTCGCAAACTGGCCAGGCCGTGAATCTTTGAGAACGTTCGCAAGACCACAACGTTCCGGCCTTCCTTAACAAAACGAAGTGTGTCCGGTGGATTCTCCAAATACTCGAAATAAGCTTCGTCAAAAACTGCCACGACATTTTCGGGCAAGCGATCCATGAACCGGTTTACGGCGTCCTGTCCTTCCAGCGTGCCAGTGGGGTTATTTGGGTTTGCCACAAATATGAGCCGTGTCTTCGGAGTTAACGCGCGCGATCATGGCTTCGAGGTCGTGCCGCAGATCAGGGCCCGGCACCTCGATTGTTTGTGCGCCAAAGGCAGCGGCAACCAGTTTGTAAACCACAAACGCATGTTTCGCGGTAACGATCGCGTCGCCGTTGCCCAGGAAAGCGTGACCGAGAAATTCAATGACCTCATTTGATCCGCTTCCGAGGATGAGGTGATCGCGAGTGAAACCAAGTTTCGCCGCCAATGCTTCGCGCAGATAGTATCCGCCGCCGTCTGGATAAAGGTGAGTGGATTCAAGCGCGCTCCGCATGGCAAAGACGGCGCGCGATGATGGGCCCAACGGATTTTCGTTCGAAGCGAGCTTGACGATCCGGTCTACGTTTGTCCCAAGTTCACGCGCTGTTTCCTCGATTGGCTTGCCCGGTTCGTAAACACCGAGATCCCGTAGCTGTGGATTGGCCATATCCCAGATCGATGTCATGCGGGGACATCTTAGATGGAATTTGGAAGATGAACAGAGTGCTGATTTCTCACAATTTCAGCTGAAAATGATGCGACGTGATGTCCATGCCCCGCCTGAGATAGAAGCGATGCGCGCCGAACCGCTGAACCCCAGAGTCTAAGCTGAGGTAATCGCAAGTCTGTTCCCGGGCGTAATCCACCATCCATTCAAATAAAGCCGCACCGTATCCGCGGGATCGATCACTGTCCCGCGTCACAAGATCATCCACATAGAGGGTTCGGCCGGAAAAGAGCAGATTCAGGATGCGAAAACCAGCCACGGAGCGAACCGCGCCATCCGTTTCGAGGAGCGCAAGTTGATAACCTTCGCTTTGCTGGTGCAAAACTCGGGACGCGAAATCGATTGCCTTAATATGGGGTCGGAGCTCGCGCATGACTGCGCAACAGCGGCCAACTTGCTCGGGCGTTGCCGCGAGAACGATTTTCCACGGGCTGGTTTTGATGTCTGACATACGATTTCATGCCTCGGGTAGCGCCAGGATCAAGGGCAGGTTTGCCCCGGCTCGACAAAAAGCTGGTTGCCTGACCTGATCTGTTGGAACGTCTGGGCTTATGAGCAGCATCCATTTTCTCGCCGAGACCTATCTTTTTGGAATCCTGATTCATCCGTGGAAAATTGTTGGCCTAACGGGAAGCTTTGTTTTTGGCTTACGCTTCGTCATCCAGTGGATTGCATCGGAGCGCGCGCGCAAGAGCGTGATTCCTTTCGGTTTTTGGGAATGCAGCGCGGTGGGGAGCTTGTTGATGCTGAGTTACTTTGCAATTTACCAGCGTGATTCAGTCGGAGTGCTGAGTACGGCGATGCCGCTGCCGATTTATTTGCGCAACCTTTACTTCCGCTACACCCATCGGACGCCGCAGCATCCCGGAAACGAGCCGCGACCGCCGGAGTAGGGCGTAACGTAAGCGCGGCGCGTCACGAAAATAGTGCGCCTCGCTCGATATTTGCCATTGGACCGCGGCCTCCATTGAGTTGGATTGGGCATCCGTCGAATTAGAGCGCAGTCCACGTGTGAATGAGCGTGTCTCAATGTTCGCCTCTCCCTTCTCAAGGGATAGGGTGGGGTGAGGGTTGGGGCGTGTATCTTTGCCTCATCTGAAGCCGGGAACCCACTCGGCCCCTCACCTCAGTCCTCTCCCCACGCAAGCGGGGGAGAGGAGGCCATCGCGCAAATAATTTAAATAATGCGACACAGCGTTCGTGCGTGCGACCGTAAACAGCAACGAGGGACGGACTTCAGTGCCGTCCTCGCCGAATTCACCCTGCTACGGTGTAATAGCGGCGATCCTGCTTCGCACACCCCTTTACAGGGCCTACCGCTAAACGTTATACTCACTATTCCTCATGATCCCCGGCGATCAGATCATTTATTTCGATAATAACGCCACCACGCAGCTCGACCCTGCTGTGGTCGAGGAAATGTTGCCTTTTTTGACCAAATACTTTGGCAACCCTTCGAGTAGTTACGCTTTCGGATCACAGGTTCGGCGAGCCATCGATCTGGCCCGACAGCGAGTCGCCGCTCTGATTGGATGCGAGCCCGGCGAAATTGTCTTCACCAGTTGCGGCACAGAATCGAATAACGCCGCGATCAACTCCGCCCTTCAACTCGATTCGTCCCGTCAACATATCGTGACCACCGCGGTAGAACACAGTGCGACCGCGCGCTACTGCGAACTCCTCTCGAAACGAGGCTGCGGTTGTTCGGTCACAGTCGTCGGGGTGGATTGTGACGGTAATCTCGACCTCGACCAATTAGAGAGCGCGATCACACCACAAACCGCGATCATTTCGATCATGTGGGCTAACAACGAGACTGGTGTGATTTTCCCAGTAGAGCAAGTCGCGGAGATAGCCCGTAAACATCGCGTCCTCTTCCATACCGATGCCATCCAGGTGGTCGGGAAGATTCCGATGCGATTGGCGGATTCGACGATTAATTCGCTCTCGCTTTCCGCTCACAAATTGCATGGCCCGAAAGGCGTTGGCGCCCTCTATGTTAACAAGCGGTCCGCCTTCAAACCGCTGGTTATTGGCGGTGGTCAGGAAAACAATCGGCGAGCCGGAACGGAAAACGTCGCCTCCATCGTCGGCCTCGGTAAAGCCGCGGAATGCGCGATGGCCACATTGAACGAAGAACAAACGCTTGTTCGCGCCATGCGAGACCGATTCGAAAAAGGGATTCTCGAGAAAGTCCCCGACACATTTGTGAATGGGAACCGGCAGGAACGTTTGCCTAACACGACTAACCTTTCGTTCGCTGGCGTGCCCTCAGGCGCTGCGGTCCTGATGTTGGATCGCCATCAACTTTGTTGTTCGGCGGGTTCAGCCTGTCATGCCGGATCGATCGGAGCTTCGCATGTGCTGCACGCGATGAAACTGGATGCCGATCGGGCCAAAGGCAGCATGCGTTTTTCGTTCGGCCGTTACAACACAGAGGCCGAAATCGACAAGGCGCTCGAGGTTATACCGGAAGTTATCGCCAAACTGCGAAGTCGATCGTCGTCGTCTCCGGTTCGTGAGACGGCCGGTGTTTAGTTCGGCCATGCGAGAAATCCAAACACGCCATCGGCGTGACTCTTGGCACGAGGATGACGTCGAAATCTGCCTGGTCTGTTTCTGGCCACGGACTGACACGGATTAAACACGGATCAGAAATTCGAACTGCGGAGTGCAAGATTCCAGTAATCCGTGTTCAATCCGTGGCCTCTTCGGTTGCAGATGTCGTGGTTTTCGTGAGCCAGGTTAGACGTCATTTGCCGTCAATCGAAGCGCGCAATTCGCTGACCGCGCCGACCAGTTCTCCGCTCTTTCCCGGTTTATCGATAACACGATCCACCTGTAGTTCGCGGTAGCGCTCGCGATCCTCGGGGCTCAGCGAATTGGCAAAAACGATGATCTTTCCGTGATAACCAACCGATCTTGCTTCCTGGACCACACCGAATCCGTCCAAATTCGGCATCCGGGTATCGGTCACAATCAGGTGAAAATACTCCGGATCTTTCGCGACCTTACTCACAGCGGCTCGTCCGTCCGTGGCAACTTCGACATGGTGCCCGGCTGATCTTAGGGTTTTGGCGAGGAGATCCAGGACAACGAGATTGTCGTCCGCGCAAAGCACCCGGAACGATTGCGGTCGGATCATCTGTTGCGGTTCCCTGATTTGATAACCAAATGCGGGCAAGGCAGTAATGCCGTTTGAGGTGAAACGCGTCAAATCAAAAACCATAGGGGCCAAACGCTCCTAGTCCGGTTCGTGCTATACCGTGCGAGAACCAACCAAGCACGCGCCATGGAACATACTAAAGCTCGTATTCTCCACGTCGATGATCACCAGGATACCCGCCTCATGATGGCGGCGCTGTTACAAGACCGCGGCTACGGCGTCATGACCGCTGGCAGCGTGTCAGAGGCAATGCACCTGGCGAAGAATGTTAATTTCGACCTCTACATCCTCGATGTCCGGTTGCCCGACGGCACCGGAGTCGAATTATGCCGTAGGTTGCACCATATCCATCCCGGCATTCCGACCATCTATTATTCAGCGTATGGCGACGGAAAAGAGGCAGAATGTCTTTCCGCCTGTGGGGATGCATACCTCCAAAAACCGGTTTGCATCGCGGATATCGAAGAAGTGGTTGCACGATTACTGAAGCCCGGCCCGAGAAAAGTTATGGCCGTAGCCAAAGGGTAGCAGTCGGCTAATTGCTGCTCGCTGATTGCTCCGTTTTTCGGGGCCGAATGTCGCCGGCTCCATCTTACCGGGCACTCCTTCTGCTCAATCTCGAACCGTATGATACTGATGCATTCACGTCCGAAGGAGCAACGCGAAGCGATTCGGCAGCTTGTTCAGGCGGTCTTGACCAGGGATCTCGGCACGTTCAATCCGGAACGTTTTAAGGACTGGATCAAGGACATGGATGCGCGGTTTCGGAAGGCAGGTCTGACTTTGAATTTCAATATCCGAGAACGTGCGGTCACGTTTACGATCAAGGAAATTCGGACTCGGCGAACCGCTTTCCGGTTCACGGCTTCGACCCACGTTGCTTTCGATGATCGGGACGTGGTGATGAAAGTGGAAGACTTCAATACGGGTCAGTGAGCCTGACCCCGAATTGACTTTTCAATCCACGTCAGGAATCGGATCCGCGGTTTCTGCTGTTACCCAAGGCATGCAACGACACAACCTGGTTGTGGTTAGCCAAATACCTTTGGGGAATCCAAACCTACGCATCGCTTCCTCCGAATAAACGGAACAAGTCGGCCGAAATCGGCAGTGGATAAACCGGTTGCTCATTGGTTGGACCAGCGTTCGATAGCCGCCGATCACGATCTTTTCATAGAGCGCTACCGAAATTTGTTTCTGAGGCGGTCGCGTCCAATCACAAATCGCAAAGATCGATAGGGCGACAACCACGCCGAGAACAATTCTGGGCCAACGAGGGCGCTTTGGGCGATCTCTCACCACAGCCTGATCCATCGTTGGATTCCCGGCCGCTGTCATACAACTAACCAGTCTCTTAAGGGTTAGGCGGAGGCGCCCCTGGCAGAGGGGGACGCGTAATCAAATGCACAATCAATCCCACCAGCGGGAATAGCCATCCAAGCACAACCACCAGCGTCCGATTCGGTGATTTCCGGCGTGCTGAATCTTTCATGATCCAAATCGCGATCCAGAGCCAGAGGCCTATCGAGATCAGCGTCGGAATCAACATAACTCCGCAAATCCCTGCGACTAGTCCAGCTGCCTGCTTTTCCGTTAGTTGAATCGGTGTGCTCGTCTCCTCTTGCGCGAGCAAAGCAGTTGCCGTGAAAACGAATGGAAGACCGGCAATAAGTCGTTTCATGGAGCCTGTTTACGGATTCGAGACGAATCTGTCGAAACATTTCGCCTGACTACTTGTGCATACCTTGTTCAATGGCCTGCTGTATTTGAGCGAGGCCTCCAAAAACAAGAAAGAGCACAAATATTATCGCCCAAAGGTATCCGAGAACTAATCCCGTGATAGCCATACCACGACCTCCCAATCCCGGATCATTCCCGATCTTGGAAAGAGCGGAATGTCCGCAAACAATCGCCGGAATCGCACCGAACGGTCCGCAGCAGAAAAAACCAAGTAATCCCAGAACCAATGCCCAAATAGCGAGCGGCTCATTCTTTGTTGTCGCTACGGGAGCCGCAGCTGTGGAGGCAACGGCAGTTGTTGCAGCCGCCATTTTGGGAACAGCCGCAGCACGAGGCGGTGCAGCTGCTGCCCCGGTCACACCAGGAACTGCCGAGAGCGGCATCCAGGCCGGCGCGCCTTCGTACCATGCCTGATCGGTCAGACTCAATGTTCCCGCCGCCAGTTGACGATTGACTTCCTCAAGGGAGAAAGGTCCCGTCGCCTTTCCATCACGTGCGATATGGATCTGCATTTGAATGGATTTTGTTAATGCGCCAAGGAGCCCGTCAAGGAGAAATCTAAATCACCCTCTCATTGCCACCATCGATCGGGACCTGAGCACCGGTCGTTTTGGCAAAGAGCGGTCCGCACATTTCCGCAGCCAGTTCTGCTACATCGGTGCTTAGAATCTCCGTTTTGAGGACATTATCGCGTTTATATTGATCGACCGATAATCCGTAGGTCTCAGCCCGCTTCTTCAGCACTTCTTCGGTCCAGATGCCGGTATCGAAAACCGCATTTGGATGAAGCGTGTTTACGCGAATGCCAGCACCGCCCCATTCCAGTGCAGCGACTCGGGCGAGCTGAGTCAGCGCTGCTTTTGATGCGGAATAGGCGGCCGCACCGGGCCCCGGCGCAGCAACATTCTTCGAACCAATTACGACAACACGCCCACCTTTTGGCGCAAGCTTCAAAAGCGGACAGCATTCCCGCATCAACGTTAGGTTGGCATCAAGGTTCACCCGGAAAACATCGCGCCATTGTTCGAGACTTAATTTCTCAAGAGCCACGCCCCCCGGAAAAACACCTGCATTCAGGATCAACATGTCCAGTCCACCATAAACGCCGAGAGCTCTGTCCAATGCTTTCGCGAGCTCGTCCGCAGACGTGATATCGCATTGTGATCCAAGAAAGTTCGGCCGGACGCCAGGTTGGTGTTGCGATCTTCGGATCGATATCGAGACCGATTACCGCTGCCCCGCGTTTTACCAATGATTCAACACAAGCCGCTCCAATTCCAGATGCTGCCCCGGTGACCAACGCAATTTCACCCCCGAAAACAGGCGGGGCACCCGGCCGCCGCAATTTCGCTTGTTCCAGCTCCCAATATTCAAATTCGAACAACTCTTGTTCAGATAACGCTCGATAACCGCCGAGCGCTTCCGATCGCAAAATTATGTCAATGGTGTGCGAATAAATATCGCGATTGATCGCGGCTCCTTCGGCAGAACGTCCGGCACAGCACATTCCAAGATCCGGATCCAGAATGATACGGGGCGCCGGATCCAGCATTCTTATCGCTTTGTTACTCCGACCGCTGTTACGCGCAAAATAATCGCGATAAGCCTCGGCATACTCCGAGACATTCCGACCGAGCATCGGAAGCCGTTTTGTGCGGAGAATGTGATCCGGGCGTTGCTGGACCACGTTGAGAAAGATCCTTCACATTATTCGCAGCGGCAAAGCCAAGACTTTTCGAATCCGAGTGAGTCGACATTATCATCGGAAATCCGGCGCATAACGAAAGATCGCGTCGAAGAGTGGCGATCTCCTCCCGCGTCGCCTTACCGGCTCTGCCCGCCGTTGGTTGCGTTACGTCGACGTCCCAAGCCTTCTTCTTTCTGAGATAATCCTCCGCGCGATCAACCAATTCGATCATTCGCCGATACGATTCTTCGGCTGTCGCTCCAAATGAAAAAATGCCGTGCTTCAACAAGACCATGCCGACGGTGGATGGCTTTGCTTCGGCCTCAAATTTTTGGGCACAAACGCGGGCCAGATCGAATCCCGGCATGACATACGGGATAACCACAACGTCGTCTCCGTAGATTTCCCGGATTCGCCTTTCACCGTCGTCTGTATTCGTGATTGCGACGATCGCATCCGCGTGGGTGTGATCGACAAACTTGTAGGGCAACACCGCGTGCAGAATCGTTTCCACCGATGGCGCAGGCGCGCCCTTGCGGGTCACGTGCGTGGCAAGCTCGTTCACCATTTGGATATCCGGGAGGACATCCAACTGCGCGAGTCTCAGGAGATGCTCCATCCGGACCGGAACGAACCCCTCGGCCTGGATCGTCTCCAGGTCCCATCCGCTTCCCTTGACGTAAAGGATCTCCTCGGGTTCGCCGAACAGATTTTGTTCAGTGACTTTGACCGAAGTATTACCGCCGCCATGAAGCACGAGAGTCGGATCGCGTCCCAGCAATTGCGAAGAATAAACGCGTTGTTCCAGATCAGACTGGTGTTTGCTCGCGTCGACTGGATTCCAAAGATTTTTCATCGCGACGCGGTGAATCGAATCGAGGTCTGTTTCAATTCCACACAATATTGAACCGGTGGACCATGCCTCCGACCGGCATGCCACCTAACTAGAGCTTGAAGCCGGCTGCTTCTGCGTCCGCATTAAACATGCGAACTGTGTCCAGGGATAGCTCGCCCAAATCCATCCCGCCAAGCTTGGCCGCCTTCCCCAGAATATCGTGCGGGACAGTGACAATTTGACAGCCACAATCCGCGGCCTGGAAAATATTCAGCACCTCACGAACACTTGCCCAAAGAAGCTCCGCCTTCGGCAATCCCTTCAGCAACTCCCGGCACTTCTTCATGTGAGGGATTGGATCAACTCCAGTGTCAGCAATTCGGCCGGCGAAAACAGAAACGACTGATGGGAGATCCCGATTCAATGCCCCAGCAACCGCTTTCACCTGATCGAGTGTGAGAATCGCGGTTACGTTGAGTTTAACCCCTTCGGCAGCAAGGTCGCGAATCAGATCAATCGATGATTCGCCTTTTGTGTTTGAGATCGGAATCTTGACGTAAACGTTGTCCTGCCAATCCCGGATCTTAAGGGCCTGCCGGCGCATCTCTGGAAATTCATCGGAAAAAACCTCGAACGAAATCGGGATATTTTTCACTTTTTCGAGGACGGACTTGGCGAACGCTTCGTAGTCGGTGACCCCAACTTTGCGCATCAGGGTGGGGTTGGTAGTAAGCCCCTGAATATACGGCTTGCGGGAGAGATCAACGATCCCGTCGAGATCCGCTCCGTCCGCAAAAATCTTGATCGGAAGTTTTTCCAGAATAGCCGTGTTCATCCCCCCAACTAGCGATGTTTGGAACGTGAGCGCAAGTGGCTTTTTGGTGCAGTTGTAGGGCCGCTTCTGCGAAGCGCCCGAGAGTTGACTCGATCTGTCATGAGCGGCAATCTCTGTCGGCCTTTATCACAGGCGACTACAAGTCGCCTTCCTGGTGATTGAAACACTTTCACGATGAGCGTCCTCGATTGCTTCGATTTGCAGCGATTCGCCCAAGCGCGCCTTCATCGCCGACTTCTGCGGTGATTCGGCGCCGCACTATCGCGGGGAAACATTGGAGTGCGACGGCGCTTCGCGCTTCGGTTCACTTCGACAAGTTCAGATCTCGCATTGATCTTTTCCCAAAGCGGCAGAGCGCTGCCGCACTCCAAAACGCAAGCGCCCATTATCGCGCTCCCAAAATCACGTCCACCGCCTGACCAAACGAGGTCACCGTCCAATCAGGTTGTTGCCGGAGTTTTTCCGAGTAACCGCGATCGATAAACACGGTCCTGCAACCGGCCGCGTGACCAGCGTCAATGTCGCGCCATCGATCGCCAACCATGACGCTTCGAGGCAGGTCCAAATTCAAAAGTTTCGCCGAATTCAACAGCATTCCCGGCCGTGGCTTGCGACACTCGCAATCGTCTCCGTATTCCGAGCCTGCGTGCCAACAAACTTCCACGTGCACGATCTGCGGAAGCCATTCGAGCATTTTCCGATTCATCGCCTCGATCACCTCGCGTTTTTGCGTTCCGCGCGCCGGATCGGGCTGATTTGTCACGACCACTAGAGGATAACCAGCCGCGGCCAATCGGGCACACCCGTCCGGCACGTCATCGTAAAGTTCGAAATCCTCCAGCTCATGCGGCGGAAATGGCCGACCGCCGTCGCGAATTACCGATTTATTGAGGACTCCGTCGCGATCGAGGAAAACCGCCGGTCGTGCTATTTCGTGCTCTCCCATTTTGTTTGCGCGACCTTCAACTTCGGATGGCTGACAAAGAGATGCCAGACCACGGCCTGAAACGCTTCGGAGTGGGGAGTGACATTACCGGGATTAACCGTCGGAATAATGATCGCTGCATCCGCGACTTGTCCGGTATATCCGCCATCGCGTCCAACAATTCCAATCACACTGGCCCCGCGTTCTTTGGCCAGTTGCAACGCCGCAACCAGATTTGGGCTAACGTTCTTCTCCATGTTACCGCCGCCAACGGAAAAGATAAGCAGCGCATCTTTTTCGTTAAGCCGACTGCCTTTGAGCCATTCTGAAAAGACGGTGCTCCAGCCTTCGTCGTTTGTGCGCGCTGTCAGCTCGGAAACGTTATCAGTTGGCGCATAACATTCGATCCCGGCGATCTTACGAAAGTCGTTTACTGCGTGTGAGGCATTGGCCGCGCTGCCGCCGACGCCAAGAATGAAAAGGCGCCCGTTTCGTTCACGGACATTGGCTAGTAGTTCGACTGCTTTTTCGCAAACAGCTGGGTCAAGTTGTGAAACGATCTGGGCGGTTTCTTGTAGGTGTTGTTCTGAATAACTCATGATGGATTGGAACTGGGTTGCCGGCGCAGAAGAGCATCGAGTTCCGCCAAACCTTCTGGCGAACCGATCTCATAAAAACGCTGAGTCACTTCATAGCCGACCAATTGATTCTTGGAAAGAAGATCGCGGTAAACGTCAGCTAAATCGAATGGTTCGTTCGCGGGCCATGAATCAAGCGATTCGGCCTGGAAAATCCCTAGACCATAATCGATGTGAAGCATCTTTGGAGAACGTTCCTTCTTGTCGTAACGAAGGATCTTCCCGTCTTCGAACTGAACGTTGCTGGTGTCCCATTGGCCTTCGTTTCGATAAACCGTCATCAACCCCGGCTTACCGCCAACGAGCGAAAGCGGCCGCGACCTTTTGATAATCGACCAGCAAATACGAGTCGCCGTACAAGACAAAAAAACGGTTACCCAAGAGTGGTAACGCCTTTTTCAACGCGCCCCCAGTTCCAAGCAGCCGTGGGCCGTCGAATGAATATTCAACTCGAACACCGAAACCGGCGCCGTCACCAATCTGCCCTTCGATCATTTCGCCGCGGTAACCTGTGCAAACGACGATCTGACGAAACCCGGCGGAATGGAGCAAGCGCAGCTGATGCGCGATGAAAGGTGCTCCAGCTACTTCGACCAGTGCCTTCGGGATGGTTTCGGTAATGGGCCGGAGCCGTGTAGCCAGACCGCCTGCGAGAATGGCAACCGGCCAATCGGCCAGCTCAATTTCCATTCCCGTTGCGATCATTGATTAAGAATCTTCGTGCCTTCGAAATCGAATCGGAAACGAACTTCAGTCAGCCCTCGCTCATGCATGACATGACGGAGTCGAGTCTTGTCATTGGTGTAAAACATCAGAAACCCACCGCCACCGGCACCGATTAATTTTCCACCGAGCGCTCCATTGGCCATCGCGCAATCGTACCATTCGTTGATGTCCTGGTTACTCATGCTCTTGGAACGTTCCTTCTTGCGCTGCCAATGCACATCCATTAACCGCGCGAACTCGACCAGATTATCGCTCTCAAGCGCCGCCTGACTTTGTTGGCCAAGGTCTTTCACGAAATGCAGGTTCTCCGTCATCGCTTTGTCGGATTGTTTACTCTTGTCATCCTGCTCCTTCAGGATTTTCGAGGCCGACCTGGCATAACCGGTAAAGAAGAGCAGGAGATTATCTTCGAGATTGTAGAGCGTTTCTTCCGATATCTTCAACGGCCACGCTTCCACCTTCCCGGTTGGGAGAAACTTGAAGCACGTTATGCCACCGTAGGCCGCAATGTACTGATCCTGTTTCCCAATCGGTTCACGCAATTTTTCCAACTCAATCTCACAGGCTTGTTCTGCCAGCTCGGCTGGATGAACAAGGTTTTTGCGTAACGCATGCAACGCCTTGAGCAAAGCGGTGGTAAAACTGCCGGATGATCCGAGCCCTGTGCCTGCCGGAATGTCAGCCATGCTGGTAATTTCCAGCTTCGTTTCCTGCACCCCGGCCAACTTCAACGCTTCCCGGATGATCGGGTGCTTGATCTCCTCGACTGTTGCTGCTTCCTCGAGCTGGGCATACTTGAGAAGGAAGCCGTCCACAAACCGGCGATGCACGTTGATATAGATGTATTTGTCGATCGCAGCCGCGATCAGAAAACCGCCGTGATCCTTGTAGTACGGACGGAAGATCAGTGCCGCCGCCGCCGAGCGAGATTCGCAGTGGAGAGCGCGTGATAATCATTTCAAATCAAACGTTAAAGATGCCGTTGTCTCTTCTGTTAATGCGTTTTTCCCATAAACCGATTCCATTTCACCTTCGTTTCCATCGGGACATTCATGTCGTCCTGAATCAACCAGGCCACGGTTGTGAGTGAGTTGATTACGACCGAGAACGCCACCATCGCAATCAACAGGTATCGCATTCGATAGGCCACACGGCCCGTCCAAAGGAAGAAGGCAAAGGAAAACACCAGCAAGGGAAAGAACTCCGCAACGTATCTTTGGCAAAGCCCCATGTAACAAAGGATGCTGGCATATTGCAGCATCAAGCACCGCAGCCATGGCGCGATCCAGCCATGTGCCCCCTTTGGTTAACAAAATCAGGAGCAATCCGATAAAGCCACCGACCACAATCCAGGTGGCAGACCAAAGCAACGATGAGTAGGTCTCCGTAAACTCCATGACAAACAAGTTATGAGGCTGGTAGATCGCCCGCCCAGCTTTCAAATAAGGCGGCCCCGGCTGTGGGACCGGTCGGCGTAGCAAAAAATAATCAGCAAAGCTATATGGGATCCGTTTCACATCGAAGATCCCGTGCTTCAGCGCATAATCCCGTTGCACCGGATTGATCGAGTAATTCAAATTCATCCCGCTGAAGTTGCCGAACTTCGCGTAGCTCATGTAGAGATGCGCGCACAAGGCAAGGCCAAGCGGCAGGCAAAGCACAGCGAAATTCCGGATCGGATTCCGACGGAAAAGCCGCAGAGCAAGGACACCTCCGAGCAGAACTAACGGCGCACCAAATGTGGCTCTCGAAAATATGGTAGCCGCGACACAAAGCGAAAAGTAGAGCAATGATCGAGTCAGCGCCGCCCCCTCTGCTTCACGAGCTCGAAGCGCAAAGTAAAGAGCAGCCGTTGACCAGGCTAATGCCCAAATAATTGCTTCGCCGTAAATTGAAAGATTCCCCAGCAGCAGCAGAAGCGGCGATGCAAAAGCGAACCCCACCATGCTGGTAATTCCAATGATGTATCGCCATCGGGTTGAAAGCTGCGACTTGCGCATTCCCAGTCGGACTATTGCGGTGAATGCAGCCAGCGCGATCATTCCGGCGCAGAAACCCGTCAGGCGAGACCAGTTTCCACGACCTTTCGGATAGATGTAATCGAGCGGTATTCGGACAAACGCCGGGAACGGCCCGAAGTACATCCGGCTATGACCGTTAACGAGCATGACCTCGTGCCGAATCGCGTTCCCATCCACATCAAGATCGCCTCGCAGTAAATGCTCTCCGTGCGAATCGTAAGCCTCGCTCAGCATTTCATTTATGAAAATCTGTGTTCCACCCGTCGTCGTGAAGATCCAGAGAGCCAATCCCAATAACAGCGCAAATGGCCAAAGTCGCGGAGTCCGAGGCGCAACGGGCTTCTCCACCAGAGGAGAGGGCTCTGCTTCCTCTTCAGCGTCGAGTCTTTCGAAGGGCCGGTCGACAACGTCGCCTGTCTTGGAAAGAAGCCAGAAAATTGTCCCGAAGAGGCCCACCAGCAGTGCAACTGCCCAAGCCCGCGAAGTCCGATTTTCCAGGGTGTGCTCCTGGTCGGCAAAAGGCGGCTCCATTACCTCAAGAGCGTCAAGATTTTCGGGAGACTGGTGCATGAAGCATGGGGTTACCGACGATGCCTTATTTCTCGAAAGCCGGTGAAAAGAAGGTCAGTAACCCAAAATAGCAAAGGCTCAACTGAAGATTCACTCATGAATGGCAGGACCTGACTCCTGAGGAGGATGGAGTGCTGGCAAGTCATATGCCAGGGGTCGGTTGAGGAATACGGGTTTACTTCCATTCTTGCAGGCTATGATATCGATCGCGCCCAGGGGAGTTAACAGGGGCCAAGGTTGATCCCGCGACCGGAGGGCAATCTTCTAAGGGCCGGTCTCTCGTCTAAGAGAGTTATGGCGGCTACCCTGACGCTGATAATACTCGCGATCGCGAGCGGAACGCTCCTTACCTATCCTTATGACCCGGACACATCTCTCCTTGGGCGCATCTATTCCGGCGTTCGCATTGGTTTTTCCCCGCTCGGCTTAGCCTGTCTTCTACCTCGTATTGTCCATTGGTTTATCGGTCGCAAATCTCCTCCTCACTAGCCAATTCTACGGTTTACTGTCTCCGGACCAATTGCATCGCGCGCGCACGCTCCATGGGAACCCCAAATACTCTCGCCTCCCCCTGCCAATCTGGATAATAATCAGAGTTCACCTCCAACGGGCCGGCCACGTATTGATATTGTCCAAGCCGATTGCAAATGTACGCCTCGGGCGCTCCTTCCTGAGCAAATAGCAAGTACCGTTTAGCAAGGTTTGGATCTAACGTTACGTTGCTCAACGTCGCGTTCTGGCTGGCTACGGCTATGGCTACCTTCGGTGACAATAAGTACTGCTCTCCGGAGTGCTTCTTCAAATATGTTACAATGTCTGGGCCAAACTTAACAACGCCAGGCCGAATTGTCTCCGACGCCAAATAAAGGAAGGTCGCATTGAAGGCAAAGAGCGTAACAAAACCACTTACCACGATACGGCGAAGCCAAACGGCAGAAACCAACGCCTCCCATATGTGAAATGCGCCGCGCGCGGCGAAGAACGCAATAAACGGCGCAAGCAAGAGGTAGTTGCGCACGATCATGACACGAAAACAGGCCATGTAGAACACAAACACGAGCGGGACGAAAAGGAAAAGCATCGCGCGCAGCGGCGACTCCTTCGTGATCATAACTACGCCCAGACAGGCAACGGCTGATAACACCAGGGCTATGATCGGCCAATGAGACGTAAGCACACACGTCAGATAAACTAAAAGAAGGTAACCGTGCTCGCTAAACGCCCCGACCGTATGACCGAAGTGTCCTGTTGCGTACACATGGCTCATGTGGCGT
Organism: uncultured Verrucomicrobiae bacterium; assembly: GCA_963751725.1. Taxonomy (GTDB): domain Bacteria; phylum Verrucomicrobiota; class Verrucomicrobiia; order Chthoniobacterales; family UBA10450; genus AV80. Next base: position 165,602 of record CAVVVQ010000034.1, read on the forward strand.
AGAGCCTGGCAAAAGATTAACGGTTGAAGGAGCACCCCAGGAGTGGAGATGATGAAACACGCAGTAAAGATTCCAATGGTGTAGATGAGCGCCTTGGCCATGGCTAGGATGGGCCGAGACTGTGACGAAGCACGGACTGCGACAGCAGAATAAATAACCACCGGCACAAGGAGAATACCGCCTTGATATTTCGTGCCGCAAGCCAGTCCAGCGGACGCGGCGCTCAGCCCCAGCCAGAGCAAACGACGTGGGGCAGAGGACAGAGCAAGGGCAAAGAACATGAGCCATAACGCAACAAATTGCATTTGAAGCGCATCGGGCGCGACCCATCGTGCATGGTACGCAATCTCCCACGATGTGAGTACAACGGCAGATGCAAACACCGCCTCCCAGCCGCTTCTATTACAAGCCCGCACCGCTAGGAACACCCAAATTCCGGTTAACGAAGTGAGTATTAAAAAAATGGCCCGCAGGCGCAGTAGGAATGGTTGGCTCCTAGCAAACCCGACTAGCGGTTCGAGCCTCTCTTTATGAACGACTTCTCGATATGGTTGTGAATGGTTTGGGGTCGATTCCTTCGTCGTCAGGACAAGAAAAGGTATTGTCCTGGGGAGCAGTGCAACGGTACCGATGTCGAAGACCATCGATGGATAGTTATAGCTGGCGGGCATAAAAACACCGCTCTCCAGGGGCCGGCTAATCTGTTCAAGGGCAAACTGCTCGTCCCAGTGATGTCCGAAATCCAGTCCTCTCCATCCCGTCCAGACAAACACACTCAAAAGGAGGCCGAGGACAAGGTAAGGACCGATTCTCGTCATCATAGCGACGACTTCCGGCCGACGGCTACCACTTGCCAACCGAACCGGGAATCGAGTCTGTTCGCCACAAACAGCTTTTGGAAGGTTTTCATCGTTAACCTTGCCAATGGTGACATGGATCCCTTTTGCAAATTGGCGTTCACATCGTCAGCCAGTTTCTTTCCCCGGGAAATCACAACCAGACGGTAGAGATTAAAAAAGGGGAACCCCGCCATGTAGACATTGGCGACTTGGAATCCCGCACCCTTTAGCACGGCGGCAATCGAATCTCGTGTGAAATGCTGACGGTGTCCGATGTGACGGTCGAAGGCCGACATCGGTCCCCCCGGAACAGTGATGAAGATCATCGCGCCCGGCGCAAGGTAATCCGACGCGGCCTTTAGAAACGCGACCGGGTCGTCGACGTGTTCCAATACCTCCGAACAAACGGCACAGTTGGCCCATCCCGCGAATGTTTTGATTTCCTCCGGGGGCGAAAACAAGTTTGCTGAGATCACCGTTGCGCGAGGAACCTTGCGCCGCGTTATCTCGACTCCCACCTGGCTCAGTTCGAAGCCGGCCAGCTCAGCGGCCGGCAGCTCCCGAGCCGCTCGCACCAGAAAATCTCCCTGACCACTCCCAAGATCCAACAACCGCATCCCGTCTCGATTGTTTTCCTTCAGCAAATTGACGAGCACCTGATGCCGATAGATCTGCGCGGGATTTTCGACGGCTGCATCGGCAAAATGCTCCCAATGCTCATTCCAATCGTCCGATTTGGCCTTTGCAGTTTGGTCCATTAATTTATTTGGGCCGTCATCATTCCAAGTGCATCAGGTTTCGGCAAGCCTGATACGTGCGCATCACCTGGAGACCTTCATCGCCTGAACACGGCTTGAGCGGCTTTTCCCCATTCTTCCCATAGAAGAGCGCGCACATTTCATCGGCAAAACTCGACTGACAATCTGTCGTGGAAACCTGTTCCTCGCTTTCCTCCTGGTTCTTAGCATTCTGCCAGCCCCACCGTTTCCCGCGAATATAACGCTGCGGTCCGTAGCTACGGCCGCGACCCGTAACGACCCCATAACCATCACTACCATGGAGTTCCATTCGAAATACACTGCGCCACCGAACAATGGAAACCTGCACATTCAGCGAAACGCTTCCACTGCGGAAAAGGAGATGGACTTCTTCTTCAATCCCCGTCTTCCAAAAACCGTTCCATGCCGAAACACCGGCCGGAACCAGTTCGCCGCCGACAATTTGATGACAAAGATCAAGGAGGTGAATACCAGGATCAATCAGACAACCACCACCTGCTTTGATCGGGTCAAACTTCCACCCGAGCTCCATTCCCGGTGCGCCGCCATGTCCAAGGACAAACGTGACACTAATCAGTGATCCAAATTTTCCCGACCGCGCATCTGAGATTGCCTCCGCCACGCCCGGGAAAAAGCGGTAATTGAACCCAATCCACAGTTGGTCATCGAATTTCCGCAATTTCATTAACCGTTCCGCTTCCTCGAGTGAGCGGCCGAATGGTTTTTCCATGAGGACCCGTGCCCCAAGCGCGAGACTCTCGGCTGCCAGCTTTTCAGCGGTGTCATGTGGCGTCGCGATAATAATCCAATCCGGCTTCCAAGCCGCCATGGCCTCGTAAGATCCAAACCAACCGCCCCCGGCTTTTTCGATTGTTTCCTGTTCTTTCGGGAGAAACGGATCGCATACCGCCCAGTCAAGGTTGCTATCCTTTTCCTTGAGTTGGCGCAAAGCGCTCACTCGCTCCCGGCCTATCAATCCGTAACCAACAACGACAACTTTCATTTTTCTATCCGACGCAGCAGCCAACGATCGTCGCTCAACGAATTTGCGCCAAGCCAGGAGCGCCACTCATCACGGACATGCACGAAACGGCCTGAGAAACCGCAGTTCGCAGCGTGTAAGAATTCCCAGGCAAACTCAACGGACTCACTCACCGGAACCGTCGTTCGGACTTCGCCACCGGCCTCACGCACTTTCTGCAGCATCGAAGTTTCCATCGCACCGGGAGCAAGGCATGCAGTGAGGAAATCACCTTTCCCTTTTAGTTCGGCCTCGAGATTTTCTGTCGCCCTGACCATTGCCGTCTTCGAAATGGCATACGCTGAAAACAGTGGATACGCGTAAGCCGCGCCGCCGCCAGCAAAGGTTAGGATTCTTCCAAATCGGTTCTCAAACATACGGGGGAGCAATGCGCGGACGACCGCGAGGTTGCCGAGGACATTGGTTTGAAATGTCGTTGCCCAATCAGCTAAGTCGCTTTCAGCCAACCCACCTCCCTGACCCAGTGTCCCGGCGGTGAGGACTAGCCCAAGCCGTTTAAATGATTTCCCAGCAATCCACCGTGTAACTAATTCCGTCGCAGCCACTGGATCAGCCAAATTCATCTTCTCACTTTCTGCGGCGCCACCGGCTGCGATTATGGCATCACGAGTCGAGTCCGCGTTCTCACTGCGAGCGATGCATAACACCGGGATTCGTGCTTCTCCGAATCTCAGTGCGATCGCGCGGCCAAGCCCTTGCCCAGCACCCGTAACAACAACAGCATCGAGCGTCATTTCGATCTTCAAACCAATCTAGACCGGATCCGAAGCCCTACGGGTTTCCAAAAGAGCGCTGAAGACCAATGAAAAAGTGAAGTAAAGAAAGCCGCAAAGAATTAGTCCTACACCAGCAACTGCGCGGTAGGATTCAACCCCCACCTCGGCTGGTAACGCGAAATGTTGCCTGAAATACTCGGATAACAAACCCCATGTGCAACCAACCCCAACCAGAAAGAAAAGGGACGAAATCAACAGTGCTCGATTAAAACCAAACACTCCCTGCCATCGTTCGTCTCTCCTTTGTTCGATATCGTAAACCGCTTTCGCCAGTATCCCAGTAAAGCACAGCTGCAAGCCGGATAGGAAAGCAACCAGGAACAAAAGCATCCAGTGCAACGAAAATCCTATCCCACCAATGTGGATAGGTCCGTTGATAAGCATCCCAGAACCCACCGCACCAATCAGCAGCAGTGCCATGCCCGGTTTCACCAAAAGAAAATCCGCGCCGTATGTCAGCAGGATCTGAATCGTGATCCATCCGGCGTACCATGCACCATGCCATCCAGATCGCTTCAAATGACTCACCCGACCTTCCCGATCTTTATGAAACGTGATCGGCACTTCTGAGGTCCGTAGCTTCAATTGAAGGGACTTAATGATCATCTCCGAAGCATATTGCCAGGATTGTGACTTGAGCTGCATCCGCTTTAATCCATCGAGCGTGACGCCTCGCATCCCGCAATGGATATCGGAAAACTTGCTACCGTAGATAAAGTTCAACATCCACGTCGTTACCGGCGTTCCGAAGTAACGATGCAACCATGGCATTGCATCGTCGTCCATTTTTCCTTTGAACCGCGAACCCATGATATACTCGGCGCCGCTCCGGAACGCCTCAATGAATGGGATCAACTCGCGGAAATCATAGGTTAGGTCGGCATCACCCAGGACAATCCATTTGCTACGGATAAAAGGAATCGAATCGATGTAAGCGCGACCAAGCCCACGCTTCGGTGTGCGCAGCACCTCGCCCCCATGTTCGAGCACGATCTCCGGCGTTCGATCAGTCGAACTATCTACAATCAGAATTTGGCCCTTCACCCCGGCCTGGGCTAGCCCTTCCTTACACCAATCGACAAATTCACCGACGGTGATCTCTTCGTTTAATGCCGGGATCACAATGCTGATATCGACGTCGTCGAGCGTCCCGCCTTTGGGCAGCAGGTGCTCAACAACGCGCGGAGCAGTGCCCGCAGCCTCAAGATCATTCGCCATTCAAGTCCTCCAGCATCTTCTATGCAGCCTCTTACTAATCTCAAGCCGACACATTTTCGATTTCCATCAGCATCGCTTTCATGGAATCGACCAGAGCTTCGGCGGCAGTCCGGCGATTTTTCCAACCGAGAGCCTTAATTTTCGCACAATCAAAATGAACGATTGGCACGTCGCCCTTCCAACCGCGATCGCCGCCGGTGAATTCATACTTCACCGAACCGGGATCGAGACCGCACACTTGGACAGCCAGATCAGCGATCTCACGCACCGTAATGTAATCGTCGGTCGCTACGTTGAAAACATCATACCGCGAGTCGATCGCCGCTCCAGCAGCTCCGATGGCGGCCAGCACATCCTCGACATGAATGTAGCTCTTTAATTGTGTGCCATCGCCCAGAATTCGGAGCCGTGTTGGATCCGCTCGTAAGCGCCGGACAAAATCATAACCAACGCCATGCGTCTGGCGCGGACCCACTACGTTGGCAAACCGAAATGCCCGCGCCTGCATTGAAAACATATGACAATACGCCGAGATCAATCCTTCGCAGCCAAGCTTGCTCGCGCCATAAGTCGAAATCGGCACGCACGGACCGTAATCCTCCTTGAATGCAACATCGGGGTCCTCACCATAAACGCCGCTTCCAGAGGTATAGAAAATTCGCTGGGCGCCGGTGCGTCGCATCCCTTCAACCACATTTTGGGTTAGATAGGTGCCCTCCCAGAAATCGATATCCGGTTGCGTGACGGCCTTGGCAATGTCCGGGTTGGCGGCGAGATGAAAAACCGTGTCACACCCTTTCATGGCCGCGACCACCTCCTCCACTTTCTTGAGGTCGCCTTCAACGATTCGGAGCCGCGAATCGCCCTTGGCAAAATCGAGGAAGGACCGTTTTCCAGAGGTGAAATTGTCGTAAACCACCACGGACTCGACGGTTTTCTCCCCAAGCAATCGATGCACGAGATGGCTCCCAATAAAGCCCGCGCCCCCTGAGATAAATGCTTTCATGGCAGGCGAGATTTCTTTCATTTGGACAGCGGTGGCAAGCGAAGCGCGACACCGCTTTGG